>CAWCFJ010000007.1:0-534986 GCA_963794695.1 uncultured Actinomycetes bacterium | reverse complement strand
GCGCCGAACGTGTTCCGGTCGCATCGCCGGCTCCCAACGAGTGCAGCGTTCCCAGCCATCGGAGAAGCCGGGGGCCGCGCAGCCGTGGTGAACGCGATCGCTGCCTCGATGTCTGGCTGTCATCCACGCGAGGATCGTCGTCTGTCCGTGGACCGCCTCCGGAGTCGGCGCACGAGCAGCTTCTTGGCCTCGTCGGCCCAGAGCACCATGCTGGCAAGACCGAGGCAGATCAGCCAGTCGTCGAGCCCGAGCGGCGCGGTCGCGAACGCTGGTTGAGGAACGGCAACTACACGACCGCCACCTGGAGCACGACCGAGAGCCCGATCGCGCCCCACAGCAGCCGGTTGGTGAACAGACGGTGGAAGGCGCTGGTGCGATCCGAGCGCGCGTTGAAGCAGTTGAAGAGCTGGGCGAACACCAGCGTCGTGAACGCCATCGTCCGGCCTCGACCACGTTCCCGTAGCCGCCGATCAAGCCGCCCGGCAAGCCCAGGTCGAGCGCGACCAGCGTCACAACCGCCATGACGACGCCGACCCACACGATGCCGCGCCACATCTCGCGCGTCGATGACGCCGTCCGCCAGCCGGCGCGCGGGCGACGCATGACGTCGTCGGGCGGAGCGTCCATGCCGAGCGCGAGCGCCGGCGCGCCGTCGGTGACCAGGTTGATCCAGAGGATCTGCGTCGCCAGCAGCGGCACCCGATGCGCCTCGCCGGTTCCCGAGCCCGATCGCGCCGGCGAGCACGACGCCGAGGAACATGGTCAAGCACCTCGCCGATGTTCGACGACAAGAGGAAGAGCAGGAACTTGCGGATGTTGGCGAAGATCGCGCGCCCTTCCTCGACGGCGGCGACGATGGTGGCGAAGTTGTCGTCGGCGAGGACGATCTCGGCCGCCTCCTTGGCGACGTCGGTGCCGGCCTTGCCCATGGCCACGCCGATGTCGGCCGCCTTGACCGCGGGCGCGTCGTTGACGCCGTCGCCGGTCATGGCGACGATGAAGCCGCGCGCTTCAGCGCGTCGACGATGCGCAGCTTGTGCTCGGGGGCGACGCGGGCCTAGACGCGACCGTTGCGCACGCGTCCTCGAGCTCCTGCTCATCGAACGCTCGAGCTCGGTGCCGGTGAGGACCGTCGTCCGTCCGCTGCGATCCCGATCTCGTCGGCGATGCGCGCGGCGGTGCGCGGATGGTCGCCGGTGATCATGATCGGTGCGGATGCCGGCCTTCGCGCGCCTCGTCGATGGCGGCCGCGCCTCCGGGCGCGGCGGATCGACGATGCCGACGAGGCCGATGAAGACCAGGTTCTGCTCACCACTCGTCCGACGCGCACCGGCCCGGCGGCACCGGCAGCCCGTCGCGCATCGCCAGCGTCCGCAGCGCCAGGTCGGCCGGCCCGCTCGCCGCCGCCGGGGATCGCGCCGCGGCGCGGCGGCGGAGAGCGGGCGAGACCGTCGCCGGCGATGGTCGCGCTGCAGCGCTCGAGCAGCACCTCGGGGGCGCCCTGCGACGTAGGCGCGCCGAGTTCGGATCGCCGTCCGACGAGCGTGGCCATCAGCTTCGCTGCGAGGTGAAGGGCAGCTCGCCGAGGCTGCGCAGCGCGCTCGTCGACTCGATGTCGAGCCCGGCCTTGGCCTCGGCGACGAGCAGCGCGCCCTCGGTGGGGTCGCCCTGGATCTCCACGCGCCGGTTCTCGGAGCTCGGTGTCGTGCGGCTCCCGCCGCGAGCACCGCCGGCGTCGAGGACGACGGTGGGTCGATCTCGAGCGGCGCCGCCCGTCTCGCCCGCCCCCCGTCGGGACGCACGCCGCCGCCGGTCACGTCGACCTCGCCCGACGCCGGCGACCACCTTGCGCGCGGTCATGGCGTTCTGCGTGAGCGTGCCGGTCTTGTCGGTGCAGATGACCTGCGCGCAGCCGAGCGTCTCGACCGCCGGCAAGCGCCGGACGAGCGCGTTGCGTCGCGCCATGCGCTGGTGCCGAGGGCGAGCACGATCGTGGTGACCGCGGGCAACCCCTCGGGGATGGCGGCGACGGCGAGCGAGACGGCGACCAGCAGCACCTCGACGAGTCCGAGGCCGTCCTCATGTCGGAAGTCAGCAAGATCGTCGCGACGACGACGACCGCGATGGCGATCACCGCGACCCCGAGCATCCGGCCGATCCGCTCGAGCTCGCGCTGGAGCGGCGTCGTTCTCGCGCGGTGCGGCCCAGCAGCCGTGCGATCTTGCCCATCTCGGTCGCCTGCCGGTCGCGGTCACGACCGCCCGGCCGCGCCCGCGCGTGACCGCCGTGCCGCTGAAGACCATGTTCTCGCGGTCCCCGAGGCCCGCGTCGCCGGCGAGCGCGGCGAGCTCCTTCAGCACCGGCTCGCTCTCCCCCGTGAGCGACGCCTCGGCCACCGTCAGCGACGCCGCCTCGACCAGCCGGCCGTCGGCGGCGACCGCGTCGCCCTCCGCGAGCAGGAGCACGTCGCCCGGCACCACGTCGGCCGCGGCCACACGGTGCGGCTCGCCGTCGCGCAGCACGCGGCGGTCGCCGCCGCCATTCGCTGGAGCGCCGCTACCGCCTGCTCGGCGCGGGCCTCCTGCACGAAGCCGAGCACGGCGTTGGCAAGGATGATCGCCGGGATCACGATCGCCTCGAACGGCGCCGACTCCTCGCGGTCGATCGCCCACGCCACCAGCGAGACGGCAACCGCGGCCAGCAGCAGGTAGATCAACGGGTCTGCGAACTGTCGGAGGACTTCCGCCAGGCAGGTGTCGGCCGGGCTCCTGTAGCCGGTTCGCGCCGAACCGCTCGAGCCGCGCCTCCGCCTCCGCCGCGCTCAGCCCGCGCCGCGGATCGCTGCCGAGCGCGGCCGCGACCTCGTCCCCATGTCGGCGCCACGCCTCGCTCGCGCCCGTTACGACCAGACTCGTATCAGCGCCGTCGGTGTCGGGCATCCCGCTCACCCCAGGCGAATCGTCCCATTCCCCGGGCTCGCGCGCCTCGGCCCGGACGCCTATCGCAACGGCGGCATTCCTGCTGCTTCGCCTGGTGGGCCGCGCCGGCCTCTTCCCCTCTGTGATGCCGGCGTCGTCTGGGATGTACATCGCGGGCGACGGGCCACGGCATCGGCAGCTGGCTTTGTCGCCGACTGCGAAACCGCCGTCGCCACGCTTGCTTTCGTTCGGGCGGGCTCGCCGCCCGGCTACGTGAGCGCCGGTTGGCGGTCGTGGTCGCGCTTCACGATCGTGACGGGCACAGTGGCGCGCTTTGACGAGCGCCCGAGCGCTCCTATGGCCAGGAGCGCCGGGTCGCCGATGTCGGCTCCTCGGGTCCGTCGAGCCGGAACGGCGGGTAGGCGTCGGTCATCAGCGCGACGTGGGACTACGACCTGGGTCGTTCCCAGTGCGCCGACCCGCGACAGCCACACCTGAGACAAAAGCGGCCCTGTGCCGGAGGGCCGACGACGCGAGCGCCGGCGGGCTCTCGCATCTAGGTCACTCCTCTCCGTCCTGCGTGGCATGGCGGCGAAGCAGTCCTTCCGGAGACGGGGTCGGGCCATCTGGAAACTGCCGAACCCCAAGGTTCGAGTCACCTGACCGGCGGCGGCGCGCCCTCGGCGCTCGCCGGCAGCGCGGGGTCCCAGTCACAGACGGCGCACGCGTGCAGGAACGCGGAGCGGGCGAATCCAAGCGCGAGGGCGTGCGGATCGCTGCTCGCGACGACGTCGTCCCAGTCGAGCACGAACTCGCCGAGCGCCGGCTCCCAGCGCGCCGCTGGCGGCGCCAGCGTCGCGTCGCGCGAAGCCGCGCGGCGCCGGATGGGCGTAGGCGTAGAACGCGGCCTCGGGTAGCGCGGGTCGCCGGGCCACCAGCCGACGGCGACCTCCTGGGCGTCCATCGCGTTGCGCATGATGAAGTCGTCCGACGGCGGATCGGCGCGGCTCGCCGGAGAACAGGCTCACGGCGAGGTCGAACGAGCCCCACCAGGCGTTGACCGGCGTCGAGCGGCCGCGGTACGGCGCCCGGAACGCGGCCAGCACCAGCGCCGCGCGGCGTGGCCGCGGCGAAGTACGTCGCGACCTGCTCGGCGTCATAGTGCGCGTGCTCGTCGTCCTCGTCGAGCGGCACCGTCCACGGCACCTCCTGCGGCGTCGGGTCGATCGTCACCGGCCCGGCGAGCTCGCCTGACCGCGTCGAGCACGCTCGCGCGTCACCTCCCCGACCGATCGATCGGGCGTCAGCGCGACCCGCGCGCGCGCCCGTCGCTGTGCTCGACGACCGCCTCGTGGGCGTGCAGGTCGAGCGCGACGACGAACGCGCCCGAGCCGTCCGGCGCCGGCAGCGGCGCGGTCTCCCAGCCGCGCGCGGTCAGCCGCAGCGCGGCGTGCTGGAGCTGCGGCTCGGGCGGCGCGAGCACCGCGGCGAGCTTGCCCAGGACCTGCGTGTGCGCGTGCAGCGTGTCGCACGTCGCGCTCCACGACTCGTACGAAACGGCCGGCCACGCCGACGGCATCGGCCAACAGTACACGGGCGGGGTGCGTTCGTTCGCGCATCTGCACGGTCCGACATCGTCCGGACGACTGGGCCATCGACGTGCTGGTCCGCCTGCTCGGGTACGAGCGTAGTCCGATCGTCCTCCTGGCTCTGGCGCTGGCGTGCATCCCAGCGGTGTCGTGGTCGCTCTGACGGTCGCAAGCATCGACGAGGGCGAGACGTCCTAACCGTCCACGGCGACGGTGACCGGCGCCGTCGACTTCGAGTCCAGTGGCGGGCGAGCTCGCGCGACGGCATCACGCTCAGGGGTGCCCTCGGCCGGCGGATGCCTCAGCACGCCCGTGCTCGTCAGGTGGAGCGGCCGCCGGGCGGCACCCGTCTCGAGCGCCGCCGCTTCAGGGGCAAGGAGGCGCGCACGCGCATCGCGTGAGGCCACGGTCTGTGAGCACCCGGCATGGCGATCTGACTCGACAACGCCCGGCCCTCCCGGCTCGAGGCCTACACACATTCAGGTGCTTGCGGCACGGATCTTGTGCGGTGAGAACCGCGGCCCGAGCGGCCCGCCGCACGCGTCTGTACCGCCGGCGGTACAGTGCGCGCTTGGTAGGGCGCGAGTGGATGCGCCAACGTTTATCTCCCTGGTCATTGCCTGCCGGGGACGTCGAGTGCTCAACTCAACGAAGCTGTGGGAGGCCGCGGGCGAGCGGACGATTCGTGATGGCACCCGGCGCGTGCTCCAAATTATAGGTAAACGGTTCGAGGAACCACTCTGACAGCGATGGGGATAGCCGTATCGGCCCGAGTGCGACGACGAAGCTCTCGCGCGGCGACTTCAACCTGAAAACGGCACCGTTGGAGGAATCGGGAGAGACAGGAGCTGACGGCATCGACGTCCGGGTCGATGTCGAGGCTATCTTTCAAGCGCCGGCATCGGCCAGGCCGGCATCGGCCCAAAGTAAAGGCGGACGCGGATCGCGTGATGGATCTGAGTGGGTGCCAGTAGGTTGACGGTGGCCTCCACACAGGTCATCGCCGATGAGAGCGATCAGTTGGGAAAGGAGTTGTCATGGCGCAGGACCGGGTCGAAGCCAACCTCAAGGGCATGGATGACCTTGACTTCATCGGGTGGAACAACGCCGACTGGAATGGCGTGTTCGCTCACCACCACACCGACGATGTGTTTGTCGACTGGAAGGGTCAAGAGCCGACTCACGGCATCGAGCAGCACATCGAAGCGATGGAGGCCTACGTCGAATCGGTCGGCGGGACGCCGCCGCAAATCACATCCCATCCGATCAAGTTCGGGTCCGGAGAGTGGACCTGCGTCGTCGGCGAGTTCGAGGGCGGAGGTCGCATGGTGACGGTTGCCAGGTGGCACGACGGCGCGATCGCGGAGGAGTACATCTGGTCCTAGCGGCGGCTACTCACATCAGACGCATCCGTTGGCGACAGAGGACATCGCGGCTCGCGGCGGCGACCTCCGCTTCTGAGAGAAAACCAGTCGCAGCCTAGCGAACACGCGCGTCGGGCCTGGCCGGCGTTCCTCCTAGGCGATCGGGATCGGTCGGCAAGAGACGCCCAGCGAACCTGTCAGGCCGTCCGTCCCGAGTCCACCGTCCTAGAATCCGCTTGGAGCCGGATTCCCACACCGAGAGGATCCCTCATGGCGACCGAACTCGCGACCGCGCGTGGCATGGTCCGGGTCCCAACCGGCACGTGGACGGTGGACCCCGTTCACTCCTCCGTGGAGTTCCGTGTCAGGCACATGATGATCTCGACCGTGCGCGGTCGCTTTCGCGAATTCGAGGCGACGATCGAAGCAGCACCGGACTACCACGACTCGGGCGCTCGCGGAACGGTCAATGCGGCCTCGATCGACACGAACGATTCACGCCGCGACGGCCATCTGCGGTCGCCGGACTTCTTCGACGTCGAGAGCTATCCGACGATCGACTTCGCCTCGACCTCGATCGAGCACGTCAAGAAGGGCGACTACCGAGTACGAGGCGACCTGACGATGCACGGCGAGACGCACCAGGTCGAGCTCGAAGTGACCGTCCACGGCGTCATGCGCGATCCGCAGGGGCAAGACCGCGTCGGCGTTGAGGTGAGAGGGACGCTGAGCCGCAGCGAGTTCGGGCTGCGTTGGCAGCAAGCGCTCGAGGCTGGCGGGGTCATGGTCGGGGACGAGGTTCGCGTCTCCGCCGACCTCTCTGCGACCTGCACGCGAGACGACGAGGCCGACTGACTGCTGCCCGGTCGCGACCAGCTCCGGGCAAAGGGTCGAGCCTGATCGCAACAGGGGAAACGCCGGAGCTCTCGGTCGCTGGCGCGTGTCCCGCCGGCGGTACAGAGGGCGCGTCGGGAACAGTCGGAGTGGATCCGCCAATGGTCTCATCACGGTCGGGATTCAGGCTCCCGTGCCTGTCAGCTCCGTCGCCCTCGTGACCGCTCCATTGCGCCGTCATGCCGGCTCGTCGGCTGCTCCAACCGTCATGCGGCTGATGATGCCCTCGTCATGGGCGAACGGGCAGGCGCGCCTTCCTCCGAGGTCGCCAGCGGAGCGTTCGCGGTCACGCGCTCGGCCCACTGCAGGTCGACGGTCGGCTAAGGTTAACCGCGGTTCGCGCGCGTCGCGGACTCCGAGCATGAGGCATGTTCCCGATCACCAATTCGCGCCCCGCAGCGTGAGTCCAGATCGCGTGGGGCAGCCGGGCAACGACGCTCTCACGATCGCCGCGTTATTGCTGCTGTCCACCGGCTTCGAGCGGGTCGTCCGCGGTTGGCTCGACGGCGGCTCGTGACCCATCTGCCCGCCCCAAACGGGCGCGAGCCGCTGCGCTTCCTCGTCTTCTCCGCGTCGCTGCGGCACGGGTCGCTGAACACGCGCCTCGCCGAGCTCGCGGCGCGTGCGATCGTGGCTAGCGGCGGACAGGTGGATTCGGCGTCGATGAGCGACTTCGTCGCGCCGTCGTTCAACGCCGATTTCCAACGCAAACACGGCTTCCCCGCCGGAGCAGAGGAGTTCCGGCGGCGCCTCGAGGGGCTCTGACGCCTTCGTCATCTCCTCGCCGGAATACAACGCTTCCATGCCCGGCGCGCTCAAGAACACGGTCGATTGGGCCTCTCGCTTTCACCCGCAGCCCTTCCACCAGCGGCACTGCCTACTGATGTCCGCGTCTCCTTCGATGGTCGGCGGCAACCGCGGGCTGTGGGCGCTTCGCATCCCACTCGAGCACCTCGGGTCGCGGGTTTACCCGGACATGTTCTCGCTCGCCCAGGCGCACCTGGCCTTCGCTGACGACGGGCAAATCGGCAATCAGGAGTTGGGGCGCCGCTTCGACGCAACGCTGGTCGCCTTCATGGACCTCGTCGAGGCATCCATCCACTACCCGTGCGTGAAGAGCGCCTGGGTCGAATACCTGGGCGAGCGTCCCGAGCCGGCCATCGACCGCGTGCAGTGAGAGAGCGGTTGGATCGTCTGGTCGGCCAAACCTCCTGTTCGCGCCCCGAGGCGCGTGCTAGGCTCGCCCGGCGGCGCCGAAGCTAGCGGGGCCGAATCCCACAGGCGACGAAACGTGACGGCGCACCTGGGCGGCACTCTGGCAGAGGCACCGGGCGTAGCGTCGAGTCACCACCCGATCCCATGCGCAGACTCGAGAGTATGGAACTTCGTCTGGTCGACCTCCACCCACAAGTCCACGGGCGGCGCCGGTCGAACGTTGTGCGCAACCCGAGCCGCATCCGCGAAGCGACCAGCAGCCATCAGTCCACGGCGCAGTTCGGTGGGCCGTGACGAACGGGGCGACCCGTCCCGTCCCGGCGCTGTCCGGTGCACGGCCGAGAGTACCCGGCTCGCCGCTTCCGCCGGGACGTGAGTGGCGTTGCACCCGCAGCGCGCTGTACCTGCAGACCGGCCTTGACTATGACCGGTGGGCGTTCGTGGGCTTCAAGATCCGCGTCGTCGCCGACTCGGCAGCCTGGTGGATCGGCGATTGGCTGATCTTCGGCCGGGAGAGCTACGGGCCCCGCTACCGAGCAGCCATCGCGGCGAGTGGCTTCGACTACCAGACCCTACGCAACTATGCCTGGGTAGCCTCACGCTTCCCGGTGACGCGCCGGCGGGACGCGCTCAGCTTCGGCCACCACGCCGAAGTCGCCTCGCTCGAACCGTACGAGCAAGAGCGTTGGTTGGAACGATGTGTCGTCGAGGGCTGGCCGAGGGCAGAATTGCGCCGCCGGCTGCGAGCATCCCGCCGGCGCTGTACAGAAGGCGCCGCGCTCATTCCGATCTCGCTCAGAGTCGACCACGAACGGAACCAACGCTGGCGCACCGCAGCGGACGCCGCGGGCACCCCTCTCGAGCGTTGGATCGAGCTGGCCCTCGATCTCGCTGCCGAGGCGGTGCTCACGCCCGTGGCATCCCCGGCGCGCCCACGCGTCGTCGCGTAGCGCGCACCATACGGGCGGCACGTCCGCGGGATGGCGCGGAGCGTGATGCTCGTCCGCGGCAACGCAAGGTTCCCGACATGTGGGCCGCCAACCTCGCGGGCCGCGTTGGCCTCGCGCGGTAGACGCGACACGGTCGGGCTCGGCAACTACCATGAGCGGACAGCGCCGTGAACCCGGATCAGAACCCCACCTCGCGCGCGTCGGGCGATCCCTACAGACTGACCGCTCGTCAGGGCCCGCGCGATCCCGAGGAGCTCGAGGCGGCGAATCCTGCGTCGTCGGCCGGGATCTCGCCTCTGACCCGTCTGGGAGCGGTCCAGCTGACCGTCTCGGACCTCGACCGCTCGGTGGGCTACTACGGCACCTCAATCGGGCTCGACCTGCTCGAAGAGGGCAGCGATCGAGCCTCGCTCGGCGCGGGCGGCGAGGAGCTGCTCGTGCTCGTCGAGGAGCCTGGCGCGCGGGCCGGTGGCGGCTACACGGGCCTCTACCACTTCGCTCTGCTAGTGCCCGATCGCGCCGACCTCGCGCGCTGGCTGGCGCACGCGGCCCGCGACCGCGTGCAGCTCGTCGGGGCGTCCGACCACTACGTCAGCGAAGCCCTCTACCTGTCCGACCCCGACGAGCACGGCATCGAGATCTACTGGGACCGGCCACGGGAGCACTGGGAGGGCCAGGTGGCCGCGCGCATGACGACACTCCCGCTCGACGTCGACGACCTCTTCGCCGAGCTTGCAGATCCGCGAACAGAGCCCTTCAACGGCCTCCCGCCAAACACGGTGATGGGACACCTGCACCTGAAAGTCGCAGACATTGCCGACACCGTGGCGTTCTATGGCGACCGGCTGGGCTTCGGCCTCATGGCCAAGCTCGGATTCCAAGCGGCGTTCTTCGGCGCCGGCGGCTACCACCATCACATCGGCGCGAACATCTGGGAGAGCACCGGCGCCGCTCCGCCGCCGCCCGGAACGGCCGCCCTGCGCCACGCGACGCTCCTCCTCCCGGACGCGGACGAACGCGAACGGATCCTACGCCGGGTGGGAGCCGCGGCCCACGACACCGCAGACGGACCAGCGGTCGTGGACCCTTCCGGCAACAGGCTTGTCCTCGCCGTCGACCACGTGCGTGCCGTCCCGCCTCACGGAACGTGACGGCAGGACGCGCGCTCGACGTGGCTTCCTGCGTTCTGCTCACGGTCCGAGACCGGAACGTCCACCCCAACCGCCGTCGACACTGAAGCGCGCGTAACGGGCGTCGCGCCCTGGCGAGCGGACGGGGGAGGCGCTCACGCCTCGCCCCGTCATCTCCGCCGACCCGGAGAACGCTCGGGCCTGGATATTCCCGGGCACGAAAGGCCACAATCGTGGCGACCTACTGCTCCGCGCGGCGGAAATCGTCCACCAGACCACCGCAGCCGCTCAAACTTGTGAGCGACGATCACCAACCGCGCGGCGCTCACATGCGTCGTCGACTCGACTACCGCTCGGCGGCGTCATGAGGCATCGGATGATCAGGCGTCGGGCACTCACTTCATCTTTACCGTCGGCGGGGTCACTGGTCGGCCGATTGAGCATCCGCTTGACGAACGATCGATCCCGCGATCGTTCTTCGACCGCGCCGCATCCTCGCCGAGTTCGTTGAAATCGGCGTCCACGGGATCACGATATGCGAGTCGCATGGACCTTCGGCGTATCGATCTCTCTGTTTGCTGGGATGGGGTCTGGTATCCGCCGACGAGGCAGACCCACGGGTCATCGCCCGATGACCGGCGCCGGCTCTGCAGCCCGGACTAGAGCTACCGAGGCCCGGCGCGTTAGAAGAGCGCCAGCGCACCCAGCCCGTCGGTGCGGCTTACCCGGCGAGGACGTCACGGAGGTCCGCGCCGTGGATGGCCAATAAGTCTGGCTGATCGCCACTGCGGCTCGTCGGCGCCGGGGCCGACCAGGAGTCGGTCGCCCTGCGAGTCTGCGCGGACCTGCAGGGTCCGTTCTACCAGGTCAGCCTGGCGCCGAGCCGACCGTGGTCAGCGGCGGATCACGCCGTGCGGGTCGAAGACGTACTTCCTGGCCGCGCCTTTGTCGAAGTCCTTGTAGCCCTGAGGGGCCTCGTCCAGGGTGATCACCGTCGCGTTGACCGCCTTCGCGATCTGGCAGCGGTCGTGCAGGATCGCCATCATCAGCCCGCGGTGGTACTTCATCACCGGGCACTGGCCGGTGGTGAGCGAGTGGGACCGGGCCCAGCCGAGACCGATCCGGATGCTCAGCGAGCCCTGCTTGGCGGCCTCGTCGGCGGCGCCGGGGTCGCCGGTGACGTACAGCCCGGGGATGCCGAGCGCGCCGCCGGCCCGGGTGAGCTCCATGATCGAGTTGAGCACCGTCGCCGGCTGCTCCTTGTCGGCGTCCGCGCCGTGACCGCGCGCCTCGAAGCCGACGCAGTCGACGGCCGCGTCGACCTCGGGCTCGCCCAGGATCTGGTCGATCTGGTCGCCGAGCGAGGCGTCCTTCGTCAGGTCGACGGTCTCGCACCCGAAGCTCCTGGCCTGCTTCAGCCGCTCGCCGTTCATGTCCCCGACGATGACGACGGCCGCGCCGAGCAGCTGCGCCGAGTGCGCGCAGGCCAGCCCGACCGGGCCGGCGCCGGCGACGTACACCGTCGATCCCGTGGTCACCCCGGCGGTGTAGGCGCCGTGGTAGCCGGTCGGGAAGATGTCCGACAGCATCGTCAGGTCGAGGATCTTCTCCTTCGCCTGGTCCGGGTCGGGGAACTTCAGGAGGTTGAAGTCGGCGTACGGCACCATCACGTACTCGGCCTGGCCGCCGACCCAGCCGCCCATGTCGACGTAGCCGTACGCCGAGCCCGGCCGGTCCGGGTTCACGTTCTCGCAGACGCCGGTCTTGCGCTCCTTGCAGTTGCGGCAGCGCCCGCAGGCGATGTTGAACGGGACCGAGACGAGGTCGCCCTTCTTGATGAACTCGACGTCGCGACCGGTCTCGATCACCTCGCCGGTGATCTCGTGGCCGAGAATCAGACCCGCGGGCGCGGTCGTGCGGCCGCGCACCATGTGCTGATCCGAGCCGCAGATGTTGGTCGCGACGATCTTGAGGATGACGCCGTGATCGCAGTGCCGCCCCACGTTCGCGGGGTTGACGCCGGGCCCGTCCTTGAGGACAAGGTCCGGGTAGTCGGTCGTTTGTACCTCGACCTCTCCCGGCCCCATGTACGCGACAGCGCGGTTTCCAGGCATGGTGGGCTCCCGTTCGTTTGACGACTCGTACAGGCGTCGGGGCAGGCTGCCGGCAGCAGCACGTGTTTCCGGCGTGCCACCGCAGCCGGCCTAGCGCCTGGCGGCGGTGGGGCGCGCTGTTGGAGGCCCCATCGCCTGTAGTTCATGGAATCAGTCCACCACAGGCGAATCCTCCTTTGCCTCACCTCCGATGTACGCCGTTACGGGCGATGTTCGCACCCGTCGCTTCATCACGCGAGGGAAACCACGCTAGCGCCGTCCGACGGGCACGGCAAGGTTGTTGTGAGCACAGATCGAAGGACGTCCAGCAACCACCCGCCGCAGCCGAGACAGCCACATGGATCGCTATCAGCACACCCCGGGCCAAGCGACATCGACGCCGCCGGCATGGAGACGCGAATGGGCGCGATTCGGCTCAAACACCTCCTCCATCCGGCGAGCCTCAGCGAGCGCGACCTGATCTGCATCCAGATCGACCAGCCGGATCGTCACGCCCGACGCGACCAGCGTCGATCGCATCGGCCTCGCGCTTTTCCCACCCGGCCACCAGCGCGGGATCTTCCGGCCGAAGAGGATCCCAGGGCGCTGGGCCTGCGCGGTGGAGCTCACCCCGCTGGAGCCACGCGGCAACGCCGGCTCCCAGTTCTGCTCGCCCCTACGACGGCTGGTCGTCCGCCAGGCGCTGGCGCCTCGGACAATCCACAGGCCAGACGTTCGCCACGCTCGAAGGCTTGGCCTCGGACCGGGTGAAGCGGATCATCCTGTACACCTCGACCCGGGTGCTCCCGGTGCCACTGCGCGACAACGTCTACACCATCCAGGTGCCGTGGACGCTGCTGCCTGGCCGGCTGGTGGCGTTCGACCAGGCGGGCCGGGCCGTCGGCCTCGAGCGAATCGAGCGGCCGCCGGCAACGCCGCGACAAAACACCGCCGAGTCCGCCCGTGCGCACCTTCACGCCACCGCCGGCGCACGTGAGCGGTCTGCACGTGAGCACGGCCATCGGCATCGCCTGCACGGTCGAGAGCCATCCGCACGTGCTGACCTGCTGGCGCCACCGCGACGGCCGCCGGATCACGCTCTCGGCGCGCGCCGCGGCCACCGGTCGAGGACGTTGGCCATTCGGCGATCACCCCGTTCCGCCCTCCTTCCGGCCGCTGCGAGCCGGCGACACCTGGACTGACGGCCGCGGTCGCTTCCGCTGCGACATCCGCCCAACAGCCGTCACCTGTCGCGCCCTCAGCAGCCCTCACCGACTCACCCTCCGAGCGTAACCCTGTATCCACGGCAGGCGCCTTTTCGGACACAGCAACGCCAGGTGGACGCCTGCGGGTCAAGACTCCACTTGCTCTCGTCCGGCCGAGACGCCGAGCATTCAGCGCTTCGCCGAAGAGCGAAGCGTGACAGCGGCCCAGATCACCGGAGCGTCGTCGCGCCTCCGCGACCTTGTGGCCCGGTCCTTGACAAGCCTTGGCGCTCACTACGTCGCGCTACTGGGGCAGAACCCAGCGCACCCAGCCAGTTTGGCGTGACGTACCCAGCGAGCGGCCGCACGTTTGAGCCGCTTCCACTCGACGAGCACTGCACGACTTGACATCAACGGACGCGGCCGACGAGGAGCTCGTGGAGGCCATCCGCATGGCGCTCGGGGGACCGGCTGTACCTCCATCCCCAGATGGCTACACGGCTGGTGCTGCGAAAGGCGATGACGATCTGACCGATCGCGAGCGCGAGATCCTTCGGCTGATCGCGCTGGTCTACACCAAACCAAAAGATCGCCGGCCAGCTGTACCTGAGCGTGCGCACATGAGGCGCATCGCCGCCACATCGTGGTCAAGCTGCGGCTACAAAACCGCGCGGACCTCGTTCGCCACGCTGTCCAGCACCGGCTCGCGGGCATTGGAATCTGACGCCCGCGGTGGCTTGCTGCGCGTCCTGCATCGACCATGTGGGCATGGTTTCTAAGCCTGTGACCCATGCCCGTCTCCGCGACGGCACCCTCGCCACGATCCGGCCATACGTCGAGGCGGACCGCGCGAGCCTCGTCGACTTCGTCGCCGCCCTGTCCGGCGAGAGCCGCCGGCTCCGCTTCCACTCCGCCGGGATGCGGGTCGACCCGGACGCGCTGCTCGGAGGCAGCGACGCCCGCCAGTTCGTCGCGCTGATCGCCGGCGAGCTCGCCGGTGTCGCCTGCTACGTCCCGCTGACCGATCCTGCCGCCGCGGAGCTTGCGGTGGCCGTGCGCGACGACGAGCAGGGCCGTGGGGTCGGCATGCGTCTCGTGGAGCAGCTGGCCGGTGCCGCCCGGCGGGAGGGCTTCGGAGAGCTCGTCGCCGAGGTGCTCGGCGACAACCGGCCGATGCTCGGCCTGCTGAGTGAGCTGGGTTTTCGCGAGCAGCGCCGAGCCGGGCGCGGCGAGGTGGAGGTGCGAATCGACCTGCGTGACGATGAGGGCTATGAGCAGGCCCGCGAGCGCCGCGACCATGGCAGCGCCGTGGCGTCGCTGCGGCCGCTGCTCGAGCCGCGTTCGGTGGCCGTCATCGGCGCTTCGCGGCGCGCGGGGAGCGTTGGGCACGCGGTGCTGCAGAACCTGCTCACCGGCGGATTCCCCGGGCCGGTCTACCCGATCAACCCGAACGCGGACAGCGTCGCCGGCGTCGCCGCGTACCCGTCCGTGGGAGCGGTCGGCCGTCCGGTGGACGCGGCCGTCGTCTGCGTTCCTGCGCCGCTGGTGCTCGATACCGCCCGCGACTGCGCCGAGCACGGCGTGGGTGGTCTGGTCGTCGTCTCGGCCGGCTTCGGCGAGGAGTCAGAGGCCGGCCGGGTCCGGCAGGACCAGCTGCTGGCGCTCTGCCGGGACCGCCACATCCGCCTGCTCGGCCCGAACTGCCTCGGCCTCCTGGTGAACCGGCCCGGCTTCGTGCTCGACGCCACCTTCGCGGCCACCCGCCCGCCGTTCGGCAACGTGGCGATCGCGTCGCAGTCGGGCGCGCTGGGCATCGCGGTGCTCGAGGGCGCTGGCGCGCGCGGCTTAGGCGTCTCACTGTTCGCGTCGACGGGCAACAAGGCGGACATCTCGTCGAACGACCTGCTGGAGGCGTTCGAGGAGGATCCGGCCACCGGCGTGGTGGCCCTGTACCTGGAGTCGTTCGGCAATCCCCGACGGTTCGGGCGGATCGCGCGCCGGGTCGCCGCGCGGAAGCCGATCGTGGCGGTCAAGTCGGGCCGCAGCGCGGCCGGACGGCGGGCCGCGGCGTCGCATACCGGAGCGCTGGCATCGAGCGACGCGGTCACGGACGCGCTGTTCCGCCAGGCGGGCGTGCTGCGGACGGACACGCTGGCCGAGCTCTTCGACACGGTTCAGCTGCTGGCCCAGCAGCCGCTGCCGGCGGGCAACCGCGTGGGCATCGTGACCAACGCCGGCGGCCTCGGGATCCTGTGCGCCGACGCCTGCGCCGGAACCGGGCTCGAGCTGCCCGAGTTGCACGGCCCGACGATCGAGCGTGTGCGGGAGCTACTCGGCCCGGGCTTCGGGGCGAACCCGCTGGACACGTTGGCCGCCGCCGCCCCGGAGATCTTCGCCCAGGCGGTGCGCACCGTCCGGCAGGATCCCGCGGTTGACGCCTGCATCGCGCTATACGCGCCCACCAAGGTCGTGCGGGGCGCGGCGGTGGCCGCGGCGCTGGCCGAGGACCTCGAGGCACAGCCGTCGGACAAGCCGCTGCTCGCCTGCATCCTCGGAGCTCCCGACAGGGCCGTCAGCGGTAGCGGCGCGCGCTCCTTCGTGCCGGGAGCCACGACGTTCGCATTCCCCGAGAGCGCCGTCCGGGCGCTCGGCCATGCCGCAGCGCTCACGGCGTTCCGCCGCCGCCCGCGTGGTGCGCGCCCGGCGCTGTCCGACGCGGACGTCAGGGTGGCGCGCCGGGCCTGCCGCGGCGCGTTGGGCGACCGCGACAGCGCGTGGCTGTCGGCCGACGAGGTCTCCGCTGTGCTCGGCGCGCTCCGGATCCGGACGCTTGAGACTCGCTTCGCGTCCTCCGAGGACGAGGCCGCTGCAGCCTTCGTCGCGTTGGGCGGCGGGCCGGTCGCCGTGAAGCTGGTCGCCGAGGGCGTCCTCCACAAGTCGGACGTCGGCGGCGTGCGTCTCGGCGTGACCAACGCCGCCGCCGTGCGCGAGGCCTTCGCCGCGATCCGCGACGCCCTGGAGCGCCATGGAGACGGTGCGGGCATGCGCGGCGTGCTCCTGCAGCCGATGGCTCCGGCGGGCATCGAGTGCCTCGCGGGCGTCGCCGCGGACCCCACGTTCGGGCCGGTTGTCGCTTTCGGCGCCGGCGGGGTACTGGCCGAGCTGATCGGTGCGGCGTCGCTGCGGATCACGCCGCTCACCGACCGAGACGCGGCCGAGCTGGTCGACGGGTCGCCGATCAAGCGGCTGCTCGACGGCTACCGCGGTGCGCCGGCGGGCGACGTCGATGCCTTGCGCGATGTGGTGCTGCGCGTCTCGCGGCTCGCAGAGGAGGTCGTCGAGGTCGCCGAGCTCGACCTCAACCCGGTGGTCGCGCTGCCGCCGGGGCAGGGCGCGGTCGTCCTCGACGCGCGCATCCGCGTCTCCCGGCCCTGACACGTGCCGGCTGGATCTTCGCGCTTGCGCTGGCAACACGATGCTCGCGCTCGCCGGCAGCGCGCCGTCGCCGCCGACGGCGGCGCTTACGCCCACTAGGGCGCTGTGGGGCCGCTGCTCGTTGTAGTAGCGCAGCCAGTGTGGCAGGGCGCGGCGCGGGCGTCGCTTGAGCGGTAGATGAGGCCGTAGGCCCACTCGCGGGCCATGGTCTGGTGGAAGCGTTCGACCTTGCCGTTGGTGCGGGGCCGGTACGGCTGGGTCGTCAGGTGCCGGATGTCGTGCGCGGCCAGCAGCGCGCCAGCGCGCGGTTCTTGGTGTAGATCCAGGCGTTGTCGGTCATCAGCCGCCGCGGGGTGATGCCGTGGCCGCATAGCAGTCGCAAGGCGCGCTCGATGAAGCCGATGCACGGTGTCTGCGCGCTCGTCATCGTGCAGCTCGACGTAGGCCAGGCGGGAGTGGTCGTCGACGACGGCGTGGGCGTACTCGTAGCCGTCGCGCCGCTCGCGTGTCCGCGCCGGCTCGTGCGAGCGATCGCCGGTGACCGCGTGGCCCGGCTCGTACGAAGCGGGCGTAGCGCGAGACGTCCATGTGCAGCAGATCGCCGGGGCAGGGCCACTCGTAGCGGTTGCGCCGGCTCGCGCGGCGGCCGCGGCGCGCGCGAGCAGCCGTGGCGGGCAGCACCTTCCAGACCGTCTGGTGCGGCACGCCGACGACGCCGGCGACCAGCCGCGGCCCCCACCCGGTCTGCCCGGCGGGCCTCGCAGATCCGCTGCTCGAGCTCGGCGGCGCAGCCGCCGCGGGCTGCGACGCGGCCGGCTCGAGCGGTCTGCCAGGCACGCCAGCGAGGCGCGCTCGGCTCGCGTCGGCGGCACGCCAGCGCGCGACCCAGCGGTGCGCCGTCGAGACGCGCCACGCCGCACGCCGCCGCCGCCGCACGCAGCGTCGCTCCGCCTTCCACCAGGCGAACCAGCTCGCGCCGACCACGCGGCGTGAGTGGGGGGGTGGGATAGGCGGCGGCTGCGGAGCTCTGGCGGCGCACGAGGTTTAGCCCTCCCGACCGCGCAGCCGCGACGCCGGCATGAGCGGATCGCGGCGCTGGTGCACCGACACGTATCGCACGCCGTCGGGCCCGGCGACGACCCTCCGCGCCATGCTGCGCGGTAGCAGAACGAGCCGCCTCCTCGAGCGCATGCGGCACGCCGTCGACCTCGATCGTCGCCGAGCCCGTCACGACCAGCATGACCACATCGCGCTCGGAGTTGACGTGCTCCGGAACGACGTGTCCCGCCTCCCAGGAGAGCAGCGTCGCGTTCAGGTCATCGGACTGGACGCCCCACAGCGGGCCGAAGGCGCCGGCCGCTTGCAACAGGTCGATGACCGGTCCGTCCGACGCCGCAGCTTGCCGTTGCGCGTTCGCTCCCAGGAGATCGTCGGCACACCGCTCGACCAGCGGGAACAGCTCGCGCTCCTCCAGGCGGACGTGCGCCGCGAGCAGCGTGCTGGTGCGAGCGAGGAGTTCCGGTTCCACGTCGCCGGCGACCACGCCCGCGCGGATCTCCGCCGCACGGGCATGCAGGCGGGCGTGGTCCATCAGCGCCCGTTCGAGCTCCGGAGGCGGCTCACGGTCGCCCGCCAGCAACAGCCGGAACACCCGCTCCTCCTCGTCACGGAAGTGCGCCACCCCGCGTCCCTCGAAGAAGGTCAGGAACGCCTGGGCGGCGTCCGAGCGCTCGCCAGCCGCTCCACGTGTCGCCGCGGCGAGGCGGCGCGACGTGACGAGAGCGTGATGGTGGTGGTGCGAGAGCTCGATCAGGGCCGGGTGTCGACGCACGGCTGGCTCCAGTCCAAATGGCCGCGAGTGGCACCGGCATGGTTACTGCTCGAGGCGGCGTTGACGGCGCCCGTCCCCGTGTCGAGTTTTTAGGAAGCGACCGGAACGTGGGTCGCCCGCTCCGTGACGCCGTGCGGGACGACGAGGACCGGACAGCGTGCGACACCGATGAGATCGCCCGAGACGCTCCCGAGGAATGCCGCTTTGAAGGCGCCGCGACCACGCGAGCCCACGACCATCAGCTCGGCCTGAACGTCGTCGGCGATGTCGGCGAGCCCCTCGGCGGGGAGGCCAAAGGCGACGCGCAACTCGGCGTCGACGAGCCCCTCCTCCTCGATCGTCCGCTGGAACGTTGCCGTCGCGGCGCGAATCTCCCACTCAAGAGACATCTTCGTCGAGGAATCATATCCGGTCCGCGAGACGGCACGCTCTGTACCACGTGAACGACAACCAGGCGAAGGGTCATCCGCTTCGCGAAGCGCGACGCGACACGCAGCGCGATGCGAGCGTTCGGGGTCTCGTCGACGCCGCACACCACCGAGCCGGCAACCTGTCCTCCCTGTTCTCGCATACATCCAGTGTCGGGGGAGAGCGGTCGGACGGGCATCCGTCCTCGACCCCATAGCTGCCGTCTCGTCGACCCATGCGGCGGGAGACCCTGGCCTCCAACACGCGAACCGCTCCGTCAGGCTCGATCTACGCTCGCGTCACCCCGGTAGCCGGCGATCGGAGGCGGCGGACTGTCGTCGATCCGCTGCCGCACGATCGTATCGACGGCCGCGACGCCATCGGGATACGCGTAGTTGATGGCGATGAAGGGCGTCCACACGTCGGGCACGGCGTCCTCGGGGAAGATCGCCTCGACGGGCACTCGGGCTCGCAGGCGTCGCAATCGATGCACTCCTCGGGGTCGATCAAGAGCATGTGCTCGACCTCGTGGATGCAGTCGACGGGGCAGACGTCGACGCAGGAGCGGTCCTTCACGTCGATGCACGGCTCGGTGACGATGTAGGTCACGCGCGCGCTCCTTCCTCGGATTTGGCGAGGCCCGCGACGACGATGCGACAACGGGGGCCGTCGGGCACGATCCGGAACTCCTCGAGGGACGCGCCGGCGGGCAGGTCGCGCTTGACCAGGCCGCGGTGGAAGGCGCAGATCAGCTCGCCGTTCGGCTCGTCGACCAGGTCGAGGTAGGGGCACGCGCGAAGCTCGATGGTGCGGCGGCCCGCGCCGCGCTCGGCCGCCGAGGTTATGTCCGTGGGGGAGAATCCGAGCGATCCGAGCGTGTCCTCGAGCATGCGTGCGGGGCGCGTCTCGAAGGCGATCTGCTCGGCCTCCTGCTGATCCACGCCACCGACGGCCTTCAGGAGCAGGCGGGAGAGCATGCGGTCGGCGTGGCCTGTCGCGCGAGAGCGAGCGACGCGGTAACGCGTCGGCGGCCGGCCGGCCGCGACCGGCGGCTGCCGCTCGGCAGAGATCTCGCCGGCGCTCGCGAGGGCGATGAGGTGCTTTCGGACGGCGTTCGGCTTGATGCCGAGGAGCGCGGCGAGCTCGGCGATCGTGAGTCCCGGCGCGTGCTCGGCGAGGGTCGAGAGCACCCGATCCCTCGTGCGCACGCGCCGCGCTTCGCAGAGTTAAGCTCCATATTAGGAGTATAATCACGCGTGAATCGCGTCGAACATCTGAGCGTCATCGCGCTCGCGTTCGTGTGGCTCGGCCTGGTAAGCGGCATCTCGCTGATCGAGGCGCCGCTGAAGTTCAGGGCGCCCGGCATCACGACCGCGCTCGGACTGGGGATCGGACGCCTCGTGTTCGCAGCGCTGAACGCGACCGAGCTGGCCATCGCCTGCGTCCTGTTCGCTCTCGTTGCGCACCGTGCCCGGGACTGGCCGCTGGCACTGGTCGCTGCGCTGACCGGCACGCTTCTCGTTCAGGTCTTCGTGCTGCGCCGGCGACTCGACGAGCGCGCTGGGCAGATCATCGCCGGCCACGAGCTACCTCCGTCGTCGCTGCACGTCGCCTACATCGCGCTCGAGGGAATCAAGCTGTTGGCGCTGGTCGTCCTGGGAAGCGCGCTCGCCTGGCGCTGGCTCGCGTGAGCCTCGACGCGTCCCCGCGCCGACGCGTCCGCGTCCGTGGTCCGCGAGCGACGACGCCCTCGTCGCCCGGCTTTACCGGGAGGGCGTTCCACGCCGGGTGATCGCGCAACGGCTGGGGCGGTCGGTCGACGCCGTCGACTCCCGTCGTGCGGCCCTTGGATTGGCCCGGCGGACGCGACCGGGCGGCGGGTGGACCGTACGTGAGGAGCAGCTACTCGTGGCTGTCACCAATGAAGGGATTCCGGCGACCGAGCTGGCACGCCGCCTCGGGCGCTCCGAAGAGGCCGTGCGCGAGCGGCGCCGGCGCCTCGGCCGTTCGAGCGGTGGCCCGCGGCGGTACACCCCGCGCGAAGACGCTGTGCTGCGCGCAGCGTACATCGGGGAGCCTCGCTGGTGGACCTGGCTAGCGAGCTGGGTCGGACTGCCGACGGGCTTCGCCTGCGAGCGCGGCTGCTCGGCCTGCACACGAGCAAGCCGCAACCGCGCTGGAGCGCCGGAGGAGACAGGTCTCGTGCGTGAAGGCTATGCCGAGGGCCTCGCCTACGCGGCGATCGCCGAGCGCCTACCCGGCCGCACGCCGGCCGCGGTCGGCGCCTACGCCCGCGAGCTGGGACGAGCCGCCCGGACATAGTGAACCTCACAGCTCCTGGCTGAGGCCACGAACATCCCTGCAGTCGCGGCGGCGCTGGAGCGGACGCCGGAAGCAATCCGCCTGCGGGCGCGAAAGCTCGACCTCCGTCTCCCCTCGTCCGGCACGGCCGCCTGTCGACGCCCCTGGACGGCTACCGAGGATGCCTTTCTGCGCGCTTCCCCCGGCCTCGACCCCGGAGCGCTGGCAACGCGGCTCGGGCGCTCGGATGTGGCCGTCCGCCGGCGCCTCACGGCGCTCGGCCTCCGCAACGGCCGGCGAGGCTCCCCGCACTTCGCGCCCGAAGCCGCCAACGGCCTCTCCCCGGGCCAGCTGCGCCTGATCGAGCGCACCTACAGGCGCGGGAACGGCCGAGTGCTCATCAGCCTCGCCCGCCGACTCGGGGTCACACCCGGCGAAGTGAAACGGGTCGCGGAACAGCAACTCGCCGAGCGCTGACCCTCCGCCCTGAATCCGCTCTTCGTCCGGTTCTGAGCGCGTCAGGTGTAGTCATCCGAGGAACCGTCGAGATCGCTGTCGCCGTCGTCCACCTCGAAGAGGGACACGATGACCAGGAAGTCGATCGCCAGCGCGGCGGCGAGCGCGGATCCGAGCGTGATTCCGGTCGGTAGGCCGAGCGCCACGGCCACTGCAGCCATCACCAGCGCGAGCGGCCAGACGCCGAAGAGCACGCCGAAGAACCACTTGCCGCGCGCGTGAGTTGGCGCAGACTCCGAGTCGGGTCGTTGGGGTGTCAGTGTTGTTGGCATGTCGATCGCTCCTGTTCACAGGTGTTGGTATTCGGTGGTCGCTCGATGGCGCCGCACTCGCGTCCCGGCGTCCCGGAGGCGCCTGCAAGCTGCTCGACCAGGACGCCACCCGCGCGGCCTTTGAGCGACCCGCCCGCCAGACCGACGAGCCGGAGTAGCGACTGGCAGGGCCAGACCTGGCACTGGACGCCCTTGCCGAAGCAATGATCTATCGCCGCCGTGATGCTCCGCAGACCGACCGCATCGATGAACGTCACCTCTCGTAGGTCGAGGATGAGCAGCGCGATGTCGTCTGCCAGCGCGTGTTCGACGGCGCGAGCGAGCGTGTCCCGCGTGGCGACGTCGAGCTCACCGATCGGCGTCAGTCTCGTCATTTGCTGCCTACGGAACCGGTGGATTCGGAGCGGCTCGGACGAGACATTGTGGACGGCTGAGGTAGGCCGGTTGAACGCGCAAGCATGCTGTCGAAATCGGAATAGGTTACGTTCTGCCGCCTTCGCGTCGGTTGCTTCACGTCTCCGGCGTCGCGCACGACCGTTGCTCCGGTCTCTGGTTAAGTGTCTGGGCGGCACCACCACGGACGCGACGTCGCTCGCCTGACAGTCGCAGCTGTGGTCGTCCGCACCTGCCCACCATCCCGGCGCATCCGACGCGGGGAAGCTCTGGCGCGACGCCTCGTCGACACGCTCGTCCTCGGCGCGGTGTCTGCGACCGTGTTCAGGCATCGTCGCGTCCTTCTGGTCGTGGCTGGTAGCTCGGCTGCCGCATGTGGTCCTGTGTTCGAGCAACCGCGCGCGTGGCGCCCACGCGTCGCCGCGGCCTGCTGTTCGCGAAGCGGACGACGCTCATCCATGTCCTGAGCTTGACGGCGCGATCAGGACCGGACATGGGCTCGCCGCCCGAAGTCCGTCGGCGAAATCCGTGCGGATGCGGCCACGGCGCAGGCGCGAGCGACGAGCACCGATGACCAGCAGGTCGGCGGCCTCTTCCTGCGCCAGCGCCGCGAGCGTGGTCGTCGCGTCCCCGACTTCATGCCGGCACTCGATGGTCGCTGGCAGGCGGCGACGCTGGACGATCCGCAGCAGCAGTCGTCTGGCGCCCTCGCGAGCGTGCTGCGTCGTCAGGCTCTCGACCGGCGTGCCGTCTGCGTCCAGGATGCCGTCGCCGACGGACGCGAGGATCAACCGGAGATTGAGCCGGCTGCGCAGCTGGAGGGCGACGTCGATCGCCGCGTCGGCCGCCGAGGAGTCGTTCACGCCGCAGACGATCGTCCCCGTCGTAGCCTCGTCCAAGGACGACGAAGACGCCGCTGCCGGAACGCGTACGCTGGTCGACGAAGCGACCCTGCTCTCGCCCATGAGGGCGGCAGGCGCATGTACGAGGGCAAGGTTCGAGACCGATCCCTGCGCTCCATGCTGCGCCTGGCGCGAGAGCACGTTGTACTCCTCCTGTCATTGGACAGCCGCAAGCCGGTGTCCCACGTCACCGGTCAAGAAAATCAGCTTCAACAGTCGGTTGCCCGTTGCGGCATTGACACGGACGATCGCACGAGCAGGCGGATGCCGCTATGGGGCGTCCAATGCATGTCCCGGAAAGGAACGTCCGACGCTGGCGGCCTTGGCTAACGCGAGCCGGTCGGCCCGAAGTCGGTCGATCTGGCCGACATCTCGTGTTTTTGGGGTGCGCGCTCCATGATGCGGCCGGCGGCGGACTGAAACGATCAATGAAGTGCAGTTTCGAGCAATGGAGGCGTCATGTATCGACAAGGAAACGCGAGTCTCTCCCAGCGCAAGCATCGCGGTAAGCTCGCCTTCGACACGTCCTCCATTGAGGATGCGGTCGTCCGGCACGTGCTCGCCGAGTACCGCCGCGGAGGTGACGTGTCAGTGGCAGACGCGATGGACGCGCTCGACGTCCACGATCGAGCCGATCCGGCGGCGCTTCTACGCCTGCTCAATAGAAGCGACGTCGTCGAGGCGATCGGAGAGGAAGCGATCGCCCGCCTGAAGGCGACACTCACTCACGGCCACGAATGCTGGATCTGAGGAAATCGCCCAGATGGCACGGAGCCTGAGAGAAGCCGAACGACGAAACCCGTCTCCGGGTCGTCGTCCGCCGGTTCCACCGCTTGCGTTGGACGGCGCGGACGTTGGAGCCGAAATCGGGGTCCGGACCGGACCTGAGATCGGCGACGCGCTGCGTTGGCTAGCGGGCCAGGTCGCTCAAAATCCGCAACTCAACACGCGGCAGGCGCTGACGGCGGTTCTCGAATTTGCTCCGGCCTCTGCCTGGCAACGCGGGTCGTCACGCGTGTCGCATCGGCGTTCCAGGAGCGCTCGCTCGCGCGCCGTTCGGCGGGCGTCCCACCCGGCGCGCGGCACGCAGCGCTCACTCCGAGATCCCGACACGCTCCGCTCGACGGCGCGGAAAGGGATGGTGTAGGCGCTGTTGGGGCGATACAACTTCACCGTCGTGCCGCGTGTGCCCCTGCGAACGTCGCTGTTCTGGCAGGTCTTCGCGATCAACGCCGGGCTGGTCATCATCGCGGCGCTGGCGCTCGCGCTGACCCCGTCACGATCAGCGCGCCGATCGCACCGCGTCAAGCTGGGATGGTTGCTTCGGGCCTCGCGGCGCTGATGGTCGCCGACTTCGTGCTTCTTCGGCCGTTCTTCGCGCCCCTCGAACGCCTTGTGGAGCATATGCGGAGCGTCGACCTCCTTCGGCCTGGCCGCCGCCTACGGCCCAACGGAATCCGAGCGTTCGCCGAGTTGGTCGCCGCATTCAACGACATGCTCGATCGGCTCGAGACCGAGCGCCACGCGAGCGGGCGGCGCGCACTGGATGCCCAGGAGTCGGAACGACTACAGATCGCGCAGGACTTGCACGAGGAGGTCGGCCAGAACCTGACGGGCGTCCTGCTGTCGCTCAGAGCCGTCACCGAGGCCATCCCGGAAGACCGCCGCGCAGAGCTGCCGGGGGACGCAGGAGATCGTTCGTCGCACGTTCGAGGAGGTGCGGCGCATCGCGCGTGACCTCCGACCGCAGATGCTCGACGACCTCGGCCTGGTGAGCGCCCCGAGCTGGTTGCTGGCTTCTCGCGGCGCACCGGCATCCCCGTCGAGCGGGCGTTCGATGGCAGCCTGCCTCGGTTGAGTCGCTCGTCCGAACTCGCGGTCTACCGGGTGGCGCAGCAGGGCCTCACGAACGTCGCCCGGCAATCGAGGTGCCAACCACGTCGTGCTTTCGTCGACCGGTCGCCGCGACGGCGTGACCTTGAGGCTGGTCGACGACGGCTGCGCCGAACGCAAGCCGGTCGTCGAAGGGCACGGCGGTGTTGGCATGCGCGAGCGAGCCGTGTTCGTGGGCGGCACACTGGCGATCAACGCCGGACCCGAGCGGGGTGTCGAGGTACGCCTCCGCAGTCCGGCAGTCGAGGAGCTCTGAACGCGATGCCGATCCCCCTGGTTACCCGCATTCTGGTGGCCGACGACCACGCGATCGTCCGCGCCGGCCTGCGCGCGCGTGCTCGATGCCCAGCCCGACCTGCGCGTCGTCGCGGAGGCCGCCGATGGCGCCGAGGCGGTGAACATGGCGCTCGCCGAGGACGTCCATCTGGCGATCCTCGACGTCAGCATGCCGCGGATGACCGGCATCCAGGCGGCGGTGGAGCTCGCGAGGCGCCGGCCCGAGCTCCGCCTGCTGATGCTGTCGATGCACGACAGCGAGCAGTACCTCTTCGAGGCTCTTCGTGCCGGGGCGTCGGGCTACGTGCTCAAGTCCGACGCCGACCAGGACATCGTGCGCGCCGTCCGGGCCACGATGCGGGGCGAGTCCTTCCTGTACGCCTCGGCCGTGAACACGCTCGTGCGCGACTACGTCGAGCGCGGATCGTCTGCCGAGGGGTTCGACATGCTGACCCCGCGCGAGCTCGAGGTGCTCAAGCTGATCGCCGAGGCGCAGACGAACAAGGAGATCGCCGCAGCAGCTGGTGATCAGCGTCAAGACCGTCGAGCGCCACCGGGCCAACATCCTCGAGAAGCTCGGCATGCGCGACCGCGTCGAGCTCACCCGCTACGCCATCCGCCGCGGCCTGATCCAGGCCTGAAACCGCTCGGCTGCGCCGGCATCACATCTCCGACTGCGTCGCCAGACCTACCACCAGTCGTTGACGCTGATTCTCAGCGAGGGCCATCCGTAGGGCAATGGCAGCCAGGCTGCAGATGCGGACTGCCGTGAGGAAAGTCAGCTCCCTGAACCGCCCTGTGTCGGGTGGAGGCGGCCTGGGCCTCGCGCGTGACGCAGGTCGCGGGCGCCGAGCCGCTGCATGGCAGGTCCGTTCGGAATGGGGCCAGCGTCCGATGGGAAGCGAGCGTCACCTGAGCCATGCTGTGGGTGCGCCGGGCAAACGAGTGAAAGGAGCGAAAAATGGCAACGACTGATTGCATCGTGGCGCGACCGTCGTCGGTGAAGACTGCCGTTGCGGCCCGGCTTCCGACCCAGACGCGGTCCGTGGCCGGAGAGGTGGCCAGGAACAGCTTCGCCACCCAATCGAGCGCACCCATCGTCGCGCTTGTCGGCGATTCCACGGCCAGCGTCGTTATCGCCACCGCGGTGCAGCTTGCTCGGGACCTCGACGCCCCGCTGGTGTTCGTGTACGTGCGGCGCGGGCCGTCGACCATGCTTGGTCAGCCGTATTACCAGCGCCGGCTGTCAACGCAGCTGCTCGAAGCCCGGCATGCGCTCGAAACCGCCGTCTTCGCCGCCGCGAACGCCGGAGTGAGAGCAAGTGGCGAGATTCTCGAGGGTCGGGTGGTCAGCCGGCTCATCGACTTCGCGCGCATCCGCAAGGCCCGAATGCTGGTCCTCGGACAACGGACTCGATTCCGGCGAAGCGTGTGGAGCCGACTCGGCGACACGTCCAGCTTCCCCGTCGTCGTCGTCGACCAGTCGCGCCGCGAACGTCGCGAGACGTCAGCGTTGGCTGGAGCAGTCGCTCCAGCCGTCCGGACAGCGCCTGGCCGATCCGGCCAGGCTCGAGCCAGGAGGTAACAAGCCATGGCCATTCGCAACACCTGGAACATCGAGCAGCGGAGCAACGGCACGTGGGTCGTGCGGCGGGAGGGCTCGATGCGAGCGGACAGCGTGCACGTCACCAAGGAGGCCGCCGTGTCGCGTGCGGTCGCTCTGTGCCGGATCAACCACGGCGATCTGCACGTCAAGAATCGCGACGGCGACGTCTACGACGCGCGCAGCTACGGCCACGTCTACAACCATCGCCAAGCTACGACCCGAGAAGCGCGACGTGATCGAGCGTCAGGGCGCAGTGAACCGCCAGAAGCCATGAGGAGGCGACGATGATCCTGCTTGCCTACGACGGCTCGCCTGACGCCCGAGCCGCACTCGATCACGCGGCACGCTTGCTCCCTGGCGCCGACGTGACGGTGCTCACGATCTGGGAGTCCTTTCCGGGTGGCGCTGGTGGGGGAATGATGGGAATGGCGAGCGTCTACGTCGATCCGATCGAGGTCGACCAGGCCAACGAGGAGGCGGCGAAGAAGCAAGCACAGGAGGGGGCTGACCGTGCCAGGGCCGCCGGGCTGCAGGCACAGGCCCGCACCGCGCGCAGCGCTGCCGGCACGGCCGCCGCCATCCTCGCGGCGGCCGCCAGGATCAACGCCGAGGCGATCGTGATGGGAACCCGGGGCTTGACGGGCCTCAAGTCGTTCTTCCTGGGAAGCGTCTCGCATGCCGTCTTGCAGCATGCCGACCGGCCCGTTGTTGTCGTCCCGTCACAGCGGGTCGCCAGCGACCGTCGCGAGTGGATCCACCGGGGCACGCCGTCGTGACGCTCCTCTCCCCATGCCGCCGCGTGCCCGTCAACGGGCCAGCTCCTCCTTCCCGACTCCTTCAGAGGAACGGCGCTGTCTCCCGGATGCCAGCAACGTCGACCGCTGCTGTGGCGCCAGGGGGCATACACGGACGAATCGCGGGCACGCTCGCGGCGCGGCGGTGGACTGGACGGAGGCGGTGAATGGTCGTCTACGCGATCGTCCTGCTGACGTTCGGCGCTCTGCTCGCGGCGGTGCGGGTCGCTCGCGTGCTCGGCGAGCTCAGGCGCCACCAGCAGGGCATTCGCCGGGACGAGGCCGCCGCAAGGCGGGTCGACCCAGCCGCCGGGTTCGAGAACGTTGCAGCGGCCGCGCTGGCCTTCGACGCGAGGCCACCCCTCGGGTCGCGGTGCGCAGACGAACCGGGAGCCCTCGACTCCGTGGCAAAGCCGGGCAGCCCACTCCACCACGACCGCCGGTTCGGCCGCGTCGTGAGGGCTCCCTCCGGCTCCGAGGGACTCGATCGAGTGCGAATGAGGCGGCCGCCCTCCCGGGATGGGGCACCAACCCGATCGCGGGACGCCACACGATCCACCACGCTGGAAGCAGTCAACCGATGGAGGATCGTCTGATGTCTGGCCCCGTCGTCTGCGGTCTGGAGGACACCGCCAGCGTGGCCGGCGCCGCGCTCGTGGCGCGCACGCTGGCACAGCGTTTCGAGCTGCCGCTTCTGTTCGTTCACGTCGTCGAGCCGGGTCAGCGCGCCGTCGACGACGTGCGCTCGGTTCTGTCGCTGCGCCAGGCAGTCGACGCGCTCGCGCCCGCCTCCGACGTCGCCTGGCGGGTCGAGGTCGGTCACCCGGCCGATCGACTGCTGGCGGTGGCGGACGAACACGGGGCGTCGTTCGTGGTGGTCGGCTGTCACGGGCCGCGCGCCTCCCTGCTCGGCAGCATCTCCGCCGACGTCTCGCGGAGGGCTTCCTGCCCCGTCGTCGTCGTTCCGCCGGACGCCTGCCGGCAGCGGCTCGCGGCGGCGGATTCCCGAGTAGCCGCAGGCTCGATCGCACCGCTCGTCTGTGACAGCGAGCTGGTCAGCCCGCCCGCGGCAACGGCGTGATGGCCACCGACCAGCGACCTGAACCCGATCTGCCGTTGCGAGACGATGGTCTCCGCGTGGTCTACTCGTCGGCCCGGCGCACCGCTCGCTCGCCCGGGCTGCCCTCGGCGAGGCTCGGCCGGTGGACCACGGCGCGGCGCCGGTCACGGTGATACACATCGGCGCCGCGCCGGGAGGCGCCGGCTCTGCCATTCGAGCCGTTGCCCTGCTGGCGCACGAGCCGTCGGCCGTGGCGCTCGAGGCGATGGAGCAGGCCGCGGCACTCGCGCGCGCCGCCGGGGTGGCAGTCACGCGCTTCCACGACACGGCGGCTCGACCTGCGTGGCCGACTTCTCGCGATCTCGCCGGCATCGATCTGATCGTGACCTTCGGCGGCGACGGATCGGTACTGCACGCCTTGCGGGCCGCCGTCGGCACGCGCGTCCCCGTGCTCGCGGTCAACTTCGGCCAGCTCGGCTTCCTCGCCAGCGTCTCACCGCAGCACCTCGACGACGCCCTGCGCGCCGCCTTCCACGGAGACCTGACCACCGTCGTGGTGCCCACGCTGAGCGTGCAGACCCCTGGCGCCCAGACGCGGCTCGCGGTGAACGACGGGGTGATCGTCGCAGAGCGACGCGGTCACTCCGTCCTGCTCAACACCTGGATCGACGGCGTAGAGTTCGGCCGGGTGCGCTGTGACGGGATCATCGTCGCGACGCCCGTGGGCTCGACCGCGTACAACCTCTCCGCCGGCGGTCCGGTGCTGGGCTGGGGCACGAACGCCCTGGCCGTGACGTTCGTCTCCGCACACACCCTCTCGGCCCGATCGTTCGTCTTGCCGCGAGGCCACGTGCTGGAAGTCGAGAACGCCAGCCGGACGAGCCTCGTACGCCTGCTCATCGACGGCGCCGAGGAGCTAGAGCCCTACCCGCCCGGCGACCGCGTCCGCCTGACCTACGGCCGAGCGCGCACGCGGGTGGCGCTGCTGCCGGGCGTGTCCATGGTCCGCCGGCTGAGAGACACGTTCGCGCCTCTGGCAGAGCCCCCAGCAGATGGCTAGCATCGACGCCCGATCAGCGGTACCGCGGGCGCGACCATGCTCGTAGCGGCCTCAGAGACGCCGTGCGAGCCCAGGAGCATCCGGCGCCGGGCCAGACCCGTCAGGTCGATCCGCCGGCTCGACGCTCACCGATGGGCAGACCAGCGCACCGCCTTCGTTCTCCCATCTGCGGAGCGACTCGACGGAAGGCACCTCACGGGACGCATGACCGGTACCCATGTCGAGACGCTCGGCCGACCGCTTGCGAACCTTCGCTGCGCGAGCACCGGCCGGGGGCGGGGTCTCCACACGACAATCGTCGCAGCGCCCCCGCTGCCTCGCAATGGGGTCGTCGATGCAAGTGGCGACCGGGATCACGCATGAGGCGCGGACCCACAGCCGTACGGGCCCACTCGAGCGTTTGGGCCAAGCGGGAGGAGGCCGAAAAGTCCAAGACGCGTGCGGCCAGGGTGCGCAGACGTCTCATGTTCGTCATCGCGCCGTCGTGACGTTCGGCGTCCTGTCGTTGATCGTGCTCGCGGGCCTGGTAGGGCCGCTGCTGTCCGCGGCACGGCCCGCGATCCCGGTGGTCGTGGGCGAGCTGCTGACTGGCGTCATGCTCGGCAGGAGCGGCACGGGCTGGATCGACCCGGGGCAAGCGACGCTTGCGTTCCTGGCCGAGATCGGCTTCGCGATGCTCATGTTCACGGCCGGACTGCACGTTCCGCTGCGACGGCCTGGCATCAAGCGCGCCTCCCGCCGCGGTGCCGTTGCGGCGCTCACCGTCACGGTCCTCGCCGTGCCGGCAGGAATCGTCATCGCGACGCTGACGACAGGCGGTCACGCAGCGATCTACGCACTCCTGCTCGCGAGCGGCTCGGCGGCGATCGTCGGGCCCACGCTCGACGAAGCCCGGCTCACGACGAACGCCCACGCGCTCACGGTGCTGGCACAGGTGGCGGTTGCCGACGTGGCGGCCATCGTCGCCGTGCCGCTCGTGCTGCAGCCCGAGCACGCGCTGCGCGCGACCCTCGGTGCAGTCCTCGTTTCGGTATGTGGCCTCGCAGCCTGGAAGGTCGCAATCACCGTGCCGAGCGGCGGCGCGATGCGCAGGATCCGTCGCCTGTCGAAGCGCCGTGGCTGGGCACTCGACCTGCGTGTGTCGCTCCTCTTGCTGTTCGCACTTTCGTGGATCGCGCAGCGCAGCGGCACGAGCACGCTGATCGCCGGCTTTGGGGTTGGCCTGCTGGTGGCGTCCATGGGAGGGCCGAAGCGCCTCTCGCGCCAAGTGACCGGTGTCGCCTCCGGGTTCTTCGTCCCGCTGTTCTTCGTCGTCCTCGGTGCCCGCATGGACCTGACATCGCTCGGGGCGCATGCCGCGCTCGTCGAGCTCGGACTGCTACTCGTCGCGTTCAACGTCGTCGTGCATGTCGCCGCTGCGGCGATCACGCGCCAGCTGCTCCCTGCCGGCCTCGTGGCCACGGCTCAGCTCGGGGTGCCGGCGGCCGTGGTCTCCTTGGGCTTGCAGCTGAACGTGCTCGAGCCGGATACGGCGGCCGCGATCCTCGTCGCCTCGCTCGTCTCGCTGGCGGTCTGTGCGTTCGGCGCCGCACGGCTCGTCAGGGCGACATCGCGACAAGATCCCTCCCCCATCATCGAGCCGAAGCGGCTGCCGGCGAGCTGACGGTGCTCTCGGCCGATCGGGACGCTGCGTCGAGCGTGCTTCGTTCCCGCACGCCGTGGGCCGCGTGTCCGGGGCGTCCCGAACTTCTCGAGGTTACGCGGCGCTCTCCCGTGTTCCTCTCGGTCTCGAACGGCGGAGTCGTCTGGAGAGCAGCTTCTTGGCCTCGGCTGCCCAGAGCACGATGCTCGCAAGCCCGACGCAGACCAGCCAGTCGTCGAGGCCGAGCGGGGTCGTGTCGAACGCGTCGTTGAGAAGCGGCAACTGGACGACGGCGACCTGCAGCAGTGTAGAGAGTGCGATCGCTCCCCATAACAGGCGGTTGGTGAACAGGCGATGGAACGCGCTCGTGCGGTCCGAGCGCGCGTTGAAGCAGTTGAAGAGTTGGGCCAGGACCAGCGTCGTGAACGCCATCGTTCGCGCCTCGGTCACGCTTCCCGAGCTTCCGACGAGTCCGCCCGCGAGGCGAAGGTCCAGTGCGAGCAGCGTGACGAAGGCCATCACAGCGCCGACCCAGACAATGCCGATCCACATCTTTGCGTCGATCACGCGGTCAGTGAGCCGGCGCGGCGGTCGCTGCATGACGTCGTCCCGGGGGTGTCCATGCCGAGCGCGAGCGCCGGTGCGCTGTCGGTCAGCAGGTTGATCCAGGGGATCTGTGTGGCAAACAACGGCACCGCGATCGTCTCGCCAGTATTCTCCAGCCCGATCGCTCCGGCGAACAGGACGCCGAAGAACATCGTGAAGACCTCGCCGGTGTTGGAGGAGAGCAGGAAGCGCAGGAACTTGCAGATGTTGGCGAAGATCCCGCGCCCTTCGCGGACGGCCCCGACAATCGTGGCGAAGTGGTCATCGGCGAGGATCATGTCCGCGGCCTCCGTGGCCACGTCGGTACCCGTCACGCCCATTGCGACGCCGTTGTCCGCAGCCTTGAGCGCGGGCGCGTCGTTGACGCCGTCGCCGGGCATCGCCACGATCCGGCCGTCCGCTTGGAGCGCATCGACGATCCAGAGCTTGTGCGCCGGGGCGACGCGGGCGTAGACGGAGGCCGCCCGAACCGTCGCCGCGCGCGTTACCTCGTCGAGCGCCTCGAGCTCGCGACCGTGATCACCCGAGAGCCGGCAGGAGCGATGCCGAGGTCGGCGGCGATGCGCGCCGCGGTGTGCGGGTGATCGCCGGTGATCATCAGCACGCGTACGCCGGCCGCGCGGGCATCCGCGATCGGCGCTCGCGCCTCCGGTCGCGGCGGATCGATGATGCCAACAAGCCCGAGGTAGACGAGCTCCCGCTCGACCGACTCGTCGTCGGCCGGTCGTTGGCCGGCGGGAGCGGGCGGCACGCGACCGCCAGCGGCCGCAGGCCCGTTCCGGCGGCATCGGCGATCGCAGTTGGCTGCCCGCATGCGTCGGTCCGCGCTGCGCCCTCGCACGCTCTGCCATCCGCCGGTGCCTCATCCAGCCCCGCCACCGCGCGTCCGCACACTCACATCAGGCGGCGGATCCACCAGGATGCGGTCGTCGCCTCATGGCGGCGGTGACGATCAGCCCGCACGATGGTGGCGAACGGTGTTGCCGCGTGTGACGCCTCTGCGTTTCGCGCTAACGACGAGCACGCGACTCAAGCACGCCACTGACTGACAGAAGGCGAAGTGGTGGCGCAGCCGCTCGATCGAGCTGACGAGTGCTACGCCCAAGTGCATGGAGGAGAGATGAGGGTCGACTACGCGAAAGAGCTTCCCAAAGCAGTCGAGGCGATGCGCGAGCTCGAGCGAGCCGTGCGCGACTGCGGGATTGAACCGCTCCTGCTCGAGCTCGTCAAGCTTCGCGCGTCTCAACTGAACGCGTGCGCGTCGTGCCTCGACGTTCACGGCAAGGCCGCGCGGCGCCGCGGCGAGACGGAGCAGCGGCTCGACGTGCTCCCAGCGTGGCGTGACACGCCGTTCTACAGCCCGCGCGAGCGTGCCGCGCTCGCATGGTCCGAGGCACTCACGCTGCTACCGCACAGCGGCGCGCCAGACGACGTCTTCGCCGACGTCGACGCGCACTTCTCGGCGCAGGAAGCAGCAGCCCTCACCTTCGCGGCCATCTCGATCAACGGCTGGAATCGCCTGGCGGTCGGACTACGGGTGCCCGTCGAGGGCTACGCCACATCTCTTCGGCCGCCTGCGGTCGGTCATGCGTGAGCTCCAAGCAGAGCGCGTGCAGCAGCGACTGTTCTCGGTTGCGGCGCGACCGCCCTTCCGCCTCGACCTCACGGTGTGGGCGCTGCGACGCCGCTCCGACAACGCCGTCGACTGTTGGGACGGACACACGTATCGGCGCGTTCTCGCGCTCGATTCGGGCACGATCGAGCTCGCCGCGGTGCAGACGGGGTCGCCGACCATGCCGACGCTCGCCGTCACGCTCGCCGGCCCGCAGATCGACGACGACGTAGAGCACGCCGCGCGCGCCGCCCTGCCCCGGTTGCTCGGCCTCGAGATCGACCTTGCCCCGTTCTACCGCCACGCCCGCCGAGACCCATTCCTGCGCGTGCTCAGCGCGCGTTTCCTTGGCCTCAAGCCGCCCAGGCTGCCGACGATGTTCGAGTGCATCGTCAATGCCATCGCCTGTCAGCAGCTCACGCTGACTGTCGGCATCCGACTGCTGAACCGGCTCGCCGAGACATACGGCGCAGCGCTCCATGACGGCAGCGGGCATGCATTCCCGCTGGCGGCGGATCTCGCCGGGCTTCCGCCGGACGCGCTGAGGCCGCTCGGCTTCAGCGGCACCAAGTCGCGGAGCATCATCGAGTTGGCGGCGGCGATCGCTACCGGCGAGCTCGACCTCGAAGCGCTCGAGACGTTCGACGACGAAGCCGTGCTCTCGACGCTGCTAGGGCTGCGCGGTGTCGGGCGCTGGACGGCGGAGTACGCCCTGCTGCGCGGTTTCGGCCGGCTGCACGTCTTTCCGGGCGACGACGTCGGTGCCCGTAACAACATCGCCCGCCGGCTCGCGCCGGGCGGGCGGCTGGACTACGCAGGCATTCAGGCGGCCGTGCGGCCGTGGCAGCCATTCGCTGGCTTCGTCTACTTTCATCTGCTGCTCGCCAACCTCGCCGAGCAAGGCATCCTCGCCGAGCGTGCGCCCCCTATCGTCTGATCCGCCCCGGCGCGTTCGCTCGCTCGTTCGAGAACATTGGGCTCACGCTGTTCGCGCTGGGCGCCTCGCCTTTGGTGCCGAGTAGGATCCCTGCCGCCTGCACTGCTGATCCTGGTTCGCCCTCGTCGAAGATGGTCGGCGCCGTGGGACAGAGACCGCACGTTCGAGGTCGGAAGACCCGACAGCGTGGTTCTCGCCCGTGTCGTGCTCATTGCGCGAAGCGCTGGCGCCTCGACGCCGGCGATATGGCGCCGGCGACGAACGGCAAACCGGGCGATCGCAGCCGGAAGCTTGGACCTGTGGCAGCGATGTCGCTGAACGCAACACGGAGCAAGCTACTCGACGCCCTGCGCAAGCTGTCCGCTGCACGCGAGGAGAATCCCGGACGCCTGCCGTCGCTGAGTCGGCTGATGAACGGGCATCGGGCCGAGCAAGATGCGGGAGGACCATCGTGGCGTCGCCGATCAGCTCTACACGGCGCTCGCACGCGGCCCCGACCTGTGGCGGCTCGATCGATCATCGGCGAGGCGGGGCCCTCCGAGCGAGACCGCAGCTACCGCGTCTTCACCCACGGCTTCGAGCGCCGCCTCGTCGATCAGCCGGTGGTCGCCGCACGATCGAAGAGACCCGGGATCTCGCGTGGCGGCTCCTACGGAACCGTCCTGCGGCCGACCTGAAGCGGCTCGACCCGGAGCTGGTCCCGCGCTACGGGCAGCCATCCTCGTCGCGGATGCCTCACCGCATCCGACTCGGTGTAGCCACACCTGGAAAGCTCACCGGGCGTGAGCCGCATCTCGGCCGTAGAGGGTCCGATCCGGCATCGTCGTCGTCGGATAGCCGGCTGGTGCTTTCGACCTCAACCACCCGCTCGACCGAAGTCGTCTTCGAGCCGCTCGATGTCGTCCTCGCCGAGGTAGTCGCCGCGTTGCACCTCGATGAAGACCAGCGGCTCGGCGGTGCCCGTGTTCGCGACTCGATGAGCCGCCTCGACCGGCACCTCGACGACGCTGCCCGGGACCACGTCGAACTCGCGACCGTCGAGTGTGACGCGGCCTGCGCCGCCGACGACGAACCAGTGTTCTGCACGTCGCGCATGGCGCTGATAGCTGAGCCGCTTGCCAGCATGCACGGGGATCCGCTTGACCTTCTAGCCGGCACCCTCCGCAAGCACGGTGTACGACCCCCACGGCCGCTCGTCGTGCTCCGCTGTCATCGTCAGGTCACCTGCAGGATCGTCTCGATGACGAGTGCGGTGTCGCGCCAGCCCGTCACGCTCAGGCAGTCGACGCCCATCGCCTTGACGGGGTGGTCGTTGCCGCCCTCCTCGAGTCGGTCGCCGACGAAGATCAGCTCCTCCTGCTCGATTCCGAGGAGTGCGAGCAGGCATGTCGGGCTACTGGCGGCAGCCGCAACTCGAGGTCAGGAGGTCACCCGCATGGAGGCGGATGCAACGGGTCGAGGCGGAAGCGAGCTGGTCCGGATCGACCTCGCCTTCGATGACGACCGCCTGGTGCCGACGTTGGCGTGCCGCTGGCCTCGACGCTGTGCGATCGGCTCGAACGGCAGCGCCTGGCGCACGACACGCTCGACCTCGGCGAGCGGCAGATCCGCCGCGCAGCGCTCCTTGCCGTCCACAACCCAGGCCAAAGCGGCAGACTGGCATCGGCCAACCTGCGAGCGCGGCTCGCTGAGCGCGACGAACTGGTCGCCGAGGTCAATCCACGCCATCGTCTACGGCCGGCTGCGCAACTCGACGTCGAAAGACGCACGACCACCGCTCCAGGGCGGCGTCGACGCTGTCCACCTCGATCGTGACGTGGTTGACGCCCAACGCGGCGACGAGGATTCGCTTGGCCTCGAGGTGTCTGCAGGGGCGCCTGCCCTTCGCCGCGATCGCCCACGACCGACCTGCACCGCACCTTCCACGGTCGGCGTGTATCCGCGGCCGGCATACCGTCCTCCTACTGCAGCGCAGGAGCACCCGGGCGGTCGCTGGTGTTCGTGAGCGCGAGCTCGGCTGGCTCCGACAGGATGACCACCGGTCTTGTCGCGGATACCGCCAGCGTCCAGGCGACGGATCCGAGAAGTGCGGCCCGAACGGCTCCCATCCCGCGGGCACCGACGACGAGCAGCACGCCCATCTCCCGCTGGGCAACAGACTCGAGAACCTGCGCGGGTGGACCGGGCTCGACCACGCGGATCGCGGCGGACCGGAGCGGCTCGACGGCTTCATCGATGATGCGTGCGGCCTCGTGCTGGACGGCGTCGGGTTGTCCGCTCAACGCCGGTGTGGCCGAATGCGCGCCGTAGTACGCGACCGCGGCCCTCACGTCTTGGAGCGCGTGAACGACGACGAGGCGGTATCGCAGTCGGTCAGCGAGCTGCGCCGCGAGCTTCACGCTGCTCTGTGCATGGCCCGAGCCATCCACGCCGGTCACGATGCTTGCCGCCGGGGCGTGGCGCCATGCGGTCGGGGCCACGACCTTAGGCGGGACGACCACGACTGGACAGGGAGCCTCGCGCGCGAGCGTCCGCGACACGCTGCCCAGCACGCCTGACGCCAGCCATCGCCGGCCGCGGGAGCCGACGATGAGAAACTCGGCCTCGCTCTCGGCCGCGACCTGCATCAGGGCCTGCGCAGGTGGCCCGCCGGCGAATCGCAGCTCCGGCTCGACACGGAACGGCGGCGGACTGAAGGCCTCCAGGACGGCGCCGGCCGCCAAGGTGCGCCCGTCTTCCACGTGCACCGCTATTAGCTGCGCGCCAAGTGCACCGGCGAGCCAGGCAGCGGTCTCGCCGACCGGGCGCGCTGCTGGGGAATCATCTATACCGCACACGATCGTGCTCATCGCGCCTCCTGCCTCATGTCCGCGGACCGAGCCTTCCGGGAACTGTCCCGTGCCGTTCATCTGGCTGCGCGGTGCTCGTCTGGATCTCGAGTGGAACGGTGTTTCTGTCGCTCACGCCGCTGATTCACCTGAGCGGCTTGTACGGAGCCCGTCGACGACCGAGCGACATGTTCGTTCACGGCATCACCTCGCCGCTGTTCGGCCGAGGCCGTCGTGACGTAGAGGTTCGGCAGTAAGGTCGGCTCGGGCACGGCGCGGTCGGCAGCATCATGGCGGCCGTCGCCATAGCGTCGCAACCGGCGCAACTCTGGGCGCTCCGCTCTTGCTCGCCACGGTCGCCATAGCGCTCGTCAGCGTGGGGGCGCTGCTCTACAGGGATCGGCGCCCGCAGGGTCTCCTGCAGCGGGCACTTTCCGACGCTGGAGCGCGACCTCGGCTTTTTCATGGCCTGTTTCCTCGTCGCGCTGCTGCTCGGTCTGGGTGCGCCGCGGACGCTCAAGGTCGCTGGTGCCGCCGCCCTCGTCCTGGCGTACCTCGTCTACGCCGCCTAGACGCTCCGGCACAGCGGACCGGTCGAAGCCGAAGCGGAGCTGCGCCCGTTGGCCCTTGACACGACCCGCGGCGATCCGCCCGGTATGTCGACGGCGGTGGTTCAGTTGATCGTCGCCCTCGGGGCGATCGTCGCGGCGCGCACATCTTCGTGGAGCAGGTCCTCGACGTCGCGGACAGCGTCGATGTCGACTCGCTCGTCGTGTCGCTGGTCCTGGCGCCGTTCGCGACCGAGCTTCCGGAGAAGGCGAACAGCTTTTTCTGGGTGCGCGACGGCAAGGACTCGCTCGCGCTTGGAAACATCACCGGAGCGATGGTATTCCAGTCGACCATCCCCGTTTCGATCGGCCTCGCCTTCAGCGCCTGGCAGCTCGAGCAATATGCGATCGTGGCGGGCTGCCTTGCTCTCGCCGGTAGGGTGGTTGCGATCCACGCTCTCCCGCTCCGCCGTCGTTTCAGCGGGCTACCGATCGCCCTTTGGGCGACGTTCTATGCGGCATTCGTTGGGTACGTCGTGGCGACTGCCTGACGAGCCCGGGCGCGACGCGACCGCTTTCGGTATCCGCGCGCATTGCCCGCGCCGCCAGCTGCAACGCGGACTCCATCCGCAACCTGGTGGAGCGTCATCAGTTGGGCGCGTCGCGGAGCCGCGCGTACGAAGCACAGCTCGACTCAAGCGGTCCGCGGACGCTCTTGTGGAGACCGTTACCTGACACCGGAGGACGGCATGAGCGCACTGGAGGGGCAGACCGCGATCGTGACCGGCGCAGCGTAGCGAGCGGGATCGGCGAAGCGATCGCAGACGCGTTCGCATCGGAAGGTGCCGAACCCCTGCTCGCCGACCTCGACAGCGACCGGCTGAAGGCCGTCTCAGAGCGTCATCACAAGGCCGGCTCCCCGGCCGTGAGCGCGCGGTCGACGTCGCAGCGCCCAGCCGACAGAGGCGATGGCGAGCGATGCCCCTCCGAGCCCGGCAAGGTCGACGTTCTCGTCAACTCGGCCGGAATGCTCAACGAAGTCGAGCTCGTCGACACGGACGTCGCGACCCGGACGCGATGATCGCCGTCGCCTTCTGCAGCGGTCTGCCTCCGTACTCGCTGGGCTGCGCCGCGCAGGCCACCCCGCGGCTTCGAGCGCATCATCAAGATCGCCAGCCGGCTCGGGATCAAAGACGCCGAAGGCCTCACCATTACTGTGCGGCCAAGTCGGGCGTAACGGATTCACCAAGGCGCTCGCATGCGAGTTCGCGCCCCGCGGCATACTGGTCAACGCCATCGCCGCGGCAGCAACCCACTCGATCGCGTTCGTGAAGAGCAGGGCCCCTGCAAGCAGGACGGCGAAGCTCGAGCAGGAGAACGGCCGGACCCCTCGGCACCGAACCCTACGGGGCCGCAGGGCCCTCTCCGTCCTCCGACCCGGACTCGCCGCCGATGAGCGCGACGATGGGAATCAGCGATTCGGGAAGGGCCAGGCGCGCGCGGTAGAGTGCTCGAACGATGCCGTTCCGCCGCGTGCTCGTAGGAGTGAACGGCTCTCCGACCAGCGTCGAAACGCTCGATCAAGCGCTTCGCCTGCTCCACGACGACGGCGACGTGCGACTGCTTGCCGCCATCGACAGCTGGAATCCGATCGGCGGCCAGCAGGCGAGCCTCGAGGAGTTGCGGGCGCGCGCCGCAGACCTGCTCGAAACGTTGAGAACGACCACCTGATTTGGCCCTACCTTTGTCCTGATCGCTGCTGATCCTGGGGGCGTCCACGGGACGTCCTCGGAGAGGCGGAGAGAGTGAGGTCGAGAGTGGAGTTGTTCGAGCAGATCCGGCGGGATGCGGCGCGGATGGCGGTCGAGGGCGGGGTCTCGGTGCGGGCGATGGCCGAGCGGTATGGGACGCATCGGCGGACGGTGCGCCAGGCGCTCGCGTCGTCGGTGCCCCCGCCGCATAAGCCGCCTGAGGGCCGGCCGGCGCCAGCGCTCGGCGCCGTTCGGGAGACGATCGACGCCTGGCTGTCGGCGGATCGCGACGCGCCGCCCAAGCAGCAGCATACGGCGGGTGTTCGAGCGGCTGCGCGACGAGCAGGCCTGTGAGGCGGCCGAGACGACCGTGCGCCGCTACGTGCGGCGGTGCCGCCGCGAGCTCGGCCTGTCGAGCGAGGGGATGGTGCCGCAGGCCTACGCGCCCGGCGCCGAGGCGCAGTCGACTGGGGTGAGGCCGAGGTGGAGATCCGGGGGCATCGTCAGACGGTACACCTGTTCGGATGCGCGCCTGCTGGTCGGGCGCGGCGTACTGGGAGGCGTTCCCGTCCGAGACGCAGACCGCGTTTCTGAGGGCCACGTGCGGGCCTTCGAGTGGTTCGACGGGGTCTCCGCGGAGACCCGCTACGACCATCTCTCGGCCGCGGTCAAGCGTGTGCTGCGTGGCCGGCGGCGTGCCGAGACCGACCGCTTCGTCGCGCTGCGCTCCCACTACCTGTTCGAGTCAGCGTTCACCACGAGCGGGCTGCAGGGCGCGCATGAGAAGGGCGGGATCGAGGGCGAAGTGGGCCGCTTCCGCCGCCACCACTTGGTGCCGGTTCCCACGGTGCGCTCGCTGGGCGAGCTCACCCAGGAGCTCGAGGCGGCTTGCGAGCAGGACCTCGAGCGCCGCGTCGACGGCCGGCCGCAGCGGTGTCAGAGATGCTCTGGTGCGAGCGTGGCCGGCTCGGCCGGTTGCCTGCCGAGCCGTACGTCTGCGCCGAGCAGGCCACGGTGCGGGTCGACCAGAAGAGTCTGGTGACGGTGCGCCAGTGCCGCTACTCGGTACCCCACCCGGCTGACCGAGCTGCGCGTGAGCGCCGAGATCGAGGCGCACGCCATCACCCTGCGCCACGACTGCGCCGTCGTGGCCTGCACGACCGGCTTCAGACGAAGTACCAGACCAGCGCGCAGGTCGACCACTACCTCAACCTGTTGCAGCGAAAGCTGGGCGCGCTTCGCCGCGCGCTGCCGCTGGCCCAAGCCCGCGAGCGGGGCGCCTGGCCCGGCGTGTACGACGATCTTCTGGCAGCAGCTCGAGGGCAAGGTGGCGAGTGCGGTCCATGCCCCGTGACATGGGCGTGACATGACGCAGTGCCGCCGCTCGCACCGCTCCGCCGGGCCCTGGCCAATTGCAGGGCTCTCTTAAGGGTGAGAGACGGGACTCGAACCCGCGACCTCCCGGACCACAACCGGGGGCTCTACCGACTGAGCTACTCTCACCGTGCGCCGCTGAGCGGCGGATCCAGTGTAGCCGACGGCCCGTGCGCGGGATCACCGCCAGGCCCGTCTGGATCCACCCCCTCGGCCCACTTGCGGTGGTGCTCGAGGGCCCACTCGCGGTCGACGTCGCCGACCGTCATCCCGCGCAGCGCGTGGCGCGTCGCCGGGTGCAGCACCGCCAGGTACACGTGCCCGGCGACCAGGAACAGCAGGATCAGCGTGCCCCAGTCGTGGATGTCGACGGTGCCGGCGTAGCGGTAGCTCGTGTCCCGCTCGCCGTACCACAGCAGGAACCCGGTCACCGCCATCACGACCATCAGGCCGGCCACCAGCGCGGCGTTCAGCTTCTGCCCCGCGTTGAAGCGGCCCTGCGGCGGCGACGGCTCACCGGTGACCACCCGGCCGGCCGCGCCGGCGAGCCAGCGGGCGTCGTCGGCGTCGTAGCGGTCGAGGTCCCGCATCGTCCGCCGCACCCCGCGCCGGTCGCCGAGCAGCACCACCGCGACCAGCCCGATCCCGAGCGCGATCGCCGCGTACAGGTGGATCGCCTTGGCCGTCGGCCGGTCGACCTGCTCGGCGAGCGCCGGCAGGTACAGCGCCAGGCCGCTCCCGAGAAGGACGAAGAAGCAGATCGCGAGCAGCCAGTGCGCGGCGCGCTCGGTACGGGAGAAGCGAAGGATCCGGTCGGCCATCAGTACCCGTTCGACCGTCCGATCCAGGCGTCGACGTCGTAGCCGCGCTGCTCCCAGTACCCGCTCATCTGCTGCGTGTCGAACGTCACCCGCTTGACCCACTTCACGCCCTTGTAGCCGTACATCTCGGGGATCACGAGCCGCAGCGGCGCGCCGTGCGCCCGCGTCAGCGGCTTCCCGTCCATGTGCCGGGCGAGCATCACGTCCTTCAGCAGGAACTGGTCGAGGCTGATCTGGTCGACGTACGGCTCCTCCATCGAGTGGAACGTGACCCAGCGCGCGTCGCGGTGCGGCTGCACCAGATCGACCAGGGTGCGGGAGCGGATCCCCTCCCAGCGCACGTCGTCCACCGTCCAGCCGGTGACGCAGTGGAACGTCGAGACCTGGCGCTGACCCGGCAGCGCCGCGACGTCCTTCCAGCCGAGCGTGCGCGGCTCGGCCACCTGGCCGTCGACGACCAGCGTGTAGGTGCGGGGGTCGAACCGCGGCATCGGCGAGGCGACGGCGTAGATCCGCCAGCCCGACGGCGGCGCGAGGCCGCCGAGCGCGCTGCCGGCGCCCGCGATGGCCCGGTTGACGGCACCCGAGATCTTCGGCGCGAGCGCGATCCCGCCGACACCGGCCGCGACCGTCCCGAGGAAGGCCAGGCGGCCGAGCGGGATGCCGTCCGACGGCACCTCGCGCGGCGTCTCGGATCGGTCGGAACGCATGTCTTCAGCCTACGACCGCATTCGCGGCATGGATCGAAACGCCGGCGAAAACGGCCGGCCGGTCAGTCCCGTTCGTACGACAGGAACTCGAGCAGGCTCCCGTCGGGATCCCGGAAGTACACGCTCTGCCCCTCCCCACGCGCGCCCGTCCGCCCGACCGGCCCGAGCTCCACCGGCACTCCGCAGCGCTCGAGGTGCGCGGCCGCGTCGGCGATCGGCCCGGGCCAGGCGAAGCACAGGTCGCTGTTGCCCGGCCGCACGCGGTCGCGAGCCACCGGCGTCGGTGTCGAGCCCGGCCCGTGGACGTTCAGCTGCTGGCCCGCGATCCGGTAGGCCACCCGGCCGAACGCGAGCTCCACGAGCTCGGCGCCCAGAACCTCCCGGTAGAAGCGGCTCGAAGCCTCGAGGTCGCTGACGGCGATGACGACGTGGTCGATCGTGAGCGGCGGCGCGGTCATCGAGCCAGGGTAGTCGCCCCGACTTCGTGGCAGATGGTTCGTCGCCGGCATTCGGGGGGAATCACGTCGTGCAGTGCAGCCCGTCCCCCTGGAAGAGGCCCTCGACGACCTGATCACCCGCGTCCGGCGACGCGCCGAGGCGTGCCGGCTCGGCCTCGACGCGGGACGGAGCCCCCAGAGCATCCTGCACCTCGCGGACGTGGCCGCGGCGGCCACGCTCCCGCTGTCGCGCAGCGACGCGGCGGTGCTGGAGCGGCGCGAGCGACTGCTCGACGCGATGGCGGTTCTGCGCGAGCACGCGGTCTAGCCCTCCAGCCGGTCCCGCAGCCGCATCGCCTTCGACTGGACGCGCCACTTGCGGCGCTCCTCCTGGCGCAGCCGGACGTCCTGGCGCATCTCGAGGTTCCGCAGCTCGCGCTGCAGCAGGCGCCAGCTGTCGAACCGGGCCAGCGGCAGGCGCCCGTCGCGCAGCGCCTCGGTGACGGCGCAGCCGGGCTCGGTCTCGTGGGCGCAGTCGTGGAACCGGCACGTGGCTGCGAGCTCCTCGACGTCTCCGAAGGCCTGCTCGATGCCCTCGCTCGCGTCCCACAGCAGCATGCCGCGCATGCCCGGCGTGTCGAGCAGCACGCCGCCGCCGGGGAGCTGGACGAGCTCGCGGTGGGTGGTCGTGTGGCGCCCCTTGCCGTCGCTGCGGACGTCCTGGGTGCGCAGGACCTCGGCGCCGGCGAGCGTGTTCACGAGCGTCGACTTGCCGACGCCCGAGACGCCGAGGAACGCCAGCGTCCGGCCGGCCGAGATGTAGGAGCGGAGCTCGTCGATGCCCTCGCCGGTCACGGCGGAGGCCAGGACGACGGGCACGCCGAAGGCGACGGCCTCGATGCTCGCCAGGGCCAGCCCGGGCTCGGCGCACAGGTCGGCCTTGCTCAGGACGAGCACCGGCGTCGCCCCGCTCTGCCAGGCCAGGGCGAGGTAGCGCTCGGTGCGGCGCGGGCTGAGCTTCGCGGCCAGCGAGATGACGATGAACGCGACGTCCACGTTCGCGGCGACGACCTGCTCCTCGGTGGTGTCGCCGGGGGCACGGCGGACGAACGCGCTGCGGCGCTCGGCCACCCTCACGACCTCGTACAGGCCGTCGGGCCCGTCCGGCCGTACGGCGATCCAGTCGCCGACGGTCGCCCTCGCGCCCTCGCGGCGCGCGGACGCACGGACCGGGCCGCGCTCGGTGAGGACGGTCAGCGCGCCGCGGTCGACACGCGAGACGCGGCCGAGCGCACGGCCGTCCGCGTCGTGATGGGAGAGCTGCTCGGCGATCTCGGCGTCGAGGCCGAGCTGGACGAGCGGGGAGGGAAGCGCTGCCGCCGACGTGGCGGCCGCGTCGTGCTGTGCAGACAACTGGAAGCTCCAGGAAGCAGGATGGGCGGGGTGCCCCTCCTGCCAGCCTGCGCAGACGACGGTACGACGTTACGCGGCGGGCTCGACGAGCGGCACCCAGACGATGGAGATCGGCGTCCCCTTGCGGGACGCGGCTGCAGGCGTCAGTTCGATCATCGAGTGCTCACCTCCTCGAGCGGCACGTGTGCGTCGTGGTCTCACATGACCGTAGCAGCCGCGCCGGTCGTCTGCCACCCCCGCGGGACATCTGTCACCATCCCGGGCGTGGCCCTCGAGATCGAGCACAAGCTGCTCCTGCGCCGCGTGCCGGGCGACGACGAGCTGCGCGCCTCCGGTGCCCGGCCGACCGAGATCGAGCAGTTCTACCTCAGCTCGCCGCTCGACGGGGGCTCGCGGCGGGTGCGACGCGAGCGCGACCCGGCGAACGGCGAGGTGACGCGGACCTACACCCGCAAGCTGCGGCTTCGCGCCGGGGTGCGCGAGGAGCTGGAGGACGTGATCGACCAGGCCCGCTTCGACGAGCTCCTGCAGGAGCGCGACGAGGTCTCGGCCCCCGTCCGAAAGACCCGCTGGCGCCTGGCCAGCCCCAACGGGACGCTCGAGATCGACGTCTTCGTGGACCTCCACCTGTGCCTCGTCGAGCTCGAGGTGAAGGACGAGGCGGCACTGGCGACCGAGCTCGAGCTGCCGGCGTTCCTCGAGGTCGAGCGCGACGTGACCGACGACCCCGAGTACACCAACGCGGCGCTCTCGCGGCGGCTGGCCGCCGGGCTCGGCGCCCCCTAGCGCGAGCCTCTTCGCCCGCTCTTACGCTGCTGCCACGGCGCTCTCACGTGCCGGCGGTCTCCTGTGGTGGACAGCCCAGAGTCCACCAGGAGGACCCGCATGTCCACCGCCCTGCTCCTGCCCGACGCCCCGGTCGACCGCCTGCTCGCCGTGGCCAACGAGACGCTCGCCGGCCCCGACCTGCTGCGGGCCATCGACGAGCTCGTCGCACCCGGCGGGGAGGTGCTCGTCATCTGCCCGGCGCTCGTCTCCCGGGCCCGGTTCTGGACGTCCGACCTCGGCGCCGGGCTGCTCGCCGCGAACGATCGGCTCGGCGACTCGCTCGACGGCCTGCAGCGCCGCGGCCTGCGGGCCACCGGCGGCGTCGGCGACGCCGACCCGCTGCTCGCGATCGAGGACGCGCTGCGTTCCTTCCGGGCCGACCACCTGCTCATCTCGACCCATCCGCCGGACCGCTCGACCTGGCTCGAGCGGTCGGTCGTCGAGCGCGCCCAGCTGCGCTTCGGGCTGCCGGTCACCCACGTCGTGGTCGACCTGGAAGCCGCCCCTGCGACGGCTCTCGCCAGCTGAACTCCGCTGCTAGCCTCGCCCCTGTCTCCCGCGCTCGAAGAGAGGAACCGATGGACATCGATCCCGGCAAGACCGCCGTCGTCCTGATCGAGTACCAGAACGACTTCACCACCGAGGGCGGCGCCCTCCACGGAGCGGTCAAGGACGTGATGGCCGAGACCGGCATGCTCGACAACACGAGCAGGCTGGTCGAGGAGGCCAGGCGGGCCGGCGCGACGATCGTGCACGCACCGATCAGCTTCGCCGCGGGCTACGGCGAGCTCGGCGACCCCGACAAGGTGTACGGGATCCTGAAGGGCGTCGTCGACTCGAACGCCTTCGTCAAGGGGAGCTGGGGCGCCGCGTTCTGCGACCAGGTCGCCCCGCACGACGAGGACATCGTGGTCGAGGGCAAGCGCGGCCTGGACACCTTCGCCACCACCAACCTGGACTTCATCCTGCGCAGCCGCGGCGTCGAGACCGTGGCGCTGGCCGGGTTCCTGACCAACTGCTGCGTCGAGTCGACGATGCGCACGGCCTACGAGAAGGGCTACGACGTCGTCACCATCACCGACTGCACCGCTGCCACCAGCGACGAGGAGCAGCGCGTGGCGGTCGCCCGCGACTACCCCATGTTCTCGCAGCCGATGACGTCGACCGACTTCGCCAGGACCCTGTCCGGGGCGACCACGGCTGCGGACTAGCCGTCCTCGTCGGCTCGGTCGGAGCGGGTCAGCACCAGCACGCTCCCGACGAGCCCGATCAGGATCACGCCGGCGCCGACGCTCGCGGCGCCGGCGCCGCTCCAGTAGACGTCCTTGAGCTCGACGAGCAGCGCGATCTCGTCCACCACCAGGGCGAGCCCGACGCCGAGCACGAACCCCATCCAGCTGCGCCAGCCGGTCGACCGCTCGACCAGGCCGGACACGGCGACGCCCGTCATCAGCAGGATTCCCCAGAGGTAGTGGTGCACGTGGACGCCCGCGGCGCTGACGTTGCCGAGGCCGGCGGCGTGGATGTGGATGAGCCACGTCAGCAGCCGCAGGAGCAGGAACGTCCCGGTGAACCCCCACCAGGCGAGCACGATCGGCCGCCGGGTCGGGTGCGCTTCCCGCAGCCTCCGTGGCCGTCGCCGTCTGGTCGTCGCGGGCGCTGCCATCGGAGAGAGCGTTCCCCGTTTCGCCTGGTAGCCTCGCCGTCGTGCAGGTGCGCGCCGTCACGCCCATCCTGAACGTCTCGAACATCGAGGAGAGCGTGGCCTGGTTCGAGACGCTCGGCTGGCGCCTCGGCTTCCGCTGGCCGCACGACGCCGACGAGGCCGGGTTCGCCGGGATCCGCTACTGCGGCCACGCCGAGCTCTTCCTGTGCCGGGGCGGGCAGGGCGCCCGCGGCGGCGCGGCGCCGAAGTTCCCGGGCGACGACGAGACCGGCGGGAACTGGATGAGCTGGTGGGTCGGCTCGCCGGCCGAGGTCGACGAGGCTCACGCGCTGGCGCTGCGGCTCGGCTACGAGGTGAGCCACCCGCCGACCGACGAGCCGTGGGGCGTACGCGAGTTCCACCTGCGCCACCCCGACGGGCACACGTTCCGGGTCTCGGCACAGTCCGCGTAGCGAAGGCTGCGGGCTTCGCGGATTCCCGCGGCGGCTCACGACCGTACGTTCGGGCCTTCCCCCGAAGCCCGAGGAGACCCGATGCTCGTTCGAGGAACGGTCGCGGCGCTGGCGGTTGCCGGCGCCCTGATCCAGGTCGCGCCGGCGGCCGCCGCGATCCCACCCGGCTACACCCGCGTCAGCTCCGGCAACCTGACAGGCCACGCCGGAACCCAGACGCGCGGGGTCGCCGCCTGTCCTGCCGGCACCGTGCTGTTCGGCGGGAGCGTGTTCGTGTTCTCGCCGAGCCTGCTGGCCAACGTCAACAGCTCGTTCCCGTCCCAGAACGCCTGGGTCGCGGACGTCAACAACGGCAGCGGCGCCGACCTGACGTTCGAGGTGACCGCCATCTGCGGCTTCCAGCCGAAGAACTACTCCATCGTGCAGACGCCCGCGGTGGCCAACGCCTCGGCTGCCCACACCACCGCCCTGGCGAAGTGCCCTGCAGGCTCGAAGCCGCTCGGCGGTGGCGGCCTCTCGAGCTCGTCGTCACCGTTCGTGAACGTCGGCAGCACGTTCCCGCAGAAGGGCGGCTGGCGGGTCGACGAGAACAACGCCAGCGGGGGCGGGGCGTCGCTGACGGCGTTCGCGATCTGCGGCAAGCTCAAGGGCTACCGGGTCATCGATCCCGGGTTCGACCTGCCGGCACGGGCGAACGCGCAGTCGGTCGTGTCCGTCACCTGCCCGGACTCCACGCTGACGATCAGCGGCGGCGTCCGCGTCAACACGACCAGCGTCGGCGTGAACGTCAACGCGACCTGGATCGACGGCCGCAACTGGAACTCGCTGATCAACAACTTCAGCGGGCTCAACCTGACCGCGCGCCCGTTCGCCGTCTGCGCCGGGACCTGACCCGCACCGGAGGGCGCGCGCATCCGCCGCGCGCCCTCCTCCGGGCGGAGGATCGACACCTCCGGCGGACGGCCGTACGCTCGCGGCGCATGAACGACGAGGCAGCCGCGCCGGCCTTCCAGAGCCAGGCCCGACTCACCCCCAAGCGCTTCGGCGTCGCCCCGCAGGGCACCCTCACCCTGGCCGATGGCAGGCTCCGCTTCGCACGCGGCGCGCGCGTCGAGCTCGACGCCCCGCTCGAGCGGCTCGAGGGCTTCTGCAAGCCCAGGTACATGATCGGCGCCGGGTTCCGCTTCGACCTGCAGGGTCGACGCTACTGGATCACCTTCAACCGGCTCAGCTACGTCGGCGCCGGGACCGGGCTCGGCATCGCGGGCGACCTCGCCGGCATGGCCTTCCAGGCGATCGACCTCGGCGGCCAGTGGGCGCTCGCGAGCGCCTGGAACGACGTCTTCGCCCGTGCCGGCCTGCTCGGCGACGAGGCCGCAGCGGCCGTGGCGACGTCCGACGGGCGCTACATGAGCACGGCGGTTCTGGCGGCCGAGCCGCCGCCTGCCGGCGAGCGGTAGCCGAGCGCGGGCGATGTACGCGGTTCACTGATTGCTCGGCGCGTCGACGGCCGTAGCGTCGGCGCATGTATCTCCATCGCCTCTCCGCCGCGCTCGTCGCCGCTGCCGCTCTGGCCATCGTGGCTCAACCCGCGGCCGCCGCGCCACCGCCCGGCTACACGATCGTCGACTCGGGACCGCTGACCAGCGCCGGGGGCGCCGTCACGCGCGCGGTCATCGAGTGTCCGCCGGGCCTCGTGCCGTTTGGCGGCGGCATCTCCAACCCGCTCTTCGGGCCGCAGAGCGTCAACAGCTCGTTCCCGACGCCGACGGGCTGGGCCGCGGCCGTCAGCAACCCCGGGCCGTCGTCGACCTTCGACGTCGTCTTCACCTGCGGCGTGAAGCCGAAGCGGTACTCGATCGCCCGCTCGGCCAGCGTGCTCGTCCCGCCCGGCCAGGCGATGAACGCCGTCGCGGTCTGCCCGACGGGTTCGAAGCCGCTCGGCGGCGGCGGGTTCACCGACTCGGGGCTCGTCCCGGTCAGCACGAGCGCCACGGCTCCCGTGCCCGGGGAGTGGCTCGTCTCCGAGCGCAACGCGTCGGCGTCCGCCTTCCACCTCACGGCGTTCGCCACGTGCGGCAAGGTGGCGGGCTACCGCCTGGTCAGCCGGCCCGTCTCGGTGCTGTCGAACGGACTGACGCTCGGAGGCGCCGAGTGCCCGGGCACGAAGGTGGCCCTCGGCGGCGGCGCGTTCACCAGCCAGCCGAACCTGGCCGTCGACGTCTACTCGACGCTCCCGGTCGCCGGCGGCTGGAACGCCGACCTGCGCAACACCGTCCCGCCCGGCGGTCAGACCGTGCTGTGGCAGCCGTTCGTGGTCTGCGCCGGGACGCGCTGAGATCAGCGGTGGCCGCCACCCTTGTTGCGCCGGGTGGCGGCTGGTACGGTGGCCCTCCCAGGCGACGTGGCTGGCGATATCGATCTTCGTTGTCCATTCCGTCAACAGGAACGGAAAGGGCCAATGATCGAGTCCTATCCCGCCGTCTCGCCGGAGCGCGCGCGCAGCATCGCACGCACTGCGGGGGTGTTGTTCGTCATCACCTTCGTGACGTCGATCCCGGCGCTGTACCTCTACCAGCCAGTGCTCGATGACCCGGTTGGTTACATCGCCGGCGCCGGCGCTGACAATCGCATCTTCCTCGGGGTGCTCCTCGAGCTGCTCCTGATCATCGCCAACATCGGCACGGCTGTCGTCCTGTTCCCGATCCTCAGGCGGCAGAACGAGACGCTCGCGCTCGGCTTCGTCACAGCTCGTCTGGTGGAGTCCATTTTCATCGCCACCGGCATCCTCAGCGTGCTGGCCATCGTGTCGTTGCAGCAGGATGCCGCCAACGCGGGTTCCGGCTCGCTCGCGGTGGTGCTCGCCGCGATCAAGGACTGGACGTTCCTGCTCGGCCCGGGCTTCATCGTCGGCATCGGCAACGGGCTGTTGCTCGGCTACCTGATGTACCAGTCCGGCCTCGTGCCACGGCGCCTGGCGATGCTGGGTCTGATCGGAGGCCCGCTGATCTGCGCTTCGGGGATCGCCGTGCTGTTCGGCGTCGCCCAGGCAGGCGGTGCGTTGCAGGGCGTCGCAACGATCCCGGAGTTCCTGTGGGAGCTGTCGCTCGGCATCTATCTCATCGTCAAGGGCTTCCGGCCCTGCCCCATCCTGACCGGGAGCGCAGCACGCGTTGCCGTCGGGCCGGAGCGCCAGGTCGCGGTGCTCGCCACATGAACCGCCGCAACCTCGTGGACGCGGTGCTGCTGGTGCTCGGCGTGATCTCCGTCGTGAACTGGGCCTTCGGCAACGGCCATCTCCTGATCGCGGTGCTGGGAGCAGCGGTGCTCGCGCTCGTGGCCCGGCGGCGTTGGCAGCTGCGAGGAGCAGCACGGCCAGCGTGAATCCGCGCTGCGGCTGGACGTGGCTCGCGTGAGCGCGCAGACGCCCGACCCGATGCTCGTGGTGCGCGGCACCACCTACTGGTGATCGTACGACCAGGCCGCTCGGGTAGCGGCCGAGGTGGGACGCGCCACGGCGCCCTCGGATCTGAGCGTCCGGCGCTCAGGCCACGCGATCAGGACGGCGGTGGGCCGACGATCGCGTGCAGCGCTGCGACGTGCCCTCCGTAGGCGGCGCGGCCGGTCGCGGTGAGCCGTGCCCGGACCCGGCGGCGCTGACCGGCGAGCGGCCGGTCGATCGTCACGTAGCCGGCATCCGCCAGCGTCGACAGCTGCTTCGACAGGGCCGAGTCCGACAGGCCGAGGGTGTCGCGAACGAACGCGAAGTCGGCCCAGTCGGCAGCGGCCAGCAACGCCACGATCGCCAGCCGGGTGCTCGGATGGATCAGCTCGTCGAAGCGCGCCTGCGTGCTCACGGAACCAGCACCTCGCGAGCCGCGCGGCGCCGGATCACGGCCATCAGCCGCGGGCCGCCGACGAGCAGGATGACCGCCACCCCGATGCTGGCGAGCGTGACCGGGTGCGCGCTTCCGGCCTCGTGCACCAGCAGCGCTCCCGCCACCGTGAGCGCTCCCAGCGCGATCAGCGATCCGATGACCACCACCGGCGCGAGCCAGCCCGCCGTCTCGTACCTGACGCGAACGCGCGACGTGGCCTGGCGTCCCGCCGAGACCCGGCCGAACGCGTACGCGTGACCGGCGCCGAACGCCAGCGTCGCGACGGCCGTCACCCAGGGGTTTCCGATGTCGATGATCACGCCGAGCGCGATCCAGCCGATCGCGAGCCCCCACCAGTACCAGCGCGGCATGGCGATCTCGTCGATGACGTGCTGGCGGCCCTGCTCGGCCGTTGCGAGCGCGGCCCGCGCGTCGGCTTCGGTGATGTTGTTCGGCATCTCACCACTCACTTTCCTTGTAGGAAAGTCAGCGTAGACTTTCCAGGTCGGAAAGTCAAGATCGGCCGGGCCAGGTACCTGATCCGGGCGGGGCCCGACTCAGGTGCGTGGCGGTTGTCGCCTGCGGTCAGTCCTCGCGCAGGAAGCTCGGGATCTCGAGCACGTCCCGCGGCACCTCGAACTCGGGCCCCCCGCTCGGGCGCTGGCCGGGGCGGGTCGGCTCGGGCCGGGTGCCGCCGTTCGGCTGGCGCTGGCCGGTCGCCAGGCGCGCCGCCGGGCGCTCCTCGCCGCGTCGGTCGAAGCCCGTCGCGATGACCGTCACCCGGACGTTGTCGCCGATGGTGTCGTCGACGACCGCGCCGAAGATGATGTTCGCGTTCTGGTCGGCCGCGCTCTGCACGATCTCGGCGGCCTCGTTCACCTCGAACAGGCCGAGGCCGGTCGGGCCGGTGATGTTCAGGAGGAGCCCGGTGGCGCCCTCGACGCTCGCCTCGAGCAGCGGCGACGAGATCGCGGTGCGAGCCGCCTCGGCCGCCCGGTTCTCGCCGGACGCGGTGCCGATGCCCATCAGCGCGGTGCCGGTGTTGCGCATCACGGTGCGGACGTCGGCGAAGTCGAGGTTGATCAGGCCGGGCACGGTGATCAGGTCGGTGATGCCCTGGACGCCCTGACGGAGGATGTCGTCGGCCATGCGGAAGGCCTCGCCGAGGGGCGTCGAGCGCTCGACCACCTGCAGCAGGCGGTCGTTCGGAATCACCAGCAGGCTGTCGACCTTCGCCGAGAGCTCCTCGATGCCGAAGTCGGCGACGCCGGAGCGCTTCCGGCCCTCGAACGAGAACGGCTTGGTCACCACGCCGACGGTCAGCGCGTCGAGCTCGCGGGCCAGCTCGGCGATGACCGGCGCCGCACCGGTGCCGGTGCCGCCGCCCTCGCCGGCCGTGACGAAGACCATGTCGGCGCCCTTCAGCGCCTCCTTCAGCTCGTCGCGGCTCTCGATCGCCGCCTCGCGTCCGACCTCGGGGTCGGCGCCGGCGCCGAGGCCGCGGGTGGCCTTCGCGCCGATGTGGATCTTCTGGTCGGCGTCGGTCATCAGGAGCGCCTGGGCGTCGGTGTTCACCGCGATGAACTCGACTCCGCGCAGACCCGCGTCGACCATTCGGTTGACGGCGTTGGTGCCGCCGCCGCCGACGCCCACGACCTTGATGACGGCGAGATACGACCCGCCGGTTTCCCTCATTGCCACCGGTTGGCCTCCTCTACCATCGTCACTCGGACGTCACCTTCGACCTCAACCATAGGTTTGACCCTAGAAAGACAAGAAGCCCGCTGCCGGTGCGAATCGGCCGACGTCGCTGTCGGTCCGAACGCGGGCAGGGGCGTGAAGGCCACTGTACGACGGGAGCCCATTCGTGTCAAGCGACAACTGTCGAGCTTGCGCTGACGGTGATGGAAAACTCTCATGGAGTGGTCGAGGTCGTGGTGGTGGTGGTCGTTGTCGTGCTGCTGTCGGTCGTCGTGGCCGTCGTGTCCGGCGCGGCCGGGACGACGCAGCCCATGCCGGTCGGCGGGCTCGTCGGCGGCGCCGCGCCCGTGTCCGACGACGACCCGCCGGTCGTGCTGCCGTCGCTCGTGGTGAGCGTCGAGGGGTCGCCGTTCTTCGGGCAGACCACCGGGTGCGCCGGCGCCGAGACGTCGACGTAGCGGAGCGCCGCGCGGGCCGCCTTCGGGTAGCGCGCCAGCAGGAGCGAGGCGACCTGGAGCTTGGTCGCCGCGCCGGCGGAGGGGCCGAGGCGGATGTCGACGCCCATCTGCAGCCGGGCCACGAGCGAGCCGCGGTCGTCCGTGCGGACGCTCACGACGCGACCGCCGAAGTTGTCCGGAAGCGCGACGACCACGGCCAGCCCGTCGAGGGCCTTCGTGCTCAGGAGCATCGCGCCCGGCGGCGGCAGGCGCCCCGGGGCGACGACGTGCGGCAGCTTCGGGGCGTGCTTTCGGTCGGTCGTGTCGAGCACCCGGCCGTCGTCGCCGACGACCGCCCAGTCGCGTCCGGCCACGGCGATCGCCGCTGGATGCTCGGGCACGATCGTGATCTTCAGCGTCGAGGGGAAGGCGCGATCGACGGACGCGTGCTGGACGTGCGGCAGCGCCTGCAGCGCACGCTCGAGGCCGTCCGGGGAGACGGCCAGCATGGAGCGGCCGTCCACGATGGACAGGGTCGTCTGGCGCACGCTCTCCTCGAGGGAGCCGGGCGCACCGGCGATCTCGACGTGCCGCACCGAGAACGCGCTCGTGCGCTCCATCGCTGCGTAGCCGCCGAACGCGACGAGCGGGGTGAGCACCACCCCGGCGGTCGCGGTCGCGACCCGGCGCGAGGGCCGCACCACGGGAAGGGTCGGGAGTCTCACTCGCGCGACCTTCGTCGCCGCGCACGGGCTTCCTGCCGTCAGGCGGGCGGGATGGACCGGCGGGCGACGAGCTTCCCGGCGCGGTCGTAGCCGAGCACCTCGACCGGTCGGTGCGGGCCGCGCCAGCGCCAGGCCGGGAGCGGCACCTGGTAGTGGCGACGACTCCGCAGCACGGACGAGCGGTCGCCGTCGGCGTAGCGCACGACCAGCCGCGCGATGCCGCCGCCGTAGCGGCCGACGACGAGCCCGGCCGGGCCACGCCGGACGAGGGCAGCGCTCACGCCGAGCCGGCCGACGTGCCGCAGGCAGGTCACGCTCCACCGGCCCTCGCCCACGCCGATGCGGACGCAGTCCGAACCCTGGCTCTGGACGGGCGCCACGACGACCGCGCCGGCGGGAGCAGCGCGCACCGGGAGCGCCGGCCGGTGGCGCGCCGTCGCCGGCGTCCGGCACCTGGTACGGCCGTCGGGGAGCCTCGTGCAACGTGGCAGGATGGGCGCGCGACCCGGTCCCAGGCTCACCTTGACCGCCGTCCGAGCCAGCACCCGTCCGGTCGCCGAGCGGGCGACGAGTGCGACGGGCACCGACCCGCCGCGCCGCAGCTCGGCCAGGAACCAGCCCGAGGCGACGTGCGGTACGACCTGCCGCCTCCCGTCGCGGTAGAGGATCGCGACCGAGCGCGTCGCCCCCGGGGCGGCGTGTCCGACGACGGTGTACCTCGTGGAGGCACGCGTCTTCCAGCTGCCGAACCGGGCCCACAGCAGCCGTGGGTCGCTCGCCAGCTGACAGCCGCTCCGGCCAAATGGCCGGCCCGTCGTCGCGAAACACGGGAGCCCGCGCCGCGTCCGGGCGACGTACAGCCGGGCCGTGCCGCCGCCCGCCAGCGGGATCGAGGTGACCAGGCGCGTCGAGCCGGGCACGACGCGGGGTGCGATGCCGATCCCGAGCAGCCGCTGGCCGACGAGATGGCCGCGCAGGTCCCGCTCGACCGTCGTGACCGTCGGCGCCACCCGCGTCGGCGCGAGCAGCCGCGGCGCAGCCAGCGCCGCCGCGCCGCCGACGACCACCAGCGCCAGCGCCAGGCCTCCGGGCACCCGGCCACGGCGGGCTCCCTTCCGCCGGGGCGCGGGCACCGCGGCGGCCCGTCGCAGGACGTCGGCCCAGTCGGCCTCTCGATCGAGCCCGTCGGGCGCGCTGGCCCGCAGGGCGAGCTGGAGCTGGTCGGCGCTCATCCGAGCACCCCCTCCTGCAGCAGTGCGGCCAGGTCGACGCGGGCACGGGAGAGCGTCGCCGCCACCGTGCCCTCGGCCATCCCGGTCGCCTGGGCGATCTCGGCGTAGCTGAGGTCGGCGAAGAAGCGCAGGAACACCACCAGCCGCCGACGCGGCGGGAGCTGCCGCACGGCGTCGAGCAGCGGCGCGAGCGACGGCTGGGCGGGCGCGGCCAGCTCCTCGGCCAGCCCGACGTCGCGCGGCCGCCGACCCTGTTCGCGAGCGGTGCGCAGCACGATCCGGTAGACCCAGGCCTCGAGCGAGCCCTCGCCGCGGAACGTCTCGCAGCGTGCGAGCGCCCGGGCGAACCCCTCCTGGACGGCGTCGTGCGCTCCCTCCGACGAGCCCAGGTAGCCTGCGACGGCATGCCGGAAGACCGCGTATCGCCGCCGGTAGAGCTCCTCGAGCTGCTCGCTCATGCCCATGCCTGACACGAGGCTAGACGGCGGCGGTTCCTTTATCGACGAGCTCGCGCACGCCGGACCCGAACACCTCGACCCGGCCTACGTCGAGACCTACGAGCGCAAGGCGGGCTTCGACCCGGCGCCGGATCTGGCCCTGCTGCGCGAGCACGGGCCTCGGCCCCGACGGGACCCTGGTCGACGTCGGCGCGGGCACCGGCGTCCTGGCCCTGGCGGCCGCGCCGCACTGCCGCCGGGTGGTGGCGGTCGACGTCTCGGCGGCCATGCTCGAGCTCCTCGCCCGCCGCGCCCCGGCCAACGTCGAGCTCGTCCAGGCGGGCTTCCTGTCCTACCGGCACGCCGGCACGCCGGCCGACGCGGTCTACAGCCGGCACGCGCTGCACCACCTCCCCGACCTGTGGAAGGCCGTGGCCCTGCGCCGCCTGGCGGACGTGCTGCGGCCTGGCGGCGTCCTGCTGCTGCGCGACCTGACCTTCTCGTTCGGGCCGGACGAGGCCGAGGCGCGCCTCGCCGCCTGGCTCGACGGCGCGGCCGCGACGGCGGCCCAGGGCTGGACACGGGACGAGCTCGAGACCCACCTGCGCGACGAGCACAGCACCTACACCTGGCTGCTCGAGCCGATGCTGGAGCGGGCCGGGTTCGCGATCGAGCAGGCGATGCTCGACCCGTCGGGAATCTACGCCGGCCACCTCTGCCGGCGGCGCTCCTAGTCGTCGAGGCTGATCGGCCCGAGCAGCTCGACCTCGTGCTCGAGCTCGACCCCGAACCGCTCGCGGGCCCGCCGGCGGGCCTCGCGGATCAGCGCGGCGACGTCGGCCGAGCGCGCGTCGCCGTTGTTCTCGATGAAGTTCGCGTGCACCGGCGAGATCCGGGCGCCGCCGATCTGGAACCCCTTCAGCCCGCAGGCCTCGAGCATCCACCCGGCGCCCAGGTCTCCCGGCGGGTTCTTGAAGACCGAGCCGAACGTGCGGGCCTTGCGCGGCTGGGCCGCCGTGCGCCTGGCCTGCATCCGGCGCACCGTGGCCTTGATCTCGTCGACGGGAGCCGGCCGCAGCGCGAGCCGGGCGCTGGCCACGACCTCGCCCGGCTGGACGTTCGAGTGGCGGTAGGACAGGTCGAGCTCGACCGGCCCGCCCTCGCGGACGCCGTCGGCCGAGACGACCACCGCCCGGCGCAGCACGTCCTTGAGCTCCCCGCCGTAGGCGCCGGCGTTCATGCGGACGGCGCCGCCGACGGTGCCCGGGATCGCGCACCCGAACTCGATCCCCGAGAGGCCCGCGTCGCTCGAGCGGCGGACGATCGCCGCCAGGGAGGCCCCTCCGCCGCAGGCGACGTCGTCGCCGTCGCGCTCGATGGCCGTGAGCTCGCCGCCCAGCCGCAGCACCAGCCCGTCGAAGCCGGCGTCGGCCACCAGCAGGTTCGAGCCCAGCCCGACGACCCGCACGGCGAGCGCCTCGTCGCGGGCCCAGGCGAGGTCGCGCTGCAGCTCGTCGAGCGCCTCCGGCCGGGCGAAGAAGCGGGCCGGCCCTCCCGTCCCGATGGTGGTCAGGCGGGCCAGGTCGTAGTCGCGCTCGACGCGCTCGGGCGCGCTCACGCGAGCCGCTCCCGCAGCAGGCCGAGCACGCCGTCCACCGGCCCGGCGCCCATCGTCAGGACGACGTCGCCGGCGCGGGCCCTCGACGCGAGCCAGGCCGCGGCGTCGGCGTAGGTCGGCGTCCAGGCGACCGGGAAGCCTGGCGCGTGGTCGAGCAGCCGCTCCACGATCAGCCGGCCGGTCACGCCCGGCTCGGGCTCGCCGCGGGCCAGGTAGACCTCGCACACGCAGGCCGCGTCGGCGCCGGTCAGGGCCTCGCCGAACTCGCGCTGCAGCGCCCGGGTCCGCCAGTGCATGTGGGGCTGGAAGCAGGCCAGGACGCGGCCTTCCCCGGCGTAGCCGCGGGCCGCCGCGAGCACCGCCGCGACCTCGCTCGGGTGGTGGGCGTAGTCGTCGACCAGGCGGATGCCGCGCACCTCGCCGTGCTCCTCGAAGCGCCGCCCGGCGCCGCGGAAGCGCGAGAGCGGCTCGGCCGCCCGCTCCGGCGGGATCCCGGCCCAGTCGAGCGCTGCCAGGGCGGCCACCGCGTTCGACGCGTTGTGGGCCCCGGGCACGGCCAGCGACAGCGGCAGGGGGTCGGCTCCGGGGCGCCGCAGCTCGAACGTCAGGCCGCGGCCGGCGGGCTGCAGCGCGACGGCGCGCCAGCCCTCCCCCTCCCCCAGCCCCGTCCGCAGCACCGGCGCGGCGGTCGGCAGCTCGACGCCGTCGCCGACCACCAGCCGGCCGTCGGACGGCAGCGTGGACGTCCAGCCGCCGAGCAGCTCCTCGAGCTCGGCCAGCGAGGCGTAGCGGTCGTGGTGGTCGAGCTCGACGTTCAGAACGATGGCACAGTGCGGCCGCAGGCCGGCGATCGAGCCGTCGGACTCGTCGCCCTCGGCCACCAGCAGCGGGCCGCTCGCCGGCCCGGGCGTTGGTGCCGAGCTGGGACACCTCGCCGCCGACCAGGAACGTCGGGTCCTCGCCGAGCTCCGACAGCACGAACGCCAGCATCGAGGTGGTGGTGGTCTTGCCGTGGGCCCCGCCGACGACGATCGAGCGTGGTGCGGCGGCGACGAGCTCCGCCAGGACGTCGGAGCGGTGCAGCACGCGCAGGCCGAGCTCGCGAGCCCGCACGAGCTCGGGCTCGTCGCTGGCGATGGCCGACGAGACCACCACCTCCATCCCCGGCTCGAGGTGGGCGGGGTCGTGCCCGTCGAGGGCCCGGTCGCAGCCCGAGACCTCGACGCCCCGCGTCGCCAGGACCCGGGCCAGCCCCGACATCCCGGCGCCGCCGATCCCGACCAGGTGGACGCGCCTCACCGGCGCCCTCCCGCCAGCGCCAGGAGCTCGTCGGCGATCTGCCGGGCGGCGTCGGGCCGGGCCTTCGCCTTCATCGCCGCGCGCATCGCCGCGAGCCGGCCGGGATCGGCGCGCAGCCCGGCGACGACCTCGCGCAGGCGGGCGGGCGTGCAGTCGTCGTCGGCCACCACCACGGCGCCGCCGGCCTCGGCGTAGTGCTCGGCGTTTCGGCGCTGGTGGTCGGCCGTGGCGTACGGGTACGGGACGAGGATCGCGGGCGCGCCGGCGGCGGCCAGCTCGAACACGCTGCCGCCGGCACGGCCGACGCACAGGTCGGCGGCGGCCAGCACGCGGTCGAAGCGGTCGGTCGTGGCGAACAGCCGGTAGCGCTCGGGCGGCGCCGAGACCAGCGCCCGCACCGTCTCGAGGTCGCGCTCGCCCGACTGGTGCAGGACGATCCCGTCGAAGGAGCCGTCGCCGAACGCCGTCGCGGCAGCCTCGTTGATGCGCAGGGCCCCGGCCATCGCCCCGAACACGGCCAGCACGAACGCGTCCTGCGGCAGCTCCAGGGCCTCGCGAGCCTGCGCCCGGGTGGTCTCGAAGAAGCGCCGCTCGACCGGACGCCCGACGACCCGGTAGCGGTCGCCGTCGCGCCCCTCGAGCGGGTAGGCCAGGAAGACCCGGCGCGCCAGCGGCGCGGCCAGCCGGTTGGCCAGGCCGAGGTGGGAGTCATGCTCCGTCAGCACGGCCGGGATCCGCAGGGTCCTGGCCGCGACCAGCATCGGGCCGGCCACGAACCCGCCGCCGCCGAGCACCGCGTCGGCCTTGCGGCGCCGCAGGATCGAGGCGCAGCGCAGCGGCGCTCGGGCGTCGACGGCGATCGCCCGGGCCAGCGCCGGCGAGGGCTTGCGCGGCAGGCCCTCGACCACGAACGGCTCGAACGCGTAGCCGTGCTGCGGGACCAGGGTCGCCTCGACCCGCCGCGGCGAGCCCGCGAAGGTCACCTCCGCCCCGCGCTCGCGCAGCTCCTCGGCCACCGCCAGCGCGGGGACGACGTGGCCGGCCGTCCCGCCGGCGGCGATCACGATCGACACCGCTGTCACGGCGCTGGAGGCTACTTCGCGCGGGCCCGGCGCGCTGCCGGCCGGGCCTCGACGGGCGCGGCGACCGGCCTGGGCCTCGGCTTCGGCTTCGCCGCGGGGCGGCGCTTCGGCGCGCGCCGCTCCTCGATCGGCACCCGGGCCACGCGGTGGCCGTGCGAGGCCACGGACAGGACCAGGCCGAGGCCGGCGAGGGTCGTGATCAGGCTCGTCCCGCCGAACGAGATCAGCGGCAGCGGCACGCCGGTGAGCGGCAGGATGCTGAGCACGCCGCCGAAGTTGATCGCGGCCTGGCCGGCGACCAGGGCGATCACGCCGGCCGCGAGGCGGCGGCCGAACGGGTCGGCGGCCTTCAGGGCGATCGAGATGCCGGCCCAGGCGAGCAGGGCGAACGCGACGATCACCGCGATGACCCCGAGCAGGCCGAGCTCCTCGCCGATGATCGCGAAGATCATGTCGGTGTGGGCCTCGGGCAGGCGGCCGAGCTTCTCGACGCCGTTGCCCGGGCCGACCCCGAAGAGGCCGCCGGAGCCGAACGCGTACTGGGCCTGCACCAGCTGGTAGCCCGTCGAGTCGGGGTGGGCCCACGGGTCGAGGAACGCCAGCAGGCGGTCGCGGCGGTAGCTCTCGGTCCAGATCGCCGCACCGACGGCGCCGAAGGCGACGCCGCCGACGCGGGCCATCGCCCCGGCGCTGGCGCCGGCCGCGATCAGCACCGCGGCGGCGACCAGGGCCAGACCGAGCGCCGAGCCGAGGTCCTTCTCGAGCAGCGCCAACGCGCACAGGCCGGCGGTCACCGTGCCGACGGGCCGCATCACGGCGCGCCAGTCGCGCGGCGCCGCGTTGGTCCCCGACAGGACCCAGGCGGCGTAGATCGCGAGCGACAGCTTGGCGAGCTCCGACGGCTGCAGCGTGAACGGGCCGATCGGCAGCCAGCGCGTGGCGCCGTTGACCTGCACGCCCACCAGCTCGACCAGCGCCATCAGGCCGAACGACGCGCCGAGGAAGATCGGCGAGAGCGCCCCGAGCCGGTGGTAGTCCATGCGGGCCAGGCCGGCCATCGCGGCCAGGCCGATCAGGGCGTAGACGACGTCGCGCTTGAGGAAGTACTGGGCGTCCTGGTAGGTGAGGATCGCCATCCCCGACGAGGCCGAGTAGACCATCACCAGGCCGAACGCCACCAGCGCCAGGGTGACCAGCAGGAGCAGCTGCTCGGCCGCCGTGATGCTGTCCTGCCGGCGCCTCACCCGTCCTCCTGCAGGGCCTGGACGAGCTGCTCGAACACCTCGCCGCGGTGCTCGTAGGACTCGAACTGGTCGAACGAGGCGCAGGCCGGCGACAGCAGCACGGTGTCGCCCGGCCGGGCCTGCTCGTGGGCCAGCCGCACCGCGGTCTCGAGGTCTCCGGCCAGGGTCGAGGGAACACCCGCCTCGGCCAGCTCACGCTCGAGCTGAGCCTGAGCCTCTCCGATGAGGTAGACGCCTTCGACGCGGTCGTCGATGGCCTCGCCGAGGGGCCTGAACGAGCCGCCCTTGAGCGAGCCGCCCAGGATCACGTGGAGCCCGCGGTCGAACGCGCTCAACGCCCGCAGCGCGGCCTCGACGTTGGTGGCCTTGCTGTCGTCGACGTAGCTCACCCCGTCCACCACCCCGACCTCCTGGAGGCGGTGGGCCAGCGGGCGGAACTCCGCCAGCGCCTGCAGGATCCCGTCCCGCCGCGCGCCGAGGGCCACGGCCGCGGTGGCCGCGCAGAAGGCGTTCTCGAGGTTGTGGTCGCCCCTCAGCCGGCCGCGGCGCTGAGCCTCGACCAGGTCCTCGGGGGCATCGGCCCGGCGCAGCCGGACGCGCCGCGCGGCGCCCGGGACGGCGCTGTCGGACAGGCCGCGGACGAAGGGGTCGTCGTCGCACAGGATCGCGACGTCGGACGGGCGCTGGCGCTCGAACAGCCGGAGCTTGGCCGCCGCGTAGCCCGCAAGGCTCCCGTGGCGGTCGAGGTGGTCGGGCGTGACGTTCAGGAGGACGCCGGCCTGCGCGTGGAACGAGTCGACGTCCTCGAGCTGGAAGCTCGACAGCTCGCAGGCGATCGCCTGTCCCTCGGGCAGGCGGCCGGCCAGGCTCACGAGCGGCACGCCGATGTTGCCGGCAGCCGTCGCCGGAACGCCGCCGCGGTCGAGCATCGCGGCGCACAGCGCGGTGGCGGTCGTCTTGCCGTTCGTTCCCGTGATCCCGACGATCGGGTTCCTCTCCGAGAGCAGCCGGAAGGCCAGCTCCACCTCGCTCCACACCGGCAGCCCGCCCTCGCGGGCCGCCAACACGAGCGGCGCCGACGCCGGCACGCCCGGGCTCTTCACCAGCACGTCCACGTCCGCGACGAGGCGCGCGTCCTCATCGCCGACCACCCGTTCGACACGCGCCGGCGTCTCCCCTTCCCACGGGAGCCGATCGACCAGCCGCAGCGCGACGTCGGGGCACAGACGGTCGAGGGCCTCGACCGCGGCGAGCCCGCTGCGGGCCGCACCCAGGACGAGGATCCGCTGCGCGCCGTCTAGACGAATTGGTCGAACCGCAGGTAGTAGAGGACGAAGCCCGACCCGGCGAAGAGCGCCGCCGCGATCCAGAAGCGGACGATGATCTTGGTCTCGCTCCAGGCCTTCATCTCGAAGTGGTGGTGGATCGGCGCCATGAGGAAGACGCGTCTCCCGGTGCGCTTGAACGAGACCACCTGGATGATCACCGAGAGCGCCTCGATGACGAACACGCCGCCGATCAGCGGCAGCAGCAGCTCGGTCTTGGTGAGGATCGCCAGGGCGGCGAGCGCGCCGCCGAGACCGAGCGAGCCGACGTCGCCCATGAAGACGTCGGCCGGGAAGCTGTTGTACCAGAGGAACCCGACGCAGGCCCCGAGCAGCGCGGCGCAGAAGACCGCCAGGTCGAGCCGGCTGAGCGCCGGGTGGGCGGCTCTCTCGGCGAACAGGCAGAGCGTGTGGTGGTGGCGCTCGTAGACCACCGAGACGCACTGGCGCTGGATGTCGCCGCGGATGATGTCCGGGATCGGCGTGCGCAGGCTCACCAGGTAGGCGATGGTGGTCATCGCCGTGTAGGCCAGGATCGCGATCGTGGTGGTGCCGGCGGCCAGGCCGTCGAGGCCGTCGGTCAGGTTGACGGCGTTGGTCGCGCCCGCCAGGACCAGGTAGACCAGGACGTACCAGAGCGGCCCGAGGTCGACGTGGAACAGCAGCGGGACGTAGACCTTCGTGGACAGGCCGAGGTCGTGGGCCATCCAGCCGAGGAACGCCGCGACGGGCACCAGCAGGAGCAGCTTGTAGCGGCCCGACAGGCCGAGCGAGCGCTTGTGGGCGATCTTCGAGTAGTCGTCGACGAACCCGATCGCGGCGCAGGCCAGGGTCACGGCGACCACGGTGAAGCCGGCGCGGGTCTGCTCGGAGCGGGCCAGGTAGGCGACCAGGGCGGTGCTCAGGATCAGGAGCCCGCCCATCGTCGGGGTGCCCTGCTTGATCTTGTGGCCGGCCGGCCCCTCCTCACGGATGTTCTGCCCGAACGAGCGGGCCCGCAGGAAGCCGATGAACTGCGAGCCGGTGACCACGCAGAGCACGGTGGCGAGGACGCCGGCGAACAGGACGTGGGTCACGCGATCGCCTCGTCGAGGGCCTCGAGGCCGGCGGCCCGCGAGGCCTTCAGGAGCACCACGTCGTCCGGGCGCAGCAGGCCGCCGAGCGCCTGCGCGGCCTCGCTCTGGCCGGCGAACCAGTGCACCTCGAGCCCGCCTGCGGCGCCGTCGCGGTAGCCGCGGGCCAGCTCGCCGATCCCGACCAGGACGTCGACGCCGCAGGCCGCGGCGTGCTCGCCGACCTCGCGGTGGAAGCGCGGCGCCTCGGCTCCGAGCTCGGCCATCTCGCCGAGCACGGCCACGCTGCGGGCCTCGCCGGCCCGCTGCACCAGGGCCGAGAGGGCGGCCCGCATCGAGAGCGGGTTCGCGTTGTAGGCGTCGTTGATCACGACCCCGCCGCGGCCCCGCGGCCGCTCCTGGCCGCGCCACGGCGAGAGCTGGATCTGCGCCGCGCCCTCCCCCACCCCGTCGAGCGGCAGCCCGAGCCCGGCGTACACCGCGACGGCGGCGGCCAGGTTGGCGGCGGCGTGCGGGGCGCGCAGGTTGGTCGTGAAGGAGACCCGCCGGCCGAGCGCGTCGAGCTCGACCTGGGTGCCGGTCGGGCCGGGCTCGAAGCGCAGCGGGCGGACGTCGGCCTCGGGCTCCTCGCCGAAGGTGATCGTCCGCAGGTCGGCTGCGGCGGTACGGATCGAGCAGCGGCTCGTGGAACGGCAGCACCGCGAGCGTGCCGGCCGGGAGCTGGCCCAGGAGCTCGGCCTCGGTGCGGGCGACGTTCTCGACGCTCCCGAGGAACTCGAGGTGCTCGGGGCCGACGTTGGTGATCAGCCCGGCGTCGGGCTCGGCGATCGCCGCGAGCTCGGCGATCTCGCCGGAGGCACGCATCGCCAGCTCGCAGATCGCGATCTCGGTGATCTCCTCGAGGCGGAGCAGGGTGAGCGGCACGCCGAGCTCGTTGTTGTGGTTCTTCTCGGTCGCCAACGTCCGGGCGTGCGGCGCGCACAGCGCGAGCAGCGCGTCCTTCGTGGTCGTCTTGCCGGCAGAGCCGGCGATGCCCACCACGTTCGCCGTGGACCGCCGTCTGACCTGCCGCGCGAGCGCCTGCAGGCAGGCGAGCGGCGAGGCGGCCTCGAGCACCGCGACGTCCCCGAGGCCCGGCGCCCGGCCCGGCTCGCAGACGACGGCCGCACAGCCGGCCCGGGCGGCCGCCGCGAGGAAGGCGTGGCCGTCGGTGCGCTCGCCGCGGCAGGGCCACGAACAGCGCACCGGGGCCGGCCTCGCGGGAGTCGATCACGACCCGCTCGACGACCCGCCCGCCGTCGCCGGAGGCGAGCCTCGCGCCCTCCACCGCGCCCGCCGCCAGCGCGATCACGCGACGCCCTCGAGCAGCAGCTCGCGCGCCACGCTGCGGTCGTCGAACGGGTGGACGACGCCGCCGATGTCCTGCCCCTGCTCGTGGCCCTTGCCGGCGATGACCACGACGTCGCCCTCGCGGGCATCGTGCAGCGCCCGGGCGATCGCGGCGCGCCGGTCGGGCTCGACCACCGCCGCGTCGGGATGCCGGAGGCCGGCGACGACCTCGGCGATGATCGCCTCGGGCGCCTCGGAGCGCGGGTTGTCGCTGGTGACGTAGACCCGGTCGGCCCCGTCCTCGGCGGCGCGGCCCATCAGCGGCCGCTTGGCCCGGTCGCGGTCGCCGCCGGCGCCGACGACGCACGACACCCGGCCGCGGGCCAGCGGGCGGGCCGAGCGCAGCACCGCCTCGATGCCGCCGGGGGTGTGGGCGTAGTCGACGATCACCGCGAACGGCTGACCCGCGTCGACGGCCTCGAAACGGCCCGGGACGCCCGGCATCGCCGCCACGCCGGCGGCGATGGCCTCGTCGGACAGGTCGAGCAGCAGCGCCAGCGAGGTCGCGCACAGGACGTTGTCGACGTTGAACCTGCCTCTCAAGCTCGGCTCGAGGTCGAGCGTGCCGCGTGGCGTCCGCAGGCGCAGCCGGGTGCCGGTCGGGGCCAGCTCCAGCTCCTCGACCTCGACCTCGGCTCGAGCCTCGACGGCGTAGCGGAGCTCGGCGCCGAGCCGCCTCCCCCACGCGTCGTCGGCGTTCGTGACCCGCGGCCAGCGACCGTCGAAGAGCTCGGCCTTGGCCGCGAAGTAGGTCTCCATGTCGCCGTGGTAGTCGAGGTGGTCCTGGGTGAGGTTGGTGAACCCGACCGCGGCGAAGCGCGTGCCGTCGAGCCGGCGCTGGGCGATCGCGATCGAGGAGGCCTCGATGACGCAGGCCTGGTCGCCGGCGTCGAGCATCGCCCTGAAGCTCCGCTGGAGGTCGACCGCCTCGGGGGTGGTCAGCGCGGGCTTGTCGGACCGCCCGCCGACGCGCCGCTCCACCGTCCCCACCAGCCCGCACGGCCGGCCGGCGGCCTCGCAGATCGCCGCCACCAGGAACGCGGTCGTCGTCTTGCCGTTCGTCCCGGTCACGCCGACGACCGGCAGCTCCGCCGTCGGGTCGCCGAAGAACGCCGCGGCCAGCGGGCCCATCGCGGCCCGGGTGTCGGACACCACGCCCTGCGGCACGTCGAGCGGCAGCTCGTGGTCCACGAGCAGCGCCGCGGCCCCGCGCCGTACGGCGTCGGAGGCGAGGTCGTGGCCGTCGGCGGCCCGCCCGCGCACGCAGACGAACAACGCCCCCGGCGTGACGTCCTGCGTGCGGTAGGCGACGTCGGCGACCTCGACCGCTTCGGCGCCGGCGGGTGGGCACGCGCCGGCGGCGGCGAGGAGCTGGCCCAGCTTCACGGTCGGCGAGTCTAGCCGGCACCCCGGCCGGGCCCACCCACCCCGGCCCTCACGGGGCGGTGGTCTGCGGGACGGAGCCCGGCGCGTCCTGCGGGACGTCGAAGTGCTGCAGGACGCCGGTCGCGATCTCGCGGAAGGCGGGCGCCGCGACGTCGCCGCCGTAGTAGTCGCCCTGCGGCTCGTCGACGACCACCAGCACCACGGCCCGCGGGTTCTTGGCCGGGACGAAGCCGACGAACGAGGCGTCGTACTCGCAGTGCCCGTCGCCGCCGCAGTAGCTGTGGGTCTTCGGATCGACCTTCTGGGTGGTGCCCGTCTTGCCGGCGACGCTGTAGCCCGCGATCTGGGCGTTCAGGCCGGTGCCGTCGGCGACGACCTGCCGCAGCATCGTGACCAGCGACGCCGTCGTCGAGTGCGAGAACAGCTGGCGGTGCTTCAGCTTCGGGCTCGGGCCGCCGTGCACGTGGTCGAGCACGTGCGGCTGGATCCACTCGCCCTTGTTGGCGATCGCGCCGTACAGCGAGGCCATCTGCAGCGGGGTCACCGCGACGCCCTCGCCGATCGGCATGTTCAGGATCGAGGTGCCCGACCAGTCGTGGAACGGGCGGACGGCGCCGCCGGCCTCGCCCGGGAGGTCGACGCCGGTGAGCTTGCCGAAGCCCAGCCGGTCGATCCAGGTCGCGAGCAGGTTGCCGTAGTCCCGGCCGGGCGACGTGAGCTCGCGCTCGGCGATCTCGATCGTGCCGACGTTCGAGGACTGGGCCAGGATCTGCTCGACCGAGAGCGTCTCGGTGCCGTGCTCGTGGGCGTCGTGGACGATCTTGTCGTAGCGGCTGATGCTGCCCGGCACCGTGAACGTCGTGCTCGGCGTGACCTTGCCGAGCTCGAGCGCGGCGCCGATGGTCACGACCTTGAAGGTCGAGCCGGGCTCGTACTGGTCGGCGACCGCGCGGATCCGCTGCTGGTCGAGGGTCGCCTGGCCGTAGCCACCGGCCGGCACGCCGGGTGCCGAGGCCATCGCCAGGATCCCGCCGGTCTTCGGATCGATCACGATCGCGGTGGCCCACCTGGCCTTCCACTTGACCCGGGTCTGCTCGATCACGTGCTCGACCTGTGCCTGCACCTCGCGGTCGAGCGTGAGCTGGACGGTGTGCCCCTTGAGCGCCGGAGTGCTCTTCACCACGCGCATCACCGGCCCGCCGTCGCCGGCGGTGATGTCGACCTCCTGGCCGAGCGTCGGGCGCAGGTAGCGGCGGAAGCGCTGCTCGATCCCGGCGATCCCGTTGCCGTCGGGGTCGGTCGTGCCGAGGAGCTGGGCGGCCACGGGGTCGTCCGGGTAGATCCGGTGCTCCTCGGGCTTGAAGTCGAGGGCGCCGTGGGTCGGGTCGTGGCGGCGCAGCTGCTGCTCCGTCGCCCGGGTCACGTGGAACGCCAGGCGCACGTACGAGTGCTTGCGGTCGGACAGGAGCTGGGTGAGCCGGATCTCGGAACGGCCGAGCAGCGGCGCGAGCTCCTGGGCCGCGCTGGCCGGGTTGTCCACCAGGCCCGTGTAGGCCCAGACCGAGAACGCCTGGTCCGAGGTCGCGAGCGGCCGGCCGGCCCGGTCGACGATGTCGCCGAGCGGTGCGGTGAGGATGGTCGTGCGCTGCGAGCCGACGGTGGACCTGTGGGCGAGGTGACGGCCCTTCGATCGCCTGCACGTACGTGGCCCGGGCCAGGACGAGCGAGAACGCGCACAGCAGGCTCACCAGCATCAGCCGCAGCCGTCGCTCCGCCACACGGGCCGCGAGCGGCCGGCGGCGCGGGCTGGCCGGGCGGTCAGCCACCCGCGATCTGCTCGACGGACGAGAGCTGCGGGCGGTACATCCCCATCCGCCGGCCGCCGAGACGATCGCCTGCTCGGACGTCTGCTCGTCGACCTGGGCCTGCAGGTCCTGGTTCTGGGCCTGCAGCTGGGCGCGCTGGTCGGACAGCTTGCCGCGGTCCATGTTCTGCTGCAGCACCGCGACCTGGACGAACACGATGCCGGCCAGGAGGATCGCGCACAGGGCCATCAGCCCGGCGGTCAGCGGCGAGACGTGGGTGCGCCCGCGCTGCGCCCGACGCGTCCCCTCCGCCAGCCGCGGCTCGGAGTCCGGGCGGGTCGGTTTCGGGGCGGCGCGGCGGGCACGGCGCGAGGATGCGGGGATGGCGCTCACGACGAGCGCACCTCTCGCTGGGCGACGCGGAGCTTGGCCGAGGCGGCGCGCGGGTTCAGGTCGAGCTCGGCCTGGCCCGGCCGGATCGGCCGCGCGTTCACGACCCGGAACTCCGGCTCGCGGCCACAGCCGCAGACTGGCAGGTCGGGCGGACAGATACAGCCCCGCGCGGCCTCGCGGAAGCGGTGCTTGACCATGCGGTCCTCGAGCGAGTGGAAGCTGATGACGGCGATCCGCCCGCCCGGCTCGACCAGATCGAGGCCCAGCTCGAGGCCCTCGCGGAGCTGTCCGAGCTCGTCGTTCACCTCGATGCGCAGCGCCTGGAACGAGCGCTTCGCCGGGTGGCCCTGGCCGAAGCGCGACGGCGTCGGGATGGCCTTCTTGATCGTCTCGACGAGGTCGAACGTCCGCGTGAACGCCTGCTTGTCGCGCCGCCGCACGATGGCCCTGGCGATCTGGCGGGAGTAGCGCTCCTCGCCGAACCGCCACAGGACCTCGGCCAGGTGGCGCTCGTCGTACTCGTTCACGACCTGCTCGGCGGTGAGCTCGGCCTGGGGGTCCATGCGCATGTCGAGCGGCGCGTCGGTCGCGTAGGAGAACCCGCGCTCGGGCCGGTCGACCTGCATCGAGGAGATCCCGAGATCCATCAGCACGCCGTCGGCGCCCACCCCGGTGGCCAGGAGGTTGCGCAGGCACAGCGCGAACGAGCCGCGCAGCGCCCGCAGCTCGACCCCGGGCGGGACGTCCTTGCGCAGCTCGTCGACGAACTCGAGCGCGTCCGGATCGCGGTCGATCGCGAGGTAGCGGCCCTCGCGGCCCAGGTCCTGGATCAGCAGCCGGGCGTGGCCGCCGGCGCCGAAGGTGCAGTCGATGAGGGTGTCGCCCGGGCGCACCGCGAGGAGCTCTCGCACCTCGCCGGCGAGCACCGGCACGTGAGGCTCACGGCCGCGTGTTGGCAAGGCGTTCGGCAACAAGCTCCGCGCTCCCTTCCACGTCCGCGAGCTGGCGGCGCCAGGTGTCGCGGTCCCAGATCTCGAGCCGGTCCCGGAGGCCGGCGATGACGATGTCCTTGCCGAGGCTCGCGTGCCCGATCAGCGGCGCCGAGAGCGCGACCCGACCGGCACGGTCGAGCTCGCCCTCCTGCGCGGCGCCGAAGAGGTAGCGCTGCAGGCCGCGGCCCTCGCGGGTGAACGGGTCGAGGCGGTTCATCTGCGCGTTCACCTGCGCATCCCACTCGGCCCGAGGGTAGACGACGACGCAGCCGTCGAAGCCGCGCGAGCAGACCAGGCCGTCTGCGAACTGGTCACGCAGCTTTGCGGGAAGCGTGACGCGGTTCTTGTCGTCCAGTCGCTGCTCGTACTCGCCGAGGAGCACGCCGCCCCCATTGCCTCGTGAGGGTGTGCGTTCATGCCACGCCCTCGATCATGTGCCCCACCATACCCCACCATCCCCCACCGCGCAACACGGGAAACCACCTGGAGCACCCCCACGCCCCACGGCGGCACCGGTGGCAGCCCTCAGGCGAGCGGATGGGGCGCGCGGCGGACCCGCCCGCGGGCCAGCGCGCGGATGCGCGGGGTCACGGTGCGCTGGTAGCGGCTGCCGAACCACAGCGGCTGCAGGCCGGGAACGAGCGCCCGGACGACGTGCCAGCCGTCCGGGGCGCCGAGCTCCACGGCGGCCGGCCGCAGGCCGGCGGCGGTGAGCGCCGTGACGAGTCCGTCGAGGGTCTTCGGGCCGGGCGCGATCGCGTCGGAGACGGTCTCCTGGCCCTCGAGCAGGAAGCCCGCGGCCGGCTGCCCGCGGCGCAGGCGGAGCAGGCCGTGCTCGAGCGGCGTCCGCACGGCGGCCGCCGGCGGGGTCGGGTACCGCTGCCGCAGGGCGTCCGTCAGGACCGCGCCGACGGCGGCCGCCTCGCGGCGGGCGTGGTCGACGGCCGCCGCGAGGTCCGGGCGGCAGGCAGCGCCGACCGCGACGGCCGGCGACGCGCGGCCGTCGCCGAGCGCGACGCAGGCCACGACCGGGACGGCGATCGCCGCGTCGAGCACCACCACGCCGGGCTCGCCCGGCGAGCGGCCGACCGGGGCGCCGCGCGAGCCAGTGGGCCAGCAGCGCGTCGCGCTCCACGCAGCTCGAGGAGCGCAGCCGTGGCCGCCTGGTCGAAGCTGCGGCCGGCGGCGAGGCCGTTCGAGGTCGCCTGACACAGGCGGCTGCGCTCGTCGAGGCGCACCAGCCCCGACGGGACGAGGACGGCCGTGCCGTCGTCGAGCCAGCGGCCCTCCTCCCACACGATGCGGCGCTCGGGGTCGAACGTCCGGTACGGGAAGCCGCGCCGGTAGCGCGGCTGCGGGTAGAGGCCGATCGTGCGGGGGTCGAGCGCAGCGTCGAGCTCGCGCAGCCGCGCGCGCCACGACGCGGTCGGCGGCGCCTCGGCGGCGGCGGTCTCGACCGCCTCGCCGCGCGCCGCCGCGGCGCTCACTGCCGCTGCGCCATCCCCTTCGGGCGGTGCGCGGGGTCGGCGGCCGGCAGGTGGTCGGCGACCTGGTCGAGGAACCACGACAGCTGGTCGTAGAACCACGCGACCTCGGGCGCCAGCTTGAGCTTCGGGTTCGAGCTCACCGCAGCCCGGCGGCAGAGCAGGGCGTTCGGCTGGTGGCCGATGACCGCCGACGAGACGCCGAGCTGCTTCAGGATGTAGGTGGCGAGCGGCTCCATCTGGGCGCCGAGCTCGTCGATCTGTTGGGTGATGGTGGCGATGGGTCGTCCTCCTGACGGGTCACTGCGAGCGGCGCGCACAACGGTACGGGAGGGGCCTCCGCTCGACCAGCGGGTTCAGTCGAGGTTCGTGCCGGAGTAGGATCGCGGGCGTGCTGATCGGACGGGAGCGCGAGACCGAACGGCTCGCGAGCCTGCTCGCGGGCGCCCGCCAGGGTCGGAGCGGCGTGCTCGTCCTGCGCGGGGATGCCGGGATCGGCAAGACCGCGCTGCTCGACGACGCCGCCGAGCGGTTCGCCGAGGCCGGGCTGCGGGTGCTGCGCACGGCCGGCGTCGAGTCCGACGCCGAGCTCGCGTTCTCGGCGCTGCGCGAGTTCCTCGAGCCGATCGCGTCGTCGCTCGACGCGCTTGCCCGCACCGCAGCGGGACGCGCTGCGCGGCGCGCTGGCCGCCGGCTCCGACGCGCCGGTGGAGCGCTTCGCGGTGTACGCGGCGACGCTCGGCCTGCTGTCGGCAGCCGCCGAGGAGGCGCCGTTGCTCGGGCTGGTGGACGACGTGCAGTGGCTCGACGCGGCCTCCCGCGAGGCGCTGTTGTTCGCCGCCCGCCGGCTGGACGCCGAGCCCGTGGTGCTGCTGTTCGCGGCCCGCAGCGACGCCGAGCTCTCGCCGGCCGGGCTCGCGCAGCTGCCCGTCGGCGGGCTCGACCGGCCCGCGGCGGCCGAGCTGCTGGCCCGCGAGGCCGGGAGCGCCGTGGCGCCGCACCTGGCCGAACGGCTGCAGGGGCTGACCGACGGCAATCCGCTGGCGCTGCTCGAGTTCCCGCGGGCGCTCAGCGCGGCCCAGCTCGCCGGCGAGCAGCCGCTGGACGGGCCGCTCCCGGCCGGGGTGCGGGTCGAGCACGCCTACCGGACGCGCATCGCCGAGCTTCCGGCGAGCGCCCGCGCGGTGCTGCTGCTGGCCGCCGCGGCCGACGGCGCGGACACCCGGGCGATCGCCGCGGCGGCGGCGCCGCACGGTGGGCTGTCGGCGCTCGAGCCGGCGGAGGCTGCGGGGCTGGTCTCGCTGTCGACCGAGCGGATCGCGTTCCGTCATCCCGCTGGTGCGATCGGCGGCGTACGGCAGCGCGAGCGGGCCGGAGCGCCGGGCGGCCCACCGGACGCTGGCGTCGGTGCTCGACGCGCCCGAGAGCCTCGAGCGGCGGGCCTGGCAGCTGGCTGCGGCCGCCGACGGCCCGGACGAGGAGGCGGCGGCGCTGCTCGAGCGGGCCGCCGAGCGTGCCCGCCAGCGCGGCGGCGTGGCGGCCGAGGCGCGAGCGCTCGACCGGGCCGCCCGGCTCACGCCCGAGCGCGGCGCGCGGGCGCGCCGGCTGCTGGCGGCAGCCCGGGCGGCGCGGGCGGCGGGCGATCCCGAGATGGCCATGGCGCACCTCGCAGCGGCCCGGGAGACGGCGCCCGACCGCGGCACCCGGGTCGAGGCGCAGCGCGAGGCGGCGGCGATCGAGCTCTGGCGGGGCCACTCGCGGGAGGCCGCCGCGGGTCTCGCGGCCGACGCCGAACGGCTCGAGCTGAGCGACCCCGGTGCCGCGGCAGCGCTGCTGGCCGAGGTGGCCAACGCGGCGCTGGCGGAGCTGCGGGTGGACGACGCGCGGGCCGCGGCGACCCGGGCCTGGCAGCTCGCCCGGCTGACCACGGACGCGCAGCACTCCCCCGTCGGCGTCCCGCTGGCGGCGGCGCTCGTCCTGTCCGGCGAGCCCGAGGCGGCGCGCGAGCTGGTGCAGTGGGCGGCCGACGCCTGCGACGCCGACCCCGACCTCCCCTACGCCTCGACGGTGGCCCAGCTCCTGGTCGTGCTCGAGCAGTGGGACCGCGCCAGGGCCATGCTCGAGCGGGCGACCGAGCGGGCCCGGGCGGCGAGCGCGCTGTGGTCGCTGGCCTACGACGTGCTGGCGCTGGCCGGGCTCGAGCAGCGCTCGGGACGGCTGCTGGCGGCGTACGCGCTGGCCGAGGAATCGGTGGGGCTGGCCCGCGAGACCGGCCAGTACCTGCTGCTGCCGGACGCGCTCGCCGAGGCCGCCCGGTCGAGTGCCGTGCTCGGACGGGACGCGGCCTGCCGGCAGCACGTGCGCGCGGCGCGGGAGCTGGCCGACCGGCTCTCGACGCCCGGCGTCCTGGCGGTGGCGGCGTGCGCCGAGGGGATCCTCGAGCTGGGCCACGGCCGCGGCGCCGAGGCCGCGCGGGCGCTCGCGCCGGCGGCGGCGATGCTGGCCGCGGGAGGCGTGCGCGACCCGGCCTACCTGCCCGCGGCGACCGACCTGCTCGAGGCGCTGGTGCTCGACGGCCGGCCGCAGGAGGCCCGGCCGTTGCTGGCGGCGCTCGAGGCCCCGCTCGGCCGGGACGCCCGGGAGTACCCGCACGCGGTCGCGGCGCGCAGCCGGGGCTTGCTGGCGGCGACCCGGGAGGAGGCCGAGACCGCGTTCGGCGAGGCGCTGGCCCGCTTCGAGACGCTGCCGGCGGCGTTCGAGCGGGCCCGCACCGAGCTCTGCCTGGGCGAGCGGCTGGTGGCGTTCGACGACCGCGACGCGGCCCGCCTGCCGCTGCGCCGGGCGCTGGACGCGTTCGAGCGGCTCGGCGCCGACGGCTGGCTCGACCGGGCGCACGCGGCGCTGCGCGCATCGGGTGTGGTGCTCGGCCGGCAGGACGCGCGGGAGCAGCTGACGCCGCAGGAGCTGCAGGTCGCGCTGCGGGTGGCCGGAGGTGGGACGAACCGGGAGGTCGCTGCGAGCCTCCTGCTCAGCCCCCGTACCGTCGAGGTGCACCTCGGCCGCATCTACCGCAAGCTGGGGCTGCGCTCGCGCGCGGAGCTCGCGCCGCTGTTCGCCGAGCCCGCGGGGGACGCGGAGCCGGAGCCGGCGCTGCCGTAGGGGCTGCTCGCCCGGCTAGTAGAGGGTGCGGGCGAGCCGGCGGCGGTACTCGCCGACGCGGGGATCGCTCTCGCCGAGCTCCCCGAAGATCCCGACCATGACCCGGCGGACCGGTCGCGGGTCTCGGGTGGCACGTCCGACACCGCGGCGAGCAGGCCATCGAGCGCCTGGTCGTGGTCGCCGAGGGCCAGGGCCTCGAGCGCCGTCCGGGCCCCTTCCGGGGCGGCCGGATCGCCGGCCAGGTCGAGCCGGGCCAGGAGTCCGGCCGCGGTGGCGTCGTGCTCGACCGGCTCGAGCAGCGCGCGGCCGGCGTCGGCGTCGCCGGCGGCGATCTGCCGGCGGGCGAGGGCGATGCGGGCGTCGGCGCGGCGCGGGTCGAGCTCGATGGCCCGCTGCAGCGACTCGTCGTCGCCGTCCTCGACGAGCAGGTCGGCCTCGCTCGGGACGAGCCCGTCGATCCACGCCTCGACGCGGGCCTTCGGGAGCGCGCCGGTGAACTCGGCGACGACGCTGCCGTCCTTGAACGCCTTCACCGCGGGGATGCCGCGGATGCCGTAGCGCTGGGCCAGCGCCTGGTTCTCGTCGGTGTTGATCTTGACGAGCTCGACGGCGCCGTCGCGGGCCTCGACGGCCGACTCGAGCAGCGGGCGTGAGCTGCCGGCACGGCCCGCACCAGGGCGCCCAGAAGTCGACGACGACCGGGTGCTCGGCGGAGCGCTCGATGACGTCCTGCTCGAAGGTCAGCTCGCTGGAATCGACCGCCACGAGCCCTAGTATGCGTCCGATGGCGTCCGAGCCGTCCCACTACGATCTCGCCCTTCCGCCGGGCACCAGGCGGGTCGCCGGGGTCTACGTGAACGGCGTCCCGCTGGACGACACGGACTACGTCATGCTCGACGACCGGATCCGTCTCCTGCGCCCGGTCGAGGAGGCCCAGCCCGTCACGGGCGTCGGGAAGTTCCTGCTCTCGATCGGGATCGGCGTCTACCCGAAAGGGGACGTCATCGATCTGCAGATCGAGCGCGGCGACCGCACCGACGTGGTGCGAGCGCGGCCGCTCGGCCGGTAGCCGGGACGCGTCTCCGCGGGCCTGCCGCCCGGCCGCAAGCGGCCGAGCGACGGGCGACACCGGTCAGACGGTGACGTGGCTGTCCAGGGAGAGCGACTCCTTCAGCGCGGCCTTCGGGCGCGCACCGACGGAGTGGGAGACGAGCTCGCCGCCCTTGAACAGGGCGAGCGCGGGGATGCCGGTGACGCCGAAGCGCTGGGCCAGGCCCGGCTCCGCGTCGACATCCACCTTGGCGATCTTCAGCTTGCCGTTGTACTCGTCGGCGAGCTGGTCGAGGACGGGAGCCACCATCCGGCACGGGCCACACCAGGCGGCCCAGAAGTCGACGATAACGGGAACGTCGCTCTGCTCGACCTCGGCCGCGAAGTTCGCCTCGCTGACATCGATTGCCTGGGACACGTTGCTCCTTTCGTCGGCGCCCGATCGGCGCCGGATTCATGCACGTTGTGGTGCCACTCTGGAGAACGAGGGGCCACGCGCGGTATTCCCGCACCGCTGGCGGGGTAACGCTCCTGTCTCGCGAGCCGGCGAATCGTCACACGTGGACGAGCTCGTCGCCACCCGGATCGTCGACGGGCTGCTCGCAGGTCGGGCACCACCAGCGCGTCTCGAGCGGCGTGCCGCAGACGCCGTGCCGCACCGCCTCGGACGCGCCGGACGGCGCGTGCCGGGCTCCCCAGTCGGCGAGCAGCCGGAGCGCGCCCGCGAGCTCCTGGCCCGCCTGGGTCAGCTCGTACTCGAAGCGCGGCGGCCGCTCGCTGTAGGGCCGCTGCAGCACGAGCCCCTCGTCGACGAGGTGCCGCAGCCGCTGCGTCAGGATGTTCGGCGCGATCCCGCTCACCGCCTCGGACAGCTCGCCGAACCGTCGAGGCCCGCCGAGCAGCGCGTCGACGACCAGCAGCGTCCAGCGGTCGCCCACCCGGGCCACGGCGTCGGCCAGCGCCGACGGTGCCGCGGTCTCCGAGGCCCGCGCCGTCGCATCCCGGCGCGGCGCGCCGGGGCGCGCGCGACGCCGCCTCGGCCGTCGTCGTTCGCCTCGGCGCCGGCGCGCGCGCTTCTCGGTCGTCCGCTGGTGCTCATCGGCCGCGCCCATCCTATCCCTTGCGCTTCCCCACCTCCGACGGTAACTTGCAACTCGCAAGTAACTACGGAGGAGCATTTCAGTGTCCGTTCTCGAAGATCTTCAGCAGTCGGTCCGCTCCGTCGTCGAGCGTGCCGGGCCGTCCGTCGTCGGCATCCGCGGCGGCTGGCGCGGCGGCTCCGGCATCGTCACCGCGGACGGCACCGTCCTCACCAACGCGCACGTCGTCCGCCGCGGGGATCCCACCCTGCGCCTCGCGGACGGCAGCGACGTCGCCGCCACCATCGCCGCGGCGGACGTCGACACCGACCTCGCGGTCCTGCGCGCCGACGGCCTTCCGGCCGGTCTCGCCTGGCGTCCTGTCGACGAGCCGGTCGAGCTCGGCCTGCCGGTGTTCGCGCTCGCCGCGACCCGCGGCGGCGGTCTGCACGCGAGCCTCGGGCTCGTGTCGTCGACCGGCCGCTCGTTCCGCGGCGCCCGGGGGCGCAAGGTCACCGGCACGGTGGAGCACACCGCCCCGCTCCCGCGCGGATCGTCCGGCAGCGCGCTGGTCGACGCCCAGGGCCGGCTCGTCGGGATCAACACGCTGCGCCTCGACGGCGGCCTCATCCTGGCCGTCGCCGCCGACGCCGCGATCCGCGAGCGCGTCGACGCCCTCGGCCGCGGCGAGTCCCCGACCCGCATCGTCCTCGGCGTCGGCCTGGCGCCCGCCCGGGTCGCCCGCCGGCTGCGCGCCGCGGTCGGCCTGCCGCCGCGCGACGGCCTGCTCGTCCGCCAGGTCGAGGCCGACTCCCCTGCCGCCGCCGCCGGCGTGCAGCAGGGCGACCTGATCGTCGCCGCCGCCGGCCGCGAGTCGACCCGCATCGACGCCCTCTACGAGGCGCTCGACGCGGCCGCCCCGGGAGGCTCCCTCGCCCTCACCGTCGTCCGCGGTGTCGACGAGCACGCCCTCGAGATCCAGCTCCCGGCGCCGACAGGGAACGACGGATGAGCCTCTCGCCGTCGCTTCCCTGCCGACGACCTCGAGCAGCCGTCGGAGGCCGAGGCCCTCGACGCCTACTCCCAGGTCGTCATGCGCGTCGCCGAGCGGCTGAGCCCGTCGGTCGCGAGCCTTCGCGTGATGCGTCCGTCGCGGCGCGGCGGCGGCCAGGTCGAGGCCGGCGCCGGAAGCGCCGTCGCGCTCACGCCCGACGGCTTCCTGCTCACCTCGGCCCACGTCGTCGGCAGCCGCAGCCGCACCGGGCGGGCCGCGTTCGCGGACGGCCGCGACCACCGCTTCCAGGTCGTCGGTCTCGACCCGCTCTCGGACCTCGCGGTCCTCCGGGCCGAAGCCGACGACCTGCCGGCCGCACCGCTCGGCGACGCCACGCGTCTGCGCGTCGGACAGCTCGTCGTGGCCATCGGCAACCCGCGCGGGTTCTCGGGATCCGTCACCGCCGGCGTCGTGTCGGCGATCGGGCGCTCGCTGCCCGCCGGGACGCGGGCCGCGCAGCGGATCATCGACAACGTCATCCAGACGGACGCCGCCCTGAACCCGGGCAACTCCGGCGGCGCGCTCGTCACCAGCGCCTGCGAGGTGGTCGGGATCAACACGGCCGTCGCCGGGGTGGGTCTCGGGCTGGCCGTGCCGATCAACGACAGCACGCGCGCCATCGTGTCCGCGCTCATGCGCGACGGACGCGTCCGGCGCGCGTATCTCGGCGTCGCCGGCGGCCCGCGTCCACTCCCGCCCACGGCGCGCCGCGAGCTGGGGCTCGACTCGTGCGTCGAGCTCGTCGAGGTGGTCGACGACAGTCCCGCCGCGAAGGCCGGACTGCGCGTCGAGGACCTGCTCGTCCGGCTCGACGGTGAGCCGGTCCCGAGCGCGGATGCGCTGCAGCGGCTGATGGTCGCCGACCGCATCGGCCGGGACGTGCCGGTGACCGTGCTGCGTGAGGGACGCCCGCTCGAGCTGCGCGTCACGCCGGTCGAGCTGGTGACGTAGCCGGCCGCTCACGCGCTTCCCGCTGCCTCGAGCATCTGCAGCACCTGCGCGCCGAGGATCAGGAGCAGCCCGGCCGGGACGAGCAGGAACGACACGACCAGCGCGATCTTCGGCGTCGCCCGGGCGGCGCGCTCGCGGACGCGCAGCCGGCGCAGCTCGCGCTGCAGCGAGGCCTGCTCGCGGAGCAGCGGTGCGAGCGGCGCGCCGAGCTCGTCCGCCGTTGCGAGCGCGCCGCCCACGCGTGAGAGGTCGGCTGCACCACCCGCCCGCAGCGCCAGGAAGGCGGCCCGGCGCGACCCACCGGCACGCAGCCGCGCCACGCAGGCGGCGAGCTCCTCGCGAAGCGCGCCGCGGCACCGCTCGGCGACCGCGACCAGCGCTGAGTCCAGAGGAGCGCCGGCGTCGGTCGCCGCCGCGAGCAGATCGAGCGCGTCCGGCAGCGCCCGCTCGATGTCGGCCTGCCGCCGCGCCGCAGCCACCAGGACGTCGCGTCGCCAGGCCACCGCCCCGTAGAGCGCCCCGGCCAGCGCGAGCAGGAGCGACGCGCGCACCCCCGCCGGCGCACCGACGAGCGCAGCCCCGGCAGCCGTCGCACCGGCACGGCCCGCCCGTGCCGCGGCGAGCCGCTGCGGCGCCGTCGCGCGTCCCGCGTGGCGCGCGGCCGAGACCGTGCCTGGCGGACGCCAGCCGGGCCACGACGGGCTCGGGAAGGCGGCGGGGCAGGAGCGCGACGACCGCCAGGGCCAGCGCGAGCAGGCACAGGGCAGCGGCCATCAGGCGATCCCCTGGACGAGGCGGCGGATCGCGAACGCGCCGGCCAGGTTCAGCGCCGCCGCGACCGCGACGACCAGCAGGCCAGGCGGTGACGTCAGCAGCCGGCTCACGCCCGCGGGCTGCATCACGAACACTCCGGCCAGCCCGAGCGGCGGCAGCAGCGGGACGACCGCCGCCGAGAAGCGCGCCTGGGCCGTGAGCGCGCGCACGTCGCTCTCGACCCGCAGCCGGTCCTCGAGCGTCCTGGCGAGCTCCCTGCACAGCCGCGCCAGGTCGCCGCCGAGCCGCCGCTGCAGGCCGAACGCGGCGGCGAGCAGCGTCGACGCCTCGTCGGGCGGCAGCGCGCGCTCGAGCGCGACGTCGATCGCCTCGCCGGCTGACACCTCGCGGCTGGCGCGGGCCAGAGCGGGACCCAGCGGTGGCGGGACGCTCGCCGCCGTCGACCGCAGTGCGCGCTCGAGCGTCCGCCCGGCCGCCAGCTCGGCGGACAGTCGGCGCAGGGCATCGGGCAGCGCGGCGATCGCCCGTCGCCGCTCGCGCCGCTCGCCGAACCACGAGAGCCAGGCATCGAGGGCGACCGTCCGCCGTCGGCCGACGCGTCCGCCCCGGACTCGAACAGGCGCCCAGTGCCAGCACCAGCGCGAGCAGGAGGAGCACCCGACCGGCTGTCACGTTCCGCTCCTCCCCCGGCCGCTGGTGCAGCGTTCGCGGGCGACGTCGGTGCCTTCGAGCCTCCAGCCTGCCCCGGTCGGCGCGACGGCACCGACCGACACGATCCGCCGCGAGCCGTCGCCGAAGCGCTGCTGCTGCACGACGACGTCGATCGCCGTCGCCACCTGCTCGCGCACCACGGCATGCGGCAGGTCGAGGCCGCTCATCAGCGCCATCGTCTCGATCCGCCGCAGCGCATCGGACGGGCCGTTGGCGTGGACGGTGGTGAGCGACCCGTCGTGCCCGGTGTTCATCGCCTGCAGCATGTCGAGCGCCTCGCCTCCGCGAACCTCGCCGACCACGAGCCGGTCCGGGCGCATCCGCAGGGCGTTGCGTACGAGCTCCCGGATGGCCACCGCTCCGCGGCCCTCGAGGTTCGCCAGCCGAGCCTCGAGCCTGGCCACGTGCGGCCGGTCGATCCGGAGCTCGGCGGCGTCCTCGACCGTGACGATCCGCTCGTCGGCATCGATCGTCGACGCGAGCGCGCCGAGGGTCGACGTCTTGCCCGAGGAGGTGCCGCCCGAGATCACGATGTTCAGCCGCGCCCGGACGCACTCGACCAGCAGCTCGGCGACCTCGGGCGCGAGCGAGCCGCGCTCGACCAGGTCGGCGACGCTGAACGGCCGGACCGAGAACCGCCGCATCGTCAGGAGCGGCCCGTCGGGCGCCAGCGGCGGCAGAACGACGTTCAGCCGCGACCCGTCGGCGAGGCGTGCGTCGACCATCGGCTCGGCGTCGTCGAGCCGCCGTCCGGCGCGCGCGACGAGCCGGACGCAGGTGTCACGCAGGTGCTCGGCGTCGGTGAACCGGACGGCCGCGCGCTGCAGCCGCCCGTGCCGCTCGACCCAGACGTGAGCCGGGCCGTTCACGACGATCTCGTCCACGGTCGGATCCGCGATCAGGGCGGCGAGCGGATCGGGCGGTGCGTGGCCGTCGACCGTCACGCCCGGCTCGTCCTGCCCGGTGACCAGCCCGGCGACCCTCGTGCGGGCCCAGAGCGTCATCGCGGGCACACCTCGTCGAGCGCGGACGACGAGCCGCGCGAACGGGCGCGCGGGCGGCGGCAGGCCCCGGTCGCGAGCGCGGGTGACGTCACGGTGATCGTCGACGGCCGCCCACAGCGGCACGCCCGACATCGCCCTCGACGCGTGCGCCTCCGCCTCGGCGCACCCGGGTGCGCGACCAGGCCGACCGGCCGGCGCTCGGCGAACCCGAGCCGCCCCAGCAGCGACAGCACGCGGCCGAACGCCGGCGAGACCGCGCCGGTCGAGCGTGCTGACGATCGCCACCGCGGCGGCCCGTTCGAGCGCCGGGACGGTCTCGACCCCGATCCGCTGTCCGCCGTCGACGACGAGCTCGCACCCGGCAGCCGCTCCGGCATCGAGCAGGCGGCCGACGTCGGCCTCGCCGATGAGATCGGCGTGCTCGGCCAGCGACGGCGCCGGGAGCACCTGGCACGCGGGCCCCTGCGCGAGCTGGGCTGCGAGCTCCCCCGCCGCGACGGTGGGTGCGAGCGCCAGGGAGAGCATGGCGTCGGCGACCCGCACGTCCGCCGCCGCGACGTCTGCGGCGTCGCCGGCCGCCAGGTCGAGGTCGAGCACGACCGTCGAGCGCGCCGTCGCGATCGCCACGGCGCAGGTCGTGGTGCCGACCCCGCCGGCGGCTCCGAGCAGCACGATCGGGCGGCCGAGCCGCGTCGGCCGGGGAGCGAGCACGAGCGTGTCGAAGCAGCCTGCCGCCTCGAGCGCCGCCCGTAGCGACGCCGCCTCGAGCGGCCGGGACACCAGGCCTCGCGCGCCACTGGCCATCGCCGCGGCTGCCGTGAGGCCACCACCATCGCCGACGATCAGCGCGGGACGGTCGGGCCGCAGCGTCCGCTCGCTCCGCACCAGGTCCAGCGCGGCGCCGCCCGGCCCGTCGGCCACGAGGATCGCATCCGCCCGGTCGACCGCCGACGCTGGCACGAGCGCGAGTCCGGCGCTCCCGGCCGCTCCTGCCAGCTCCCGCTCCAGCGCGGCGTCGCCGCCGAGCAGGGCGATCGTGACCACCCGATCAGCCATCGTCCGCTCCTCCCAGGCTGGCTGCGTCGACGGTCACCCGCGCGCCCGCTCGGACGTCGCCGGGCGCACGGACGAGCACGCGCAGGTCGTGGGCGTAGCTCTGCGCCGCCGTCAGCGCCACCGCCTGGCGCAGGCTCGTTCGCAGGGTGACGACCACCGTTCCGTCGGTGCGACGGGGCGCTCCGAGCACCTCGAGCGCGCTCGCGACGACGCTGCTCCGCGCGGGATGACGGGCGTCGGCATCGGTCGAGATGACGACGTCCACGCGCGCACCGTCGCGTAGCGTCGCCAGCGACGGCGCGGATGCCGCCTCGAGCCGGAGCGCGACCGCCCGCTCCCCCGGTCGCAGCGCCGAGCGATCGGCGTCGCGCAGCAGCGTTCCCGTCACGTAGTCGCCGGGATGCAGCGCGACGGCCGACTGTCGGAACGCCGCGTCGTCGACCTGCCGGAGCATCGAGGCCGTCCGGTCGGCAGCGCTGATCGCGACGAGCCGCAGCGCGGTGGGCGAGATCGGCGAACCGGCAGCGATCGGGCTCGCCGCGACGACGACCTCGACCGTTCGCGGCCCGCCCCGGCCGTGCTCGACGAGCAGGCCGAGCAGGGCGAGGGCCACCGCCGCGAGCGGCAGCGCGCGTTCCCGGCCGGGCGCCCTCAGCACGCCCCTGCCTCCGCCGGTTCGTGATCTGCCCCGAGCGGCAGCGCGATCGTGAAGCGCGCGCCTCCGCGTGGATCGTTGGCTGCGGTCACGCTGCCGCCATGGGCCTCGGCGAGCTCACGGGCGATCGCCAGGCCGAGACCCGCACCGGGGCCACCCACGCTGCCGTGGTAGAAGGGCTCGAAGAGGAAGGGCAGCTCGTCGTGGTCGAGCCCGCGACCGTCGTCCCGGACGACGATCCGATCCTCGTCGCGATGGCGTTCGACGGTGACCTCGATGGTCTGCGCGCCGGCGTGCAGGAGCGCGTTCTCCACGAGGTTCGCCACGACCTGCCCCAGCCGGCCGGCGTCGAGCGTCCGCGGCAGGGGCTCATCCGGCAGCTCGCAGCGGAGCGCGACGCCGCGCGCCTCGGCCAGCTCCCGGCGTCGTTCGACGACGGAGGCCACGACCGCCCCGAGATCGGCGGGCTCGGGCGTCACGAGCAGCGCCGACGCGCGGAGCCGGGCGAACGCCAGCAGGTCGTCGACCAGGTCGGAGACGCGATCGACCTCGTCGTCGATCACCGCGAGCCGGTCGAGCTGGGCGGGCCCGGAGGCCCCGGCCCGCAGCGCGTGGGCGTAGGTCTTGATCACCGTGAGCGGCGAGCGCAGGTCGTGTGAGACCCGCGCGATGGCCCGGCGGCGAACGTCCTCGAGCTGCGCGAGCCGGCCCGCCAGGCCATCGACGCTGGCAGCGACGTGGGACAGCTCGTCGCTGCCGCGCTCGTTGAGCCTCGCCGCAAGGTCGCCATCGCCGATCCGCCCGGCAACGTCGGCGATCGCCAGGAGCCGCTCGCGGTGCCGTCTCGCGGCCCGGGCGAAGAGCACCATCGCGCCGCCGAGCAGGCACAGCAGGATCGGCGCGAGCGCCTCGGCCTCGATCCGGTAGAGCGCCCGCTGCTCGCGTACCGGCACGGCGCTCGCTGCCTCGACGACGGCGTCGGCCCCGCCCAGCCGGAGGCCGCGCTCGAGCACGAGACGCCCATCGGTCGACGACCAGCGCCGAAACGCGGCATCGCCGGCGTGTTCCAGCACCGTCGCGGACGGCGGCGGCAACACCGCTCCAAGGCGCCGTCCCTTGACGAACAGCGCCACCTGCGGGTCGCCGACCGGGAGCATCGTCGCACCCGCGTGCAGCGCCGCAGCGGCCAGGGTCGCCTCGCGGTCGAGCGCGGCCCGCTGACCGTTCGCAGCCTCTCCGTGGACGCGCAGGAGCACGCCGAGCCCGACCGCCGCCAGCGTCAGCACGAGCGTGCAGCCGACGGCCAGCGACAGGCGCGCCTCGAGCCGGAGCGACCTAGGCACTCGTCACCTCGAGCCGGTACCCGTGCCCCCAGGCGTTGACGATCACCGCGCCGGGCATCCCGGCCGCGGACAGCTTGCGGCGAAGCCGGCTCACGTGCGACTCGACCGTGCGCGTCCGGACGGAGGGCTCGCAGCCCCAGATCCGCGTGAGCAGGTCCTTCTTCGAGTACACGGCTCCTGGCTCGGTCGCCAGCGTCGCGAGCATCTCGAACTCCTTCGCCGCGAGCGCGATGGGCGCGCCACGGAACGTTGCCGTGCGGGCGCCGAGGTCGATGCGGAGCGCTCCGACGAACAGCACCTCGGACGCGGGCCGCCGCTTGCGCTGGCTGATCGCCCGCATGCGGGCCACGAGCTCGGGCATGGAGAAGGGCTTTCGCAGATAGTCGTCCGCCCCGCGCTCGAAGCCCCGCAGGACGTCGGCCTCCTCGACGCGAGCGCTCAGGACGAGGATGCCGAGCCCACGGTTCCAGCTGCCGTCGCCGCGCCGGATCGTCCGGCACAGGTCGAACCCCGACCCGTCCGGCAGCATCACGTCGAGGAGCACGACGTCTGGCGTTCGGGTGCCGAGCAGGATCTCGGCCTCGGCGATCGTCCGTGCGACCACGACCACGTACCCCTCCTCTCGCAACTGGTCGCCGATCACGCCGGCGACGCGCTTGTCGTCCTCGACCACGAGCACCGTCGTGTCACTCACGCTCTCTCCCCCTCCGTCTTGCCCATGTCACATCGCTTGACCGGACACGCTCGACAATACGACACTGCTCGCCGGAATGGAAGACCAGTTCTGAAACTGGCACAGAGTTGGCACACTTGTGACACTCTCGTAACACTTCGATCGAGAGCGACACGTGGCGTTTCGGGCACGAGCGGGCATCACCAGGCCTATGGCGCGAGGCGCGCGTGCACCCCCTGTCGGCGGGCGATCCGGCTCAGAACGGCGGATCTGCGGTGAGCCGCTCGCCCACCGCGATCGCCGAGGCGCTCCGCCTGCCCCGGGCCCGATCTCGATCACGTAGCGCGCGCCCGCGCAGGCCGCCATCCTCCACGGACGGAGCTCGGGAACGACCTTCAGGACCCGCAGCTCCGGATCGCAGAACACGATGTCGAGCGACATCCGCATGAAGAACATGTGGATCGACTTCTCGCGAAACGCGAGCCCCTCGCCGGGCGCGAGCTCCCGCCGCCCGAGCAAGCCGCGCGTACGTGTGCGCGCGCGCCGTGCGAACCGGAGCTGGTCGAGCAGCAGCCGACCGTCGGCGCCGCTGATGCGATGGTCGGAGTCCTGGGCCACGCGCCGAAGCCTAACCCCCGGGGCGGAGCTAGCATCGGGGGGTGGACGAGGCCAACTACTGGTCCGGCGACGAGGTCGTGCTCGAGTTCGTCGAGCACCGCTACGGGTTCTCCCGCGACGACTTCCGCGAGCGGGTCACGTCGGCGGCGGTTCGGCTTCACCTGGTGCGGGCCGAGCACGTCGACCCGGCGGCCGCCGACGACCTCGTCGAACTGGTCGCGACGGGCGCGCTGCAGCAGCCCGCGGTCGGGCTCGGCCGCTACCTCGTGACCCGCTGGGAGACCGTCGGCACCCGCAACGGCGAGTCGCTCGTCTACTGGCTGCGAAAGCTCGTGTTCCGCAGCGCCTGGCTCGACCAGCGGCTGAAGCTGGGGATGCTCGACGTGAGCTACGACGACGGCTCCGGCGACTTCCGCTACCACCTGCCGAGCTCCGAGCCGCCGCTGGTCGACCTCGCCCGGCACCCGTCGTGGCGACCCGTGCGCTACCTACCCCGCTGAGGGCGACGACCGACCCCGTCGCTAGGCTCCAGCCACCCCTTCCGGGGATCGCGATGGACGCCTACGAGCCGACCGACACCGTTGCACGACCTGCAGGGCGACGCACGCCGGCGACTCGACGCGCGGCGCGAGCGGGAGGCCGGCCAGGGGCCGGAGATCCGCGCCCTGCTGATGCGCGTCCGAGGCGCATCTGAACGAGCTTCGCGGGACGGCCGAGATGCTCGCCAGCATCCTGCCGACGCGTGTCGAGGCGGCGGTCGCGCGAGCGCTCGGCGAGGGCGGCATCGATCGCCAGCTCGAGGGGATGCGCGACGAGCTGCACGGCACGACCGCCGCCGTCGCGCGGATCGAGCAGGACCTGCTCGCCGAACGGGTCGGCCGGATCGAGGACCTCGAGCTCGTCATCGACCTGCTGGCGAAGGGCCTCGACGCCGTGCGCTACCGACGTCGGCCGCCTCTCCGAGCGGCTCGAAGGGATCGCGCTGCGGCTGGACGAGCCGCTCCAGGTCACCGTCGAGCGGCCGCGCCAGGCCGGCCTCCGGAGCCTGTTCTCGCCGACCGAGCCGGTGCACGAGAACGGCGCGCACGAGCCGGGCGGCGCTGCCGCCTGGCCCGCCTCCTGAGGCCGTCCGTTCACGCGCACCGCGGCGGTTTCGGCGTGTGACGTTGTCGTCACGTTCGTGACACTTTCGTGACTGTTCGTGACACGGTCGTGACCGTCGTTGAGAAGACGTCACACTATTTGACACAGTTGGCACACTTGCGCCTGGATTCGTTACACCTCGACCTGCCACAGTCCGCCCATGCAACGCGAACACGGGCAGGCAACGGTCGAGCACGTCGGCATCGTGCTGGCAGTGGCGCTGCTCGCCGGCGCCGTGGCGGCGCTGCTCGGTGGCGGACGCCTGGGAACGGGTCTCGCCCGCGCGGTCACGGCCGCGCTCGAGCGGGCGCTCGGGTTCACCCGGGCTAGCGGGCCCGCCTCCGTGCTCGCGGCGTCGCCGGCGCAGCTCGCGCTGTTCGGCATCGCGACCGACCCGTCGGTCGCCGAGGACCGGCGTCCCACGCTGCGAGACGTCCGCCTGCACTTCGAGGACGAGCTCGGCGCTGCCGAAGGGGACGCCCTCTTCCGGGCGGCTGCTGCTCGAGCAGGTCGTCGCGCTGCGTCCAGGCACGCACCAGACGATGCGCTTCGCCCCCACCCTCGGCGCGATCATGTCACCCGAGACGGCCTTCGCCCGGCCGCCGCCCGGGTCGAGCTACGACAGCGAGCGCCCGGTCGGCGAGACGACGCTGCACGTGACGAGCGCGGCGGAGGAGGCGGCGTACCTGCGGGTCGCGCTCCACCCCGAGGATCGTGCCGGCGTGGCGCTCGACATCGTCGGGGCGATCCCGATCGAGGGCGTCCAGCAGCTCGTCGAGGTCGCGGGTGTGATCCGGGCGACCGCCGGGCAGCTGGACGGCGCCCGCGAGGCGCTTCTGCGCACCGACGGCATGGCCGCCGGCGGGCGCGAGGGCGACGCGATCGCCTGCTGGCCCGTCGTCCGCACGCGTCCGACCGGCTCGTCCGGCGGGCCCGAGAACGAGCAGTCCTGGAACGCCCAGACCCACCACTACCTCCACCTGGCCATCGTCCGCGAGCGGACGGTCGTCGCGGAGTACCTCGTACCGAACCCCGGAAGGAGCACGTCATGCAACCTGTCCTGAACGCCGTCCGCCTGTACGCCTCGAGGCTGCGCCACAGCCGCGGCCAGGGGACGGTCGAGTACGTCGGCATCGTCCTCGCCGTCGGAGCGCTGCTGCTGGCCTTCACGAGCGCCCTGCCGCGGCAGGCGGCGACGAGCGTCGCCAAGAAGGTCGAGGCCGCGGTCGTGAAGGCGATCGACAACACCGTCGGCGGCGGGAGCGGCGACGGCAGCGGCGGGACGACGGACTGACGAGAGTGCGGCGCGACTCGGGAAACGCGCCCACGAGGGCCGGGGTGGCGCAGGGACGCCTGCGCCACCCGCCAGGCCCGGAGCGTCGCTCAGGCCGGCGCGGCGGAGGGCCGCTCGCCGACCCGGGCCGGCTGCTGCGAGAGCGGCAGCTGCAGCCGGAACAGCGCGCCGCCGCCTGGTCGGTCGGTGACCGAGAGCGAGCCACCCATCGCGCTCGACAGCTCCGAGGCAACCGACAGGCCGAGGCCGGTGCCGGCCTCGTGCTCCGACACGAACGGCCGGAAGATGGCTTCGCGCCGGTCGAGCGGGACGCCGGGCCCGCTGTCGCCGACGGCGATCGTGGCGGTGCGGCCATCGGTCTCCAGCGAGAGGGCGATGTCGCCGCCGTCCGGCGTCCAGCGCAGGGCGTTCTCGAGGAGGTTGCCGACGATCTGCAGGATCCGGTCGCCGTCGCCGGTGACGATCGCCGGCCCGCTGCTCGTGAAGCCGAGCTGGATCTCGCGCGTGCGGGCGCTCTGAACGCGCGCCTGGTAGGCGAGGGTGCAGAGGGTGTCGAGGTCGACCTCGTCGCGGGTGAGCGAGAAGCGCCGGGCCTCGAGCTTCGCGAGGTCGAGAAGGTCGCCGATCAGGCGCTGCAGGCGCTCGGACTCCGAGAGCACGACCTCCAGCGAGGCGGCGCGCTCGTCGGGGTCGTCGATGATGTCGTCGGCCAGCGCCTGGACGTGGCCCTGGATCGCCGTGAGCGGGGTGCGCAGCTCGTGCGAGACGCGCATCAGGAAGTTCCGCTCGAGCTCGTCGGCCTCCTTGAGCTTGCGCGCCATCAGCTGGAAGCGCGCCGCGAGCATGCCGAGCTCGTCGCGGCCGTGGGTGCGCAGCTCGATGTCGTACATGCCCGAGGCGATGCGCTCCGACGCCTCCGACAGCTCCTTGACGGGTCGCGTGATGCGGCGGCCGATGAAGCAGGGCCGCCACCAGCGCGAACAGCAGCGCCAGGATGAAGGACGGGGCGAGCCGCTTGGCCTGGGCGAGCGCCGAGATCTTGAGGGAGCTCGACTCGCGCGCCAGGACCACCGCGCCCACCGTGACGCCGCGAACGGTCGCGACCTTGCTGTGCGAGAAGCGGAGGGCGACGGCGATGCCGACGTAGCGCTTGCCGTCGATGCGGAGCTCGATGGACTGCGGCTGGGGCTTCTTCGGCCGGTTGAGCTTCGGCCAGTCGATGACGTCCGCGTACGCGGCCGGGAACGGGTCGACCTGCACCGGGAGGTCGTTCGGCACGCTCGCGGACTTGGCGAGGTACAGCTTGTACGGCGGCGAGTCCCACTGCGAGACGATCTCGCGGGCGCTCTTGGCCGACAGCCGGGCCTGGTCGATCGAGTCGCGGTTGGCCGCCTCGATCACCTGCTCGGCGGCGGTGGCGTCGTTGGTGAGGCCCTTCAGCGCCTCGCTCGCGCTCGTAGGTGTCGAACTGCCGGACGGCGACGTACGCGAAGAGGATCGCGGCGAGTGCCGAGCTCGCCAGCAGGAGCAGGACGAGCCGTGCTCTAAGCGACCGGAGCGGCATCGTCGGCGACCTTGTAGCCGACGCCCCACACCGTCACGACCGGACAATCGTCGCCGAGCTTGCGCCGCAGCTGCCGAACGTGGACGTCGACGGTCCGGGTGTCTCCCACGAACGTGTATCCCCAGACGCGCTGCAGGAGCTGCTCGCGCGTGAGGACCATCCCGCGGTGATCGAGAAGCTCCCAGAGCAGCTCGAACTCCTTCGGCGCGAGCTGCACGTGCTCCTTGCCGACGGTGACCTCGCGGCGGTCCGCATCGATCGTGATGTTGCCGTGCTCCTTGCGACCCTTGGCGCTCGGCGGGGGCGCCGTGGCGCGCCGCAGGTGGGCGCGAATCCGGGCGACCAGCTCGCGCGGGTTGAACGGCTTCGTCATGTAGTCGTCGGCGCCGACCTCGAGGCCGACGATCTTGTCGACGTCGTCGTCCCGCGCGGTGAGCATCAGGATCGGCGTCGTCGTGGAGTTCGCGCGCAGCGTGCGGCAGACCTCGAGCCCGTCCATGTCGGGCAGGTTCAGGTCGAGCACGATCAGCGACGGGCTGCTGGACTTGGCCTTCTCGAGCCCCTCGCCACCGGTCGCGGCGCGGTCCACGTTGTAGCCCGCCTTCTGCAGGTACATCGAGACGAAGCTCGCGATGTTCGCCTCGTCCTCGACGATCAGGATGCGCTCGCTCACACAGTCACTGTAGATGAGGCTGCAGCGTGCACTGCGTCCGCGAGCCGCGGCACCCTGGCCGCCAGGTCGAGGACGCGTGCGACGTCGTCACTGGCGGCCGTTGGGCCTGCCGAGGTCGACCGTGCCGTCCCAGGCCAGCGCCTCGCCGCCGCTCAGCTGGTAGGTGCCGGCGCCCTTGAAGGTGGCCTTGCCGTACACCCCGATGCCGTTCAGCGTCGAGCTGCCCTTGAGGACGACGTCGTAGCGCTTCCCCGACAGCTTGAACGTCGTGGACTTCGCCGTGATGACGTACAGCATGCTGCCGTCCTTCATCTTGCGAGCGATCGTCCCGACGACGGTCTTCGAGAGGTCGCCGGCCATGTCGCGGACGAGGATGCTGCCGCCGCGCGAGACCGTGCCGTAGGTGAGGCCGCCGCCGGTGAAGGCCTGCGTTCCCTTGCCCTTCGAGAGCAGGGACGCCTCGACCTTGGCGGCGTGGCAACGGACGGCGTGACGGGCACGGCCGGTAGGAGCGTGGCCGTGAGCGCACCCACGACGAGAAGCTTGCGGAAGATCATGCTCTTTGGATTATCGCCGGCAGCCGTTGGGAGGACGTGGTCCGCCTGTAAGGCTTCTGTAAGCGACTCCCTGCCAGGTGCAGGACGAAAGCCAGCGCCACGGCGACGTCACGATCCACCGTAGCGCGCTGCGAGCCGCGCGTGGGGGGTCAGTTGCTCGTACGTGTAGAAGCCCTGGCCGGTCTTTCGGCCGAGCTTGCCCTCGCGCTCGAGGTCGACGAGTCGCTGCGGGCGGCAGCATCCGCTCCTCGCCGAGGGCGTCGTACAGCGCCTGCGTCGCGTGCACGTGCACGTCGGCGCCCACGACGTCGAGCAGCGTGAACGGCCCCATCGGCCAGCCGGCGCCGAAGCGCATGGCCTTGTCGATGTCCTCGACGCTGGCCCCGGTCTCGTCCAGCACCCGGACGCAGTCGTTCAGCAGCGGGATCAGGATCCGGTTGACGATGAAGCCGGGCGTGTCGTTGCAGCGCACCGGCTGCTTGCCGCAGGCCTCCATCAGGGCGAACGCCGCCTCGTGGACGTCGGGGTCGGTCTCGGGCGTGCGGATGACCTCGACCAGCGGCATCAGCGGGGCGGGGTTGAAGAAGTGCAGGCCGAGCACCCGGTCGGGCCGGCCGCTGCGAGCGCCGATCTCCGCGCACCGGGAGCGCCGAGGTGTTCGTGGCCAGCGCCGTGTGCGCGGGACACAGCTCGCCGAGGCGGGCGAACAGCTCCTGCTTGGGCTCGAGCTCCTCGACGATCGCCTCGACGACGAGGTCGACGTCGGCGCAGTCCTCGATCCGGGTCGTCGTGCGCAGCTTGCCGCGGGCGGTCTCGGCGGCGCTCGGCGGTCATCCGCCCCTTCTCGACGCGCTTGGCCAGGCCGGCCTCGATCTTCCCGCGCGCGCGCTCGAGGAAGGAGTCCTCGACGTCGCGCCCGATGACCTCGACGCCGCCCTCGAGCAGCACCTGGGCGATGCCTGCACCCATCGTGCCGAGGCCGATCACGGCGACCCGGTTGATCTCCACGCTCGCTCACTCCCTCACGGTCGGATGGGTCGGGTGGCGGCGCGGGGCGAACGGGGCCGCGAGCGCGCCTGCCTGTCAGGGCAGGCGTTCCACGACGCCGCAGATCGCCATGCCCCAGCCGATGCACATCGTGGCAACGCCGTAGCGGCCGTCGCGCCGGTCGAGCTCGGACAGGAGGCTCGCGAGGATCCGCGTCCCGGTCGCGCCCAGGGGGTGGCCGAGCGAGATGCCGGAGCCGTTCGGGTTGACGTCGTCCCAGCGCTCCTCGAGTCCGAGGTCGCGCGCGGTCTGGGTGGCGACGCAGGCGAACGCCTCGTTCACCTCGATCACGTCGACGTCGTCGAGGCCGATCCCGGCCTTGTCGAGCGCCTTGCGCACCGCGAGCGGGTTGCCGTGCAGCATCAGCACCGGGATCCACGCCGGCCACGGCGAACGAGACGAACCGGGCCCGCGGGCGCAGGCCGAGCCGGTCGGCGTGCTCGGGCGTGGTGATGAGCGCGGCCGAGGCGCCGTCGCAGATCTGGCTGGCGTTGCCGGCGGTGATGACGCCGTCGGGCGTGAAGGCCGGCTTCAGGCTCGCGAGGCGCTCGGCCGACGTGTCCCGGCGCGGCGTCTCGTCGACCTCGAGGGTGGTCGTGGCGCCGTCGACCGCGACCTCGACGGGAACGATCTCGCGCGCGAAGCGGCCCTCGTCGATCGCCCGCACGGCCCGCTCGTGCGAGCGCAGCGAGTAGGCGTCGAGCTCCTCGCGCGTGAAGCCCCAGCGCTCGGCGATCAGCTCCGCCGACAGGCCCTGCGGCACGAGCTGGTAGCGGTCGAGCAGCTGCTCGGACAGGGCGCCGCCGTCGCTCCCCATCAGCACGCGGCTCATGTTCTCGACGCCTGCCGCGACGACGACGTCCATCGTGCCGGCCATGACGGCGTGCGCCGCCTGCATCGCGGCCTGCATGGAGGAGCCGCACATGCGGTTCACCGACGTCCCCGCGACGGACTCGGGAAACCCGGCGATCATCGAGGCGATCCGGCCGATGTTGTAGCCCTGCTCGCCGATCTGGGTGACGCAGCCCATGACGACGTCCTCGATCGCCGCCGGGTCGACGCCGGTGCGCTCGACGAGCGCGCGCAGAACCTGCGCGGCGAGGTCGTCCGGGCGCGTCTCGCGGAGGCTGCCGTTGCGCTTGCCGATCGGGCTCCGGACGGCGTCGACGATGACGGCTTCGCGCAGTGCAGGCATCCGGCTCCCTCCCGATTGATCGATCAGTCAACGCGGCGTGGCCTGGATGATAGGCGGCCCGTTGGTGTACTGTCCGCGCGTTCACCACCGGGAAACCGGCGCACGAGACGAGAGGGAGGCAGGCGGATGGGGCGAGGGTCGACCGGGAAGGTGCGTGACGCGCACGATCGGCGCAAGCGCAAGAAGGCGCGCCTGAAGCGGCGGCGGACCGAGAACGCGGGCACGGCCCAGGCTGCCAAGCGGCCGCAGCGTTGACGCGGCGCCGGGACCGGCGGTAGCCCGCCGCGCACGTCACGCGGGCCGGTTACGCTTGCCGCCATGACGGACCCCGACGCCCTGCGCACGCAGCTCGACCGGATGCGCGAGATCCGCCAGGACCTCGACGAGAGCGAGTCGCCGTACCGCCAGCTCCGGATCAAGCAGGCGGATCGCCGCATCCGCCGCCTCGAGGAGGAGCTGGGCGTGGAGCCGGGCGACGAGGACACGCCGGAGGGCTGACCAGCCCGATGGCGCCGTGACGGACGGGCGCTCGTCCGCCACGGTCGAATACCATTGGCGCGCACGAGATGGCCACCGGCGACGGACACGACGAGAACGTACGACCGTCTGACGACGACACCGCGATCCTGAGCGGTGCCGCCGTGACGCCCCCTGCCGACGATCCCTACGACGAGGCCAGCGCGCCTGCGGGCACGCTCGTCGACGCCCCGGCCGAGCCGCTGCCCGAGATCGCCCCGCCCGCCGGCAAGCCGCCGGCGCTGCGCCGCAAGCGGCGGCGACCTCGACCGCCGCCGCCAGAAGGCGCTGCTCGACCTCGGCGGGCTCGTCGTCGAGATGGCCCGGCGCGAGCGGATGCGCGTCGACCTGCTCAAGAGCCGCGCCGCGGTGGTGCGGACGTTCGACGCCGAGATCGAGGCGATCGACCGATCGCTGAAGACGCCGGCGGCCGCGACGCGCCGGCCGCAGGCCGCGGCGCCGGCCGAGCCGTCGACGTGCCCGAACTGCGGCAGCGCGATCCCGGCCGGAGCGAACTACTGCCCGAGCTGCGGGACGTCGCTGCTGACCGACGCCCCGCCGGACAGCGCCGCGCCGACCGCCGGGCCCTCCCCGGCGGATCAGTGAGCGCCGCGCCGCCGGCGGCGCGCTGCAGCTTCTGCGGCGCGGAGGTCCCGGCGACGCGCGGTACTGCCTCGAGTGCGGCGAGGGTCTGCGCCCCTACGAGCTGCTCGACGCGCCGCGGCGCCCCCGTCCGGACCGCGGCCGGCGGCTCGACGATCGTCGAGCGGCGCGGGCCGTCAGGCCTCCTGGTCTGGCCGATCCTGCTGCTCGTGGTGGTGCTCGGCGCCCTCGCGGCGTACGCGCTGACCCGCTCGGACGACGACGAGCAGCCGACCGCCGCGACCACCGCCGTGTCGCGCCCGGTGATCACCTCGACGGTCACCACGTCCGTGACGGCGACCGGGCCGACGACCGGCACGCCGGCAGCGCGACCGACACCGACGCCGACCGACACCACGGCCACCGACACCACGGCGACGGACGACCACGACGACCACGACCGAGCCGACGACCACGACGGCCGTCCAGCCCGCCGGCTGGACGGGCACCGGCTACACCGTGATCCTGCAGTCGTTCCCGAAGGCCACGAAGACCCAGCAGGACGCGATCGCCTACCAGCAGGGTCTGACCGGGGTCACCGACACGGGCGTGCTCGACTCCGACAGCTACCCGGACCTGAAGCCGGGCTGGTGGGTCGTGTTCGCGGGCAAGTACGCGACGGCCGACGAGGCCAACGCCGCGGCCGCGACGCTGCGCACCCAGGGGCACACGGGCGCGTACGGCCGCCAGGTCGCGTAGCGGCGAACGGCCGGGCCCAGCGCCGGCCGCGACGCCGCGTCTCGAGCGGCGTTGAGCGAACGTAGAGCGTCCTGTGAGCGGCCCTCGGAATCCTGGGGTCATCGGGCTTCACCGAGAGGCCCGCAGACCCCAGGAGCTTCCGCTCATGCCGCTCATCCCCGCCCCCTCCCGCACCCACGCCGCTCGTCTTTCGTCGCCTTCGGGCGGCAGCGGCCGAGCAGCCGGGCGGCTGCAGTCCGTGGCCGCGATCCTCGCCGAGCTCGACGCCCAGCTTCCCTCCCGCTAGACCGCTCGACGCTCAGCCGGCGAGCGCCGCGACCACCGCGCCGGTCGACTCGCGGACGGCATCCAGGTCGTAGCCGCCCTCGAGCAGCACGACCGGCCGCGGAACCCCCTGCTCCTCGCAGAGCGCGACCAGCGCGGCGGTCATCGCCCCGTACGTCGCGCTCTCGAGGAGCAGGCTTGCCGAGCGGATCGGCACGGTGCGTGTCGAAGCCGCAGGACACCAGCACCAGATCCGGCGCGAAGCGGCCCAGCGCGGGCAGCACCTCGCCGCCGAAGCGTTCCAGGTAGGCCGCGGGCTCCGTGCCCGGCGGAAGACGCAGGTTGAGCGTGGCCCCCTCCCCCGGCCCCTCGCCGCGCTCCTCCTCCGAGCCGGAGCCCGGCCACAACGGCCACTGCTGCAGCGAGACCACCAGCACGGTCGGGTCGCGCCAGAAGATGGCCTGCGTCCCGTTGCCGTGGTGCACGTCCCAGTCGACGATCGCCACCCGCCGCGCGCCGGCCGCCTGGGCCGCCCGCGCGGCCACCGCGACGTTGTTGACGAGACAGAAGCCCATCGGCCGGGTCGCCAGCGCGTGGTGGCCGGGCGGCCGCAGGCACGAGAAGCCCGCCTCGATCTCACCGGCCAGCGCCGACCGCGCCAGCGCGACCGCCCCGCCCGCGGCGAGCCGGAAGGCCCGGGCGGTCGCCGGGCTCGCGTAGGTGTCGGCGTCGAGCCAGCCGCCCTCGCGGCAGGCAGCCTCGATCGCCTCGACGTACCCGGCCGGATGGACCCGCACGAGATCCTCGTCCGAGACCGGCTCGGCGAGGCGCTCGTCGAGCTCCACGCCCGCGCCCCGCGCACCCTCGAGCGCCGCCGGAATCCGCGCCGGCCGCTCGGGGTGACCGCCCGGCGGGTCGTGCAGCAGGACGTCGGGATGGGTCGTCAGGGTCACCTTCACGGCGACCATCGTAAAGAGTCGAGCGCGCGTCCGAACGACCGATCGGTCGAGTGTGCGCCTTTCGCTCAACCGCGCGGTCTGAGCACCCCGCGATGGGGCGAACCTGTTACAAGCAGCGCGCCGCTTCCGTCACAAAGTCGGCGCGAGATTGTTGCCCGATCAGACGAGATTCCTTGTTTATTCGGGGCAGCGACCGGTATCATCGACGGACGGCGATCGTGACCGCCGCGCACAAACAGTCGAAAGTTCCCGACAAGCCATCGTCACGAAGCACCTCCGAGCAGTTTCAGGAGCCGCTTTTCATGTACCGCTTCAGCAGAGCCCTCTTCCTCGAGATCAAAGACCTCGTCGACCCTCATCCCGACACGATCAGCGTGGCCGAGGGGCGCCGACGCGTGCTCGAGGCGTGTGAGGACACCATCGAGCGTCTTGCCCGCGAGCCGCGCTACTTCGCCCGGCCCGCGCGGAGCCTGTTCGAGGAGATCCGGCACCTCTTCCCGATCACCCAGCAGGCTCGTATCTACTACGCCATCGAGCAGACCGTTCAGATGGCGCGGGAGTTCATCCAGCGCGAGATCGAGCGCAACAGCGACGTTCTCGCCCGGTGCCGTGCGACCACCCGCAAGGGCAAGCCGTGCCAGCGCACGCCCCTGCCCGACCGGGAGTACTGCCCGTCGCACCAGCACCTCGAGGAGCGCATCCCGGTGGGCGCAGCCGCCGCCTAGGCACGCTCTCCGGCCAACGTTCAGCGGTTCGCGGCCCGGCTTCTCGCCGGGCCGCGGCCGTTTTCCGTCCTGTGCGCGCCGTAGCCTGCGCAGGCATGGCCGGCCGGCTCGTCCTCGACGACAACCTCGCGTTCCTCGCGACCCTGCCCGACGCGAGCGTCGACCTGGTCTACGCCGACCCGCCGTTCGGCACCCAGAAGACGCGCCGGCTCGCCGGTCCCGCCGGGACGCCCACGTTCGACGACGTCTGGGACGGCGGCCTTCGCGGGTACGTCGACTGGATGCGGCCGCGGCTGCGCGAGCTCCACCGCGTCCTCCGATCGACGGGCTCGCTGTTCCTCCATGTGGACTGGCGCGCGTCGCACCGGCTGCGCGTCGAGCTCGACGACCTGTTCGGCGAGGACTGCTTCCGCAACGAGATCGTCTGGCACTACGGCCTCGGCGGACGGGCGCCCGCGAACGCGTTCGCCCGCAAGCACGACACGATCCTGTTCTACGCCCGCAGCGCCGCCGCCCGCTTCAACCCGACGCGGGGCGACGTGACGCCGGCGATGGCCGCGAAGTACGCCCACGAGGACGAGCAGGGACGCCGCTTCATGCGGTCGTACGGGCGCCGCTACTACCTGCAGGGCGGAAAGCGCCACGACTCGGTCTGGCAGATCCCGGCGATCGCCCCGGGCGCCCGGGAGCGGCTCGGCTACCCCACCCAGAAGCCCGAGGCCCTGCTCGAGCGCGTCGTCGAGGCGGCCAGCAACCCGGGCGACCTGGTGCTCGACCCGTTCCTCGGCAGCGGCACCACCGCGGTGGTCGCGCTGCGCCTCGGACGCGAGTTCGTCGGCTGCGACCGCTCCCCCGAGGCCATCGCCGTGACACGCGCCCGTGTGGACGCATTCTGTCCGGGTCTTGTGTCAACCGTCGGCGATCTGTAGGATCGGCGCGCGCCGACAGCAGGGCCGGATGCGGCGCAGTGACGGGGTGGAGGGTTGATGTACCAGTACAGCCGGGCGATCTTTCTCGCCGTCCGGGAGTTCGTCGAGCCAGAAGACGGCACCGGGCGGGAGCAGGCACAGCGTGAGGTGCTCGTCGCGTGCGAGCAGGCCGTGGAGCGGCTCGCCGCCGACCCACGCTACTTCGCGCACCCGGCGCTGAGCCTGTTCTCCGACGTGCGGCGCTACTTCCCGATCGGACAGCAGGCGCGCGTGCTCGCCGTCGTCGAGCAGGTCATGACGCTGGCGACCGAGCAGGTGCAGCGCGAGCTCGACCGTCTCGGGGAGCTCGACGCCCGCTGCCAGGCGAGCACCCGCAAGGGTCGCCCGTGCCAGCGCACGCCGCTCGCCCGCGTCGGCTACTGCCCGTCGCACCTGCACCTGGCCCGCCGGCCGAGCCGGCTCGCCAGCTAGGGCTTCGGCTTCTTCGGCTTCTTGACGGTCGCGGGCTGGACCCGCGTCGGCACCGACTGACCGGGCGCGACCGACTCGCTGCCGTCGAACGAGAGGCGCAGGAGCGGCCGGCCGACGAGCTTGACGCGCGCCAGCGCGCTGCCGTCGGCCCGGAGCTGCAGCCGGGTGACGAACACCCAGCCGGAGCCGGCCGCGCGCTCGACCCGCACCCACTGGTAGGCCAGCGCCTGGCTCGCGGCGAGCCGCAGGCGCACCCGCTTCTGGTCGCGTCTGGCGGTCGCGAAGCGGAGCGCCGGCGCCCGCTGCACCGTCCCGATCCAGGCGAGCTGCAGCCCGGTCGCGTCGGCGCTTCGCACCGTGAGCCGCACCGTGCGCCCGCGCAGCGCCGCCACCGAGACCCGCAACGGCTGCCAGGCCGTGCTCGCGGTCGTCGTGCCGAGCAGGCGGTTCCCGGCCAGGAGCTCGACCACCGGCATGAGGCCGGCCGAGGCGTGCACCCAGACCGACGCCGTGACCGCGTCCGGCGGGATCCGGATCGTGGCTCCGGCGAGCGACAGCGGCCCGGGCTGGGCCGCGAGGAACGTGCCCGCCGGCCCGCCGTTGCTCCGCAGGATCGACCCACCGCTCAGGGTGAAGCGCGGCGCGGGCACCTCCGGCCGCCCGGCGAGGGTCACGTCGATCCCGTCGCCGAGCGCGATCACCGGGTCGAGCAGCAGCCGCACCTCGTGGCCGGCGAGGGCCCGCGCGTTGACCGACGCCAGCGACCAGGACTTCCCCGGCTCGAGCGTGGCCAGGAGCAGCGGCTCGGGCCGGTCCGGCAGCGACGCCAGCACCCGCAGGGCCGCGTGCCCCTGCAGCGCGCGCAGCTGCAGCGTGAGCACCTGCGTCCCCGCCGCCGGCGTGAACGCGCTCGAGACGAGCGTCGAGTTGTCGCGCATCGCGGCGTAGAACCCGGCCGGCCCGCCGCTGCGCACGTCGATCTTGCCCGGCCCGCGGATCGTCCAGCCGGTGAGCTTCTGGGCGAAGTCGGCATCCTGCGGCCCCGGCCCCGGCGCGACGGCAGGGTCGCGCAGCGCGGCGTTCGGCGTCCACCACGTGGGTTGTGCCGACGCCGCGACGGGGAGGATTGCGGCGAGCGCCACGAGGAGGACCACGCACAGTGCACGCACGGAGGACCAGCCTACCCGCAGCCCCGGCCGACGGGCCTCCAGGCCCGACTAGTATCCGGCAGCAGTGACGCCCGATACGGACAAGCTGATCCGCCAGCTCTCGCTCGTCGCATACCTGATGTCGGAGAAGCGCTCGGCTTCCGCTCGCGACGTCAAGCAGGCGGTCGAGGGCTACTCGGACATGTCCGACGAGGCGTTCGCGCGGCGCTTCTACGCCGACCGCACCGAGCTCCTCGGCCTGGGCGTGCCGATCTCCTCGCAGCGCGACGAGTTCACCGGCGAGGAGCTGTACACGCTGCGCCGCGAGCAGTACTTCCTGCCGCCGCTGCACCTGTCCGACGACGAGCTCGCCGCGCTCTCGAACGCGGTCTTCCTGCTCGAAGGGCAGTTCGCCTACGCCGAGCCGCTGCGGCTCGCGCTGCAGAACCTGGCCCTCGGCCGGCCGAACCCGAGCGAGGACGTCGGCCGCGACGTCACCCTGAGCCTCACGGGCAGCGGCTACACGAGCGACGTCGCCGCGCGCCTGCAGAAGCTCGAGGCGGCGGTCTCGAAGCAGCGCACCGTCCTCTTCCGGTACTGGTCGATCTCGACCGACGAGGAGGCCCAGCGCACCCTCGACCCGTACAGCCTGTACTTCCTCGAGGGCCAGTGGTACGTCGTCGGACAGGACCGCGACCGCGACGCGATCCGCACCTTCCGGCTCAGCCGGATCCGCGGCGACGTGCGCTTCGCGACCCGCCGCGAGCGCGACTTCCGCACGCCGACCGAGTTCGACGCCACCTCCTGGCGCGACCGCGTCTCCTGGCAGCTCGTCGACGGCGGCGAGACGGCCGTCATCTGGGTCGCTCCCGACGACGCCTGGCAGGTCGAGCGGCGCGTCGGCCGGCACGGCTCGCTGCAGTTCCAGGACGACCGCTCGGCGCTCTACACCACCCAGTACGCCGACTCGCGGGCGCTCATCCAGTGGATGCTCGACCGCGCCGGCCGGGCGATCCCGCTCGAGCCCGGCGAGCTGCGCGACGAGATGGCCGAGCGCGCTCGAGCGGGTGCGCGAGCTGCACGAGGGCCCGCCTCCGCGCCCACGCCGCGCCGATCCGCATGGTGCGCGAGTCCAGCCCGCCGCCCGAGAAGGTCGAGAGCCCGGTGGCGCCCGAGCGCTTCGCCGTCCTGCAGGCGATGATGGCCCAGCTGCTCGCGGCCTGCGGTGAGGAGCCCCGCGGCCCGGATCTCGGCGACCCGACCTGAAGGAGCGGTTCCACCTCGACGACGACGGGCTCGACCGCCACCTGCAGCTCCTGAACCTCGTGAACTTCGGTGGCGGCTGCTACGCGCTGTACGCCGAGATGCAGGACGACGGCGACACCATCGACGTCGAGAAGGAGCTGTACGGCGACGAGTTCCGCCGCCCGGCCCGGCTCTCGCCGCTCGAGGCGAAGGCCCTGCTCCTGGCGCTCGACCTGGTCGGGCCGCTGGTTGCCGCCGACGCCCACACCTCGCTCCCGGCGGTGCGGGCCAAGGTCGAGGAGGCGTTCGGCCAGTACGAGACCCGCGACGTCGCCGTCCCGCCGACCTCTGCGGTCGACGAGGACGTGCTGTCGGTGCTGCAGGAGGCGATCCGGCTGCGTCGCCTGGTCGAGATCGAGTACCTCTCGCGTGCCGGCGACGCGGCCACCGAGCGGCTGGTCGAGCCGCACCGCCTGCGCGGCCTGCGCGGCGAGTGGTACTGCGACACCTACGACCGCACGAACGACGGCGAGCGCACCTTCCGGGCCGACCGGATCCGCTCGGCGTCGATGCTCGACGAGACCTTCGAGCGCCGCCCGGGCCTGGGCGAGCGCGCCGGCGACGAGGAGCTCTCGGGCCGGGTCGGCCGGGCCTCGGTCTGGTTCTCACCGCGGGTCGCCCGCTGGGAGCTCGAGCGCCGCGACGACACCGCCGAGCTCGCCGACGGCGCCGCCGTGGCGACGATCACCTACAGCTCGGAGCGCTTCCTGGCGAGCGAGCTCTGCCGCCAGCTCGGCGAGGCCGTGCTGCTCGAGCCCGAGCCGCTGCGGGCGCTGGTGGTCGAGCGGGCCACCGAGCTCCTGGCGCGGCTGCGCGAGCACGCCGAGGCGCACGCCGCCCGTCGCTGAGGGGGTTCCGCGGCCGCAGGTCGTCCGGTAGCTTCGGGGCGATGCAGCGGCGGATCCTTCGGGAACGCTGGCGGCGCTCGCGCTGCTCCTGACGGCCGCGTCCGCGGGCGCCGATCAGGCCGTGCGCGTGGCTGCGATCCGGCACGGCGAGGTCGTCGTCCTCACGCCGGGCACGCCGCCCGTGCAGCTCACCCACACCGGCGGGAAGCTGCTCTCGTTCGCGTTCTCGTCGCGCGGCGACCTGGCCGCGGCGACGTCGACCCGGACGCTCATCCGTAGCGCGCGCCGGCGCCAGCACGACGCTGGTCTACCACGGCGGCTACGCGGCGCCGCCGGCCTGGTCGCCCGACGGCAGCACGCTGGCGGTGTTCTACGGCGACGCGCTGCACGTCTACGACGCCGACAGCCGGCACGCTGCGCACGCGTGCCGCTGCCGCACATCCCGCTGCACCCGCCCTACGAGATCCGCTGGGCGATCTACGGCCTGGTCTTCGGGGCGAGCGCCCACGAGCTCTACGTGCTCGGCCTGCCGGCGCAGCTCGCCCCCGCCGACCAGGCGCGCCAGCGGGTCTACCGGATCGACCCGACCGCGGCCCACCCGTCGCTGAAGCTGGTCAAGGGCGAGGACCTGCTCGGGAACGTCCTCTACGAGCACGGCGCCCGCTCGCCTGACGGCCGCTGGTTCGCCGCTCCGGTCTACGCCCACCTCGGCGCCTGCCGGGAGATCGCCTCGATCGCCGCTGCTCGACCTGCAGACGGGCCGCCTGGACCTGCAGAGCGTCCAGGTGCCGGGCGCGAACGACGTCGAGATCCCGGCGATCGGGAGCGTCGGCTGGGCCGGGAACGGCACGCTCCTCCTGAGCGCCAAGCCGTACACCGAGACCCAGTGCTCGAGCGGCAGGCAGTGGAAGGTGCCGGCGACGCTGTACAGCCAGCCGCTCGGCGGCGGCGCGCTGACGAAGGTCGCGGCCGGGGTGAACTGGTTCGCCCAGGTCGGCGACGTGCGCCTCGAGAGCCGCTGTCCGCACTGGCCGATCCGGTTCCTGCGCCAGGATCCGAGCTGCGACGGCTCGCCGCTCGTGCTCGTCGACGGCACCACCCGCACGACGCTGCCGCTGACCGGCGGCCCGCTCGCCCTGCTGCCCGGCTAGACCCGGTCGAGCGCGCGGCGCGCGGCGCGCGGCCAGGAGCTCGTCGTCCGACGCGGCGTACGGCGCCGCGAGCTCGCGCACCGCGTCGCCGCCCACGTTCCCCAGCGCGACCAGGGCGTTGCGGCGCAGGTAGCGGGGATCGCGGCCCGGGACGTAGAGGCGCTCGTAGCGCTGCAGCAGCTCGGCGTCCGGGCGCGCCGAGCCACGCCCGCAGGTCGACCCACGCCTCGCCCTCGGGCTCGAGCTCCGCCCGCCGCCTGGCCGGCCCCGCGTTCCACGGGCACACGTCCTGGCAGATGTCGCAGCCGTAGACCCGGTCCTCGAGGCGCCTGCATGTGGGACTCGGGCATCGCGCCGCGGGACTGCGTGGTGGTCGAGATGCAGGCCGTGGCGTCGAGCACGCCCGGCTCGACCAGGGCGCCGGTCGGGCAGGCGTCGAGGCACAGGGTGCAGGAGCCGCAGCCGGGCGGCACGAGGTCGGCCGCCGGCTCGAGCTCGGCGTCGGTGACCAGCGCGCCGAGGGCCACGAACGACCCCTGGCCGGGGACGATGGCCAGCGTGTTCTTGCCGTAGAACGCGAGCCCGGCGCGCACCGCGGCCTCGCGGTCGACGTGGTGGTTCGAGTCGACGAACACCGCCGAGCGGGCCCCGTGCTCGCTGCGCAGCCGCTCGGCCAGCGCCTGCAGCCGCTCGCGCAGCGCCGCGTAGGGGTCGATCCAGGCGTAGCGCGGCAGCCTCCCGGTCGGCCCCGCGGGTCGCTCGGGCGCGGGCCGCCACAACGGCAGCGCCGCCGCGATCACGGTGCGGGCGCGGCGCACGAGCCGCTCCGGGTGGCACGAGCGGCTCGGTGTTGGTCAGGGTGAAGCGGAGGTCGCCGAACAGCCCGCGGGCGCGCCGCTCGGCGATGTGGCGCTCGGTGTCGGCGTAGGCCTCCGCCCTGGCGGCGGCCAGCAGGATGCCGTCCTCGCTCGGCAGCTCGATCACGCCGGCAGTCTAGGAACGCCCTCTGCGCGGTGGAGCCCGCGGCCGCCGGTGGTAGGGTTGGTCGCATGGCTCACGGGCACGCGCATGGCGCGCACGCCACGCGGCGCGCGCTCGCGGGTGCGCTGATCCTGACCGTGGCGTTCGGCGCCGCCCAGGTCGTCGCGGGCATCGCGTTCGGCTCGCTGGCGCTCATCGCCGACGCGGTCCACAACCTGGCCGACGGCGGCGCGATCGCCCTGGCGCTGCTGGCCGCGTGGCTCGCGACCCGGCCGCCCGACGGCGACCCACACCTACGGCTGGGCCCGGCTCGAGATCCTGGCGGCGCTGGTCAACGGCGTGCTGCTGATCGGCCTCTCGGCCTGGATCTTCTGGGACGCCGCGATGCGCCTGCTCGACCCGCCGGCGGTCGACGGCAAGGGCCTCCTGATCGTCGGCGTCGCCGGGATGGCCGCCAACGGGCTCGCGGCCTGGCTGCTGATGCGCGGCGACCACCACCACGACCTGAACCTGCGCGGCGCGCTGCTGCACGCGATCGCGGACGTCGCCGGCTCGGCCGGCGCGGCGTTCGCCGGCGTCCTCATCCTGGCCTTCGGCTGGAACGCGGCCGACCCGGCGATGGCCGCGCTGATCGGCCTCCTCATCCTGCTGAGCTCGTGGAGCTTCGTGCGGCGCCCGCTGGCGATCCTGCTCGAGGCCGCCCCGCCGGGCATGCCGACCGACCAGGTCGGCGAGGCGATGGCCGCGGTGCCCGGCGTGCGCGACGTGCACGACCTGCACGTCTGGACGCTGAGCCAGATGACCGCCCTCTCGGCCCACGTGGTGGCGCTGCCGGGCGCGGACACCGACGAGGTGCTGCACGCCGTCGAGGCCACGCTGCACGAGCGGTACGGGATCGCCCACACCACGATCCAGGTGGAGCGCGACCACCGCCAGCTCCTCTCGATCCACCGCCCGGGCTGCCCCGAGGGCCCGCAGCCGCTGGCGGCGCCGCTCGAGGAGGTGCCGCACGTGCACCACCACGAGCACTGACCTCGCGCGGCCGGGTGGCTCAGCCGGGCAGGTCCTCCGGCAGCGGAATCGACTGCGGCGGGCCCGGCTCGCTGTCCTCCCAGGTGAGGAACGCCTCGCCGTCGCGGCCGGCGTGCTCCTCGGCGCCGCCGAGCGCGATCAGCAGCACCGGCGCGTTGCTCGCGTTGACCAGCTGGCGGCGCAGCGTCGGCGCGACCCGCACCAGGCGCCCGCGCTCGAGGACGTGCTCCTGCCCCTCGACGATCAGGGTGAGCGTGCCCTCGAGCACCAGGTAGACCTCCTCCTGGCGGGGGTGGCGGTGGATGCGGCCGCGCTGGCGGGGCTGCAGGCGGATCTGGTTCAGCCCGAACGTGCTCACGCCGAGGCTGCGGCGGAGGGTGACGAACCGCTCGTCCGACTCGGGCTCGAGGTCGGCGAAGGTCAGGCCGTTCTCCATCGGAAGTCTCCTCCGTCGGCGGGGGCGGTAGGCGGCGAGGACCGCCGCTGCCTCCCGTAGCATGCCGCCCCGTGCGTGCCGTGCGGATCCATGACGAGGGAGGGCCCGAGGTCCTCTCGCTGGACGAGGTTCCCGTCCCCGAGCCGGGGCCGGGGACGGCGCTCGTGCGCGTCCGCTCGGCCTCGCTGAACCGCCTCGACATGTGGGTCCGCAGGGGCCTGCCGTCGGTGCCGAAGCCGCGCATCCTGGGCGCCGACGCGTCCGGGATCGTCGAGGCCGTCGGGCCCGGCGTCGACGGGCTCGAGGTCGGCGCCGCGGTCACCGTGAACCCGGGCCTGTACTGCGGCCGCTGCGCTGCCTGCCTGGCCGGCGACCAGACGCTCTGCCCGCGGTTCCAGGTGGTCGGCGAGCACACCGACGGCACCCACGCCGACTACGTCGTGCTGCCGGCGCGGAACCTCTTCCCCATCCCGGCCGGGCTCTCGTTCGACGAGGCCGCGGCGTTCCCGCTGGTCTTCGTCACCGCCCACCGGATGCTCTTCCACCGGGCCCACCTGCAGGCCGGCGAGTGGGTGCTCGCGTGGGGCGTCGGCGGCGGCGTCGCCAGCGCGGCGCTCGTCCTGGCCGCGGCCGCCGGCGCCCGGGTCATCGCCACCAGCTCCTCCGACGAGAAGCTCGAGACGGCCCGCCAGCACGGCGCCGCGGCCACGATCAACCACGCGACCGGCGACGTGCGGGCGCAGGTCAAGGAGATCACCGGCGGCGCCGGGGTCGACCTGGTCGTCGAGCACGTCGGCGAGGCGACCTACGAGACCTCGCTGGCCGTCCTGGCCAAGGGCGGGCGGCTGGTCACCTGCGGGGCGACGACGGGCGGCGGCGGCAAGGCCGCCCTGCACCGGATCTTCTGGAAGCAGCTCACGGTGCTCGGCTCGACGATGGGCTCCGACAGCGACTTCCGCTCGCTCCTGCGGCTGATCGACGCCGGCAAGGTGCGGCCGATCGTCGACCGCGTCTTCCCGCTCGAGGAGGCGCGCCAGGCCCACGAGCACCTCGAGGCCGGCCGCCAGTTCGGCAAGGTCGTCCTCCGGGTCTCGGAGTGACCGCGCTGCCCGAGGTCACGCTCGTCCCCGACGGCGCCGTCTCGGGCAACCCCGGCCCCGGCGGCTGGGCGGTGATCCTGCTCTCGAACGGCCACGAGCGCGAGCTGCACGGCAGCGAGACGACGACCACCAACAACCGGATGGAGCTCACCGGCCTGCTCGAGGGCCTGCGGGCGCTGAAGAAGCCGTGCCGGGTGCGGGTGCTGTGCGACTCGACGTACGTGGTGCGCCCCCACACCGAGGGCTGGCTCGAGCGCTGGCGCAGCAACGGCTGGCGCAAGGCCGACAAGAAGCCGGTCGAGAACCGCGACCTGTGGGAGGCGCTGCTCGTCGCCGAGGAGCCCCACGAGCTGCACTTCGAGCTCGTCAAGGGCCACGCCGGGCACGAGCTCAACGAGCGCGCCGACGCCCTGGCTGTCCAGGCCCGGTTGGACCTGGTCGCCCAGGGCGTCTGAGCCTCTGGCCCTGGTCTACGCGATCGACGCCGCGGAGCGGCGCAGGAGCTCGCGCAGGTAGTCGCGCGCCGCCAGCAGGTGCATGCGCATCGCCGCCTCGGCCCGCTCCGGCGAGCGGGCCGAGAGCGCGTCCGCGACCTCGCGGTGCGACGACAGCGAGCGGACCCGCTGGGCGTCGTCGAGCCAGGTCGCGGTGCGGAACGCGAGCGGGATCCCGGCGACCGCGCGCAGCGCCTCGAGCAGCCGCGGGCTGTCGGCGGCCTGGCAGACGACGCGGTGGAACTCGACGTTCCAGCCGATCTGGGCCTCGGCGTCCTCGCGGGTCGCGGTTGGCCGCCCCTCGCCGAGCGCCACGAGCTCGTGCAGCCGGTGAAGATCAGCCGTGCCCGATGTGCTCGGCGGCCCGGCGCGCGGCGTGGGCCTCGAGCAGCGCCCGCACCTCGTACAGGTCCATCAGGTCCTCGCCGGCGAACGCCCGCACCACCGCGCCACGGCGCGGCTCGAGCTTGACGAGCCCCTCGCCCTCGAGCAGGACCAGGGCCTCACGGATCGGAGTGCGCGAGAATCCCAGTCGTTCGGCCAGGGCCGCGGTGCGAAGCCGCTGGCCGGGCTGCAGCCGGCCGTCGACGATCTCGGCCCGGAGCGCCTCGTAGGCGGCGGCCGCGTTCGTCCTGGTTGGCTCCTCCGCCAGGCTCATCTGCATGCAAAACTACCGTATCGCTGGCGCGATCGCCAGTAATATGCCAATATTGCACGCAAGCGTCCACCGTTCGGCAATCGGAGAAGCATGGCTCCGCGCACGCTCTACGAGAAGATCTGGGACGACCACGCGATCGGCGACGACCTGCTCTTCGTCGACCTGCACCTCGTCCACGAGGTGACCAGCCCGCAGGCCTTCGAGGGTCTGCGCCTCGCCGGCCGGCGCGTCCGCCGCCCGGACCGTACCCTGGCCACCGCCGACCACAACGTCCCGACGGGCGACCTGCGCCTCCCGATCGCCGACGACCTGTCGCGCCAGCAGCTCGAGGCCCTCGACCGCAACTGCGCCGAGTTCGGCGTCCCGCTGTACGGGCTCGGCCACCGCCGCCAGGGCATCGTCCACGTGATCGGCCCCGAGCTCGGCGTGACCCAGCCGGGCATGACGATCGTCTGCGGCGACTCCCACACCGCGACCCACGGCGCGTTCGGCGCGCTGGCGTTCGGCATCGGCACCAGCGAGGTCGAGCACGTCCTGGCGACCCAGACCCTCCCCCAGAAGCGCGCCCGCACGATGCTCGTGCGCTTCGACGGCACGCCGGGCATCGGGGTCACGCCGAAGGACCTGATCCTCGGCCTGATCGGCGAGATCGGCACCGACGGCGCGACCGGCTTCGTGGTCGAGTACGCCGGCGAGGCCGTGCGGCGGCTCTCGATGGAGGGCCGCATGACCATCTCGAACATGTCGATCGAGGCGGGCGCGCGCGCCGGCCTGGTGTCGGCGGACGAGACGACGTTCGCGTTCCTCGAGGGACGCCCCGGCGTCCAGGAGCCGTTCGATCGGGCCGTCGAGCGCTGGCGGCAGTACGCCAGCGACGAGGGCGCGAGCGTTCGACCGCGAGGTCGTGATCGACGCCGGCGCGCTCGCGCCGCAGGTCTCGTGGGGGACGAACCCCGGGCAGGTCGCGCCGATCACCGGCAGCGTCCCCGAGCCGACCACCGACGACGAGGCCCGCGCGCTCCGCTACATGGGTCTGACCGCCGGCACGCCGCTGGCCGAGGTGGCCATCGACCGGGTCTTCATCGGCTCGTGCACCAACGGCCGTCTGGGCGACCTGCGGGCCGCTGCGTCGGTGATCCGCGGCCAGCGGGTGGCCGACGGCGTGCGGGCGATGGTGGTGCCGGGCTCGATGCAGGTGAAGGCCGCCGCCGAGGCCGAGGGTCTCGACCAGGTGTTCACCGACGCCGGCTTCGAGTGGCGCAACGCCGGCTGCTCGATGTGCCTCGGCATGAACCCCGACGTCCTCTCGCCCGGCGAGCGCTGCGCCTCGACGTCGAACCGCAACTTCGAGGGGCGCCAGGGCAGCGGCGGGCGCACCCACCTGATGAGCCCCGAGATGGCCGCGGCGGCCGCGATCGCCGGCCACCTCGTCGACGTGCGGGACGTCGCCCCGCGCGAGGAGGTGCCCGCCTGATGGAGCCGTTCGTCCGCCTGACCGGCCGGGTCGCAGCCCTCGACAGGGCCAACGTCGACACCGACCAGATCATCCCGAAGCAGTTCCTGAAGCGCATCGAGCGCAGCGGGTTCGGCGAGTTCCTGTTCTTCGACTGGCGCAAGGACCCCGACTTCGAGCTGAACCGGCCCGAGTTCCAGGACGCCACGATCCTGGTCGCCGGCCGCAACTTCGGCTCGGGCTCGTCGCGCGAGCACGCGCCCTGGGCGCTGCACGACCACGGCTTTCGGGCGATCATCGCGCCGTCGTTCGCCGACATCTTCCGCTCGAACAGCGGCAAGAACGGCCTGATGCTGGTGACCCTGCCCGAGGAGGACGTGCGCGAGCTGCTCGACGCCGCGCCCGCCGAGGCGACGGTCGACCTCGAGAGCCAGACCGTGACCCTGCCGTCGGGCCGCGAGGTCTCGTTCGAGTTCGACCAGGACCTGCGCCACCGCATGCTCCACGGCCTCGACGACATCTCCCTCACGCTGCAGCGCGACGGCGAGATCGCGGACTACGAGGCCAGCCGCGAGCGGCCGGGGCCGTCGACGCTCGTGCTCTGACGATCGACACGCCACCGATCTACCTGGTCACCGGCCCGATGGCCGCCGGCAAGTCAACCGTCGCCCGCCTGCTGGCGCGTCGGTTCGCGCGTGGCGTGCACCTCGAAGGGGACGTCTTCCGCCGGAGCATCGTCAGCGGCCGGGTCGAGATGACGCCGGGTGGCGGCGAGGACGCGCTCGCGCAGCTGCGGCTGCGCTACCGAGCTCGCCGTCGCCGCGGCAGAGGCGTACCGCGACGCCGGGTTCGCCGTCGTCTGGGAGGACGTGGTCGCCGGCCCCCTGCTCGCGGAGGCAGTGACGCTGGTGCGCGCACGCCCGCTGCACGTCGTCGTCCTCCTGCCTCGGCTCGAGGTCCTCACGGTGCGCGAGGCTGGACGGGCCGCCAGGGGCTACGGCGCCTGGTCGGTCGACGCCCTGTACGACGGGTTCGCCAATGACACGCCACGGCTCGGGCTGTGGCTCGACTCCTCGGACGAGACACCCGAGGAGACGGTCGATCGAATCCTGGCCACGGCAGGCAAAACGGCTGCCTGGTAAGATCATCTGCGTGAGCGAGCTCCGCCGCAGCCTCGAGGTATCCGGCTTCCAGACCGTCGTAGCCGTCGACGGCATCGGGCTCGCGCTCCTTCCCATTCTCCCCTAGGGGAGACGGAACCTGCGACGCGCCCCCGCCGGCGCCAACGGAACCAGGATCAGCGGGAGCGGTGCGCCCCGGAGCGCGCCCCCCTTCGGGAAGGACGAGGGATGCGGAAGGACACAATCGAGAGGAACGAGCGCCCGTGACGTACCGCGTCTGCGTGCTGCCCGGCGACGGCATCGGCCCTGACGTGACGGCGGCCGCGCTGCACGTCCTCGGCGTCACCGCCGACCGCTACGGCTTCGAGGTCGAGACCGAGGAGCACCCCTTCGGCGGCGCCGGCATCGACGCCGCCGGCGACCCCTTGCCGCCGGCCGTGCTGGCCGCGGCCCGGGCCTCCGACGCCGTCCTCAAGGGCCCCGTCGGCGGGCCGCGCTGGGACGGCGGCGCCGTCCGGCCCGAGCAGGGGATCCTGCGCCTGCGCAGCGCGCTCGACGTGTACGCCAACCTGCGGCCCGTCCGCCAGGTCACCGCGCGGGTCACGAGCCCGCTGCGGCCCGAGCTGGCCGAGGGCATCGACCTGATCATCGTCCGCGAGCTGACCGCGGGCCTGTACTTCGGCGACCAGGGCCGCGACGGCGAGAGGGCCTACGACACCTGCGTCTACACCGCCGGCGAGATCCGCCGGATCGCCCGCCGGGCGTTCGAGCTGGCCCGCACCCGCCGCAGCAAGGTCACCCACGTCGACAAGGCCAACATCCTCGAGACGTCCCGGCTGTGGCGCGAGGTCGTGAACCAGGTCGCGCGCCGACTACGACGACGTGGCGCTCGAGCACCAGCTCGTCGACTCGATGAGCATGAAGCTGGTCGAGCAGCCCGCGGCCTACGACGTCGTGCTCACCGAGAACCTGTTCGGCGACATCCTGTCCGACCTCGCGGCGTCCGTCGCAGGCGGCATCGGACTCGCCTCCTCGGCCTCGCTGGCCGACGGCGGGCCCGGCCTGTTCGAGCCGGTCCACGGCTCGGCACCGGACATCGCCGGCACCGGCCAGGCGAACCCCGCGGCCATGATCCTGACGGTGGCGCTGCTGCTCGACGAGCTCGGACAGCCCGCCGCCGCCCGCGCGCTCGAGGCGGCCGTCGAGGCCGTCCTCGACGCCGGCACCTGCACGCCCGACCTCGGCGGCCAGGCCACCACGGCCCAGGTCGGCGAGGCCGTCGCCGCCCGCGTGGCGGCCTCCGCCCCCATCCCCAGCGAGACGAGGTGAGCGACGTGGCAACCATCCAGGCGAGCGAGCACGCGCCGCCGCAGCGGACGACAGCCCGCTTCGACGGCGTCGAGATGACGGGCGCCGACGCGGTCGTCCACTCGCTGGAGCTCGAGGGCGTCGAGGTCTGCTTCGGCATCCCCGGCGGCGCGATCCTGCCGCTGTACGACGCCCTGGCCTCGACCGGCACCGAGATCGAGCACGTCCTCGTGCGCCACGAGCAGGGCGCCGGCCACATGGCCCAGGGCTACGCCCGGGTGACCGGCAGGGTCGGCGTCGCGATGGCCACCTCGGGCCCGGGAGCGACGAACCTGGTGACCCCGGTCGCCGACGCGTTCCTCGACTCCACCCCGCTGGTGATCGTGACCGGCCAGGTGCCCACGCACCTGATCGGCACCGACGCCTTCCAGGAGGCCGACACGACCGGCATCTTCATGCCGATCGTCAAGCACTCCTACCTCGTCCAGCGCGCCGTCGACATCCCGCGGACGATGCGCGAGGCGTTCCACATCGCCCGCAGCGGCCGCCCCGGCCCGGTGCTGGTCGACATCCCGAAGGACGTGCTGCAGGCCCGGATGACGTTCCGCTGGCCGCAGAAGCTCGACCTGCCGGGCTACAAGCCGACGCGCAAGGGCCACCCGCTGCAGATCCAGGAGGCGGCCGACGCGATCCGGCAGGCGCGAAAGCCCGTCCTGTACGTCGGCGGCGGGGTCGTCAACGCCGAGGCCACCGACGCGCTGCGGGAGCTCGCCGAGACCGCCGGGATCCCCGTGGTCACCACGCTGATGGCCAAGGGCGCGTTCCCCGACTCGCACCCGCTGGGGCTCGGCATGCCGGGGATGCACGGCTCGCGCTACGCGAACTGGGCCCTGCACCACGCCGACCTGCTGGTCACGATCGGCGCCCGCTTCGACGACCGGGTGACCGGCAAGCTCGACGCGTTCGCACCCGGCGCGCGGGTCATCCACTGCGACATCGACCCGGCCGAGATCTCGAAGAACCGCAAGGCCGACGTGCCGATCGTCGGCGAGCTGCGCCAGATCCTCCCGGCGCTCACCGACGCCCTGCGCGACGAGGGCGAGGCGCTGAAGATCCGCTACGCCGAGTGGCGCACCCAGCTCGAGGGCTGGCGCGTCCAGTACCCGTTCCGCTACCACCGCCAGGGCGCGCTCAAGCCGCAGTACGTCATCGAGCGGCTGCGCGAGCACCTCAAGGACCGCGAGTCGATCTGGACGACCGGCGTCGGCCAGCACCAGATGTGGGCCGCGCAGTACCTGCAGATCGACGAGCCGCGCCGCTTCGTCACCTCGGGCGGCCTCGGGACGATGGGCTTCGGCTTCCCGGCGGCGCTCGGCGCCAAGCGCGGCCGGCCGGACGCCACGGTGGTCTGCATCGACGGCGACGGCTGCTTCCAGATGACCCTGCAGGAGCTGGCCACCTCGAACATCTACCGGATCCCGGTGATCGTCGCGGTGATCAACAACGGCTGGCTCGGCATGGTGCGCCAGTGGCAGGAGCTGTTCCACGACGAGCGCTTCTCGCAGACCCACCTGTCCGCCGAGGTGCCCGACTACGTGAAGCTGGCCGAGGCCTACGGCTGCGCCGGCTTCCGGGCGGCCACCGAGGAGGAGGTCGAGGTGGCGATCGAGGGCGCGCTGGCCTGCGGGACGACCGCGGTGATCGACTTCCGCGTCGACCACGAGGAGAAGGTCTACCCGATGGTGCCGGCCGGCAAGGGCTCGGCCGACATGATCGACCAGGAGTGGGAAGAGGAAGACAACGCGTGGGTCCCGGAGGGCGTGTGATGTCGAGCTACGACGATCCCACCCACCACACCCTGTCGGTGCTGGTCGAGAACCAGCCCGGCGTCCTGGCCCGCGTCGCCGGGCTGTTCTCGCGCCGCGGGTTCAACATCGAGAGCCTCGCGGTTGGCCCCACCGAGCGCGAGGACCGCTCCCGGATCACGCTGCGGGTCGACTGCAGCCAGACCTCGATCGAGCAGGTCATCAAGCAGCTGTACAAGCTCGTGAACGTGCTCAAGGTGTCCGAGATGCGGCAGGAGTCGACGATCGAGCGCGAGCTCCTGCTGGTCAAGGTCGCGTCGAACCCCGACCGCCGCGCCGAGCTGATCAGCCTGGCCGGGCGTGATGGACGCGCGGGTCGTCGACGTCGGCCCGGACGCCCTGGTGCTCGAGCTCGTCGACCAGCCCGACAAGCTGCACGCCTTCGAGGAGCTCGTGCGGCCCTACGGGATCAAGGAGGCGGTGCGCACCGGGCGCGTCGCCGTCAACCGCATCGCCCCCGCCGATGGCCGGCGCCGCCGGCTGCGGGTTCTGGCCTAGGAGCTGCATGCCTGCTGACGTGCTGTACGACGCCGACGCCAACCTCGAGCTGCTGCGCGGCCGGCGCATCGCGGTGCTCGGCTACGGCTCGCAGGGCCACGCCCACGCCCTGAACCTGAAGGAGTCCGGCTTCGACGTCGTCGTCGGCGTCCGCCCCGGGTCGGACGGTTGGGCGCGAGCAGAGGCGGACGGTTGGACGCCCGCCTCGCCCGCCGACGCCGTGGACGGCGCGGACGTCATCGGCATCCTGGTGCCCGACCACGTCCAGGCGAAGCTGTGGGACGACGTGATCGCCCCGGCGCTGCGTCCGGGCTCGGCGGTGCTGTTCGGGCACGGCTTCTGCATCCACTACGGGACGATCCAGCCGCCGGCCGACGTCGACGTGATCATGGTCGCCCCGAAGGGCCCCGGGCCACCTGGTGCGGCGCCTGTACTCCCAGGGCGCCGGCGTCCCCGCGCTGATCGCGGTGGCCAACGACGCGTCGGGCCAGGCCCGCGACGTCGCCCTGGCCTGGGCGTCGGGCATCGGCTCGGCCCGCGCCGGGGTGCTGCAGACGACGTTCCGCGAGGAGACCGAGACCGACCTGTTCGGCGAGCAGGCGGTGCTCTGCGGCGGCACCACGGCGCTCGTCCAGGCCGGCTTCGAGACGCTGGTCGAGGCCGGCTACGCGCCCGAGATCGCCTACTTCGAGTGCCTGCACGAGCTGAAGCTGATCGTCGACCTGATGTACGAGGGCGGCATCGCCGGGATGCGCTACTCGATCTCGGACACCGCCGAGTACGGCGACCTGACGCGCGGCCCGCGGGTCATCGGCCCCGAGGTCAAGCAGGCCATGGCCCAGATCCTCGAGGACGTCCAGAACGGCACGTTCGCCCGCGAGTTCATCGGCGAGAACGCCACCGGCCGGACCGTCATCAACCGCCTGCGGGCGCGCGGCTCCGAGCACCAGATCGAGATCGTCGGCGCGCGGCTGCGCTCGATGATGCCGTTCGTCTCGCAGGGCCGAAAGCCGATCCAGGCGCCGGCGGGCCAGAGCTAGCTCGCTGGCGGGGGGAACCCCCGTTTCATCGGCAGTCGACGCTCCTTACGTTCGGCAGGCAACCGAACGCGAGGAGCGTTGGCAATGAGACGCAGTGCAGCACTCGGGCTGGCTTTGGCCGGCCTGTTGACCACGGGCGGGGCGGCGCAGGCGGCGTCCGCCCCACCCGGGTACACGATCGTCCACAGCGACGGCTTCGTGGCCCGCGCGAACGCCCAGACCCGGGGCTCGGCGACCTGTCCGGTCGGCACGGTCCCGCTGAGCGGCGGGGCCGCGATCTTCGGCTCGGACATCGACAGGAACGTCAACAGCTCGTTTCCGAGCGGCGCCACCTGGATCGTCGACGTGAACAACGCCGGCACCGCGGACGCGCAGTTCAACGTGTTCGCCGTGTGCGCGGCGCCGCCGCACTACGCGGTCGTCCAGACCCCGGCGGCGGCGAACCCCAGCGGCCTGCAGAGCGGCGCCTTCGCGACCTGCCCGGCGCACTCGAAGCCGGTCGGCGGCGGCCTCCTGTCGCAGTCGGGGGACACCGCCGTGAACATCAACAGCACCTCGCCGGCGGGCCGCTCGTGGCACGTCGACGTCGGCAACGGCAGCGGCGTGGACACGACCTTCGAGGCGTTCGCGGTGTGCGCGAAGCTGCCGCGCTACAACGTCTCGGTCGGCGCGCCGGTGCTGAACCCGCCCGAGACCCAGACGTTCGCGAACGTCGGCTGCCGGCCCGGCACGGTGCCGGTCGGCGGCGGCGTCAGCTCGAGCTCGGCCGACACCCTGGTCGACCTGAACTCGACCTTCCCGAACGGGAACGCCTGGGCGTCGTTCGAGAACGACCGGACGCCGTTCGCGTTCCAGATCACGCCGCTCGCGGTCTGCGCCGCCTGACGTAGCGCTCGGCTCGCAGTGCGCTGCGGGTGCCGGTGCCGCTGGTCGGGCGGCGCCGCGCACCCGCACCGCGTACACCAGCCCGTCGACCAGCGCCTCCCATGAGGCCTCGACCACGTTCGTCGACACGCCGACGGTCGTCCACTCGGCGCGGCCGTCGCTCGTCTCGACGAGCACCCGGGTCGTCGCCGCGGTGCCCGCGGCCGGGGCCAGGATGCGGACGCTGTAGTCCGACAGGCGGACGCCGGCGAGCACCGGGTAGTGGCCCTCGAGGGCGCTGCGCAGCGCGGCGTCGAGCGCCGCCACCGGGCCGTTGCCCTCGCCGACCGCCACGACCCGCTCGCCGGCCACCCGCAGGCGCACCACGGCCTCGCTGTCGGCGACGGCGCCGCCGCGGCGCTCGACCTCGACCCGGTACGACTCGAGCGCGAACAGCGGCTCGACCTCCCCCGCCTCGGAGCGCACCAGCAGCTCGAACGACGCGTCGGCGGCCTCGAAGGCGTACCCCTGGTGCTCGAGCTCCTTGAGCCGCGAAAGAACCCGGTCGACCGCTGCGACATCGAGCTCGACGCCGATCTCGTCGGCCAGCTCGCGCACGGTGGCGCGTCCCGACAGCTCGGACACCAGCACGTGTCGGGTGTTGCCGACGGTCTCGGGCGCGACGTGCTCGAACGTCCGGGCGTCGGAGCGCACGCCGGCCACGTGCAGCCCGCCCTTGTGGCCGAACGCGTAGCGGCCGACGTACGGCGCGTGCGCGTCCGGGGCGATGTTCGCCACCTCGGCGGCGTCGTGGGCCAGCCGCGTCAGCTTGCGCAGCCGCTCCTCCCCCACGCAGTCGAACCCGAGCTTCAGCTGCAGGCTGGGCACGATCGCGACCAGGTTGGCGTTGCCGCAGCGCTCGCCGTAGCCGTTCAGCGTGCCCTGCACCTGGCGGGCGCCGGCCTCGACCGCGACGAGGCTGTTGGCCACGCCGCAGCCGGCGTCGTCGTGGGTGTGGATGCCGATGCCGACCTGGCCGCCGAGCTCGGAGACCACGTGGCCCACCGCGGCGGCCAGGGCCGTCGGGAGCGTCGCCCCGTTGGTGTCGCACGGGATGACCCACTCCGCCCCGGCGTCGACGGCGGCCACGAGGCAGCGCAGCGCGTAGGCCGGGTCGGTGGCGTAGGCGTCGAAGAAGTGCTCGGCGTCGTAGAACACGCGCTTGCCCTCGGCTCGCAGGAACGCCACCGAGTCCTCGATGATGCGCAGGTTCTCGTCGCGGTCGACCCGCAGCACCTTGTCGAGGTGCAGGTCCCAGGTCTTGCCGACCAGGGTGACGATCGGCGCGTGGCAGTCCGCCAGGATCCGCAGCGCCGGGTCGGCGTCGGCGTCGACGTCGCGGCGCCGGGTCATGCCGAACGCCGCCAGCTCGGCGTGCCGCGGACCGTCCTGCTCGAGCGCTGCGAACGTCTCGGCGTCCTTCGGGTTGGACGCCGGGAAGCCGGCCTCGATCACGTGCACCCCGAGCGAGTCGGCCAGGTGGACGAGGCGCAGCTTCTCGCCCACGGACAGGGCCATGCCCTCGCGCTGGGCGCCGTCGCGCAGGGTGGTGTCGTAGAGGAGGACGCGCTCGCCGCGCCCTCGGTCGCTCGGATCTGCCATCGGGGTTGCTCCTCGACGCCGTGTGCAGGCACACGGCGACTGCTCGTGTGATGGGCGTGTGCGCCGGCTGGGGCGCGTGAGCAGATCCGGTTCCCCTAGCGGGGAATCGGGATGGCGATCAGCAGCGCGAAGCGGGTGGCGGCGATGCTGGACATCAGGCGTCTGACAATAGCGGACGGCGTGAGGCGGCGCACCGCTACCACATGGTCACCGGGCCTTCACCCACGGGCACCGCGGGCTCGGCCATGCTCCACCGAGGCGCCTCCGCGGGCGCCAGACGGCTACAACGACCCGGAGGGGATCGATGGCACGCCACGGCCTCAAACGGCCTTCCCGCGTCGCGCTCGCCGGCGCCGCAGGCTTCCTGCTCGCCGGCGGCGCACTGGCGTTCGGCGCGCTCGCCACCACGCAGCACGCCGGCCCACAGGGGGACGGCACCGCAGTCACGTCGTACGGCTGGCGGGTGACGCCCGCCGGCACGCAGACCACGCTCGCCGACAAGCCATACAACGCCGTGCTCAGCCCGGACGGCGGGCACCTCCTGGTGACCAACAACGGCGTCGGCGACCAGGCGCTGCAGGTGATCGACACGGCCACGGGCGCCGTGACCCAGTCGATCCACTACACGGCGCCGGACGCGCTGTTCGTCGGCGTGGTCTACAGCCCCGACGGCACGCACGCGTACGCGTCGGCCGGCGACAACAGCCTCGTCCGCACCTACACGGTGGCCGCCGACGGGTCGCTCACCGAGGGCGACCCGATCCAGCTGGCCACCGACGACGGCTCCGGCACCACGCTGCGGCCGTTCCCGGCAGGGCTCGCGATCTCGGCGGACGGCGGGGCGCTGTACGTCGCCGACGACTTCGACAACACGCTGTCGGTCATCGACCTGGCGACGGGCCACGAGACCCGGGTCGCGCTGTCGGACCAGACGTGCACCATCGGCCCGTGGGGCGACACGTCCAACAACACCGGGTGCGAGTTCCCGTACGCCGTGGCGCTGTCCCACGACGGCAGCAAGGTCTACGTCAGCGACTGGGGCCAGAACACGGTCGACGTCGTCGACACCGCGACCAACACGCTGACGGGGAAGGTCACGGTCGGCGAGCACCCGAGCGCGCTGGCGCTGAACCCGACCACCGACGCGCTGTACGTCTCGAACCAGGACAGCGACTCGATCTCGACGATCGACACGTCGACCGACACCGTCACCCAGACGCTGCCGCTCGCGCCGTACCGCGACGCGCCCGTCGGAACGAACCCCGACGGCGTCGGCGTCTCGGCCGACGGCGCGCACCTGTTCGTGGCCAACTCGGGTGACAACGACGTCGCCCAGCTGCGGATCGGCGCCGGCGGACGGCTGAGCGTCCAGGGCCTGATCCCGACCGGCTGGTATCCGAGCGCGGTGGTGCCGCACGAAGGCCACCTCTTCGTGCTGAACGCGAAGGGCCTCGGCGCCGGGCCGAACGTGAACCACGAGTACATCGGCTCGATGATCCAGGGCACGCTGTCCATGATCGACCTGCCGGACCGCACCACGCTGCGCGCGATGACCGGCCAGGTGCGGCGCAACGACGGGTTCCTCGGGGCCGACAAGGTGCGCACGCTCGGCCGGAACCAGCACGTCATCCCGACGAAGCCGGGGCAGGCCTCGCCGATCAAGCACGTGATCGTCATCGTCAACGAGAACCGCACCTACGACCAGGTGCTCGGCGATCTCGACAAGGGTGACGGCGACCCGTCGCTGACGCTGTTCGACAACAACGTGGCGCCGAACCACCACGCCCTCTCCGACGACTTCACGGACCTCGACAACACCTACACCGTCGGCGAGGTGTCCGACGACGGCTGGGAGTGGACGACCGGCGCGAACGCCAACGGGTTCGACCAGAAGACGATGGCCACGAACTACGGCGGCCGCGGCGCGTTCTACGCCGGCGAGGGCGGCACCCGGGCGGCGTCGCCCGGCGCCGACCCGTGGCACGCCTACCTGTGGGACACGCTCGACCAGGCCGGGGTGTCGTACCGCAACTACGGCTGGTGGGCCACCGACGTCCCGCCGGTGACGGTCTACAACGCGCCGAACCTGCTGGCGCACACCGACACCGCCTACGCCGGCTTCAACATGTCGATCGACGACCACCAGACGCGGTTCGACGAGTGGAAGCGCGAGTTCGACCAGTACGTGGCGAACGACGACCTGCCGCAGGTCGAGTTCATCAAGTTCCCGCGCGACCACACGAACGGGACGTCCGCCGGCGCGCTGACGCCGAAGGCGATGGTCGCCGACAGCGACTGGGCCGTCGGCAAGCTGGTCGACACCGTCTCGCACTCCCGGTACTGGGGCTCGACGGCGATCTTCATGATCGAGGACGACTCCCAGGACGGGCCCGACCACGTCGATGCCCACCGCACCCTGGCGCACGTGATCAGCCCGTACACCCAGACCGGCAAGGTCGACTCGACGTTCTACAGCAGCGTGTCGGTGCTGCGCACGGTCGAGCTGATCTTCAACCTGCACCCGATGACCCAGTTCGACGCGACGGCGACGCCGATGATCTTCAGCTTCACCGACAAGCCGAACATGAAGCCGTACGACGCGATCCAGCCGAACCAGCCGCTCGACGAGACCAACCCGGCGACCGCGCCGATGGCTGCCCAGTCGGCGACCTGGAACTTCACCCGCGAGGACCAGGCGCCGGCGCAGCTGCTCAACCGGGCGATCTGGGAGAGCGTGAAGGGACTGAACGTGCCGATGCCGGCACCGGTCCTGAACGGGTTCACGGTCGGCGCACGAGACGACGGCTGACGTCCAGCACGACCGAGGGGCGTGCCGGGAACTCCGGCGCGCCCCTCTCCGTCGTACGGGGATGCGACGAGCCATGCCCCACGGCCGCCTGCGCCGCGGCCCTCGTCCTCGCTGCCGCCGGGTGCGGCGGCGGGGGCCAGAGCCCCGACCAGAAGGCCGTCTCCCAGACGGTGCACGACTACCTGCACGCGTTCGCCTCCGAGGACGCGAAGGCGGCCTGCGCGACGTTCACGCCCGAGCTGCGAACGCGCGTGGCCACCGCTGCGGGCAAGACCGGCGACCCGCTCGCCGGCTGCGCCTCGGCCTACGCGGAGCCGGTGAAGCAGTTCGCGAGCCTGCTCTCGGACGCCGGCGTCGACCTGGACGACATCGAGAGCATCGGCGTCAAGGCGAAGATCGAGGGCTCGACGGCGACCGCCACCGTCGAGGGCGCGAGCCGGGGGATCCGGCTGGCGCACGTCGGCGACCGGTGGCTGATCTCGGAGAGCTTCGTCGGGTGATGCCCGGGCGGCCCAGAGCTGGTTTCAGCATGAGCCCGTGCCGTCTGGCGAGTGGCTCGCTAAGCCAGGCTTCACCCGGCGGCGCAGCGCGTATGCGGGCCAATACGTGCAAGCCGCCGGGTACGACCTGGCGACGCGAGACGCCGCCAGGCGGTGGCGGGGCATGCTGAAATCGGCTCTTCAGTACGGACGGGTGATCGCGCCCTCGGAGGCCGAGGACACGAGCGCCGCGTACTTCGCGAAGACGCCGTCACGGAAGAGCGGCTCGGGATGCTTCACGTCACGCAGCCGGGCGGCGATCTCGTCGTCCGACAGCTCGGCGCGGAGCTCCCGGGCCTCGACGTCGACGACCACGACGTCGCCGTCGTGCAGCGCCGCGAGCGGCCCGCCACGGGCCGCCTCGGGCGAGATGTGGCCGCACATCAGGCCGTGGGTGGCGCCGGAGAAGCGGCCGTCGGTGATCAGCGCGACGTCCTCCCCCAGCCCCTCGCCGATGAGCGCGGCGGTGACGTGCAGCATCTCGCGCATGCCCGGCCCGCCGGCGGGGCCCTCGTAGCGGATCACGACGACGTCGCCGGCCACGATCCCGCCTCGCTTGACCGCCGCGAAGCAGGCCTCCTCGGAGTCGAAGACGCGGGCCGGGCCGCGGTGCAGCAGGCGCTCGTGGCCCGCGAGCTTGACCACGCAGCCCTCGGGCGCGAGGTTGCCGTACAGGATCGCGAGGCCGCCGGACGGCTTCAGCGGCCGCTCGATCGGCACGACGACGCGCTGGCCGGGCGTCTCGATGGCGGCGTCGCCGAGCTCGCCGAGGGTGCGCCCGTCGACGGTCGGGGCGCCGGCGTGGATCAGCTCCCGCTTCTTCAGCTGCTGCGTCACGAGGCCCATGCCGCCGGCCTCGTAGAGGTCGACGGCCATGTACTCGCCGCCCGGCTTGAGGCTGGCGACGATCGGCGTGCGGGCGGCGATCTCCTCGAAGTCGTCGAGCGTGAACGGCACGCCGGCCTCGCGGGCGATGGCCAGGAGGTGCAGGACGCCGTTCGTCGAGCCGCCGGTGGCGGCGACCGAGGCGACGGCGTTCTCGATCGCCTCGCGGGTGATGATCTGGCGGGCGGTCACGTTGTCGCGCACCAGCCGCATGACGATCCGGCCGGCCTCGCGGGCGGCCTCGGCCTTCGTCTGGTGGATGGCCGGGATCGCGTTCAGCCCGCCGGGGCTGATCCCCAGGAACTCGAGCGCGAGGGCCATCGTGTTGGCGGTGAACTGGCCGCCGCAGGCGCCGGCGCCGGGGCAGGCGACGTTCTCGAGCTCGAGCAGCTCCTCGGCCGACATCGTGCCGGCGAGGTGGGCGCCGATGCCCTCGAAGACGTCCTGCACGGTCACGTCGCGGCCGTGGAACTTCCCCGGCATGATCGAGCCGTTGTACAGGCACAGCCCGGGCAGGTCGAGCCGGGCCAGGGCCATCGCGGCGGCCGGGATGGTCTTGTCGCAGCCGACCAGGCAGACCAGGCCGTCGAGGTGGTGGGAGCGGGCGACGAGCTCGATCGAGTCGGCGATCACCTCGCGGCTCACGAGCGAGCCGCGCATGCCGGACACGCCCATCGTGACGCCGTCCGAGACCGCGATCGTGTTGAACTCGACCGGCGTCCCGCCGGCCTCGCGTACGCCTTCCTTGACCCGTGCCGCCAGCGCGCGCTGGTTGATGTTGCACGGCATCGTCTCGATCCACGAGGTCGCGACGCCGACCAGCGGCTTCGCGAGGTCCTCGTCGGTGAGGCCGATGGCCTTGAGCATGGCCCGCGCGGCGGCGCGCTCCGGGCCGTCGGTCATCGCCGCCGAGTGGCGCTTGGCGGGATCGCTGGGCTTGTCGTAGGGCGTCGCCATGGGCCGCCGAGTCTATCGGCGGGCCTGTGGCGGAGCGCCGCTCAGGACGTGCCCGACAGCAGCACGTGCCCGGCGGACGTGACGTCCAGCGGGTGCAGGATGTTCGCTCCGCCGGAGCCCGCGACCGGCCCGTCGAAGCCCTCGCCCTGGCCGGTCTGCGTCCAGACCTGCTCGCCGCCGCTCTCGTCGTGCAGCACGAGCTGGCAGCCGCCGCGGCTGCTCGCGACGTGCACCGCGAGCCCGGGCACGCCGATCCACTGGGCCAGACCGACCTGACCGGCAGCGGTTCTCGTCCGCGTTCCAGGCCCGGGCACAGTCGGCCGCCACGCCGCTCCCGGCGATCGTCGGCGCCTGCGCCTCGGGCACGGCTCCGGTGGTGGCCTCGTAGCCCTCGCTCGAGCCGCCGCAGCCCGCAGCTGCGGCGGCCAGAGCCACGAGAGCGAGGATCAGTCCAGGTTGACCCAGACGCACTTGACCTCCGAGTACAGCTCGAGGGCGTAGGAACCCATCTCGCGGCCGTACCCCGACATCTTGAAGCCGCCGAACGGCGCCGCGGGGTCGACCGGGCCGTACACGTTCACCCACACCGTGCCGGCCTTGACCTTCGCGGCGACCCGGTGGGCGCGCTTCACGTCGCTCGTCCAGATGCCGGCGCCGAGGCCGTAGAACGTGTCGTTGGCCTTCTCGATCAGCTCGTCCTCGTCGGTGAACGGCATCGCGACCACGACCGGCCCGAAGATCTCCTCGCGGGCCACGCGCATGTCGTTCGACGTGTCGGCGAGCACCGTCGGCTCGACGAAGTAGCCGCCGTCCAGGCCCGCGCCGGAGGCCCGCGCGCCGCCGACGGCGACGTTCGCGTTCTCGCCGCGGCCGATCTCGACGTAGCCGAGGACGCGGTCCATCTGCTCCTTCGAGACCAGCGGGCCCATGTCGCTCTCGGGGTCGAGACCGGGGCCCACCTTCAGACCCTTCGCGCCCTCGACGAGCTCGGCCAGCGTGTCGTCGTACACGTCCTTCTGGATGAACAGCCGCGAGCCGGCCGTGCAGTCCTGGCCCATGTTGTAGTAGATGCCCCAGAGCGCCCCGTCCTTGCGGGTCTCGGGGTCGGCATCGGCGAACACGATGTTCGGCGACTTGCCGCCCAGCTCGAGCGACACGCGCTTCAGGTTCGTGGTCGACGACTCGACGATCTTGCGGCCGGTCAGGTACTCGCCGGTGAACGCCACCTTGTCGACGTCGGTGTGCTGCGCCAGCGACGCGCCGGCCGTCTCGCCGTAGCCGTTGATCACGTTGACCACGCCGGCCGGGATGCCGGCCTCGCGCACCAGCTCGGCGAAGCGCAGGATCGACACCGGCGTCTGCTCGGCGGGCTTGAGGATCATCGCGTTGCCGCACGCCAGCGCCGGCGCGAGCTTCCACGAGGCCATCCCCAGCGGGTAGTTCCAGGGGATGATCCCGGCGCACACGCCGACGGGCTCGTGCCGGGTGTAGACGTGGAAGTTGCCCGCCGACACGGGGATCGTGTGGCCCTGGATCTTCGTCGCCCAGCCCGCGAAGTAGCGGAACATCGCCGCCACGCCCGGGACGTCATCGCCCTGGGACGCGCCGATCGGCTTGCCGTTGTCGAGCGTCTCGAGGGTTCCGAGCTCGTCGTTGTGCTCCTCGACGAGCTCGGCGAGCTTCCACAGCAGCCGTCCCCGGTCGTCGGGGGACATCTTGCCCCACTCGCCGTCGAGCGCCTTGCGGGCCGACGCGACCGCCCGGTCGACGTCCTCCTTGCCCGCCGCCTGCACCTCGGCGAACGGCTCGCCGGTCGCCGGGTTCAGGGAGGTGATCGTCTCGCCGGACTCGGCGTCGACGTACTCGTTGTCGATCCAGAGGCCCTTGGTCTTGCCGTCCAGGAACCCGCGCACGCTCTCGGGGATGCCGGTCGCGATCGCCACGCCTCACTTCCTCTCCTCGTGGTCGCCGGGGAGGCAGCGTATCCCGCGCGGGCGATCCGGGGCAACCCCGCGGGTGGCGGGTCAGACCGCGCTGGAGCGCGTGCCCGCCGCCAGCTGCGAGCGCTCGGCCTCGAGATCCACCACGACGTGCGTCAGCGGGAGGTCGAAGCGCTCCTCGGCGCGCGTCACGACCCGCTTCTCGAGCCAGTTCGAGCGGCCCTTCGGGTGCGTCGAGACGATGATCTCGTGCGCCTCGAACTGGGACAGCGCATCCTCGATCGCCAGCAGGGGATCGGAGTCGCCCACCTCGCCGCGCGCGTTCACGCCCGCGCGGGTCAGCGCGTCAACCGAATCGCGCACCCGCTCCTCGGCCTGCCGGATCCCGCCGTCGACGTCCGACACCAGGAACCGCAGGCGCGGGGCCAGTGCCGGCGAGATCACCAGCACCTCGTGCTCGCCATCCGCGGCCCGCCGCTCGATCTCCTGCAGCAGGTGGCGTCCGGCGACGGTCTCGTTGGCGACGACCAGGATGCGGCGCACCCCGGTCGGCTCCTGCCGCTGCATGACGACCTCCTCGTGGCTATCCACACATGGTACGCCCCGTCGTGGGGACTCGGGTTTTCGACCCGCGAGCCCGCGTACGCACTACGATGCGCGCGGACGGGCACCGGGTCGGCCCGTGCCCCCACATGGAGGGAGCAAGAGCGTCTCGTGCTGCGCATCGTCATCGCCGAGGATCACCCGATCCTGCGCGAGGCCGTCCGGGAGGCGCTCGACGGGCCTGAGATGAAGGTCGTCGGCGAGGCTGGCGGCGGCCGGGAGCTGCTCGCGATGCTCGCCACCAAGCAGGTCGACGTCGTCCTGCTCGACCTGCAGCTCCCCGAAGGCGACGGCTTCTGGGCCCTGGCCAAGATCCGCGAGCAGTCACCGGACACCACCGTGATCGTCCTGTCCGGGTTCGACGACGCGGCCTGGATCGAGCAGGCCCTCGACGACGGCGCCTCGGCCTACGTGCTGAAGAGCGTCGACCCGCGCGACCTGCCGGCGATCGTCCGCCAGACCGTCGAGGGCACGGTGGTCGCCTCCCCGCCGCTGTCCCGAGAGACGCCGCCCGCCGAGCAGGTCGGCCTGTCGGACCGCGAGCAGGAGATCCTGCGGTGGGTCGCCGACGGCCTGACGAACGGGGCGATCGCCCGAAAGCTGTTCGTCACCGAGCAGACGATCAAGTTCCACCTGGGGAGCATCTACCGCAAGCTCGGCGCCTCGAACAGGACCGAGGCGACCCACTGGGCGGTCACGAACGGCCTGGTCGACCGCCGCATCTCGTAGCGGCTGTCAGCCGGCTAGAAGCCGAGGACGAACTTGGCGTCCTCGCTCATCCGGTCAGGCGACCACGGCGGCGTCCAGACGAGCTCGGCCGTGACCTCCTCGACGCCCTCGACCGCGTGCGCCGCCTCGTAGATCTGCTCCTGGATGTACGGGCCGACCGGGCAGCCCATCGACGTGAGCGTGTAGGTCACCTTCGCCGTCGAGCCCTCGAGCTCGACGTCGTAGACGAGGCCGAGGTCCACGATGCCCATACCGAGCTCGGGGTCCTCGACGGTGTTCAGCACGTCCCTGAGCTCTTCGACACTGGCCATGGCCGTAGGGTAGCGGGTGGTGCCTAGAGTGCCGTGCGTGGACTCCACCGATGACGCGAGCGAGGCCTTCCCGCTGGTCGACGAGACGGGGCGGCGCGTCGGCATCGCCACCCGTGGCGCGTGCCACGCCGACCCGGCGCTCCTGCACCCCGCGGTGCACGTCCTGGTCCGCACCGCCGACGGCCTGCTGTGGCAGCTGCGGGGGCACCGCAAGGACGTCGCACCCGGCGTCTGGGACCACGCCTGCGCCGGACACGTCCGGCCCGACGAGACCCCGCAGGAGACCGCGGTGCGCGAGCTCGGCGAGGAGCTCGGGCTCGACGTCGACGCCGATCAGCTCGACGAGATCGGCGTGGTCCTCGTGCGGCTGCCGAACGAGAGCGAGCTGACGACGATCTTCGAGCTGCGCCACGACGGGCCGTTCGTGCTCGAGCCGCCCGAGGTCGCGGGCCTCGCGGTGCTGCCGTTCGGCGTCCGCCCCACGCCGCTCCCGCCGGGCGCGCCTGCGGTGCACGCGTGGCTCGACGAGCACCGCCCGGGCTGGGATCGCTAGCACCGATGGCCGAGCGGGTTCTGTTCGAGCCAGGACGAGCTGAACCGGGCCACGCTGGCCCGCCAGCTGCTGCTGCGGCGCCACCCGATGTCGGCGATGGACGCGATCGACCGGCTCGCCGGGATGCAGGCGCAGTGGCCGGCGGCGCCGTACGTCGGCCTGTGGTCGCGCACCGACGACTTCCACGCCACCCGGCTCGAGCGGGCGCTGCTCACCGGAGCCGTGCTGAAGGCGACGCTGATGCGCTCGACGCTGCACCTGATCACCGCCACCGACTACCCGTTCTACTGGGCTGCGCTGCACGCGATCCCGACCTGGGTCAACCCGAAGGCCCTCGAGGATGCACTTCGGGTCGTCGACTCCGTGCGCGCGCTGGGCGAGACCGGGCCGGTCGGGCTCGCGCAGGCGCTCGAGCACCTCGAGACCGAGCACGGGATCGTCGACCAGCACGCCCGCCGCGTGTGGCACGCCGCCCGCATCCGAGCCCACGTGCTCTACGCCCCCGAGACGGCGCTCTTCAGCACCCGGCCGAAGGCCCTGTTCACGGCGGTCGACCTGCCCGAGCCGTTCGACCCGCTCGAGGCCACCGCGATGGTCGTGCATCGCTACCTGGCGGCCTTCGGTCCGGCCGCCCGGGCGGACATCGCCGAGTGGTCCGGCATGCGGATGTCCGCCATCGTCCCCGCGCTCGCGGAGCTCGAGCTGCGCCGCTTCCGCGACGAGCGCGGCCGCGAGCTGCTCGATCTCGAGGGCGCGCCGCTGCCCGATCCCGAGACGCCCGCGCCGGTGCGCTTCCTGCCGCGCTGGGACAACCTCCTGCTGTCGTTCGCCGACCGCACCCGGGTGCTGCCCGACGAGTACCGCCGGGTGGTGATCGGCAAGAACGGCGACGTCGCCCAGACGTTCCTGGTCGACGGCCGGGTGGCTGGCACCTGGGCCGCCGACCGCCAGGGAACCGTCACGCTCGAGCCGTTCACCCGGCTGTCGAAGGCGGTCCGGGCCGAGGCCGAGGAGGAGGCCGCGGCGCTCGGGGCGTTTCTCGCCTAGACGCGGATCTCGAGGGCGTGGGTGCGGCTGAAGACGTGCGTGGTGTCGACGAAGCGCACCCGGTTGCAGCGCGAGCACATCAGGATCGAGTGCGTCCGCGCCCCCTGGCCGACGAAGCGGACGCCGCGCAGGAGGTCGCCGTTCGAGATGCCGGTGGCGCTGACGATGGCGTGGCCGCGCACCATGTCCTGGGTCGTGAACACCTGGGAGACGTCGTCGATCCCGCGGTCCCTGGCCAGCCGCACCTGGGTGCGCGAGACCGGCCACAGCTGGGCCTGCAGCGCCCCGCCGAGCGAGCGCAGGGCGGCCGCGCTGATGACCGCCTCGGCGGAGCTGCCGATGCCGATCGCCAGGTGGTCGTTCGTGCCGCGCACGGCGGCGCTGATCACGGCCGTGACGTCGCCGTCGTGGTAGAGCTTGATGCGCGCGCCTGCCGTCCGGATCTCCTCGATCAGATCCTCGTGGCGCGGCCGGTTCAGCACCAGCGCGGTCACGTCGGAGACGTTGCGGCCGAACGCCTCGGCCACCCCGAGCACCGTCCGCTCGACCGGCGCCAGCAGGTCGATCCGATCCCGGGCCACCGGCCCGACGGCCATCCAGCGCACCAGCATGTCCGGAAGGTCGAGCAGGGCACCCGGGTCGCTCGCGGCGATGACGCTGATCGCGCCGGCCTCGCCACGGGCCACGATGGCCTCCTGGATCGGGCCGATCGCGAGGTCGTAGTCGCCCGCCTCGCCCCCCTTGCCGAGCTGCATGCCCGGGGGGAGGTGGTCCTCGATGCCGAGCGCCACCCGCCCGTGGAAGGCGACGTCGTCGAAGGCCTCTCGCAGAGCCTCGGTTCCCGCCTGCAAGGCCCCGTCGGCGTCGCCCCGGCCGAGGCAGCGACCCGTGGCCAGCGCCGAGCGCTCCGTGACCGCGAGCAGGTCGGTGCAGACGCAGCGAACCCGCTCGAGCTCGGGCGTCTCGCTCAGTGCGGCTTTCGTTGCTCGAGCGCCCCGATCACGACCATCAGGATCATCAGGGCGACGATCAGCCCGAGCATGATCTGCATCGTGTAGTCCTTGCCGCCGGCGCCGCCCTCGTCAGCGGCCATGGCGGTCGCCGGGGCGACGAGCAGTCCGAGCAGGAAGATCGGCAGGAAGCGCATCCGCAAGGCGTCCTTTCGCGACGACGTCGCCCGTATTCAAGCAGATGGGGAGGTCACAGGGGATGCCGGAGCGGGCACCTTGGTCGCCTTGCCCAGCACCACGATCCCGTTCTCGGAGACCGTGAACCCGCGGGCCCGGTCCTCCTCCGGGTCGACGCCGATCCGGGCGCCCGGGGGGATCACCGTGTCCTTGTCGACGATCGCGTTGCGCACGATCGCCCGGCGGCCGACGTCGACGCCGTCCATCAGGACCGATCCGTCCACCTCGGCATACGAGTGGACACGGACGTTCGGCGAGAGGATCGAGCGGTTCACCGAGCCGCCGGACACGATCACGCCGTTGCACAGCATCGAGTCGAGCGCCTGGCCGGTCCGCCCGGGCTCCGAGAACACGAGCTTCGCCGGCGGCAGCGGGCGCTGGTCGGTGAGGATCGGCCACTCCTCGTTGTACAGGTTGAACACCGGGTGCACCGAGATCAGGTCCATGCTCGCGTCGTAGTAGGCGTCGAGCGTCCCGACGTCGCGCCAGTAGCCGCGGTCGCGGTCGGTCGCGCCGGGCACCTCGTTGTGGGCGAAGTCGTAGACCTGGGCGCTGCCCTCGCGCACCAGCATCGGGATGATGTTGCCGCCGAGGTCGTGGCCCGAGTCCTCGTCGGCCGCGTCCCGGGTCACCGCGTCGATCAGGACGTCGGTGGTGAAGACGTAGTTGCCCATCGAGGCGTAGACCTCGTCGGGCGCGTCCGGGAGCGGCGCCGGATCGCGTCGGCTTCTCGCGGAAGGCGGCGATGTCGCGGCCGTTGGCCGCCGTCTCGATGACCCCGAACTGGTTCGCCTGGTCGATCGGCACCCGGATCCCGGCGACCGTCACGCCGACGCCGCTGGCCACGTGCTGGGCGACCATCTGGCGCGGGTCCATGCGGTAGATGTGGTCGGCCCCGAACACGATGATGTGCGTGGGGCGCTCGTCGTAGACCAGGTTCAGGCTCTGGTGGATCGCGTCGGCCGAGCCCTGGTACCAGTACGGCCCGCGCCGCTGCTGGGCCGGCACCGGCGTCACGTAGTTGCCCAGCATGTTGGACATCCGCCAGGTCTGGGTGATGTGCCGGTCGAGGCTGTGGCTCTTGTACTGGGTGAGCACGGCGATCCGCAGGTAGCCGGCGTTCACCAGGTTCGAGAGCACGAAGTCGACGATCCGGTACGCCCCGCCGAACGGGACGGCCGGCTTGGCCCGGTCGGCGGTCAGCGGGGCGAGGCGCTTGCCCTCGCCACCGGCGAGAACGATCGAGAAGACGTGCTGACGGCGGGAAACGGCCATGACCCGGGTGATCGTAGCCTGCGGGGCAAGCCGAGGCCAGAAGGCGGCGATCGCGCCGACCGCCTGGGGCCCGTGTCACTCCCTTCGGGCAGGGACGAGCCGTTCGTAGAGCGCCAGCACGTCGCGGGCCACAGCCGGCCAGGAAAACCGCTCCACTGCGCGCTTCCTGCCGGCGAGCCCCATCGTTCGGGCGCGATCGCCGTCACGCAACAACACGTTCACTCGAAGGGCGATCTCCGAGGCAAACTGCTCCGGATCGCGCGGCTCACGGGTCGCGTCGTCGACCGGGTCGAACGGGATCAGGAGACCGGTCACGCCATCGTCGACGACCTCGGGGATCCCGCCGGTCGCGGTGGCCACGACGGCTGTCTCGCAGGCCATCGCCTCGAGGTTCACGATGCCGAGGGGCTCGTAGATCGACGGGCACACGAAGACCGTCGCGTGGGTCAGGATCTGGATCACGTCGGGGCGCGGCAGCATCTGGTCGATCCAGACGACACCCGAGCGCTCGGCGCGCAGCCGCTCGACCCCCTCGGCCACCTCGGCGCCGATCTCGGGCGTGTCCGGGGCGCCGGCGCAGAGCACGAGCTGGGCGTCCTCGTCGAGCTGGCGCGCGGCCCGCAGCAGGTGCGGCAGGCCCTTCTGGCGGGTGATCCGGCCGACGAACACGACGCTCGGGCGGTCCGGGTCGATGCCGGCGGCCCGCAGCACGTCGGTCCCCCGGTCCGGCCGGTACTCGTCGGCGTCGATCCCGTTGTGGATCACGTGGACCTTCGCCGGGTCGATCGACGGGTAGCAGCGCAGGACGTCGTCACGCATGCCCTGCGAGACGGCGACGACCGCGGCGGCGGCCTCGTAGGCGGTCCGCTCGCAGAAGCTCGAGAGCGCGTAGCCGCCGCCGAGCTGCTCGGCCTTCCACGGCCGCAGCGGCTCGAGGCTGTGCGCCGTCACGACGTGCGGCACGTCCCACAGGAGCGAGGCCAGGTGGCCGCCGAGGTTCGCGTACCAGGTGTGGCTGTGGACGAGGTCGACGCCCTCGGTGAGGGCCGCCATCCGCAGGTCGATCGACATCGCCTGAAGGGCCGCCAGCTCGGGCGCCGTGCCGGACAGCTCGCCCCAGGCACGGTGGGCGACGACGGGCGGCTGCGCACCGGCCGGCCGGGCCTCACCCCAGGCGTGGACGGTGATCTCGCACAGCCGGGCGAGCTCGCGGGCCAGGTACTCGACGTGCACGCCGGCGCCGCCGTAGACGTCCGGGGGGTACTCGCGGGTCAGGATCGCGAGCGCGGATGCGGTGATTCTCACACGAACCCAACACGAATACCCCTCCACCCGGGCATCGATTCGACCGATAGAGAGGATGTGGAGGGGAACGACCCCAACATCGCACTCTCCGAGGCGAAGACCCTGGAAGAGGTGCGTGCTCGAAAAGCGTCGCGCCCCGACGCCCGCAATCTGCAGGTGACGGCGACGTCTGCGTTTGCCTGCCTGGTGTCGGCGCTGGCGCTGTGCCTGCTCGGGCCGCGGCGGCTTCGAGTCCCTCGACCTGTGGGCGTTCGGCCTGCTGGTCGTCCTCTGGGTCGTCGTCGGCCACGTCCGCTACGAGGTCGTCGGCGGCGACGTGCTCCTGACCCAGCCGGTGTTCGTGCCGATGCTGGTGCTGCTGCCCGCGCCCTGGGTGCCGATCGCGATCATCACCGGCGAGCTCGCCTCGAGCCTGTTCGACGTCGCCCGGCGCCGACAGCGGCTGTCCCGGGTGCCGGTGGCCCTGGCCTTCTCCTGGTTCGCCCTCGGGCCGGCGCTGGTGCTCACGTTGCGCGGGCCCGGCGGGTTCGGCTGGGAGGACGCGCCGATCCTGCTGCTGGCGCTCGGAGCGCAGTTCGCGTTCGACGGGACGAGCAGCATCCTTCGTGAGTGGCTCGGGATCGGGGTGTCGCCGCGCACCCTGCTGAGACCCCTGGCCACCTGTTACGTGATCGACGCGCTGCTCACCCCGCTCGGCCTGGTGGTCGGGCTCGAGGGCCAGCACGGCATCGCCGCCACCCTGGCGGTTCTCGGCCTGACGGGGCTCCTCTGGCTGCTGGCGGTCGACCGGAAGCGGACGATCGACCACACGATGGAGCTCGCCGGGGCCTACAAGGGCGCCAGCGAGGCCGCTCGCATCGACCCGCTCACGGGCCTCGGCAACCGCCTGGCCTGGGAGGAGATGATCGAGATGGCCGAGCGAGACCGGCTGCACGACGGCACTCCGATGACGGTCGTCCTGATCGACCTCGACAACCTGAAGCTGGCCAACGACACCCTCGGCCACCAGTTCGGCGACCAGCTGATCGTGGCGACGGCGATGGCCGTCTCGACCTGCATGCGGCCCCAGGACTTCGGGGCCCGGATCGGCGGCGACGAGCTGGCGATCCTGGTGCAGGGCGCCGACACCACGGCGATCCAGCTGCAGCAGGACGTGCGGGACGCCATCGAGGCCGCCCCGCCGCTCGGGGGCTTCCCGCTGTCGGCCTCGCTCGGCTCGGCCAGCTCCCCACCGGCGACCGCGGTCTCGGACGCCGTGGCCCTGGCCGACGCGCGCATGTACGCCGACAAGCAGGCCCGCAAGACGGGCCGCGGCAACCTCGCCGCCTAGCCGCAGCGCGAGCGCCGACTCGCGAAGCTCGTTCAGCGCGTCCTCGGCCGCCTCGACGCGGGCCTCGGCCTCCCGCAGCGCGTCCCGGGCCTGATCGGCGGCCCGCTCGGCGGCCCGCAGCGCCTTGCGCCGCTCGGTGGCCTCGGAGCGGGCCTCGGCGAGCTCGGCGCGGGCCGCCGCGAGCTGCGCCCGGCGCTCGGCGGCGGCGCTGCGCTCGGCCTCCTCGTCGACCTCGGGCTCGTCGTCGGCTCGGCTCGGGCTCGGGCTCGGGCTCGGATTTCGTCCGGGGCTCGGCCGTCGCCCGGGAGGCGCCACCCTTGCCCTGGCGCTTGACGGGCATCGCCAGGATCGCGTCGAAGCCCGACGCGCGCTGCTCCTTCTCGATCGCCCCGGCGGCGACGTCGGTGGCGATCGCCTCGTCCAGGGTCGCCGCGTGCAGCGTCTCGCGCACCCGGTCGAGCGTCGTCTGGGTCGGCTTCTGCCCGGCATCGGCCAGGAGGCCGCGGGCGAGCTCTGCCAGCGAGCGCACCAGGCGGCGCTCCTCGTCGAGCGCGGCCTCGAGGCCGTCGCGCGAGCCGCGGCCGCGCAGCAGCCTGGCCTGGGCGTCCCTGACCGCCTCGCCGGCGGCCAGGAACTCTGCGAGCTCCCTGGTGTAGTGGTGGGCCACCTGGTCGACCGCCCAGGCGGCGACCGTCGGCTTCGGGAGCTTCGCGACGGCCGCGGCGAGCTCGGTCTGGCCGTCGGCCCGGAGCTCCTTGGCCCGCTCGGCGCGGGCGCCGGTGAACCCGCTGAGCGAGCCCGAGTAGAGGGTCGCGCGCTCCTCGGCGAGCCGCCGGTCGTCTCCTGCCATCAGGCCTTCCCGGCGGCCTTCGCCCGGCGGCGCGGCTTGGCGCGCGTCTTCTTACGGCTTGCCCTTGGCCTCGTCGAGGCTCGCGCGCAGCGCCTCCATCAGGTCGTCCGGCGTCGACGGCTCCTGCCGTTCGGGCACCTTGATCTCCTTGCCCTTCTGCTTCTGGCGAATCACCTTGAGCAGGGCGTCACGATACGTGTCCCGGTACTTCGACGGGTCGAAGTCGCCCGAGAAGCGGTCGATCAGCTCGGTGGCCATCTGCAGCTCGCGCTTCTCGACCTTCACCCGCTTGGACGGCGTGATCGTGTCCGGGTCGCGCACCTCGTCGGCGAAGAACAGCTTCTCGAGGGTGAGCGCGCCCTCGCGCACCCGGATGCAGCCGAGCTGCTCGCGCTGGCGCATCACGAACGATCCGATCCCCACCAGGCCCGAGCGCTCGAGCGCCTGTACCAGCAGGGCGTAGACCTTCTCGGCGCCGTCCTGCGGGCCGAGGTAGTAGGTGTGCTCGAAGTAGATCGGATCGATCTGCTCGTAGGGGACGAAGTCGGTGACGTCGATCGAGTGGTAGCCCTTCGTCTGGGCGGCCTCGAAGTCGTCGTCGCTCAGGTAGACGAGCTTGCCCTTGTCGGTCTCGTAGGCCTTGACGATGTCGTCGTCGTCGACGGGCTTCCCGTCCTTCTTGGCCACCTTGTCGTAGCCGATGCGGCTCCCGTCCTTCTCCCGGACCATGTGGAACCGCAGGTCGTTCTCCTGGATCGCGGAGAACATGCGGACGGGGACGTTGACGAGCCCGAACGAGATCGCGCCGGACCAGATCGCGCGCGGCACAGGTTCACCTCCGGATGGCGGTCGTGCTCGGGTCTTACCCGGGGCGGCACGCACGCGGCTCACCAATCACCTATCGTCCCGTTGTTTGCAGTTGCGCTCCCGCAGCGTACTCGCACGTGATCTCCGCCGTGCAGCGAGCCGGAGCCGACGAGACCGTGCGCTCGCGTCGGGTACAGCCGCACCCGCATCCGGCGACGGATCAGCTCTCCTCCTGCGGTGATCCGCAGGTCGACTGGCCCGTCGAGGCTCACGGCCCCGCTGTTCGCGAACGTCACTGCCAGCGTCCGCCGATGGCCTTTGGCAAGGTGTACCAGCTCGACAGCGGTGCCGACGATCGGGTGCGACGAGTCGGTCGGCAGCGGTCGAGCGACCTGCCCGAACGGCTTCGCGACGACGCGCCCCTGGGCGTCGACGATCTGCAGCTCGACGACCCGCTCGGCGCGAGGCAGGCCGTCGTCGGCCGTCACGACCACGAAGAAGCCGTCGAGGGTCGGGACCGATCGGCGGTGGTGAGCAGCGTCCGTCACCAGCACGCGCTTCGCATCCGGGCCGAGGCGGCCGAACGCGAAGGCGAGGTGCTCGTCCGCGAGCTCGGATCCCCCGCGTCGAGCGGCGCGTGAACCCGGGGCGGCACACCACCACATCCGCCACTTCCGTCGACCCAGTAGTGCCGGCCCTCGACCGTGACCCGGCGCGACGGCGCGTCGATCGGAAAGGCGAAGAGGAGGGTCGTGCACTGCCCGGCGATCGCCCCTGCGAGTCGGGATCGTGCGCGGCGACGACACCGCGAGCAGTAGAGCCGCGTGACGTCTCGCCGAGCCACACCGCACCGCGCCGTCGATGTGCATACCTGCAGCGAGACCACCAACACCTATCCCCACAGCACCTGCTCACTCGCGCGCGCCACCCATCACACTCCCAGCCGCGCGCGCCAGCACCGCTGCACAGCGCGCCGCCCACACCCAGCACCATCCCCGCGCCGCGCACCTCCCCGCGCGCGCAGCACCTCTCCCATGCAATACCACCGCTCTCCCAACGCGCTGCACTCTAATCAGCACGCTCACTCGCTCATCACACACCCCTCACCTCAGCTCTCCACAGCTACTTCCCTCACAACCCCCACCCCCTCAAACCCTCACCTCCATCTCCTAAACACAACTAGCGCAACACATCACCCCCCTGCAGCGCCAACACCTATCACTCCCTCCTCTCCCCCACCCCATCACCCCCCCTCCCCTCCTCCCCCCCCTCCCACATCCCCACACCCACCTCACACCTCCCACACCCCCCACCACCCCAACCTCCCACCACTCCCCCTCCCCATCCCACATCACACCCCCACACACCCCACACCCCCACCACCACACCCACCCCGCAGGCCGCGCACGCGGGGCACCGCGTCACGCCGACGATCGACGCGCCGCAGGGCCCGCGCCGGCCAGCGTCGTGCCCGTCCCGACGGCCACGGCGAGCGGCCCGACGACCGCCCGGCCGACCGGCGCCACGACCAGCGAGGCGAGCCAGTCCCAGGCGAACACCCGCGACATCGCCTGCGGGGGATGTGCCGCTGCACCGCCGTCTCCCACAGCGTCGACATGTAGGCCAGCCCGCCGAACGCGGCCGCCGTGCACAGCGCGACGACGCCCGTCGGCAGCGGCCCGCCAGCGCCAGCAGCGGCAAGCCGGCCAGGGCCAGCGCCAGGTTCGCCGTCACCAGCGGCCGCTGCGGGCGGCCCTCAGCGAGAGCGCACCGGCGACCACCGAGCCGATCGCGCCCGCGACCATGATCGCGCCCCACGCCCTCGCTCCTCCGGCTCGCGCCGCGACCAGCGGGCCGAGCACGTAGAACGCGCTCATCAGCCCGTTCCACAGGCTGTGCGTGGCCAGGTTCGACCAGTACCAGGGGCGGTCGAGCATCTCCTGCAGCCCTCCCGCAGCTCCTTCCGAACGGGCGGCGCTCGACCGGCACGTGCGGCAGCGTGATCGTCGCCAGCGTGACCACGCTCACCGCGAAGTCGCGCTCGAGCGCGAAGGCCACGCCGGCGCTGCTCAGCGCCACGAGCGTCGCCGCCAGCGCCGGCCCGGCGATCCCCGCCGCGTTGCGCGACAGGCCCATCAGCGCGTTCGCCGCCTGCAGGCGCTCGGGCTCGACGACCGCCGAGACCAGGCCGAGCACCGCGGGCGCGAAGAACGCGCTCGCCGCGCCCTCGATCGCCGCCAGCACACCAGATGCCAGATCTGCGGGCTCCCGGCCAGCAGGTCGAGCGCAACCAGCGCCTGGGCGGCGCCGCGCACCACGTCCGCCGCCAGCATCACCTGCTGGCGCGGCAGCCGGTCGGCCCACACCCCGCCCGCGAGCAGGAAAGCAGGCGCGGCACGAGCGACGCGGCCAGCACCACGCCGAGGTCCGAGGCCGACCGGTCAGCTCGATCACGGCGAACGCCAGCGCGATCGGCACGAGCTGGTCGCCGAGCGCCGAGCACGTCTGGCCGAGCCAGAGGCGCGGAAGCGGCGTTCTGCAGCGGCCCGCGGATGGCGAGGCGGAAGGGTGGCATGCTACGCTCCTGAAGCTACGATCTCCAATACTTTGAATAGTACTATTCCAGATGGAAGCACAGTCGGCAACCTCCGAGCCCGCCCCGCGCGACAGCTCGACCGCCACGTCGAGGAGTGGCGGCGTGTCATCGAGAGCTCGACCCGCTCAGCGAGGGCATCGTCACCCGCATGCAGAGCTGGTCTTCCTCGTCAAGCAGGCCGCCTGCACGGCCTCGAAGGCCTCGGCCTCGCCGGCGGCGAGTGGGAGCTCCTGCACAGCCTGCGCCGCCAGGGGGCGCCGTGGCGGGCCACGTCGAGCGCGCTCGCGAGCGACCTCCTGCTCTCTCCGAGCGCGCTGACCAACCGCGTCGACCAGCTCGAGAAGCGCGGCCTCGTGCGCGGTCGCCGACACCGGCGACCGGCGCCGGGTGCTCGTCGAGCCGACCGACGAGGGCGTGGCGCTGTACGAGCGGACGATGACCGACCAGGGCCGTTTCGAGCGCGAGCTCGTCGACGTGCTCCCGCTCGAGGACCGAACGCGCTGAACGATCTGCTGCGGCAGCTGCTTTCCGCCGCCGAAGCGCGGTGAGCGAGCGGGTGCTCGCCCGCGGCCGGCCTCCGAGATCCTCGACCTCGGCGGCGGGCGCGTCCTCCGCCGCTTCCTGCACGGCGGCGCCGACCCGGCCGGCGAGGCGGCGGTCATGGAGCACGCCCGCCGACACGGCTATCCCGTCCCGCTGGTGCACGCGGTGGCCGCCGACTCGATGGTGCTCGAGCGGATCGACGGCCCGACGATGGCCGCCGACCTCCGGCCCACCCGGAGCGGCTCGACGCCCACGCCGCGACGCTCGCCCGGCTTCACGAGGAGCTGCACCGGATCGAGGCCCCCGCCGGCGGCACGCTGCTGCACCTCGACTTGCACCCGCACAACGTGCTCCTCGCGCCCGAGGGCCCGGTGGTCATCGACTGGACGAACGCCCGTTCCGGCCCGGCCGAAGTCGACCCGCGCTGACCTGGGTCATCCTGATGACCAGCGCCGGCGAGCGCGGCCGCGTGCTGGCGGCCGCCTTCGAGCGGCACGTCGACGTTCGAGCCGGCCTGGACGAGGCCGTCGCGTACCGGCTCGCCGATCCGAACGTGACCGACGACGAAGCCGCGCGGTACGCGCGCTCCGCTAGCTCGCGACCATCGCCAGGCAGCGCTCGAGGGCGCCGACCGCCCGCGGGCAGAACTGGGACGGCGTGCAGCGCCGCGCCTCGTCGAGGGCCACGCCCTGGTCGAGCGCCTGCTGGTAGGCGCGTTCCGAGGTCATCGCGTCCCAGGCGTCGGCCAGGGCCAGGATGCGCGCGCCCTCGCTGATGTCGAAGCCGGCCAGCCCCTCGGGGTAGCCGCCCCCGCCGAAGCGCTCGTGGTGGTGGCGGATCCAGGCGACCTGCTCGGCATGCAGCGCCTCGCTGGCGATCTGGGCGCCGCGGGCGGCGTGCTCCTGCACCTCGGCGTACTCCGACGGCGTCAGCATCCCGGGCTTGGTCAGGATCGCGTCGGGCACCCCGATCTTGCCGACGTCGTGCACCAGCGCCGCAGCCCGCATCGCCGAGACCCCTTCGGCGGTCCACCCCATCTCCTCGGCGATCCGGCTCGCGATCCGCGCGACCCGCTCGGAGTGCTCCCGCGTCGACGGATCCTTGGCGTCGATCGCCCGCGCCAGCGCCCGCACCGCGACCAGTGCCTGCCCGCGCGCCAGCCGCTGGGCCCGCTCCCGGGCCGACAGCTCGGGCACGGCCTCGGGCGTGTAGCGGTAGACGACGTTGCGGCCGTGCTCCTTCGCCCAGTACAGGGCGCCGTCGGCGAGCCGCATCAGCTCGGAGGAGTCCCCGGCGGTGGTCAGGTCGCAGACGCCGGCCGAGATCGTGACGACGTGCGACAGCGGTGCCCGGATGACGGCCAGCCGCATGCGGTCGGCGGCGTGCTCGGCGTCGGTCGCGTCGGCGAACGGCAGGAGCAGCGCGAACTCGTCGCCGCCGAGCCGGGCCAGCAGCTCGCCGCCGCGCAGCTCGGCGTGCAGGCAGCGCGCCACCTGCAGCAGCACCGCGTCCCCGGCGTGATGGCCGTAGGCGTCGTTGACCTGCTTGAAGCCGTCCAGGTCGAAGATCGCGACCGACAGGTCGTGCCCGTGCCGCCGCGCCAGCTCCTCCTCGGCCCGCAGCCGCTCGTGGAACGCTCGATGGTTCGACAGCGACGTCAGCGAGTCGGTCAGCGCCCGGGCGGCCAGCCGTTCGTGGGCGTCGGCGTTGGCGATCGCCACGGCGGCGAGCTCGGCGAACGCTGCGAGCTGGTGCTCGAGCGCGTCCGGCAGCTCGTCGTCGTGGTCGAAGGTCACCGCGACCGTGCCCCACAGCTCGCCGGACACCACGATCGGCGCAGCGGCACCCTGGGTCGCGCCGGTGCTGGTCATCGTGCGGGCCAGCGGCCCGCCGCCCGGCTCGTAGCGGCGGCGCGCCGGACGCCCGACCCGCCGGACGAGCTCGCTGGCCGTGCCGTCGATCGAGATCGGGGTGCCGTGCTCGATCGCCGGGATGCGAGCCGACGAGTAGGCGGCGACCATCACCGCGCCCTCGTGCTCGAACCGGATCACCGCCCCCGAGCGCGCGGAGAACAGCTCGGCCACCGCCCGTCCGACCAGCACGAACACCTCGGTCGGCGGCGCGCCGCGGGCGACGGCGGTGGCGATGCCCCGCAGCGACTCCTGCTCGGCGGCGATCCGCTCGGCGCGGGCCCGCTCGCTGCGCAGGTCCTCGTCGGCCCGGGCCCGCTCGATGGCGACGGCCGCGAGCGACGTCGCCACCTCGATCAGCCGCAGGTCGGCAGGCGTGGGCTCGGCCGGCTCGGCGTGGTAGATCGCGAACGAGCCGAGACAGGGCGCTTCCCGGCCGAGGATCGGCGTCGACCAGCAGGCCCGCAGGCCGGCGCGCAGGGCGAGCGCGCGGTAGGGCGCCCAGCGCGGGTCGGTCTCGATGTCGCCGGCAACCACCGGCTCGCGCAGGTACATCGCGCTGCCGCAGGAGCCGGCGTCCGGCCCGATCTCGGCGCCGTTGATGGACGCCACGTACGCGGCGTCCAGGTGCGGCGCCGCGCCGTGCAGCAGCCGCCGGCCGTCGCGGTCGAGCAGCAGGATCGAGGCGCGGACGTCGGGGAGCTGCTCCTCGATCGCGAGCACGATCCGCTCGAGCACCTCGCCCAGCGGGGCGCCGCGGACGATGTCGACCAGGACCGCCTGCTCCCGGCGGGCCAGCCGCTCGCGCTGCTCGCCGCTTGCACCCACGACGCGAGCCTACTCCACGTCGCAGGCGGCCGCTCGGGAGCCGAAAACGCGACCGGCCGCCCCGAAGGGCGGCCGGTGCCGAGAGCGATTCGCAGCGCAGGGCTGCGAAGCCGCTGCTACATGTTGTGCGCGTTGTTCTTCTTGATGTCGGCGTGCAGCATGCGAGCGGGCTCATGCGCGTTGATGCGCCAGGCCGGCAGGTTCAGCAGGCTGCTGGTCTGCGAGTCGTAGTTGGCCGAGAAGACGCGGATCACGACGGTCTGGTTGATCGCGAACGCCGGGTTGATCAGGTGCGCCTTGCCCTGGCCGTTGAAGTTCAGGAAGATCGGTCGAGGTGGTGCTGTAGTGGAACGTCTGCGTCACGGGCTGGCCGGCGAAGGCGTGCATCGCGCGCCAGTTGCCGTCGACGAGGTTGACCGTCAGGGCACCGGTGGCCGGGTCGTTGTTCACGACCTTGGCCACGAAGATGAACAGGCGGCCGGCCGGCTTCGACGAGTTCAGCACGTCATCGACGCGCGTCGCCGGGGTCGCCGTCACCTGCTGCAGGTTCCAGCGGCTGCCGCCCCACACGGTCACGGCGACGGGGTCGCCGGCCATGAAGCCGGTGATGGCGGCGGGCGCCGCAGACGTACCGGCGGCGTTCCAGCTGTACAGCGCCGAGTTACCGGTGATGCTGAACGTCTGGGTGGTCGGGTTGGCGCCCAGAAGCGTCACGCCGGCCTTGTTGCCCGAGCGGACCTGCACGGTCAGCGTGGTCGCGCCCGGCGCCGGGGTACTGACGACGACGCCGCGGAAGATGTACTTCGTGCCGTGCGGGTTCTTGGCCGCCGGCTCAGCAGTCGGCTTGTTGGGGTGCTTCGGCTTCTTGTTCGCCTGGGCGAGGCCCGGGGCGATCGCGATCGACGTCCCGAGGGCCATCGTCGCTGCGGCAATCCTGAATGCCTTCATGAGTATCTCTTCCTCCGTGGAGTCTGCGTTGGATCGTGCGCCGCAGTGTCGGGCGGCGCACCGTGCGTCTCTCCGTGTCCATAGACATGGTTCCCGGAGGGCGTTACGAGACCTTGCGGCAGATGTACGGATTCCGTAAGAGCCGGATCAGAACGGCAGGCGGGGCTCGAGAATCCCCTGCTCAGAGCGGATTCGGAGCCTGCTCGGCCTCGGGCGCAGAAGCCGGAGCCTGCTCCGGCGGGGCCTCGAGAGCCTCGATCTCGCGCAACGCCTCGATCGCCTCGGCCCGCAGCGACGCCTTCGAGGCGGCGTAGTCGGCGTCCGTCAGCTTGCCCGTGCGCTGCTCGACCTCCAGCTCGCGCAGGGCGGCGTAGGCGGCGTCTCGCTGCTCGCGCAGCTCGGCCAGGAGGCGTTCCCGGGCGTCGACCTCGGGCTCGATCTCGGTGGCCGACGGCGTGCGGACCAGCGGCCAGGCGACGAACAGGATCGCGGCGACGGCGAGCGCGGCCAGGCCGAGCGCCGCGATCACTGCCGCTCCAGCGCCGCCGGGTCGCGGGAGAAGCGGGTGGCGAGGCGGCGGGCCTCGCGCGGGTCGGGCCAGATCGCGATGCCCACGCCGAGCGCGAACAGGAAGCCGGCGAGCCACAGGAGGTTGACCAGCGGGTTGACGATCAGGGTCATCAGCGCGCGCCCGTTGGCGTCGACCCCGCTGAGGATCGCGTAGAAGTCCGCTCCGGTCCGCAGGTCGGAGTGGATCGCGACCTCGTTCGACGGGACGCCCTCGACGAGGTACTGACGGCGGGCCGGCGCGATCTGGCCGAGCGACGAGCCGCCGTGGCGCACCTCGAGCAGGGCCCGGGTCTCGACGTAGGAGGCGTTGCCGACCCGCTGGGGCCGCAGGTAGTGCACCTGATAGCCGTCGATCGAGGTCGACTCGCCCGGGTTCAGGCGGAGCTCCCGGTGGGTCGAGTAGGCGGTGCTGCCGACGATCCCCACGACGCCGACGACGATCGCCAGGTGGACGACGTAGCCGCCGTAGCGGCGCCGGTTGCGGCCCACCAGCTGGGCCAGCGCCCGCGGCCAGGAGATCCCCGGCGTCAACGCCTTGCGCGCGCGCGTGCCGCGCACCAGCTCCAGGACCACCGTGACGGCGACGAACAGGCACAGGCTGATCGCGATGACCCCGGGCGGGCTCGAGCCGTAGCCCGCCAGCAGCAGGATCGCCGTCGAGGCGGCGGCCGACACGAACGGCCACAGGAAGACCCGGCCGGCCCCGCGCAGCGACGAGCGCCGCCAGGCGATGACCGGGCCGACGCCTGCGAGGAACAGGAGCGGCAGGCCGAAGACCACGGCGAAGAAGTCGTAGTAGGGCTTCGAGACCGAGATCTCCTGGTTGGCCACGGCGTCCGAGAGCACCGGGAAGAGCACGCCCCAGAGCACGGCGAACGCGAGCGCCACCAGCAGCAGGTTGTTGAACAGGAACGTCGCCTCGCGCGAGATCACGGACTCGATCCGGTGCCGGGCCCGAAGCAGCGACAGGTGGGTCGAGATCACGATGATCGAGAACGCCCCGGCGAGCACCAGCGCGGCCACGAACCACCAGCCGATCGACGAGAACACGAAGGCGTGCACCGAGGCCACGATCCCGGAGCGGGTCAGCAGGGTGCCGAGGATCGAGAGGCAGAACGTCAGCGCCACCAGCGAGACGTTCCAGACCTTCAGCATCCCCTTCTTCTCCTGCACGATGACCGAGTGCAGGAGGGCGGTGCCGACGAGCCACGGCACGAGCGCGGCGTTCTCGACCGGATCCCAGCCCCAGAAGCCGCCCCAGCCGACCTCGACGTAGGCCCAGTGGGCGCCGAGCAGCATCCCGATGCCGAGGAACGACCAGGCGGCCAGCGTCCAGCGCCGGGTCGACACGATCCAGCGCTCGTCGGCCTGCCCGGCCAGAAGCGCGGCCATCGCGTAGGCGAACGGCACCGAGAACCCGACGTAGCCGAGGTACAGCATCGGCGGGTGGATCATCATGTAGGGGTTCTGCAGCGACGGGTTCAGGCCGTTGCCGTCGGGCGGCGCGGCCGAGGTCGCGAACGGCGAGCTGGCCACCACCAGGGCCAGGGCGAAGAACGCCGCGATGCCGCCCATGATCGCGGTCACCCAGGGGGCGAGCTCGCGGTTGCGGCGCCGGCACTGGCGCACCACGAGCGCCGAGTAGCCGGTGAGGATCAGGAGCCACAGGACGAGCGATCCCGCCTGGCTCCCCCAGAGCGCCGAGAAGCGGTAGCCGAGCGGCAGCGCGCGCGAGCTGTAGTCGGCGACGAGGTCGAAGCGGAAGTCGTGGGTCACGAACGCGTACCACAGGAGGCACGCGGCCAGGAGCACGGCGCCGAAGCAGGCGAAGAGGGCGCGCTGGGCGCTCTCGACGATGCGGCGGTCGCGCGCGTGCGCCCCGTAGGCGCCGGCGCCGGCCGCGTACAGCGCAGCGGCGAGCGCGACGAGGAGGCTGCCGCGGCCCAGGAGCTCCACTAGTTCGCGGCCGCGGCTTGCTGCTGGGTCGCGGTGTACTTCGACGGGCACTTCGTGCTCAGGCTGCCCGGCTTGGCCATGAAGACCCCGCCGTGCAGCGTGCCGTCGACGAGCACCGCGCGCCCGTTGTGGAACGCGTCCGGCACCGTGCCCTGGTACAGCACGGTGACCCTGCGGGCGGCGACGGTGTTGTCGCGCAGCACGATGCGCATCTTCCCCACCCCGCTCGCGTCGCCTGCGTGGGACACGACGGTGCCGTTCAGCCGGACCGTGTTCGCCTGCGAGGACGGGTGGTTCAGGAGCTCCGCCACCTGGTAGGTGCGGGTCTTGCCCGCGACCACGGTGTACAGAAGGATCGTCGCCAGCAACGAGGCCACGACGAGCGACACGATCAGGCGGATCCGGCTGCCGCGCATCGGGGCAAGGATAGCGACGATCCCGGCTCACCCATGCGACCATCATCCGTCTGGTGGAGCCGCCGAGTGAGATGCCCTACGTGCGCCAGCCCACCGACCCGTCCGGGCCGGTCCGCTATGCGCACGGTCCTGACTCGCGTCGGCAGGCGGGCGTGCCGTGCGGCACCGTGATCGAGCACGAGCTGGCCCGGAGCCGGATCTTCCCCGGCACGAGCCGTCGCTACTGGGTGCACGTCCCGGCCCGGCTCGACGCGTCGGAGCCCGCATCGCTCCTGGTCTTCCAGGACGGCTGGATGTATCTCGACCCGGTCGGCGAGATCCGTGCCGGGGTGGTGCTCGACAACCTGACCCACCGGGGCGAGCTGCCGGCGCTGGTCACCGTGTTCGTCGATCCCGGCCAGCCCGGGAACCGCAACGTGGAGTACGACGCGTTCGACGACGCCTACGCGACGTTCCTGCTGACCGAGGTCCTGCCTCGCGTCCGCGACGAGTTCGCGATCGCCGACGACCCGGAGCGCTGGGGCATCTGCGGTGGGAGCAGCGGCGGCAGCTGTGCCTTCACGGCGGCCTGGATGCGACCCGACCGCTTCCGCCGGGTGCTGAGCTTCCTCGGAAGCTTCGCCCAGATCGAGGGCGGCAACCCCTACCCGGAGCTGATCCTCGAGACGCCGCCGAAGCCGCTTCGGGTGTTCCTGCAGGCGGCGACCCGCGACCTGAACTGGGGCGCGGCGGAGCTCAACTGGCTCTCCGCCAACCTGCGCGTGGCCGCGTCGCTCGCCGAGCGGGGCTACGACCTGCGCCTGGTGCTCGGCGACGGCGGGCACGACCCGAACCACGCGGGCGCGATCCTGCCGGACGCGCTGCGCTGGCTCTTCCGGGACGGGCCTCAGGCCTCGCTGGGCATCCGGTAGCCGAGCTCGCGGCAGAGCTCGCCGGCGTCGGGCTCCTTGAGGGCGTCGCAGTAGCCCTGGCCGTAGGCCGCGCGCAGGAACCAGGCGATGAGCTCGACGTTCCAGCGGTCGGGCGGGATGTCGAACAGCTCGCCCCAGATGTCGGCCAGCCGCATGTCGATGGCGGACGCGAGGTTGATGCGGCGATCGTCGGCGGTCACGACGGTAGACGCTAGCGACCCGATCGGACGGACAGGTTCCGCCGTATGCAGGAGAAGTTGCGGTGACGCCGAAGTGATGTCATACTGACGTCATGCAGCTCGACGCGTTCATCCAGGGCCTGCAGGACGACCTGCAGGCGGCCGCCGCGCTCGGTGACGAGCGAACGGCCGCGACCGCCCGCCAGCTGAGCCTGGCGCTCGAGTCGTCCCTGCGCGTACGCGTGTTCGACCTGCTCGCCGAGGCGGCGCTCGAGCTCGGCGGGTCGACGGAGGACGGGCACATCGAGGTGCGCGTCGCCGGCCGCGACCCCCAGCTCGTGTACGTGGCCGACGCGCCGGCGCCGGGCGCCGAGCCGTCCAAGCCGATCGGCGGCGAGGAGGGCGGCACGGCGCGGATCACGCTGCGCCTGCCCGAGGGCCTGAAGCTCGAGCTCGAGGGCATCGCCGGGAGCGAGGGCCTGTCGGTGAACACCTGGCTCGTGCGGGCGATCGCCCGGGCCATCGCCGGCGGCGCCGCGACGGCGTACCGGAGCTCCAGCGGGCCTGGCCGCCGGCTGCGCGGCTTCGCCCAGGGCTGACCACCACACACGCGCGACACGGAACCAGGAGGCTTGCATGGCCGAGTTCGAGACACCCGGCCGGGTGTCGCTGCACGTCCAGAATCCCGAGGGGTACGTCGAGGTCGTGGTGCACGACGAGCCGCGCACCGTCGTCGAGCTCCACCCGATGTCGGACACCAGCCAGCGCTCGATCGACGCGGCCCGGATCAACGCCCAGCAGCGCGGCGACATGCACGTCGTCGAGGTCGAGCTGCCGTCGAAGGGCCGCCTCTCGTTCCGCTCGAGCCCCGTCGGCGTGCGGGTCATGGTGCCCGCGGGCACGTCGCTCACGGCGAGCACGGCGTCCGCCGACGTGACCGCGCGGGGCACGCTCACGGCTGCCGACGTGCGTACCGCGTCCGGCGACGTCAAGCTCGACGACGTCGACGTCGAGGCCAGCGCGCGGACGGCGAGCGGCGACATCTCGCTCGGCCGGGTCGGCGACCGGGCCCGCCTCGAGACCGCATCCGGCGACGTCGAGCTGAACCAGGCCGGCGGCGAGCTGGTCATCCGCTCGGTGAGCGGCGACGTGACCGCCCGTCAGGCCGCCGCCTCGGTCCAGGCCAACAGCGTCTCCGGCGACATCCGCCTGGAGTCGGTCGAGGCCGGCCAGGTGAAGGTGCAGTCCGTGTCCGGCGACGTCGTCGTCGGAGTCAAGGAAGGCGTCGGCCTGTGGATCGACGCCCAGTCGTTGAGCGGCGACATGTCCTCGGAGCTGCCGGTCAGCGAGGGCCCGGTCGGTGAGGGCGACGCGGAGCTCGAGCTGCGGGTGAAGACCGTCAGCGGCGACCTGCACCTGGTGCGCGCGCGCTGAGGCTCGTCCTACGCCGCAACTGAGCGCACGCCGCGTCCCGGCATCTGGCGCTCGCCCCGCACGACCTGCTCGAGGCCGGGCAGGTCGTCGATCCACAGCTCGTTGCGGCCGAAGCTCGCGATGCCCTCGCCGCGCAGCCAGCCGGCGACCTTCGTGAGCGTCTCGCGGGTCGTCGGCACGAGCTCGGCGAGCTGGCCGTGGGTCAGCCGCAGGTCGATGCGCACCCCGCGCGGCGTGACGCGGCCGTAGCGGTCGGCGAGCTCCAGGAGGATGCTCGCGAGCCGCGCCGGCACGCTCTGGAAGGCCACGCCGACGAGCCGCTCGCTCGCGTCGCCGAGCCGGACGCCGACCTCGGCGAGGAGCTTCGCCGCCACCGGCGGGCAGCCCTGGGCGATGCGCTCGAGGTCGCGCGTCTGCACGTGCAGCACGCGCGACTCGGCGAGCGCCTCGGCTCGCTCCTCGGCCTTGACCTGCGCGAAGGGCAGGTACCCGAAGATGGCTCCCTCGGCCAGGAGGCCGAGGCCGAGCACTCGCCCGTCGGGCGCGGTGCGCACGAGCCGGACCGCTCCCCGCGACAGCAGGAAGCTCTCGGTACGACCGCCGTCGCCGAGCAGCTGGTCGCCGCGAGCGTACGTCCGCGCGGCGAATGCCGGCGCGATCCGCGCAAGGTCATGCGACGAGAGGTCCTCGAACAGCGGTAGCTCGTGCAGCACAGAGAGCATGGGCGCCATGGTCACGCGTCCTCCAACCCGGGTTCTCTTCCCTACTTCGTTGGAGGCGCGAAATTGGATCGCCTGGCGCCCGAAAACGTGCGGCGTTAACGCAGCGCGGTCAGGCGGAGGCGCTCGCGTACAGGCGTCGGAGCGGCCGCGGCCAGGTGACCAGGCTCTCGACGGAGAGCGTCACGAGGGCGCCCAGCGGGACGTCGGCGTAGCGCTCGAAGGCCGCGTAGCGCGGCTGCCACTCCGGGAAGAACTTGCGGTTGAAGTCCAGCAGGCGCTCGACCTGGAAGTAGCGGTCGGCCTTGCCGAGGGCGAAGCGGAGCAGCCGCTGGATGCGCGGGAGGTCGGCTTCGGAGCGCATCAGCTCGCCGAACGCGTTGAAGTTCAGCGAGACCTGGTCGATCTCGTATTCCTTGCCCCACGCGAAGGTCTCGCAGAGCAGGAACTCGGTCAGGCCGTTCGGGGTGCCGGGCCCCCGGCGCATCGAGGAGAGCGACAGGCCGGCCGGCGAGCCCTCGCCGCCGACGGGCACGAAGTGGACGTACCCGGCGATCTGGCCCTCGGGATCCATGGCCAGGGTGAAGACGGCGTCGCCGTGGTCTGGGTCCTGCATGTCGTCGAGGGCCATCGAGAAGCCGCGCTCGGGCTCGCCGTGGAGCCAGGCGTGGGAGACGGTGTCGATCTCGACCCACTCGGCGGCGCTGAGCTCCCGTGCCCGCACGACGCGGCTGGTGTAGCCGGCCTTGCCGAGCCGGGTGACGGACTGGCGGACCTTGCGGATCGGCCGGCCCTCGAGCGAGAACGCGGCGGGGCGAACGATCGCCTCGTCGCCGATGTACAGGGTGCGCAGGCCGACGCTGCTCCAGGCCTCGCGGTGGTCGGCGCCGACGCCCATCACGGCGACGCGCCAGGCGTTGTCGTGGCAGTACGTCGCGAAGGCCTCGACGAGAGCCGGGAACGACTCGGCGTCGCCGACCGGGTCGCCCGAGACCAGCGCCACCCCGCCGACGGCGCGGTAGGCCAGGAACGCGGAGCGCTCGGCGTTGAAGAAGTACGACTTGTCGCGGCGGAGCGAGAAGTAGGCGAGCGAGTCGCCGCCGCCGGCGGTGGCCACGAGCCGGCGGGCGTCGGCACGGTCGGCCGGGATCTGGTCGACCTTCTTGTCGCGCGGGCGCAGGGCGATCCACAGGACGTAGGTCGCGAGGACGATCGCCGCCGCGGACAGCGACAGCGTGAGGTCGTGGTCGAACTTCCCGGGAGTCGCCGTCAGATCGAGGCCGACGAGGCCGAACGTGATCTGCCGGAACGCGTGGTCGAGCGTGATCGAGCGCGAGCTGAGCTCGGCGTGGACGGCGATGGCGCCGAGGCCGTAGGCGTACAGGCCGAGCAGCGAGCCGAACGCCACCGAGACGGCGCGGAGCGGCCCGCCCGGGTCGCCCTTCGCGTCGAACCAGCCGCGCTGCGACCAGAGCAGGCTCATGACGAAGACGTCGAACGCGGCCTCCTCGACGTCGAGGCCCTTGAGGACGTGGAGCACGGCGCCGGCGCCGAGCAGCACCATCGCGGCCTGCCAGGCGCGGTGTCGGCGGCGGGCGAGGCCGCGGGCCAGCACCAGCAGGGCGATCGAGGATGCGACGACGAGGCCGTCGGCGACGCTCGGCCCGGTGGGGCTGAGGACGTCCTGCACGACCTGCAGGCGGAGCGGCCACTCCGGCGTGAGCGCCGAGAGCAGGCCGACGACGCCGGCGGCAGCGGCGATCAGGGACAGGAGGAAGGGGGTGCGGCTCTGGTTCACGTGGGGCGCTCGGGAGGTGAGACGGATCTCAGGGCGGCGAGTTCACCGTACCGCGCGGACGAGGTCGGTGTTCGCTGTTCCTCCCATCGGCGGGCCTGGCGCAGGCCCTTAGCCACTAGTAGACCGAGATGCGTGTCGGCGGCCAGTAGGTCGCGAACACCCGCCCGAGGATCTGGCTCCGCTTGATCGTCCCCCAGATGCGCGAGTCATCGGAGTTCGAGCGGTTGTCGCCCATCATGAAGTACTCGCCCTTCGGCACGTGGACCGGCCCGAAGGCCTCCTGGGGCGAGGAGACGTAGCTCTCGTCGAGGAACCGGCAGCCGGAGGTCTTGGTCGGCGCCTGGTCGGTCGCCGGGGCGTGGCCCTTGCAGACCCAGACCTTGCCGTCGACGGCGCCGAGCCAGTCGCCGGGCAGGCCGATGAGGCGCTTGACGAAGGTGACGCTGGCGACGTGGTCGACCCGCTCGGCGCTGTCGCCGAACCCGTTCGGGTGGAAGACCAGGACCTCGCCGCGGGCCGGGTCGGTGAAGCGGTAGATGAAGCGCGCCGCGAGGATCCGGTCGCCGACGTGCAGCGTGGTCTCCATCGACGGGGACGGGACGCGGTACGGCTTGACGATCCAGAGCTGCGTCGCGTAGGCGATCGCGAGGGCGATGACCAGCGTGATCGCGGTGTCGATGACCGGGTGCGACCGGAACTTCGAGAGCGCGTGGCGCTTGCTCCCCGGGGCCGGAGGCGGCGGCGGCGTGGTCGCGGGCGGCGGGGTCTGCTGCTGGCTCATCGTCGGTTCATGGTCCGTGTCGGGACGGGCGTGTGGTGGCACGTCCGCGTCCGGAGGGTAGCGTGGCTGACGCGGCAGTCGTTCGACTTCGACGTCGTTGGGGTCGGTCGGATGACCGGCTCGTCGTGGCCGGCGGCGCCGGCGCTGCCTGCGATGCCCGCGCCGAGCGCGAACACCGAGAGCAGGACCGCGGCCGCGCCGCGGGGGATGCGCGGCCGGGCAGCGCGGGCGGCCGCGGCGACCTCGCTCGGAGAGCCGAAGCGCCGGATCGCCCGGTCGGCAGCCAGCGGCGCGGGCGCGCCGGCGGCCTGCTCGCGGGCCTCGGCCTCGCGCAGGTGGGCCTCGGCCTCCTGCAGGAGGCGCCGGCCGCGGGGCAGGAACGAGGGCAGCGGCGAGGTGAGCGCCTGGCGCAGCTCGCGCAGGTAGCGCTGGATCGCGTCGTCGCTCATCCGGCGACCCGCAGGACAGCGGCGACGCCGTCGGAGAACCGCTGCCAGTCGCGGCGCTGGCCCTGCAGGGCCTCGACGCCGGACGGCGTGAGCTCGTACACCCGGCGCCTGCGCCCGGCCGCGTTGCTCCACCGAGAACGCAGGTGGCCGGCGTGCTCGAGCCGGTGCAGCGCGGGATAGATCGTCCCCTCGGGCAGGTCGAACGTGCCCGAGCTGCGCTGCCGCAGATGGTCGATCACGGCGTACCCGTGGAGCGGCGAGCCGCTCAGCGCGGCGAGCAGGAGCATGTCGAGATGCCCCTTGAGCGGCTCTCCCTTCATACCTAGCGATGCTATACCTAGCATCGCGATGTCGCAAGCGGGAGGGGTCTGGAGGCGGCTACAGGATCTTGGTGTCGTCGCCGCCGCGCATGACGGCGAGCAGCGCCACGACGACCAGGGGCGTGACGAGCACGATCAGCGCCAGCCACCAGGGGATCCCGAGCGCGTCGCCCTGCAACACGACGGCGACGGCGCAGATGGCGGCGACTGCCAGGGCGGGGATCCAGAGAGGCACGCCTAGAACGTCGCGTCCCGCACGCCGGCCACGATCGTCACCAGGATCGCGGCCGCCGCCACGAACCGGTAGATCACGAACGGCATGTAGTCCCGCTTGCGGACGTACGCCAGCAGGCCCGCGATGGCCAGGAGGCCGACCGACGCCGCGGCCAGCATCCCGATCACGAACGGGCCGCCCGAGCCTGCGGGCAGGCCGTCCCGCACCACGTGCGTGCCCTTCAGCACCACCGCTCCGAGCACCACCGGGAACAGCATCAGGAACGAGAGCCGCGCCGCGGCGTCGCGGTCGAGGCCGAGCCAGCGCGCCATCGTGATCGTCGCCCCGGAGCGCGACACGCCGGGCGCCAGCGCCACCGCCTGGGCGATGCCGACGTACACCGCCGAGCGCAGGGTCACGCCCTCGAGGCCGACCCGCTCGGGCTGCCTGTCGGCGTACCACAGGAGCGCGGCGCCCACGGCCAGCAGGATCGCGATCTGCCACGGCTCGCCGAGCCGGTCGTCGATCGCGCTCTCCCCCAGCCCGCCGATGATCGCCGCGGGGATCGTCGCCACCACGATGCACCACGCGAGCCGCTCGTCCTGCGTCCGGATCGAGCGCCGCTTCATCGACCCGAGCGCCGGCCACGATCAGCGTCCACAGGTCGCGGGCGAAGTACACCACCACCGCCACCAGCGTCCCGGCGTGCAGCGCCACGTCGAACGTCTTGTTGTAGTCCGGGTGGTCGGACAGGTAGGTCCAGTCGCCCAGCCACGGCACCAGGATCAGGTGCCCCGACGACGAGATCGGCAGGAACTCGGTCAGCCCCTGGGTCACGCCGAGCGTCCACGCCTGCCAGTCCGACAGCACGCCGGCCTTCTGGCCGACGCCGCTCGCCGCCAGGCCGATCGACAGCAGGAAGAGGAGCCCCGCGGCGACCAGGAGGATCCGCCGGTGCTGCGGCGGCGCCTCCTCCTCTCGCCGCTCCGCGACGGTCGCGGCGCTCACGAGCCCGCCGGCAGGGGTCTCGGGGACGAGCGGCGAAGAGGGGACGTCATGCAGCCATTCTGGCCCGAAGCCCGGCGTGCCGGCGGCACGTTCCTCCGGCCGGACGGACGCGCGAACGGGAACCGCGCTGACGCTCGGCGGGTCGAACCCGCCATGAACGTGCTCGCCTCGCTCGCCCTCTTCTGCTTCGCCGGACTGGTCTCGAGCAGCGCCTACGCGCTCGGACTGCTCGGCTGAGCCAGCGCCGCCCCGCCGGCCTCGAACTCGACCTTCCGCGTCGCCGGATCGGCGACCGCCAGCCGGGCCAGCACCGTCCCCCCGGGTGACAGCCCGGGCCCGCGGCAGGGCGCCCGCACGGCCGGCTCCAGCACCTGCACCCGGCTCTCGTCGTGGCGCGTCGACAGCACCGTCGCCCGGAACCGCTCACCCAGCCGCGGCGCCAGCACCGACGCCTCGACGAGGTCGACGACGCTCCGCTCGAGCACGCCGGCCCGCCGGTCGCCGTCGGCCATCAGCCGCGGGAGCTGCGGCAGGCCGGCCCGGGCCCAGGGCTCGGGATCGCGCCCGGCGCAGGCCGCCAGCGCCAGCTCGCTCGTGTAGCGGTCGGCCAGCCGCCGCAGCGGCGCCGTCACGTGGGCGTACGGCGCGGCCAGCGCGTGGTGCTCCACGTCGGCCGGCGGCTCGCCGTCGAACGCCCGGTACGCCGCGCCCCGCAGCACCCGGGTGGCCAGCGTCAGGAGCGCCGCGTGCTCGGGCTTCGCCGCGTCCAGGCTCGAGATGAAGTCGCTGTAGCGCATCCCGTCGGGCCACTGCACGCGCAGCGAGACGGCCAGGTGGCGCAGCTCCTCGATCGCGTTCGGATCCGCCGGCGGCACGACCCGCAGCAGCCCGGCTCCGGCCCGCAGCATCAGCCCGGCCGCGGCCATGCCCGTGAGCAGGGAGATCTGGGCGTTCCACTGCTCCACCGGCAACGGCAGCCGGAACGCGAGCCGGTACCCGGCGTCCGAGACCTCCACCTCGTGCGCCGGCAGCGGCAGCGACACTCCGCCGCGCTCGCGCTCGAGCGCCAGCCGCAGCTCCCCGACCTCCCGCAGCAGCACCAGCGACGGATCGGCCTCCCCCGCGTCCAGCGCCGCCTGGACGGCCGCGTAGTCGAGCTGGGCCCGGTTTCGCACCCACGCGCGCGCTGACCGACACGCCGGCCTGCTCGCCGCGAGCGTCGAGATCGACCGTCCACAGGAGCGCCGGGCGCTCGACGGCAGCGAGCAGGCTCGCCGCGCCCTCGCTCAGCACCGTCGGATAGAGCGGCGTGCGGCAGTCGGGGCAGTAGAGCGTCTGGCCGCGGCGGCGGGCCTCGGCGTCGAGCCGCGCTCCCGGGCGCGACGAACGCGGCCACGTCGGCGATCGCGTAGTGGACGCGGTAGCCGTCACCGCGCCGCTCGGCGTGGAACGCCTGGTCGAGGTCCTGGCTGCCGGGCGGGTCGATCGTCACGAACGGGATGTCCGTCGCATCCACCCGCCCGTCGGACACGGGCTCGGCGGCGGCCGCGGCGCGAGCCTCCTCGTCGACCTCCGGGGGAAACCCCTCGGGCACCTGGAGCTCGACGCGTAGCTGCTGCAGCCCGGCCTCGAGCACCGGCGCGGGCAACGTGAGCAGGAAGCTGCGGCGCGGCACGTGCCTGGCACGGTAGTTCACCGGGTACCGTGAAACGAGTGAAGCTCCCCCGCTCGAACAGCTGGACCTCGCGGATCATCAAGGCCGCCGGCGTCGACGCCCAGCGCGCCGCGCTGCTCGGCCGCGTCGCCGGCCGCGCCGCCCTGGCTGCCGAGGCGCTGCAGCCGCGCCTGCGCACGCTGCGCGACCTGCGCGACCGCTGGGGCGGGCACCCGCTCTGGTTCCTCCTGCGCAACCTGCCGGTGGCCCAGGCGGCGACGCTCGTGCGGCTGGTCGACGAGGCCGGCGAGGAGATCGTGCTCGACCTGCTCGAGCCGGTCATCAAGGGCTCGGCGCTGGTGGTGCTGATCCAGGAGGAGCTCCTGTTCTCGCCGGTCGAGCTGACGCCGGCGCTGCGCCGCCAGATCGGACACGGCCTGGAGCACGCGCTCGCGGGCGAGTGGGAGGAGGCCAGCCCGCCGCTGGTGCTGGGCCTGCAGGACATGAACCGGCGCGCCCGGGCGGCCGAGAACGGCGGCGAGCCCAGCACGGTCACGCCCGATGCCGCACCGCTCCCGGCCCGGCGCGAGCCGCAGAGCCGGGCCGCCCGGCCGTACGTCCGCAAGGCCGGCGACTGGGCGCGCGCCGCGCTCGAGCAGGGCAGGACCTCGCGCTCCTACGACGTCGACGGCGACGCTCGCCGCCAGGCCATCTTCCTGGTCTGCGAGCTCGTCCGCTGGCTCGAGCGGCAGGGACGCACCGCGGCCTCGGCCTACACCGTGCGGGCGCTCGGGATCTCGATCCAGGCCGAGCGCGACCGCCGCCGCGGAGCGACGATCCGCCCGCTGCCGGCGGGCGAGGCGCAGCGCACCCTCCCGCCCGCCGACGACGAGGGACACGCGCTCGACGCGCCGAGCTAGGCCCGGCTGCCGCGCATCGCGCCGCGGACGTCGGTGTCCGCGTACGCCTTGATCGCCCGGCGCGGGCGCGCGGGACGGCCGAGCGCGGCGAGCAGCCCGCGCGCCGCCTGGCAGGTAGGCGGCCGCCGCCGCCGAGCGCGGCGCGAGCGAGCCGATCGGGACACCTTCGAGCGCGGCGTGGTCGAAGCGGGCGCTGCGCGGGATCTCGCCGAGCATCAGCGACCCGTCGAGCTGCCCCTGCAGGACCCGCATCGCGGCGGTCGACGAGGCGCTGCGGCGGTCGACGAACGTCGGCAGCAGCGCGAGCGGCGTGAAGCGGCGGCCGTTCGCCTTCTCGGCCCGGCGCACCTGGGCCAGCACGGCCTGCAGCGCGTCGAGCGCCAGGTAGCCGGCGGCGACCGGGATCACGACCGCATCCGCCGTCGCCAGCGCCGCATCCGAGAGGGCGCCGACCGCGGGCGGGGTGTCGAGCAGGATCACGTTCCAGCGATGTCGCTCGATGTCGAGCGAGCGCTGCAGCCGGTCGCTGCGCGACGGGTCGCGCGCCAGCGCTGCCGCGGCCTCGGCGAGGTCGCCCCCCGCGGGAACCACGGCCAGCCGGCCGAGCGGATCGGCGGCGGCGTAGCGGACGGCCCACTCGCGCTTGCCCGAGAAGCCGGCGGCGGCCCCGCCCTGCTCGAGCACCTCGATGCCGAGCGCCCGCCCGGCCGAGCCCTGCGGGTCCAGGTCCACGACCAGCGTCCGCTGCCCGTCGGCGGCGAGCGCCCCGGCGAGGGAGACCGTCGTCGTGGTCTTGCCGACGCCGCCCTTGCCGTTGATGACGGCTACCACGTCCACCGCGCGAGCGTAGACGACGCGCCGGGCGTCGGCGACGCCGGCCCGAAAACGCCAACGAGACCCGGCATGACCTGAACGCTCTAGCGCGTAGTCGTGTCGGGTCTCGGTGTTGGGACCGATCGTAGCACTCCGCACGTGCGTTGTCAGCGAATCTCGACCTCGGAGATCGCCGCCTTCGCGCTGGTGCTGCTCCCGTGCAGCACGAGCTGGACGTAGCGGGCGCTGACGGGCGGGATCGCGAGCGTCTCGAAGCCTGCCCGGGTGCCCGAGCTGACGGCGCTCCCGGCCGCCGCGAAGGTCGTTCCGTCGAGCGACGTGCGGACGTCGTAGCGGAAGGCCTGGCGGTCGCCCTTGACCCAGGCGATCGAGACCCGGTGCACCGTCCTCGCGCTGCCGAGGTCGAGCCGGAGCGTCACGCCGTCGCCCTTGGCCGACCAGCTCGTGCCGGTCCGCCCGTCGATCGTGTTGCCGGGGTTCCTGCCCTTGCTGGCGGTCGCCGCGACGACGTGCAGCGCGCTCCCCGACGCGGGCAGCAGCCGCCGCTCGAGCAGCGCCTGCAGCAGGTAGTAGTCGCCGTAGGACGTGCCGACGTCGCGGGTGCCCATGCGGTACTGGTGGGTCGCGTGCAGCAGGACCGAGTCGAACGCGGATCCCTCCGCGAGGTACGCCGACGAGGTGAGCGAGGCGACGATGTGGTCGGCGGCCGCGGCATCGGCCGCGCGCTGGCCGGCGTCCGGATCCGCCAGCGCCAACGTGTACAGGCCGAGCGCGCTGATGGCAGCCGCCGAGCTGTCGCGGGGCGCCGACGGGATCGAGGGGTCCTGGTAGTCCCAGTACGGGACGCCGTCGGCCGGCAGGTGGGCCAGGGTGAACGCGGCCACCCGCCGCGCGCCGTCGAGCAGGCGGGCGTCCTTCGTCGCGATGTACGCGTCGGCCAGGCCGTCGAGGGCCCAGGCCTCGCCGCGCGACCAGGTCGTGTCGAGGCTGTAGGCCTGCGGGTTGTCCTTCGCGATCACCGCGCCGGTCGCAGGGTCGTAGTCCACGAGCTGGACGACGCTGCCGTCGGCACGCACGTTGTTGCGCAGCGCGGTGAGCGCGTGGTTCGTGGCCATCGTCTTCCAGGCCGGGTCGCCCCCGAGCGCCGCGCCCGCGTACAGGAGCTGGACGCTCATCAGCGTGTCGACGATGACCTTGAAGTGTCCCGGCCCGCCGCCGTCGCGCGAGCGCACCGCCCCCACGACCGGGCTGTAGCGCTGGGCCAGGGTCGCGGCGCCCTGCAGGATGAGCGAGCGGTCGCCGGCCCGGCTCGCGAGGCTCCAGGCGTTGCCCGAGCTCGCGAGCAGGATGAAGCCGATGTCCGAGTTGGCCGCGTCCTGGGCCTCGCCGGCCAGCGCCGCCTGACGGGTGGTCGCGGCAGCCTCGAGGGACGGGTCGCCGGTGGCCTGGTAGAGCGACCACAGGCTGCCGGGCAGGAACCCGCTCGTCCAGCCGGCGGCGTCCGTGGTCGTCCAGCCGGTGCGCAGGTCGATCTGCGGGTAGGCGCCGGCCGCGATCTGGCCGTTCGTGGCGGTCACCTGCGTCCGGGCGAGCTGGACGGCGTGGCGCGACGACGCGTCGAGCGCGTCGTCGGCCGCGGCGTTCGCAGTGAAGCAGCAGAGCGCCAGCACCATGGCGAGCGCGGCTCGCATCGGTCCTGCTCCCATCTGGCGTCGTCGGTGTGGGCGTCGGAGCTGTTTCATCGTCTGGTCGGACCGGGAGCGCCCGGTGCAGACGGATAGTAGTGCCGGCGATCCCTCAGGGAAGGGCGGTCGCCCAGGGAGCGGGCGGCGGGAGCGGGCCGTGGATCAGCTCGATCCCGGACGCGAACGTGCGCACCGCACGCAGCCGCTCCGCTGCCTGGCGCCTCTCGCCCGTCACGTCCATCAGCGGGAACTGGCCCGCCTCCCGCGACAGCAGGCAGACGTCGGCGACCGCGCCGACCGCGAGCGTGCCGAGCCGCCCGGCCTCGCCGATGAGCGCCGCAGGCGCCGCCGTCGCAGCCGCGATCACGTCGTCCAGGCCGAGCCCGAGGGCCAGGTACTTCGAGAGGCAGGTCGGGAGGTCGAACATCGAGCGGCGCACGCTGATCTGGTGGGCGTCGCTCGAGATGGTCTGCGGCGGGAGCCCGGCCTCGAGCAGGGCCGCGGCCAGGCGGAACGAGAACGATCCGCCGCCGTGGCCGACGTCGAGGACGACGCCGCGGTCGATCGCCTCGCGCACGCCCCGGCTGAGCGAGCCGTCGTCGCCGACGAGCCGCATCGAGCCCGGCGTGGCGCAGTGGGTGAGGACGTCCCCCTCGCGCAGCAGCGTGATGACCTCGGCGAGCTCCGGCGGGCCCTCGCCGATGTGCAGCATCAGCCGCATCCCGGCCCCCTCGGCGACCCGCACGGCGGCCTTCAGCGGCTCGACGCCGAGCGCGCCGACGGTGTTGCGCGTCGATCCGGGCCTTGACCCCGACGGCCAGCTCCGGCGCCGACTCGATCGCCTGAAGACACGCGTCCTCGTCGAGGTAGCCGGGGTTGGCGAGCTCCCAGGTGGGCCCGGCGAGCCCGATGCTCGACAGGTTGACGAACGCCTTGACCCGCACCGGATCGGCGCCGGCCGCGACGTTCTGCAGCCCGCGCAGCGTGTAGGCCCCGGCGGATCCGGCATCGACCCAGGTGGTCGTGCCGCAGTGCGGCGCCCAGGCGGCCGCGTCGATGCCCCAGTAGGTCGAGCCGTCGTACACGTGCGTGTGCAGGTCGACCAGCCCGGGCACCACCAGCAGGCCCTCGGCGTCGACCACGCGGCCCGCCAGGCCCGGGTCGATCGCCCGCTCGACCGCCGCCACCTTCCCGTCGACGACGGCCACGTCGAACCGCCCGCGGCGGCGCGCGGCCGGGTCGACCAGGTCGCCGCCGCGGAACAGCAGGTCGTAGCTCACGTCAGTCGGGCAGCGCCAGGATCACGTCCACCTCGATCGAGAACCCCGGCAGGTCGGAGGGCACCGTGGTCCGCGCCGGCGGGTGGTCGCCGAAGCGCTCGGCGAAGATCCGGTTCAGCTCTGGGAAGTCCGAGAAGTCGCGCAGGAAGACGCTCACCTTGACGGCGTCGTGCAGCGAGGCGCCGGCGGCCTTCGCGACCGCGTCGAGGTTGTCGAAGACCTGCTCGCAGTCGTCGGTGAACGACCCCTCGACCTTCGAGCCGTCGGGCCGCCTGGGCGTCTGGCCGGCGATGAACACGAACCCGTTCGCCACGACCGCGGTGCTGTACGGCCCGCCCGGCTGCGGCGCCTGGTCGGTGCTGACGATCTCCTTCGCCACGCCTGGTTCCTCCTAGAAGATGGTGCGGACGGCGCCGACCACGTTGGCCTGGTCGTCCACCAGCGGGAGCGCCGGCCACTTGTCGAACGCCGTACACGGGTGCGAGATGCCGAGGCGCAGGACGTCGCCGACGCGAAGGTCGCCCTCGTAGCGAACGAACGCGTGCTGGTCGTTGGTCGCCACGACCTCGGCGCCGGCGTGCGAGAGCACCGTCGGCAGGCCGGCGTCGTACGGCGCGTCGCGCTTGCCGAAGCCCACGATCGCGAGGCCCGGCTCGGGCAGCGAGCGGACGTCGGCCCACAGCGTCAGGGCGGGCCGGAGCTCGCCGGCCAGCGGCGAGAGCCCGTCGTACAGCCCGTGGTCGTGCGTCAGGTAGCAGCCGCTGCGCAGCACCGTCCGGCACGGCCGGCTGAGGCCGCTGGCGCGTAGCTTGAGGGCCACGCGGTCGAAGAAGCTCGACCCCCCGGCCGTCAGCAGGATCTGTTCCGCCCCGGCGAACGCACCCGCCGCGTCGAGGGCCCCGGCGAGGGCCACGGCCCGCTCGCACAGGGCGTCGACCGCGCCGAGCGTGGCCTCGGAGCGGTCGTGGCCGAGCACGCCCTCCCAGGCCTCGACGCCGCTCAGGACCAGGTGCCGGCTGCGGCCGACCGCCTCGGCGACCTCGCGGGCCGTCTCGTCGTCGCGGGCGCCTGCCCGCGAGCCGGGCGCGCCGATCTCGAGCAGCACGCTCAGAGGCCCGCCGCCGGCCAGCTCGAGGGCCGCGTCGAGCAGCTCGACGCCGCGCACCGAGTCGACCAGCGTGTACACGGCCACGCCGTCGCGCAGCAGCGCCGCGACCCGGGCCACCTCGGCCGTGCCGACGAGCTCGTTGGCCAGGATGATCCGCGGGGCCCCGGCGGCGGCCATCACCGCGGCCTGGAAGCCGGTGGCGGCGGTCAGCCCCCAGGCCCCGGCGGCGAGCTGCCGCCGGAACAGCAGCGGCGCCATCGTCGTCTTGCCGTGGGGCGCGATCGCGACGCCCTGCTCGCTGCACCAGCGGTGCATCGCGTGCAGGTTGTGGTCGATCGCCCCGTCGTCGATCGTCAGGACGGGAAACGGCAGGTCGCCGCGAGCGACGTTCCAGCCCTGGGCGCCGGCGTCCGCGAGGGCGACCCGCCCGGCGGTGTCGGGGAAGGCCCGAAAGCGGCCGTCGAGCGGCTCCGTGAGCAGCGCGTCGAGGTCCATCGGCGCGCCAGCATGTCAGATCATGCGCGCGAGGGCTTTGGCGAACGGTGCCAGGCCGCGCGGCGGGATCTCCGTCCAGCGGTAGGCGCGGACGGCGCCGCCGGTCGTCCGCAGCGTCACCGTCGTCTCGAGGCAGTCGGCGCAGCTCGTCCGCAACACCCGGCCCGACGCCGGCAGCGGCATCGGCAGGGTGTTCGAGAGCATCTTCAGCCGCGGCGTGTCGGTGACGTGGGCCTCGACGTGGCGGTAGGCGAACCCGCCCTGCACGACCACGTCGACCCGGGCCAGGCGGACCGGCACGTCGTTCGCGTTCCCGGGGTCGGGCGACGAGAACGGCGCCGCCACGGCCAGCGCGACCGCGAACAGGGCCACGGCCAGGGCGCCGAGCAGGATCGGAAGCCGCGCGTGCATGCCTCTACGACGGACGAGCACCCCCTTCGGGTTCCCGAGCCCGTGACGCGGCCAGCATCGCGCGGGCCGCGTCGACCTGCGTTCCCCTTGCGCTCGAACACCGCGCAGGCGGCTTCGGCGACCTCGGCGGCCTCCTCCCCGCGGCCTCGAGCTGCCAGCACCTCGGACAGGCCGAGGAGCGCGCCGCCGCGCACGTTCAGGCACTCGGTCTGGGCGGCCATCGCGGCCGCCTCGCGGGCCAGCGCCTCGGCTGCCGCGTGCTCGCCGCGGCTCGCCAGCACCCGGGCCCGCACGCTCGCGCCACAGCAGCTGGGCGATCACGTCCTCGGCGACGGCGTGCTCCTCGCTCAGCCGGGTCAGCGGCTCGGCCTCGTCGTGCCGGCCCAGCGAGCACAGGATCGACCCGAGCGCCGGGGCGACGCCGACCAGGTAGCCCTGCTCGCCGGTCGACGCGAGGATCGCGTAGGCCTCGCGCAGCGCCGCCTCGGCGGCGGGCAGATCGCCGCGCAGGAGCTCGACCTGGGCGAGCAGCTCGAGCACCGCGCTGGCCCGCATCCGCAGGCCGAGCTCGCGGATCGCCGCCGAGCCCGCGCAGCGCGTGCTCGCGGCCCTCGTCGCCGCGTCCCTGCATGCGCCAGGCGAGCCCGATGCAGACCTCGCCCGCCGCCTCGGCGGTGCGGTCGCCGCGGCTTGAGCCTCCGCCAGCAGCTCCCGACCGTACTGCTCGAGCTCCGGCGCCGGCGTCTCACCCCACATGTGCGCCCGTGCCGATGCGGACGCGGTAGTCCCAGACGCGCCGCTCGTCGCCGGCCAGCCGCGCGTGCTCGCCGGCCCGCTCGATCGAGCGCCGCTCGGCGCCCAGCCTGCCCTGCAGGCCGTCGGCCATCGACGACAGGATCCAGGCCCGGGCCAGGCCGCCGTGGTCGTCGAGCGGCGTGAGGGCGCGGATCGCGTCGGCCGCGATCTCGCGCACGTCGCCGACGCTGGCCGGGTCCTGGTGGAGCCGGATCACCGCCTCGACGAGCCGGGCCCGGACCGCGCTGGCGACGTCGGGCGTGCGCTCGAGCGCGGCCCGCCAGCGCCGACAGCGTGCCGGCCAGGGCCTCCGGGTCGCCGACCTCGCGCTGCACCTCGGCCAGGTCGACGAGCAGCGCCAGCCGCTCGCGATCGCCCTGCTCGACGAGGGCGACGGCCCGCTCGAGCAGGCCCGCCGCGGCGACGACGTCGTCGTGCGCGGCCCGGGCCCGGCCGGCGGCGGCGAGTCGCGCAGCCGCCTCGGCGCGCAGGGCGTCGGCGCGCTCGCCGATCAGCGCCAGCGACGCGGCGGCACGCTCGAGCTGGGTGCCGACGAGGGCGTCACGCTCGGCCGCGGCGGCGTTCACGTCGAGCCAGCGCGCGAGCCGCTCGTGCAGCGCCGCACGGCGTTCCAGCGGCAGCGCCTCGTAGGCCGCGTCCCGGATCAGGGCGTGGCGGAAGGCGAACGACTCGTCGTCGCCCAACGGACGCACCAGGCCGAGCCGGCGGAGCTGCAAGAGCGCCCGCTCGGCCACGGCGTGGGTGGCGTCGCCGTTCAGCGCCTCGAGGGTGTCCAGGGAGAACGTCTCGCCGGCCACCGCGGCTCGCTGCAGGACGCGCCGCTCGTCGGCGCCGAGCCCGTCGAGGCGGGCCGCGAGCAGCGCCTGGATCGTCGGCGGCGCGCTCAGCGCGGTGTCCGTGCCGGCCAGCACCCAGCGCCCGTCCTGCGCGCGCCAGCCGGCCGTCGTCGCGCAGCATCGCCACGAGCTCCTCGGTGAACAGCGGGTTCCCGCCCGCCGCCTCGAGCAGGCCGGCCTCGACGCGCGGATCGACGTCGCCGCCCAGGAGCTCGCGCGCCAGGCGCGCGGCCTCGGGCGGCGGCAGCGGCTCGAGCCGGACGGAGCTCGCGTTCGGCAGGCCGCCGCCGAAGCCCGGCCGCAGGTCGAGCAGCTCCGGCCGGGCCAGGCACAGGAGGACGAGGGGACGCGCGGCGTGCTCGGCCACGTGCCCGATGGCGTCGAGCACGCCGGGCTCGGCCCAGTGCAGGTCGTCGAGCACGACCAGCAGCGGCGCCCGCGAGGCGACGGCCTCGAGCAGTCGGCGCAGCGCCCAGGCGGTCTCCTCGGGCGGGCCCGGCTCGCGCAGGCCGAGCAGGCCGGCGAGCCGGGCGGCCAGCGCCTCGGAGCGGCGCTCGGCGGCGAGTGCCTGCTCGATCCGGGCGAAGGCCTCCGCCGGCGGATCGCTGGCCGCGGCGCCGGCGGCCTCGGCCGCCACGTCGGCCAGCGGTCGCAGCCCCGCGGCCTCGCCGTAGGCCGCGCAGCGCCCGCGGGCCACGCGCCAGCCCGCCGGCAGCTCGGCGATCGCCTCGGCCGCCAGCCGGCTCTTCCCCACGCCGGGCGCGCCGAGCACGGTGAGCAGGTGCGCCCGGCGCTCGTCGGCGGCGCGCTCGACCGCGTGGCGGACGAGCGCGGCCTCGCGGCGGCGGCCGACGAGCGGCGCGCCGTGCCGGCGGACCGGCGCCTCGGCGCCCGGCACCAGGTCGAGCAGGGCGAACGCGTCGCCGCGAGGCTCGAGCCGGCCGACGTCGCGCAGCACGCCGCTCGGACAGCCCGTCCACCAGCGGCAGCGACGGCTCGGCCCGGGACGCCAGCCGGGCCGCCGCCGCGAGCGCCGGCCCGCGCGGCTCCTCGCCGGCCACGACCACGTCGCCGCTGGCGATCCCGGTGCAGGCCCCGGCGGGCAGCTCGAGCGCGGCCCGGGCGGCGCGCAGCACGTCGTCCTCGTGCACCCGCGGCACGCCGAACACCGCGAGCACGCGCTCGGCCGGCAGGAAGCGGACGCTGGCGCCGTGCCGCTCGAGCACCGAGCGGGCCTCCGAGAGGACGCGGTCGACGCGGCGGGCGTGCCGCTCGGGGTCGCCGTCGTCCTCGACCGCCAGATCGCACACCAGCACCGTGACCCGCTTTCGGACCGGCTCGGCCGGCGGCGCCGGCGCGGCGACGGGCCGGCCGGGCGCGGCGAGATCCGGGTCGTGCTGCAGGATCGCCCGCTCGAGCCGCTGCAGCGCGGCGTCGGGCTGCAGGCCGAGCTCGTCGTCGAGCCGCCGCCGAAGGCCGGTGTAGGCGGCCAGCGCGTCCGCCTGCCGGCCGCAGCGGTACAGGGCGAGCATCAGCTGCCCGCGCAGCCGCTCGCGCAGCGGGTGCTCGGCGCACAGCGCCTCGAGCTCGCCGACGACCTCGGCGTGGGCGCCGCGGCCGAGGTCGGCGTCGATCCGCTCCTCGAGCGCTCCCAGCCGGAGCTCGACGAGCCGGGCGATCTCGGCCCGGGCGAACGGCTCGAAGGCCAGATCGGCGAGCGGCTCGCCGCGGAACTGGCCGAGGGCCTCGCGCAGCGCGGCGGCGGCCGCCGCCGGGTCGCCGGCGTGCAGGAGCTCGCGCCCCCGGGCGAGCCGCGTCTCGAAGCGGTCGAGGTCGAGCTGCCCCGGCTCCACGACCAGGGCGTAGCCCGGCGGCCGGGCCACGAGCGCGTCGCCGAGGCTCCGCCGGAGCCGCGACACGTAGGTGTGCACCGACGCCGCGGCGCTCGCCGGCGGCTCGGCGCCCCACAGGGCGTCGACCAGCTCGTCGATCGACACCGCCCGCCCACGCTGCAGGAGCAGGCTCGCGACGAGCGCGCGCGGCTTCGGTCCGCCGAGCGCGAGCGGCGTGCCGTCGCGGACGACCTCGAGCGGGCCCAGCACCCGGAAGTCGAGCGTCACGGGCACGCTTGTAGCCCACCGCGGTGGGCGGGCGCAAGCGCCGGGCCTGGAACCGAGCCGGTTCCGGCCCGGTCGTACCATGCGGCCTGGAACCGTTCCTCGGAGGTCCGATGCGACGACTGATGCTCGGCGCCGCGCTCGTCGGCGCAACCTGCGTGCTGCTCGGAGCGGCGACGCCCTCGATCCCGACCGTGCTGGTGGACGTCGGCTACGGCCACCCGCTCGGCTCGTCGAAGGTGCTGACGATCCGGCCGGACCAGGCCACGCCGACCGGCGACGGCACGCTCTGGTGGGAGCACCTGCACTGGTGGACCTGGGGCGGCGCGACGGCCACCGCGACCGGCGGGCTCGGCGCCAAGAGCTGCACCCCGAACTGCGCCCAGGGCCGCCTCACCCACTACGGCCCGGGCACCGCCCACGCCCGGCTCGTGGCCTCCGAGCCGAAGACCCTGCACTGCGACGGCCACACCGTGCGGGCCTACACGCGCTACGTCTTCAGCGGCCGCCAGGTGCAGCACGGCCTGAAGACCAGCTGGCACCTGCACGTCAGCCCGAGCTGCCAGCTCCGCTACGACAGCTAGCGCGGTCGGTGCCGCGGCCTCGCGGCTCCGCACCGGACGGGTCACCTGCCGGGCCACGCACGGCGGCATCCCGAGCGTCGCGTCGCCGGCGCGGCGGCGGTACTCGCTCGGCGGCATCCCGACGAGCTCCGCGAAGCGGGTGCTGAAGGTGCCGAGCGACGCGCAGCCGACCTCGAAGCAGACCTCGGTGACGCTGAGGTCGCCGCGCCGCAGGAGCGCCATCGCCCGCTCGATCCGCCGCGTCATCAGGTAGCCGTACGGCGACTCGCCGTAGGCCAGCCGGAACTGGCGGCTCAGGTGCCCGGCCGACATGTGCGCCCCGCGCGCCAGCGCCTCGACGTCGAGCGGCTTCGCGTACTCGCGGTCGATCCGGTCGCGGACACGGCGCAGCCGGGCGAGATCGCTCAGGTGCTGGGCCTCCGGTCGACCGCTCACGCACCAGATCGTGCCACGCATCGGCCGCAGGAGCTCGGCACATCTCAGGCTCCGACGTAGGCCGCGAGGTGCTCGCCGGTGAGGGTCGAGCGGGCGGCCGACGAGGTCCGCGGGCGGGCCCTCGAAGACGATCCGGCCGCCGTCGTTCCCGGCGCCGGGGCCGAGGTCGATGATCCAGTCGGCGTGCGCCATCACGGCCTGGGAGTGCTCGACGACGATCACCGACCGGCCCGCGTCGACGAGCCGGTCGAGCAGGCCGAGCAGCTGCGCGACGTCCGCCAGGTGCAGGCCGGTGGTCGGCTCGTCGAGGACGTAGACGTCGCCCTTCTCGGCCATCTGGGTGGCCAGCTTCAGCCGCTGGCGCTCGCCGCCGGACAGCGTGGTCAGCGGCTGCCCGATGGTGAGGTAGCCGAGCCCGACGTCGGCGAGCCGCTCGAGCACCTTGTGCGCGGCCGGCGTGCGGGCGTCGCCCTCGCCGAAGAAGTCCCGCGCCTCGAGCACCGACATCGCCAGCACCTCGCTGATGTCGCGGCCGCCGAGCCGGTACTCGAGCACCGACGCGTCGAAGCGCTTGCCCCCGCACTCCTCGCACAGGTCGTCTCGACGGTCGCCATCACGCCCAGGTCGGTGTAGATCACGCCGGCGCCGTTGCAGGTCGGGCAGGCGCCCTCGGAGTTCGCGCTGAACAGGGCCGGCTTCACGCCGTTGGCCTTCGCGAAGGCCTTCCGGATCGGGTCGAGGAGCCCGGTGTAGGTCGCCGGGTTGCTCCGCCGCGAGCCGTGGATCGGGCCCTGGTCGATCGACACCACGCCCGCGCCCGCGGGCATCGAGCCGTGCACCAGCGAGCTCTTGCCGGAGCCGGCGACGCCGGTGATGACCACCAGCACCCCGAGCGGGATGTCGACGTCGACGTCCTGCAGGTTGTGGGTCGTCGCGCCGCGGATCTCGAGCGCCCCGGTCGACGTCCGCACGGCCTGCTTGAGGGCGGCCCGGTCGTCGAGGTGGCGGCCGGTGACGGTGTCGCTCGACCGCAGCCCGTCGACGGTGCCCTCGAAGCACACCGTCGCCGCCCGTCCTTGCCGGCGCCCGGGACCGAGGTCGACGGCGTGGTCGGCGATCGCGATCGTCTCGGGCTCGTGCTCCACCACGAGCACCGTGTTGCCCTTGTCGCGCAGCCGCAGCAGCAGGTCGTTCATCTGCTCGACGTCGTGCGGGTGCAGGCCCGTGGTGGGCTCGTCGAAGACGTAGGTCACGTCGGTCAGCGAGGAGCCGAGCTGGCGGATCATCTTGGTGCGCTGGGCCTCGCCGCCCGACAGCGTGCCCGACGGCCGGTCGAGCGAGAGGTAGCCGAGCCCGATCTCGACGAACGAGTCGAGGCTCTGCCGCAGGGCCTCGAGCAGCGGCGCCACCGACGGCTCGTCGAGGCCGCGCACCCAGGTCGGCGAGGTCGCTGATCTGCATCGCGCAGGCGTCGGCGATGTTGACCTTCCCGATGCGCGACGAGCGCGCGCCCTCGCTGAGCCGGGTGCCGTCGCACTCCGGGCAGGTGGTGAACGTCACCGCCCGCTCGACGAAGCGGCGGACGTGCGGCTGCAGCGCGTCGACGTCCTTCGACAGCATCGACTTCTGCATCTTCGGGATCAGGCCCTCGTAGGTCAGGTTGATCCCCTCGACCTTGATCCGCACCGGCTCGTGGTAGAGGAGCGCGTTCAGCTCCTTCTTCGAGAAGTCCCTGATCGGCTTGTCCATGTCGAAGAAGCCGCTGCCGGCGAAGATCCGGCCGTACCAGCCGTCCATGCTGTAGCCGGGCACCTTCAGCGCGCCGCCGCTCAGCGACTTCTCTCGTCGTACAGCTCGCTCAGGTCGATGTCGTTGACCGCGCCGCGGCCCTCGCAGCGCGGGCACATGCCGCCGGTGCGCGAGAACGACGCCCGCACCGTCTTCTTGGTGCCGCGCTCGACGGTGATCGCGCCGGTCGCCTTGACCGACGGGACGTTGAAGGAGTAGGCGTTCGGCGAGCCGATGTGCGGCGTTGCCGAGCCGGCTGAACAGGATCCGCAGGAGCGCGTTCGCGTCGGTGGCGGTGCCGACCGTCGAGCGAGGGTCGGCGCCCATCCGCTGCTGGTCGACCAGGATCGCGGTCGTCAGCCCGTCGAGGACGTCGACCTCGGGCCGCGCCAGCGTCGGCATGAAGCCCTGCACGAACGTGCTGTAGGTCTCGTTGATCAGCCGCTGCGACTCGGCGGCGATGGTGCCGAACACCAGCGAGCTCTTGCCCGAGCCCGAGACGCCGGTGAACACCGTCAGCCGGCGCTTCGGGATCTCGATGCTGACGTCCTTGAGGTTGTTCACCCGCGCGCCGTGCACCCGGATCAGGTCGTGGCTGTCGGCGGCCGCCGTGCTCATCGCTGCTGGATCCGCAGCAGGTTCCCCGACGGGTCGCGGAAGGCGCAGTCGCGCACCCCGTACGGCTGGTCGGTCGGCTCCTGCACGACCTCGGCGTCGCTCGCCTGCAGCCGCTCGAAGGTGCCGTCGACGTCCTCGGAGGCCAGGAGCAGGGTGCCGTACGTCCCCTTGGCCATCATCTCGGCGATCGTGCGGCGCTCGTCCTCGGTGATGCCGTTGCCGACGCCCGGCGGGTGCAGGACGATCGACGTCTCCTGCTGGCTCGGCGGGCCGACGGTGATCCAGTGCAGCCCGTTGTACTCGACGTCGTTTCGGATCTCGAAGCCCAGGACGTCGCGGTAGAACGCGGTCGTGGCGTCGGGATCGCTCTGCGGGAGGAAGCTCGCGTGAATGGTGATGCCCATGCCCGGGACGCTAACCCCCGCTGCACGACCCGCGCTTCTCGATTCCTGATCGGTCGCGCGAGTCACCCGCGGCCGAGCAGCGGCATCTTGGTGGCCATCACCGTCAGGAAGGGGACGTTCACGTCGGGCGGCAGCGTCGCCATGTAGACCACCGCCCGGGCGACGTGCTCGACGTCCATCGTCGGCTCGGCGGCGATCCGGCCGTCGGCCTGCAGCACGCCGGTCTGCATCGCCCCGGTCATCTCGGTGGCGGCGTTGCCGATGTCGATCTGCCCGCAGGCGATGTCGAGCGCCCGCCCGTCGAGGGCCGTCGAGCGGGTGAGGCCGGTCATCCCGTGCTTGGCCGCGGTGTACGGGGCCGAGTTCGGCCGCGGCACGTGGGCCGAGATCGAGCCGTTGTTGATGATCCGCCCGCCGCGCGGCTGCTGGCGCCCCATGAGCCGGAACGCCGCCCGGGTGCACAGGAAGGCGCCGGTCAGGTTGGTGTCGAGCACGCTCCGCCAGTCCTCGTAGGTGAGCTCTGCGAGCGGCACCGAGCGGGAGAACAGGCCGGCGTTGTTGAACAGCAGGTCGAGCCGGCCGTGTCGCTCCTCGACGGCGGCGAACAGGGCGTCGACCGCGTCCGGGTCGGTGACGTCGCACGGCTGGACGAGCGTGTCGGGGCCGATGGCGGCAGCCGTCTCCTGCAGCGGCTCGGGCCGCCGGCCGGACAGCACGAGGCGGAACCCGGCGCCGGCCAGGGCGATCGCCGAGGCCCGTCCGACGCCGCTCCCGGCGCCGGTGACCAGGGCGACCGGGCTCATCGCGTCAGCCCGTGGAGCTCGTCGGCGACGTGGGCCTGCACGATGGCGTCGAAGTCGTCGTCGGCCCGGAAGCCGAGGGCCAGCGCGCGCTGCGGGTCGAACGCCCGGGCCCAGGCGCCGACCATCCCCGCGATCGCCTCGTCGCGCTCCCGCCGGACGCGGGCCACGGCCGCGTCGCCGCCGGCCCGGCGCAGCGCCTCGAGCTGCTCGGCCACGGTCACCGAGACCCCGGGCATCGAGAGGGTGCGGCGCGGGCCGATCGCGGCGCCGTCGACGGTCGCGGCGTGCACCAGGAAGCCGACCGCGGAGCGCGGCGAGCAGAGCCAGTGGCGGGTCTCGTCGGGCACCGGCAGGATCGCCTCCTGCCCGTTCAGCGGCTCGCGGATGATGTTCGAGAAGAACCCCGAGGCCGCGGCGTTCGGCGTGCCCGGCCGCACCGCGACCGTCGGCAGCCGCAGCCCGATGCCGTCGAGGAACCCGCGGCGCGTGTAGTCGTTGAGCAGCAGCTCGCCGATCGCCTTCTGGGTGCCGTAGCTCGTGAGCGGGCCGAGGAACTGGTCGTCGTCGATGACGTCGGGGAACGGCTGGCCGTAGACCGCGATCGAGGAGGCGAAGACCACCCGTGGCCGGTGGCCGGCCCGGCGGATCGCCTCGAACAGGTTGCGGGTGCCGTCGAGGTTGACCCGGTAGCCCTTGTCGAAGTCGGACTCGGCCTCGCCGGAGACGACCGCGGCGAGGTGGAAGACGACCTCGGGCCGGTCGGCCAGCAGGGTCTCCTCGGCGCCGGGCTCGGAGACGTCGGCGGCGTACAGCGCGGCCGGGATCGCCCCGGGCGGCGCCGCGGGCTTGACCACGTCGGCCAGGATCAGGCCGTCGATCGGCTCGCCGCCGAGCGTGCCCTCGCGGGCGAGCCGCTCGGCGAGCTTGCGTCCGAGCATCCCCGCGGCACCGGTGATCAGGATCCGCATCGCGCGGCACCGTACTGGAGCGGGGCCTGCGCGAGCGCCGACACGCGCGGGCGAGCGCCGCGCCGCCCGGATCGGGCGGCGCGGCGGCTCAGCTCAGCCGGCGCAGATCACGTACGCCGTGATCGTCGCGGTGCCGGCGCCCGCGGTGTTGTCCTCGTAGGCCGCCCAGCCGTTGCTCGACGGCAGGGTCGAGTTGAGGTCGACGGCCGGCGAGCCCGAGCTCGAGAACGCGCCACCGCTGAGCGGCACGCTCCCCGAGGCGCAGGTGGCCGTCGCGAGGGTCTGGCTGCTCGGAGGATTGGTCACCGACGAGCCGCTCGTGGCGATGTAGCCCTTCGGCTTCTTGCCGCAGATGGCGTACACGGTGAACGTCGTGGCCGTGCTGGTGTTGGTGTTCTGGTCGGTCCGCCAGCCGTTGCCCGAGGGCAGCGTGCTGTTGATGTTGACCGCGACGCTGCCCGAGTTCGAGAGGCTGCCGCCGCCGAGGACGAAGGTCTTCGCAGGGCAGGCCATCGAACCGGCCGCCTGGCCGTTCGCCGGGCTGGTGAACGCCCCGCTCGTCGACGATCACGTACTTCTTGGGCATCTTGGCGCAGACGGCGTACACCGAGAAGCTCGAGGACCCGCCGCTCACGTTGTTGACGTCGGCGATCCAGCCGCTCGACGATCGGGAACGAGCTGTTGATGTTGATGTTGATGCTGGACGACGCGACCACCACGCCGCCGCCGAACGGCACCGTGCCGGCCGGGCAGGTCACCGTGCCGCGGGTCTGCGTGCCCGTGTTCGTGGTGAACGTCGCGTGCACCTGGACGTAGCCCTTCGGGATCTTCCCGGCGACGCTCGGCGTCGCATCGGGAGCCGTCTTGCCCGGGCTCGGCGCCGCCGGCGTTCCCGGCACCGGCGACTTGCCCGGATCGGCCACGGCTGCGCTCGCAGCCAGCGCAGCGCCCGCCAGGGCCAGCGCGAGCGCCCTCGCCATCTTCGTCATCCCTCGCCTCTCGTCGCGGCGGCTGCCCACCCCAGCGAGCAGCCATTCCGGCGCGAGTGTAGGTACGCCGTCACGGAACACAAGGGGTGTCCCAGGCACCACCACGTCATTCGGGCCGAACGATCCGTTCGCGACCGTCAGCGATGGGTCGAAAGACCCGGCAATCGTGTCCCACCGGATGAGATCGGCCGCTCCCGCCGGCGCAGGCGCCGCCGCGGGTTTGGAATGGTGCCCTGAAGGCAAGCTGTGAGCGCTCACACGATGTCCGACCTCCTCCCCCACGACCATCGCCGCCGCCGTCCTGCCCGGGCCCGGGGCGGCCGTGCGCCTGCGGCCGCTCGACGGCCACCGGGTGCGGCTGCGCGGCGGCTTCTGGGGCGAGCGGGTGGCCCGCAACCGGGCCGAGACGCTGCGCCACGGCCACGCCCAGCTCGCGCGCGCCGGCAACCTCGCGAACTTCGAGGCCGTCCGCGACGGCGGCGCCTACTCCGGCCTTCGCGGCGACAGCGGCCACGTCTACCCGTTCCTGGACTCCGACGTCTACAAGTGGCTCGAGGCCGTCGGCTGGGAGCTCGGCCGCGGGCCCGACGCCGAGCTCGCCGGGCTGGCCGACGCGGCGATCGAGCTGGTGGCCTCGGCCCAGCGGCCGGACGGCTACCTCAACACCTACGTCGAGCTGACGGCACCCGACCGGCCCTTCCACGACCTGCAGTGGGGCCACGAGCTGTACAGCGCCGGCCACCTGTTCCAGGCGGCGGTCGCCTGGCAGCGGGCGCTCGGCGACGGGCGGCTGCTGGCGGTGTCCGAGCGGCTCGCGGCCCGGATCGACGACGAGCTCGGCCCGCGCGGGCGCGACGGCGTCGACGGGCACCCCGAGATCGAGATGGCGCTCGTCGAGCTGTACCGCCTGACCGGCGAGCGGCGCTGGCTCGACCTGGCCGTCCACCAGCTCGACGGGCGCGGTCACGGCCTGCTCGGCGAGGACCGCTTCGGCGCCGTCTACTGGCAGGACCACGCTCCGGTCCGGTCGGCGCCGACCGTGACCGGGCACGCCGTCCGCCAGCTGTACCTCGACTGCGGGGCGGTCGACGTCGCCGTCGAGACCGGCGACGCGGCGCTCCTGGCCGCCGTCCTGCGGCGCTTCGACGACATGCTGGCGACGCGCACCTACCTGACCGGCGCGCTCGGGGCCCGGCACCGCGACGAGGCCTTCGGCGACCCCTACGAGCTGCCGCCCGACCGGGCCTACGCCGAGACCTGCGCGGCGATCGCGAGCTGCATGCTGTCGTTCCGGCTGCTGCTCGCGACCGGCGAGGCGCGCTTCGCCGACCACTACGAGCGCACCCTGTACAACGCCGTCCTTCCGGGCGTGTCGCTCGACGGGCGCCACTTCTTCTACGTGAACCCGCTGCAGCGGCGCCCGCAGCACGTCGGCGACGGGCCGCGCGGCGGCGGCCAGGGCCGCGAGTCGTGGTACGCCTGCGCCTGCTGCCCGCCCAACCTGATGCGGGTGCTGTCCTCGCTCGAGCAGCAGCTCGCGACCGTCGACGAGGACGGCATCCAGCTGCAGCACCCGGCCGCGGGCACCTTCGAGGCCGGCGACGTCCGGCTCGAGGTCGAGACCGCCTACCCCGTCGACGGGCGGGTCCGGGTGACCGTCGCGGCGACCCCGGCCGAGCCGTGGACGCTGTCGCTGCGGGTGCCGGCCTGGAGCCCGAGGCACGCCGAGGCCGAGGACGGCTACGTCCGCTTCCGGCAGGCCTGGTCGCCCGGCGACCACGTCGAGCTCGACCTCGACCTCACGCCCCGCATCACGCTCCCCGACCCGCGCATCGACGCCGTACGGGGCTGCGCCGCGGTCGAGCGCGGGCCGCTCGTGTACTGCGTCGAGCAGGTCGACCTGCCCGACGGGACCGAGGTCGAGCAGCTCGAGCTGCTGCCGGGCGAGCCGCGTCGGCGGGCCGGTCGCGGCGGCCGGGCTCGACCCGCAGGTCCCGGCGCTCGAGCTGGCGGTGGCGGTGCGCCAGACGCCGGCGCCGGCCTGGCCGTACCGGGCGGGGAGCGGCGCCGGAACGTTCGAGGAGGCGCGGGTGACCGCCGTCCCCTACTACGCGTGGGCCAACCGCGCGGTCGGGGCGATGCGGGTGTTCGTCCCGCTCCACGACGACGGGAGCTAGCCGATGGCCACGATCAGGATCGACCCCGACCGCACCCTCGGGCGCGTCGACCGGGGGATCTTCGGCGGGTTCGTGGAGCACCTCGGCCGCTGCATCTACGGCGGCCTCTCGGAGCCGGGGTCGCCGCTCGCCGACGAGCACGGCTTCCGCCGCGACGTCCTCGACGCCCTGCGCGCACTGCGGCTGCCGGTGCTGCGCTGGCCGGGCGGCAACTTCGTCTCGAACTACCACTGGACCGACGGGATCGGACCGCTCGACCAGCGACCGGGGCGGATCGAGCTGGCCTGGCACGACGTCGAGCCGAACCGCTTCGGCACCGACGAGTTCCTGCGCTACTGCGAGGTGCTCGGGGTCGAGCCGTACCTCTGCGTGAACATGGGCACCGGCACGATCGACGAGGCAGCGGCCTGGCTCGAGTACTGCAACGGCACCCAGGACACGTACTGGGCCAACCTGCGACGGACGAACGGCCGCGAGGAGCCCTACGGCGTGAAGCTGTGGGGCCTCGGCAACGAGATGTACGGGCCGTGGCAGGTCGGCGCGCTCGACGCCCACGACTACGTCAAGCGGGCCCGCGAGCTGGCCAAGGTGCTGCGCTGGACCGACCCGTCGATCACCCTCATCGGCTGCGGCGAGACCGGGCTGACGGACTGGGATCGGATCGTCCTCGAGGGCCTCGCCGAGCACGTGGACCAGCACTCGATCCACATCTACACCGGCGCCTCCGACTACTGGACGAACGTGCTCATGCCGCACCAGGCCGAGCGCGCCCTGCAGCGGATGCGCGGCCTGATCGAGCACGTCCGCTACGAGCGCGGCATCGAGCGGCCGATCACCGTGGCCTACGACGAGTGGAACGTCTGGTACCGCGAGACCGGCGCCCCGCTCGAGGAGCGCTACGACCAGTCCGACGCGCTCGCGGTGGCCACGTTCCTGAACGTCTTCGTGCGCCACTGCGACGTCGTGAAGCTGGCCAACCTGGCCCAGATGGTCAACGTGATCGCGCCGATCTTCACCCGGCCCGACGGGCTCTACCTGCAGACCATCTACCACCCGTTCCGGCTCGCCTCGGAGCACACCCTGGAGGTGGCGCTGGACGCCTTCGTCGACGCGCCGACCCACGTCCTCGACGAGCGGGCCGAGTCGACCCGCTGGCCGCACCGGGTGGCCGACCTCGGCCCGTTCCCGCTGCTCGACGTCGCCGTCACCCGGGACGAGGCGCGCGGCCGGCTGACGCTGTCGGTGGTCAACCGCTCCCCCGACGAGGCCGTGACCGCCCGGATCGAGCTGCTCGGGCTGCAGCTCGCAGGGCGAGCTGGAGCTCGACGTGCTGGTCGCCGACCCCTCCGCGACCAACTCGTTCGACGCGCCCGACGCCGTCGAGCCGCGTCGCGAGACGATCGCGGCAGGCCCGGACGGGCTGGTGCACGCGTTCCCGCCGGCCTCCCACACGGTGCTGCGAGCCGCCACGGGGTGACCCGCACGGCGCGCGTTTGTTAGCGCTCACACCGGGTAGCCAACCGCCGTCGACTCGAAGGAGCAGGCGATGGCGGAACAGGCGGGGCTGGCTGGCGCTCCGCCGGCGGCTCGCACGAGCCGCCGGCACCTCCTCGGGCAGGCCGCGGCGCTCGCGGCCGGCGGGCTCGGCCTGGCTGGCTGCGGCGGACGCAGCGGCGCCGTGCAGGCGGGGTTCCTCGGCACCAAGACCCCGCCCTCGACGCTCGTCTACTGGAACCTGCTCGGCGGCGGCGACGGCGTGCGCATGGTCCAGATGGAGCAGGACTGGCTGAAGCAGAACCCGCACATGAGCCTGGACGCGAGCGTCCTCACCTGGGGCGCGCCGTACTACACGAAGCTCGCGATGGCCACGGTCGGGCGCCAGCCGCCGGACGTGGCGATCATGCACCTGACCCGTCTCGCCCAGTTCGCCCCGTCGGGCCTCCTGCAGGAGCTCGACAAGAACGAGCTCGCGAAGCGCGGCATCTCCAGGGACACGATCCTGCCGCGGCTGTGGCAGAAGGCCCACTACAGCGGGCGGCTGTACGCCGTCCCGCTCGACACCCACCCGTGGGTCATGTACTACAACACGAGGCTGTGTCGCAAGGCCGGGCTGCTCGACTCGAGCGGCCAGCTCAAGCCGATCAAGGGCGCCGACGCGCTGGTCGCGGCGCTGCAGCAGGCCAAGAAGGCCAGCGGGTCGATGGGCCTCTCGATGGAGGTGCAGGCCGGCGTCGGGCCGTGGCGCTGCTTCTGGGCGCTGTACAACCAGCTGCGCGGCGGGCCGTTCTTCAACGCCGCCGCCACGAAGGTCACGCTCGACCGGCCGAAGGCGCTGCAGGCGCTGACGTTCCTGCGCGACCTGGCCCAGAAGCACAAGGTGATCGACCCGGCGCTCGACTACCCGGGCTCGGTGGCCGAGTTCCAGGCCCAGCGCGCGGCGTTCCTGTGGGACGGCGACTGGGAGGTCGCGACCTACCAGGACGCCAAGACGCCCTTCGACATGACGCTCTTCCCGCAGATCTTCGACACCCAGGCCACCCAGGCCGACTCCCACTCCTTCGTCATCCCCATGCACGCCGCCGACCCGGGAAAGTCGCTCGACTTCATCACCGGCATGCTGAAGCAGAGCCTGACCTGGGCCGGCGGCGGGCACATCCCGGCGTACGTCCCGACCCTGCGCTCGGCGGCCTACCGAAAGCTCGACCCGCAGTCGCACTACGCCTCCGAGGCGCAGCACATCAACTACGACCCGCCCGCCTGGTTCTCCGGGCTCGGGCGCCGATCTCGAGGTCCAGGCCCAGAACATCTTCCCGCTGGTCGTCCAGGGGCAGCTGAGCCCGCAGGCGGGCCTCGACCAGTTCATCTCCGAGCTCGAGAAGCTCGCCACCGTCGCCAAGCCGTTCTGACATCGGGGGATCCGTCATGAGCAGCCTCAGCGAGACGCCACGCACGCGATCGGCCCAGCGCAACGAGACGCGGACGGCGCTCCTGTTCATCCTGCCGTTCCTGCTGTTCTACGCGCTGTTCCTGCTCTGGCCGATCGTGCTGCAGGTCATCGACAGCTTCCGCAGCACCGGCCTCAACAGCGCCGCCGGGTCGCACTTCATCGGCCTCGACAACTACCGCGAGCTGTTCAGCGACGGCGCGTTCTGGTGGGCGGTGTGGCACACCATCTACTTCACCATCCTGACCACCGTGCCGCTCGTCGTCCTCGGGCTGGTCCTGGCGGTCCTGGCGAACCGCAAGATGCCGGGCCGCTGGCTCTTCCGCACCGCGTTCTTCGCGCCCTACCTGCTGCCGTCGGCCGTCGTCGCGCTCGTCTGGGTGTGGATCTTCCAGCCGAGCTTCGGCCTGTTGAACGGCTGGATCTCGGATCTCGGCGGCAGCGGCGACGTCAACTGGCTCGGCGACAAGACCATCGCCATGCTGGCCATCTCGATGGCCACGGTGTGGTGGACGCTGGGCTTCAACTTCCTGCTCTACCTGGCCGGCCTGCAGGGGATCCCGCCGACGGTCTACGACGCCGCGGCGATCGACGGCGCATCGTCGTTCCGCACCTTCTGGCACGTCACGCTGCCGCTGCTGCGGCGCACGCACGTCCTGGTCATCGCGCTGCAGATCATCGCCTCGCTGAAGCTCTTCGACCAGGTCTACCTGATGACCAACGGCGGCCCCGACAACGCCACCAGATCGTCGCTCCTGTACATCTTCCAGGAGGGCTTCCAGGAGTGGCGGATCGGCTACGCCTCGGCGCTGTCGGTCATCTTCTTCCTGATCGTGGTGGTGGCCTCGTCGCTGCAGCTCCTGGCGTTCCGGGGCGGACGGGAGGAGGCGCGATGAGCACCGCAACCGAGACCCGGGTGCGCCGCCCGGTCACCCGGGCCGAGCCCGTCGGGGTGCAGGAGCGCCGCAGCTGGCGCCGGGCCGGCCGCTGGGCGGCGTTCGGGGCGCTCCTGCTCTTCGCGATCCTGTGGCTGCTGCCGCTGCTCTGGGCGATCGACACCGCGCTCAAGCCCGAGGCCGAGACCACCACGACGCCGGTCACCTGGTGGACGTCCAACCCGTCGCTCGCCTCGTTCCGCCAGGTGCTGAGCGCCGGCGACATCATCCAGTGGTACATCAACAGCGCCATCACCTCGACGCTGGTCACGGTGCTGACCGTGCTGTCGGCGAGCATGGCGGCGTACGCCTTCTCGCAGCTGCGGTTCCCGTTCCGCACGCCGCTCTTCCTGCTGGTCATGGCCGGGATCCTGGTGCCGCCGCAGCTGCTGGTCGTGCCGCTGTTCTCCCAGCTGCAGTCGTGGCACATGATCAACACGTACTGGGGCGTGGCCCTGCCACAGGTCGCGGCGCCGATCGCGGTGTTCGTGATGAAGCAGTTCTTCGACGGCATCCCGAAGGAGCTCGAGGAGGCGGCCAAGGTCGACGGCGCCGGCCGCTGGTACCTGTACTGGCGCATCTGGATGCCGCTCGCGAAGCCCGCCGTGGCGGCGGTGACCATCTTCACCTTCGTCTGGTCGTGGAACAACTTCCTGTGGCCGCTGACGGTGATCACGAGCTCCTCGATGTTCACGATCCCGCTCGGGCTCGGCAGCGTGTCCAGCGCCTACGGGGTGCACTACGCCGAGATCATGGCCTCGGCCGTGCTCGGCGGGCTGCCGCTCCTGATCCTGTTCCTGTTCTTCCAGCGGCACATCGTGAACGGCGTCGCCGGAACGGAGATCAAGGGGTAACGTCCCGCGGCGTGTACGTCACGATCACCCGCGTCGCCACGGCCGAGCAGCAGCTGCAGAACGCCGGGATCATCGGCGACGAGATGACCCGTTGGCTGTCGGACATGCCCGGCTTCGAGGGCATGCTGATGCTGTCGCGCGAGGGCGAGACGCTCGGGATCAGCTTCTGGGCGAGCCAGGACGACATGGAGCGCCAGGAGACCCTGCGGGCCGAGTTCGTCGAGCGGATCGCCGTGGTGGCCCAGGTCGAGATCCTCGACCGGTTCCCCTACGAGGTCACGTTCTCCCGGCTCTCGCCGGCGGTCACCGAGATCGTCCCCGAGTAGGCGCTCCGCCGAGCTACGATTGGCGCCGTGACGGAGCCGCCGGCGCCCCTTCGGGCGCGGCGACGGCGGCCTGGACCTCGTAGGAGGCGATGATGAGACGCGTCGTGCACCTCGGAACCCTGCTGGGGCTCGCCCTGCTCGTGGCGACCCTCGGCCTGTCCGCGGCGTCGGGGGCGCCACCCACGCGCGGGGCGTCCGGGCCGACCTACCTGAACGCCAACGCGTCGATCAACGAGCGGGTGAACGACCTCCTCGGGCGGATGACCCTGTCCGAGAAGGTCGGCCAGATGGACCAGATCGTGCTCGGCCGCCTGCGCGCCCCGAGCGACCCCGGCAACGGCGACTGCAACGGCGGCAACGACGACCCGCTGCAGGTCTCGTGCCTCGACAACGTGCTCGTGACCTACGACACCGGGTCGATCCTGTCGGGCGGCACCGACAACCCGATCGACAACACCGGTCACGGCTGGGCCGAGCTGTACAACACCGTGCAGCGCTACGCGATCGAGCACTCGCGCCTGCACATCCCGATCGTCTACGGCGTCGACGCGGTGCACGGCTTCGGCCACCCGACCGACGCGACGCTGTTCCCGCACGAGATCGGCATGGGCGCGACCTGGGACACCGCCCTGGCCCGCGCCGCCGGGCAGGCCACCCAGGAGCAGCTCACCTCGGTCGGGACGACCTGGGACTTCGCCCCGGTGCAGGACCTGGCTCGCGACAACCGCTGGGGCCGCTTCTACGAGCCGTGGTCCGAGCAGCCGCTCCTGGCCGGCGCGATGGGCGCCGCCAACATCGAGGGCATGCAGGGCGCGTCCGGCAGGAACCTGAAGGTCGCGGCCACGGTGAAGCACTTCGCCGCCTACGGCTCCTCGGTCAACGGCCATGACCGGGTCCAGGCCGAGATCCCGATCCGCTACCTGCAGGACACCTACCTGCCGTCGTACGCGGCGGCGATCGACGCCGGCGCGGCGACCGCCATGACCCAGGACGGGTCGATCAACGGCATCCCCGCGTACACCTCGCGCTTCCTGCAGACCACCGAGCTGCGCCGCCGGCTCGGCTTCCGCGGGGTGCTGATCACGGACTACGGCAACGTGCCGTCGCTGGTCTCGACCTACCACACGGCCGCGAACCTCGAGCAGGCGGCGGCCCAGACGATCAACGCCGGCGTGGACATGGCGATGATGCCCTCCGACTACGCCGGCTGGAACGACGGCGTCCTCGCGGCCGTCCACGACGGGCTCGTGAGCGAGGCCCGGATCGACCAGTCGGTGCGCCGGATCCTGACGCTGAAGTTCCGGCTCGGCCTGTTCGACCACCCCTACGTCGACCCGACCGCGGCCGACGCGGCGGTCACGGCGAACCGCGAGCTGGCCCGCACGGCCGCGGACGAGTCGATCACCCTGCTGCGCAACGAGAACGGGACGCTGCCGCTGTCGACGTCGATCGGCAAGCTCGTGGTGACCGGGCCGAGCGCCGACTCGGTGACCAACCAGCTCGGCGGCTGGAGCGTGAGCTGGCAGGGCGTGTTCGGCGGCGACCAGGCCTGCTGCGCCGGCCCGCCCGACCAGATTCCGAACGCCACGACGGTCCTCGCCGGGATCCGGGCGGCCGTCTCCCCCACGACCGACGTGCTCTACGCCCCGGACCAGGCCGCGGCGGTGAGCGCGACCGCCGGCGCCGACGCCGCGGTGGTGGTGGTCGGTGAGAAGGCCTACGCCGAGGCCCTCGGCGACGATCCGGCGCCCCGGCTGCCGGCAGATCAGCAGGCGCTGGTCGCGGCGCTCGAGGCGACCGGCAAGCCGGTGATCGTGGTCGTGATCGCCGGCCGGCCGCTGGGCCTCGGCCCGGCGGGCCAGGCGAACGCCCTGCTGATGGCGTACCTGCCCGGCAGCGAGGGCGGCTCGGCCGTGGCCGACGTCCTCTTCGGCGCGGTGAACCCGAGCGGCAAGCTGCCCGTGACCTGGCCGTCGGACGCGCCGTCGGCGAGCTCGGGCTTCGACCCGGGCGGCGCGACCCAGGCCGGCGACGAGCCGAAGTTCATGGACCAGCTTCCCGGCACCAACGGCGGCTGGGGCTCGGGCTACAACCCGCTCTACCCGTTCGGCTTCGGCCTGTCGTACACGACGTTCACGACGACCGGCCTGTCGGCGCCGGCCGTCGGTGGCCGCCGACGGCTCGCTGGACGCCACCTTCACGGTGACCAACACCGGGAGCAGGGCCGGGACCGAGATCGTGCCGGTCTACGTGTCCCAGCCGGTCAGCCCCACCCTGGTGGTGGTGCCGCCGAAGCGGCTCGTCGGGTTCGCCCGGGTCGAGCTGGATGCCGGCGCGTCGAAGGACGTGACCGTGCCGGTGGCGCTGAAGCTCCTGGCGACCACGCCGGGCGACATCGAGAGCTTCGGAAGGCCGGTCGTGCAGCCGGGCGCCTACCAGCTGGTGGTCGGCGACATGACCTCCGACCTGACGATCACGCCCTCGTGATCTGACCGCCACCACGGGGGCCGGCGACGCGGGTCGCCGGCCCCCGTTGGCGGGAGCTTGGTGAGCCGTTCGGGCCGCGTTGGCGGCCCCTTCGACGCTCGCTGGCATGTCCAGCGAGCACCGCCTCCTCCGCCCCGCCCTCGCCGCGTTCGTCCTGCTGCTGGCCCTGGCCGCGCCCCCGGGCGCCCGGGCCTTCGGCTGGCCGGTCAAGCCGTTCGACCGGCCCCACCCGATCCGCGGCGGCTTCGACGATCCGCGCTTCGGCCAGCGCTCGCGGGCATTCCACTTCGGGATCGACGTCTGCGCCCCGGACGGCGCCCCGGTGTACGCCGTCAGCGCCGGGGTCGTGTACCTCGAGCAGCCGTTCCCGCAGACCGTCGAGGTGCTCGCGCGGCCCGGCCAGGTGTTCGGCTACTGGCACGTCGTGCCGGTCGTGGCGAACCACCAGGTCGTCGCCGAGCACCAGCTCATCGGGCACGTCGCGACCGGCTGGGGCCACGTCCACCTCGACGAGAAGCTCGGCGGGCGGTACGTCGACCCGCTCGCGCCCGGCCGGCTCGCGCCGTACGCCGACCGGGTGCCACCGACGATCCACCGGATCACGTTCGAGCAGGCCGGCCGCCCGCTCGACCCGTTCGCCGTGGCGCCGTCGGTGGACGTCGTGGTGGACGTGTCGGACGCCGGCGGCGCCGCGCCCGGCGGCGCCGTGGGACGGCGCGGTCCGCACGCCGGCGCGGCTCGCCCTGCGCCTGGTCGACGCCGCCGGCCGGCCGCGCACCGCCTGGCGGACGGTGGTCGACCTCGGCCTGGCCCTGCTGCCGGCACGCCGGTTCTGGCAGGTCTACGCGCCCGGGACCCGCCAGAACGAGCCGGGCCACCCGGGCCGCTACCTGCTGTACGCCGCCCGCGGCTTCCAGCCCGGCGCGGTCGCCGGCGCGGCGGCGGTCCAGGTCATGGCGACGGACGACCGCGGCAACGCGACGCTGGCCACCCAGGCGTTCGCGGCCGCGCCGGCCCGTCAGACGCGGCTCAGGACGGCGTCGAGCGGCCGCGGCACGCGGTCGAGGGGCAGCGCGTCGACCAGCACCCGGGCGTAGAGCTCCTTGCGGCCCGAGCGGGTGCCGAAGAAGCGGTGCAGCCGCTCCTCGATCGACCGCCCGCGCTGGGCGGGCTGCTTGCAGAACGTCTCCCACGGGACGCGCTCGGCGCGGGCGTCGATGATCCGGACGACGGTGTCCGGGCCGAGCGCCCGGATGAGCTCGTCCTCGAGGTCGCGCTCGCAGACGTAGAAGCCGAGCTCCTCCATCCCGGCGCGGGTGAGGCCGGCGCCGAGGCCGGCACGCTCGAGCGCCCGCTGGTAGACCGGGCGCCTCGCCGGCGTCGACCAGCCCGGCGAGCCGCGCGTTGCTGCCGTGCGGGCCGAGCTCCTCGAGCACCCGCGCGATCCGGTGGGCACCGCCGATCGGGAGCACCGACACGCCCTCGCCGGCGAGGTCGCGGCCACGCCGGCGGGCGAGCGCCTCGAGCGCCGCGCGGTCGCTCACCCCCTCGACGATCACCACCGCCCCGTCCATCGCCCGGTCGAGCCTACCATCCGGCCGGTGCGCGACTCGATGACCGCCCGGTTCCTGCTCGACCCGGCGGTCGCGCACCTGAACCACGGCTCGTTCGGCGCCTGTCCGCGGCCGGTCTTCGCGGTCTACCAGGAGGCCCAGCGCGAGCTCGAGCGCAACCCGACCGGGTTCCTGGTGCGGGAGCTTCCGGGCCGCATCGACGCCGTCCGCGAGCGGCTGGCGGCCGAGCTCGGCGCAGACGTCGAGCGCCTCGTCCTGGTGCGCAATCCGACGGCGGCGATGCACGGGGTGATCCGCTCGCTGCGGCTCGCAGCCGGCGACGAGATCGTGGCCACGCGACCAGGAGTACGGCCCGCTGATCCTGGCCTGGAAGCACCTCTGCGCGGCGGCCGGCGCCTCCTGGCAGGAGACCCGGCTGCCGCTGCAGGCCTCGGACGAGGAGCTCGCCGACACGCTGCTCGCGGCCTGCGGGCCCCGCACCCGAGCGCTCGTCGTGAGCTGGATCTGCTCGCCGCTCGGCTGCGTGCTGCCGGTCGCGGCGATCTGCCGGGCCGCCCGGGCGCGCGGGATCCTGACCATCGTCGATGGCGCCCACGCGCCCGGTCAGGTGCCGGTGGCGCTCGACGCGCTCGGCGCGGACGTCGTCCTCGGCGCGTGCCACAAGTGGCTCCTGGCGCCGAAGGGCGCGGCGTTCCTGTGGGTCGCGCCCGGCGCCGACTGGGTCGAGCCGCCGGTCATCTCGGCCGGCTGGGGCGCCGCCAGCTTCGCCGAGCGAGGCTCCTGGCTCGGCACCGACGACCCGGCGGCGGCGCTGGCGGTGCCGGCGGCGCTGGACTTCCGGGCCGCACACGACTGGCCCGCCGAGCAGGCCCGGGCGCGGGCGCTCGCGGCCCACGCGCGCGGGGTGCTCGAGGCCCGGCTCGGCGGCGCCTCTCCCGTGCCGCCGACCCGCACCGCCCAGCTCGTCGCCGTTCCCTTGCCGGCCGGCGTCGACGGCGAGGAGCTGCGCACCGCGCTCGCGGCCGACGGGATCGAGGTCGCCGCGTCGCACTGGCGCGGCGACCACTACCTGCGGGTCTCGCTGCAGGCCTACAACGACGAGGCGGACGTGGAGCGCCTCGACGGCGCGCTCCACGCCCGCCTCTAGCGCGGGCTCACTGGATCGAGAAGCCGACCGCCTTCGACGCGGAGTGCACGATCGCGCCGTTCGAGTTGACGATCGCCCGGTCGGACGCGCTCAGCGTGAGCGTGTAGCCGCACTGGTCGAGCGCCGACGTGACCAGCGACCAGGCGGCGTTGCCGTCGCCCGTGTCGGTCAGCGAGGCGTACGAGCGGCAGCGCGGCGACGCCGTCGTCCCGTTGGTGTGGGTCGTCGGCTCGAGCGACAGCGACCAGCCCCAGAAGTGGGTGTCGAGCGCCCTCAGGTGGCCGTTGATCGTGTCCACGCCCTTGACGTAGGCGTGGCAGTCGCCGCCGTCGATCACCAGGTCGAGCGTCGAGGCCAGGTCGACCGTCGAGTTGGCCGTCGGGCTCACCGTGAAGCCCGTGTTGTCGAGGGTGATCGTGACCACCGCCGAGTAGTGGATGACCGCGCCGGAGGACAGCGGGTCGTCGAGGGTGTAGGCCAGCCGCAGGTCGTACAGGCCCTCGAGCGCGCCGGTCTGCCACTCGGCCAGGAGCGCCGTGCGCTCCAGGATCGGCGGCGAGGCCAGCGGGTTCTCGAGGTAGTCGAACCAGCCGCTCGGCTGGATCTGGGTGACGACCTGCTCGGGGTAGAACGGGTCCCACGGCAGCGGGTGCATCAGCTCGAAGGTCTGCTGCGTGGTCACCGGCGTCCACGAGCCCGAGCCGTGCGGCGCCGCCTGCACCTGGAACTTCACCGTGCCGGGCAGGCCGCTGCCGTAGATCCGGCCGCCGATCCGCACCACGCCGGCGTACGGGCGGTCCATCGCCGGCTGGCTGCAGTTGGCCGGGTTCAGGAGGCCGCCCGACGGGTGGGCCAGGAACGTCGTCTGGGAGATGTCCGGGATCGGCACGTTGCCGATGTCGTAGAGCAGCTCGACCAGGCCGCCCCCGTTCGGCGCCGGGCGGAGCTGCACCAGCACGTCGCGCCGGTTCCCCCAGTAGCCCAGGGCATTCGGGTCGGTCGTCGACGGCAGGCTCGACCACGACAGCACGGCGCGGATGCGCACGACCTGGGGCTCCTTGCAGGAGCGCAGGTGCTTCGTCGGGTCGAACGGCAGGAGCACGCCGTAGTACAGCCCGCCGGCCGGGATCGCGGCGATGTCGTGGACGGCCACGGACGCCGTGCCGAGGTACTCGTCGAACGTCCCGTCGTTGTTCCAGTCGGCCCAGAACGCCACGTGCTCCTGGGTGCCGGTCTGGCACAGCGTCCCGCCGTAGCCGCTCGGCCGGGTCACGTGGATCACGGCCCCGAGGGTGTCGGTGTCCGTGTTCAGCCCGACGCACTCGAGCCGCTCGAAGCTCGTGTCGGCGTCGGCGTCGTCGAGAGGCTTGTCCTTCGTGAGCTCGCCGAGGATCGCGCCGAGGTCGATCTTCAGGTCGCTCGATCTCGACGGCCGTCGGCGCGTACGCCAGCGGGTTCGCCGCCTTGTCCTCCGAGAGCAGCGGCGCCAGCGCCGGGTACAGCAGCCGGTGGTGCGGCACGTCGGCCTTCGCGTACTCCTCGGCCAGCGCGGCGAACGGCACCGGCTTCGGCGCGGCGGCCGGGAGCGGCGCCTCGAGATCGAGGGTCGCCAGGGCGGCGCCGAGCTTCTTCTCGAGCCCCTCGGCGATCAGGTCCTTCAGGAACCAGCGCCGCGGCGCGATCTGGACGTCGGCGTCCCGCCGGTTGCCAAACGGCGGCAGCCAGCTCGGGTTCAGCGGCGGCACCACGTTCCAGGCCAGCACCGCCCGCACCGTCGGCAGCACCGGGGCGAAGCAGAGCCGGCGGTGCAGCGCGTCGTCGAGCGTGAGGTACACCAGGTACTCCAGCGGGTGCTGCGGGCCGGCCGGGGTGTCCGGGATGTCGTGCGCCCGGAAGCTCGTGAGCCCGACGTCCTGGAAGCCGGCCCCGTCGTGCCAGTCGACGAAGAAGCGGACGTACTCCGGCGACCCGGCGGTGCACAGGCCTCCCTGGTAGCCGGTCGAGCGCTTGACCTGCACCACGGCCTCGAGGCGGCGAAGCTGCGGCTGGTAGCCGACGCAGCCGAGCTCCTCCCAGGCCGTGATCCCGGAGAGCTCGAGCTTCGACCAGCACGTCGGATCCGGCGAGCAGGAGCCCGAGAAGCTGCGTTGCGGGTCGTCTCGAGCTCGACGGTCGGTTCGTCGGTCATGTGCGCGTCCTCCTGACGGCGATCCGGGCGCATCTCGCGCCCTTTCGCACGACGGTGGACCCGAACCGGCGCCGGCGAAATCCGGCGAACCACTGGGCGTGCAGGAGAATCGCTACGTAAGCGCGCGGGTCGCGCGGAGCGCCGTGAGCGGCCGCGCCGTCCGGAACAGGATCAGCAGCGCGCAGACCCCGAGGGCCGCGTTCAGGGTGCTGATCCCGGCCTGCATGCCGACGGCGAACGAGAGCGCGGCGGTGGCGGTGGCCACCCGCTGCAGCGCGTAGACCACGAGCACCTGCTGGGTGCCGACGCCGCCCGGCGCGGCGGGCACGGCGGTCGAGAGCCCGCCGAGGACGACCACCGCGAGCGCCTCGCCGAGGCCGGCCTGGATGTGGAAGGCGTGCAGCAGGACGTAGGCCACCGCGACCCGGCAGCACCAGGCGCCGGCCTGCAGCGAGACGACCTCGCTGACGTAGCGGCGTGGGGTGCGCAGGATCGCCCCGCCGGCGCGCAGATCGGCCGCGACGTGGCGCAGGCGCTGGCCGATCCGGGCCCGCAGCACGAGGACCAGCGCCGCCAGCGACGGCAGCGGCGGCGGCGATCGCCAGGAGCGGGACGTGCGGCAGGTGCGGCGGGTGGGCCAGCCCGAGCGCCCAGGCGCCCGTCAGCGCGAGCGCGCCGGCGACCGAGTCGAACAGCGCGGTGACCAGCATCGTCCCGGCGATCGTGGCGATGCACGCGCCGGGCAGGCGCCGCCGCACCAGCAGCGGCCTTCAGCCCGTCGCCGCCGCGGGCCGGCAGGAGCGTGTTGGCGGCCATGCCGGCGGTGTAGGCGCAGAGCACGCCGCCGAGCGGCACCCGCCGGCCGGGATGGGCGGCGCGAAGGACGCCCCACCACGCCGTCCCGCGCAGGCCGACGTTCGCCACCTGCAGGACGAGCGCCAGCGCGACCAGGCGCGGGTCGAGGTGCTGCAGGCGGTCGACCGCCGCGAGCACGGCGTCGCTGACGGTGTCCACTCAGGCGACCTCGAGGGGGACCGGCGCGGCCCGCACCAGGGCCAGGTCGTCGCAGATCAGGCCGTTGACGCCCCAGCCGCGGAGCCGCTCGAGCTCGGCGACGCCGGCGACCGGCCAGGTCATGACGCAGGCCACGCGGGCGCGCAGCTCGCGCACCAGCGGCGCGTCGAGCATGCTCCGCCGGACCGAGACGCCGTCGGGCGCGCGCCGGCGCAGCCGGGCCCGCAGGCCCGCGAGCTGGATCCGGTTGCCGGCCGAGTAGACGCGCCGCACGCCGGGCGCCTGCACCCGATCGACGATCGGCCAGAAGCGGCTGCAGACCACGACCCGCTGGCCGGCGCCGTGGCGCTCCACGGCCTCCGAGACGAGCCGGCCGAGCCGCAGGTCGACGCCCTTCAGGTCGAGCATCAGCCGGGTCTCCGGCCGGGCCGCCTCGAGCAGCTCGTCGAGCCGCAGGCACGGCCCGGTGCGGGTGTGCAGCTCCCAGCGGTCCCACAGCAGGGGCAGCGGGCCCACGGCCTTGAGGTGTCGCACCTCGAGCCGGCCGCCGGCGAGGTGGACGTCCGCCTCGACGACGTCGGCACCCGCGTCCTCGGCAGCGCGCAGGCACGAGCAGATCGTTCCCGGCGCGGTGCGCCAGGACCAGGATCGACCCCCACGCGTTCATCCGGTCGGGCACGCAATGGACTGTACCGGCGTCCGGAACGAAGGAAGAACGGAGGCGACTCTTACGTTGACATGTATCGATATGGAAGCGCTGCTGTCGTCGAGGCTTCACGGCGCGGCTCGTACGCCGCGCTCCGACCCATGATCACGAAGGACGGCCGCGCGGCGACCTGCAGCTCGCGCTGATCGCCGCCGCCTGGCTCGTGTACTTCGGCATCCGGGCGGTGACCCAGGGCACCACCTCGGTGGCCGAGCGCCACGCCCACGACATGGTCCAGCTCGAGCAGCGGCTCGGGGTGCACTGGGAGGACGCGGTGCAGCGCGTCGCCCTCCGCCACGAGCTGCTCGTGGACGCCGCCAACTGGATGTACATCTGGGGCCACTGGCCGGTCATCGCCGTGACCGCCCTGTGGCTCTGGCATCGCGTGCCGCGCCAGTACGTGACGCTGCGCAACGCGATGTTCCTGTCGGGCGGCATCGGGATGCTGCTGTTCCTGTTCCTGCCGGTGGCCCCGCCGCGGCTCGCGCACATCGGGCTGGTCGACAGCGTGACCGTCCGCTCGCACGCCTACCGGGCGCTGCAGCCGCCGTCCCTGACCAACGAGTACGCCGCGTTCCCGAGCCTGCACTTCGGCTGGGACCTGCTCGTCGGGATCACGATCGCCCGCGCCGCCAGCAGCCGCCTCCTGCGGATCGTCGGCGCGCTGCTGCCGGTCGCGATGGGCCTCGCGGTCATCGCCACGGCGAACCACTACATCCTCGACGTCGTCGGCGGCGGGGTCATCGCCCTCTCGTCGCTGCTGGCGGTCGAGCTGCTCTCCCGCCGCCGGACCGCACAGCCGGCGTCAGCGCCCGTGGCAGCGCTTGAACTTGAGGCCCGGACCCGCAGGGGCAGGGGTCGTTGCGGCCCACGTCGCCGCCGAAGCGGGCGTCGAGCGAGGGGAGCGCCTCGACGGGCGTGACCGGCTCGTCGACCGACCGGGCGCCGCGGATCCGCTCGAGCTCCCGGACGTCGTCGTGGTCGAGGCTGAGGACGACCTCCACCGCGTCTGCCGTCACCGGCCGCGGCGGCTGCCCGGCCACCAGCCCGAGCCCCTCGAGCACGTCGTACGCCTCCGCCGCCGTCAGCCCGTCCGCCGTCGCCGGCACGTCGAGCCGTGACGGCGCGACGAGCCTGAACCGCTCCCAGCGCTCGGCCGAGAGGGCATCCGGCCCGCTGGCCAGCCGCTGCTGGAAGGTGCGCCGCGCCGCGCTGCCGCCCGCGAGCGCCTCGTACGCGTCGATGAGCTCGAAGGGGAGCCAGGCCGCCCAGCCGGAGTCGATCAGTGCCATCGGCTCAGGATAGAGGCGTCACGGGGAGCCGCCGGTCACCCGGGCCGAGCACGAAGCGGTCGACGACCGTGGCCCGGTAGAGCCGGAACGGGCCGTCCCCGGAGACGTCCTCGACGCCGAAGGCACCGGCCCCGCCGGCCACGGCGTGCGCCGAGAACACGGCCACGCCGCGCTCCAGCTCGGGGCCCGAGAGCTGCTCGGCGCGGGCGTCGAGGTACAGCGCCTCGGCCCCGCCGACCGGCACCGTGGAGTCGAAGACCACGATGGCCAGCTCGGGCCGGACGGCGAGGTTCTGCGAGTGCCGGGTGTCGGGCCGCGAGATCCAGAGCAGCGCCTCGGGCCACTGCGGCGCGTACCAGACGGGCGTCACCCACGGGCGGCCGTCGGCGTCGGCCGTCGCCAGGGTCATGTACCGGTTCCCCTCGACGAGCCGCCGGGCCGTCGTCGCCGTGTCGTCCGCCGCTCGCATCGCTCGACCGCAAGCCTAGTGCGTAGGCCGCCCGGACGGATGATGCCGGCACCAGCCGACTGGATGATGCCGGGCCAGTCCGAACCGCCGACGGTGGAGCGAGGCGGGTGGGCGGGCAGCGCTTCGAGACTCGGGACGTGGCCAGCCTCACCCCGGCCGTCCCCCTCCGCCTCGCGCGCACCCACGCGGCTGCCGATCGCGGGGCGCGCATCGCGGCGCGGACGGTGGCGGCCGGGGCGGCGGCCTTCGGGCTGTGGCAGGCGATCGGAGTCGAGGACGGCGCGCTCGGCACCCTCGCCGGGCTCGGCCTCGTCTGCCTGGCACCCTCCCTGGCCCGCGGCCGTCGTCGCGCGCATCGGTTGGCCTGCGCGCTCGCCGTTCTCACGGTGCTCACGACGGCCGCGGGCACGGGGACCGGACCGGCGCTGTGGGCAGCGATCGCGGCCCTGACCGCGCTCGCCGCCTGCGGGCCCGCCTTCGGCGTGGTCGCCGACCCGGCCACCCGGCGCACGGCGATCTGGGCGTCGACCGCGGCGCTCGCGGCCCTGGTCGCCGACGTCGCCCACGCCACCGGCGTCCTCGTCCACCCGCTGGTCGCGGCGTCGCTCGCCGATCGCCGTGCTGCTCGGCGTCCGCTCGCTCCGTCCGTGGCGCCCTGCGCCGGCGACCACGGCGGAGCGGCGGCGGGCCGCGGCCCTCGTCACCCGCTACGGCGCGGACAGCCTGGCGCCGTTCGCGCTGCGAGCCGACAAGCGCTACTTCTTCGCCCCCGGCGGCGACGCGTTCGTGGCCTACACGGTCGTCGCCGGCGTCGCCGTGGTCTCGGGCGACCCGGTCGGGCGGCCGGCGGCGTTCCCGGACCTGCTGCAGGACTTCGTGGCCGAGGCCCGGCGGCGCGGCTGGATCCCGGCGGCCCTCGGGCCTGAGCGCCGCGCGGGTGCGCGACTGGCAGGCGCTCGGGTTCAACGCGCACTACACCGGCGACGAGGCGATCGTCGACCCGCGCCGCTTCTCGCTCGAGGGACGGTCGATCCGCAAGGTGCGCCAGTCCGTGACCCGGCTCGAGCGCGCCGGCTACCGGGTCGAGGTGCTGCGCGCCGCCGACGTGGACGAGGCGCTCGCGGCAGCGATCGCTCGAGCTCGGCGAGCGCTGGCGCGAGGGCCGGGTCGAGACCGGCTTCTCGATGGCCTACGCGTCGCCCGCCGTGGACCCCACGCGCGACGACCTGTACGTGGTCGGCCGGGCCGCCGACGGGCGGGTCGGCGGGTTCCTGCACCTCGGGGTCGTGCCGGCGACGCGGACGCTGTCGCTCTCGAGCATGCGACGCGAGCGCGACACGCCGAACGGGCTCAACGAGCACCTCATCTGCGCCGCTGCTCGCCTGGGCCCGGGAGCACGGCTACGAGGCCGTGTCGCTGAACTTCGCGGCGTTCGCCAAGATCCTCGAGCCGCCGGCCGCCGTCGACCTGGTCACGCGGGTCGAGCAGCGGGCGCTGCGGCGCCTGTCCGGGCGCTTCCAGCTCGAGCGCCTGCTGCCGCTTCAACGCGAAGTTCGACCCGCGCTGGGCGCCGCGCTACGCCGCCTACCCGAGCCTCGCGGCGCTGCCGCGGATCGGCCTCGCAGCGATGCTCGCCGAGGCCTACGTCGCGCGGCCGCGCTGGTGGCCGGGGTGACCCCCGGCCTCGCGCCGGGGCTGGCGCTCGCCCTGGCGTCGGCGCTGGCGCTGGACGGCGGGTTCGTGCTGCAGCACCAGGCGGCGAGCCGGCTGCCGGCGCTCACCCTGCGACGGCCGAGGCGAAGCCTCGAGAGCCTGCTCGCCGCGCGCCGCTGGGTCGCCGGCTTCGTGCTCGGCCTCGGCGGCTGGGCCCTCTACCTGGTGGCCCTCGGACACGCGCCGCTGTCGCTGGTGCAGGCGGCGACGGCGAGCGGGATCGGGCTCCTGGTGCTGGGGCTGGCGCTGGCCCGCTGGCGCGTCCCGCCGCGCCGCGAGCTGGTCGCCGCGCTGATCGCGACGGCCGGGCTCGCCGCGCTCGGGCTGAGCCTGATCGGAACCGGGCCGGCGCGGCGCGTCCCCGTGGCCGGCGGCGGCGTCGGCGTCCTGGCCGTGGTCGTGGCGCTGGCCGTCGCGCTGCTCGTGCGGCGCGGCTCGGTCGGCGCCGGCGGCACGGCCGCCGGCTGCTGCTACGGCCTCGGGGACGTCGCGAGCAAGGCGTTCCTGGTCGCCCTCCCCCACCACCCCGGCCCGGCGGCGGTGGCCGCCGACCCCTACCTGTGGCTCGCGCTGGCCGGCCACGGCTGCGGCTTCCTCGTGCTGCAGCGCTCGTTCCAGCGCGGCGGGGTCGTGTCGGCGGTGGCGCCGATGACCGCCGCCATGAACCTGCTGCCGATCGCCGCCGGCGTGCTCGTGCTCGGCGACCCCCTGCCGCGGAGCCTGCCCGTCCTGGCGCTGCGGCTCGCCGCGTTCGCCGCCGCGGCGATCGGCGCAGCCCTGCTCGTCACCCGGGAGGAGGCGGTCGTCGAGCCGCCGTCGCCCTCCCCCGAGCTGCCGCTCGGTGCGCCGCCGCCGGCTCGCCGGCCGGCCTGGCTCGGCAGCGCAGCAGCCCTGCTGGCGGCCGTCGCCTTCATCGGCGTCGGGGTCTGGTCGCTGTACGGGTACGTCGACCAGTACATCCGCTACCGCGGCTTCGGGCCGCCGGTGTCGAGCGTGGCCGCCGCCGAGCGGGGCCGGATCGTGTCCTTCAGCTTCACGAGCCGCGCGCTCGGCGGGCGCCGGGTCACGCCGCTCGTCTACCTGCCCTCGGGCTATCCGACGCACCCGCACCGCCGCTACCCGGTGCTGTACCTGCTGCACGGGACGCCCGGCGACCCGCGCGCCGCGTTCGTGGACTCCCTGCACATCGGCCCCCGCATGGACGCCCTCGTCGCAGCCCACCAGGCCCGGCCGATGCTGGTGGTGATGCCGCCGGGCTCCCCCGGCACGTACGACCCGGCCACCGAGTGGGCCAACGGGCCGCGGCGCGGCCAGGGCTGGTTCACGTACCTGACGCGGGAGCTGCCGCGGGCGGTCGACGCGCGCTTCCGGACGATCCGGAGCCGGCACGGCCGGGCGATCGCCGGCTACTCGTCGGGGGCGGATGCCGCGGTGAACGCGATCCTGTGGCGGCCGCACACGTTCGGGGTGGCGGAGTCGTGGAGCGGCGACTTCCGCCAGACGCCCCGCACCGTCGGGCGCGATCCGTGGCTCGTCCGGCGGTTCTCGGCCCTGGACGCGGCGCCGCGCCGGGCCCGCGTCGTCGCCCGGGCCGGCGACGTCGTCTACCTGTACGCCGGGCGGCGGGACCGGGTGCTGGGCGCGACGATGGCCGTCGGCCGCGACCTGCGCGACGCCGGCGTCCGCGTCCGGCTCGACGAGACCGCCGGCGGGCACGCCTGGGAGCTGTGGGCCGCACGCATGGACGGCGCGCTGCGCTTCGCCTCGGCGCACCTCGAGGCACCGCGGTGAGCCGGCTCCTTCAGGCCGCGCGGGTGGTGCTGGCGCTGGCGGTCGTCGCGGCGGCGTACGGCTGGCAGGACCGGCTGCGCGGCCTGCCCGGGCCGCGCCTGTCGCTGGTGCTGCCGCTGCGGGACGCCGGACACCAGTCCGCCGTGCCGCTCGTCGGGATGGCCGTCCTGTGGCTCCTGGCGTTCGCCGCCGCGGCCCGGCTGGCCCGGCCGCGGCGGGTCCTGCTCTCGGCCGGGGTGCGCGCGGCGCTGGCGTTCGCCGCGGTGCTGGTGCTGCAGGCCGTGAGCCTGCAGCTGGTGCGGCAGGCGACGGTCGGGTTCCAGTGGCAGGCCGCCGCGGCGACCGCGGCGCCGTGGCTGGTGGCCGCCTGCGCCGTCGTGGCGACGGTCGCTGCCGGCCGGAGCTGGGAGCGGTCGGCTGTCTGAGCGCCGCGTCCTCCTGCTCGTCCTGCTCTCGCGTCGCGGCGCTGGTCGGGCGCCGCGGTCTGGCTCGCGGCGGACGGGCAGTCGCGGCCGCTGCCGGGCGAGATCGGGACCGGGTCGTTCCACTCGGCGTCGCTGGCCGCCACGCTGCACTACGCGATCGCGCTGCCGCCCGGCTACACCGACGACCCGTCGCGCCGGTACCCGGTCATCTACTTCCTGCACGGCCTGCCGGCGAGCACCAACGCCTACCTGAGCGTCGGCTGGCTCGCGCGGGCGCTGGACGAGGCGGGCGACGGGGCCATCCTGGTCGCGCCGCAGGGCACGCTCAGGGACGGCGCCGATCCCGAGTACCACGACTGGGGTCTCGGCCGGAACTGGGCGAGCGCGCTGGCCGTCGACCTGCCGCGCTTCATCGACTCCCACTACCGGACGATCGCGAACCGCTCGGGACGGGCGCTGATCGGGATGTCGGCCGGCGGCTACGGCGCCGCCAGCATCGGCACCTCGCACCTCGACACGTTCTCGGTGATCGAGTCGTGGAGCGGGTACTTCGAGCCGACCGACCCGACCGGACGCCACGTCCGCGACGTCGGCACGGACGCGGACAACGCGGCGGCGAGCCTGCACGAGCAGGCGATGAGCCTGGCCGCGCGCTTCCGGCGGCTGCCGACGTTCTTCGCGTTCTACGTCGGGCGCAGCGACCCGACGTTCGTCGGCGAGAACCGGCGCATGGACGAGGAGCTGCGCGACGCCAGGGTCCCGCACCTCTTCGCGACCTATCCCGGCGCCCACACGCACGCCCTGTGGGCCGCGCACGCCGACCGCGTGGCTGCGGCTGGCGCTGCGCCACCTCGCCGGTCCGGTCACGATGGGCCGGCTGACCAGCGCGACCCGGTCGGCGGTGCCGCGCTGGACGCTGATCGGGCACGGCGTGCGCCAGGGAACGCTGTGGCGCGAGACGGCTCCGGTTCGCGACGGGGCCGAGCTGTACCTCCCGCCCCACGCCATCCCCGGACGCGCCTACCGGGTCGTGGACCTGCTCGGGAGCGTGTCGCCCGCGGCCATCGCCGACCGCAGCGGCCTGCTGGACGTGGCCGACTCGCTGATCTGGAACGGCACGACGCCGCCGTTCGCCGGGCTGCTCCTGCGGGCCGCGCCGGGCACCGAGGCCGCGGTCGCGGCGAGCTGGGACGGGGTGACGCTGCCCGTCGGCCGCCTCGGACGGCCGAGGCTGGTGACCGTTCGGCGAGGACGGCGCGTCGCTGTCCGACGAGCTGTCGAGCGTGTTGACGACGGCGGCGGTGCAGGGCGCCGAGGTCGGCGCCGAGCACGTGCTGCCGCACGGCTGGGTGCGGATCGTGGCCGGCCCCGCGGGCGGGACGGTGTGGCAGGGCGTGATCGGCGACACGGTCGTGCCCGGTGCGCACCGGGCGAGCCTCGTCTACCTGCCGCCGTCGACGTCGGCCGCCCGCCACTACCCGGTGGTCTACCTGCTGCACGGCCTGCGCGGCTCGCCGTACAGCTTCGTGGGAGGGATGCGGTTGGCGGCGATCGCCGACGACCTGATCCGCACGCACCGGGCGCCGCCGTTCGTCGCGGTGCTGCCACCCGCCGGCCGGAGCATCGAGTACGACGGCGAGTGGGCCGGCCCGTGGGAGCGGTACGTGGTCGACGACGTCGTCCCGTGGGCCCGGCAGCCACCTGCCGATCCACCCGCAGGCCGCGCAGGCGACCATCGCCGGCCTCTCGGCCGGTGGCTACGGCGCGCTGGACATCGGGCTGCGCCATCCCGGCCTGTTCGGGACGCTCGAGTCGTTCAGCGGCTACTACCGGGCGCCGCACGACGGCCCGCTGGCCGGCGCGTCGCCGGCGCGTGCTGGCGGCGAACGACCCGACGGCGCTGGTCCGGCGCCAGGCAGCCGCTCGCTGCGGTCGCGCGGCCTGCGGATCTCGCTGGCCTGCGGCGAGCGCGAGCACCGGCTCCTGGCCCGGACCCGGGCGTTCGCCGGCGTGCTGGCGCGCGCCGGGATCCCGCACCAGGTGGTGGTGACGCCTGGCGGGCACACCGGCAGCACGTGGCGCCACCAGCTGCGCGACGCGCTGCGCTTCGCGCTCTCGGCCTGACGTCGTGACCGGACGCTTGATCCGGCGGCCACCGACGCAGGAGAATCGCCCGATGTCCGCGGATCGGCTGACGGCGCGCAGCAGCGCCACGCTCAGCGCCTGGCTGCTCGGCGGCGCGCTCGCCGCGTGGATCGTCACGGTGCAGCGGATGCGCGGCATGGACGCAGGGCCCGGCACCGACCTCGGCGCGCTCGGCTGGTACCTCGGAGTCTGGGTGACGATGATGGCGGCGATGATGCTGCCGTCGGCCCGGCCCACCGTGCTGCTGTTCGCGCGGGTGCGCGGTGGCGGCTCGACCTGGCTCTTCGTCGGCGGCTACCTGCTCGCCTGGACGCTCTACGGGCTCGCGGCCTACGCCGTCTACCGCGGCCTGCGGGCGCGCCGCGCCGTCGTTCGTCGCCTGGGACGACCTGGGCCCGTGGGTCGCCGGCGGGGCGCTCGTCGCGGCCGGCGTCTACCAGCTGACGCCGCTGAAGTCGGCGTGTCTGCGTCACTGCCGGTCGCCGGTGCACCTGCTGCTGCGCGCGCCGCGCGGCTGGCCCGGGGCGGTGCGGGCCGGCGTCGAGCACGGGAGCGTGTGTGTCGGCTGCTGCCTCGGGCTGATGCTCGCGCTGTTCGCGCTCGGCGCGATGAGCGTCGTCTGGATGGCCGTGGTCGGGCTCGCGGTGCTGGCCGAGAAGACGCTGCCGGGCGGCGAGTCCTTCGCGCGCCTCGTGGCCGTCGCCCTGGTGGGGCTGGGCCTGTGGGTCGCGGTGGCGCCGGCCAGCGTCCCGGGGTTGACGCAGCCGCCCGAGACCGGGATGGGAATGGACGCGGGCCAGTGAGCTGGAGGATCCGCGGCAGCTACTTCGAGTCGTGCAACTGCGACCCGATCTGCCCGTGTCGCCGGGTGGACGGGGTGGCCGGCGGCCGCTCGACGCACGGCGTCTGCCTCGGCGTGCTCTCCTGGGTCATCGAGGAGGGCGCGGCCGGCGGCACCGACCTCTCCGGGCTGCCGGTGGCGCTCGCGATCCGCTACAGCGACGACGAGCCCGGCTCGCCCTGGACGTGGATCCTGTACCTCGACACGCGGGCCAGCGACGAGCAGCAGGCAGCGCTCGAGGGGATCTTCTCGGGCAGGCTCGGAGGCGACGCGACGGCCCACTTCCCCTGGGCCTGGAAGGCCAGCGAGCTCGTCGGCGTGCGGCTGGCGGAGATCGAGGTCGACCACACCCGCCGGCGCCAGCGGCTGCGGATCCGCGACCAGGTCCGCGTCAGCATCCGCGACCGCCACGAGGCCCAGTCGGCGGTGACCTGCGTCATCCCCGGCCACGACCGTGACGGCGAGGAGCTCGACACCGAGGAGCTCGTCGTCAGCGACGGCCCGCTGGCGTTCGAGTACCGGGCCGTCTGCGGGTACGCGTCGACCTTCGACTACGCCGGCTGAGTCAGAGGATCCCTCCGATCCCGGTCAGCGCGCCGGCGCCGAGGCAGGCGAAGAACAGCAGCAGCCAGCCGACCGGGTTGCTGGCCAGGAAGAAGATCGTCGGGACCACGACGGCGAACACCAGGATCCGGCCGAGCCGGCCGGTGTCGACGTCGCGCTCGGGCCGGCTCGCCCGTCGCGCGTGGGCCGCCGCGACCGGGTTCCCGGCGAGCGCGTCGGTGTCGATCGCGGCGTACACCGGCGCGGCTGGCACGGGCGGCGGCGGGGTGGCGGCGATCGGCGCGGGCGAGGTCGTCGTCCTGGGACGTTCGAGCAGCGCGGACATTGGCGTCTCCTTGATCGGTGACGGCGGTCGTTCGACCGTCACTCCGAAGACGCGCTACGGGCCGCGGGTGTGACGCCCTACCGCCGTGACGCCTTCACGCGCGCCGCGTTCGTCGTCCTCGGCGCGTTCGGCGTCCTGAACGCGGTCCTCGGGCCCTGCGCTGCCGTACCTGCGCTCGGTCGAGGACATCTCGTACCTCGTCAGCTCGCTGCACCAGGTCGCGTTCGCCCTCGGAGGCGGCCTCGCCGGCGTGCTCGCGACCCGCAGGCAGCGCTCGAGCCGGGCGGTCGTGATCCGCGCCGGGCTGGTGCTGGCGGCCGTCGCGGGGGTCGGCATCGGCTACGGCAACCACGTCGCGATCACCGTGTCCGCCACCTTCCTGATGAGCCTGTTCGCGACCTCCTCGTTGATCCGGTCTGGGCCGCGCTGGCCGACGCGCACGGGCGCTGGCGGACGGTGGCGTTGACCGAGGGCGAGGTCGCGGTGAGCGCGGGCAGCATCGCCACGCCCCTGCTCTTCGCGGCGCTGGGCGCGACGGTGCTCGGCTGGCGCTCGGCCACCGTGGCCGCCGCGGGCCTCGTCCTCGCCGCCGTCGCGGTCTCGCTGCTCGTCCCGATCCCCGAGCCCGAGGTCGACGAGCACCACGCCTCCGGGCACCAGCGCGCGAGGCTCTCGGCGACGCTGGTCGCGGTGTTCGCGATCGTCGCCATCGAGTTCTCCATCACGTTCTGGCTCACCAGCTACCTGACCGACAGCGTCGGCGTGCGGCGCGGGGTCGCGGCCGCCAGCGTGTCCGTGCTCTACGGCGCGAACCTGGTCGGTCGCGTGCTCACGAGCCGCCTGGCCCGGCGGGTGGACGCCTGCCCGCCTGCTGGCCGGCTCGCTGCTCGTCGCACTGGTGGGCGTGCTCGTGCTCCTGAGCGCGACCGGGCTGGCCGTGGCGCTCGCCGGCATCGCGCTCGCCGGCGCGGCGATCGGGGCGCTCTTCCCGCTGGCCTCCTCGCTCCACGTCGCCGGCAACACCCGCCGCTCGGACGCCGCACTCGGAGAGGTGCTGGTGACGGCGGCGATCGGCTCGGTCTTCGGCCCTGTGGCGGTAGGCAGCGATCGCCCAGCTCGCCGGCCTACGGGTGGGGCTCACGGTCCTTCCGGTGATGCTGCTCCTGGCCCTGTCGCGCCGTGTGGTGGGCAGGCGCTCACTCCCATTCCGGCGATCCCTGGGCGTAGCGCGAGCCGTACGAGCCCTCGGGCAGGATCTCGTGGATCCGCTCGAGGTCGGCGTCGCTCAGCTCGAGGTTCGCGGCGCCGACGTTCTCCTCGACGCGCTCGACGCGGCGGGTACCCGGGATCGGGACGACGTAGTCGTGCTGGGCCAGGATCCAGGCGAGGGCGAGCTGCGAGACGGCGGCGCCCTTCTCCTCGCGCCAGCTCGCCGAGCTCTCGATCGCCGCGGCGTTGCGCTCGTAGTTGCCGGGCTGGTAGCGGCCGTCGGCGGTGCGCCGGAAGTCGCTCTCGTCGTACTCCGCCGCCGGCTTGAAGTCGCCGGTCAGGAAGCCGCGGCCGAGCGGCGAGTAGGCGACGAACCCGATCCCGAGCTCCTCGAGCGCCGGCAGCACCCGGTCCTCGACCTCCCGCTCGAACACCGAGTACTCGGTCTGCAGCACCGAGACCGGGTGCACGGCGTGGGCCCGGCGGATCGTCTCGGGGCCGGCCTCGCTGAGCCCGAAGTAGCGCACCTTTCCGGCCTCGCACGAGCTCTGCGACCGCGCCGGCCACGTCCTCGATCGGCACGTCCGGGTCGACCCGGTGCTGGTAGAAGACGTCGATGTGGTCGGTGCCGAGGTAGCGCAGGCTGTTCGTCGGCAACCTCGCGGATGTGCTCGGGACGGCTGTCGCGACCCGCGAACGTCGGGTCGCTCATGTCGAAGCCGAACTTCGTGGCGATCACGATCTCGTCGCGGAAGCCCTTGACCGCCTTGCCCAGCAGCTGCTCGTTGGAGCCGGTGCCGTAGCCGTAGAGCTCGGCCGTGTCGAACATCGTCACCCCGAGCTCGTGCGCCCGGTGGATCGTGGCGATGTGGCTCGCCTCGTCGCCGCCCGGGCCGTAGGCCATCGTCATGCCCATCGTCCCGAGGCCGATCTCGGCCACCTCGAGACCCTGGCTCCCGAGCCTGCGCTTCTTCATCGTCCGTCCGCCCCTTCGGCCCACTCCGGCCGCAGCGGGAGCTCGTGGGCATGCTCGAGGAACGTCGTGAGCAGGCTGATCGTCGCCTCGACGTCGTCGTCGTGGCACAGCTGCACGGTCGAGTGCATGTAGCGCACCGGCGCACCGATGGTCGTCGCCATGGACCCGCCGCGCGTCCGTTGCAGCACCGAGGCGTCGGTGCCTCCGCCGATGTTCTTCTGGACGGCGATCCCGTGCTCCTCGGCGAGCTGCAGGAGGAACGCGACGAGCCGGCGATCGCCGATCGTCAGGTTGTCGATGAGGTAGACCCCCGTGCCCTTGCCGAGCTCGCACGTCCACTGGTGCGGGGGCGCGTAGGCGTGCTGGGTCAGGCTGCCGTCGAGCGCGATGCCGATGTCGGGCTCGATCTCGTACGCGGCGGCCGGGATGCCCCTGACGCCGACCTCCTCCTGCACGGTGCTCACGGCGTACACGTCGACGCGGGTCGGACCGACGCGGCGCATGGCCTCGAGCAGGCAGTACGTCCCGATGCGGTCGTCGAAGTTGCGGCCGATGGAGACGTGGTCGTTGAGCCGGCTCACCTCGTGGGCCAGCGAGATCGGATCCCCGACGTCGACCAGGCGGACGACCTCCTCCCGGGGACGCGCGACGTCGATCAGGAGGTCGCCGAGCTCGGGGACGGCGCGACCCCCGTCGAAGCGTGTTCGGGACGATCGCTCCGCGAACCGGCTCCCGCCCGTGGATCACGACGGGCTGGGAGATCAGGGACGACGCGTGCAGGCCGCCGATCGGATGGAAGCGGATGTAGCCGTTGGGATCGACGTGCTTGACCAGCATCCCGAGCTCGTCCGCGTGCGCGGCCAGGGCGACGCGGCGCGGCCGCCCGTTCTCGAGCACCGGATCCACGGCGGGCTTCAGCCCGATGACGTTCCCGAGCCGGTCGACCCAGACCCGCTCCACGGACGGGCGCAGCGCGTCGAGGACGACCCGCTGGACGTCGTCCTCGAAGCCCGAGATGCCGGGCGTGTTGCTGACTGCCTGCAGCAGTTCGAAGTTCATGTGCCGCCACTTCCTTCGGCGGCTGCCACGCCGCCGTCTCGGGAGCCCTGGGGAATCGAAGCGATGAGCTTCATGGTGTACTCGTGCTGCGGGTGCTCGAGCACTCGGTCGACCGGCCCGCTCTCGACGACGAGGCCGCGATGACAGACGTAGACGCGCTCGACGACCTGCCGCACCACGGCCAGGTCGTGCGTGATGAACAGGTAGCTCAGGCCGAGCCTGCGGCGCAGGTCGCTGAGCAGGTTCAGCACCTGCGCCTGCACCGAGACGTCCAGCGCCGACACCGGCTCGTCGAGGATGAGCAGCCTGGGCTCGACGGCCAGCGCGCGGGCGATCGCCACCCGCTGGCGCTCGCCGCCCGACAGGGTCGCCGGGAGCCGGCGGATGTACGACGCAGGAAGCCCCACCTGGCCGAAGAGCTCGCGCACTCGCGCCGTCCACCTCCCGACGCGGAAAGCGGTTGGCTCGCAGCGTCTCGGCGATCGCGCTGCCCACGGGCTGCTTCGGGTCGAGCGACGAGTAGGGATCCTGGAAGACGATCTGCACGAGCTCGTGCAGCTTCCGCCGCTCGGCGCGCCCGGACGCGTCCGCGGCGTCGCTGTGCACGCCGGCGACGTCGATCGTCCCGCTCGTCGGCCACTCGAGGCCGACCAGGCAGCGGGCCAGCGTCGTCTTGCCCGAGCCCGACTCGCCGACGACCCCGACGCTCTCGTTGTGTCCGACGTCGATCGAGACGCCGCGCAGCGCGTGGATGTCACGGCCGTGACGCCCGGCGAACACCTTCTTCAGGTCGCGCACCCGCAGCAGGGCGTCGACCTTCGCGACCGACTCCTCGAACGGGGCGTGCGCCTCCTCGAGGGCCTCGGTCAGCGCGCGCTGCAGCTCGGAGCGGATCTCGCCGAGCCGGACGCAGGCCGATCGGCGGTCGGCGCCGACCTCGGCGAGCGGCGGCCGTGCGGCGGTGCACACGTTCTCGGCCCAGCTGCAGCGGGGCGCGAACGCGCACGCGCCGGCGACCTCGTCGGGGGCCGGCACCTGACCGGCGATGACGGGGAGCTGGGCGAGCGTGCGGTCGACCGGCGGCTCGGACACCAGCAGCCCGAGCGAGTACGGGTGCAGCGGCTCGCGCTCCAGCGCGGGCGCCGGCGCCGACTCCATCACGCGCCCGGCGTACAGCACGTAGATCCGGCTGCAGACCGAGAACGCGACCCGCAGGTCGTGGGTGATCAGGATCAGGCCCATCCCGCGGGCCGCCTGGACCGAGCGCAGCAGCGCCAGGATCTGGGCCTGGGTGGTCACGTCGAGCGCCGTGGACGGCTCGTCGGCGATCAGGAGCTCGCGGGTCGCGCGCCAGGGCCGCCGCCAGGGCGACGCGCTGACGCATGCCGCCCGAGAGCTGGAAGGGGTAGCGCCGCGCCACGTCGGGGTCGTCGATCCCCACCTCCGCGAGCCGGCGAACCGCGTCGAGCCGCAGCGACGCTCGCTGGCCGCGCCGAGGCGACCGGTCGAGCCCCTCGGTGATGTGGTCGCCGCAGCGCAGCAGCGGGTTCAGCATCGTGAACGGATCCTGGTAGAGCAGCGAGATGCCCGAGCCTCGCAGCGCCTCCACCCTGCGCTCGCTCATGGCGTTCAGGTCGTCGCCGCGGTAGGCGATGCGTCCGGACGCCATGACGTCCCGCGGCAGCAGGCGGATGAGGGCCTTGGCCAGCATCGACTTGCCGCTCCCGGACTCGCCGACGATGCCGATCGTCTCGCCCTGCGCGACCGTCAGGTCGACCCCCGAGACGATCGTTCGCCGCGTCGACGACCCGCGCGGGCGGTACTCGATCCTGACGTCCTGCAGCTCGACGAGCGGTGCGCCGTCCGGCATCAACGGCTGCTCACGGCGCTCGCGCGTCGGTCGTAGACCCAGTCGCCGATCAGGTTGACGGACATCGCGAGCAGCACGATGGCGAGCCCCGGAGAGAGCGCCGCGTACGGGTTCTCGAAGAGCACGCTCTGGCCCTGCGTCAGCATGAGCCCCCAGTCCGGCGTCCCTGGCTGGGCCCCCAGTCCGAGAAAGGCCAGCCCGGCCAGGGCCACGAGCGCGCTCCCGAAGTCCACCGCGAGGTCGGCCAGCATGATCGGCAGGATGTTGCGCCCGATGTGGCGGTACATGATGCTCCACGCCGGGAGGCCGCAGACCCGCTCGGCCTCGACGTAGGCCAGCGAGCGCTGCGCGAGCGTCGCTCCCCGCACCAGGCGGATGTCGCCGGTCACGTTGAGCACCGCCAGCACGATCACCGCGACCCAGTAGCCGCCCTGGACGATCGTCACGATGACGATCGCGATCAGCAGCCCCGGCAGCGCGAACAGGAAGTCGACGCAGCGCATGACGACGGCGTCCAGCAGTCCGCCGACGTAGCCCGCGCCGATCCCCACGATCCCGGACACCACGAAGCCCGGAGACCGCGATGATCAGCGGGCCGATCAGCGCGCTGCGGCAGCCGGCGACGACGCGGGCGAGCACGTCGCGCCCGAGCTCGTCCGTGCCCAGAAGGTGCGCGGACGACGGGCGAGCCGCGACCGACAGCGGGTCGATCGCGCTCGGCGACTGGAAGATGAACGTCGTCCCGACGACCGCGAACAGCACGACGCCGGCGACGAACACGAACGCCAGGACGATGATCAGCGGCACCCGCACGCGCCGGGCCCGGCTGCGCGTCGCGGTGCCTGCCGCTGCGGCCACCTGGCTCATGCGAGCCGTCCGAAGCTGACGCGCGGGTCGATCGCGACGTAGAGCAGGTCGATCAGGATGTTCGCCATCACGACCCAGACCGCGGTCACCAGCACGAGCCCCTGGATCACCGGGATGTCGGTGTTCTCGACCGAGGTCACGAGCAGCCTGCCGAGGCCCGGGATGCCGAAGACGTCCTCGACGAACACCGTCGCCGTCAGCGCGCTCACGATGAGCAGCCCCGACGCGGTCGTGATCGGGACGAGGGCGTTGCGAAGCACGTAGCGGACGTAGATCCGCCGGCGCGACACGCCGCGGGCGCGCGCGAACGCGACGTGGTCGGTGTCGAGCTGCTCGAGCATCGAGGCGCGGGCGATCTTCGTCACGAAGCCGAGCGGCGCCAGGGCCATGACGCACACCGGCAGCACGAGATGGGTCGCCTCGGAGGGCAGACCGCTGCCGAGTCCCACGACCGGGAAGATCGAGTAGCGGATCGCGAGCACGTAGATCAGCGCCACCGCGACGACGTAGCTCGGCGAGCTGCTGGCGAAGATGCCGACCCCGACCGCCAGCCGGTCGAACGCCCCGCCCCGCGAGCGGGCCGCGAGCATGCCCAGCGACACGCCGATGATCAGCGCCAGGGTGATCCCGGCGACGTTGAGCACGAGGGTCACCGGCAGGCGGCTCCAGATCTCGTGCGAGACCGGCTCGCTGGTGTAGATCGACTGGCCGAGGTCGCCGTGCAGCGCGTGGCGCGCCCACGCGACGTACTGCGAGACGAGCGAGTCGTCGAGGTGGTAGCGCGCCCGGATCGCGTTGACGGCTGCGGTGTTGGTCGCGTGGCCGCCGAGCAGCGCGGCCACCGGGCCGCCGGGAACCAGCGACGCCAGCAGGAAGACGACGACCGTGACGCCGAAGATGAGCGGCACGAGCAGCGCCAGCCGCCGCAGCGCGTAGGCGAACATGCCCTGAGGCTCGCGCCGCCGGCGCGAGCGCCTGCTCGCACCGGCGGCGCGGGGAAGCGCCTCGTCCGTGACGGGCGCCTCCCCTCCTTCCCGACCGTTCGGATCAAGCATCGACGATGGTGCTCGAGCCTCCTCCTACGCGGAGTGCAGGTTCACGATCCAGTTGCTGGTGGGGCTGAACGCGTTCAGGTTCCCGAGCGACCAGCCCTTCTTGAAGGCGATGATCGTCTGGCCCCACGAGAGGTTGATGATCGGCACGGACTGCGCCGCCAGCGTCGCCGCCTGGATCGTCAGCTTCGCCGCCGCTGCCGGATCGGCGGTCTGCGCCGACTTCGCCAGCAGCTTGTCGACGGCCGGGCTCCGGAAGTTCGACGAGTTGTTGCCGTTGACGACCGCCTGCGAGCTGTCGAAGTACTCCCACGGCATCTCGTGCGAGTCCGGCGCGTCGGGGGCGTTGCCGATGATCTGGATCCCGAGGTTCTTCTTGTGGTCCAGGATGATCTGGAAGCGCGGCCCGCCGGGCATCAGCCGGATCTTGAGCGTGACGCCGATCTTGGCCCAGTCGCTCTTCAGCACCTGCGCGATGAGCACGTCGGCCGGCGAGTCGGTCGGGACGTTCAGGGTCGTGCTGAACCCGTGCGGCACCGACGACGCGGCGAGCGCCGCCTTGGCCTTCGAGACGTCGTAGGGGAACGTCGGGATCTTGCCGTAGAGCTTCTGCACGGTGGCCGTGGGCAGGGCGCTCTCGTAGATCGACGGGTCGTTGATCGTCACGGCCGGCTTGCTGTACCCCTTGCCCACCGCCTGGACGATGCCCTTGACGTCGGTCGCGTAGTACAGGGCCTTGCGCACGTTGATGTCACTGAACGGCGCCTGGGTCATGTCCATCGTCAGGCCGCTCCAGGCGTCGATCGAGAACGCCTGGACGCTGCTGAAGCTCTTGTACGAGGCAGCCTGCGAGGTCTCGGCCGACAGGGTGCCGTCGATCTCGCCCGAGCGCAGGGCCAGGAGCAGCGTCTGCGGGTCGGGGATGCTCTTGAACACGATCGTGTTCCACTTCGGCTTCGGCCCGTAGTAGTTCGGGTTGCGCACGAGTGTCACGTCCGAGTCGGGGGCGTAGTGGCTGACCATGTACGGCCCCGCGCCGACCGTGGGCACCTGGGGCGTCCCGTAGTTCGCGACGTTCGCCGAGACCGAGCTCTTCTCGTAGACGAACCCGGCGATGGTGGCGGGCAGGAACTTGGCCAACGGGTCGGCCCGCTTCAGCGTCACCGTCACGGTGGCGCCGCTCGCCGTCACCGACTTGACATTCGAGAACAGCGCCGCTTCCTGCGCACCGACCTTCGGATCGAGCTGCAGGTTGAGCGTGTAGGCGATGTCATCGGCGGTCACGGGGTTGCCATCCGAGAACTTGACGCCGGAGCGCACCGTGTAGACGTACTTCAGCGGCCCGGCCTGCTTCCACGACGACAGGATCGCGGGCTGCAGCTGCTGGCGGGAGCCGTAGGTCAGCATCTGGCCCTGGATCAGCACCATGACCCACGACGCCTCGGTCGAGTAGTCAGTCGGCGTGAAGAGCGTCCGCGGCAGCTGCTGCATGCCGATCGTCAGTGTCGTCGAGTCGGCCGACGCGAGGGTCGGCGACATCGGCTGTGACCGCGTCGCACCGGCACCGTAGGCTGCGGCAAGACCCGCGAGTCCCACCACCGCGACCACGCGTTTCACACCCCACAGGGGCGACAGAGCACCTCTCATCGTCTTCCTCCCTCCCGTACGTCAGCGCGCAGGTCCGAGCGAAATCGCGAGATTGTTAACCGATGCTAGCACCTCGCCGAGACCTCCACCACTGGAGGAGGCCCGGCTCCTCCATCAGTCCCTCGACATCCTCGAGTGCCAGCGGCACGAACCCGGTCAGGTTCTCGACACCGTCGGCCGTCACCACCACGGTGTCCTCGACGCGCACGTACAGCCGCTCCTCTGGCACCCAGATCATCGGGTCGATGGAGATCACCAGGCCGGGATCGAGCGCACGGCCGCGGTAGCTCCCGACGTCGTGGACTGCCATTCCGACGGGATGTGACAGATGCCCGCGAAACGACAGGGCCTCCTCGACCGCCGCGGTGTAGTGCGGCTTCGAGAAGCGTGTCGCCTCGATGCGGGCGCGCATCGCGACGGCGGCGTCGTCCATGATGTCCTCGGGCGTCCGCCCGGGCCGGATGCGCGAGATCAGCTCGTGGTGGTAGTCGAGGACGAACCCGTACAGCTCGCGCTGCCCGTCGGAGTAGCGGCCGTTGACGGGCCACATCCGCCCGATGTCACTCGTGTAGTAGCCGTAGTCCGGCGCGTAGTCCATCAGCACCAGGTCGCCGTCGGCGAGCGCGGCGTCGTTGGCGTTGTAGTGGCCGTACCAGGCGTTGGTGCCGCCGGCGATGATCGCCTCGTAGCCCGCGCCGCGCGCGCCGCCCTGTCGGTAGACGAAGTCGGCGACCGCCTCGAGCTCGTACTCGAACACGCCGGGCGCGGTCGATCGCATGGCCTCCATCACGGCCAGGCCGCACAGCTTCGCCGCCGTGCGCATCAGCTCGAGCTCGCTCGCCGACTTGTACAGCCGCAGGCCGTCGAGCGTCGGCGACAGGTCGCGGACCTCCAGCTGGGCGAAGCGCCGCTGCAGTGCCTCGCGCAGCGCCGCGGGCCCCTCGGGCGTGTGGTCGAACGGGTCGGCGGCGGCCCACACCGCCGCGGCGAGAGCCGAGTCGCGTGTCACCTTGGCCGGCTCCTCGGGGGCCAGCGGGATGTACACCGGACGCGGCGAGTGAAACAGCGCCGAGGCGAGGTCCGAGCGCGACGGTCTCGACGCCGGCGACCCGGGTGGCGCCCGTCCGCTCGATGACCTCCGGGCCGTCCTCGGCGCTCAGGATCGGGCCGTCACTTCGCTCTCGCCGCTCGTCACGGTGTGACAGGTAGACCGTCGTCTCGCCGCGCCTGGCGTCGAGCAGGACGTAGGCCCCCGGCGTCTCGAGACCGGTGACGTAGTAGAAGTCGTTGGCCTGCCGGAAGCGCTGCATCGCGGCTGCCGGGCGGGCGCCGCGCACGAGCACCAGGGCGTCGTCGGGAAGCGCGGCCAGCAGCCGGCTCCGGCGATCGGCGAGCTCGGAGCGAGCGGCGGCGGGGATCCAGACAAGCTGGGATAGGCTAGCAGCCGCCGTGCGGATCACCTCCGTCAGCGCGAGGTCGTTGCGCCTTCCAATTCCGGCGGCGCCGTATGACACGGATGGCGCTGGCACACGGGTCCACTGGGACGGCCGGCGCAGCCGTGTCTCGCCGAAGCGGCCCACGCCGATGCTCGAGTACGTGGTCGTGCGCATCGACACCGATGACGGCGTCAGCGGCTACGGCGAGGCGCAGGCCGACATCGGCTTCTTCGGCCAGACCGTCGAGCAGGTGCAGGTGGCCGTCGAGGACTACCTGGGTCCGCAGCTCGTCGGCAAGGATCCGCTCGACCGCGAGTACCTGCTCGGCCTGATCGACTTTCGCGAGAACTCCTGCGCGCGATCGGGCATCGACATGGCGCTGCACGACCTGGCCGGAAAGCGGCTCGACGTCCCGGTCGGGACGCTGCTCGGCGGGGCGCACGAGCGCCGGGTGCCCGTGGCCATCGAGATCGCCGGCGGCGAGCCGGAGGCGATGGCCGCCGAGTGCGTCGCCTTCATGGCCCGGGGCGTCCGGGCGTTCAAGCCGAAGATCGGCGGCAGCCCCGAGGCCGACGCCGAGCGGCTGCGCGCGATCCGGGAGGCCGTCGGGCCCGACGTCGCCCTGCGCGCGGACGCGAACCAGGGCTACACCCCGAAGCAGGCGATCGCGCTGTGCCGGCTGGCCGAGAGGCTCGACGTCGGGCTCGAGCTGCTCGAGCAGCCGGTCGCCGCCTGGGACCTGCAGGGCATGGCGGCCGTGCGGCGGTCCGTCGACACGCTGATCGAGGCCGACGAGAGCTGCTACTCGATCCACGACGCGATGCAGATCGTCCGGCACGAGGCGGCCGACGTCCTGAACGTCAAGCTCGGCAAGGCCGGCGGCCTCGACCGCCGCGAAGAAGATCGCCGCGATCGCCGAGGCCGCGGGGCTCGGGTGCGTGCTCGGGACGGCGTTCGGCCTCGGCCTCGAGATGGCCGCGAAGCTCCACCTCGCCGCCTCGACGATGCGCGTCGTCGACGCCGTCGAGTTCACCGAGATCGGGCTCCACGGCAACCTCCTCGAGCCCCCCGTACGACGCGCTCCTGGCGCTGCCGCTCGAGGACGGCTGCCTGCCGGTGCCCGACGGGCCGGGGCTCGGCGTGGCGCTCAGCGAGGACGAGCTGGCGCGCTTCGCGTCGTGAGCCGGCCTGCGCCGTCGGCGCGGTCGGCGACTGGCGCGGCGGGGAGCTGCACGGTGACCCGAAGTCCGCCGGCGGGCCGTGGGGTGAGGGTGAGGGTTCCGTCGTGTGCCTGGCTGATGCTCTTGACGATCGCCAGGCCGAGGCCGACGCCTGCCTGGTCGCTGCGTATGCGCTTGGTGCCGCGAAGAAACGGCTCGGCCAGCGTCGCGATCACCGTCGGGGTGAGCTGCTCGCCGGTGTTCTCGACGGTGAGCGCCACGCTCCTCGGGTGAACGCTGGTCGTGACCCAGACGCTGCCCTGTTCCGCCAGGTTGTGGACGATCGCGTTGTGCACCAGGTTCGTGCTCAGCTGCAGCAGCAGCGTGTGTGAGCCGATGGTGGGGCTCAGGTCGCCGGAGGTCTCGATGGTGAGGCCGCGTTTCTCTGCCAGCGGGAGGAGCGTCTCGCTGGCCTCCTCCGCGATCAGGGACAGGTCGACGTGTTCTCGGGTGAACGAGCGCCGGTCGGCGCGGCTGAGCAGGAGCAGCGCTTCGGTGAGGTCGATCGCTCGGGTGTTGACGGCGTGCAGGCGGTCGACGAGCTCGCCGGTGTCGCGGTTCGGATCGCTGCGCGCGACGTCGAGCAGGGTCTGGGTGATCGCCAGCGGCGTGCGCAGCTCGTGGGAGGCATTGGCGGCGAACCGCTGCTGTTCGGCGACGTGCGCTTCGAGCCGCACCAGCATGGCGTCGAAGGCGTCGGCGAGCTCGCGGAACTCGTCGTTGCGGCCTTCCAGCCGGATCCGGTGGGAGAGCGATCCGGTCGCGGCGGTGCGTGTGGCGTCGGTGATGCGGGCCAGCGGGGCGAGCATGCGGCCGGCGAGCAGCCAACCGCCGACGAGGCCGAACACCAGCAGCGCCGCCAGCACGATGGCCGCGACCGTGGCGAAGCCGTTCAGCGGGTCGGAGCGGTTGGCGAAGAACGACCACGAGGGATGGAGGCTCCGGATCGCACCGTCGGGGATGTAGCGCAGGATGACCACCCAGACGGCCGCGAGCATCAGGACGCCGGCGAGCATGAGGAAGCCGGCGTAGCTGAGGGTGAGCTTGAGGCGGACGCTCAGACCAGGAGCCCTCTGCACCCTCGCCTCCCTCACGATCCGTCTGGTTGGGTGTCGATGCGGTACCCGACGCCGGCCACGGTAGCGATGATCGAGGGCTCGCCGAGCCGTTTGCGCAGCCCCGAGACCGTGATGCGCACGGCGTTGGTGAACGGGTCCGCGTTCTCGTCCCAGGCCCGCGCCAGGAGCTCTTCGGCGCTGACGACGCCGCCTTCGGCAGCGACGAGGACCTCGAGCACTGCGAACTGCTTGCGGGTCAGCGCGACGAAGCGGTCGTCGCGGTAGACCTCGCGGCGGAACGGATCCAGCCGCAGACCTGCGATCTCTCGCACGGGTGGCCTGTTGTGGGCGCGCCTGCGGTCGAGCGCTCGCAGCCGCAGGACGAGCTCTCGGAGCTCGAACGGCTTCGTGAGGTAGTCGTCGGCGCCGAGCTCGAACCCGCTGGCCTTGTCGTCGAGACGGTCGGCAGCGGTGAGCATGAGGATCGGCATGCCACTGCTGGAGGCGACGATGCGTCTGGCAATCTCGTCGCCGCTCGGTCCGGGAATGTCTCGGTCGAGGACGGCGATGTCGTAGGCGTTGACGCTCAACAGCTCGAGAGCAGTGTCGCCGTCACCTGCGATGTCTGCCGCCATCGCTTCCAGGCGCAGGCCATCGCGGATGGCTTCTGCCATGTACGGCTCGTCCTCGACGATCAACACCCGCATGTTCCGATTCTACCGAGCGGGTGCGTATCGTCGGCATATCGAAAACCACATACGCGCTGGCAACACCACGGGGCCTTGAATGGAGACATGACCCATGGCCAACGAGCACGACCGGCGACCCGTCGGATCCGGATTCGCAAGCTCCGTGTCGCCGGCCTGCTGGTCTTCCTCGTGGCGATCGTTGCGACCCTCGGCCACGACCTGCTGGCATCCTCGCCCTCGACGGCCTCGCTCACCCATCGCCTCCCTTCTCAGCCAGCACGGTGGTGCGCTCGGCGAGGCGCCGCCCGGCACGGTCTGGCCGGCACAGGGCCAGGCAGCGTTCGTCGAGGCGGGACGGTCGCAGATCCAGGTCGGCCCGAACCAGCACCCGGCAGCGATCGCCAGCGTCGCGAAGGTGATGACGGCCTACGTCGTGCTCCGTGACCACCCGCTGGCGCTCGGCCAGGACGGCCCGACGATCACGCTCACCGACACCGACGTCGCCGACACCGACCACCGACGCCGACGGGAGGAGTCGGTCGTGTCGATCGCCGCCGGAGAGCAGCTGACCGAGCGGCAGGCGCTGCAGGCACTGCTGCTGCCCTCGGCGAACAACATCGCCGCGGTTCTGGCGCGATGGGACGCCGGCTCGACCGACCGGTTCGTCGCCCGGATGAACGTCACCGCACGGTCGCTGGGCATGACCCACACCCGCTACACCGACCCCAGCGGCTACGACGACGCAACGGTGTCGACGGCCGCCGACCAGGTGCGCGTCGTCGATCGGGCCATGCGCCTGCCGGTGTTCGCGAGCATCGTGGCCACACCGAGTGCGTGGCTGCCCGTCGCCGGCGTCGTGCACAACACCGACACGCTGCTCGGGCACGACGGGTTCGTCGGCGTCAAGACGGGCTCGACCGACGCGGCCGGCGGCTGCTTCGCCTTCCGGGCCATCCGCTGGATCGACGGCCGGCGGACGACGATCACCGGGGTCGTGCTGGGCCAGCCCGGCCACAACCTGATCGCGGCGGGCCTCGCCGCTGCCGACGAGATGGTCGACCGCATCGCCGGACAGCGTTGACGTCCCGATGGCTCAAGCGCGTCGCAGTTTCGCCCGATGATCGGTTGCAGGAAGTGACTGGGAATCGGTCGGCGCGCTGACGCAGGCCCCAACGGTCGCTGAGTCCGGGGTGGTTCTCGCTCCGGCTCGCCCCTCGACGACCGGAGATCAGACCTTGAAGAAGCTCACCCTGGCGTGCGCCCTCGGCGCTGCCACAGCTCTGCTCAACGCCGGGATCGCCTCCGCCGCCGGCGTCCCGACCGCGCCCGCGCCGAACGAGACGGTCACGGGTCCGCAGCCGACGCTCACCTGGACGGTGCCGGACGGCGAGACCGTGAGCGACGTCCTGATCGCACCGAACGGCAAGCACAACCACAGCGGCGTCCTCACCCACGCGATGGACGACGGCCAGGTGACCGGCAAGACGAGCTACCACTACACCGCCAGCATCCTCACGCCCGGCGACTACTACTGGCAGCTCAGCGGCCTCGACGCCGACGGCAACCCGGCGGTGTCCAGGATCCAGCACTTCAAGGTGCCCGCCGTCATCGAGTTCAGCCCGGTCAAGGCCAGGTGGGCACCGCACTTCGACAACCCGAGGCCGGTCGACTACTTCGTCGCGACCATCCGCTGCAACCTCGTCCAGCGGCCGACGATCACGGAGAAGGTCTGGCAGGGGCACAAGCTGCTCGCGAACCGGACCTGGAGCGCCGGCTGGTGCATCGACATGAAGCCGTACGCCTTCTCGAACACCTACCAGAAGCCGGTGACGATGCCCGCGGGCACGCGCCTCACCATGCAGTTCTTCGTCCACTCCGGCAGCTACACCGTGGAGAGCGCCGTCACGCCGTTCAGCGCGCACTAGCCCGTAGCTCGGCGAACGAGGGCACCTGCACGCGTTCGAGCAGCGTCATCGCTCGCGCAGCGAATCGGAACGTCGCCCGCACGCCTTCTGGGAGCAGCTTCGGCTGCTCCCAGTGGCGTTCTCCGCCCTCGCGCTAGGGAGGTCGCCCGAGGCGGGACCGCACCGGGCCGTGCATGCTCGTCCTGACAGCCTCGGCAACGTCGCCAGACACGGCCGTGGCCCCTGTTCCTCAGGAGGGTTCATGATCTGCCTCGTCGGCTTCCGTCTCCGGCCCGGTCTCCCGCCCGACGAGTACGAGGAGTGGTTCCGCCGCGAGGCGGTGCCCGCCGTGCAGGCCATGACGTCCGTCCAGAGCTACCGCGTCCTGCGCGTCGCGAACGTGCTGGAGGGGGAGCCCTCGTTCGAGTTCCTGGAACTCCTGGAGGTCGCCGATCAGGCGCTGTTCGAGCGGGAGCTGGAGGAGGTGCCGGAGGTGAAGCGCATGCTCGAGCAGTGGTCCGAGCGCGTCACCGACCCGCTCCTGGCCTACGCTCAGGACGTCCCCCAGCACGCGCCCGTGGCCTGATCGGCGGGTGAGATCCACGCGCGGTGGCCAACGACCGTCTGTCCATCGTGAGGCGCCTCGCGCAGCACCCGGCGCGTCGCGCCCCCGGAGCGGGGTCTGCACAATGCAGGACACGACCGATTCGCGAACGGAGGCCACGGTGGACGAACCGCTCACGCAGGGCGATCGAGTACGAGTCGGACAGACGAGCTCCTGGGCTCGAGGGGTCTCCGGCACGATCGCGCCGCCGCCTGGTCTCCTCCTCGAGGGGCTCGCGCTGTTGGAGGGTGGCACGTCGGGCTGGGACGGGGCACAGCGGCAAGCCGTGGTCAACGGTGAGTCGGTGACCTCGTACTGGGTTCAGTTCGACGAACCGCAGCGGGACGAAGATGGAGAAGGACACGTGGAAGGCGGAGAGTTCTCGTCCGGTGTCCTCAGCCGTCTCGGCGAGGAATAGCGAAGGCCCCCTGAACTGCCGGTCGCGACGGCGCAGTCGGGCGAGAATGCCGGACCTCGCTGCGCGCGCCTGGCGCAGAGACGCGGCCCTTGCGCCATCGATTTCCGCAGGCGACGACGCCGTCGGCGACTGTACGCCGTCGCCGAGGAATCATCGCGAAGCTGCAAGCCGGTCGTCTTTGCCGCCCTGGATCGCGTGATCCTTACGCGCCTGCGCAAGGAACGGCAAGTGCGCGGGCTGGGTGCTCATGCCATTGACTCGACCTTGATGCCGCTCCGCGTCCTCGTGCGGGAGGGGCTCGAAGAGGAGCGCTTGTACAAGAATCCCTTCGACGGGCATGGCGCACGCGAGCAGCGCGACGTCCCGCTCGACCCCTGGCCGGCGGCGGCACAGCAGACGCAGAACGGCGCCGAAGGCGAGGTAAGCGAAGCGAAGGAACCAGGCGTTGGTCACGTGCGCGCTGAAGCTCGACGCGGGCGGCATCGGGCGGCACCGGGTCCTGGCGGCAGTGGAATCCGCGAACGCCAGCAGCGTGAGGGCCGCCGCGCCCAGGATCGGCGCACGTCTTGACGTCCCTCACTTCTCGTGATTCGGGTCATCGCAGCCCCACCGTAGGAGGCCGAGATGAACGGACGATGACCGGCGAGCCACAGGCCGGCGATCGGCTGGCGCGGGCTTCCTGACCCCCGCCGGCAGCGATCCTCTACGTCGCCTTCGGCCGCTCGTCGCCGGGCCACGAGCCCGTGGCCCTGAGCACCGCCGTGCGGGTGGCGCGGTCGATCAGCCCGCGCACGAGGCGGAAGATGGCGCCCTCGACGATCAGGGCCGCGGCCAGCTTGATCCACGAGGCGTCGCGCTGCTCAGGCGACGGCGCCTCCTGCTTGTCGAACATCGCCCAGATCCGCTCGAAGAGCTTCTTGCCGAGCGCGCCCGCGACCAACCCGCCGATGATGCCGAGCGGCAGGAGGATGATGCGCTGAACCATGTCTTCTCCTCGCTCCCGTGGCGGCCCGCTGCGGCCGAGCCTCCGCCGCACGAGCAGGATACTGCTCCCGTCGGAGCCGGGGGCGCTCACGTCTCAGCGGTGGCCAGGCTTCGGGCGATCGCCGAGCGGAACCGCGCGCTCGCCTCGGCGGCCTGGCCCTCGAGATCCCAGAGGGAACCGGAACCCGCGACGCGAGTAACCGCCGAGTAACTGAACGCTCATCGCTTGAGCGGTGTCGAGCCCCCTCCTGCGGTTGGCGAGGCGCTCCACAGGTCCCGATGAACTCGCCGCCATGCAGCGAAATCGGCTCTACCAATGGGAACACGCCACGGCCCAGAGAGCGGTTTCCTGCCCCCTCCTGCGGAACACGCCATGTCCGGTGGCCTGTCTAGAATCGGCCCAACCATGCGGGAAATGGCCTTCAAACGAGAGCGGACGACGAGGCTCGAACTCGCGACCCTCAGCTTGGGAAGCTGATGCTCTACCAACTGAGCTACGTCCGCGCGAGGGCCCAGACTACCACGCAGGCACCTCGTCGGCCGGCCGCAGCGGGGCCTCCCGGAAGGCCGTCTCGATGATCCTCGCGGCCGCGTTCACGCCCTCCGACAGGGTCGGGTGGATGTGGATCGCGCCGCGGATCGGGGCGATCGTTCCGTCCGCCGCCATCGCCGTCAGCACCTCGGGCATCAGGTCGGCCGCGTGGTGGCCGACGATCGTCGCGCCGACGATCTGACGGGTCTCGCGGTCGACCAGGATCCGGACGAAGCCCTCCGTCGCGCCGGCCGCCCTGGCCCTGCCGACCTTGCCCAACGGGTAGGTGCCCTCGACGACGTCGTGGCCGGCCTCGGCGGCGTCCTCGCGCGTCAGCCCGATCGAGGCGATCTCGGGATCGGTGAACACCGCGTCCGGGATCCTCGCGTAGTCGGGCCGCTGGCCCGCCCCGGCGAGCGCGTTCCTGGCCGCGATCGGGCCCTCGTAGGTCGCCACGTGGGTGTACAGGCGGCGGTTCAGCGCGTCGCCGACGGCCCACACGTTCGGCTGGGCCGTCCGCAGCTCCGCGTCCACCTTGATGCCGCCGACGTGCGTCTCGATGCCGGCGGCCTCGAGCTGCAACGCGTCGAGCGGGGCGCGCCGGCCGACCGCCACCAGCAGGGCGTCCGCGGCCAGCACCTCCTCGTCGCCGCCGGCATGCACCAGGTGCAGGCGCGCCGTCCCCCGCTCCCGGGTCACCCGGGCCACGCGCGCCTCGCGCACGATCCGGATGCCGTCGCGCTCGAACGCCTGCTCGAGGAGCCCCGACGCCTCACGGTCGACCGTGCGCAGGACGTGCGTCGAGCGCAGCACCACCGTCACCTCGCTGCCGAAGCGCGCGAACACCTGGGCGAACTCGCAGCCGATCGCGCCACCGCCGACGACCACCAGCCGGCGCGGCAGCTCCTTCAGGTCGAGCAGCTCCGCCGAGTCGATCGCCCCGGACTCGCGCAGGCCCGGCACCACCGGCCAGGCCGACACCGACCCGACCGCGATGATCGTCTTGTCGGCCTCGATCTCCCCGCCGTCCCAGGCGATCCGCGTCGGCGACAGGAACCGCGCCGTGTGGCGGAACAGCTCGATCCCGGGGTCGTCGGCCACCGCCCGCTCGTAGACCGCCCGCCCCTCCTCCACGATCGCGTCCTTGCGGGCCATCACCGCGGGGAAGTCGACCTCGACGCCGGCCACCCGGATCCCGAACGCCGGGGCCTTGCCGATGGTGTGGACGATCTCTGCGGCCCTGACCAGGGCCTTCGTCGGGATGCACCCGACGTTGATTCAGGTGCCGCCGAGATGCCCCGGCTCGAACAGCGCCACCCGGGCGCCGAGCTCCCGCGCGACCTTCGTCGCCGTCCAGGCGCCCATCCCGCCGCCGAGCACCGCGAGGTCGAAGCGCTCCATCCGGCTCCTACATCGAGTCCGGGGCGGCCACGCCCACGAGGTCGAGACAGCGCTCGAGCGTCCGCCGCGTCGCCTCGCACAGCGCGAGGCGCGCCCGCAGGAGCTCGGGCGCCGGCGCCTTCAGCACCGGGCAGTCGCGGTAGAAGATGTGGTAGTCGGCCGCCAGCTCGTGGGCATAGGCCACGACCCGGTGCGGCGCCCGCATGTCCGCGCCCGCGCGGGCGACGCCGGGGAAGCTCACGATGCGGTGCACCAGCGCCCGCTCGCTCGGCTCGACCAGCGCCTCGAGGTCCAGCGGCGAGGCCGCCACGACCCGCTCGGCGCCGGACTCCTCGGCCGCCCGCCGCAGGATCGACGCGATCCGGGCGTGGGCGTACTGCACGTAGAAGACCGGGTTCTTGCTCGACTTCTCGGTCGCCAGCTCGACGTCGATCTCGATCGGCTGGTCGTGCGAGCGCTGCACCAGGAAGTAGCGCGCGGCGTCCACCCCGATCGCCTCGATCACGTCGTCGAGGAAGATCACGTCGCCGCGCCGCTTCGAGATCTTGCGCGACTCGCCGTCCTCGCTGATCGACACCATCTGGTACAGCGGCACGTCGATCCGCTCGGGGTCGTAGCCGAGCACCGAGGCCGCCGCGCGCAGGCGCGCCGTGTAGCCGTGGTGGTCGGCGCCGAGCACGTACAGCGCCAGGTCGTACCCGCGCTCCAGCTTGTGGATCAGGTAGGCGAGGTCGGCGGCGTAGTACGTCGGCGTGCCGTCGCGGCGGATCAGGACGCGGTCCTTGTCGTCGCCGAAGTCGGTCGTGCGGAGCCAGACCGCGTCGTCCAGCTCGAACGTGTGGCCGCCGCGCTTCACCTTGTCGAGCGCCCGGTCGACCAGGCCGCCCTGGTGCAGCTCGACCTCGTTGGTGAACACGTCCACGTGCACCCGGAAGCGCTCGAGCGAGCCCTTGATCTGGGCGAACATCGCCTCGATCCCGGCCTGGCGGTAGTCGTCGAGCGGCGCGTCGAGCGGCAGGTCGAGGCGCGCCGCGAGCTCGGCCACGTCCTCGCCGGGATAGCCGTCCTCGGGCACCGGCTCGCCGCGCTTGCGCGCCTGCAGGGTGCGGGCGAAGCGCTCGACCTGCGAGCCGGCGTCGTTGAAGTAGTACTCGCGCGTGACCTCGTGGCCGGCGAACGCGTACAGCCGGGCCAGCGAGTCGCCGTAGGCCCCGTTTCTGGCCGAGCCGATCGTCAGCCGGCCGGTCGGGTTCGCGGACACGTACTCGACGTTGATCTTCAGCGAGCGCTCGGCCGTCCCGCCGCCGAACCCGTCCTGCAGCGCGGCCTGCACGGCCGCCGCGTACCACGCGGCCGAGACCCGCAGGTTGAGGAAGCCCGGCCCGGCGATCTCGACCGACTCGACGTAGCGGCTCTCGGCGGCGGCCTCGCGCAGCGCCTCGGCGATGTCCCGCGGCGCCCGCCGCACCGGCTTCGCGAGCCGCAGCGCGAGCGACGTCGCGTAGTCCCCGCGCGTCAGGTCGGACGGGCGCTCGAGCAGCGCCTCGTGCGAGTTCGCGCCGGCCAGCTCGGTGGCAGCGTCGACCAGCGGGGTCGCCAGGAGATCGATGGGGTCGGTCACCGCTAGGAGGGTAGCGGAGGGGCTTCAGGCGACCGGTGGCTCGACCAGCGCCGCGAAGAGCCGGTCGAGCGTCTCCTGCGGCTCCTCGCACAGGCCGGTGTGCACCGCCGAGGCCTGCAGGATCGTGCTCGACGGGGCCACCAGCCAGTGGAAGCGCTGGCTCTGGTCGAACGAGGCGATCGGGCCGCCGGCGGGGTCGCCGGCCGCGATCCGCACCGCCGCGTCGAGGTGCGCCTGGACGTCGTCGGCCGGAAGGTCGGGCGCGATCGCCGCGAGCCGGCGCCCATCCAGCCCGACCCGCACCGCCAGGAACCGGCGCGGCCGGCAGAACAGCACCACCCCGGCGTTGATCTGCTCGCCCCGCTCGACCCGCGGCACGACGCGCAGGATCGCGTACTGGAACGGGCTACGCTCGGCGGGCACGCTCCGCCTCCTCGACGAACGCCCGCGGCTCCTCGAGCCGGCGCAGCAGGTAGTCGACGTACGCCTGCCGCTCGGCCTGGGGGTCGGGGAAGTGGCTGCGGTCGCCGAGCCAGTCGTCGGGCACCCAGCTCGTGATCGCCTCGAGCAGCGAGCGCGTCACCTCGGGCGCGAGCCGCTCGTCGGCCTCCTCGATCGACGAGGCGAACGGCAGCAGCACGTGCGAGGCGATCCGGCTGAACGGCTGGCGCGCGTGCTCGGCAGGGTTCATCCAGGTGTGGTGGATGTAGAGCGACGCGCCGTGGTCGATCAGGTACAGCCGCCCGTGCCAGATCAGCAGGTTCGGGTTGTGCGGCGAGCGGTCGACGTTCGTCGTCAGCGCGTCGAGCCAGACGACCGCCGCAGCCAGCTCGGGCGTCGGCGCGGGCCCGACCGCCGGCGCGAACGGCAGCGAGCCGGGCAGGTAGTCGAGCCCGGCGTTGGTGCCGCCGCTGGCCGCGATCAGCTCCCGGATCTCGGTGTCCGGCTCGGCCTTTCCGAGCGCCGGGTCGATCTCGACCAGCACCTGGTCGGGCACCGGCAGCCCGAGCGCGCGCCCGAGCTCGCCGCTGATGATCTCGGCGATCAGCGCCTTCGGCCCCTGCCCCGCGCCGCGGAACTTGACGACGTACAGCCCGTCGTCGTCGGCCTCGACGATCCCGGGCAGCGACCCGCCCTCGCGCAGCGGCGCGGCGTAGCGGGTCGCGGTGACGGTTCGCAGGGGCACCGGCGAGACGCTACAGGTGGTACGGCTCGCCGCGCAGGATCTTGAACGAGCGGTAGAGCTGCTCGAGCAGCACGACCCGGGCGAGCTGGTGCGGCAGCGTCGGCTTGCCGAGCGACAGCCGGGTGCGCGCCGCGTCCCGCAGCTCGGGCGCCAGCCCGCGCGGCCCGCCGATCAGGAAGACGGTGCGCTGCGGCGGCTGCTCCTCCCGCTCCCGCACGAACGCCGCCAGCTCCTCGGAGGACAGCTCGCGCCCCTCCCGGTCGAGCGCGACCAGCCAGCCGTCGCCGATCAGCGGCTGGACGCGCCGCCGCTCGCGCTCCATCGTCTCGGCCGGCGTGCCCTGCTGCAACGGCTCCTCACGCACCTCGCGCACCGTCAGCGAGCACAGCCGCGAGAGCTGCCGCTCGTACTCCGCCGAGGCTTCGGCAAGCGGCCCGCGCGGCCTTCCGACGCAGATCAGCTCGATCACGGAACGATCCTACTTTCGCAGGAGCGGGTACAGACCCGGGATGAGCCCTGCCCAGCCGGCCGCCCAGCGGACACCCGTCCGCGAGCCGGACGCCGTCGCCGAGCAGCCACGGCGCACGCGCGGCCTGCACCGGCTGGCGATGCTCGGGGCGCTGATCTTCGTGTTCGTCGTCTTCGCCTTCGTCCTGCCCAAGATCGCGAACTACGGCCAGGTGTGGGACGCCGTCGACGACCTCTCGACCGGGGCCGTGATCCTCCTGCTGGCGGTGGCGACCCTCAACCTCCTGACCTTCGCACCGCCCTGGATGGCCGCCCTGCCCGGGCTCGGCTTCCGCCAGGCGATGACCCTCACCCAGGCCTCGACCGCCCTGTCGAACGTGATGCCCGGCGGCGACGCCGTCGGCGTGGCCACCGCCTGGGCGATGCTCCGCCGCTGGGGCTTCGACCGCGGCGAAGATCACCCTCGCGGCGATCGCCTTCAGCACGTGGAACCAGCTCGTCAACGTGGCCTTCCCGATCCTGGCGGTGGTCGCCCTGGCCCTCGGCGGCGAGCGGCTCGCGGTGCTCGGGCCGGCCGCGATCATCGGCTCGCTGGTGCTGGTGGCGGTGATCAGCCTGTTCGCCATCGCCCTGCGCGGCGACGACCAGGCGCGGCTCGTCGGCGACCGCGCCGCGAGCGTCGCGGGGCTCTTCCTGCGCCTCCTGCGCCGGCCGAGGCCGCGCGGCTGGGGCGACGGCCTGGCCCGCTTCCGCAGCCAGGCGATCGTGCTCCTGCGCCGCCGCTGGCTCGCGCTCACCGCAGCCACCGTCGCCGGTCACCTCACCGTCTTCCTCGTCCTGCTCGTGTCCCTGCGCGCCGTCGGCGTCGACAGCTCCGAGGTGAGCGTCGCCGAGGCCTTCGCCGCCTGGTCGCTCGTCCGCCTGCTCACCGCGGTGCCCCTCACGCCGGGCGGCGTCGGCGTCGTCGAGCTCGGGCTCACCGGCGCGCTCGTGGCCCTCGGCGGGCCCCAGGTGCCCGTCGTCGCGGCCGTGCTGATCTACCGCTTCCTGACCTTCGTCCCGCCGATTCCGATCGGTCTCGTGTGCACGCTCCTGTGGGCCCGTGGCGGCGCCGGTGCGGGCGCGGCGGCGGAGACGCCTGACGGTAGACTCAGCCACTCCATCGATGACGAGCAGTGAGGCTGTCTTGGACGACGAGCCGCGCGAACGCCACCTGAACATCCACTTCTCGCCGGAGATCATGGCCGGCGTGTACGCCAACTTCGCGAACGTGAGCCACTCCGACTACGAGTTCACGGTGACCTTCGCCCGCGTCGACCACGAGGTCGACGACGACGAGGTCCCCGGGGTCGTGGTCTCGCGCGTCAACCTCTCCCCGCGCTTCATGCGCGAGCTGATCGACGCGATGGAGGACAACTACTCCAAGTGGGCCACGCACCAGGGGATCAAGAACCTCCCCGAGTACCGCGACCAGGAGGACGACGAGCCCCCCGTCGACCCGCCGGACTACTAGATCCGGCGGTGAGCCGAGCGCAGCCGGCCACGGCTACGGTTCCGCGCGTGCGCGTCGCTGTCATCTCGGACATCCACGGGAACCTCGCGGCGCTGGAAGCCGTGCTGGCCGAGGTCGAGGCGGCCGCGCCGGACGAGACGTGGTGCCTCGGCGACATGACCGGCTACGGGGCGAAGCCCAACGAGTGCGTCAACCTGGTCCGGGAGCGCACCGACGTCTGCCTCGTCGGAAACCACGACCTGGTGGTCCGCGGCGACCTCTCGGTCGACGAGTTCAGCCCCGAGGCGGCCGCCGCCGCGACCTGGTCGAAGAGCGTCCTCGGCGAGCGAGGAGCTCACCTACCTGCGCTCGCTGGCCCCGCTCGGCGAGCGCGCCGGGGTCTCGCTGTACCACGCCTCGATCCGCGACCCGATCTGGGAGTACGTGGTCAACGCCGAGGTCGCTCGGGCCTGCCTGGTCAAGCAGAAGAGCGACCTGGCGCTGATCGGCCACAGCCACGTCCCGCTGGCCCTGCACCTGACGTCCGGGACGCTTCGCGGCGGGCACGCCGCGGGCGGCAGCGAGTACCCCCTGCAGGACCGCAAGTGCCTGCTCAACCCGGGTTCGGTCGGGCAGCCGCGGGATCGCGACCCCCGGGCCGCCTGGCTCCTGCTGGACCTGGACACGCAGCTCGCGAGCTTTCACCGGGTGGACTACGACATCCCGCGCACCCAGGGCGAGATCATGGCCGCCGGCCTGCCGCAGCGCCTCGCCGATCGTCTGGCGGTCGGCGCGTGAGCGGCGGCTTCGCGGCGCCGTTCGCGCTGTCGAGCGACAACTACGCGCCCGCGCTGCCCGAGGCGATCGCGGCGATCGCCGCCGCCAACGTCGGCCACGCGCTCCCCTACGGGGAGGATCCGCTGACGCAGCGCGTCGTCCAGCGGCTGCGGGAGGAGCTCGGCGTGCCGCAGGCGACGGTGCTCCCGGTCTTCTCGGGCACCGGCGCGAACGTCCTCTGCCTGCACGCGCTGCTGCGCCCCTGGGAGGGCGTCGTCTGCCCAGCGTCGGCCCACATCACGACCGACGAGACCGGCGCGCCGGAGCGGCTGACGGGCACCAAGATCCTGGGCGTGCCGACGCCCGACGGCAAGCTGACGCCCGGAGCTCCTCGGCCCCGGCGCTCGAGCGTCGCGGCGACGTCCACCAGGTGCAGCCGGGCGTCGTCTCGGTGTCCCAGTCGACGGAGTACGGCACCGTCTACACGCCGGACGAGCTGCGCGCCCTGGCCGACGCTGCGCACGCGAACGGCCTGCGGCTGCACGTCGACGGCGCCCGCTTCGGCAACGCCGCGGCGGCGCTCGACGTCCCGCTCGCGGCGCTGTGCGGCGAGACCGGGATCGACGCGCTGTCGTTCGGCGGCACGAAGGCCGGGCTGGTCGGCGCCGAGGCGGCCGTGCTCTGCCGCCCCGACGAGGCGCCCGGCGCGCTCTACCTGCGAAAGCAGGTCGCCCAGCTCGCGAGCAAGCAGCGCTTCCTGTCGGCCCAGCTCGGGGCGCTGGTCGAGGACGACCTGTGGCGCCGCGCCGCCGGTCACGCGAACGCCATGGCCCGCCGGCTGGCCGACGGGGTGCGCGACGTCGAGGGCCTCGAGCTGGCCTACCCGGTGCAGGCCAACGCGGTCTTCGCGCTGATCCCGGTCGCCGCGATCGCGCCGCTGCAGGCCCGCGCCGAGTTCCACGGCTGGCCGGACGATCCCCGCCTGGTGCGCTGGATGTGCGCCTGGGACACCCGCCCCGAGGACGTCGACGCGTTCATCGCCGCGGTACGGGAGATCGTGCCGCCGCTCGCCTGATTGCGCCAAGACTCCCCGTTGGGGGCATGGCAAGCGGTCCGGGATGGACTTGGATCAGAGGGTCGCACTTCAAGGAGGAGGATCGACCCCCGCCCATGTCCCGCTTCACCACATCTCACTGGCGCGTCCCCGTTGCCAGCCTCATCGCTCTCGGCGCCATCGCGGCGCCGGCGTCCGCGGCCAACGTCAAGCAGACCGAGGCCAAGGTGGCCAAGCTGGTCGACAAGGCCGGCGGACCCATCGCCGGCCTGACCGGCGGCTGCGACGTGCAGAGCGCGGACCAGGTCTTCGCCCCCTGGGGCGATCTGGCCTACTACACGCTCGCCCCGCAGGGCGACTTCGAGGCCGCTACGCGACCTGGACGCTCGGCTCGGGCGCCGCTCTCGTGGCCCAGAACTCGCCGTTCAGCACGCGGCGCCCACGCGCTCTCGCTGGGCGCGAACGGCACGGCGGTCACGCCCCCGTTCTGCGTCGACGTGACCCAGCCGACGATGCGGTTCTTCACCAGGAACGCCGGCTCGGCGGCCGACGTCTCGATCGACGCGCTGTTCACCGACCCGACGGGCAAGGCGAAGTCGCTTCCGATCGCGAAGCTGACGCCCGGCGCGGCCTGGGCGCCGTCCGACATCGCGCTGCTGTACGTCAACGCGCTGGCGGCCGTCTCCCCGACCGGCACGACGACGATCCAGCTCCGCTTCACGCGCGAACGGCAAGGGTGGCTCGATCCTTCTCGACGACGTCGAGATCGATCCGTTCCGCCCCCGCTGAACCCGGCTTCGTCGGCCGGGCGCGCTCCCTCTCAGGTAGGGGGCGTGCCCGGCCGATAACCGTTTTCGGGGCACGCATCCGAAGCCCCCGTTCCCGCATGTCGCAGCACACCGTCACAGAAGAGCAGCTGGTCGAGGCCTCGCGCGAGCGCCGCCCGCGCGGCCTCGCCGGGCGCGAGCGTGCCGTGCGCTGGGCCGAGACCGTCGGCCTGCTGGCCGCCGCCATCCCGCTGGCGATCTTCGGGCACTCGCACCGTCCCTTCTCGTTCGCCGCGCTGGCGGTGGTCACGATCCTGTTCGCGCTGGCCAGCCGGACCGAGTTCGAGATCGCGACCGGCGTCGCGGTGCCGACCGAGCTGGTGCTGGTGCCGGCGCTGTTCGTCCTGCCGGTCACGCTGGTGCCGCTGGCGGTGGCCGCCGGGCACGTCCTGGCCCACGTGCCGCAGATCGTCCGCGGCGAGATCGCCATCGAGCGGGTCATCGTGAACCTGGCCTACGCCCGTCACGCGATCGCGCCGGCGCTGGTGCTGCTCGTGGCCGGGGAGCCGTCGGTGACCCAGGCCTCGGTCTTCGTGCTGATCGCGGCGCTGGCCGCGCAGCTCCTCTCGGACTTCCTGGCGGTGATCGCGCTCGAGCCGCTGGCCCAGCCGATCCAGGTGCGCGACATGCTGGCCCCGCTCGGCTGGGTGGCCGTCGTCGACGTGATGTTCGCTCCGGTCGGTCTCCTGGTCGCCGGCGCCTCGCAGGGGTCGCTGATCCGGCTCTGCACCGTGACGCCGCTGCTCGGCCTGATCGCGATGTTCGCCCGCGAGCGTCAGGCGAGGCTCGGCCACGCGCTCGACCTGTCGCACGCCTACCGCGGCACGGCGCTGCTGCTCGGCGACGTCGTCGAGGCGGATCACGAGTACACCGGCTCGCACAGCCGCCACGTCACCGACCTGGTGCTGGACGTCGCCGACGAGCTCGGCCTGCCGCACACCGAGCGGCACAAGGCGGAGCTCACCGCGATGCTCCACGACGTCGGCAAGATCCGGATCCCGCAGTCGATCATCGACAAGCCCGGGAAGCTGAACGACGAGGAGTGGAAGATCATGCAGACCCACACGATCGAGGGGCAGCGCCTGCTGCGCCGGGTCGGCGGGCTGCTGGCCGACGTCGGCGATCTGGTGCGCGCCTGCCACGAGCGCTACGACGGCAAGGGCTACCCCGACGGCACCGCCGGCGAGGCGATCCCGCTGGTCGCCCGGATCATCTGCTGCTGCGACGCGTACGACGCGATGGTCTCGGACCGCGCCTACCGCAAGGCGCTGCCGGTGTCGGTGGCCCTCGAGGAGCTCGTCCGCAACAGCGGCACCCAGTTCGACCCGAAGGTCGTGGTCGCCGTGACGAAGGTCATCGAGCGCGACCTGCCCGCGCAGGAGGAGCCCCCTCCCCTGCAGCTCGCGGCCTGATCAGGGCTGGATCGTGAAGGCGCCCGAGGCGATGCCGCGCGGCCAGGCGCCGTGCGGCAAGATCGCCACCGCGGTGTAGCTGCCGGCGGTGACGGCGGGCACCTCGAAGCGGACCATCCCGTAGGCCGAGACCTCGCCGAGCGTCGCGATCGGCCGGCGCCAGGCGTTCGGGTGGGCCCGGTCGTACGGCCGGGCGAGGACGATCCGCATGCCGGCGGCCCAGCGGCACGGCTTCGCCGACCTGCAGCCGCCGACGCGCACGGTGACGTGCTGGCCGACCTGCAGGACGCGTCCTTCCAGCGGGAGCGAGACCTTGGCCTCGGCCACCGGGCCAGCGGCCAGGACGACGCCGGCCACCGCAACGGCGAGCACGAACGGGCGCAGCACGCGACCGATGATACGAGCGCCGCGCGCCCGCGTCGAGCGCTGCGTCAGGCGGCGGGCACGGCCGGCTGCGTCGACCGGCACGCGCAGCACGCCCTCGGAGACCAGCCGCGCGGCGGTGAGCTCGCGGGCCTTGAAGATCCGCCACTTGGTGGTGGCGAGGCTGATCTCGAGCGTCTCGGCGATCTCGGCGTAGGACAGGCCGGCGATGTCGCGCAGGAGCAGCGCCATCTTGAGATCGGGGTTCAGCGCGCCGATGGCCCGGAAGACCGCGTCCATCTCCTCGAGCCGCACCTCGGGGTCGTGCGCGGCGAGCGCGCTCGGCATCGAGTCGATGTCGATCGGCGGCTTGCCGCGACGCTCGCGAGCGCGCAGCTCGTCGAGCACCCGGTGCTTCGCGACCTGGAACAGCCAGGTGGTGAACCGGCAGCGCAGGTTGAAGCCCGGAAGTCCCTGGTAGACCCGCAGGAAGACCTCCTGGCACAGGTCTTCGGCGAGCGCCCGGTCGCCACCGACAACCCGGAGGATGTAGTTGAAGACCGTGCTCTGATAGAGGCGGACAATGGCCGAAAAGGCCTGCTCGTCGCCCTTTTGCGCTCGTTGCAAAAGGGCGATGTCCGGCTGCGTGATCGCCATGAAGGCAGCACCTTACACGAATGGAAGCACGGATTCCATACCCGGGAGGGGGGCGTTCCACAGCCTGTGATGACGGGCCGTGTGAAGCGCTTCCTCGGCGGCGTTCAGAACCCCTGAAGACAATGTAGCTGCCGAATCCTGAACGAGGCATCCCTCACAAGAATCTTTACGGATCCGCGCCCGCGCGGGCGGGCAGCGCCCAGGATTCAGCATGCGGTCCACCGTCGACACGTACGGGTCGAGCCGTCGGCCAGGTGGTAGCGGACGCGGGTGATCTCGGAGCCGAGATCGCGCCTGCCGAGGTCGAGGACCGCCCGGCCAGACGTTCGCCGCGCAGCGTCGAGCTGGTCGATGCCGGTCGCGTCGCGCGCACGTGGCACAGGCTGCGCCGCCCGTGGCGGCGCGACCTTGCGGCGCCGAAGCTGTGAAGCAGCCGCCGTCCCGACGGCGTCGGCGAGGCGACGCCGCCGCTCGGGAGGCGCTCGACGAGAGCGCGAGCCGCGGCCGAGGCGACGCGACGGCGGTCTGCCGCCGCCGCGGCCGACGTCGCGAGCGGCTCGCTCGCGCGGCCAGCTCGCGCAGCTGCCGCGGCGGACCGACGGGCCTCGCACCTACCCGAACGCGACGCGTCGAGCCATGCGCCGATCAGCGACCGCCGCGCCGCGGCCGGGGTCAGTGCACGATCAGCGTCTGCCCCGTCATCTCGGGCGGCTGCGGGATGCCGAGCAGGTCGAGCACGGTCGGCGCCACGTCGGCGAGCCGGCCGCCCTCGCGAAGCTTCAGGCCCCGGCGGGTCACGATGAGCGGCACCGGGTTCGTCGTGTGGGCGGTGTGCGGCGAGCCGTCGGGCTGCAGCAGCGTCTCGGCGTTCCCGTGGTCGGCGGTGACCAGCGCGACCCCGCCGAGCCGGTCGATGGCCGTCCGGACCTCGCCGAGGACGCGATCGGTCGTCGTGACCGCCTCGACCACCGCCGGGATCACGCCGGTGTGCCCGACCATGTCGGGGTTCGCGAAGTTCGCGATCGCGAACCGGTAGCGGCCGCGACTCGAGCGCGTCGCAGAGCTCGTCCGAGACGCCCTCGGCGCTCATCTCGGGCTTCTTGTCGTACGTCGGGACGTCCCGCGGCGACGGCACCAGCGCCCGCGCCTCGTGGGCGTGCTCCTGCCTCCACCCCGCCGTTGAAGAAGTACGTCACGTGGGCGTACTTCTCGGTCTCGGCGACGTGGAACTGGGCGATCCCGGCCTCCTCGAGGACGTCGGCGAGCGTCTCGCGCACGTTCTCGGAGTCGAACGCCACCGGCCCGGGCAGCTCGGCGTCGTAGCGGGTCATGATCGCCAGCGGGCTGCAGGTGGGCTGCAGGGCGTGGCAGATCTGGCGGGCCCGGTCGGGACGGAAGTTGAAGAAGAACGCGGCGTCGCCCTGCTGGATCCGGCGCTCCGGCCCGCCCAGCACGACGGGCTCGACGAACTCGTCGGTGACGCCGGCGGCGTAGCTCGCCCGGACCGCTTCCGAGGCCGAGACGCCGGGCGTGCCGACGCCGTCGACGAACGCCGCCCGGGCCCGCTCGGTGCGCTCGACCCGCTGGTCGCGGTCCATCGCGTAGTAGCGGCCGACGACGGTGGCGAGCTCGGCCGTGCCGGCCCACTCGACCTCGAGCCCGGCCAGCAGGTCGGCCGCCTGGTGCGGCGACACGTCGCGGCCGTCGGTGATCGCGTGCACGTAGACCTGCGGCACGCCGCGCGCCGCGGCGACGTCCACCAGCGCCCGGGCGTGGTCGACGTGGGAGTGGACGCCGCCATCCGACACCAGCCCGATCAGGTGCAGGGCGCCGCGGCCGGCGATCGCCGCGTCACAGGCCGCGATCACGGCAGGGTTCGAGGCGAACGAGCCGTCGGCGATCGCGTCGCCGAGCCGCACCAGGTCCTGGCGCACGATGCGGCCCGCGCCGAGGTTCAGGTGGCCGACCTCGGAGTTCCCCATCTGCCCGTCGGGAAGCCCGACGTCGCGGCCCGAGGCCGCCAGCGTGGTGTGCGGGAACGCCGACCAGAGCGCGTCGAAGACCTGGGTGTTGGCCAGCTCGACCGCGTTGCCCGGCCCCGGCGGGGCGAGGCCCCAGCCGTCGAGGATGACCAGGACGACGAGCCGCTCGCTCACCCGGGCAGGCCCGCCCTGGCGATCGCCGCGAAGCTCGCCGCATCGAGGCTCGCCCCACCGACCAGCGCGCCGTCGACGTCGGGCTGGTCGAGCAGCACGCGCGCGTTGTCGGGCTTGACCGAGCCGCCGTACAGGATCCGGATCGTGGCCGCTGCCTCGTCGCCGAGCGTCTCGATCAGCAGCCCGCGGATGAACGCGTGGGCGTCCTGGGCGATCTGCGGCGTCGCCGTCTTGCCGGTGCCGATGGCCCAGACCGGCTCGTAGGCGATCGTCAGCTGCAGCGCGCCGGACGCGTCCACGCCGGCGAGCGCCGTCTCGACCTGGATGCGCAGCCGCTCCTCCGTCTGGCCGCCGTCGCGCTCGGCCTCGGTCTCCCCCACGCACAGCACCGGCTCGAGGCCGGCGGCCAGCGCGGCGCCGAGCTTGCGCTGCAGCGCCTCGTCGGTCTCGCCGAACAGCTGGCGCCGCTCCGAGTGGCCCAGGAGGACGCCCGAGGCGCCGGCGTCGGCCAGCATCCGGGCCGAGATCTCTCCCGTGAACGCGCCCTCGGCGGCCTCGTGCAGGTTCTGGCCGAGGACGCCCACGCCGAGCTCGCCGAGCTCCTCGGCGACGACCCCGATCGCGGTGAACGGCGGGCACAGGGCGAGGTCGACCTCGTCCAGGTCGTCGAGCTCGTCGCGCAGCGCAGCGCAGAACTCGGCGGCCTCGCCGGTCGTCTTGAACATCTTCCAGTTGCCGGCGATCAGCAGCGGTGCGCTCGCTCGCGTCGGGCATCGTCATACCCTCAGGAGGTCGGGATCGCGGCGACGCCGGGGAGCGTCTTGCCCTCGAGCAGCTCGAGGCTCGCCCCGCCGCCGGTGGACACGTGGGTCACGTGCTCTGACAGCCCGGCCTTCGCGAGCGCGGCCACCGAGTCGCCGCCGCCGACCACCGTCGTCCCGGTGCAGGCGGCGACCGCCTGGGCGACCGCGTTCGTGCCGGCAGCGAACGGCTCGAGCTCGAACACGCCCATCGGGCCGTTCCAGAAGACGGTCTGGGCCGGGCTGATGGCCTGCTGGTAGCGGGCCGCCGTGCGCGGGCCGATGTCGAGGCCCATCCAGCCGTCCTCGATCGCCGTCGCGTCGAACACCCGGGTCTCGGTGTCGGCCTTCACGTCGCGGCCGCAGACCACGTCCTCGGGGAGCAGCAGCTCGCAGTCGGCGTCCTTGCAGGCCTTCAGCGCTCGGCGAGCGGTCGCCTGGCCCTCCTCGTCCTCGTGCAGCGACGAGCCGACCGACCCGCCCAGCACCGAGGAGGAACGTGAAGGCCATCGCCCCGCCGACCAGGATCGCGTCGGCCGGCCCGGCGAGCCGCTCGATGACCCCGATCTTGTCGGTCACCTTGACCCCGCCGGTGACCACCACGAACGGCGTCGCGGGATCCTCGACGAGCTGGGTGAGCACCTCGCAGCTCGTTGAGCATCAGGAGCCCGGCCGCCGCCGGCAGGAGGTGGGCGACGCCCTCGGTCGACGCGTGCGCCCGGTGGGCGGCGCCGAACGCGTCGTTCACGTAGACGTCGCCGAGCCGCGCCAGGGCCTTCGCGAAGGCCGGGTCGTTGCTCGTCTCCTCGGGGTGGAAGCGCAGGTTCTCGAGCAGCAGCACGCCGCCCGGCTTGACCGCCTTCGAGGCCGCTTCGGCCTCGTCGCCGACGCAGTCGTCGACGAACGCCACGTCGGTCTCGAGGAGCTCGGAGAGCCGGTCGCGCACCGGCCGCAGCGACAGCTTCGGGTCGGGCTCGCCCTTCGGCCGGCCGAGGTGCGAGCACAGGATCACCCGCCCGCCCCTCGCGCGGAGCGAGGCGATCGTCGGCAGCGACGCCCGGATCCGGGTGTCGTCGGTGATCGCCCCGTCCCGCAGCGGCACGTTCAGGTCCGCGCGGACCAGGACGCGCTTCCCCTCGACGTCGAGCGCGTCGAGGCCGCGCGGGAGGGCAGCTCGTCACAGCTTCGGGATCAGGTCGACCAGCCGGTTCGAGAAGCCCCACTCGTTGTCGTACCAGCTGAAGACCTTGACCAGGCGGCCGCGGGCCATCGTGAGCTTCGAGTCGAAGATCGAGGAGTACGGCGACCCGACGATGTCCGCCGACACGATCTCGTCCTCGGTGTACTCGAGGATCCCCTTCAGGGCACCGGTGTCGGCCTTCGCCTTGAAGAGGGCGTTGACCTCGTCGACCGTGACGTCGCGGCCCAGCGTCGCGACCAGGTCGACGATCGAGCCGTCGGGGGTCGGCACGCGCAGCGAGAAGCCGTCGAGCTTGCCCTGCAGCTCGGGCATCACCACCCCGATCGCCCGGGCCGCGCCGGTGGTCGTGGGGATGATCGAGAGCGCCGCCGCCCGGGCCCGCCGCAGGTCCCTGTGCGGCGTGTCCTGGAGGCGCTGATCGCTGGTGTACGAGTGGGTCGTGGTCATGAAGCCCGACTCGATGGTGAACGCGTCGTGCAGCACCTTCGCGACCGGCCCGAGGCAGTTCGTGGTGCACGAGGCCATCGAGATCAGCTGGTGCTTGTCCTTGTCGTAGGCGTCGTCGTTGACGCCGAGCACCAGCGTGACGTCCGGGTCCTTGGCCGGCGCCGAGATGACCACCTTCTTCGCGCCCGCCGTCAGGTGGGCCTCGGCCTTGCGGTCGGCGAAGAAGCCGGTCGACTCGACCACCACGTCGACGCCGAGGTCGCCCCACGGCAGGTTCGCCGGGTCCCGCTCCGACAGGAACTGGACCGTCTGGCCATCGACGACCAGGTTGCCGCCCTCGGCCTTGACCTCGCCGGGGTAGCGGCCCTGGATGGAGTCGTACTTCAACAGGTGGGCGAACGTCTCGGCGTCGCCGAGGTCGTTCAGGGCGACGATCTCGAAGCCCGCGCCCTCGCCCTGCTCGCGGGCTGCGCGGTACACGTTCCGTCCGATACGGCCGAAGCCGTTGATCCCGACGCGGAGCGGCATGGGAAGAGTCCTCCTCGACGGTGCAGCGTGTCTGGCCGCCGATGATAGGGGCGGTTCGGCGCGGGGCGCGCAGTCTGCCGCTACGCCGCCGAGCTGCCGTTGGCCTGCGACGCGGCGGTCTGCCCCGAGCCGGCCGGATCGCGCAGGAAGCAGGCCGCCGTGCGCCGCGGCCCGACGTCGTACAGCGGCGGGTCCTCGATCGCGCAGCGCTCGAAGGCGTACGGGCAGCGCGGGTGGAAGCGGCAGCCGGGCGGCGGCGCGCCCGGGTCGGGCACCTCGCCCGGCAGCGCCTCGGGCAGGTCGCCGGAGCCGTCCGGGTGCGGGATCGCCGCGATCAGCGCCTCGGTGTAGGGGTGCTGCGGCTCGGCCCAGACGGCCGCCGCCGGGCCCTGCTCGACGATCAGGCCGAGGTACATCACGCAGACCACGTCGGCGACGTGCCTGACGATCGCCAGGTCGTGCGAGATCAGGAGGAGCCCGAGGTCGAGCTCCTTCGCCAGCCGCACCAGCAGGTTCGCGGCCTGGGCCTGGGCCGAGGCGTCGAGCGAGGAGAGCGGCTCGTCGAGCACGATGCAGGACGGCTCGGCCGCCAGGGCCCGGGCGATCGCGATGCGCTGGCGCTGGCCGCCGCTGAACTCGTGCGGGTAGCGGCCGGCGGCCCGGGCCGAGATCCCGACCTGCTCGAGCAGCTCCGCCGAGCGCCCCGAGCGCCCGGCGCCCGGCACGCCGGCGAGGGCCATCGCGCCCTGCAGCTGGCGGCCGATCGTGCGGCGCGGGTTGAGCGAGGCGTACGGGTTCTGGAAGACCATCTGCAGCCGGGCCTCGCGCTTCGGCCGGGCGCGCCGGCCGAGCGGCGTGACCGGCTGGCCCTCGAACAGGATCTGGCCGCCGGCCGGCGCCTCGAGGCCGACGGCGGCGCGGGCCAGCGACGACTTGCCGCAGCCCGACTCGCCCACCAGGCCGACGATCTGCCCGCGCTCGAGGCTCAGGCTGGCGCCGGCCACGGCGCGCAGCGGGTCGCGCCCGCGGCGGCGGTAGACGACCTCGACGTCGTTGACCTCGAGCAGGCTCACGGCTCGACCAGCGGGTCGGGCGGGCAGGCCAGCAGGCGGTCGCCGTCGATCGGCACGAGCGGCGGGACCTCCGCTGCGGCACGACTCGATCGGCGTACGCGCAGCGCGGGTTGAACGCGCAGCCGGCCGGACGCCCGCGCGGCGTCGGCGGCTGGCCGGGGATGGCCAGAAGCGCGGAGCCGCCCTCGGCCTCGGGGTGCGGCAGGGCGTCGAGCAGGGCCTTCGTGTACGGGTGGCGCGGGTTCGCGATGACGTCGGCGCAGGAGCCCGACTCGACGATCCGGCCGGCGTAGAAGATCGACACCCGGTCGGCCACCGACGACATCACGCCGAGGTCGTGGGTGATGAGCACGACCGACAGGCCGGTCTCGCGGCGCAGCGCGTCGAGCAGCCGCAGGATGCCCGCCTGCACGGTCACGTCGAGGGCCGTGGTCGGCTCGTCGGCGATCAGCAGCTTCGGCCGGCAGGCCAGCGCCATGGCGATCGCGATGCGCTGGCGCATCCCGCCCGAGAACTGGTGCGGGAACGCGCGCAGCGCGCCTTCGGGGTCCGGGATCCGCACCTGCTCGAGCAGCTGGGAGGCCCGCTTCTCGGCCACGCTGCCGGCTCGCCCCCTCGTGGAAGCGGACGTGCTCGGTGAGCTGGTGGCCGACCGAGAGCATCGGGTGCAGCGACGTCAGCGGGTCCTGGAAGACCATCGCCAGGTCGCGCCCGCGCACCGCGCGCAGGGCGCGCCCGCGCAGCGAGAGCAGGTCGCGGTCGCCGAACATGCGCCTTGCCGCCGACCCACGCGCCGGGCGGCAGGAGCTGCATCAGCGCCAGCACCGAGATCGTCTTGCCGCTGCCGCTCTCGCCGGCGACGCCGAAGACCTCGCCCTCCTCGACGCCGTAGTCGACGTCGTCGACGATGGTGATCCGGCTGCGGCGGCCGGCGGGCAGCTCGACCCGCAGCCGCTCGACCTCGAGGAGCGTCGTCACTCCTCCACCCCGCGGGCCCGCGACTGGGGATCGAGGACGTCGCGCAGGCTGTCCCCGAGGAAGTTGAACGCCAGCACGGCGGTGAAGATGGCCAGGCCCGGGAAGGTGCCGATCCACCACTGGGCGAGGTACATCGTGCCCTCGGCCACGCCCGCGCCCCACTCCGGCGTCGGCGGCTGGGCGCCGAGGCCGAGGAACGACAGGCCCGACAGCAGGAGGATCGCGTTGCCCAGGTCGAGCGTCGCCAGCACCAGCACCGGGCCGAGCAGGTTCGGCAGCACGTCGCGGATCAGCGCGCTGCGGGCCGACGCCCCGAGCAGCCGGCTCGCCTGGACGTACTCGGTCTGCCCGATCTGCAGCACCAGGCCGCGCACCACGCGGGCGTAGCTCGGCCACGAGACGATCACCAGGGCGAAGACCGCGTTGCGCACCGACGAGCCGAGCGCGGCGGTCACGACCATCGCCAGGATGATCGCCGGGAACGCGAAGACCAGGTCGGTGCAGCGCATGATCAGGCCGTCGAGGAACCCGCCGAAGTAGCCGGCGATCGGCTCCCAGCGTGCCCGCCGATCGCGACGGCCATCCCCACCAGCAGCAGCGCCAGCGGGAGCGACAGCCGCGCCCCGTAGAGCACGCGCGAGAGCACGTCGCGGCCGAGCTCGTCGGTGCCGAACCAGTGGCCCGCCTCGGGCGCGTGGAGCGGCACGAAGCTCTGGTCGAGCGGGTCGTACGGGGCGATCAGCGGGGCGAAGATGGCGATCAGGAGCCAGGCCGAGGCGATCACCAGGCCGATGATCGCGAGCGGGTGGCGGAACGCCGACAGCGCGGCCTGCAGCCGGCGCGGGCGCGGATCGGCGTGGTACTCGGTGGCCTCGGCGACGCTCACGTGACGCGGATCCTGGGGTCGATGAAGCCGTACAGGATGTCGACCAGGAAGTTCAACGTGATGTACACCGCGGCCACGAACAGGCTCACGCCCATGATGGCCTGCAGGTCGAGCGTCGTGGCGCTCTTGTAGGCGTACTGGCCGATGCCCGGGCCAGGCGAAGATGTTCTCGACGAGCACCGCGCCCGGTCATCACGTTGGCGAACGCCAGGCCGAGGACGGTGATGATCGACGGCAGCGCGGCCCGCAGCACGTGGCGCGTGATGATGATCCGGTCGGGCAGGCCCTTGGCCCGCGCCGCCCGCACGTAGTCGTTGCCGATCACCTCGAGCACCGCCGAGCGGGTGTACCGGGTGAGCAGGCCGACGTTGTAGGCGCCGAGCACCAGCGCCGGCAGGATCAGGTGGCGGAACGCGTCCTTGAACGTGGCCCACTGGCCGTCGATCAGCGCGTCGACGGTGTAGAAGCCGGTGTGTGAGGGTGGCGCCGTCAGCTCGGGACTGAGCCGGCCGGTGCCCGGTAACCAGTTGAGCCTGACGAAGAAGACGTAGAGGACCACCAGCGACAGCCAGAACGTCGGCATCGACACGCCGGCGAGCGACGTCACCCGCAGGATGTGGTCCGTCAGCTTGTTGCGGCGGACCGCCGCCACCACCCCCAGCGTCACGCCGACCACCGTGGCGAAGATCATCGAGGCGATCGCGAGCTCGGCCGTCGCGGGGATGAACTGCGCCAGGTCGTGGCGCACCGAGTCGTGGTTCTGCTGGGACTGGCCGAGGTCGCCGTGCAGCAGGTGCCAGAGGTACAGCCCGTACTGCTGCGGCAGCGGCTTGTCGAGGCCGTAGTGCTCGCGGAACGCCGCGACCACGGCCGGGTCCTCGACCGCCTGGTTTCCGAGGTTCGCCGCCGCCGGGTCGCCCGGCACGAGCTGGGTCAGGACGAACGCGACGAACGTGATGCCGAGGAGCAGCAGGACCAGCGCCGCCAGGCGCCGGACCAGGAAGCGCAGGAAGGGCCGACCGCCCCGGCCGGGCCGCCGAGGCAGCCGGCCGGGGCGTCCGGCGAGAGGGGCTTGCGGTTCAGCGGGTGCCGACGGCGGCAATGTCCGTCCAGTACAGCGGGTTGAACGTCACGTTGGTGAGGTTCTTGGAGGCGGCCACGACCTGGCCCGGCTGCAGCAGCGGGAAGAACGGGCCGACCTTGTTCAGGCGGTTGCCGATCTGGCGGTAGAGGTCGCCGCGGTTCGCCGGGTTGACGGTCTGGGCGGCCTTCTTGGCGAGGTCCTCGATCGTCGGGTCGTCACCGGCGACCCAGCCGGCCCGCAGGCCGACCAGCTGGCCCGGCAGGAACGCCTGGTAGTCGTTCGGGTCCGGATAGTCCGGGCCCCAGTACCACAGGCCGAGCTCCTCGGTGCCGGCGCGGTAGTTCGCCAGCGAGGTGGCGATCGGGGCGCCGGTCAGCTCGGCGTCGATGCCGACCTTGTCGAGGTCCGACTTGATGCGCTGGGCCATGACCCCGAACGAGAGGCCGTTCACGGTGAGGTCGCTGGGATACTCGAGCTTGACCTTCGGGCTCTGGATGCCCGAGGCGGCCAGCTCCGACTTGGCCTTGGCCAGGTCGTACTTGACGGCGCTGCTCGACGGCAGCGCGCCGAGGAACATCGACGGGATCACGCCGGGGGCCTGCGCCGCGCCGGAGCCGGCCAGCTTGACCATCCCGTTGTAGTCGATGCCGTAGCGGATCGCGTTCTGGAAGTGCTGGTTCGAGGTCGTCGCCGAGACCTTGCTCGAGTGGTTCGCGAGCAGGAAGATCATGTTGGGCGACGGCGTCTCGAGCACCTGCAGGTTGCTCTTGCCCTTGAGGCCGTTGCCCTGGTCCGGCGAGAGGTCGAGCGCGATCTCGTTCGTGCCGCGCTGGACGTTCAGGAGCTGCGCCGCGGCCAGCGTGTTGCGGATGACCACGTTCGGGAACGTCGGCCGCTTCACACCCCAGTAGTTCGTGTTCACCGCCAGCGTGACCTGCGAGCTGACGTTCATCGTCTTGAGGATGTACGGGCCGCTGCCGGCGGAGGTCTTGTTCAGGTAGCCCTCGGCCTTGTCCTTCTTGTCGGCGCCGACCGCGTCGGTGCCGCCGTGGGCCTTGACGACCTTCGAGTTGACGATGCCGAGCGAGGTGTTGGCCACCAGCACGGGGATCGCCGGGTTCGCGGTCTTCGACTTCAGCACGACCGTGTACTTGCCGTCGGCCGTGGTGGTGATGCCGCCCAGCAGGAACGACGGGTTGCCCTTCAGGTTGACCAGCCGGCGGAACGAGAACACCACGTCGGCGGACGTCAGCGGCGTGCCGTCCGAGAACTTGACGTTCTTGCGCAGCTGGAAGGTGTACGTCTTGGCGTCCTTCGAGGCCTTGAAGGAGGCAGCAACGCTCGGCAGCGGGTGCGTCACGTCGGCGCCCTTGAACGTGAGCAGGCTGTCGTAGATGGCGTGGTCGATGATCCCGCCGGTGATCTCGTACTGGCGCTGCGGGTCGAGCGTCTTCAGGTCGAACGAACGATCGATCACCAGCGTGGTGCTGGCGGCCTTCGCGGCCTTCGCGGTCGGCGCGGCCGAGGTGTCGACGGCGCCGATCGCCGCCGGCACCGTCGCGGCCAGGGCCGTGGCGACGAGCACGCCGGCCACCATGGCCGGGCGCCCGATGGGAACGCGGGTTCTGTGCATGTTGCTCTCTCTCCCCTTCGTACGGTTCAGACGGTCTGCAGCTCTGCCCCTGCCGCGTCCCTGCCGCGGCCACCTGCTGCGAAGCGCGTGGGGTCGTAGACGCTCAGGAGGGCGTCGAGTTTGCGGCCAGTCGCCAGTGCTGCCATGCGGCGGCCGATTGCCGGGGCCAGCATGAAGCCGTGGCCGGAGAATCCGGCGGCGACGAAAGCGCCCGGTGCCCCCGGGAGCGGGCCGACGATCGGCTGGTGGTCCGGCGTCACGTCGTAGTCGCCGCTGAGGAGCAGCGGCAGCGCTGCATGGGACAGCCGCGGCAGGAGCTCCTCGACGACGCTGGCGACCCGGCTGCGCCAGCGATCCCGCCCCTCGTCCACGTCTCCTGACGCGGACAGGTCACTCGCCATGATCCTACCGTCGGCCAGCTGTTTTCCGGCGAAATGCCGCTCCGCCGACACCACCAGCGGTTCCAGCAGCCGTTCCCCCACGGGCCTCGAGAGGAAGATGTGCCGGGCCTCGGCCTCGATCGGCAGGTCGACGCCCAGGCCCGCGGCGAGGCCCGCGCTGTCGGCTCCGGCGGCCAGGACGACGCGCTCCGCCGAGAGCGCCCCGTCAGCGAGCTCGAGGCGGAACCCCGCGCCGTCACGGCGGATGCTGCGCACCGCGCGCCGCTCGATCCGCGCGCCCAGCGTCCGGGCGCGCTCGCCGAGCGCCTCGACCACCGCCTGGGGGCGGTCGAAGTAGCCGTCCTCCTCGCACACCGCGCCTCCGGCGAGTCCCTCGACGACGAGGCCGGGGACCCGCTCCTCGAGCTCCGCCGGCGTCAGCAGCCGCGACGGCACCCCTGCCTCGCGCTGCAGCTCCACCCCGCGTCGCAGCACCTCGAGCCGCTCGGCGCTGTGGGCCACGAACACGTACCCGCAGGCGTCGAAGCGGTACGACGCCAGGGTCTGGCCGGCGAGCTCGCCGTACGACGCGAGCGACTCCCGCGCCAGCCGGCAGGTCGCGGCGGTGCTCCACTGCTGGCGCAGCCCTCCCGGCTGCACCCCGGAGGCGCCGGCACCGATGCCGGAGCGGTCGACGACCAGCGGGGCGTGGCCGTCGGCGGCCAGGTAGAGCGCGACCGACAGGCCGGTCGCGCCGGCTCCGATGATCACGAACGGTTCCCGGGTGGAGGTCGGTCCCACGGTGGTAGCCTCGCGCTCCTTTCCAGACCCGCGTGCAGTATCTTGCACGGCGGCCAGTGTATTGTGCACGCGGATCGTGTCAAGCGGAAGGGCCTCGAGAGGGACGGCCCGAGTCTGGATCGGAGGCCACGACGACCCCGCTGGGTACAACGGACGCTGCGACGCTCGGCGCGCGCCTGCGGGCGACGCGCAGGGCACGCCGTCTCTCGCTCGCCCGCGTGGCCGAGGCCACGGGGATCTCGGCGTCGTTCCTCTCGCTGGTGGAGAAGGACGGCAGCGACATCACGATCGGCCGCCTGGTGCGGCTCATCGAGTACTACGGGATCTCGATCACCGACCTCCTGCCGCGCGACGGCGACACGAGCTGGCCCGACGTGGTCGAGCCGGCCGACCGCCGGCGGCTGCACTCGCCGGCCGAGGGGATCGACGTCTACCTCCTGGCGACGCACACCCGGGGCCGGCTGATGATGCCGATGCTGCTCGAGATCGAGCCCGGCGCGAAGCTCGCCGAGTACGGCCGGCACGCCGGCGAGGAGTGGGTGCACGTGCTCGACGGCCGCCTGCGCCTCGAGATCGAGGGCCTCGAGCCGCGCCTGCTCGAGCCGGGCGACAGCGCGTACTACCCCGGCGAGCGGCCGCACCTGTTCTGCAACGACGACCCGCGAGCGCGCGCTGAAGCTGATCTGCGTCGACGCGCCGCCCACGATGTGATGGAGCGGCGTGCCTGGCATCGGGACGGCAGCGCCTTCGAGCAGGCCGCGGCGTACGCCCGCGCGGTGCGGGCCGGCTCGCTGATCTCGGTGAGCGGCACCGCCGCCACCGGGCCCGACGGCAAGGCGCTCTCGTCCGACACCTACGCCCAGGCGGTGACCTGCTTCGAGCGGGCAGTGGCGGCGGTCGAGGAGCTCGGCGGCGCCCGCGAGGACGTCGTGCGGACGCGGCTCTACCTGCTCGCCGAGGCCGACTGGCGCGCGGCCGTGCGGGCCCACGCCGAGGCCTTCGCCGGCGTCGACCCGGCCAACACCACGCTCTACGTGGCCGGCTTCATCCCCGAGGGCGTCCTGCTCGAGGTCGAGCTCGACGCCGTCCTCACGGAGGGCCCATGAGCGAGGACCGGACCGAGCTGTACGACCTGCGGGTGACGGTCGAGCGGATCGAGGGCCGCTCGGTCTGCGGGATGGCCGTCGGCGACTACTTCGAGCTCACCGAGTCGAGCAAGCTGCGGATCCCCGAGGGCGGCCACTTCTGCCTCTACGCGCTGCAGGCGGTGCTGCCGCTGCTGCCCGCCAAGCAGCGCCAGCTGCCCGCCGGGGACTGGCTCGAGCAGGACAGCCTGGTCTGCTGCCCCGACCCGGACGAGCGGCTGATCATGCGGATCGAGCGCATCGGCCGCAGCTCGCTGGCCACCGCACGACCTGACGTGAGCCGAGAGCTCGGCCTCGGCCTGCAGACCGACCTGCCGCTGGCGGCCTACGGCGAGCACGCCCGGGTCGTCGAGGAGGCCGGGTTCGCGGTCGTCACGCTGTTCAACGACCTCTGGTTCCGGCCGCCGCTCGGCGGGCTGCTCGAGGTCGCCCGGGCGACGAGCCGGGTGCGGGTCGGGACGTCCTGCCACAACCCCTACAGCGTCCACCCCGTCGAGCTCGCCGGGCAGGTGGCGCTGCTCGACGAGGCCAGCGACGGGCGGGCGTTCCTGGGGCTGACGCCGGGCGCCTGGCTGCCCGAGCTCGGGATCGACCGCAGCCGGCCGCTCGAGGCGATCCGCGAGGCCTGGGAGGTCGTGCGCCGCCTGCTCGCCGGCGACCGCTCGGGCTTCGCCGGCCGGCGCTTCCAGCTGCCGCCGGGCCGCGGGACTGCGCACGCCGGCGCCACGCCCGCGGGTGCCGCTGCTGGTCGGCACCTGGAGCCCGAGGCTCACCGCCTTCGCCGCCGCCGAGGCGGACGAGCTGAAGCTCGGCGGGTCGGCCAACCCGGGCATGGTCGAGCTGACCCGCCGCCGGATGGCCGGGCGTCGAGCGTCGCGTCGCCGGGCGCGCTCGGGATCGTCGCGGGCGCCGTCACGGTCGTCGACCACGACCGCGAGGCGGCCCGCGCGCTGGCCCGCCGGCACGCCGCGCTGTTCCTTCCGGTGGTCGCGCCGCACGACGAGGCCGACCCCGTCGACCCCGAGCTGCTCGGCCGGATCCAGGCCCTCGCCGCCGACGAGGCGTTCGAGGCGGCCGGGCGCCCTGATCTCCGACGAGCTGCTCGACCGCTTCGCCTACGCCGGCACGCCGCAGGACGTCGCCCGCGCGGGCCGCCGAGGTGCTCGACGCGGGAGCCTCGCGGGTCGACTTCGGGCCGCCGCAGGGCCTCGACACGGCGCGCGGCGTGGCCCTCCTCGCGCAGGGTCGTGGCGCCGCTCGATCGTTCGCTGAGCGAACGGTCGGAAAAACGCTTCCAGAACCGGATTCCAGGGTCTCCAGCGCTTAACGTGCAAGCGTCCGCGTCCCGTGTAAGCTCGCCAACTGAGGGGGCGGGCGTGACCGCGTGCGAATCTAGACCCCGTTCGCCGCTGTGTCGCGCTCGCCCCTCTCTGAAGCGCTTTGGATCGCTCCATCGGCTTCCTCGTCCTCGGCCCGCTGCACGAGCCGCGCAGGCGCCCGGCGACGGCCGCCTTCGACAGCTGCGGCACCGCCAGCTCGCCCAGCTCGGCCAGCGTCGCGTCGGGATGCTCGAGCCGCAGCTCGGCGACGACCCGCAGCTCGCCGGGCAGCTCGTCGAGCGCCGCCGAGCGCCTCGATCGCGGCCCGCTGCCGCGCGGCCGCGTCGGTCTGGCGGCGCAGGTTCGCGGCGTCGGCGTTGGTCAGCCGGTTGGCCTGCTCGCGGGCCCAGCGCATGACCGCCTGCTCCTCGTGGCGCAGCTCTGCGCCGTGCGCCCCGAGCGCGGCGAGCAGGTCGCGGATGGTCTCCGAGCGCTTCGTGTAGGCGATCCAGTAGCGGCGGGCCTCGTGCACCGCGAGCGGGAAGCCCTCACGGCTGGCGAGCTCGGCGAGCTGCTCCGCCGCCTGGCGGCTCGAGGCCCGCAGCTCGAGGTGCGCCGCCGCCCGCAGGCCCGACACCGAGCCGGCGGCCAGGAACGCGCCGCGCAGGTACGCGCGCCGGCAGCAGGAGCGGGCCACGACCCGATGCGGCACCGCCTCGAGCGGGGTGAGCGAGGCCGACAGCACCCCGGCCTCGTGCAGCACCTGCAGCGAGCGCGGGTCGCCGCGGACGATCAGCTGGAAGCGGGTGTGGCGCTGGAAGCGCCGCTCCTGGTAGGTGCGCACCTCGCAGGTCGCGCCGCGCTCGCGCAGGAGCTCCATCGTTCGCCGCACGGTGCCCGACGAGCCGAGGTCGCAGCGGACGTGCACCTCGCCCCGGCCGCGCAGGCGGAACGACCCGGCGAAGCGGACGATCCCCGAGAGCTGGGCGAGGCGGCAGTGCGCCGCCCGCGGCAGCGCCTCGTTGAGCTCGGCCCGGACGTCGTCAGCGAACGGCACGGTCGCGCGGGACGCCGCGCTGGGCGATCCGCAGAAGCGCCCGGGCGAGCGCCAGCGGCTCGTGGTGGTGCTCGTCGGCGATCCGGGCCCGGACGACGGGCACCCCGAGCTCGGCCAGCCGGGCCCGGTCCATGTCCACCGGGATCAGGTCGGTGACGATCCGCGTCGACGGCACCAGCACGGCGTCGATGCAGCCCTCGCCGACGTGCTGGAAGAGCCGCTCGACGTGGTGCGAGGCCCGGTAGCCGATCGTCTCTCCCGGCTGCTGCAGGAGGTTGCAGACGTACACCCGCGGCGCGTTCGCGGCCAGCAGCGCGCGCTTGATGCCGCGGCACCAGGACGGGCGGCAGCGTCGAGGTGAACAGCGAGCCCGGGCCGAGCACGATCAGGTCGGCGCGGCGCAGCGCGTCGACTGCCGCCGGGTTCGCGATCGCGTCGGGCGGGTTCAGGAACAGCCGGCGCACGCCGTGGCGGTCCGCGGCCACCGCGGTCTCGCCGGCGACCACGCGGCCGTCCTCCATCTCGGCCACCAGCGCGGCGGGATGGGTCGTCGCCGGCACGACCGAGCCGTCGATCGCGAGGACGCGGCTGGACTCGGCGACCGCGGCGTCGAACGAGCCGACGACCTCGGTCAGGGCAGCCAGGAACAGGTTGCCGAACGAGTGGCCCGCGAGCTCGCCCTTGCTGAAGCGGTGCTGGAAGACCCGGCCCATGAACGACTCGTCCTCGGCCAGGGCGACCATGCAGTTGCGGATGTCGCCGGGCGGCGGCATCTCGAGCTCGCGGCGCAGCCGGCCGGAGGAGCCGCCGTCATCCGTCAGCGTGACCACCGCGGTCAGCTCGTCGCTCAGCCGCTTGAGCCCGCGCAGGAGCTGGGCGAGGCCGGTGCCGCCGCCGAGGCAGACGATGCGCGAGGAGCTGCGCGGCCTCACGAGGCGACCTCCCGGACGCGGGACTCCATCGCCAGCAGGCGCCGCTTGTAGCGGACGCCGAGGCCGCCGTACTCGCCGAGGCTGCCGTCGCTGCGCACCACCCGGTGGCACGGGACGAGCACGCCGAGCTGGTTCGAGGCGCAGAACGTACCGGCGGCGCGCGCGGCGCGCGGGCGGCCCGCCCGCTCGGCGAGCTCGCCGTAGGAGACCCGCTCCCCGTAGGGCACGGCGCACAGCTCGCGCGCGAGCGCGCGCGTGAACGGGGACTCGCCGCCCAGCGTCTCGTCGAGCCGCAGCTCGTCGGCCGACCAGGTCACGGGCTCGCCGGCGAAGAAGCGGCCGAGCGAGGCGACCAGCCGCTCCCCCGGGTCGTCCGCGTCGGGGTCGCAGGCCCGCGGGTCGAGCAGGTTCGGCGGCTCGGCCTGCCGCGTGCGCGGGTGCTCGCTGTAGACGACCCGGCCCTCGACGAGCACGAGCTCGCCGACGCCCCAGCCGGCGATCCGGTAGGCGACGTGAACGGGTGTGTCCTGGGCCACCCCGGCATGGTGGCAGAGCCCGGCGCTGCCGGCACCCGTGACGGGAACGTCACCCTGACCGCTTCACGGCACGCCGCGGGCGTGTAGCGTCGTCGCGAGGAGCGGCGCGCGCCCCCACCGTGCCCGAGCGGGAGACGACGAGACCCACGATGTACCCGAGCCTGCGGGATCCTGCCGGCCCTGCTGCTGCTGGCCGTCGCTCGCCGTGCCCGCGTTCGCCGACGACGCGCGCCGGCCGTCACCACCGACCCGGTGGCGGACGTCACGAACTCGAGCGCCCGGCTCACCGGCACGATCGACCCCCACGGCGAAGCCGCGAGCTACAGCTTCCGCTGGGGGCTGTCCGCGGCTTTCTACGCGCAGTGGACGCCCGTCCAGGACGGGAGCTGGGACGGCGAGCGCGCCGTCGACGCCCGCATCTCGGGGCTCGCGGCCGACACGACGTTCCACTACGCCCTGGTCGCGGTCGGCCCGAACGGCGGCGACCCCGTCATCGGCCGTGACCAGTCGCTTCACCACGCTGCCGCTGCCGCCCCTGGCCGGGGACGCGACCGGCATCACCGCCGGCGCGGCGACGCTGAACGGCGAGACCGTCGGAGGCAACAGCAACCAGCTCGCCTGGTGGTTCGAGTACGGGACGACCGCCGGCTACGGCAGCGCGACCCCACGGCTGCCTGCGGGCAGCGGCGCCCGCGCCGTCAGCGCGGCGATCGACGGCCTCGCACCCGGCGTGACCTACCACTACCGGTTGGTCGTCAGCAACGGCGGCGCGGCGCAGCCGGCGAGCACCGACCACATCTTCGTCACCGCCCGGCCGGCCCAGGCACCGCTGTCGCCGCCGCGAGCCTCGACGCTTCCGGCGGCCGACGTGACCGACACCAGCGCCGTCCTGCAGGGCACGGTCGACGCCGTCGGCCAGACCGGCACCTACCAGTTCGAGTACGGGTCGACCGCGCTGTACGGCGCGCGCACCGCGGCGCAGCCGCTCGGCGCCGGCCAGCAGAGCGTGTCGGCGCCGGTCGACGGGCTCCGCCCGTTCCGACCTACCACTACCGCCTGCTCGTGACGACGGCGCTCGGCACCGTGAGCGGACCCGACGTCCTGCTCACCACCCGCGGCGACGTGCGCGACCCGAAGGTCGCCATCGACCTGCCCTCGTGCAGCGGCAAGCCGGCCCGGCGCTCGTGCGAGGGCTGGCGCCGCTCGGCCGCCGCCTGGCGGACGCTCACCGGCACGGCGTCCGACGACGCTGCGCGGCTACTCGAGCGGCGTCGACCTGGTGCGGGTGCGGCTCGTGCGCCGCTCGGCCAAGACCTGCCGCGCGCTCGCCGGCACGACGATGGTGCAGCGCTCCTGCGCCCTGGCGGCCCGCACCTGGGTCGTCGCCTGGCGGAACCAGCGGCAGTGGATGCTCGACCTGCCGCGGCTCGCACGCGGCACCTACCAGCTCACCGTGCGGGCCAGCGACCGCGCGGGGAACGCCGACGACGCGACCCTGACGCTGCGGATCCGCTCCTGATCTCAGCCGGCGCGGGCGCCGCCGACGCGGTGCAGGTGCTCGTAGACCGTCCGCCCGACCTTCGGCGGCATGCCGGGCACCGACTCGAGCTCCTCGCGGCTCGCCGCCAGCAGCCGCTCGACGTCGCCGAAGTGGGCCACCAGCGCGCGGCGCCGCTTGTCCCCGACCCCCGGGAGCCGGTCGAGCAGGGAGTCGGTCTGCTGCTTGGCCCGGCGCTGGCGGTGGAAGCCGAGCGCGAAGCGGTGGGCCTCGTCGCGGATCCGCTGCAGCAGCAGGTTCCCCTGGGAGTCCCTCGGCAGGTGGATCGGCGCGCTCTGGCCCGGGACGTAGACCTCCTCCTCCCGCTTGGCCAGGCTGGCCACGGCCACGCGGGGCAGGTCGAACTCGGACATCGCCTCGAGCGCCGCGGTGAGCTGGCCCTTGCCGCCGTCGATCAGCACCAGGTTCGGCAGGGTCGCGAAGGAGCGGTCGTACCCCTCCTCCTCGACGAGCCGGGCCCGGGCGAAGCGACGCTCGACGGCCTCCCGCATGGAGCGGAAGTCGTCCTGGCCCTCGTCGTGGCGGATCGCGAACTTGCGGTAGTCGCTCTTGCGCGGCACCGCCTCCTCGAAGACCACCATCGAGGCGACCCGGTTCGTCTCGCCGAGGTTCGAGATGTCGAAGCACTCGATGCGGATCGGGAGCGACTCGAGGTCGAGGGCCTCGCGCAGCTCCTCGAGCGCGCCGGCGCGGCGGGCGCGGGTGCGCTCGGCGACCAGCGCGTCGTGGCGCAGGGCGAGCTCGGCGTTGCGCTGGGCCAGCTCGAGCATCCGCCGCTTGTCGCCGCGGGAGGCGACCCGGATCTCGACGTTCGCGCCGCGCCGCTCGCCGAGGAACTCCTCGAGCACCTCGACGTCCTCGATGGCCTGCGGCACGACGACCAGCGGCGGCACGCCGACCTGGGCGGAGTAGAACTCGGCGATGAACGAGATCAGGACGTCCTCGACGCGTCACGTCGGAGGCGTTCTCGAGGTACAGCGAGCGCCGCTCGTCGAGCCTGCCCGAGCGGATCGGGAAGAGCTGGACGTTCGCGATCCCGTCGCCGAGGGCGATGCCGACGACGTCGTAGGAGTCGGTGCCCGAGTCGACGTGCTGGCGCTGGGCCAGGCTGCGGACGGCGGTGAGCCGGTTGCGCAGCCGCGCCGCGTCCTCGAACTCCTGGCGGCCCGAGGCGTCCTTCATCTGCCGCTCGAGCGCCCGCTCGATCGGCCTCGAGCGGCCGTTCAGGAACAGCACCACGTCGTCGATGACCTTGCGGTAGTCGTCCTTCGAGATCAGGTGCACGCACGGGGCCGCGCAGCGCCCGATGTGGTAGTCGAGGCACGGGATGCCCGACCGCCGGCCCGGCGTCGGCCCCTCGCACGGCCGGTACGGGAAGATCTTGTTCAGCGTCTCGAGCGTCGAGCGCACCTTCTTGGCCGACGCGTACGGGCCGAAGTACTGGACGCCGCGGCGGTGGTGCTCGCGGGTGAAGAGGACGCGCGGGTACGCCTCCTCGACCGTGACCGCGATGTACGGGTAGGACTTGTCGTCGCGCAGGCGGACGTTGAACGGCGGCCGGTAGCGCTTGATGAAGTTCTGCTCGAGCAGCAGCGCCTCGGTCTCGGACGCCGCGACGACCGCCTCGATGCGGTGGACGCGCGGCACGAGGTCGCGGGTCTTGCGGTCGAGCGGGTCGTTCTTCAGGTACGAGAGGACGCGCTTTCGCAGCGACCGCGCCTTGCCGACGTAGACGACGTTCTCGTCGACGTCCCGGAACACGTAGACGCCGGGCTCGTCGGGCAGGGCGCGCGCCTGCTCGCGGAAGCTCGGGTGGCTCGTGCGGGGTCTCCTGGGCGGGGCTCGCGCTCACCCCTGCAGCGTAAACCGGCGTACGCTGGATCCGTGAACCTGATGGGCGTGCTCTGGCTCGGCCTCCCCGCACTCATCGGCTTCGTGCTCGGTGTGTTGCCGCACCTCAGCAGCCGGCGTTTCGCGCTGCTCCTTGCCGTTCCCGTCATCGTCGCGGCCGGAGTCCTGGGTCGGCCTGGTACTCCGCGCCGACCGAGCCGAGCATCGGGTGCGAGTGCGAGTACGCCTACGGCCGTTGGTGGGAGCCGCAATTCGCGACGTTCGTCGTCGCCGTCCCGATGTTCGCGTGGATCTTCTGCAGCGTGATCGGGCGCTTCGTGCGGGTGAACATGATCGACGTCAGCCGGGACTACCGCGCACGGGTCACCACCGACGAGAGCTGATCGTCAGGCCGGCGAGATGCGGCGGCGCGGCGGCATCGCGGCGTCGAGCACGAACGGCAGGATGAGGCAGCCGAGCATCGTGGCGATGGCCGCCAGGAAGGCCTTCGGGATGTCGCTCGACCCCGCGGCAACGCCGAGCGGCGGGGCCTTCAGGATCTCGACGTCGATCCGCTGGGCCTTCGGAACGGCCTGCGACGTCTGCTGGGCGTCGACGTACTCCACGAAGGCCTGCGCCGTGGCCGCCGCCACGGTTCCCGCGCTGGCCCGCGACTGGGAGGTCGCCGTCACCTCGACCAGCGGGAAGTGGGACGGCGTGAAGCCACCGCGGCCACCGCCGCGCGCGGTCGTCGTGCCGGTCGGCGTCAGGTCGCGGGCGCCGTAGGCCGTGGCCGAGACCGTGCCCGCGGGCAAGCCGGGGAAGCGCTTGTCGCGGTACGCCAGCAGCTGGTCGGACTCGATGAGCAGCGGGTAGATGTTGGCGTTCGTGATCGAGGTCGTCGTGTCCGGGGCGACGCTGTGGTTCGTCTCGGGGATCGGCTCGACGACGTACACGCACTTGCGCACCCCGCTCGAGGTCTGCGGGCACACGAGGCGCACGCTCTGCCCAGCGGGGCTCGTCTCGATCTGCCGCGTCGTGAAGAACGGGTGGTCGGGCCGGTCGACGAACAGCAGCGCGGTCGCGGTGTACTTCTGCGGGCTCCGCTCGACGAGCCGCGGCGGCCAGCCGGGCCGGAACTGGTCGAGCACCTGCACCCCGGCCAGCACCGCGATCGCCAGGCCGAGCACCGGCAGCCACCAGAAGCGGGCGAGCGGGCGGACGACGGCGGCGGTGATGGAAGGGGGCTGATCGGGCATGGGTGGGCTTCACCACCCTACGCCAAAGCGCCGATCCCGAAAACCGCCAACCGGCCGGAATCCGACTTGACGCCTCGGCCGTCTTTGCTTAGATTGTCTTTGTATGTTTCGCGGAGACCCCGTCAAGGGCCACCTGGACACGCTGGTGCTCGCCGCGCTGCGCGACGGTCCGGCCCACGGCTACGGCCTGATCGTGCGGCTGCGGGAACGCAGCAGCGGGGCGTTCGACTTCCCCGAGGGCTCGATCTACCCCGCGCTGCACCGGCTCGAGGAGGCAGGCAAGCTCGAGAGCACGTGGTCGGAGGAGCGCGGCCGCAAGCGCCGGGTGTACCGGCTCACGCCGGCGGGCGAGGCCGCGCTGGTCGAGGCCCGCGAGAGCTGGCGGCAGTTCGCGAGCAGCATGTCCGCCGTGCTCGAGGGCGGCGCGTGAGCGACGGGACGAGGATCGAGGCGTTCCTGGCCGAGCTCGAGCGGCGGCTGGGCCGCTCGGTACGCGACGGCGGCCGGGTCGTGGCCGAGGTGCGCGAGCACCTGCTCGACGCCGCGGCCGAGGAGCAGCGCCAGGGGCTCGGCCAGGACGATGCCGAGCGCCTGGCGCTGCGCCGCTTCGGCTCGGCCCGCCGCCTGGCCCGCAGCCTGGGCGCCACGAGCCCGCTGGCCCGCGTGGGCCGGGTCGGCGCGCTCGCGGCGGTGCTCGCCGGCGGCGCCAGCCTGGCCTTCGCCGCGAGCCTGGACGCGCCGCCGGTGGTGGGCCTCCTCCGCCCCACCCACGTGGTCAAGTCGCCGAAGGGCGGGCTGGTCACGGTGCTCGGCACGGCGAAGCTGGCGCGACTCGACCCGAAGACGCTCCGGCCTGTGGGCCCATCCGTCCGCCCGCCCGGGATCTACGCCGGCGCGTTCGCCTCGGCCCTGTTCTCCTACGAGATCGCGCTGGCGTCGCCCGACGGCCGCGAGCATGCCGCGTTCTCCGACCGCGGCGCGCTCGTGGTCTACGACCTGCAGCAGCTCGGAACGGTCGCGCGCGTGCACGTCGTGCCCCCGCCGCCGGCGCACGGCCCGAGATCGCGGACGCAGCGCGGAGGCAGCGCCACCGACATCCGGGCGGCGGCCTGGACGTCGCCCGACATCGCCGTGGCGCTGGCGCAGCACGCCGCTCCGCCGTACGCCAGCCGCGTGACCGGCCGCTGGGTCGTCCGTGTCGACCTGCACCGGCATCGGGTCGTGTCACGCACCCGGGTCGCGCTGCGCGGCCATGTCGGGCGGCCCGTGTCGGGCGGCGGCTGGCTCGTCGTGCCGACATGCTTCAAGGGCCGGCTGCAGGTCCTGGTCGCGGCGCGCGCACGGGCCGGCCCGGGTGCTGCACCCCGGCGCAGGATGCAGTGCCCAGGCGGCCCTGGCCGTCGACGCGCGCGGGCAGCTCGCGCTGATCGCTCCCGGGCGGACGCTCGTCGGCGTGGATCTGCCGTCCGGCACCGTGACGCACGTGCGCCTTCACGGCGCCTGCACCGCCCTCTTCGCCGCGCCCGAGCTGGCCGCGACCTGGGCCGGAACCCGTCTCGCGGTCGTCGGATCGAGCAGCGCGCGAAAGGCGGCTCTCGCAGCTTCCCGGGTGCCGGGGCCTGCCTCGTCGACCCGGCCACCGGCGCCAGCACACGGCTCACCCAGGACGGCTCGTTCCTGCTGGTCGCGAAGGACACGATCGTCGTGTCCGGGGCCGCCCGGCCACGGGATCGCTACCGGCACGGTGCAGGTCTCACAGCCTTCGATCTCACCGGGAAGCGCCTCTGGCACGCCGCCGGCGAGCGCAACGGGATGGCCTACGCCGTCGGCGACCGGGTGTACCTCCCCCGCTTCGTCAAGCGGCACACCGTCGCCGAGGGCTACGACCTCGTGAGCGGCCGGCACGTGGCCAGCCTGTTCCAGCCCGGCAGCGGCGTCCAGATCGTCTCGGGCGCAAGCCTCTCGGTCGGTTAGGCGGCCGCCGACGCGGCCGCACTCACCGGCAGCGTCACCCGCAGCGTCGTGCCGAGCCCGGCGGCGGAGGCGACCCCGATCGTCCCGCCGTGCGCGTCGACGATGGCCTTCGAGATCGCCAGGCCGAGCCCAGTGCCGGGGATGTGCTGCTCCGTGGCCGTCGAGGCCCGGAAGAAGCGCTCGAACAGGTGGTCCTGCTCCTCGACCGGGATCCCGATGCCGGTGTCCGAGACCACGAGGCACACCGACGTTCCAGCGGGCGCGACCTCGACCCGCACGCGGCCGCCCTCGTGCGTGAACTTGACCGCGTTCGTCACCAGGTTGTCGACCACCTGGGCGAGCCGCACCTCGTCGGCCTGCACGATCGTGCTGCTGCCGGCGGGGAGCACCAGGTCGAGGCCGACGCCCTTGTCCTCGGCGACCGCGCGGCTCGCCGCGATCTCGCCGGCCGTCAGCGCGGCGAGGTCGAGCGGCGCGGTTGAGCGGCAGCTGGGCGCGGTCGACCCGCGACAGCGTGAGCAGGTCCTCGACGAGGCGGTGCAGGCGGCTCGCGTTGCGCTGCGCCGTCTGCAGGAAGCGGCGGGCGCCCGGGTCGAGCTCCTCGTCGTCGAGCACCAGGTCGACGTAGCCCTGGATCGAGGTGAGCGGGGTGCGCAGCTCGCGGCGACGACCATCACGAGCTCGTCCTTGAGCCGGTCGACCTGGCGCAGCCGCTCGTTGGTCTCCCGCTCCCGGGCCAGCACGGCCTCGCGCTTGGCCTCGTTCGCGGAGATCAGGGCGTGGGCGTCTCGGCCGTGACGAGCGCGGTCTGCAGCTCGGCCTGCTGGGCCACGAGCTCCTCGTTCTGGGCCGCGAGCTGCTCCTGGTCGCTCTGCAGCTGCATGGCCATCTGGTTGAACGCCGTCGTGAGGTCGCCGATTTCCGTGGAGTGCTCCTGGGTGAGCCGCACGCCGAGGTCGCCCTCGCGCAGGCCGCGGGCCGCCGCCGCAACGCGGCCGACGGGCGTGAGCACGCTGTCAGGACGTAGATCACGAGCACGGCGAGCAGCGCCAGCGTGCCGACGAGGGCCAGGACGGTGTGCTGGCGCGTCGAGTCGTCGGAGGCCGAGGCGCTCGCGTCGCGTTCGGCGGCGAGCTGCCGCTCGACCCTCGTGAACGCGTGGATCTGGCCGCGTAGGCGGGCCCATCCGGCGTTGCCCGTCGGCGTACAGCGCGGCGAGCTCACCACGCGTCGGATTGCGCGCGCCGAAGCGCGTGGCCCGCGCGGCGAACGTCCGCAGGTAGACCTGCAGCGACGCCTCGATGACCCGCGCCTGGGCCCTCTGGCCCGCGTTGTCAGCGACCAGGCGCTCGAGCGCGGACATGGTCGCGGGCAGGGTCATGTGGGAGCGCTGGTAGGGCTCAGGAGGCTCGGCTCGCCCGTCGCGGCGTAGCCGCGCAGGCCGACCTGCAGGTCGAGGACCTGGTCCTCGATCTGGAGGCCTGGGCCAGGACGACGCTCGAGTGGCGGGCCCAGCGAGACGAGTCGACCGAGCGTTCGATGCTGCCGAGCAGCGAGAGCGACATGACCGCGGCGAGGGCGGCGATCAGGAGCCCGACGACGATCAGCCGGGCGCGGGCGGACGCGACCAGGCCGCACCAGAGGCGTGCCTGCGGTCGGGACTCATCGGCGGTCAACGGGCTGACCCTTGAACCCCTTCCACGTACAGGCGCCCGCGCGCGCAGGCGCGAGCGCCGTTGTGGGTTATCGACTCAGGGGTTCGCTGGTCGTGACGCCGGTGCCGATCGGGCAGCTCACGCCGGTGCCGCCGAGGCCGCAGTAGCCGCCGGGGTTCTTTCGCAGGTACTGCTGGTGGTAGTCCTCGGCGTAGTAGAACGGGCCGGCCGGGTGCGATCTCGGTCGTGATCGCGCCGCGGTGCGCTCGCTGCAGCGCCTCGCTCGTACGCGTCGCGCGAGGCGCGCGCGGCGGCCGCTGCTGCGTCGGTCGGTGGTAGTAGATGGCCGAGCGGTACTGGGTGCCGACGTCGTTGCCCTGGCGCATGCCCTGGGTCGGGTCGTGGCCCTCCCAGAAGGCCTTCAGGATCTCGTCGAGCGAGATCTTCTGCGGGTCGAAGACGACGAGCACCGCCTCGGTGTGGCCGGTCCGGCCGGAGCAGACCTCGCGGTAGGTCGGGTTCGGCGTGACGCCGCCGGCGTAGCCGACGGCGGTGGTGCAGACGCCGGGGAGCTGCCAGAACATGCGCTCGGCGCCCCAGAAGCAGCCGAGGCCGAACTGGCGGTCTCGATGCCCTCGGGGAACGGCGGCGTCGAGCGGCGTGCCGAGGACCGTCGTGGCGCTCGGGGACGGGCATCGCCTCGTCGCGGCCGGGCAGGGCCTGGTCGGCGGCCGGCATGGCGGACTTGCGTGTGAACAGCATTGCTTTCCAGTCTCTCGGATAAGCGTTACACGGGAACGCGCCTTCAGCCCTTCGGGACGAGCGCGAGCACGCGCACCGGGCTGCCGGTGCCGCCGACGAGCTTCATCGGCGCGACGACGACCAGCGCGCCGGTCGCCGGCAGCCTGCCGAGGTTGGCGAGCTGCGTGACGCCGTACTTGTTCGCGCCGAGCAGGTAGTTGTGCACCGGGAACGGCGGGTCGAAGCCGCCGGCGCCGCCGGCGTCGATCCCGACCGTCTCGACGCCGACGCCGACGATCGGCGGTCCTCGGCGAGGTACCGGGCGCACTCGGCGTCGAAGCCCGGCGTCTGCGGCATGCCCGAGCCGGCGTTCAGGAACGCCTCCTGGTCGTCGCGCGCGCGTGTCCCAGCCGGTGCGCAGGAAGAGCCAGCCGTTCTCGGGCAGCGCGCCGTGCTCCGCCTCCCAGGCCCTGATGTCGTCGACGGTGAGCAGGTAGTCGGGATTGGCCTCGGTCTCGGCGACCTTGTCGATGACCACCGCCGGCCCGACCAGGTGCTCGGCCGGCACCGGGCCAGGTCGAGCCCGTCGCGGCCGCTGATCCAGTGGATCGGCGCGTCGAAGTGCGTGCCGACGTGCTCGCCGATCTCGAGCCAGTGCCAGGACCAGGCGGGGCCGCGTCTCGTCGAAGTTCGAGATCTTGTGCACCTTCAGCCCCGGCGTGTTGGCGAACGGCGGCGGCAGCTGGATGACCGGCGTCGACTCGCTCAGCGGCTGGGTCAGGTCGACGACCTCGACGTCGCCGCCGGCGAGTGCGCGAGCAGGGCGGCGAGGGCGTCGGACATGCGTGTCTCCTGGTCGCCTAGTGCGCGCGGAAGGCTTCCTCGAGCCAGTCCGCGACGATGGTGGGTCGACCTTGGCGTCGAGCAGATCGGGCCCGGTCGCGCCGAGCGAGCCAGCGCTCGAGCGCGAGCGAGGTCGGCGAGCCGGCGGACCGACGACGCCCTCGGCGCCGACGGCGCGGGCCGATCGCGGCGAGGTCGGCGTCGGCGAACTGCGTCAGGTCGACCGCGTGGCCCTGCGGGCCGAAGTGGTGCACCTCGGCGCCGTAGGCGCGGTCGTCGTAGATCAGCGATCAGCCATCGGCAGCTTCAGCCGCGCCGCCGTCTCGAGCTCGGCGCAGCGCCATCATCGTCCCGCCGTCGCCGAGCGCGGCGACGCACAGCCGGTCGGGCCGGGCGATGGCGGCGCCGATGGCGGCGCCGAGCCCCAGGCCGACCGACTGGAAGGCGTTCGGGAAGACGAAGCCGCGCACGTCGGGCACCGCACAGGTACTCGGCGGGTAGCCGAGGAAGTGGCCCGAGTCGGTCACGACCGTCCGCTCGCGCCGGCAGCAGGTCGTCGAGGGCGATCGTGAACGTGCGCGGGTCGATCACGTCGGGCGCGCTGCTCGCGTCGAAGGCTCGTCGCGCCAGCGACGCGAGGCGATCGCCGTGGCCAGCTCGGGCGTGCGCAGCCGTCGCCGCGCCGCGGGCTGGCGTCGAGCGCGGCGTTCAGCGCCTCGGCGGCCGGGCGGCGTCGGCGACGACGCCGAGGTCGCAGCGCTGCAGCCGGCCGGGCGCGAGCGGGTCGACGTCGACCTGCACGATCCGGGCGTCTGCGCGCGAGCAGCTCGCCGTGCGCGCCGTCCAGCGGTTCAGGCCCGCGCCGAAGGCGAGCACGAGGTCGGCCTCGGCGGCCAGCTCGACGGCAGAGCGGCGAGGCGAAGCCGCCGGCGATCCCGAGCCCGTACGGCAGGCCGTTGAACAGTCCGTGGGCCATCGCGCTCGTGGCCAGCAGCGCGCCGGCGCGCTCGCCGAGCGCCTCGATCGCCTCGCGCGCGCCGGGCGAGCACAGCGGCGCCGCGGCCGGCCAGGATCAGGACCCGCTCGGCGTCGGCGACCAGCTCGGCGGCGGCCTCGACGGTGGCGGGATCGGGCGCCGGCGGCGCGGGCATCGGGACGCGCGGCGCCTCGCCGTGGCCGTCCGGCACCGCCGCGCCGGGCAGGTCGATCGGGACGTTCAGCACGACCGGCAGCCGCTCGCCAGCGAGCGCCGGCAGCGCCCGGGCAGCGTCCTCGGCCGCTGTCGCCGGGCTGCGTGATGCGCTCGACGATGGCGCCGCACCGCGCGCGATCGCCGGTCTGGTCGACCTGGAAGTTCGACCACAGGGTGCCGGCCGGGGTGTCCGCGGTCAGGAGGATCGCGGGCGTCCGGGCCTTCGCCGCCTCGACCAGGCCGGTGAGCGAGTTGGTGAACCCGGGGCCCTGGTGCGTGGTGCAGACCGCCACCCGCCCGCTGGCGCGGCCGTACCCGTCGGCCATGCTCATGGCGTTGTTCTCGTGGCGCGCGGTGTGCACGTCGATCCCCGCCTCGCGCAGGGCGTTGGCCAGGAGGAAGTTGCCGCTGCCGAGCACCCCGAACGAGGTCCGGACGCCCCCCTGGTAGAGCGCCCGCGCGACCGCCTGCGCCACGTTCATGGCGCGAAAGCCTAACCACTTCTTCAGGGGAACACGTGGCTCGACGGATGCAGGTCGTAACGGCCGCCGTCGCGGCACTCCGACGACCGGTACTCGGCGGGCATCCGCGCGCGCCGGCCGGCGTACCGGCCGAGGATCGCCGCCTGCCCGGACCTCACCCCGAGCCGCACGGCCAGCTGGCGGACGTTCTGGCGCGCGTCGCACTCGGTCTCGGCCTCGTTGGTGACGCCCGAGACGTGCTCGGCCTCGTGGGCCAGGGTGACCAGCGCGAGCGCGACGTCGGCCAGCGCGGGCGGGCAGGCCCGCACCGGGTCGCGCAGCTCGCGCACCGCGCAGGCCAGGCCGACCCGGTGCGCGTCGTGGCGCACGACCTGGTCGAGCGAGGCGCACACGTGCGGCGCCAGGTGGATCGTCTTCGAGCCGCGCTGGACGTAGCCCTGCTCCTCGAACGGGCCGGTGCTGCGGCCGCCCGGGCCGTCGTCCCAGTCCTTCGGGGAGCTGCAGTCGACCGTCGGATCGGTCTTCGCGACGACGCTCGCGGCGTCGGCCAGCTCGTGCTCGAGGGAGTCGACCGCGCCGTTCCAGTCCTGGACGCCCCCGAGGCAGCCGTCGAGGTCGCCGCGGTACGAGGCGTCGACCGCACCGGCCTGCTCGGAGGCCGTGTGGGCCCGGCCGACGGCGGCGTTGTAGGTGCCGACGTCGCGGTTCGTCCGCCGGACCTGCGCGTTGAACCGGCGGACGGCGGCGTTGTAGCGCTGGACGAGCTCGTTGTAGGCCCCGCGCAGCGCCTGGTAGCGGTCGTACTCGGCCGGCGGCAGCGAGGTCCCATGGGTCGCCAGGTACGACTGGACGGCGCGGCGGCGCTGGCCCAGCGTCCGGTTCAGGCGGCTCAGGCTGGTGCGCTCTCGGGCGACGGTGGCGCGCTCCCGGCGGACGGCGCGGCGGGTCGTGTCGATCCGGTCGCGGGCCGCCACCAGCGTGGTGTTGGCCCGCTGGTAGCGGAGCTCGAGCGCGTGCAGCTTGCGGGTGCAGGCCGTACCGAGCCGGCTCGTCAGGCTCGCCGGGGGCGGGCTCTTGGCCCCGTCGCCCGTGCTCGACGAGGAGCCGGACTCGCAGGCGGCGCCGGCCAGCGCCAGGACGAGCAGCGGGAGCAGCAGCGCGGGGCGCATGTCCGCAGGATTGCAGGCAGGTCGAGAGGCCCCAACAGACTGACGCACGGCGCTGCCTCCGTCTGTTCGAGCCTCCTGGCGGCGCCGCAGGTCGGCCAGCAGCTGCTCGAGCGGGACGCCCGCCGTGTCGCGGTGGGCGTCCCAGCGCTCGTACAGCTCGGCAGCGCCCTGGGCGATGCCGGTGGGGAGGCCGGCGCCGGCGCAGGTGTCGGCGATCTCGCGCATCTCCGGCGCCCAGCGCCAGGCCCGCGGTGCGACGCCGGTCACCCGCTCGGCCGCCGCGAGCGGGCCGAGCTCCTGCAGCTCCTCCTCGAGGGCCGCCTCCACCCCGTGCGCCGCGGCCAGCGCCCGGGCCTGGGCGGCCAGCGCGGCCGAGATCTTGGAGACCCCGGCGAACGCCATCTTCAGCGCCGAGGCCGAGCCGAGCGGGCCGTCGAGGACGACCGCCTCGAGCGGCGAGCCCGAGAACAGCGCCGCCGCGTCGGCGGCCCGCGGTCCGCTCAGGTAGAGCCGCGTCGTCCCCGCCTTCCACGGTGGCCCGCCGATGATCGAGCCGTCGACCGCTCCCGGTCCGAGCCGCCCGGCGATCCGGCCCATCTTCTGCGGCGAGATCGCGTTCGCGTCGACGTACAGGCCGTCGAAGCCGGCGCCGGCGACCTGGTCCGCGACGTCCTCGGCGACGGCCGGCGGGCAGATCGACAGCACGACGTCTGCGCCGTCGAGCGCCTCGGCCAGCGTCGCAGCCCTGGTCAGCCCGGCCTTCGCCGCCCGGCCGGCGGTGGCCTCGCTGCGCGCCTCGGCGACCCAGCGCACGGCCTGGCCGCGGCCGACAACGGCGGCGCCGACCGCCGAGCCCATCGCGCCGGGATGCAGGAGGACGACCGTCATCAGACCTTGCGGGGCTTGTACGTCCAGCCCGCACCGGTGACCGTGTCCATCACCTGCTCGCGCAGGGCGCCCCACGAGAACTTGTAGCCCTTCTCGTCGGCGCCGCCGCTCGTGTGGTGCGGGCCGAGCCAGGCCAGGACGTGCATCGTCTCGGAGCCGATGTGCTGGCCCCGCTCCCAGGAGCGCGACAGCGAGAACGAGGCGTCGAAGTCGAGCTCGGCCTCGGTGTCGGTCTTGAAGCAGCTCGCGGCGGCCTCGTGGTCACCCTCGTCGAACGAGAGCCGGATCGCCCGGTAGCGGTACTCGTAGGCCGCGCCGGCGCCGATCGAGGCGACCTTGGCCGCCCAGGCGACCACGACGTCGCCGTCGTCGTCGGTTCGGGTGGTGAGCCCCTTGCCGGTGATCGCCAGGAGCCGCTGGCGCAGCTCGTCCTCGGGCACCGCGGCCACCCCGTCGTCGGGCTTGGCGGAGGTGAGCACGCCTTCGGTGCGCTCCTTCAGCTTGTCGAAGAACCCCATCTCGAACCCCCAGATTCGCTTGGGCCGAGCCTACAGGCCGATGAGCTTGACGGCTCGCGCTGGTCAGAGAGGAAGCGTCCACCACGAACGGAGCGAGAACCCGATGCAGCTGACGGCCTTCATGCACATGACCCTCGACGGCGTGGTCCAGGGAGGCGGCTCGGCCAGCGAGGACCGCGCCGCCGGCTTCGAGCGAGGCGGCTGGGCCATGCCGCACCACCACCCGCAGGGGCGGGCGTCCATGGAGCAGCTCTTCGCCCGCGCCGACGCGTTCCTGCTCGGCCGGCGGACCTACGAGCTCTGGGAGCCCTTCTGGGGCGCGATGCCTCAGGGGCAGAGCCCCATCGCCGACGCGCTGAACTCGAGCGCCGCCCGGCCCCATTCAGCCCTCCCTCCCACATCTCCCAGCGACCCGGTCCTGCTCGGCCAGCCACCGCGTTAGCCGAAGTACCTCGCCTCCAGCACGCCGTCAGCAACCCGCAGTGGGGCGACACGACCGTCCTCTCCGGCGACGTCGCGGCCGCCATCGGCGAGCTGAAGACCACGCAGGACGGCGAGCTGCAGGTGCACGGCAGCCCGACGCTCGTGCGCTGGCTGCTGGCGCAGGAGCTCGTCGACGAGCTCGCCCTGGCCATCTACCCGTGATCGTCGGCCAGGGCGCGCGGCTCTTCCCGGAGTCTGGCCCCGACCTGGCCCTCGAGCTGGTCGATTCGCGCTCGACGCCGAAGGGGGTCACGGTCCAGACCTACCGGGCCGCGGGCCGCCCGACGTACGCGAGCTGACGACCGCTACGAACACGGCCCCGCGTAGCGGCAGCGGACGACCTCCGGCGTCTCCACGTCGCGGCCGGCGTCGATGTCCACCGCGAGGCGTATGAGCTGAGCGTGCGACCAGGCGAGCGGCGTCGCCGACGTCGTGCCGGTGCCGGCCTCGAAGCCCTTCTGGCCCGCCGGCGGGTGCTGGTCCCAGACCTGCTCGGGCAGCAGGCCGCTCGCGCCGGCGGTGCGGGCCACGTCCTTCAGCCGGCGCTCGGCCGCAGCGGTCTGGCCGGCGGCCAGCTCGTACTCCCCACGCTCGCCCGCCAGCAGCGGCCAGGCCCGGCCGATGGTGGCGAAGCTGTCGGGGTCGCTCACGTGCCACTGCGAGCCGTCGGGCTCCTCGCCGTACCCGTCGAGCGGGTAGCGGTGGAAGAACGTGCCGGTCGGCGTCGACACCTCGAGCATCCGGTCGGTCACCGGCAGCGTCGTGCGCACGTCCGGGTCGTCCCACGGGAGCACGCCGAGCCGCACCAGGTCGAGGAAGCTCTGGTCGACCACCGCGCGCTGGTCGATGGCCGACGGGCCGCCGTCGCCGAGCGAGTAGGTCGTGCCGGCCTCGGGGTCGCCGTCCTTCGTCAGCCGCAGGAAGTACGGGTTGCCGGACAGCGGCCCGTCGTGGGTCACCGTCCAGTCCTTCACGTGGGAGTGCCAGTCGTCGGCCGTCGCCTCCCAGCGGGCCGCGTCCAGCGGGTCGCCGTTGGCCCGGGCGATGTCCGCAGCGCACACCAGCCCGGCGATCTCGGCGGCGATCGTGGCCGGCGAGAACCCGTCCTGGTTCTCCCAGCGCTCGCCGGGCGTGCGCGGGCCGTTCGCCGCCAGGAAGTCGGCGGCCCGGCGGACGTGGTCGAAGGTCACCGGGTCGGTCCGGCCGAGCTGCCAGGCGAGCACCAGCGGGAAGCCGACCTCGTCGAGCTGCAGCCCGCCCCAGTGCGGCGTGCCGTCGACCAGCGAGTTCTGGGGGAACGAGCCGTCGGGCTTCTGCTGGGTGTCGAACAGCCAGTCCAGCGCCCGGTTGGCCGCGGCCACGTCACCGTCGGCGATCAGGGCCGTGGCGATCTGGTACAGGTCGCGCGACCAGACCAGGTGGTAGGCGCCCGACGGGTTCTCGAGGCCGGTGCCGAACTGCCACGGCATCGACGGCGAGGCCACGAACGCGCCCGGGTGCTGCTTGTCCTCGGAGGCCGCCAGCACGAGCTGGGAGGTCTGCCACAGCGCTGCGCCGCGGCGGACCTTCTGCAGGCTCGCCGGGACCGGCTTCAGGCCGGCGAGGTACGCATTCCAGCCGGACGACTGGGCGCCGAGGACGGCGTCGAAGCCGTCGGCCAGCGAGCCGGCGGCGGCCGTCTGGGCGTCGGCCGTGGCGGTGCCGAAGCCGAGCGCCAGGACGGCGCTGCGGAAGCGGCCGCGGCCGGTCAGCGGGAGCTCGCCGGTCTGCACCACGTTGCCGCCGACGACGCCGCCCTGGCTGCTGGCCACGTGGGTGAAGTCCGGCTCGGAGAGGAGCGCGCTCGCGGTCTGCCCGTCCTCCGCCAGCAGCGTCGAGCCGTCCGAGCTGCCGGTGTCGTCGGCAGCGTCGTTGGTCAGCGCGGGCTCGTAGACGGCGGACACCTGGTAGGGGCGGCCGTCGAGGGACGTGAACCGCAGCCGGATCAGGAGCGTCGAGCGCGCCGGATCGACGACGTACTGGCGCTCGAGCCGCCAGCCTCCGTCCCTGGCCACGTCGGTCTGCCGGTAGGCCAGCCCCTCGCCGGGTTCCACGCGGGTGCGGTGCGTCGCCGCCTGGCTCACCCGCACGGCGTGGGTGCCGTCGCTCACGACGATCTCGAGATCGCGCACGCTGGGGGTGTCGATGCGCGGGTAGTAGACCTCGGTCAGCGCCCCCTGCCGGAGCGTGTACCAGACCGGGGTGGCGCTCCGGGCGGTGCCGAACCCGTCCTTGTCGGCCGGGGCGAACGTCGTCGCGTCAGCCGCCCGCGCAGCCGCCGGCAACGCCAGGGCCAGGACGAGCGGGACGAGCAGGAACGGGCGGGTACGGCGCATCGGTGGCGGCCTCCGTCGGCACGGCAGCGGGAAGTGTCGAAGGACGGTTCCCGTGGCAAGCCGGCGGCAATCGCCCTCGGCGGGTGGGCGGTTGCGTCCGTCCGGTGCGGCGGCTACAGTGGCCCCACTCCGGTCACCACCGTCGTGTGGCCGGGAGGCAATGGCGCCTCAGGAGCATCCCCGCTCCTGGGGCTTTTTTCATGGTCCGAATCAGGAGGCTCGGATGGCAAGCATGGAGCTCCCCCGCGAGTTCCTGGCAGAGAACGGGACCCGGCCGGACGCCGCGGAGGCGCTCGCCTGGGCTGCAGAGTCGAACGCCCGGCTGGTCGACCTGAAGTTCTGCGACCTGCTCGGCGCCTGGCAGCACCTGACGGTGCCGCTGGCCGCGCTCGACGAGGGCTCGTTCGACGAGGGCATCGGCTTCGACGGGTCGTCGATCCGCGGCTGGCAGGGCATCCAGGAGTCCGACATGCTGCTGATGCCGGATCCCGGCACGGCGCTGCTCGACCCGTTCACGGAGCGCCCGACGCTCTCGCTGCTGTGCGAGATCAGCGACCCGGTGACCCGCGAGGCCTACAGCCGCGACCCGCGCCGGGTGGCCAGCCGGGCCGAGGCGTACCTGCGCGAGACCGGCATCGCCGACACCGCGTTCATCGGCCCCGAGTGCGAGTTCTTCGTGCTCGACTCGGTGAGCTACGAGCTCGCCCCGCAGAAGTGTCACTACGAGATCGACTCCGCCGAGGGCCACTGGAACTCGGGCAAGCCGGGTCTCGGCTACACGATCCGCGAGAAGGAGGGCTACTTCCCGCCGGCGCCGCACGACACGCTGCACGACCTGCGCAGCGAGATGGTGCTCACGCTCGAGCGCCTCGGCATCCGCGTCGAGTCCCACCACCACGAGGTCGCGTCGGGCGGCCAGTGCGAGATCGACCTGCGCTTCGACACGCTCCTGCGCATGGCCGACCAGATCATGACCTACAAGTACGTGGTCAAGAACGTCGCCCGCCGTGCGGGCAAGACGGCCACGTTCATGCCGAAGCCGCTGTACGGCGACAACGGCTCGGGCATGCACACGCCACCAGTCGCTGTGGCTCGACGGCGAGACGCTGATGGCGGACGTCGAGGGCTACGCCGGGCTGTCCGACCTGGCCCGGGCGTACGCCGGCGGCCTGCTGGCCCACGCGCCGGCGCTGCTCGCGTTCTGCGCACCGACGACCAACTCGTACCGGCGGCTGGTGCCGGGCTTCGAGGCGCCGGTCAACCTGGTGTACTCGCAGCGCAACCGCTCGGCCTGCATCCGCATCCCGATGTACTCGGACGCGCCGAAGGCCAAGCGGCTCGAGTTCCGCTGCCCCGACGCCTCGGCCAACCCGTACCTCGCCTTCTCGGCGATGCTCATGGCCGGGATCGACGGGATCCAGCGCAACCTCGATCCCGGCGCCCCGGGCGACTTCGACCTCTTCGAGGAGGCCCACGAGGAGATCGCCCAGGTGCCGGGCTCGCTCGACGGAGCGCTCGACGCCCTGGAGCGGGACCACGCGTTCCTGACCCGCGGCGGCGTGTTCTCCGAGGACCTGATCCGCACCTGGATCGGCTACAAGCGCGCGAACGAGGTCGACGTGGTTCGCCTGCGGCCGCACCCCGCCGAGTTCGCCCTCTACTACGACGCCTAGGAGGCCGCGTGATCAAGGTCGAGGCAGTGGTGGTCCGCGAGCGCGTCGAGACGGTCATCGACGCGGTCGAGGAGGAGACGGGTCACGTCGGCGTGACGGTGCTCGAGGCCATCGGCCACGGGCGCCAGCGCGGCGTGACCCACGAGTACCGGGGGCGTGTCTTCGAGTCGCGCTTCCTGCCCAAGGCGCTCCTGATCTTCGTGGTCGAGGAGCGGCGCGCCGAAGCGGTGGTCCGTGCCATCAGCGACGCCGCGCGCACCGGACAGGAGTCGGGTGACGGGCTGGTCTGGTCGACGCCCGTCGAGAACGTCACGCACAACCGCACCGGGCTGAGCCTGGAGGAGGTGGAAGTCGGATGAAGACCGCAGATGTGGTGATTGCGGCGAACACGGTCTGGGTGGTCGTGACGGCCGTGCTCGTCATGTTCATGCAGGCCGGCTTCGCGTTCCTCGAGGCGGGCCTGACACGGATGAAGAACGCCGGTCACATCGCCGGCAAGAACGTGCTGATCTTCGCCGTGGCCTCGCTCGTGTACTGGGCGGTCGGCTTCGGCATCGCGTTCGGCAACGGCAACGAGATCATCGGGACGAGCGGCTTCTTCCCCGACTGGAACGAGCTCGTCGCCGTCGGCCAGGCGCCGTTCTCCTTCTTCGGCGGCATCCCGGCATCGGCGGGCTACCTGTTCGAGGTCGTGTTCGCGGCCGTGTCGCTGGCGATCGTCTGGGGCGCGATGGCCGAGCGGGCCAAGCTCTCGACGTACTTCATCTTCGGCATCGTGTTCACGCTGATCTACTCGATCACGTCGCACTGGATCTGGCACTCCGGCGGCTGGCTGTTCGGCTACGGCATGCAGGACTTCGCCGGGTCGACGGTGGTGCACTACCAGGGCGCGCTCGCGGCGCTCGCAGGGGCGCTGTTGCTCGGGCCGAGAATCGGCAAGTTCGGGACCGACGGGCGCGCCAACCCGATCCCCGGACACAACATCCCCTACGCCGTGCTCGGCACGATCATCCTGTGGTTCGGCTGGTTCGGCTTCAACCCGGGCTCGACGCTCGCGATCGTCACCGGCGACAAGCTCGGCTACTTCGGCTACGTGGCGCTGACCACCAACCTGGCGGCCGCCGCCGGCGGCATCTCGGGCGTCGTCACCGCCTGGGTCGTGCTCAAGAAGCCCGACATCTCGATGATGCTGAACGGCGTCATCGCGGCCCTCGTGGCGATCACCGCCGCGTCGGGCTTCGTGGCCCCGTGGGCCGCCGTCGTCGTCGGTGCGGTCTCCGGCGTGATCGCCGTGGTCGGCGTGCTCTGGGTCGAGGGCCTGGGCATCGACGACCCGATCGGCGCCGTCGCGGTGCACGGCATGTCGGGTGTCTGGGGCACCCTGTCCTGCGGCCTGTTCGCCGTCCCCGCGCTGGCCTCCAACCTGGCCACCGGCCAGGGCGGCCTGTTCTACACCGGCAGCTTCCACCAGCTCGGCATCCAGGCCCTGGGCCTGGTGACGGTCGGCGTGTGGACGTTCAGTGCCTCGTACGGCACCCTCTGGGTCCTCAAGCACACCATCGGGATCCGGGTCGACGAGGAGGCCGAGACCGCCGGTCTCGACGTCTCCGAGCACGGCATGTGGGGCTACCCCGAGTTCTACATCCCGGTCCCCGGCGGGTACGGCACGGGAAGCCACACCCACCTCGCCGGCCACGCCCACGCGCCGATGGCCACGGCCGGCGCCGCGGCCGGCGACGTGAGCAGAGCGGTGACCGCCGACACCTGAGGTCCGACCCGGTCCTCCCCGTCCCGGCGCCACGCCCCCCGGCGCCGGGACGGGGTCGCCGGGTGATGAACGCGGCCACCCTGCGCTGGCTCGGCGTAGGCACCCTCGACCCGAAAGATCGGGAAGATTGCCGATGTCGGCCGAAGATCCGGGCCCTAGCGTCGTGAGCGCCTCCGGAGGGCAATCCCCGTTCCCCACGAGGAGACTCACGTGCCCAGCTTCACCCTACGGCGACCACGTGTCGCCGCGGCGATCGCAGCCGCGCTCGCGGCGACCGCCACCGGCCTCCTGCTGCTTCCGAGCGGCGAGGCCAGTTCGGCTGCGCCGAGCGACCAGCAGCTGCTCGCGCAGCAGCTCCAGAAGGCTCGTCTCGCGACCGCGAAGTACGCGTTCGACGTCGACCGCGCGCAGGCCGACGGCTACACGATCCTCACCCCGAACATGCCCGACATGGGGTTCCACTTCGTGAACCCCGGGATCTCCGGTGACTTCGACGTCACGAAGCCGCCGATCCTGGTCTACGTCAAGAAGGGCGCCAAGGTCCAGCTCGGCGCGCTCGAGTGGGTCTTCGGATCGACGCCGGCCACTCCGCCGCTGCCCGGCGCGACGTACGGCAGCTTCCCGGCCGCCTGCCACTACAACGACGGCTCGTTCATCCCGGCCGCGTCGCAGGACCTGTGTGCTCCGACGAACCCGGCCACCGGCTCGGCGTTCTTCTTCTGGCACCCGCAGCTCGTGACCATGCACGTCTGGCTCTGGTACCCGAACCCGGACGGGCTCTACAACTCGACGAACGCGTTCGTGCACCCGTTCACCCGCCACGGCGACCTGTTCGCCGGCGGCTCGGGCGCGATGGCCGACATGGCCAACATGCCCGGCATGACGCACTGAGGCGCAGTCCTCGACGGGGAGGTTCCGGGGCGGGCCAGCGTGCCCGCCCCGGCGCCGTTCCCGGATCAGCAGGGAAGCAGCGCGCGGACGACCGTGCCCTCGCCGGGCTCGCTCTCGACCTCGAGACGCCCGTTGAGCGCCTCGACGCGGTCGGCGAGGCCGCGCAGGCCGGTGCCGCGGGAGGCGTCGGCGCCGCCGATGCCGTCGTCGGCCACCTCGACGATGGCGAGGTCGTCGTGCCGGCTCACCGTGACCTGGGCCTGGGTGCCGTCGGCGTACTTGGCCACGTTCGCCAGGGCCTCCGAGACCACGAAGTAGGCCGCCGTCTCGACCGGCTCGGGCAGGCGCTCGGCGAGCGCCGCCGACAGCTCCACGGGGAACGGCGCCCGGGCGGCGAGCGCCCGCAGGGCCGCCACCAGACCGCGCTCGGAGAGCACCGCCGGGTGGATGCCGCGGGCCAGCTCGCGCAGCTCCTCGAGGGCCTGGGCGAGCTCCCGGGTGGCGCCCTCGAGCAGGCTGCGCGAGGTGTCCGGGTTGTCGTCCAGCGAGGCCAGCGCGAGCCGCAGCGACAGCGCCAGCGCGACGAGCCGCTGCTGGGCGCCGTCGTGCAGGTTGCGCTCGAGCCGGCGGCGCTCGCGGTCGCCGGCGCCGACCAGGCGGGCGCGCGAGGCGGCCAGCTGCTCGCGGGCGTCGGCGTTCGCCAGGGCCTGGGCGACCAGGTCGGAGAAGTCGGTGAGCCGCTGCTCGGCGCCGTCGGGGAACGGCTCGTTCTCGCGGGAGGCCACGGTGGCGCCCCAGAGCCGGCCGCCGAGCCAGATCGGGGCGGCGACGCCGGCCCTGATGCCGAGCTCGCGGAGCTGGCTCGCGAGCTCGCCGGCCAGGGCGCCGTAGTCGTCGACCCGGTCGGGCAGGCCGCTGCGGCGCACCCTGGCGAGGGCCGACTCGCCCTCGGTCGAGAGCCGCGCGCCGGTGGGCAGGGCGTCCGCGCCGAACTCGTTCCAGACGGCCACGACGGTCGCGGCGCCGTCCTCGTCGAAGCGCACCATCGTGCAGATCTGGGCCTCCAGCAGGCGCCCGGCCTCCTCGGTGACCCGCGCGAAGATCCCGATCTCGGCGGCCTCGCCGGCGACCAGGGTGGCGACCCGGCGCAGCGCCGCCTGCTCCTGGGCCAGCGCGCGCAGCCGCTCCTCGGCGCGCTTGTCCTCGGTGACGTCGCGGGCGACGGCGTACACGACCCGGTTGTCGGGGTCGGCCATCGCGCTCCACTCGAGCCAGCGGTAGGCGCCGTCGCGGCGGCGGCAGCGGTTCTCGAAGCGGATCGTCGGCTGGCCGCGGCCGGCGGCCCGCAGCTCGCCGCGGGTCGCGGTGCGGTCGTCCTTGTGCACCAGGCGGATGAACGGCCGGCCGACGAGCTGGGCGGCGCGGAAGCCGAGGCCGCGCTCGAACGCCGGGTTCACCCGCGAGATCTTGCCCTCGCGGTCGATCGTGCACAGCAGGTCGCTCGACAGCTCGAAGAACCGCTCGAGGCTCTGGGCGGTGTCGGCCATCGTCTCGGAGTGGTCGCGCTCGCGTTGCAGCTCGACGACCCGGGCCTCGAGGCTCTCCTCGAGCCGGCGGCGCTCCGAGAGGTCGCGCAGGGTGCCGGTGAACAGCGGGCCGTCGGGGTGGTCGACCCTGACGATGGCCAGCTCGACCGGGAACTCGGAGCCGTCGGCGCGCATGCCGACCGTCTCGTAGCGGCGGTTGAGGATCGTGTTGCGAGCGCCCTCGAGGTGGCGGGCGAAGCCCGTGCGGTGGGCGTCGCGGAGCCACGGCGGGATGACCAGCTCGGCGAGGTCGATGCCCAGAGCCTGGGATCGGCGACGGCCGAAGGTGCGCTCGGCGGCCGGGTTGAACTCGGTGATCCGGCCGTGCTCGTCGATCGTGATGATGCAGTCGAGCGACGCGTCCAGGATCGCGCGGGTGTGCGCGTCGCTCGCGCGCGCCGACTCCTCGGCGCGGCGCTGCTCGAGGAACGCACCGAGCCGCCGGCCGATCGAGGCGAGGCCGGCCTGCAGCGCGGCGTCGTCCTCGCTCGTCGGCGTCCGCTCGAGCTCGATCTCGCCGAGCACCCCGCCGGTGCCGGCGATGGCGAAGCGGGTTCCGCCCTGCGGCGGGCTGTCGGGCGGCCACACGGCGACGCGGCGCTCGTCGGGGCCGTCGGACGGCTCCCACAACGCGGCCGCGGGGCGATCGAGCACGCGGCACAGCACCTCGAGGACCCGCGGCGCCGCCTCGGCCGCCGTCGAGCTCGCCCCCAGGGCGTGCGCCACCGCCTCCTCTGCCTCGAGAAGCCGCCCCGGGCTCCCCATGCCTGCCCCTCCTCGCTCGCTGCTGCGGTGCAAGGGTACCCCGGATCGGCCGCCGCACGGCGGGACTGGACGCCGCGCCGCCCCTGTATGCTCGCCCGCGATGAGCGTCGACCTGGCCGTGGCCACCCCGACCTACCTCGACCTCACCCTGGTCGGGCTCGAGAGCCTTCCTGTCCTGGGCGAGGAGCGCTTCGCCGCGGACCTGCTGCGCTCGCCCGGCGGCGGCGCCATCACCGCGGTCGGCGCGGCCCGGCTCGGCGTCTCGACCGCCCTGGTCGCGCCGCTCGGCGACGACCTCGCGGGCGACCTGATCCGCGAGGCGCTGGCCGCGGAGGGCGTGACGGTCGGCGACCGCAAGGCGCCGCGCACCCCGGTCACCATCGTGCTGCCGGTGGGCGACGACCGGGCGATGGCGACGGTCGATCCAGGCGTGCGGGCGAACGCCGCGGACGTGGCCGCGCTGAAGCCCCGAGCGGTGGCCACGAACCTCGACATCCTGTACTGCGCGCCGCCCGACACCTGGTGCTACGTGACCTGCGGCGAGGACGAGGCGCGCGCGTTCGTCCGCCGTCCGCCGGAGCAGCTCGCCGGCGTGCGGGCGCTGTTCGTGAACGAGCGCGAGGCCAGGATCCTGACGGGGACGAGCGACGCGGACGCGGCCGGCGCGGAGCTGGCGAAGAACGCGGCCTCGGTCGTCGTCACCCGCGGACGGAACGGGGCGATCGGGTTCGTCGACGGGCAGCGCTACGAGACGTCGGCGTTCGAGATGGGCCCCGCAGTCGACACGACCGGCGCCGGCGACCTGCTGGCGGCCGCGTACATCTGGGCCGACCTGCGCGGCGCAGCTCCCGAGGACCGGCTCCGCTGGTCCGTCCTCTACGCAGGCCTGTCGGTCACGACGCCCACCGCGGTCGCCGGCGCGGCGACGCTGCAGCAGCTTCTGGACGCCGGTGAGCGTTACGGACTGCGGCTGCCAGAAGTGGGGTAAGCCGTACCTGGTGCACCCGAGCCGCGTGAGACGATGGGACCAATGCCCACCCGACAGCGCCGTGTCTGAGGCCCAGGACACCACCCCGTGAGCCGCACGGTCGTGATCGTCGACGACCACGCGTCGTTCCGCGCGGTGGCCCGGCGGCTTCTGGAGCTGGAGGGCTTCAACGTCGTGGGTGAGGCACCCGACGGTGAGACAGGCGTGGCGCTCGCGCGCCGCCTGGAGCCCGACCTCGTCCTGCTGGACGTGAACCTCCCGGACATGGACGGCTTCGAGGTCGCCGCGCGCCTGGCCCGCGAGGGCTGCGACGCGGCGATCGTGCTGACGTCGAGCCGCGACCGGGCCGACTTCGGCCCGCTGGTGGACGGCTCGCCGGCCCGGGGGTTCGTGCCGAAGGCCGAGCTGTCCGGCGACGCGCTCCTCGCGCTCATCGCGTAGGCGGGAACGGCTCGGCGCCGGGGCGACCTGGCGGGCTCGGTAGGACGGGCCAGCGGCAGGCGAGCAGCGCGACCCGGAGAGATCTCGGCTGGGCGGGCCGGCGGAGGACGGCCAGTGCGACCTGCAACGGTCTCGACACCACGGACCCGCGGCAGGCGACCAGCGCGACCCGCAGCGGCTCGGCACCACGGACCAGCGGCAAGTGGCGAGCGCGACCCGGAGCGGTTTCGGCAGGCGGGCCTGCGGCGGGCCGCCAGTGCGACCGGCAACGGATCTCGGCAGGACGGACCAGCGGCAAGCGGCCAGCGCGACCCGAAGAGGACCCGGCAAGCAGGAGCGAGCAGCCGCGCCAAGAGCCGGCGAGCGGCCAGCGGCGACCAGCGCGACCCGCAACGGTCTCGGCAGGACGGACCAGCGGCAAGCGGCCAGCGCGACCCGGAGAACTCGGCAAGTAGGCGAAGCCCTCAGGCCCGGTGATCCGACGCCAAGGAACGCTCCGAACCTGAGGACGCGCTCGACCGGAAGTCGGATCACCGACTGTGGTTGGGCCGGTTATTCGTCGTTGGGAGGTCTGCCTACCGACCCCGATGCAGGCGCGGAGATGGTTCGTACGAGCTCGGCAGGCACGGGCTCGGCAAGTACGAGAGCGGCGAGCAGAACTACGACCAGCGCCCTGGCGGAGCGCTCGCCGTCCGAGCAGGGCGCCACCTGGGACCCGTGGAGAGGGGCGGCCCTTTGAAGCCGGTGATCCGACTTCCGGTCGAGCGCGTCCTCGGGTTCGGAGCGCTCCTTGGCGTCGGATCACCGGCAGGGCCGCGCTCGTCCCTGGCGGGACGAGCTCCGCGGCCCGTGCTGCGCAGCGCTCTACAGGCCTCGCTACCAGCGCTCTTCGGGGCGTGGTCGCGCTCGGACTTGCCGCTGGTCCGCTTGCCGTGGTTCGACCAGCGCCCGAGCGGAGCGCTCGCCGTCCGAGCAGGGCGCCACCTGGGACCCGTGGAGAGGGGCGGCCCTTTCAAGCCGGTGATCCGACTTCCGGTCGAGCGCGTCCTCGGGTTCGGTGCGCTCCTTGGCGTCGGATCACCGGCAGGGCCGCGCTCGTCCCTGGCGGGACGAGCTCCGCGGCCCGTGCTGCGCAGCGCTCTACAGGCCTCGCTACCAGCGCTCTTCGGGGCGTGGTCGCGCTTGGACTTGCCGTCAGGCGGCTTGCCGTGGTCCGATCCCGTCCCGACGGAGCGCTGCCGTCAGAGCCGCGCTCGCCCGTTCTGGCAGCGTGGCTCGACCGCGCCCCCCAACGACGAAGCGCCGGCAGGGCCGGCGCTTCGTGGGGGGTCAGGGTGTCTGGAAGGGCCTCGCCCGACCGCGAGGCCACATTCCAGACGGTGCTCCGTGCTTACGCGGAGAGCAGGTGCTCGCCGCTGCGCATGGAGAGCTTCGAGAGCGCGCGCACCTCGATCTGGCGGATGCGCTCGCGGGTGACGCCGAGCTTGCGGCCGACCTGCTCGAGCGTGAGCGGGTCGTCGCCGCCGAAGCCGTAGCGGAGCTCGAGCACGGCCCGCTCGCGCCACGAGAGGTGGTCGAGCAGCCCGCGCACGTCTTCGCGGCCGAGCTTCTGGAACACCGCGTGGTGCGGGCGGTTGCGCTCCTCGTCCTCGATGAGGTCGCCGAGCGCGGAGTCCTCCTGCTCGCCGGCGGGCGCCTCGAGCGAGACCGGCTCCTGCGCGAGCTTCAGCAGCTGCTCGACGCGGGCCTCGGTCAGCTCGGCGGACGCGGCCAGCTCCTCGACCGTCGGCTCCCGGCCCAGCTCCTGCGTGAGCTGGCGCTGGGTGTAGCCGAGCCGGTTCATGGCCTCGACGACGTGCAGCGGGATGCGGATGGTGCGGGACTGGTCGGCGATGCCGCGGACGATCGCCTGCCGGATCCACCAGGTGGCGTACGTGGAGAACTTGTAGCCGCGGCGCCAGTCGAACTTCTCGACCGCGCGCATCAGCCCGAGGTTGCCCTCCTGGATCAGGTCCAGGAACAGCATCCCGCGTCCCACGTAGCGCTTGGCGATGGACACCACGAGGCGGAGGTTGGCCTCGGTCAGCTGCCGGCGCGCGGCGGGGTCGCCCCGCTCGATGCGCTTGGCCAGCGAGACTTCCTGCTCGGCCGTCAGCAGCGAGACCTTGACGATCTCGCGCAGGTAGGCGCGAACCGGATCGTCGTCCCGGTAGGGGACGTGCACGGCGACCGTCGGCGCGGCCTCGGCGGTCGCCTCGGCCTCGTCTTCCTCGTCCTCGTCCTCGTCGACGATCTCGAACCCGTAGGCGTCGAGCTCGCTCGACTCTTCGGCTTCGGCTTCGTCCTCCAGATTTTCGTAATCGAGAATGCCAGGCATGGGGGTCCTCCATGCGCGTCGTTCACCAGTCGAGGGGTATCCTCTCGCGCGGGCTCGCGCGCCCGGGTACGGCTAACCCCACATTGCCCGGTGGCAGACCCCCGACGTGTATGTCCACGTGGTAAACGACGCCCACCCTGCCGCACGAACCGCCCTCGCCAGGGCCTGCAGGTGAGGATCGTGTGCGCCGCGCCCTGCGGCGTCGACCGCTACGTCGACCTGGACGTCGAGCGGGCCGGCGGCACCGGCCTCGACGTCGCGGTGCACGCCCACCGGCTGCTCGGTCTCGGCCACGGCGTCGAGCTGGTCGCTCCGCTCGGCGAGGACGCCGGCGCCGAGCTGGTGCGCGGGGTCGTCGACCACGAGGGCCTCGGCGCCATCCTCCCTGCCCGGCCGGGCGCCACGCCGGTACGCGAGATCCGGCTCCAGCCCGGCGGCCAGCACGCCGTCGTCGCCTACCACCCGGGCGTCCTCGGCCGCTACCACGTGGGCTCGGCCGAGCAGGCCGCGATCGCCGCTGCCGACGTCGTCGCCACGAGCGTCTTCGAGCACGCGACGACGTTCTTCGAGTCGGTGATGGCCGCGCCGACCAACGGCCTGCGGCTGCTGGACTTCACGAGCCTCGACGACGTCGACGACCCGGTCGCGCTCGTCGAGCGCTGGCTGCCGCGGGTCGACATCGGCCTGTGCGGCCTGCGCGAGGCCGACGGAGCGCTGGTCGACGCCCTCGAGGGGGCCGCCCGCCGCAGCGGCCGCACGCTCGTCGTCACCCTCGGCGCGGCCGGCAGCGTGGCGCTCGGCGGCGACGACCGCCTGCACACCCCGGCCGTGCCCGTCGACGGCGTCGTCGACACGACGGGCGCCGGCGACGCTCACACCGCCGGCTTCCTCACCGCCTACGCGCGCACCCACGACCTGAAAACAGCTCTGGCCCAGGGGGCCGCCGTCGCGGCGACCACCCTGGGCCAGCTGGGGTCGTTCGAGCTGTCGGAGTAGCTGGCTAGTCGCCGGCCACCGGCTGCGCCTGGCTCGGGCCGCCGTGGTTGATGTGCGGGAGCCAGTCGAGCGCCTTCGGCAGGTACCAGTTGCGCTCGCCGAGGAGCTTCATCGCGGCCGGCAGGAGCACCGCCCGGACGATCGTGGCGTCGATCAGGATCGCGCTCGCCAGGCCGACGCCGAGCTGCTTCATGTCGAGGCCGGAGAGGGTGGCGAAGATCCCGAAGACCGCGACCATCACCAGGGCCGCGCTCGAGACGACGCCGGCGGTGTCGGCGATGCCGCGGGCGACGGCCTGGTCGCTCGGCATGCCGCGCTCCCAGAGCTCGCGCACCCGGCTCAGGATGAACACGTGGTAGTCCATCGAGAGGCCGAACAGCACCACGAAGAGGAAGATCGGGAGCCAGGCCTCGATCGCCCCGTCGGTCTTGAACCCGAGGATGCCCTCGGCCCAGGTGTGCTGGAAGACGGCGACCAGGATCCCGTAGGCGGCGCCCACGGAGAGCAGGTTCAGGGCGATCGCCTTGATCGGGATGATCAGCGAGCGGAACGTCACCAGCAGGAGCAGGAAGCTCATGAGGAGGACGAACCCGATGACGATCGGCGCCCGGTCGTGCATCAGCTTGTTGAAGTCCGACACGCCTGCGGCCTCGCCGGTGACCTGTGTCTCGACGCCGGGAACGGCTCCGATGGTGTTCGGGATGATGTGCCCGCGCAGCTGCTCGATGGCGTGCTTGGCGGTCGCGTCGTGTCCGGTGCCCGCGATCGGGACGATCATCTCGATCGTCGTCTGATCCTTGCTCAGGCGCAGGGTGAACGGCGGGTGCGCGACGCCCTGGTCGAGCGCCTCCTTCTCGAAGCGGGCGATGCCGTGGCGGACGTCCACCGCGGTCGCGTCGGGGGCGTGGACGACCAGGACGGCCGGGGAGGGCGAGCCGGGGAAGGCCTTCTCGATGGCCGCCGTGCCCTGGATGTACGCGGTCTTGGAGGACAGGCCGTAGCTCGACGAGACGAGGCCGAGGCTGAGGCCGATCGCCGGCAGGGCCAGCGCGACCAGGACGGCGGTCGCCGAGACCACCGAGATCACCGGGTGCCGCAGCACCGGCCGCAGGATGCGCTCCCAGATCGAGGTCTCGCCCTTGGCCCGGGAGAGCAGCGACTGCACCAGCCGGAACGGGTAGGTCACGATCCGCCACACGAAGCCGATCCCGTGACCGACCAGGCGGAACGCCGAGCCGACCGCATGGGCGCCCGGGATCCGGGCCAGGAAGCCCGCGCTCTTCGGGGCGAGCAGGGCCGGAAGCACCGTGAGCGAGCCGATCATGGCCGTCAGGACGACCAGCATGGTGCCGACCGCGATGCCGGAGAACACCGAGTTGCCGGCCAGGAACATGCCGCTCATCGCGATCAGGACGGTGATGCCCGAGATGAGCACCGCGCGGCCCGAGGTCGCTGCGGCGATGTCGATCGAGTCGAGCTTCGTGTGCCCTGCTGCGCGTTCCTGGCGCTGGCGGGAGAGGTAGAAGATCGAGTAGTCGACGCCGACGGCCAGACCGATCAGCAGGATCACCGACTGGGTGACGTCCGGCACCGGCATGAGCTGGCTGGCGAGGGCGGTGAGGCCGAAGGCGCCCATCACGGCGCTCATCGCGAGCACCAGCGGGATGCCGGCGATCAGGAGGCCGCCGAAGGTGACGATCAGGATCACCAGGGTGATCGGCAGGGAGAGCTTCTCGGCCTGCGCGAAGTCCTTGCCCTGGGAGTCGTTGTAGGCCTTGCCGTAGGACACGTCGCCGGCCTCGTAGAACGAGAAGGCCGGATGCGCTGCACGAGCGCCCGTGGTGACGGCGTAGATCTGGTCGAAGCGGTCGGCTGCCTGGGCGATGTCGCCGGGGACGTCGAACTTGACGAGGACGGCGTGGCCGTCCTTCGAGATCGTGCCCTTGTCGTACGGCGACTCGAGGTTCGAGATCGTGGGCAGCGCGCCGAGCTTGCGCATGACGTCGCCGACGACGGCCCTGAAGGCCGGGTCGGTGGCCCGCAGCGTGGGCGACTGCACCAGGAGCTGCTCGCCCGGCTCGACGGCGAAGCCGGCGCGCTCGAGGACCTTGGAGGCCTTGCCGCTCTCGCCGGCGCCGGAGTCGGCGGCCTTGACCTTGTTCGTCCCCGCGGCGTTGCCGGCGAAGATCGCGGCGGCGATGAACACGATCCAGATCGTGATCGCCGTCCAGGGATGGTGGGCGCTCCAGCGGCCAACCGTCCCCGTCAAGCCCTTCTTTCCTTGCATGAGTCCGAGCTCCTGAGAGAAAGCAGAGGTGATGTGGCAATGCTGCCTGGCGGGCGCGGACCGATACGTGCGGGAGCCAGGCGTGTACGTGTGGGGCAAACCGCACCCCTCATATCCGGTCGGTGTCCCGCCGATAACCGATGGGATGGACCAGGCCACCACCTTCAAGGCGATGCCGCGGATGTTCCGCGGGTACTGCTGCCTGCTCGGCGTGGCGGCCCTGGTGACCGCCCCGCTGCTCGTCACGACGGGCCACGCGGCGGGCGACGGACGGCACGCGCTCGGTGCACTGGCGGTGGCCGCGCTGCTCGCCGCGAGCGTGCGCGGCCTGGTCTGGCCGTCGTCGATCGCCGACGAGAACGAGGTCCAGCAGACCCTGACCGAGGCGTTCTCGCTCCCGCTGATGGCCATCGCCGGCCCGGCAGCCGCGCTGGTCTGCACCCAGCTCGCCGCACTCGTCGGCTCCGCCCAGGACCGCCGGGGCGGCCGGGCCTGGCACTTCCTCATCACGAACCAGCTCCGCCACGTCGTCGAGGTCGGCGTGGCCTACGCCGCGTTCGCCGCGCTGAACGGGCACGGCCTGCGCTGGCTGTGGGCGGTGTTCGCCGGCGCCGCGGTCTCGATCCTGACCTCGTTCGCCCTGGCCGCGTTCGGCTTCAAGCTACAGCGGCAGGCGGGCGACGCACCGCTGCGCTGGGGGATGATCGCCCGCGAGCTCGCGCTGCAGCTCGCGATCCTGCCGACGCTGGCCGTCATCACCCTCACCCTGTTCGACCGGGCGGCGCTGCTGCCGCTCCTGGTCGCGAGCCCGATCCTGGCGCTACGGATCGCTGCCGCCGCGGACACCCGCCGGCGGGCCGCCGAGAAGCGGCTCGGGATCGACCCGCTCACCCAGCTCTCGAACCACGAGCGCTTCTGGCGGCGGCTCGACGCCGAGCTCGAGCTGCCGGCCGCGCGGGTCGCCGTGGTCCTGCTCGACGTCGACGACTTCAAGGGTCTGAACGACCGTCACGGCCACCTCACCGGCGACGCCTGCCTGCAGGCGATGGCGGCGGTGCTGTCGAGCTGCGCCCGGCCCGGCGACGAGCCGGCGCGCTACGGCGGCGAGGAGTTCGCGCTCGTCCTGCCCGGTGCCGACGCCGCCGACGCCGCGGCCGTCGCCGAGCGGCTGCGCTGCGCGATCACGGCCTGTCACGAGCTGGCCTTCACGGTCTCGGTCGGCGTGGCCGCAGCGCCACAGCACGGCCGCACCGGGCGCGAGCTGGTCGCCGCCGCGGACGCCGCGCTGTACGCCGCGAAGCGGGCCGGCAAGGACCGGGTCGAGCTGGCGGACGCTGCCTAGGCACCGACGGCACCCTCAGCGAGGTCGATACCTCGCCGACGACGCTGCCGGTGCCCGACAACGCGAACCCGCAGGGCCTGGCGGTCATCGCGCCAGGCGGCTGAACACCCCTAGCTGGGCTGCGGAACGATCCGGATGTAGGGCTTCGGCGAGTCCCACTCGCCGAACAGCTCCTTGGCCTCGTCGTTCGAGACCGAGCCGGCGATGATGACGTCGTCGCCGTTCTTCCAGTTCGCCGGCGTCGCGACCTTGTGCTTCGCCGTGAGCTGTAGCGAGTCGATCACCCGCAGCACCTCGTCGAAGTTGCGACCGGTGGTCATCGGGTAGGCCAGGTACAGCTTGACCTTCTTGTCCGGCCCGATCACGAAGACCGTGCGGACGGTCTGGTTGTCGGCCGGCGTGCGCGACGCGGCCTCGCCCGCCACCTCGGCCGGGAGCATGTCGTACAGCTTCGAGACCTTGAAGTCGCTGTCACCGATGATCGGGTAGTTGGGGCGCGCCCCCTGGGTCTCCTCGATGTCGTCGACCCACTGCTCGTGCTTGTCGGTCGGATCCACCGAGAGTCCGATGATCTTCACGTTCCGCTTGTCGAACTCCGGCCCGATCTTGGCCATGTAGCCGAGCTCGGTCGTGCAGACCGGCGTGAAGTCCTTCGGATGCGAGAACAGGATGACCCAGGAATCCCCGGCCCAGTCGTGGAACGTGATCTCGCCCTGGGTGGTGCTCGCGGTGAAGTCGGGCGCGATGTCGCCGAGCCTCAGTCCCATTCGTCTCTCTCCTCGTTCGCATTCCCTTGCAGTAAAGGGGGAAGCGTACGCGAGGGACGGGAGCTCAGCCCCGCTGGACGGTGGGCCGCTGGTGGATGCCGGAGAGCGGCGGCGTCGCCGGAAGCGCCTGGTGCACCCCGGACACGTCCTGGATCAGCGCCTCGCGCGGCGCGTCCGGATTGATGTCGGCGATCAGCGGCACGAGCTCGGCGTCGGGGTTGGTGCTCCAGGAGGTGGCCCGGAACTCGCCGCCGTTCTCGACCCAGCCGAGCGAGACGATCGGCAGGATCACGATCTTGGTGGCGATCGCCAGGCACCACGCCACCCAGAACAGGACGATCGGCTTCCAGTCGTCGTGGCCGAGCACCGCGTTCGGATCGCCGTAGCCGGGCTGGCCGGGCTGCAGGATCTTCAGGAGCACGAACAGCAGCACGAACTCGCCCACCGCCAGGACGCCGGTGAGCCACGGCGGCTGCCAGCGGATCACGAACGGGTAGAAGGCCGTGTCGAGGGCCACGCCCATCAGCAGGAAGATGCCGATGGTCACGATCCAGCCCTCGTCCATCGTGAGCAGCGAGATGATCGCTGCCAGGATCGCGGGGAGGATCAGGATCGCCGTGCGGGTCTGCACCCGGCCGAGAACGGTCGGGCACATCTAGGCGAGCTGCTCCGTCTCGCGGGTCTTACGAATCACGTTGGCGGTCGCCGAGGCGAGCTGCAGCTGCATCTGCAGGCGGCCGAAGAACGGCCGGCGCTTGAGCTGCTCGGCCTCGACGCAGTCGACGACGAAGCGCCGGGCGATGTACTTCAGCCCGGCGATCGTGTCCCCGTTCGGGATCACGACGTTGGCGTGGATGCCCATCATCCCGAGGCGGGACTCGGGCACGTCCAGGCCGGGAACGCCGCAGTTGCGCTTGAGCGCCAGCCGGCCGTCGGTGACCGGCAGCTTGTAGTGCTCGATCAGGCGGCGCAGCAGCGGCACCGTCAGCGCCGACTTCTGGAACCCGGTGGCCGAGACGACGCCCGACACGTCGAGCCAGCCCGGGTCCGTGCCGCCGCGGTTCGAGATGTGGATGCGGAGCCCCGCCGGCCCGGCCTGAACCTGATCGATCTCGCCCTGCAGCTCGGCGAAGCGGCCTTCGGCCCGGCCCCGCTCGATGCGCTCCTGCCAGCCGCGGCGCGCCGGCGCGGTGCCCTTCAGCACCTTCCCCAGGTACGTCAGCCGCTGCTCGAGCGTGAGCGCCTGGTAGATGTCGATGCCGAACGCCTCGAACAGGCAGCGCGGGGTGTTCAGGTCCTGCTCTTCGGGCTTGGGGTTGCGCAGCAGCGAGATCACCCGGGCACCCGCGTCGATCGCGTTGGCCCACTCGTTGACCGACGCGATCCCGGCGCCGATCACCACGTAGGTGCCGCCGGCGGCGTACTGCTTGGCCTCGTAGGCCTGCACGACCCGGTCCGCCAGCCGGGGGTCCTGTCGAGCGGCGGCGAGCGCCGGCGGGAACGCGAGCGGCCCGTGGCCGACGCCCAGCATCACGTGCCGGGCCCGTCCGATGTAGTTCGCCTGCTCGTCGTAGAGCACGAAGTGCGGCGACGGGTTCCACTCGCGCTGCACCCAGCCGACCCGCACCGGGTAGCGGTTGTCGTCCCAGCCGAGGCGGTTCTTGACCATCGTCGCCTCGCCCAGGATGTCGCCGACGCCCGGGTTGTACTTGCGCTTCATCGAGCGCAGCAGCGGCCGCGGGCTGCGCCGGGCCCAGGCGTCGAGCTGGGCGAACGTCGGCCAGTCGGCGGGCAGGAAGTGGGACTCCGACTCCGAGCGCAGGATCGGTCTGGCCGAGGTTGTACGCGAACTGCTGGTACGTCCCGACCGGGTTCGGGCTCGGCCCGTAGACCGTGACCTGCTCGCGGGCGAACCCGAGGTAGATCGCGCTCCCGTACACCAGGAGGGATCCGAAGCCGTCGCCCACCATGGCGATCGTCGAGTCGCGCGGAGCGGTCAGCGGCACGGCGCGATCCTACCCCGCAACCGGCCCGACGCGCGACCAGGAAAAGCGAGTGAGCTCCGCATCGCGGGGCGAGAGGGCCCCCGGCCGCAGCCCGCGACGGACGAACAGGGCCGGCGCGGCGGTCGCCAGCGAGCTGCGCAGACCCCCGATCCCGGCCTTCTGCCAGTCCTCCGGCAGCCCGATCACCAGGAGCCCGGCACCGGCGGCGGCGGCGACCACGGCCTCGTGCCCGGGATCGACGAGGACCGGCTCGGCGACGATCCCGGCGAGCTGCTGCACGACCAGCGAGGCGCTGCCGAGCAGCCGGCTCGCGTCGCGCTCGCCGCCACGCACGCCGAGCAGGCGCAGCGGCGCGTCGGCGGTGACCGCGATCCAGGCGGCCAGCTCGAGCGCCGCCCAGTCGTGCTCGGCGGCGCCGAACGGGACGAGCACCGGCGCCTCCGGCCCGAGCCGGGGGATCCCGCCGTGGCGCTCGACGAGGACGGCGACGTCGCACGGGCGCCTCGGCCAGGACGTGCCCGACGTCGCCCCGGGGCACGCTCTCGCCGAGCAGCGGCCGGCGGCCGTCGAGCAGCAGCAGGTCGACCTCCTGCTCGTGCGCCAGACGCACCAGGTCGCTGCCGGGGCTCGCGCTGGTGAAGGCCACGGTGCGGACGGCGACGCCGCGGCGCGTCAGGTCCTCGCGCACGCGCGCGAGCTCCGCGCTCGCAGCACCCAGGTCGCGGTCGGCGGCAGCGAGCCCGACGCCGCCCGGCGCCAGCTCGAGGACGCGGGCCACGATCAGCTCGCGCGGCGGCTCGGAGCGGGCCAGCGGCTCGGCCAGGGCCAGCAGCGTGGGCAGGTTGCGAGGATCGAGCGCCGCCACCAGGACGGACTTCTCGGGCGCCGCGACCTCCTGGCTGCGGGCCGCGACCCGCAGCACCTGCTCGGGCGGCTCCGCGAGCCTGCCGTGCGGGTCGAGCAGGCGCAGGCAGGGCCCGGCCATGAACGTCGTCACCAGGGCGACGAGCACCAGCATGGTGAACAGCACCGGCGTGATCACGCCCGCGGCGAGCCCGATGTTGAGGACGATCAGCTCCGTGAGCCCGCGCGTGTTCATCAGCGAGGCCAGCACCGCCGACTGGCGCAGCGGCAGGCCCGTGACCCGGGCGGCGACCAGCGAGCCGATCCACTTGCCGGCGATGGCCAGCACCAGCAGCACGAGCGTGATGAGCCAGAGCACCGGGCGGTCGAGCAGGCCGACCCGGGTCTTGAGGCCGGTGACGACGAAGAACAGGGGCAGCAGCACGGCGCCGACGAAGTCCTCGAGCCGCACCGTGACCGCGTCGCTCAGATCGGCCCGGCGGGGCATGACCATCCCCATCACGAACGCCCCGAAGATGGTCGCGACCCCGATCCGCTGGGTCGCCCAGGACGACAGCAGCACGCCGACGAAGAGCAGGCCGAGCAGCGTCCCCGAGAGCCGTCCCTCCTCGTCGAAGGCGTCCGACAGACGGCCCAGGATGCGTCGGCCGACCACGTACATCGCCGCGCAGAACAGCGCCGTGAGCCCGATGATGCGCACGACCTCGAGCGACGAGCCGCCGGCCGCCACCGCCGAGGCCAGCGCCAGGAGCGACCAGGCGGTGACGTCGTCGACCGCCGCCGCGGCCAGCGCCAGCGTCCCGATCGGGGCCCGCAGCATGCGCCGCTCGACCAGGATCCGGGCCAGCACCGGGAACGCGGTGATGGACATCGCGACGCCCATGAACAGGGCGAACGGGGTGAAGCTCTTCTCCGGCCCGACCAGCTGGTAGAGCGGCACCGCGGCCAGGAACCCGAACGCCATCGGCACCGCGACGCTGGCGTTCGACACCAGCGCCGCCTGGGTCACCCGGCCGCGCAGCAGCCGCGGGTCGAACTCGAGCCCGACCAGGAACATGTAGAACGCCAGGCCGATGTCGGCGCCCGCGGTGAGCAGCGGCACCACCTCGGAGGAGAAGACCTCGCTCTGCAGGTGCGGGACGAGCGCGCCGAACAGGGTCGGCCCGAGCAGGATCCCCGCGAGCACCTCGCCCATCACCGTCGGCTGGCCGAGCCGGCGCGCCGCCGTGCCCAGCAGCCGGGCCGCGACCAGCACGACGGCCATCGCCAGCATGAGCTTGCCGAACAGCTCCTCGGGCCCGGACTTGACCGCGCTGGCGGCGCTCGGGGCGAGCGGCCCGCTGGCCCGGGCGGTGAACGGGGCCGTGCCGATCGTCCCCTGCAGACGCCGCCTGTCGGCGGGGCCGCGGATCGCGAGCACCGCCGGCAGGCTCGTGCCGCGGCGGCAGTCGAGCGTGCCGCGCAGCGCGCCGTCGCGCAGCCGCAGCGAGCCGCCGCTGTCGCCGGCCCCGTCGAGGCTCGCGAACTTGCCCGACTGGTTCAGCGTGAAGGTCCTGCCGACGCAGGCGGCGGCCGGCCCGATGACCGTGTACGCGCCGGAGGCGTTCGGGGTCGGGGCCTCGTCGCGGCCCGCTCTCAGCGCGACGACGATGGCGATCGCGGCCAGCGCGCCGAGCACCAGGTAGGTGGCGACGATCGCGCGCCGGCTGCCCGTGCCCCTGCTGTCGACGGCCGGCATCGATCTCTATGCTAGTGAGCATGGAAGACGGGGTGAATCTCGCCAATTCGAACGGGTCGCGAACATCGCCCGCGCCGGGCGACGCGATCGGCCGGTTCGTGCTCGCGGAGCGGCTCGGCGAGGGCGGCGTTGGCGTCGTCTACCGCGCGAGCGACCCCGACGACGGCGAGACGGTGGCCCTCAAGCTGCTGAAGGGCGAGCTGTCGTCGGACCCCGGGTTCGTCCACCGCTTCGAGCGCGAGGCTCGCATCGCGCGCACGGTGCAGCACCGCCACCTGGTGCCCGTCGTCGACGCCGGCGAGGCGGGCGGCGTGCACTACCTCGCGGCCCGCTTCTACCCGAACGGCTCGCTCGACGACCGGCTCCGCGACGGCGGCCCGCTGCCCGTCGACCGGATCCTGCGGCTCGCGGCGGGCCTCGGCGAGGCGCTCGACACGCTCCACCGGCTGGGGATCGTGCACCGCGACGTGAAGCCGGCGAACGTGATGCTCGAGGAGGCCGGCGACGGCGCGCTGACCGACTTCGGCCTGGCCAAGGGCGCGGCCTCCACCAGGCTCACCCAGGTCGGGCACGTGCTCGGCTCGATCGAGTACATGGCGCCGGAGCTCATCGGCGGCGGCCAGGCGACGCCCGCGAGCGACGTCTACGCGTTCGGCTGCCTGCTGCACGCCTGCGTCGCGGGGACGCCGCCGTTCACCCGGTCGACGTTCCTGCAGACCGGGTTCGCCCACCTCGAGGACGACCCGCCCGACGCGACCGCCGGCCGCTCCGACGTGCCGGCGGCGGTCGGCAGCGCGATCCGGCTGGCGCTCGACAAGGAGCCCGAGAAGCGGCCGGCCACGGCCACGACGGTCGCCCGGCTCCTGGCCGCAGGCGCACGGATGGGAGCGTTTCGATGAGGGTGCTGGTGGTCGGAGGCGGCCCGCGGGCCGGGATGCGGGTCGAGCTGACGGGCGAGCTGGTGCTCGGCCGCGAGGAGGGGCTGCTGCTCGACGACGCCCAGTGCTCGCGGCGGCACGCACGGCTGTACCTCGACGCCGAGGGCGTGGTCGTCGAGGACCTGGGCTCGCGCAACGGCACCTGGGTCAACGGTCAGAAGATCGGCGGCCCGACGCGGCTGTCGCCCGGCGACCAGCTCTACGTGGGCTCGACGACGCTGTTCCTCGAGGCGCCCGTGGCCGCCGTGCACGACCCGCCGGCGGCGCCGCAGCCGGACGTGTTCGCGCCGGTGTCGGCGAGCGTCAGCCGCTCGATCGCGTCACGCCGGCCGATCCCCACCGTGCTGACGTTCGCCACGATCGCCTCGACGGCGGTGGTGCTGGTCGTGTACTTCGCCCAGCACTGAGCGCGCGCTCAGCGCTGGGCGAGGAAGATCAGGACGACGAGCACGACCAGGACGGCGATCGCCAGCGGGGCGAGCCGCGTCTTGCTCTTCACGTTGACGTCGAGCAGCGGGTCGAGCTCGGGCACCAGCCGCTCGCCGGTGACCGCCGCCGGCGAGATGTAGTCGGGCGGTCGCTCCGGCACCCGGAAGCCCGGCGGCACCGGCCGCACCCCCGACAGGCCCGCGGCGACCTCCCGCGGCGTCCGCAGCTCGAGCACGGTGACGCCGATGAGGAGCTGGTCGCCGGCTGCGAGCCGGGTCGGCACGAAGATCTGCTGCCCGTTGACGAACGTGCCGTTGCGCGAGCCGAGGTCCTCGACGACCGCGCCCTGGGCGTCGGGCGAGACCCGGGCGTGACGCCGCGACACCTGGTCGTCCGAGGCCAGCGCGATCTGCGCGCCGTCGGCCCGGCCGATCTCGACGGGGAAGTCGAGCGGTACCTGCAGGCCCGCCTGGGGGCCTTCGACGATCTCGATGTGCTGTCCGGCCACCCCGAGAAACGTACCGCGCCTGCAGGCTCTCGCGCCACCACCCGATTACGGTACGCCTCCACATGACCGACGGAACCCGCGCCCGCAGGCCGACGATCCGCGACGTGGCGCGGGCCGCGGGCGTCTCCTACCAGACGGTGTCGCGGGCCATCAACGACGCGCCCGGGATCGACGCACGCACCAAGCGGCGGGTGCTCGAGGCCGCCGGCGCGCTCGGCTACCGGCCGAGCCGGCTGGCGCGCAGCCTGGTCACCCGCCGCACCGAGACGATCGGGCTCGCGGTGAACGACCTCACGAACCCGTTCTTCGCCCACGTCGCCCAGGCGGTGCTCGAGGCCGCGCGCACCATCGGCCACCAGACGATGGTGCTGCCGACGCCGTGGAACGGGCCCGGCGAGGAGGCGGCGCTCGACGCCCTGATCTCCCACTCGGTCGACGGGATCGTGGCGTTCCTCGACCACGTTCCCGACGAGCGGCTGCTCGCGGTGGCCGAGCACCTGCCGCTGGTGCTGGTCAACCGCTGGACGCCGCCGCCGGGGATCCCGGCGCTGAACGTCGACCTGACCCGCGGCACGCGCCAGGCCGTCGAGCACCTGGTCGGGCTCGGGCATCGCCGCCTCGGGCTGATCGACGGCACGCCCGCCTGGAACACCGCCGACGCGCGGCACGCGACGTTCCTGGCGGTCGCCGCCGAGCACGAGCTCGGGCTCGACGACTCGTGGACGGTGCACGAGGAGCCGACGGCCGACGGCGGCCGGCGGGCGGCCGAGCGGCTGCTCGAGCGCCATCCCGAGACGACGGCGATCTTCGCGTTCAACGACGTCATGGCGGCGGGGACGCTCGACGCGCTGCACCGGGCGGGCCGTCGCGTGCCGGAGGACTGCGCCGTGATCGGCTTCGACGGCGTGCAGCTGTGCGGCCTGCTGCAGCCGCCGCTGTCGACCGTTGCCGTGGACTTCGCCGAGCTCGGCCGGCGGGCCACCGCGATCGTCGCGACCTGGCTCGGCGAGGGCCGTGAGGCGGCCCTCCCCCTGGCCGGGCACCTGACGACGCGGCTCGTGGTGCGCGAGTCGACCGCCGGCGGTGAGCGCTCGCCGCGGCCCCTGGCGCTAGGCCGCGGTGGCCAGGAAGACGTACCGGTTCAGGCTGAAGAAGGCGTCCTCGCCGAGGCCCCGCAGGTCGTCCGCCCAGGCCGAGACCTCGCGCTCCGAGACCCCCGCGCGAAGCACGAACGACGAGACCGTCTCGACGATGAAGGCGCTGAAGCTGTCCGCGTCCCAGCCCTGGTTGAGCAGCGGGATGACGGCGCTGCGGTCGAGCCGGAAACCGGTCGTGCGCAGCATGCCCGGCAGGCGGCGGGGCAGGTACGGGTCGGCCAGGTGCCGGTTCCAGGCGTCGAGGATCCGGGCCATGCGGGCCGGGTTCGAGGAGTGCCAGACGACGGAGTCCCAGTCGGTGTCGAGCACCAGCAGCCGGCCGCCCGGGCGCAGGACGCGGCGGGCCTCGCGCAGGGCCTTCGGCACGTCCGAGACGTACTCGTAGACCTGGGTCGTGACCACGACGTCGAACCCCGCGTCGTCGAACGGCAGCTTGAACGCGTCGCCGGTGACGAAGTCGAGCGAGGCGGTACCGGGCGCGCGCTCCCGGCTGCGGGCCAGGGCGAGCATGCTGTCGCTCGGGTCGACGCCGACCACGGCGCCGTCCGGGCCCACCTCGGCGGCGAGCTCGGACGACAGGAGGCCGGGCCCCGAGCCGATGTCCAGGATCCGCTCGCCGGGTCTGGCGGCCAGCAGCGAGCGCACCTCGGCGCGCTGCGCGACGACGTCGGGCGTGCGGTAGGTGCGCTCCAGGTGACGGGCGGCGGCGTCGCCGAAGTCCAGCATGGACCCGAGCCTACGTGCTCCGCCGCGGCCGGTCGCCGGTAGCGGCGCCATGCCGTCCGACGCCCTCGCTACGGTACGAACACATGTTCGCCTCCTCCTCCGCCCTCCGCCTCGAGCCCGACGTCCCGCCCTGGCTCGACGAGCTCAACGACGAGCAGCGCACCGCCGCCATGCACCCGGGCGGCCCGCTGCTCGTGATCGCCAGCGCCGGCACCGGCAAGACCACCACCCTGTGCGCCCGCGTGGCCTGGCTGCTGCACCAGGGCGTGCCCGCGGACCGGATCCTGCTGCTCACGTTCACCCGGCGGGCGGCGCGCGAGCTGCTCGAGCGCGCGACCTCGCTGGTCGCCCGCTCGGTGCCCGACGCCGGCCGGGTCGTCGGGGGCACGTTCCACTCCGTCGCCCACCGCGAGGTGCGGGCGCACGCCAGCGCGCTCGGCTTGCCGGGCGACTTCGGCGTGCTCGACGCCGCCGACGCCGGCGACGTCCTCGACCTGGTGCGCGAGGAGCACGGGCACGCCGAGGCGCGCCGCCGCTTCCCGCGCAAGGGCACCCTGCTCGACATCTACTCGCGGGTGGTCAACGCGCAGCGGCCGCTGAGCGAGGTGCTGGCCGAGGACTACCCGTGGTGCGAGGAGCACGCCGAGGCGCTCGCCGGGCTGTTCCGAGCCTACGCGGCGCGCAAGCGGACGCTGGGGCTGCTCGACCTCGACGACCTGCTGCTGCACTGGCGGGCGCTGGCCCGCGACGAGGTGGTCGGCCGCTGGCTCGAGGAGGCCTACGACCACGTGCTGGTCGACGAGTACCAGGACGTCAACGGCCTGCAGGTCGACATCATCCGGGCGCTCCGCACCAGGCGGCGCGAGCTCACCGTCGTGGGCGACGACCTGCAGGCGATCTACGGCTTCCGGGCCGCCTCGGCCGACCACATCCTGGGCTTCGGCGAGCACTTCCCGGACGCCTCGATCGTGACGTTGGAGTCGTCCTACCGCGCAGGGCAGCCGCTGCTCGACGCGGCGGCGGCGCTGGCTGCCGAGGCCCGGCGCGGCTACCCGCGGGCGCTGCGCTCGGCCCGCGAGGACGGCCAGCGGCCGCGGCTCGTGTTCTGCCGCGACGAGCAGGCCCAGGCGGCGCACGTCGCGAGCAGCGTGCTCGACGCCCGCGAGCAGGGAATGCTGCTGCGCGAGCAGGCGGTGCTCGGCCGCACCGGGCACGACTCGCAGCTGCTCGAGCTCGAGCTGCGCCGCCGGCGGATCCCGTTCGTGAAGTACGGCGGGCTCCGCTACCTCGACGCGGCCCACGTCAAGGACCTGGTGGCGCTGCTGCGGCTGGCCGACAACCACCGCGACGAGCTGGCCTGGTTCCGGGTGCTGCAGCTGCTCGACGGCGTCGGGCCGGCGACCGCGCGGCGTGCGACCCAGGCGCTGACAGCGGTGCCGGCGCGCGGCGAGCTCGGCGAGGCCCTCGACGGCGTGACGGCGCAGCTGCCGACCAGCGCGCGCGAGGCGGCCCGCGGGCTCGTCTCGGCGGTCGCCGAGAGCGACGTCGCAGCGAGTGCGGCGACCCGGGCCGAGCTCCTGGCCAGGGCGCTCGTGCCGGTGGTCTCGGCCCACTACCCGAACGGCCCGCTGCGGGTGCAGGACTTCGACCCGCTGCTCGGCGCGGCTCGCGACCAGGCGTCGCTCAGCCGCTTCGTGGCCGAGATCGCGCTCGACCCGCCGGCCTCGACCCAGGACCTGGCCGGGCCGCCGCTGCTCGACGAGGACTACCTGGTGCTCTCGACGATCCACTCGGCCAAGGGCCTCGAGTGGGAGTCGGTGCACGTGCTGGCCCTGTACGACGGGAACTTCCCGGCCTGCATGTCGGCCGGCAGCGGCGAGGAGATCGAGGAGGAGCGCCGGCTGCTGTACGTCGCCATGACCCGGGCGCGCCAGTCGCTCTCGATGTACGTCCCGGTCCGCTACTACCACCGGCCGCGCGGGCGCGACGACGGGCACGGGATCGGCAAGCCGTCGCGCTTCCTGACCGACCGGGTACGGGCCGCGTGCGACGTCGTGCACCTGCACGGCGCGGCGACCGACGGAGGGGTGGTGACGGCGCCACGGCGGATCGAGGTCTCGGTGGACGCGCTGTTCTCATGACGGGCGACCGTGTGCGCCTGCGTCCCGTGCGCGCTCCTCACGCTGCGCCTCGAAGACCGCGATCGCCTCCGCGGCGGTCGGCACCGTGGTGACGTTCTCCGCCGCGAACTCGGCGGCGATCGGCCAGGCGCTGCGCAGCGCGATGTCGGCCGCGGCCATGTCGAGGTCGTAGGTCGTGCGGCGCAGGTAGATGCGTCCCGCGTCGATCAGCGCCCAGTAGGCGCCGGGCTTGTCGGCGTAGGGCCAGCCGACGCTGCCCGGGTTCACGATGCGCAGGTCGTCGCCGAGGCGGCGGTCGAGCTGGATGTGGGTGTGGCCGAGCACGACCAGGCCGGCGCCGAGGTCGCCGTAGATCTCGCGCAGCACCGCCTCCGGCGTGGCCGGTGTGACGATCTGCTCGTCGTCGCCGGGCGCGGCGTGACAGAACACGGCGCGGCCCAGGCGGGGCAGCTCGATGGTGAACGAGTCGAGCCAGGCGGCGACCTCGCGGCGGTCACGCTCGTCGAGCTGGCGGCCGAGGGGGTCGTCGGGCGCGGTGACCTCGGGGTCGAGCAGCTCGCGCTCGCCGTTCCCGCGCAGGCACACGGTGGGCACGTCGACGTCGCGGATCCGCCCGAGCACCGCCCGCGGGAACGGGCCCGGCAGGGCGTCGCCGCCGAACACGACCAGGTCCGGGCGGAGCGCGAGGACCTCCGCGAGCACCGCGTCCAGCGCGGCGACGTTGCCGTGGACGTCGTACAGCGCGGCGACGCGACGGGCAGTCGGCGGAGCGTCTCCGATCGTCACCGCAGCAGTGTGGCCGATACAGTCGGGCCCGTGAAGCTCGAGCTGCGACGGCGGTGCCCGTGAGCGGCGGGTGGGACCACGAGACGTACCTCGCCGCGCTGCAGGAGGCCGGCGCGCTGCTCGACGGCTACGTCGCCGACAGCGAGGCCGGACGCGGCCCGGCGATCGTGCAGCCGCCGATCGAGTCGGTCGAGCGCGACCTCGAGCTGCGCCGCTGGATGGCCGACGGCGGCATGGATCCCGCGGCGTTCGCGGGCTTCCTGCGGCGCTACCTCGAGCGAACGACCCGGCTCCACCACCCGGGCGAGATGGCCCACCAGGTCGCGACGCCGGACGTCGGCTCGGCCCTCGCCGACGTGATCCACGGCGTCATCAACAACCCGATGGCGATCTACGAGATGGGACCGGCCGGCGCGGCCATCGAGCAGGTCGTCGTCGAGTGGATGCTCCGCCACGTCGGCTTCGAGGGCGGGAGCGCGGGCGGGGTGCTGACCCACGGCGGCTCCCTGGCCAACCTCACCGCGATGCTCGCGGCCCGGGCGCGCGCCGTCCCGGGGGCGTGGCGACAGGGCGTCCCGCCGGACCTCGCGGTGCTGGCGGCACCGTCGGCGCACTACTCGATCGGCCGGGCGGTGGCGATCCTCGGGCTCGGACAGGAGGCGATCGTGCCGCTCGACGTCGACGGGCTCGACCGGGTCGACGTCGGCGCCCTCGAACGCGGCCTGCAGCGGGCCGCCGAGCGCGGCCGCCGGCCGTTCGCCCTGGTCGCCGCCGCCTGCGCCACGAGCACGGGGCTGTTCGACGACCTCGAGCAGATCGCCGCGTTCTGTCGGGCCCACGACCTGTGGCTGCACGTCGACGCGGCCCACGGCGCCTCGGCCCTGGTCTCGCCGCGGCACCGCGACCGCCTCGCCGGCATCGAGCACGCCGACTCGGTCGTCTGGGACGCGCACAAGCTGCTTCGCACCTCCGCCCTGTGCGCCGCAGTGCTGGTGCGCGACGAGGGCACGCTCGACCGGGCGTTCCAGCAGGAGGCGAGCTACCTGTTCTACGACGAGCGCGACACGCCCGGCGTCGACGTCATCGCCCGGGCGGTCGAGTGCACCAAGGCCACGCTCGGGCTGCGGCTGTTCCTGAACCTGGCCTTCCAGCAGCCGGGCGGGATGGCGGCGTACCTCGACGGCCGCTTCGCGCTGGCCCGCGCGGCGTACGACCTGATCCAGGCGCGGCCCGGCTTCTCGTGCCCGTACGAGCCCGAGAGCAACATCCTCTGCTTCCGCCACGGCGACGACGACGCGCGCCAGCTGCAGGATCCGCGACGCGTTGATCGCCGACGGGCGCTACCACCTGAGCTCGGCAGTGGTCGCCGGCCGGCGCTACCTGCGGCTCACGCTGACCGCGCCGTCGACCAGCGAGGCCACCATCGAGGGGCTGCTGGACGCGATCGAGGCGCTGTGACCGGAGCGGACGTCGACGTCGTCGAGCTGGCCGCGGCGCTGGTGGCGATCGACTCGGTCAACCCGTCGCTGGTGCCCGGCGCGGCCGGCGAGGGCGCGGCCGCCACGTTCGTCGAGGAGTGGGCCCGCGGCGCCGGGCTCGAGGCCGAGCGGCTCGAGGCGACGCCGGGCCGGCCGAGCGTGCTCGTGCGCGCCCGCGGGAGCGGCGGCGGCCGCACGCTGCTCCTGTGCGGACACCTCGACACGGTCGGCGTCGACGGGATGACCGACCCGCACGCGCCGCTGCATCGACGGCGACCGGCTGTACGGCCGCGGCGGGTACGACATGAAGGCCGGGCTCGCGGCCGCCCTGGTCGCCTGTCGCGACGCGGCCCGCGGCGGGCTCGCCGGCGACGTGGTCGTCGCGGCGGTGGCCGACGAGGAGCACGCGAGCCTGGGCGTGCAGGAGGCGGTCGCCGCGCTCGCCGCGCGCGGGCGGCGCCGACGGCGCGATCGTCACCGAGCCGACCGAGCTCGGGCTCGTGCTGGCCCACAAGGGGTTCGCCTGGCAGGAGGTCGCGGTCACCGGCCGGGCGGCCCACGGGTCACGGCCCGACCTCGGCGTCGACGCGATCCTGAAGGCCGCGCCGATCCTGGCCGGCCTGTCCGCGCTCGACGCCGGGCTGGCCGCGCGGCCGCACCCGCTGCTCGGCCGCGGCTCGCTGCACGCCTCGCAGATCGAGGGCGGGCGGGAGCTCTCGACCTATCCGGACCGCTGCGTCATCACGCTCGAGCGCCGCACGCTTCCCGGCGAGTCCACGGCGGACGTCGAGCGCGACCTCGAGGAGCTCCTGGCCCGCTGCCGCGCCGCGGACCCGGAGCTCGAGGCCACGGCCCGGACGCTGCTGGTGCGCGAGCCGTTCGCCGTCGACGCCGGCGGCGCCCATCGTGGCCGCCGTGAGCGAGGCGGCCGCGCTCGTGCTCGGCAGCCGGCCCGAGCGGGCCGGGGCGCCGTTCTGGACGGACGCCGCGTTCATCGCGGCGGCCGGCATCCCGACCGTGCTGTTCGGCCCGGTCGGCGCCGGGGCTCACGCCGCCGAGGAGTGGGTGAGCGTCGAGAGCCTCCGGCAGACCACGGAGGTCCTGCGCCGCACCGCGGCGGCGTTCTGCGCCTGACGCCGTTCGGCTGCGCCACGCCGTCCGCCGTCGCCTGGCCGGTGCTCCATGCCTGCCTGCACGGAGCGTCCCGGCCGGGCGACGGCGAAACGGCGGTCGCCGGGGCGAGCTCGCCGGTCTCGCCCTGGCGATCGGCGCTTGCGGCGCGGCGCCGCCCGCCGCCCTGCGCGCGCAACCAACAGATCCGCGCTGTGGCGCGCTGCGCGAGCAGCCGAGCGTCGCCGCGTCGTTCTCGATCCTGCCGGCCGGGTCTGGGGTTCCCGGCCGGGGAGCGACGCGCGTGGGTGTCAGACCTGCGCGGTCGCCGTCTCCTCTCGCCTGGCAGCCGCGCCGGTACCGGCGCGGAGCTGCTCCACGATGTCCTCGCCGACCGCCGACACGACGTCGCTGCGGTCGAGCAGGCGCCGACGCGCGGCGCCGTCGGCGCGGTTCTTCACGAACGGGTCGTCGAGCACCTCGGCGAGCGGACGCCCGCGCCGGAACTCGGTGATGACGTGCCGGGCCAGCGCGTCCTCGGTGGCAGACGAGCCGAAGCCCAGCGTCGGCTTGCGTCCGCCGTCGCGGTCTCGCCTGATGCGCAGGATCTGCAGTCTCATCGGGTGGTCTCTCAATCGGTCGCTGTCCCAGGAGCCTCCCAGACCTCCCGGGCCGCCGGTATGGGGAGCACCACCCAACTGGTGTCGGGTGGATCCGGCACGATGGAGCGCAGTCCCGATGCCGCTCGGGGCCGGAAGGCTGGCACGATGGGGAGCGTGATCCGCATCAGCCCGCGCGTCGCGTCCCCGGTCGGCGACGCGTGATCCTCGACAGCTGGCTCGACGTCGCCGCCGGCTCGTCGTGGACCTACGTCGCCGTGTTCGCCTCGGCGGTCCTCGACGCCGGCATGCCGATCGTCCCGAGCGAGACCACGCTGGTCACCGCGTCGGCCCTGGCCGCGTCCGGCAAGCTGCAGCTGTGGCTGATCCTGATCGCGGCCGCCAGCGGCGCGTTCATCGGCGACAACATCATGTACCTCGTCGGCCGCAAGCTCGGCCCGCGGCTGCACCGCAGCGGGCGGTTCAAGGACAAGCTGGTCTGGGCCGAGAAGCAGCTCGCCGAGCGGGGCGGGACGATCGTCTTCGTCTCGCGCTTCATCCCGGGCGGCCGCACGGCGGTCATGCTGGGCTCGGGCGCGCTCGGCATGCCGTGGCGCCGCTTCGCGGTGTACGACGGGGCGGCGTCGATCCTGTGGGCCTGCTACGGCGGAGCCATCGGCTACATCGGCGGCTCGGCGTTCGAGGACGACCCGCTGATCGGCGTCGGCCTGGCCCTCGGCCTGGCGCTGACGCTGGCGCTGCTGGTCGAGGCCTGGCGCCGCTTCCGCCCGGGCGCCGCGCCGCAGGCGTAGGCCGGCATGGGCAGCGGCCGGCCGCCAGATGCGGGGCCGCCCTCATGGCCGCACGGGCCGGCCGATGCGACGGTGCTGATCACCTGCAACACCCGAGGAGGCAGCGTGACCACCGCGACGCTGATCAGCACCGATACCGACACCACCCGCGACACCGCTCGCCGACGAGCTGCCGGCCAGCCCTGCCCGACGGCGCGAGCCGCGGCACCGTCGCTCTGCGGCGTCGACGACACCCCCGCCGCGGCAGCCGCGCTCGACGCGGCCGTCGAGCTCAGCGACCGGCTCGAGCTGCGGCTCGTCGTCGTGACCGTCGCCGAGGCGTTCGTCGACGACGACGGCCAGCCGATCGACAGCCTCACCACGACCCACGCCCGCGAGGGCGCGCGGCGCCTGCTGCGCCGCCTGGTCGACGAGGCCGGCCTGCCCGTCAGGGTCGAGTGCCGCTACGACGTCGGCACGCCGGCCGACGCGCTGGCCCGCGCGGCCCAGGAGGAGCGCGCCGACGTGCTGGTCATCGGCGCCGGCCGGCGGCGGCTGCTGCGCCCACGCGCGGCCGTCCAGCTCGCGGTCGAGCTCGGCGCCGCGTGTCCGTGCCCCGTCGTCGTGGTGCCCGACGCGCCGCGCCGCGAGCGCAGGACCGTCGCTGCCGGCTAGGACGACATCTCGGCGACACTTCGCGCGTGGCGCAGGAACGACGCTCCTCGCGGTCCCTGTTCTTCCGCGTCTTCGCGGTCAACGCGGCGGTGCTCACCGTCGCGGCGATCGTGCTCGCGGCGTCGCCGCTCACGATCAGCACCTCCCTCGCGCTGAGCGAGGCGCTCGGACTGATCGTCGGCGTCGCCCTCACCCTGGCGGCGAACCTGCTGCTCCTGCGCCCCTACTTCGTGCCGCTCGAGCGGCTCGCCGACCGGATGCGCCGGGTCGACCTGCTCCGCCCGGGCCAGCGCATGGCGATCTCGGGACACGGCGAGGTGGCCGACCTGGTGCGCTCCTTCAACGAGATGCTCGACCGGCTCGAGCGCGAGCGCCGCGACAGCGGGAGCCGCGCCCTGGCCGCCGCCGAGGGCGAGCGGATGCGCATCGCCCGGGGGCTGCATGACGAGGTCGGGCAGACGATGACCGGCGTCCTCCTGCAGCTGAAGCGGCTCGAGCAGGTCGTCGGCGAGGACGCCAGGGCGGAGCTCGAGGAGGCCCAGCACGCCGTCCGCACCGCCCTCGAGGAGGTGCGCCGGATCGCCCAGGAGCTGCGGCCGCAGACCCTCGAGCACCTCGGGCTGGTCTCGGCGCTGACGACCCTGGCGACGACGTTCTCGCAGCGCACGGGCCTCGACGTCGAGCGCCGCTTCGCCCAGGCCCTCCCCGACGCTCGACCCCGACGCCGAGGTGGCCGTCTACCGGGTCGCCCAGGAGAGCCTCACGAACGTCGCCCGCCACGCCGGCGCGGCCCACGTGCGGCTCACGCTCGAGCCGGGGCGCGACAGCGTCGTGCTGCGCGTCGTCGACGACGGGCGCGGCTTCGAGAACGGCCAGCCGGCCGAGGGCGGCGGCCTGCGCGGGATGCGCGAGCGTGCGGTCATCGTCGGCGGCGCGCTGGCCGTCAAGCCAGCCGGCAGCCGGCGGGGTCGAGGTGCGCTTCGAGGTGCCGGCAGGCGGCGGAGCCTGACGTGCCGATCCCTCTCGTCACCACCATCCTGATCGCCGACGACCACGCCCTCGTCCGCCGCGGCCTGAAGCTGGTCATCGACCACGAGCCCGACCTGCGGGTCGTCGCCGAGGCCGCCGACGGCGCCGAGGCGATCGAGCGGGCGCTGGCCGAGAACGTCGAGCTCGCGATCCTCGACGTCTCGATGCCGCGCATGACCGGCATCCAGGCGGCGAAGGAGCTGAACCGCCGGCGGCCCGAGCTGCGCACCCTGATGCTCTCGATGTACGACGACGAGCAGTTCCTGTTCGAGGCGCTGCGCGCCGGCGCGTCGGGCTACGTCCTGAAGTCGGCCGCCGACCGGGACATCGTCGACGCCTGCCGGGCCACGATGCGGGGCCAGTCGTTCCTCTACCCGTCGGCGGTCACCGCGCTCGTGCGCGGGTTCGTCGAGCGCGGCGGCCAGGAGCAGTTCGACCCGCTCACCGCGCGCGAGCTCGAGGTGCTGAAGCTGATCGCCGAGGCCAACAGCTCGAAGGAGATCGCGGCGACGCTGGTCATCAGCGTGAAGACCGTGGAGCGCCACCGGGCCAACATCCTCGAGAAGCTCGGCATGCGCGACCGGGTCGAGCTGACGCGCTACGCGATCCGCAGGGGCCTGATCGAGCCGTAGCGCGGCGTAACCTTGTCGCCGTGACCGTTGACACGACCAAGTCCGACGACATCGCCTTCGCCATCGAGGAGGCGATCGTGTCGGGCGAGCTCGAGCCCGGCAGCGTCCTGCGCCAGGAGTGGCTGTCGGATCGCTTCGGCGTCTCCCGCACGCCGATCCGCGAGGCGCTGCGCAAGCTCGGCGCCCTCGGCCTGGTCGACTTCCATCCCCATCGCGGGGTGCGCGTCCGCACGCTGCGGCCGGAGGAGCTGCAGGAGGCGTTCCTCGTCCGCGCCGAGCTCGAGGGCCTGGCCACCGGGCTGGCCGCCGAGCGGATGACCGCCGCCGACCTGCACGAGCTCGAGCAGGCCGAGCGCCGCTTCGCGCGTCTCACCCAGGAGCTGCGGGCCCGCGAGCCCGGCGACGCCCGCCGCTCGATGATGGGCGAGTGGGTGCGGGCGAACCACGACTTCCACGACGTCATCTACCGGGTCGCCGACGCGCCGCTCGTCGAGCGCATGGCCAAGAGCGCGCGCCGCACGTTCTCGGGGCCGGCGGTGTGGGCGCCCGGCGACCACTCGATCGACGACCTCTACCTGAAGAACGACCGCCAGCACGCGGCGATCCGCCAGGCGCTGGCGGTGGGCTCGGCGGCGGGTGCGCGTGCGCTGGCGCGGGAGCACGTGCTGTCCTCGTTCGTGCTGCTCGAGACGATCCTGCAGGGGATGCGCCCGGCGTAGACCTAGACTCCGGCTCGTGCTGCCGGAGCCGGAGGAGCTCGGTCGCTGGATCGAGCCGCGCGACGCGCTGCGCCGCGTCGGCGGCCTCGGCGCGTTCCTCCTGGAAGCTGGCCGTGGCGGGCGCTGGTCGTACCTCGTCCCGCCGCAGCCGGGCGCGCTGGTCACCCTCGACCGCGGGCTCGACGCGGCGCTGCGCCGGGCGCGCGGGCTGCTCGCCTCGCTGCCCGTGGCCGATGCCGGCGACGGCCTGCCCCCGTTCCGAGGCGGGCTCGTCGGCTACCTGTCCTACGACCTCGGCCGGGAGCTCGAGCGGCTGCCGGCGCTGGTCCGCGACGACCTGCGCCTCCCCCGCCTGCGCCTGCAGCTCGCCCGCCGGATCGTGGCCTTCGACCGGCGCGACCGCCGCGTCCTGGTGCTCGCCCCGACCGCCGCCGAGCAGCGGGAGACGATCGCCGCCCTGAGCGCCGCCCGCGGGCCGCAGGCCGCGATTCCCGAGACCCCTGCCGCCGGCACGCTGCGCTGTCCGCCGTTCGAGCCCTACCGGCGCCGCGTCGAGGCGCTGCTGCGGGCGATCCGGCGCGGCGACGTCTACCAGGTCAACCTGACCCACCGGCTCGAGGCGCCGTGCGACGACCCGCTCGGCACCTACGCCCGTCTCTCGCGCGACGCGCCCGTGCCGTTCGGCCTGTACCTGGACGCCGGCCCCTTCGCGCTCGTCGGCGCCTCGCCGGAGCGGTTCCTGCGGGTGCAGCCCGACGGCACCGTCGAGACCGAGCCGATGAAGGGCACCCGCCCGCGCGGCGCGACCGGCCTCGAGGACGCCGCGCTGGCGCTCGAGCTGCTCGCGAGCGCCAAGGACCGGGCCGAGAACACGATGATCGCCGACCTCGCCCGCAACGACCTGAGCCGGGTCTGCGCCCCGGGCAGCGTCGTGGCCAGCGCGGTCTGCCGGGTCGAGCGCCACCCGACCGTGCACCAGCTCACCTCGACGATCCAGGGCCGCCTGCGCGAGGGGTTCGACGCGTTCGACGCCGTGCTCGCCGCGTTCCCGCCGGGCTCCATGACCGGCGCGCCGAAGGTGCGGGCGATGGAGCTGATCGAGCAGACTCGAGGCCGTCCGGCGCGGCCCGTACGCCGGCGCCGCCGGCTGGTTCGGCGCCGACGGCGCCTGCGACCTCGGGGTCGTCATCCGCACCGCGGTCGTCACCGGCGGCCGCGCCTACCTGCACGTCGGCGGCGGGATCGTGGCCGACTCCGACCCGCTGGCCGAGTACGAGGAGAGCCTGCTCAAGGCCCGGACCGTGGCCCGGGCGCTCGGCGCGTCGCTGCCCGCGGTCGGCGCCCCGGCGCAGCGCCCGGCGCGCTCGCTCGTCTAGGCCTCCGGGCCCGCGCCGGGCGGCCAGGCGTACGTGCGCTTGTGGAAGCGCAGGTAGACCATCGTCTCGATGCCCGCCACGCCCGGCACCCGGCGCAGGTCGGTGAGCAGCTCGTCGAGGTGCTCCTCGTCGGCGCACTGCACCTCGGCCAGGACGTCGTACACCCCGGCGATGGCGACCACGAAGTCGGCCTCGTCGCGCCCGCCGAGCTCGGCGAGCAGCGGCGCGAGGTCGCCCTGGCAGCGGATCCCGAGCGTGGCCCGCACCCGGTAGCCGAGGAAGCTCGTGTCGGTGACCGCCACGATCCGGATGACGCCGGCGGCCACCAGCCGCAGCGTGCGCTGGCGGACGGCCGGCTCCGAGAGCCCGACCGCCTCGCCGATCCTGCCGTACGGCTGGCGGCCGTCCTCCTGCAGCAGCTCGATGATCCGCAGGTCGAGCTCGTCGAGCTCGATGACCGTGTCGTCGCTCTGACGCGTGCGCATGACGAAAGTATCCATTGCCTGTCGGACGAATGACGACTAATCTCGTCGCATCATGGCCGATACATCGATGCAGGCAGTCGTGCTCGACCGCTACGGCGGACCCGAGGTGCTCGAGCTGCGCCGCCTGCCGCGGCCCGTGCCGGCCCCTCGGCGAGACGCTCGTCCGGGTCGACCGGGCCGGCGTCAACTACACCGACCTCGAGCGCCGCGCTCACGGCTCGCGCACCCGGCCCGAGCAGCCGCCGCTGATCCTCGGCTGGGAGGTCGCCGGCCGGCGCGCCGGCGACGGCGCCCGGGTGCTCGGCCTGCGCACGACGGGCACCGGCGGCTACGCCGGCTACGCGGCCGTGCCCGACGGCTACGTCGTGCCGATCCCCGGCGGCGTCTCCGACACCGCCGCGCTGGCGCTGCTGGTGCAGGGCATCACCGCCTGGCACCTGCTGGCGACGGCGGCCCGGGTGCGCCCGGGCGAGAGCGTCGTCGTGACGGCGGCCGCGGGTGGCGTCGGAACGCTGGCGCTGCAGCTCGCCTCGCTGCACGGCGCCGGGCGGGTGATCGCCGTGGCCTCGACGCCCGAGAAGCGCGACGCTCGCGCTGGGCCTCGGCGCCGATGCCGCCGTGGACGGCGCGCCCGAGGGCCTGGCCGAGCGGCTGCGCGAGGCGAACGGCGGCGAGCCCGTCGACGTCGTGCTCGAGTCGGTCGGCGGCCCGGCGGTCGACGCCGCGCTCGACGCGCTCGGGCCGGGCGGCCGGCTGGTGGCCTACGGGCAGGCGTCCGGCGCCTCGAACACGGTGTCGGTCGACCTCCTGATGGACCGCTCGATCGGGGTGAGCGGCTACTGGGCCATGCCCCAGATGCAGGACGCGGCGGGCGTCCGGCAGGTCGTCGCGCGGCTGCTCGACGAGGTCGCCGCCGGCCGGCTGCGGGTCGTCGAGGGCCCGGCGTTCGCCGCCGCCGACGCCGCCGAGGCCCACCGGGCGGTGGCGGCGCGGGCCACCACCGGCAAGGTCACGTTGACGTTCGAGGAGGGCGAGGGGTGAGCACCGCCGACCTGCTGCAGCGCCGCGACGGCGCCCTGTTCGTCGAGGACTGCGCCGTCGAGGAGCTCGCGGCCCGCTTCGGCACGCCGTTCCACGCCGTCTCGGAGGCCGCCCTGCGGGCCCGGGCACGGCAGATCCTGCGGGCGTTCGCGGCCGCCTGGCCCGAGGGCGAGGTCGTCGTCCTGCCCGCGGTCAAGGCGAACTACGTGATCGCGGTGCAGCGGGTGCTGGCCCAGGAGGGCTGCGGCGCCGACGTCTTCGGGGCCCCGGAGCTCGAGGTCGCGATCCGCGCCGGCACCGACCCCGACCGGATCTCGTTCAACGGCCCGAGCAAGGACGTCGCCACGCTGCGTCGGGCGATCGAGCTCGGCGCCCGGATCACGCTCGACTCGGCGGCCGAGGTCGAGGCCGCCCGCGAGGCGGCGCGGCTCGCCGGCCGGCGGGCGTCGGTGCGGATCCGGCTGCGCCCGAGGGTGACGGTGCAGCGTGCGTCCGACTTCGACGGGCTCCCGATGCACGAGACCTACGCCCGCTACAAGGCCGGGATGCCGTGGGAGGACGTGCTCGCGAGCGCGGCCGCCCTGCGCGCCGACGAGCTCGACCTGAGCGGCGTGATGATGCACTTCGGCCGCCAGTCGGCCCGGCTCGACACGTTCGGCCAGGTCGTCGGCACCTACGCCGCGCTGATCGGCGAGCTCTCGCGGGCGCTCGGCGGCTGGACGCCGCGGACGATCGACGTTGGCGGCGGCTATGCCCAGCCCGGCGACCCGTACGGAAAAGCGGTTGCCGGCGCCGACCTGCAGCGTGACGCGCCGGCCATCGAGGCCTACGGCGCGGTGGTCTGCCAGAGCCTGCGCGAGGGCCTCGCGGCCGAGGGGATCCGAAGCGACGGGATCCGGCTCGAGCTCGAGCCCGGCCGCGCCCTGTTCGGCCCGTGCGGCCTGCACGTCACCCGCGTCCTGCACGTGAAGCGGGAGGGCCCGCGCACCTGGGTCGAGACCGACACGAGCCAGGCCTTCCTGCCCGACGTCGTGCTCGAGGAGGCGCGCCACCCGGTCCTCCCCGCCCGGGACGGCGGCGGCGAGGCGGCGCCGGTCGACGTGGTCGGGCGCTCCTGCGAGTTCGACGTCCTGGCGGCGGCCGAGCCGCTGCCGCCCGTGGCGGCCGGCGACGTCCTGGTCCTCGCCCTCACCGGCGCCTACCACGACGCGGGATCGCACAACTTCAACGCCCTCCCCCGCCCCGCGACGCTGCTCGTGACCGGCGGCGAGGCCCACGTCGTGCGCCGCGCCGAGACGGTCGACGACGTGCTCGGCCGCGACCGCGTGCCGCCGCACCTGCAGCGCTAGCGCGTCCGCATCGGGTTGATGGTCGGGGCGAACCCGCTGCGCGAGCCGGCCCTCGTGGCCAAGCTGGCGACGACCCTCGACCACATCAGCGGCGGCCGGGCCATCCTCGGTATCGGGGCCGGCTGGTTCGAGGACGAGGCCGCCGACTTCGGCATCGCCTTCGGCTCCGGGGTGGGCGAGCGGCTGCGCTGGCTCGGCGAGGCCCTGCCCATCCTGCGGGGCATGCTCGACGGCGCCGAGCCCACTGCCTCGGGCCCGCGCTACCGCTCGCAGCACACCAGAAACCTGCCGGCGCCGCTGCAGCCGCACCTGCCGATCTTCCTCGGCGGCAGCGGCGAGAAGGTCACGCTGCGCCTCGCTGCCCGCTACGCCGACCTGTGCAACTTCGGCGGCGACGCCGACACGGTGCGGCGCAAGGAGGACGTCCTGCTCCGCCACTGCGAGGCCGTCGGGCGCGACCCGGCCACGATCGAGCGGACGCTCTCGGTCGGCACCGTGTTCCTGCGCGACGATCGGGCCGCCGCCGAGGCGGCCGGACGGGTGGCGTTCGAGCGCAACCGGGCCGGGCCCTGGAAGCCGCACTACGGGACGCCGCAGGACGTGGCCGAGGAGCTCGCCCCGCTGGTCGAGCTCGGCTACCGGCACCTGATCGCGAACTTCCCGGCGCCGTACGACGAGGAGTCGATGACCCGCTACGCCACCGAGGTGCGGCCGCTGCTCGAGCGGGTCCCCCGGCGCTAGCCTCCCGGGCCATGCCCGGCATCCGGATCGGCGCGATCTGCTGGCCCCAGTGGGCCGACTGGCCCGACCTGCTGGCGGCGGGCCTGCGCGCCGACCGGCTCGGCTACGACTCCCTCTTCACCTGGGACCACGTCTACTCGATCCTCGGCGACGGGCACGGCCCGATCCACGAGGGCTGGGTCACGATCAGCGCCTGGGCGGCGCGCACCGAGCGCGTCCGGATCGGCCTGATGGTCGGCGCGAACCCGTTCCGGGAGCCCGCGCTGGTGGCCAAGATGGCGACGACGCTCGACCACGTGAGCGGCGGGCGCGCGATCCTCGGCATCGGCTCCGGCTGGAACGAGCAGGCGGCCCGCGGCCAGGGCATCGCCTTCGGCGCGGACGCCGCCGAGCGGCTGCGCTGGCTCGCCGAGGCGCTGCCGCTGATGCGCGGCATGCTCGACGGCACCGAGCCGACGGCGAGCGGGCCGCGCTACCGCGCCGAGCGGGTCGTCAACCTCCCGCTGCCCCTGCAGCCGCGGCTGCCGATCCTGATCGGCGGCGGCGGCGAGAAGGTCACGCTGCGGCTGGTGGCGCGGCACGCCGACCTGAACAACCTCGAGGGAGACCTCGAGGACGTCCGCCGCAAGGAGCGCGTGCTCGTCGAGCACTGCGAGGCGATCGGCCGCGACCCGGCCGAGATCGAGCGCACCATCAACCTCGGAACCGTCTTCATCCGCGACCGGACGGCCGACGCCGAGGCGCTCGCCGCGGCGGTCTTCGAGCACGGCCGCAGCGCGCCGTGGCGGCCGCACTGCGGGCCGCCGGAGCGGATCGCCGAGCGCCTCGCCCCGCTGGTCGAGCTCGGCTACCGCCACCTCGTCGCGAGCTTCCCGCCGCCGTTCGACGAGGAGTCGATGACCCGCTACGCGACCGAGGTCCGGCCGCTCCTCGAGCGGCTCTAGAGGGCCAGGTCGCGGCGCCGGAAGGCGACCAGCGCGAGCGCGCCGGCCGCGATCCCGATGGCTGCCAGCGCCGCGGCCGAGCGGGCATCGAACGGCTGCTCGGGGACGAGCGCGACGTGGGCGAACGGCGTCGCCTCGAGCAGCCAGCCAGGCGCGTCGAGCAGCGCTCCGACGAGCTGCCACAGGAACGAGACCGCGACCAGCGTGTAGGCGATCGCGCTCGCCGCCCGGGGCAGCACGCCGTAGGCCAGGCCGGCGAGGCCCAGGAACAGCACCGTGATCGGGAGGCAGTTCGCGGCCGCCTCGAGCGCCCGCCACAGCGAGATGTCGGCGCCCGCCGAGGCCGCGCCCGCCCAGGTCGCGACGCCGGCCGCCAGCACCACCGCGGCCGACAGGCCGAACGCCAGGACCAGCCGGCCCGCGAGCCAGCCGCGCCGGCCGACCGGCAGGGCCAGCAGCGTCTCGAGCCGCCCGTCGGCCTCCTCCTGGCGGGCCTGGGCGACCTGGGTGCAGGCGAAGATGCTGATCGCCACGGCGTACAGCAGGAACACGAACGCCAGGTAGCCCGTCGGCGTGACGATCGAGCCGGTGCCGAGCCTCGCGATCCGGTCCTGCACGTCCTTCGAGATGTCCGCCGGGGACACGCTCTTCGAGACGATCCCGAGGATGTAGCCGAAGACCGCGCAGCCGACGGCCCAGGCCAGCACGACGCCGCCGGCCTCGCGCAGCGCGTGGGCCGTCGGTCGAGGACAGCAGCGCGTACCGGGGATCGGCGCTGTCACGGGCCGGAAGGACGCCGGTGCCGATGTCGCGGGTGGCGGCGATGCGGGCGGCGACGGCCGTCAGCAGCACGCTCGCGACCAGCGGCAGGAGGAGCACGAGCGGCTGCGCGCCGCTGAACGGCCGCAGCTCCTCGGCCCAGCCGAGCGGCGTGAGCCAGCGCAGGACGCCGAGGCCGTCGACGGTGTCGGCCAGGATCCGCAGCAGGAAGAGGACCGCGACGACGACGAAGCCGAGCTCGAGCGCGACCCGCCGGGTCGGCGCGAGCTGGCTGGCGAGCGCGCCGATCGAGGCGCACACCACCGCCACGCTGGCCGTCGCCAGGGCCAGGTAGGCCGAGCCGCCGACGGGCAGGCCGCCGGCGACGAAGCCGACCAGCTCGGCCAGCCAGAGCAGGACGATGCCGAGGCCGACGGCGCCGAGCGCCGAGACGTTGACCGTGCGCCGCCCGACCGGCAGCGACAGCACCAGCTCGAGCCGGCCGGCCTCCTCGTCGCCGCGCAGCGCCCGGACGGCGGCCAGGAGCCCGAAGATGGCCGCGGCGATCGCCAGCGTCCCGCCGACGCGCCAGGCGGTGTAGCCGCTGACCGTCTGGACGTCGTGCGGGTCGCCGTACAGCAGCCGCAGGCCGGCGTTCTGGCCGAACGTGCGGGCGAACGCGATGCGGTCGGCCAGGTCCGGATAGGTGCTGCGGTAGCCCGCCGGCTGGACGTAGGCGTAGGCCGCGAAGACGTAGACGAAGGCCAGCGTGCGGACCTTGCTGTCCAGGAAGGCACGCCTGGCGAGGGTGGCCTCAGCGGCGGCCATCGCCGTCCGCGCCGCTCGTAGTGGTGCAGGAAGATCTCCTCGAGCGACGGCTCGCGGCTCACCAGCGTGGCCACCGGTGCGTCGGCCAGCGCCTGGATGAGCGGCCGCACGCTCCCCGACACCTCGAAGCGCAGCGCGTTCGGGCCCGCCCGCTCGACGTGCACGCCGTCGAGCGCCGGCAGCTCGGGCACCGCGCCGCTGAAGGTGACGTCCACCGTCTGGGCGCCGGTGAGGTGGCGGAGCTCCTCGCAGCGTCCCCTCGTCCACCAGCCTGCCCTCGCGCAGGATCCCGACCCGGTCGCACAGGGCCTCGACCTCGCTCAGGATGTGGGACGAGAGGAAGATCGCCTGGCCGCGCTCCTTGGCCTCGCGGGCGGCGTCGCGGAAGGCGACCTCCATCAGCGGGTCGAGCCCGCTCGTCGGCTCGTCGAGCAGCAGCAGGTCGGCCCGGGTCGCGAGGGCCGCGATCAGCTGCACCTTCTGGCGGTTGCCCTTCGAGAGGGCCCGGATCTTCTTGCGGGTGTCGAGCTCGAAGCGGTCCACGAGCTGGTCGCGGTAGGCGCGGTCGACGCCGCCGCGCAGCCGGGCCAGGAGCTCCAGGGTCTCGGCGCCGGTCATCGAGGGCCACAGGAACGGCTCGCCGGCCACGTAGGCCACCCGCCTGTGGGCCGTCACCGGGTCGCCCCAGGCGTCGACGCCGAACAGCGAGGCGCTGCCGCCGCTCGGCCGGTGCAGCCCGAGCAGGAGCCGGATCGTGGTCGTCTTGCCGGCCCCGTTCGGTCCGAGGTAGCCGTAGGCCTCGCCCGGCTCGACCGCCAGGTTCAGCCCGTCGAGGGCGACGGTGTCGCCGTAGCGCTTGCTGAGGTTGGTCGCGACGATTGCGCTCATCGCTCAGCCACTGTACTGTAATTTCACAACTGCGTGAAGACTGAAAACACAGAGCCGAGGCGCGACGCCGAGGCCGTCCTCGCGTTCGTCGAGCGCTTCGCCTCGGCGCTCGTCGACGCCGGCATGCCGCGGATGCCGGCGCTGGTCTTCGTCGCCCTGCTGGCGACCGACGAGGGCCGGCTCACCGCCGACGAGCTGGCAGGTCAGCTGCACGTCAGCCGCGCCGCCGTGTCGGGCGCGGTGCGCTACCTGAGCCAGGTCGGGATGCTCCGGCGCGAGCGCCAGCGCGGCTCGCGGCGCGAGCAGTACGTCCTGCAGGCCGACACCTGGTACGAGCTGGTCGTGCGCCGCGAGCACCTGCTCGACCACTGGGTGGCGACCGCCCGCGGCGGGGTCGACGCGCTGGGCCTCGACACCCGGGCCGGCGCGCGGCTGGCCGAGTCGGCGGAGTTCTTCGAGTTCCTGCGGGCCGAGATGCCCGCGCTGCTCGAGCGCTGGCGCGCCCGTCAGCGGTAGACGGCGCGCTCGAACTCGCGCAGCGCGGCGACCACCGCCGGCTCGAAGAACGGCAGGGTCTGCACGTAGCAGCCGGCCGTCAGGCCGCAGGTCCGGTCGATCCAGAACTCCGAGTTGAACAGCCCGAGCCAGCCGGCGCTGCCGGGCGAGCGGCCGCCCTCGTGGCCGTCGGGCGTGAGCCACAGGCCGGCCGTCCAGCTCGACCGCGGGCCGAGGTCGACCTCCGCGGTGGCGAACGGCTGGGCCGCGGGGAACACCGGCACCCGGATCCCGCCGAGCTGGTCGCGGAACAGCTCCTCGAGCGTCGCCGGCTGCAGGACGCGGAAGCCGTCGAGCTCGCCGCCGCGCAGGATCGCCCGCTGCAGCCGGGTGTAGTCCGCCGCCGTCGAGTACAGGCAGTGACCGCCGGCGAAGAACTCCGGCGGCGGGTCGCCCGGCTGGTAGAGGTCGATCTCGGTCGGGCCCCAGGCGCCGTCCTCGCCGCGCAGGTGCACCGGGACCGACACGGCGCGGTGGGCGTCGTCGAGCAGGACGAGGGTGTCGTCCATCTGCAGCGGGTCGAAGATCCGCCCTCGCCAGTAGCGGTCGAGCGGCTGGCCCGACAGCTCCTCGACCACCAGGCCGGCCCAGTCGAGGCCGCTCGAGTAGTTGAACTCGGTGCCCGGGTCGGCGACCAGCGGCGCCTCGGCGAACGCGGCTCGCCTGGCGCTGCCGAGCTCGCGCGCGCCGGTGAGCTGGTGGTAGCGGTTCAGGTCCGGGTGCCAGGCCGCGTACCCCAGGCCCGACGTGTGGCTCAGGAGCTGGCGAACCGTGGGCCTGCCGGTCTGGGGCCGGAGCCGCGGCTCGTCGCCGTCGAAGCCGTCGAGCACCGCAAGCTCGGCGAACAGCGGCACGATCTCGGCCACCGGCGTGTCCAGGTCGAGCAGGCCGTCGTCGACCTGCTGCAGCGTCGCCACCGTCGTGACCAGCTTGGTCATCGAGGCGACCTTGAACACCGCGTCGAGCGGCATCGGCGCCGTCGCCGGCGGTCGACAGCACGCCGGCCGCACCCGTCCACAGCACCCCGTCGGCGTCGGCCACGATCCCGACCGCGCCCGGCACGTCGCCGCGCTCGACGGCGTTCGCCAGCGCCCGGTCGAGCCCGGCCGCGTCCATCAGCGAAGCTCGCGCCGCACGATCTCGGCCCCGGCCTCGAGCGCCGCGAGCTTGCCGAAGGCCCGCTCCCGCGGCAGGTACTTCATGCCGCAGTCCGGGGCGACCACGAGCCGTTCGGGGGCGACGTGCTCGAGGCCCCGGCGGATGCGCGCCGCGACCTCCTCGGGCGTCTCGACGTCCTCGGCCTCGAGGTCGATCACGCCGAGGATGATGGTCTTGCCGCTCAGGTCCTGCAGGACCCCGAGGTCGAGGTGCGGCTGGGCCGCCTCGATCGAGATCTGCTTGACGGTGCTGTCGCCGAGCTTCGAGAGGAACGCGTAGACCGGCGGCTTCTCCTCCCTGACCATCGCCGCGTAGCCGAAGCACAGGTGCACGGCGGTCGTCGCCTCGATGCCGGCGAGGGCCCGGTCGATCGCCTCGACGCCGAACGCCGCCGCCTCCTCGGGGTTGTTGCGAAGCCACGGCTCGTCGAGCTGGACGACGTCGGCGCCGCGCGGCCACCAGGTCGCGGAGCTCGGCGTTGACCGCGTCGGCGAAGGCCAGCGCCAGCGCCTCGCGGGAGCCGTAGTGGTCGTCCTGGGCCTGCTGGGCCAGCGTGAACGGGCCCGGGCAGGTGGCCTTGATCCGCCTCGTGGTGTGCTGGCGCAGGAACTCGAGGTCCCGGCCGAGGACGTCCTTCTCGAGCCGGATCGGGCCGACCACGCGGGGCACCTCGGTGGCCTCGCCGCGGTGGTTCACGATCGTCGCCGAGTTGTCGAGGTCGATCCCCGAGAGCGCCGAGACGAAGTGGTTCGAGTAGCTCTCGCGGCGGATCTCGCCATCCGTGATGATGTCGATCCCGGCCCGCTCCATGTCGGCGACGGCCGCCAGGGTCGCCGCGTCCTGGGCGTCGGCCAGCTGCTCCGCGGCGATGCGCCAGACCTCGGGCATGCGCACCCGGGGGACGGTCGTCGCCAGCAGCTCGCGATCGACCAGCCAGTCCGGCTGGGGATAGCTTCCGACGACGGTCGTCTCGATCAGGTGCTCGCTCAACCTGGCCTCCTCGCGGGTGCTCCGCCTGGCGTTTGTATGATGGAACCCGGCACATTGTATGACGGCTCGTGGAGCCGGTGCCAGCACCCACACTCCAGGGGAGGGACGCCGCGTGGCGCACGACGCAGTGATCTCCGGCATCGGAGAGACCCGCATCGGGAAGGTGCCGGAGCTCACGGACATGGGCATGGTGGCCCATGCCACGGCGAGAGCGCTCGACGACGCCGGCCTGAAGATCGGCGACATCGACGGCCTGCTGGTGCAGCCGCCCTTTCACGCCGTGCCGCGCCACCACATCCTGGTCGCCGAGTCGCTCGGGATCTACGTCAAGACGCTGTGCGACTCGACGATGATGGGCGGCGCCTCCTACGGCGTGGCCCTGCACCTCGCGAAGTGGGCCGTCGAGAGCGGGCTGTGCCGGAACGTGCTGATCGTGGCCGCCGAGAAGCTGGCCACCGCACACCTCTCGCGGCTCGGCCATGATGGCCTCGGTCGGGGCCCACAACCTGGACTACGAGTTCCCGTTCGGGGCCACGATCCCGGCCTACTACGCGATGCTCGCCCGGCGCTACCTGCACGACTACGACCTGGGGCCCGAGGCGCTCGCGAACGTCGCCGTCGCGACCAGGAAGCACGCCGGCCGCAACCCGAACGCCACCTACCGCGACCCGATCACCGTCGACGACGTGTTCGCGTCGCCGATCATCTCCTCGCCGCTGCACCGGCTCGACTGCTCGCTGGTCTCCGACGGCGGCGCGGCGTACATCGTCAGCCGCCGCGGCACGAGCAAGGACCCGAGCCGCGAGATCGCGTTCCTCGGCACCGGCCAGGCCCAGTCCTACTACTACATGGGCCACCTGGCCAGGGGCGACGGCAAGGGCCACGACCTGGTGCGGACGGTCGTCGACGTGGCCGGCGACCGGGCCTTCGAGCAGGCCGGCCTGCGCCGCGACGAGATCGACGTCGCCGGCATCTACGACAGCTTCACGATCACCGTCCTGGTGCAGCTCGAGGACCTCGGGTTCTGCGGCCGCGGCGAGGCCGGCGACTGGGTCGGCGAGGGCAACATGGACCTCGGCGGCACGCTCCCGGTCAACACCCACGGCGGGCTCCTGAGCTACGCCCATCCCGGCGCCTGCAGCGGGATGCTCCACTACATCGAGGCGATCCGCCAGCTTCGCGGCGATGCCGGCGCCAGCCAGGTCGCGGGTGCCGAGACCGCCCTCGTCTCCACCGCGAGCGCCGTCGCCTCGAACTTCTCGGTCTCGATCCTGGCGCCCGCGGACAAGGCGCTGAAAGGCTGACCATGCAACCTTCCTCGCGCCCGCTCCCGCACATCACGCTCGACAGCCAGGCCTTCTGGGAGTCCTGCAAGGCGCACGAGCTGCGGCTGCAGCAGTGCTCGAGCTGCGGCAAGCACCGCTACTACCCGAGCGAGGCCTGCACCTTCTGCACGTCGCTCGAGTACGAGTGGGTGCCGATCTCGGGCAAGGGCGAGATCTACAGCTGGACGCTGCTCGAGCGCGCCCGCGGCAACCCGTTCGAGGGCGAGACGCCGTTCGCCATCGTGCTCGTGACCCTCGACGAGGGACCCGTGATGATGTCCAACCTGGTCGGGTTCGAGGACGCCGAGCTGCAGATCGGCCAGCGCGTGGTCGTCGACTACGAGGACGTCAACGACGCGGTGACGCTGCCGATCTTCCGCCCGCAGCGGTGAGCGCTGGCCGGGTTCGCCGAGCTCGAGGCGCGCCTCGTCGGCCACCCGTTTCCCGGCGGCACGTTCGTCGTCGAGGAGTTCGAGCGGTGGCTGTCGCACGACGGCCTGCAGTCGCCGGACATCCCGCCGCCGACGCTGCACCCGGTGTGGGTGGTGCTCGGCGCGCTGCGCGGGATGGGCATCACCATCGAGGACCTGATCGAGCTCGCCGACGCGACGCCGGACGACGGCGTGGTGTTCGGCGAGACCTGGCTCGAGCAGCGCCGAACGCTGCAGGCGGGCGTCGAGTACACGGTGCGGGGCGGGGTGAGGAGCCTCGTCCGGCGCGAGGGCCGGCGGGCCGGCACGTTCGACGTGCTGACGTTCGAGCTCGAGCTGTGCGCGCCCGGCGGCGAGGTCGCCGCGGTCTCGTCCCAGTCGTTCGTGATCCGCCGGGGAGCGGACGCCCGATGCCGGCTGACGTCGCGGTCGGAGACGCGCTGCCGGCGCGCTCGTTCGAGGTCAGCGCCGAGTCCATGAAGGTCTTCAGCGTGCTCATGCACGACCCGAACCCGATCCACTACGACCCCGCCTTCGTGCGCTCGCTGGGGCTCGGCGACCGCCCGGTCAACCAGGGCTCGATCACGATGGGCTACCTCATCAACGCGGTGCTCGAGTGGGCCGGCGCAGCCGGAGCGCCTGGAGCGCTTCCAGTGCCGCTTCCACGGCAGCGTGCTGGCCGGCGACACCGTCACCGCGCGGGGCGAGGTCACCGGCGTCGAGGACGGCACGGCGACGCTCGACCTGCGGCTCGAGGGACCCGACGGCACGCGGGTGCTCACCGGAACGGCCGCCGTCCGGGTCACGGCATGAGCCGGCAGACGGAGCGGCCTGCCGTGACGGCGCTCCTGGCCGGCGCGCCGCCGGAGCCGGACGTGACCGCGGCCCAGGTGGCCGCCGTGATGGAGGCCTCGGGCGTGCGGCTCGTGATCGTCGACGACGACCCGACCGGCACCCAGGCGGTGTCCGGCGTCCCGGTGCTGATGGCCTGGGAGGTCGACGACCTGCGCTGGGCGCTGCGCCAGAGCCGGGTCCTGTTCGTGTCGGCCAACACCCGCAGCCTCGGCCCGGCCGAGGCCGAGGCGCGCGTGCGCGAGATCGCCCGCGCGACCAGCGAGGCGGCCCGGCTCGAGGACCTGCGCTTCGTGGTCGCGTCGCGCAGCGACTCCACCCTGCGCGGCCACTACCCGCTCGAGACCGACGTCCTGGCCTCCGAGCTCGGCGGGGTCGACGGCGTGATCCTCTCCCCCGCGTTCGTCGACAGCGGCCGCATCACCGTGGACTCGGTGCACTACGCCCGCACCGCCGAGGGCTTCGTGCCGGTCGGCGAGACCGAGTTCGCCCGGGACCGCACCTTCGGCTACGCGGCCAGCGACCTGCGCGCGTGGGTGGAGGAGAAGACCGGCGGACGCGTCGCCGCGGCGGACGTCCTGCGGGTCACGCTGGCCGACCTGCGCGGCGGCGGCGTGGACGCCGTGGCGGCGATCCTGGCGCGAGGCCCGCGGCGGCCAGCCGATCGTGGCCGACGCCGCCGGCGACGGCGACCTGCGGACGCTGGCCCTCGCGATCATGCAGCGCGAGCAGGCCGGCCAGGTGTTCGTGTACCGGGCCGGGCCGTCGTTCGTGCGGGCGCGCGGCGGGCTCGAGGCGGCGCCGGTGCTGGATGCCGAGCGGCTGCGGCCGATCCTGGCCGGCCAGGGCCGCCACGGACTGGTCGCCGTCGGCTCCCACGTCGCCCAGACGAGCCGCCAGCTCGCCCGCCTGCAGGCCCTCGACGGGGTCGCCACGGTCGAGCTGGACGTCCCGGCGCTGGTCGATCCGGCCCGCCGCGCGGCGACGCTCTCGGCCGCGGTCGCCGAGGCCGTCGAGGCGTTGGCCGGAGCCGACGTCGTCCTGCAGACCTCGCGCGAGCTGCTGGCCGGTGCGGACGCCGACGCCAGCCTCGCGATCGCCCGCTCGGTCTCGGACGGCCTGGTCGCGGCGGTGCGCGGCATCGTCGCCGCCGCTGCGCCGCGCTGGGTCGTGGCCAAGGGCGGGATCACGTCGAGCGACGTCGTCGGGCGGGCGCTCGGCATCCGCCGGGCCTGGGTGCGGGGGACGCTGCTTCCCGGCATCGTGTCGCTGTGGGAGCCCGACGCCGCCGAGCCGGCGCCGGCGGCGGTCGTGTTCCCGGGCAACGTCGGCGACGACGACGCGCTCGCGGCGGTCGTCTCGACCCTCAGGGAGGGCACGGCATGAGCCAGCGGATCGCCGTTCTCGGCCTCGGAGCGATGGGCCTGGCGATGGCCCGGCGCCTGGCCTCGGGCCTCGACGTGACCGGCTTCGATCCCGACCCCGGGCGGCGTGGACTGGCCGAGGACGCGGGGGTGGCGGTGGCCGCGTCGCCGGCCGAGGCCGCCCGCGGCGCGAGCTTCGTCCTGCTGGCGGTGCGCACGCAGGAGCACGCCGAGACCTGCCTCTTCGGCGAGGGCGGCGCCGCGTCGGCGCTCGAGCCCGAGGCGATCGTCCAGCTCACCAGCACCGTCGGCGTGGCCGGCGCCCGCAGCATCGGCGAGCGGCTGCCCGGCCGGTTCCTCGACCTGCCGGTGAGCGGCGGCCCGGCCCGCGCCGCGGACGGCACGCTGCTCGTGCTGGCGGGCGGCGACGCCGGGCTGCTCGAGCGCTCGCAGCCGGTGCTCGACCTGCTCGCCGAGACCCTGGTCAGCGTCGGCCCGAACCCGGGCGACGGCCAGGCGATGAAGACCGTGAACCAGCTCCTGGCGGGGGTGCACATCGCCGCCGCAGCCGAGGCGCTGGCCCTGGCGAAGGGCCTCGGCCTGGATCCCGCGGCGGCCCTCGACGCCCTCGGAGCCGGCGCGGCAGCCTCGTTCATGCTCTCGAACCGCGGCCCCAGGATCGTCGAGGCGCTCGCCGGCGGCGACCCCGACGTCCTGTCGCGCATCGACATCTTCGTCAAGGACCTGGGGATCGTCCGCGAGGCCGCCGACACGGCCGGCCTCGAGCTCCCGGTGGCCGCAGCCGCGGAGGCGCTCTACCGCAGGGCCGAGGACGCCGGCAGCGGCGCCCGCGACGACTCGACCGTGTTCCTCAGCGCGCCGCGCGCGGCAGGAGGCTCGTGACGTGCAGCGCGCGCCAGGTCTCCTCGGCGTGGTCGAGATGCGACGACATGGCGGCCAGCGCGCCGTCCTTGTCGCGGGCCACGATCCGGTCGAGGATCTCGCGGTGCTGCCCGATGGTCTGCTCGGCGTTGACGTCGAGGTTGGCCCGGCGGATCTCGAGCAGCGCCTCGCCGATCGCGTCCATCAGGATCAGGAACAGCTCGTTGTGCGTCGCCCTGGCGATCTCGCGGTGGAACTCGAGGTCGAGCTCGGCGGCCCGCTCGATGTCGCGCGGCCCGAGCACGGCCTCCTCCATGGCCCCGTGCATCTCGGCCAGCCGGCGCAGGTCGTCGGCGTTCGAGCGCTCCGCGGCCAGGCCGGCGATCTGCATCTCGAACATCTTCCGGACCTCGTGCATCTTCACGTAGTCGAACGTCGAGGCCCGCAGGAAGTGGGTCATCGACTCGCGGACGTTGGACGGGTCGGCGGCGCTGACGCGCAGGCCGCGGCCGGTCACGACCTCGACCACGCCCTTCGCCACCAGGGCCCGGATGGCCTCGCGGATGACCGTGCGGGAGACGCCGAACTGGTCGCCGAGCTCACGCTCGGACGGGAGCCGATCGCCCGGCGACAGATGGTTGCTGACGATGATGTCGAGCATGCGATCGGCCACCTGGTCGGACAGGCGGGCCTGCCGCTCGACCACGACCTCGTCGAACAGGCCGGCCGCATCGTCGCTGCTCATGAGCCGATCATACGTCAAACAGCTCGTTCGCTGACGTCTCGTCATACAGGGAGAAACATGCGGCGGCATTCCGTCACACAGGTGGCCTGCGGATGAGCCCCGGGCGGATCGACGCACACCACCATCTCTGGAACCCGGGAACGGTCGACTACCCCTGGCTGGGGCCGGAGCTCGCGCCGATCGACGGTCCGATGGAGCTCGATCGGCTGACGCCGCTCCTGCAGGCGAACGGCATCGGAGCCGGCGTGCTGGTGCAGTCCCAGGACTCGGACGAGGACACCGACTACATGCTCGCGGCGGCCGCCGACGAGCCCGCGGTCGCGGCGGTCGTCGGCTGGGTGCCGCTCGAGCGGCCGGCCGACGCCGAGCGCCGGCTCGACGCGCTCGCCGGCCACCGAAAGCTCAGGGGCATCCGCGTCGCCATCAACTGGCTGCCGGACACCGACTGGCTCCTGCAGCCGGCGGTGGCCGAGGGGCTCGACCTGCTGGCCCGCCGCGACCTGCCGTTCGACGTCGTCGGCGTCCGCCGGCGCCACCTCGAGCTCGTCCCCGAGCTGTCCGAGCGGCACCCGTCGCTGCGCCTGGTGCTCGACCACCTCTCGAAGCCGCCGATCGGCAAGGACGAGGACTGGGTGCGCGGCTGGAAGCAGAACCTGGCCCGGGCGGCCGAGAACCCGAACGTCTTCGCCAAGCTCTCGGGGCTCTTCCCTGCGCGCGGGAAGCTGGACGAGTGGGACGCCGAGGACGTCCGGCCGTTCTTCGCCCACGCGCTCGAGTGCTTCGGCGCCGACCGCCTGATGTGGGGCAGCGACTGGCCGATCGCCGAGCTCGCCGGCGGCTACGAGAAGGTCGTCGTCGAGTCCGAGCGGCTGTTCGCCGAGCTCTCGGAGCCCGAGCGGGACGCGCTCTGGGGCGGCACGGCGACGCGCTTCTACGGCCTCGCGAACGGGGCCGTCTGAGTGCCCGGCGTCGCGATCATCGGGGCCTCCGACCGCGGGATCCCGTGGTCCGAGTGGCTCGTGATGAGCCTCGAGCAGTACGGCTACGCGGACCCGATCTGGCTCGTCAACCCGAACCGGACCGAGCTGATCGGCCGGCCCTGCCACCCGTCGCTCGACGCGCTGCCGGACGTCCCGGACGTCGGCGTCATCGTGGTCGGAGCCGAGCGCGCGGTCGGGGCTCTCGAGGACCTGGCGACGCGCGGCTGCCGGCGGGTGATCCTGATCTCGAACGGCTTCGGCGAGCAGCACACCGCCGAGGGGCGGGCCCGCGAGGAGCGGCTGCGCGAGATCTGCCGGGCGCACGACGTCCAGCTCGTCGGGCCGAACTGCGTCGGCTTCGCCTCGTTCCACGAGCGGCTGTGCGCGATCTCCCAGCCCGTGCCGCCGGGGATCGAGGCCGGCCCGGTCTCGATCGTGAGCCAGAGCGGCGGCCTGACCGGGGCCGCGATGGGCGCGGTCGCCGCCGAGCGGCTCGGGATGGACCAGTGCTACTCGATCGGCAACGGCGCGGTCTTCGGCCTGCCCCAGGCGGTGGCCCACCTGGTCGCCCGCGAGAGCACGAGGGTCGTGTGCTGCGTGGTCGAGGCGATCGGCGATCGCGACGCGCTCGAGGCCGCAGCCCGCGCGGCCCGGGAGCGCGGCGTGCTGCTGGCGTTCCTGCTGCTCGGCAAGTCCCAGGCCGGCCGGCGCGTGGCCCAGTCCCACACCGGCGCGGTGGTCGGCGAGGAGCGGATGCTCGCGAGCTGGCTGCGCGAGCTCGGCGTGGTGCTGGCCGACTCGCCCGAGGAGCTCGGCCGGATCGCCCGCCTGCAGCTGACGCTTGGCGGCGCCGAGGGGCGCCGCGGGATGATCGCCACGGTCTCGGGCGGCGGTGCCGGACACACCGCCGACCTCGCGAGCCGTCACGGCGTCCGCCTGGCCGCGCTGTCGGCGGAGTCGACCGAGCGGCTGCGCGGCCTGCTCCCGGACGGGGCGTTCGTGGGCAACCCGCTCGACGTCCAGACCGGCGACGGCACCGCGGTCTACTCGACCCTCGCGGGCGACCCCGGGGTCGACTACCTGATCGAGCCGTGGGTGCTGCCGTGGCCCGACGGCACCCCCACCTACCGCTGGCAGCAGGCGGCGCTCGAGCGCATCGTCGGCATCGGCCGCGAGCACGGCATCCCGGTGATCGTCGGCAGCCTGTTCCAGCAGCCGCTGAGCGCCTGGGCCGAGGAGCTCGGCCGCCGGCCGGGCGTGAGCGTGACGCCCGACCTCGACCTCACGCTGGCAGCGCTCGGCAAGCTGTCCCCGGCGAGCGAGGCACCCCCGACGGCCGAGCGCGACGAGACGCCCGGCCCGCCGGCGGCGGCGATCGTGGCCGAGGCCCGGGCACGCGAGATCCTGGCCGCCGCGGGGCTGCCGGTGGTCGCCGGGCACGAGGCCGCCGGCGCCGACGAGGTCGTGGCCCTGGCCGGCGCGCTGCGCGCGCCGTTCGCCCTCAAGGTGTCGCTGCCGGACGTCGGCCACAAGGAGCGGATCGGCGGCGTGAAGCTCGGGCTCTCGAACGAGCAGGAGCTGCGCGCGGCCTGCTCGGCGATCGCGGCCTCGGCGGTGGCCGCCGGGGCGGCGGCCAGCGAGGCCGAGGTCGGGTTCCTGCTCACCGAGATGCGCTTCGGCGCCGAGGTGCTCGTCGGCGCCCTGCGCGACCCTGTCGCCGGCCCGACCCTGACGGTGGGCGTCGGCGGCTGGGGCGCCGAGGCCGGCGCGCTGTTCGGCACGGTGGTGCTGCCGAAGGACGCGGCCGCGCTCGCCGAGCTCGCGGCCCGCTGGCGGCTCCCCCACCTGCTCGGCGAGCGCCGCACCCGGGCGCTGGTCGGCGTGCTGGAGCAGGTCGCCGCGGCGTTCGCCGGCGGCGAGCTCGAGGGGTACCAGGCGGTCGAGCTGAACCCGGTGATCCTGGACGGCGAGGGTGCCGTGGTCGTCGACGCACTGCTCGTCGAGGCGTGAGCTTCGGCGAGCTCTCGGCGGCGGCGATGGCCGATCTGGCCACGCTCTTCGCGCCGCCGCTGAACCTGCCGGAGCTGCGGCTGGCCCGCCAGCAGCGCAGCGCCGAGCGGCTCGACGACGTGCCCGGCGCCGTCCGCCGGGCGATGCGGGTCGCGATCGAGGCCGCCGGCCCGAAGCGGGGACGGATCGCCGTCGGCGTCGGCAGCCGCGGCATCGCCAACATCCGGCCGATCGTCACCAGCGTGGTGACGGAGCTCCGGAACGCCGGCTTCGAGCCGTTCGTGGTGCCGGCGATGGGGAGCCACGGCGGCGGCACGCCCGCAGGCCAGGTCGAGGTGCTCGAGTCCTACGGGATCGCCGAGCGGACGCTCGGCGTGCCCGTCCTCGCCACCTCGGAGACCACGGTCATCGGCGAGGTCGCCGGGCTGCCCGTGGCGATCGACCGGCACGTCGTCGAGGCGGGCGCCGCGTTCCTGGTGAACCGGATCAAGCCGCACACCGACTTCCGCGGGCCGATCGAGAGCGGGATCTGCAAGATGGCGGCGATCGGGCTCTCGAAGCAGGCGGGCGCCCGCTCGCTGCACGCGCTCGGACCCGACGGCCTGCGCGACGTGATGCCGGAGTTCGGCCGGCTCGTGGCCCGGACGGTGCTCGTCGGCGGGCTCGCGATCGTCGAGAACGAGTTCGACGAGACCATGCGCATCGAGGCGCTGCGCCCCGAGGACGTCGGCGGCGAGCGCGAGTCGGCGCTGCTCGAGCTCGCCCGGGCCGCGCTGCCGCGGGTGCCGTTCGGCGAGCTCGACGTGCTGGTGATCGAGCGGATCGGCAAGGACATCAGCGGCACCGGGCTCGACCCGAACGTGACCGGCCGCTGGGCCGTCGGCGGGCTGCGCGAGCCCGAGCCGCTGCCGGTCCGCTGCATCGTGGCCCTGCGGCTGACGGCGGCCTCGCACGGCAACGCGCTCGGCATCGGCCTCGTCGACTTCGTCTCGCGCCAGCTCGCCGACGACGTCGACCTGGTCAAGACCTACGTCAACGGCCTCACCTCCGGCTGGTCGGGGGTCGGGCGGACGCGCCTGCCGATCGTCCTCGGCACCGACCGCGACGCGATCGCCACGGCCGCCTCGGTGAGCGGGCGCAGCGGCGACGTGCTGCGCCTCGCCTGGATCCAGGACACCCTGCACACCCGGACGATCGGGATCAGCGAGGGCCTGTGGGCCGAGGCCCGGGCCGACGCCGGGATCGAGCTGTCCGCGCCGTTCCGTCTCGCGTTCGGTGACGACGGCGCGCTGGTGCCGCTGGCCGAGCGAGAGGCAGAGCTAGCTGCGGGGAGCGAGCGCAGCGGCGGCGAGCAGGGCGGCCTGCATGCTGCCGGGGTCCGCGGTGCCGCTGCCGGCGATGTCGAAGGCCGTCCCGTGATCGACCGAGGTCCTGACGATCGGTAGCCCGACGGTCACGTTGACGCCCGCGTCCAGGCCGAGCACCTTGATCGGCCCGTGGCCCTGGTCGTGGTACATCGCCACGACCAGGTCGTAGTCGCCGCGCACCGCCCGGAAGAACGTCGTGTCGGCGGGCAGCGGGCCCTCGCAGTCGATGCCCGCCGAGAGCGCCGCGGCGACCGCCGGGGCGATCTTCGCCTCCTCCTCCCCACGGCCGAACAGGCCCGACTCCCCGGCGTGCGGGTTGATCCCGCAGACCGCGATCCGGGGCGCGGCGATGCCGGAGGCCAGCAGGGCGGCGTGGCCCCGCTCGATCGTGCGCTGGACGAGCGGCGCGTCGATCCGCTCGATCGCGTCGAGCAGGCCGACGTGGGTGGTCACGTGGATGACCCGCAGGCGCGGTGCGGTGAGCATCATCGAGACCTCGGCGGTGCCGGTGAGCTCGGCCAGCAGCTCGGTGTGGCCGGGGTAGACGTGGCCCGCGGCCTGCAGGGCGGCCTTGTTGAGCGGCGCGGTGCAGATCGCGTCGACCTCGCCGGCCTGCGCGAGCTCGACCGCCCGGGCGACGTAGCGGTACGCCGCGTCGCCGGCGAGCGGCGAGAGCTCCCCGAACGGGAGCTCTGCCGGCAGCTCGCCGACCTGCTCGACGTCGGCCGGCACGGGCACGCCGCACAGCTCGGCGGCCCGCCGCAGACGGGGCAGGTCGCCGACGACCAGCGTCCGGCAGGCGGCGCGCACCTCCTCGGCGGCCAGCGCCCTGGCGACCACCTCGGGGCCGACGCCGGCCGGGTCGCCCATCGTCACCGCGATCCGGGGCAGCGGGCTCACGCGGTCGTGCCCGCCCGGGCGGCCGCCACGACCCGCACCAGGGTCTGGTCGTCGCCGAAGGTGCCGGCCTTCGTCACGATCTGAAGGCTGCCCTTCCGCGGCGACGGCTGCGCCAGCACCACGCCGGGCTCGAGCTCGGCGACCAGCTCGAGCGCCCGGATGCCGAGCCCGTCGAGCACCTGCCGGGCGGTCGCGCCGCCGACCAGGATCAGCAGCGGACCGTCGTCGAGCAGGCCGCCGACCTCGTCGGCGCTGGCCAGCTCGGCGTGGCCCTCGAGGGCCCGGGCCTGGCGCACGGCCAGGTCCGCGGTGCTGCCGACGACCGCGACGACCCGCGACGGCGGCTCCCAGGCGGCCACCGCCGGCACCTCGCCGAGCGAGCGGGCCAGCGCCGCCGAGAGCCCACCCGAGCCGACCCAGATCACGTCCGCGGCCCGGTCGGCCAGGGCAGCGACGAGCCGGTCGAGGTCCTCGTCGGTCTCGGCATCGCAGGTCACGACTCCGACGAGCGAGCGGTCGAGCCGCTCGGGAGCGACCCGGCGGGAGCGGTGCGGCAAGAGGACGCGGGCCAGCTGGTCGCTCGTCGCGGCCCCGTCCCCGAGCGCCCGGCCGTGCTGCAGGAGCGGCCGGCCGTCGAGGTGCTGCACGCCGCGACGGGTCGTCCGCCCGTTGGCCGGGAACGCCGGCGCGACCACCATCAGCCGGTCGGGGAACCAGTCGCGCAGCACGGCCAGCTCGGCCGCGATGTGCCCGCGCAGCAGCGAGTCGATCTTCTTGAACACCGGCTGCCCCGCCGGCAGCCGGGCCACGAGCCGTTCGATCCGCCGCCGGGCGCCGCCCTCGTCGAGGCCCCGGGTGTCGGCGTCGATCGCGACGACCCCGCCCGCCTCCTCGAGGACGTCGTCCTGCAGCGCCACCGTGACGGGCTGGCCCGCCCGCAGGAAGCCGGCGGCCGCGTCGCAGGCGCCGGTCAGGTCGTCGGCGACGATCAGGAAGGACACGCCTACAGGTTGACGGTAGTGGCCAGCCCGCCGTCGACGCACAGCGTCTGGCCGGTCACGAAGCGCGAGGCGTCCGAGGCCAGGAAGACGACCACGTCGGCGATCTCCTCGGGCGGCCCGAGGCGGCGCAGCGGGGTCATCTCGGCCAGCCGCTCCATGGAGCCGGGGATGGCCCGGAACGGCGTCCAGGCGTCGCCGTCGACGATGCCCGGCGCGATCGAGTTGACCCGGATGCCGTCGGGCCCGAGCTCGTTGGCCAGCGCCCGGGTGGCGGCGTCGAGCCCGCCCTTGCTGGCCGCGTAGGTCGACCGCGGCACCGTCCCGACGACGCCGGAGATCGAGGACACGTTGACGATCGAGCCGCCGCCGCGCTCCCGCATGGCTCCCACCACCCCGGCGGTCAGGAGCAGCGGGGCCCGCAGGTTGGTGTCGAGGATCCGGTCGATGAACGCGGCGTCCAGCTCGTGCACCGGCAGGCGGCCGGCGATCCCGGCATTGTTGACCAGCACGTCCAGCCCGCCGAGCGCCTTCAGGGCCTCGCGCGCCAGCCGGGCCACCTGGTCGGGGTCGGCGAGGTCGGCGGTGAGCAGGACGGGGTCGTTGGCCAGGTCGGGTGCGAGCGCCGCGAGCGCCTCCCGGTCACGGCCGTGGGCGCAGACCCGCGCGCCGGCGGCCGCGAGCGCCCGGGCGATCGCGCGGCCGATGCCGCCGGAGGCACCGGTGACCAGGGCCGTCCGCCCCGCCAGGGGCGTCACGGAGCGCTCGTCTGGGCGTGCCGCTGCAGCTGGCCGCCGAACGCGCTCAGCCGCGCCCGGGCCGCCGCCGACGGGACGTCGGCGATCACGCCCGCCGCCTGCAGCTCCGCGGTCTCGTCCGCCGACAGGCCGAGCACCTCGCGCAGGACGTGCTCGTTGTCCTCGCCGAACTGCGGCGCCGCCCGCCACACGCGGCCCGGCGTGGCCGACAGCTTCACCGTCACGTTCGGGTAGGGGTGCGGGCCGACGTACGGGCCGTCGATGGTGACGAACCCCGCGGTCGCCGCGACCTGGGGGTCGTCGAGCAGGTCGGCCTCGCTGTTCACCGCAGCGGCGACGACGCCGGCCTCCTGCAACGCCTGCATGGCCGCCCGCGGCGGCCGCTCGCTCGTCCAGGCGGCGATCGCCTCGTCGACCTCGACCCGCCGGGCGACCCGCTCGGCCGCATCGAGCACGGCCAGGTCGCGGCGCCCGATCACCCGGCAGAGCCGGTCCCAGTCGCCGTCGTCGGCGGCGCTCACGACCACCCAGCGATCGTCACCGGCGCACGGATAGACGCCGTTCGGTGCGAACGAGACGTCTCCGGCGGCGTGCCGCTCGCGCACCCGCCGGTTCAGGGCCCAGTCCATCAGCGCCTCCCCGATCAGCGGGACGAGGCACTCGACGTGGGCGACCTCGATCCGCTGGCCGCGCCCGGAGCGCTCCCGCTCGAGCAGCGCCAGCGCCAGCGCTGCGGCGCCGTTCAGGCCGGCCAGCGGGTCGGCGATGCTCGGGGTCTGCAGGATCGGCCCCTCGCCCTCGTAGCCGCACAGCGCCGGAAGGCCCGAGAGCGCCTCGGTGGTCGAGGCGTAGCCGACGTAGTGCGACCACGGCCCGACCTGGCCGACCGCCGGCAGCGAGAGCAGGATCAGCCGCTCGTTGAGCTCCTGCAGCCGCTCCCAGCCGAGCCCCCAGCTCCGCAGGACCCGCGGGCTGAACGACTCGACCACGACGTCGCTGACCGCCACCAGCTCGGCGAACAGCTCGAGCCCGCGCTCGCTCTTCAGGTCGAGCACCAGCTCGCGCTTGTTGCGGTTCACCCCGTTGAACACGGGGCTCTGCTCCCAGCGCCGCTCCTCGAGGTCGCTCATGTCCGGGTTCGGCTGCGAGACGCTGCCCGAGCGCCACCAGTCCATCCGGTTCGGCCCCTCGATCTTGATCACCTCGGCCCCGAGGTCGGCGAGCTGCAGGGTGCACAGCGGGCCGGCCCAGCCCATCGTCAGATCGAGGATCCGAAGGCCCTCGAGCGGCCCGCCGGTCTGCCCTCCGGCGCGGGGCAACGAGCGGGTCCGGGGTTGCTGCAGCAGGGGCTGGTGCTCGCCGAGCAGCGGCGCCGGGCGTGCCTTCCAGCTCGGGCGCTCGAGCCGGAACGGCGCGCCGGGATGCTCGACCGTGCCGGCCTCGGGGTGCTCGACGGTGGCGAACCAGTCGCGGAACCGGAGCTGCTCGGAGGCGTACACGTCCGCCGTCGAGGCCACCGGAGAGACCGCCGCGCGGCGGGCCTGGCTCTCGCGGACGACGTCGGCGACCCGCTTGTCGCTCAGCGCGGCCTGGACCAGCGGGTCGAGCTCCTCGGTCCGGGCGAGCCGCTCGGCGGCCGAGCCGAACCGGCCCTCGGACAGCTCGGGCGCGCCGATGACCTCGCAGAACGCGCGCCAGTCCTCCTCCCCGGCGAACGTCAGCGCGACGTGACCGTCGAGGCACGGCTGCGGTGGAGGCGGCGACGCCGGTGATCATGTGCCCGTCGCGGCGCCGGATGCGGCCGTGGAACGAGTGCTTGGTGGTCTCGTAGAAGTCGATCGAGATCGCCGCGTCGAGGGCCGACACCGACACGCGCTGGCCCTGGCCCGTGCGCCAGGCGTGACGCAGCGCGACCAGCGCACCGAACGTGGCGTAGATCCCGGCGACGTAGAACGGGTAGTCGACACCCGGGTACAGCGGCGGGCGCGCGGGCTCGCCCATGGCCGACATCCAGCCGCTGGCGGCGTAGGCCGCGAAGTCGGTCATCCGGTAGTCGCGGTACGGGCCGTCGACGCCGAAGCCGCTCAGGCGCACCGTGACGAGACCGGGGTTGTCGCGCTCGAGCCGCTCGAGCTCGATGCCCTGCTCGGCCAGGCGGCCGTCGTCGACGAGCAGGTCGGCGCCGGCCACCAGCCGCTCGAGCTCCCGCGCGTCCGCGAGCGCGCCCAGGTCGAGGGCCACGCTGCGCTTGCCGGTGTTCAGGTGCAGGAAGAGCCCGCTCTGCTCGGGATCGAAGCGGTCGCCGGGGAACGGCCCGCGGCGGCGGGACACGTCGCCCGCCGGCGGCTCGACCTTGACGACCTCGGCCCCGCGATCGGCCAGCAGCTTTCCGAGGTACGGCCCGGCGACGTGCTGCGCCGTCTCGACGACCCGGACGTCGTCGAGGACGCCGCTCACCGGTGGTACGGCAACGGCGCCGACGCCACCCGCGTCTCGAGTGCGCGGACGGTCGTCGAGGTGCACAGGAACAGCGTGCGCCAGCCGTCCCCGCCCCAGGCGATGTTGGCCACCACCTCGGGGGTCTCGAGGATGCCGAGAAGCTCGCCGCTCGGGCTCAGGATCCAGACCCCGCCGCGGCCGGTGCACCAGACGTTTCCGCGCTCGTCGCACTTCATCCCGTCGGGGTTGCCGGAGCCGGGGATCTCGGAGGAGCCGAGGTCGCTCGCGAACCGCCGGGCGTTGACCAGGCTCCCGTCCGGCTGGACGTCGAACGCCGTCACGTCGTGCTTGTCGTTGATGTACAGCGTGCGTTCGTCGGGCGAGAAGCAGAGGCCGTTCGGCTGGTCGAACGCGTCCTTCGCCACCACGAGCTCGGTCGGGCCGCCGCCGGGCGGCACCCGGTAGACGCCCTGGAAGCCGAGCTCGAACGGCCGGTGCACGCCGACCGGGTGGTCCCAGCGACCGTAGTCGGGGTCGCTGAAGTAGATCGACCCGTCGGAGCGCACGACCACGTCGTTCGGGCTGTTCAGGTAGGTGCCCTCGTGGTGGAAGGCCACGATCCGGCGGCTGCCGTCGGGCGCGATCCGCACCACGCTGCTCGAGATGTGCTCGCACACCAGGAGGTCGCCGGCGGCGTCGTAGACCATCCCGTTGCCGACGAAGTTCGGCTTCTCGAGCAGCTCCGCGCCGCGCTCCTCGCTCCAGCGCCAGCGCGCGTCGTTCTGGATGTCCGAGAACAGGAGGTAGCGCCCCTCCCGGTTCCAGACCGGCCCCTCGGTGAACACGAACCCGCTGGCCAGCGTTCGCATCTCCGCGGCGGGATCGAACAGCTCGGAGAGCGCCTCGGTGCGCTGCTGGAAGCTGAGCGTCATGCGCCTCCGTGTCTCCAGGGCTTCGAATGAGGTGTCAGATTCAAATATCGCGCCAGGAATCGAATCTGTGTAGTCTAGCCAGCGTCGACCAACGGAGTACAGCGGATGCGCATCGCCAACCTGCAGGGCCGGCTCGTGATCGTCAACGACGACCGCGCCATCGACGTCGAACGAGCCAGCAAGGGCCGCTTCGGGTCCGACCCTCAGGCGATCTACGAGGTGTGGGACGACTTCCGCGCCTGGGCCGGCGACGCGGGCCTGAACGGCGACGGCGAGAGCTTCGAGCGCGAGCAGCTCGGACCGCCGGTGCCGAGCCCCACGCAGGTCTACGCGATCGGCCTGAACTACGTCGACCATGCCTCCGAATCGGGCCTCGAGGCGGGCGAGCCGGTCGTGTTCACGAAGTACCAGACGTGCATCACCGGTCCCTTCGCGGAGGTCGTCCACCCGGGCGGCAACGTGGACTGGGAGGTCGAGCTCGTCGTGGTCATCGGCCGCAGGGCCCACAAGGTCTCCGAGGCCGACGCCTGGTCGTACGTCGCCGGCCTGACGATCGGGCAGGACCTGTCCGAGCGCGTCCTGCAGATGGTCGGAACGGTGCCCCAGTTCAGCCTGGGCAAGTCGTATCCCGGCTTCGGCCCGACCGGCCCGTGGATCGTGACGCCCGACGAGCTGGACGACCGGGACGACCTCCCGATCGCCTGCTCGGTCAACGGCGAGTCGGTGCAGGAGGCGACCACGAAGCTCCTGATGCGGCCCGTGGGCAAGCTGATCGAGCGGCTCTCGGCGGTCACCCCGCTGCTCCCCGGCGACCTGATCTTCACCGGCACCCCTGCCGGCGTCGGCGTGGCCCGGAACCCGCCGCGCTTCCTCGCGCCGGGCGACGTCGTCGACTCCTCCATCGGCGGGATCGGCGAGATCCGGACGGCCATCGTCGCGGGCGAGTGAGCCGGCGGGTCACCCTCACGTTCGACAACGGGCCGACGCCCGGCGTCACCGAGGGTGTCCTTCAGACGCTGCAGCAGCACGGCGCACCGGCGACGTTCTTCGTCGTCGGCCGTGAGCTCGAGCGCGACGGCGTGCGGGCTCTGGCCGAGCGCGCCGTCGCCGAGGGCCACCGGGTCGGCAACCACACCCTGACCCACACCGTGCTGCTCGGCGCCTGCGACGACCCGGCGCTGCCCGAGCGCGAGATCGGCGGCGCCCAGCGGCTGCTCGGCGAGCTCGCGGGGAGCGAGCGCCTGTTCCGCCCGTTCGGCGGCGGCGGCATCCTCGGCCCGCAGCTGCTCGGCCCGCACGCCGTCGACTACCTCGAGGCGGGCGGCTTCACCTGCGTCCTCTGGAACAGCGTGCCGCGGGACTGGGAGGACCCCGACGGCTGGGTCGAGGCGTGCCTCGCCGACGTTGCCGAGAAGGACTGGACGGTCGCGGTGCTGCACGACACGCCGACGGGCGCGATGCGCCACCTCCCGCGCTTCCTCGACGAGCTCGACCGGGCCGGCGCCACCTTCTGCCGGGACTTCCCCGACAGCTGCGTGCCGATCCGCCGCGGCGTGCGGACGGCGCCGCTCGACCACCTGATGCCACCGACGTTCGAGGAGTGCGCCTGAGGCGCTAGTCCTCGTCGACGTGCTCGCGCAGGAGCTCGGCGGTGTGCGCGATGTGGTCGTGCAGCCGCTGGGCGGCCAGCTCGGCGTCCCGGCCGACGGCGGCCTCGACGAGGCCGCGGTGCTCGGCGGCGACGTCGCGCTTCTCCTCGTACGGGATCGACCAGATCCGGTAGAGCGCGGCGCCGTGGCCGAAGCCCTCGGTGATCGCCAGCAGGCGCTGGTTGCTGCAGCCCGAGAAGAGCGCCGCGTGGAACGCCTCGTGCGCCGGCGCCCACTCCTCGCTCGGCCGGGTCGGGTCGCCGGCCTCGACGCGCGGGGTGCGCGTGAGCACGTGGTGGGCGGCGACGACCCGGGCCTCCCAGTCGACGCTTCCCTCCTCGACGGCCCGCGCCAGCACGGCCGGCTCGATGAGCAGCCGGGCGGAGGTCAGCTCGTCGAGGTCGGAGCGCGACAGCGGCGTGACGACGTGCCCCTGGTGGGCCTGCGTCTTGACCAGCCCCTGGGAGCCGAGCCAGGTCAGGGCCTCGCGCAGCACGCCGACGCTGGTGCCGTAGCGCCTGCACATCTCGGGGAACTGGAGCCGTTCGCCGGGTCGCAGCACGCCCGACAGGATGTCGGTCCGCATCCGCCGGCGCAGGTCGTCGGCACGCGTCTCGCGCTTGCGATCCTGGGTCGCCCTGCCGTTCGGCTCTGCTGCCGGCACCGCGACAGCATACCCGAACGTCCGCTCGAGATTCGAATCTCGGAAGACTATTCGATTCGAGCCTCTAGGGGTGGCAGGCGGCGTCGAGCGCCTGCTGCAGCGTCGCGCCGCGCACCAGGGCGACCAGGAACGCCCCGGCGAAGGCGTCGCCGGCTCCGGTGGCGTCGCCCGGGAGGGCCGCCGACGGCCGGGCGCGCACCAGCGCGCCGTCGTCCGTGGCGGCGATCGCGCCCTCGGCGCCGGAGGTGACGCAGGCCAGCCCGTACGCCCGGGCCAGCTCGGCCACGGCCGCGTCGGGGTCGAGCCCGGTCAGCGCCCGGGCCTCCTCGGCGTTGGCCAGGAGGACGTCGGCGCCGACGCTCCGGCGGCGAACCTCCTCGGGGCCGAGCGCCTGCAGCAGCTGGGGCGCCGCCAGCAGCACGGCCGTGTAGCGCGCCTGCGCCCGCCGCAGCGCGGCGCTCGCGGCCGGTGCGGTGTCGTCGTGCAGCAGCGCGTAGCCCGACACCAGCACGGCGCCCGCGACGAGCGGGTCGGGGATGTCGTCGACCGACAGCCTGGCGCTGGCGCCGCGGTCGGCCACGATCGACCGCCCGTCTCCCGTTCCCGTCTCGAGGTAGACGCCGGTCGGAGCACGGCCGTCGCCTGCGAGGTGGGCGTCGATCCCGGCGACGAGGAGCGAGGCCCGCAGCATCGTGCCCGCCGGGTCGGCACCGACGCGCCCGACCACGACGCAGCTCGCGCCGATCGCCGCCGCAGCGAACGCGGCGTTGACGGGGGTGCCGCCAGGCTGCAGCCGCACCGGGCCGTGCACGACCTCCCCGGGCACGAGACCCTCGGCGGTCACGTCGACCAGGACCTCCCCGACGGCGGCCAGGTCCCATGGCCGCTTCATGCGCTAGGTGAAGAGCGGCGCGACGGAGCGGCGCTCGATCAGGGCCTCCATCGCCCCGTCGTCGGGCCGCGTCTGGAACGTCTCGGCTGCGGCGAGCACGTGTGGCAGCAGCTTCACGTCGCCGACCGTGTTCAGGAAGACGCCGTCGCGTCCGAGCACCCAGTGCACCGCGAGCTCGATGTCCTCCGGGTCGGTCAGCGGCTCGTACCAGGTGCTCGCCGTCTGCGGCCGGCCGTCCCACGGCGCGAGGGCGATCGCCTTGATCGTCTGCAGCGCCACCCCCCGCTCGGCGCAGGTCGCCGCCAGCGCCTCGAAGTCGGCCGCGTAGCGCTCGTCCTGCATCTGGCGGTAGTTGTACGGCGCGAGCACCGAGTCGAACGGGAACCGCTCGAGGCTCCGGGCGTGCATGTTGGCCACCGTGAGACCGTGGCCGGTGACGCCGATGAAGCGGACGAGCCCCTCCTCGCGAGCCTCGATGGCGGCCTCGAGCGCACCGCCCTCGCGTAGCGCGAACTCCCAGTCGATCACGTCGACCAGGTTGTGCAGCTGGATCAGGTCGAACGAGTCGACGCCGAGACGTTCGAGCGAGCGGCGGATCTCCTCCTTCGCGCCCTTGTAGTCGCGCTGCCCGGTCTTGGTGGCCAGGAAGAACGTGTCCGGGTGGCGCGTCAGCCACGACGCGAGGCGCAGCTCGGCGTCCCCGTAGGACGCGGCGACGTCGATGTGGTTCACGCCGTGCTGCAGCAGGAGCTCGAGCGCGCGCTCGGCGTCTGCGTGGGAGACCTGGCCGAGCGAGGCGCCGCCGAAGATCGTGCGGGTGCTGGCGTGGCCGGTGCTGCCGAACGGGGCCTTGGCGATCATGGCCTGAGCCTAACGAACACTTCACTCCATGCCGACCTCGCCGCAGGACATCACCGCCGCGGTCCTGCGCAGCTTCGAGGGCTGTCCCGACGCCCGGCTGCGCACGCTGCTGCAGGCCCTCGTCCGCCACCTGCACGCGTTCGCCGCCGAGGTCGAGCTGACGGAGCGCGAGTGGCAGGCGGCGATCGCCGTGCTCAGGGCCAGCGGCGACATCACCGACGACAGCCGCCAGGAGCTCATCCTGTGGTCGGACGCCCTGGGCCTGTCGATGCTGGTCGACGCGCTGGCCCACCCCGCGCCGGGCGGGGCGACCGAGTCGACGGTGCTCGGCCCGTTCTACGTGCCGGGCGCGCCCGCGCGAGGGTACGGCGAGCCGCTGTTCGAGCAGCCCGCGGGCCTCCCGGCCTGGGTGCACGGCCGGGTGCTCGACGTCGACGGGCGGCCGATCGCCGGCGCCGAGCTCGACGTCTGGCAGAACGGCGACAACCGGCTGTACGCCGTCCAGGATGCCGAGGCCGACGAGGACCACCTGCGTGGCCGCTACACCACCCGCGAGGACGGGACGTACGCCTTCCTGGCCGTCCGCCCGGTGCCGTACACCATCCCGAGCGACGGGCCGGTCGGCCAGATGCTGGCCGCCGCGGGCCGCCACCCGTGGCGTCCGGCGCACGTCCACCTGATCGTCCGTGCCGAGGGCTACCGCAGCGTGACCACCCACGTGTTCGACGCCGAGAGCGCCTACCTCGACTCCGACGCGGTGTTCGCGGTGAAGCCGTCGCTGCTGCGGACGTTCGTCCCTCGCGCAGCCGACGACCCGGCCCGGCCGGCCGGCGTCGACGGGGCCTGGTGCTCGGTCGAGAACGACCTCGTGCTCGACCGCTGACGCAGGTCACGCCGGTCCAGGGCCAGCACCGTGGTCAGCGACGCCGCGATGCGAGACGATGGAGGCGATGCTCCGCCGCTCGCTCGCCTCCGCCTGCGCCCTGGCCACGCTGGCCGCGCTGGTCGTCGCGGGCACCGCCACGGTGCTCGCCGAGGGACGCGGCGCACCGGTCTCGGTGCCGGCGCCTGCGATTCCGATCTTCGCCCTGGTGGTGCTGGCCCCGGCGCTCGTCGGCCTGGCGATCCTGTGGCGGCGGCCGCGCGAGCGGGTCGCCTGGATCCTCGTGGCCGGCGGCCTCTCGGTCTCGGTCGTCATGGCCGCCGACGCGCTCGACACCCTCTGGCTGTACCACCACCCGAGCTCGACGGCGGGTCGCTGGGCCTCGGTCGTGGCCGAGGAGTGGGTCGCCCTGTTCCTGTGGCTCCTCGCGCTGGCCTTCACCTACCCCGACGGGCGGCTGCCGTCGCGCCGCTGGCGGCCGGCGGCGGCGTTCGCCTGGATCGTGTCGATCGTCATCGTCCTGCTGCTGGCCACGACCCATCAGCTCGACACCCACTACGACTTCAAGGCGATCAGCCCGCTGCCGTTCTCGTGGAGCAGCGACCGCTTCCTGTACGCCTTCTGGACGTGCTGGTTCGGGCTGGTCGGCTCGCTGTTCCTCGGCGCCGCGTCGCTGTGGGCCCGCTACCGGGCCGGCGACGCCCAGCTCCGCCGCCAGGTGCTGTGGCTGGCCTACGGCGCGCTGCTCGTGCCGCTCTGGCTCGGCGGAGGGTCTCTCGTCGCGCTCGTCCTGCCGTGGCCCGACGCGCTCGACGGCGTCGGGCTCGCGGTGATCCAGGTCTGGCCGGCGGTGGCGGTGTGGATCGCGGTGACCCGGCACGGCCTGTACGAGATCGATCGCATCCTCAACCGGACGCTGGTCTACGCAGCGCTCACCGCCCTGCTGGCTGCCACGTACGCGGTGGTGGCGCTCGGCGCCGGCCTCGTCGCCGGCCGCTCGGCGCTCGCCGCCTCGCTCGCGACGCTGGCGGCGGCGGTCGCGTTCCGGCCGCTGCGCGACCGCATCCAGTCGCTCGTCGACCGCCGCTTCGCGCGGGCCCGGTTCGACGCCGTGCGCCTGCTGCGCGGGTTCCTCGACCAGGTGCGCGACGGCCGGGCCGAGCCCGAGCACGTCGGTGCGGTGGTCGCCGTGGCCCTCGGCGACCCCACGGCCGAGGTCGTGTTCCGGCTCCCCGAGACCGGGGCCTACGCCGACGCCGACGGCCACCTGCTCGACGGCCTGCCCGACGACGGCCGGGCGCGCTCGCCGGTCGGGCGCGGGGAGCGCGAGCTCGGCGTCCTCCTGCACGACCCGGAGCTCACGCACCGGCCCGACCTGCTGCGCGCGGTCATCCAGGCCGCGGTCGTCCCGGTCGAGCTGGCCCGTCTGCGCGTCGAGCTGCGCCTGCAGCTCGCGGAGGTGGAGTCGTCGCGGGAGCGCATCGCCCAGGCCGGCTACGACGAGCGACGGCGGATCGAGCGCGACCTGCACGACGGCGCCCAGCAGCGGCTGGTCACGCTCGGGATCGTGCTGCGCCGGCTGCAGCGGTCGCTGCCGCGCGGCGCCCGCGTGCTCGAGCCCGGCCATCGACGCCGCCGTCGACGAGGTCGCGGCGACCATCGGCGACCTGCGCACGATCGCCGCCGGGATCCGGCCGGCGCGGCTCGACGAGGGGCTCGCGGCCGCGCTCGCCGACCTCGCCCGCGGCGCCGCGGTCCCGGTCGAGGTGCAGGCCAGCCGGGCCCGGGCGCCGGCGGCCATCGAGGCGGCCGCCTACTTCGTGGCCTGCGAGGCCCTCACGAACGCCGTCAAGCACGGCTCGCCCTCGCGCGTCGTCCTCGAGACGGTGCAGGACGGGGACGTGCTGCACCTGCTGGTCGTCGACGACGGCGTCGGTGGCGCGCTGCCGGGCGGCGGCACGGGGATCGCCGGGATGCACGACCGCGTCGCCGCGCACGGCGGGACGCTGGCCATCGAGAGCCCACCCGGAGCCGGGACGCGCGTCGCCGTGCAGCTGCCATGCGGGTCGTGATCGCCGAGGACACGGTGCTGCTGCGGGAGGGCCTGGCCGGGCTCCTCGAGGACGCCGGCCACGAGGTCGTCGGGCGGGCCGGCGACGCCGACAGCCTGCTCGCGCTGGTGCAGGAGCACGAGCCGGAGCTCGCCGTGGTCGACGTCCGCATGCCGCCCGACTACGACGACGAGGGCACGCGCGCGGCGGCCGAGATCCGCCGCTCCCATCCCTCGACGGCCGTGCTCGTGCTCTCGCAGCACATCGAGACCCGCCACATCGTCGAGCTCGTATCCGCCGGCGGCGGCTTCGGCTACCTGCTCAAGGACCGGGTGCTCGACGTGGACGACTTCCTCGACGCCGTCCGGCGGGTCGCCGGCGGCGGCTCGGCGCTCGACCCCCAGGTGGTGGCCGCCCTGATCGGCGCGCCGCGCTCGGTGCAGGCCCTCGACGAGCTCTCCCCGCGGGAGCGCGAGGTGCTGTCGCTGATGGCCGAGGGCCGCACCAACGCCGGCATCGCCCGCCGGCTGTGGCTCACCGAGAAGACCGTCGAGGCCCACGTCCGCACGATCCTGATGAAGCTCGGGCTGCCCCAGAACGGCGACGACCACCGCCGGGTGCTCGCCGTGCTGGCCTACCTCCGGGTCATTAAGGGCTAGCGCCCAGAGCGGGGCGCGGCGGGTCCGGTGCTGGCCTCGATGTGGCGCCGGGGGCCCCTCCGTAGCGTGGCTGGCATGACGAACAGCACCCGCCTCCGCCCCATCCGCGCCGCCGTCGGCCTCGCCGCCGCCGTGGCCTGCGCGATCGCCCTGTCGCCGGCCTCGGGCCAGGCCGCGGGCACCACCAAGACGCTGCGGTTCTACGACAAGCCGGTCGCGTTGTCGCTGACGACGAGCGGCGGCAAGGTGATCACCCAGGAGCCGTTCCCGGAGGCCAGGCCCGGCGACGTCCTCGACGTGTACTCGCTCGACTTCAAGGGCGACCACCTGCACCACGCGGCCCGCGCGTCGATGAGCACCCACCTGCGCTGCGTGTTCGGCAAGGGCGAGCCCGACTGCGTGAGCAACGTCGCCGACGGTGGCTCGCTCCTGGTCTTCTCCGGGAACCCCGGCACCCTGATCGGCGGCACCGGCCGCTACCTGAACGCCACCGGCAAGGTCCTCAGCAGCACCGAGGTGGGCGACAACGCGTCGGACGTCGTCGCCCGCATCACGCTCCACTACAGCGCCGCGTGACGGCCTGCGTGACGACGGCGCTGGCCTCCTTCGGGCCGAACGTCGGCGGCTGGGGATCGGGCTCCGGCTTCCCCAGCCGCACGACGACGGTCTTCGTCGCCGGGTCGACCTGGATCAGCTGGTTCCCCAGCCCGAGGGCCCAGTACAGGTCGGACGGGGCGCCCGGCACGATCCGGCCCGTGGTGGACGCCGGGTGCTTCGCGGCCTTCACGCTGATCGCCGCGAACGGGCTGGCCAGCGTGCCCTTGCGGTTGAGCCACCACAGGTAGCCGTAGCCGGCGTTCAGGCTGGTGGAGGAGCGGCCGGTCGCCTGCTGCACCCAGCCCTTCGACACGACCTGGGTGCCGTGCCAGGCGCCCTGGTCGAGCATGAGGACGCCGAAGCGGGCCAGGTCGCGGCAGGTCGACTGCAGGCCCTCGAAGAGCTGGGCGTTGCCGGCCCGGTCGGTGCCGAGCCGGGTGTGGGTCATCCCGAGCGGGACGAACAGCCGCTGCTCGGCGTAGGTCGCGACGTCCTGCCCGGTCGCCTGCGCGAGCACCGCGTCGAGCGTCTGGACGGCGGCGTTGTTGTACGTCCAGGTGGTGCCCGGCGCCGCCGCCTGGCCGAGGCTCGCGGCGTAGGCGGTGCGGTCGGAGGCCCGCAGGAGGTCGACGTAGTCGCTCTGGAAGCTCCACTGGCGGCCGGAGTCCATGCTCAGCAGGTCGCGGATCGCGACCGTGGCCGACGGCGTGCCCTGCCAGGCGGGGATGAGGTCGGCGGCCGGCTCGCCGATCTGAAGCGCGGCGTCGTCCTGCGCGATCCCGACCAGCGTGCTGGCGACGGACTTGGTGGCCGAGTAGACGTCGTGGACGGTGTTGGGGCCGCTGCCGCCCCAGTACCACTCGCCGGCGAGCTTGCCGTCGCGCACCACCACCAGGCAGCTAGACCTTGACGTAGCGTCAATGTCTAGTCTCGGTTCATGGCTTCTGGACTGCGCATCGGCGAGCTCGCCGGGCTGGGCGGCGCGACGCCCCGGGCGATCCGCCACTACGAGGCGCTCGGGCTCCTTCCGGCGCCTGCGCGCGATGCGTCGGGGTACCGCCGCTACGGCCCCGAGCACCTGGTGCGGCTGGTGCGGATCCGCCGGCTGCGCGGCCTCGGGATGCCGCTCGACCAGGTCGGCGCGAGCCTGGCCGGCGACGCGCCCGACGCCGCCGATCCAGCCGCTGCGCTGCGCGCGCTGGCCGCCGAGCTCGGCGACCAGATCGCCCGGCTGACCGAGCTGCGGAACCGGGCCCTGGCGCTGGCCGCCGCCGGTGGGCTGTCCGACCCGATCGACACCTGGGCCCGGGAGCTGCGCCGGCACGGCCTGCTCGGCGCCGCCCCGCTGCCCGCGGCGGAGGCCCCCGCGGTGCGGCTGCTCGACGCGCTCCACCCCGGCGGGATCGAGGGCGTCGCCGCTGACGCCGCCGGCCTCCTGGCCGACCCCGGCCGCATCGCGCCGCTGCTGGCGCGCGTCCGTGCGCTCCCCGACGACGCCGACGACGCGACGGTCGACGCGCTGGCCGACGAGCTCGCGGCCGTCGTGCCGATCCCCGAGAACCCGCCGCCGTCGATCGCGCCCGAGGCGATGGAGCGGCTGCTCGGCGGTCTCTCCCCCGCGCGCCGGCGCCTCGCTCGCCGCCTGCGCGAGCGTCTCGAGGAGCGGCGCCCGTGATCCGCCGCCTGCTGCGCCGCCACCCGCTCCGCGTCTGGCTCCTGTGGGCCGTCGGCGCGGCCGTGCTGGCGCTGTCGTCGCTGTCCGTGGCCGACCCTGCGATCCTGTCGCTGGCGCTCGACCCCGAGCTCGTGGCGCTGATCGTCGCGAGCGGGATCGGCTGGCTGCTCGACCTCAGGCCGGCGCGCTGGCCGCGAGCCAGTCGAAGATCGGCTCGACGCGGCACCAGCAGCAGCTGATGTGGCCTTCGACTCGTCGAGGTGGAGCTCGGCTCCCGGGACGGTGGCGGCCAGCCAGCGGCCCACGCCGGCGGTGCCGCCCAGTCCTGGCCACCGCTGCCACACCGACACCGGCACGGCGATCACGTCGAGCGCGTACCCCAGCGGCTCGACGAACGCCAGCGTGTCGTCGAGCCAGCCGTCGATGCTGTCGGGCCATGCCCTCGCGCATCGTCCGCAGCAGGGTCTCACCCACAGCGCCGTCGAGCACGGCGGCGTCTGGCGGCGAGAGCAGCGTCCGCATGGTCGCGACGAGCATCGCGCGGCTCCGCCGCGAGCAGATCCGCGGCCTCTGCCGACGAACTCGGCGAGCGCCGGGCGGCCGCGGAGCGCGGCCTCGACCTCGCGACGTTGGCCTCGCCCATGCCCTCGAGGTCGAGACCGCTCGGCGCCGTACGGGGCGACCGACCGGCCACGGCGTCTGGCCACCGCCCGACCGCGGAGCAGCGCCCGGTGGCCAGGGCGAACGGGTCGCCGCCGGAACGCCGTAGTGCGAAGCGGTCGACCAGACGGTCGGCGAGTGACGCGATGTCACCGGCGATCCCGACGCGGCGGCCGGAGTGGCCGCTCGTGGCGTAGCCGGTGCGCTGAAGCCGATGAACCGCAGCCCACGCTCGCCGCGAGGCCGCGCCACCAGCGCGGCAGCTCTCCGGTCCCGGCGTGCCGTGGTGTAGCACGGGGAAGCCGGCGGGGTCGCCGCACTCGGCGTGGGCGAACGCGGCGTCGGACATGCGGGTGATGCTACCGCCGCTCATCCGCCCGTCCGGTTGCAACAGGGCGGTTCCGGTAGTAGTCACGTACCGGAGATGATCACCTGACCACGAGCCGCATCAGAACCGTCGCCGGAGCGATCGCCCTCGCGGCGCTCGCCGCCGCACCCGCCGCGCAGGCCGCCGGCTGGGAGCAGGGGCCGACGCTGCCGACCACCCGCAGCAGCCACGCCACCGTGTCCAGCGAGGGCGCGGTCTACGCGATCGGCGGGTTCGCGCCGGACTACTCGACCGAGAGCCCGACGGTCGTCGCGCTGCTGCTCGGCGGCAGCCGCGACTGGATGAGCGTGCCGTCGATGAACGCGGCCCGCGCCGACCTGGCCGGCGCCGCGGCGCCGGACGGCACCATCTACGCGGTGGGCGGGGACGGCGACGATGTCGGCTCCACGGTCGAGGTCTATCGACCGGGCGCCGCGAGCTGGGATCTCGACTCGGTGCCGCCGCTGCCGGTTCCCGTCAGCGCGCCGGCGGCGACCGTCGGTCGCGACGGCTCGCTGTACGTCCTCGGCGGCGTCCAGGGCGCGGACAACACCCTCCGCCAGGCGATCGTGTACAGCGGCGGACGGTCGTGGCGGAGCCTTCCCGACCTGCCGGACCCGCGCGGCGGAGCGGCCGCGGTGACCGGCGCCGACGGCCGGATCTACCTGCTCGGCGGCGACGAGTGCGCGTTCTGCGGCAACGGCTCGACCGAGGTCGACGTGTACGACCCGAGCAAGCCCCGCCCGCGGCTGGCGCCGCGTGCAGGACATGAACGTCGCGCGCACCCAGTTCGCCGCGGCGGTGGCCTCCGACGGCCGGATCTGGGTCGCCGGCGGTGAGAGCTTCAGGTCGGACAGCGCCACCTCGGAGGTGTACGACCCATCGGCGAACACCTGGACGATGACCGGCGACGTCACCTCGGGCGACAGCCGCATCCGCAACTACGTGTCGGGTGCGATCGGCGGCGACGGCCTGTTCTCCGTCGTCGGCGGCGACAGCTGCGGCGGCGACGGCTGCCCCGAGGACAACGTCTGGACGCGCGACGTCACCCCGCCCTCCACGCCAACCGGCGTCCAGGTGACGGTGACCTCGCCGACGACCGCGAGCATCACCTGGTCGCCGTCGAGCGACAACGTGCGCGTCGACCGCTACGACCTGTACCGCAACGGCACCCGCGCCCAGTCCGCGAAGACCGCGTCCACCACCGGCCGGGGCCTGGCGCCCTGCTCCACGACGGCGTTCGCGGTCCGGGCGATCGACGCCGACGGCAACGCGAGCGCCCTGTCCGTCGCCGCCACCCTCGTCCTGGACACGACCGCGCCACCGGCGCCCGCCGCGCCGACGGCGTCCGTGGCGCCTGACGGGTCGGTCGACCTGAGCTGGTCCGCCGTGGCCGACGGCTGCGGCGGCCCGGTCGCCTACCGGGTCAGCCGGAACGGCGCCGTGATCGGCCAGGCGTCGGGCCCGTCCTTCCACGACCCGTCCACCGTGCCCGGCCAGACGTACGCCTACACGCTCACCGCCGTCGACGGGGCGGGCAACGCGTCGCCGTCGTCGGCCTCTGCGAGCGTCACCGTGCCGGTCGCCGTGGCGAGCGTGCCGACCGTGCCGGGCGGCGAGCCGCCGCCGGCCACGACGCACCGGCTCGAGGTCCACCTGAGCGGCACCGGCTCGGGCAGCGTGGCGAGCGCCCCGGCCGGGATCTCCTGCGGCGTGACCTGCTCGGCCTCGTACCTCGACGGCACCGTCGTGCTGTTGACGGCGACGCCGGCCGCAGGCTCGACCTTCAGCGGCTGGGGCGGCGCCTGCCCCGTCGCGCCGACGTGCACCGTCACCATCAGCGCCGACACCACGGTCACCGCCGGGTTCGGCCAGACCGTCCACACCGACACCAGCGCCGGCCCGCCGCCGAGCTACCCGCCGCCGGCGCGCAGCCTCGAGGTGAGCGTCAGCGGCGGCGGCAGCGTCACCACCGAGCCCGTCGGCGGCGCAACGCCGCTGGCGGCCACGATCGGCCAGGCGGCCCGGGCGGCGACCCAGATCCGCTGCGGCCTCTCGGGCTTCCGCTGCTACACCACGGCGAAGCCCGGCACGACGGTCAAGCTGCGGGCCCGGCCCGCGCCCGGCCAGGTGTTCCGCGGCTGGGGCGGGGCCTGCGCCGCCGCCAGGACGCGCGTCACCTGCGTCACCGCGATCGGACAGAAGGGGGCGGTCTACGCGACGTTCGCGAGCCCGCGCGGGGCGATCTCGGCCTCGCTCGAGCGCCCCGCGTTCCACGTTCGCTGGGCGCGCAGCGTCGGCCGCGGGACGCTGGTCGTCGCCGGGCCGCGTCAACCGCACGGCGCACCTCCGGCTCGAGCTGCGCCGCCCGTTCGGCGGGCCGCTGCTGGTCGAGGAGCTCTCCGTCTCGCGCGGCCGCTTCGTCCACCCGATCCGCCTCGCGCCCGGTCTGCTGGCCGGCGGCGCGCGCCTGTTCCCCGGCGGGTTCATCGTCTCGATGACCGGCCGCACCGAGCGCGGCCTGCTGCCGCCCGAGCTGCAGACCGTCGTCCTCGACCCGCCGGCCAGCGGCGTCGCCCGGCGGGCCTACGCGACGGCGCGCAGCAGCGGCAGCGCCGCCACCACGATCCGCTCGGCGAGCCGCCAGGCGTACGCCCACTTCGACCTGCAGACCCAGCCGCGCCGCGGCGCCCGGCTCAGCGTCTCGTGGTACTGGCCGAACGGCACGCTGCTCGGCGCGGTGGTCAAGAACAACAACCCGCGGATCGTGAGCGTGCTGGGATCGACCGTCCCGCTCCCGCCCGGCGCCTGGCGTGCCGTCCTGCGGGCGGGCTCGACGATCGTCAGCACGCTCAGCGTCCGCGTCCGCTGATCAGCCGCCCGGCAGCTCCGGGAGCTGCGGGGCCAGCGCGTCGACCCGCGCCTGCCAGGCCGTGCCGGCCAGGGCGCTGGTCGGCACGCCGGGATGCTGGGCGGCGACGTCCAGCAGGCCTCGGTTGCCGGCCGTGTCGTCGAGCAGCTGCCAGGCATAGTGCACGTCGTAGCCCCGCTGCTGCTCGCCGCTTCCCATCCCGTAGCTCTGCCACACGACCGGGAGGAACGTGGCCGCGTCGAGGTAGAAGCGGTCGTGACCGAACGCCTCGAAGCCGAGGACGTCGTGGCCGTCGACCCGAGAACGGCCGAGCGCCCGCGCGCCGACCTGGGTCAGGTAGCCCTCCATCTGCTCGCGCGAGGTCTCGTCGATCGCCGCCGGTCGCCACGAGGCGGGCAGCGCCGCGGTCTCGACGAGCTGGCCCGAGCCCGGATCGAACAGCTGGCCCCGGCCGTCCCCCGAGGACGCGACCTCCTGGCGGTCGCCGGCGACGGCGGTCACGACCCGCCGGGTGAACGGGGCGCTCGTGAGCTGCCACTCGTCGACCACCACGCTCGGCTGGTCGTAGTGGAAGACGGTCGTCGTGCGGACGTGCAGGATCTGGCCGGCAGGCCACGGCTGGGCCAGCGCGGCGCGGGCCCGCTCGACGGTCGACGGCCGGCCGCTGGCGGTCGATGCCGCCGACGGTCAGCACCAGGGCCAGGGCCAGCGCGGCGGCCGCCAGTGCCAGGACGCCGCGCCGGCGCCGGCGCGGAGGCACGGCGGGTGCGGCCAGGCGCTCCCAGGCGGGCAGCGTCGGCGGCGGGGTGCCGCGGACGGCGCGGCGGAGCAGCTGCTCGACGGGATCGTCGACCTTCATGGCGTCTCCTCGGAGAGGACGGTTCGCAGGCGCGCGTGAACGCGGTGCAGCGTCGCGGCCACCGTGCCGCGGCGGATGCCGAGCGCCGCGCCGATCGCCGCCTCGTCGAGGTCGGCGTAGTAGCGCAGGAACACGACGGCCCGCTGGCGCGGCGGCAGTCTGGCGACGAACGAGCGGATCCGGTCGTCGACCACCGGCGGATCCTCGTGAGCGCCGCCGGCCGGGGCCACCGGCGGCGGCCGCCGCCGGGCCTGCCGGCAGGCCTCGTTGACCACGACCCGCCACAGCCAGGCCTCGAGCGATCCGCGGGCGCGGTACGTCCCGACCCGCCGCAGGGCGCGCTCGAAGGCGTCCTGCACGGCGTCGGGCGCGGCCTCGCCGCAGATCCCCGCGGCGACGGCTGCGAAGGCCGGCCCGCGCTCGCGGTAGAGCCGGGCGAGGTCGTCCGCCCCTGCCCGCCGCGCGAGCGGCTCGGCGCGGGGCACCGTCGTGATGGCGTCGTCGATGAGCTGCACGACCCTACGACCCGCGAGCCGGCCCGCGCGTTTACAGCCGGTCTCAACATGCCCCGCCACCGCCTGGCGGCGTCTCGCGTTGCCAGGTCGTACCCGGCGGCTTGCACGTATTGGCCCGCATACGCGCTGCGCCGCCGGGTGAAGCCTGGCGGTGCGAGCCACTCGCCAGACGGCACGGGCTCACGTTGAAACCGGCTGTGCTTCCGTCAGCTCGAGGTGGCGGTCAGCTTCCGGCTCGTGACGAACGCGTCCTCGGGCCGGCGCTGCGGGATGGCCAGGCCGACGAAGAACCCGATCACCAGCGCGAAGGCGCACACGCGCGAAGGCCACCGTGAACCCCTCGCTCGACGGGAAGCCGGTCGGCGGTGACGGTCTGGGCCAGGATCGAGGCGACCGCCGCGCCGCCGAACGCGCCGCCGATCGACCGGGTGACGGTGTTCATGCCGGTGGCGATGCCGGTCTCCTCGGGGCCGACGTTCTCGATGATGAGGTTGACCATCGAGGCGAACGCCAGGCCGATGCCGGAGCCGAGCAGGAGCGCCGCGAGGTAGATCTCCCAGCGCTCGTCACGGGCCACCGCCAGGACGACGTACGCGCTGGCGGTGACCAGCGCGCCGGCGAGCAGCGGCGGCTTCGAGCCGAACCGCTTCTCGAGGCGGCCCGTCTGGGCGCCCAGGATCAGCATGGCGATGGTCGTCGGCACCAGGAACAGGCCCGCGCCGGTCACCGACGCCTCGAAGCCGTAGCCGGCCGCCGACGGCGACTCGACGTACTGCGGCAGGAGGATGAACGACGCGTACATGCCGAAGCCCAGGAGCAGGGCGACGGCGTTGGTCGTCCAGACGCCGCGGATCCGCATCATCCGCATGTCCACCAGCGGGCTCTTGCTGCGCGTCTCGCTCCGCACCCAGAGCACCAGGAAGACGGCCCCGGCCGCGAACGCGCCGATGGTCTTCGGCGAGAGCCAGCCCCAGGTCGGCGTCTCGCTCACCGCGATCAGCACCAGGCCGAGCCCGAGGGCCATCAGCGCCGCGCCGGCCCAGTTGATCTGGCCCGGCACCCGGATCGGCGACTCCGGCACGAACAGGTGGATCGACGACCGTCGCGATGAGCAGCGGCACGAGCGGGAACCAGAAGAGCCAGTGGTAGGACAGGTTGTCGACGATCGGCCCGGCCAGCACCACGCCGAGCCCGCCGCCGACGCCGGCCAGGGCCGACATGATCCCGACGGCGCCGGCGACGCGCTCGCGCGGGAACTCGTCGCGGATGATCCCGAACGCCAGCGGGAAGATGCCGCCGGCGGCGCCCTGCGCGATGCGCCCGATCAGCATCACGGTGAGGCTCGTCGCGAGCGCGCAGACCACGGTCGTCCGACGCACAGCAGCGCGAGCACCGCGACCAGCAGCCGGGCCTTGCCGTACATGTCGCCGAGCCGGCCGATCAGCGGCGTGCAGATCGACGCGCTCAGCAGGTACACGGTGAGCACCCAGCTGACGGAGTTGACCGAGGTGTCGAGCGCGTGCTGGATGTCGGGGAGCGCCGGCGCGACCAGCGACTGCATCAGCGCGTAGGAGATCGCCGCCGAGCGCGAGCAGCGCGAACGTCACGTTGTGGTGCTGGCGGTGGACGTCCTCGCTCATGCCCCGATGCGCTCCGCCGAGAGGGTGCGGCGCCACAGGTCGAGCGTGCGCTCGAAGTGGCGTTCGGCGGCCGCCTGGTCGTACACCGGCAGGTCGGCCATCGCGAAGCCGTGGCTGACGCCCTCGATCCGCTCGACGACGCCCTCGACGCCCTGCTCGGAGAGCTCCTGGCGGAAGCGGTCGACGCGCTCCTCGGTGGCCGAGTGGTCGATCTCGGCGAAGGCGAAGTAGAGCTCGCCGCGCACCGTCGCGAGGTCGTGGTGCGGCGAGTCGGGCGCGTCGGTGACCAGCGAGCTCGGGTGGATCCCGGCCGCGGCCACGAAGGTGTCGGGCAGCGCCGAGGCCGCGTGCAGCGCGACCTTCGCGCCCATGCAGTAGCCCACGCACACGGCCGGCCCGTCGGCGGCCGCCGGATCGTCCGCCGCCAGCTCGAGGACGGCCTCGGTGTCGGCCAGCGCCGCGTCGGGCGTCACGCTCGACACGACCTCCATCAGGCGCGCGCGGTAGGTCTCGTCGGCGGCCTTCGCGAAGTCGAACGTCAGCCCCTCGCCGGCCCGGTGGAAGAGGTCCGGCGCGACGCACCAGTAGCCGGCGGCGGCGAACCGGCGGGCGTTGTCCTTGACCTGCTCGCGGTAGCCGACGCCGTCCATGAACAGCACGGCGACGGGCCACGGCCCGTCCCCGTCGGGGTGGACGACGAACGTGGTCATGTCGCCGTCCGGAGTCGCGATGCGGATCTCGCGCTCGTGCACGTCTTCTCCTCTCAGCGGCGCGGCGCTCCCGCCGTGCCGACTCGTTCGAGCTGCTCGTCCGTCAGCGCCGGCTGCGGCAGCGGCGTCGCCGCCGACGCCCTCAGGCCGTCGAGCAGGAAGCCGAGCTGCCGCCGCCAGACGTCCGGGGCCACGTGGGCGGGAAGCTCGATGGCGCGGTCGCAGCCCCAGAACAGGAGCGTCACGTCCTGCGGGGTGAAGTCCGGCCGCAGCGTCCCCTGCTCCTGGGCGCGCCGCACGAGCTCGGCCACGAGCGGCCGGATCCGGCGGCGCATCGAGGCCGCCCGCTCGCGTCCGTGCTGGCCGGTCTCGACGACGTCCTTCAGGCCGCGGTTGCTCGCGTGGAGCACCAGCGTCTCCTCGACGAAGCCGGTGAAGCCGAGCCACGCGTCGTCGGCTGCGAGCGCCCGCTCGCCGGCGCTGACGACCGCCTCGAAGGCCTCCTCGAGGACCGCGTCGACCAGGTCGTCGCGGGTCGGGAAGTGGCGGTACAGCGTGGCCACCCCGACGCCCGCCTCACGGGCGACCTCGCGCACCGACACGTCGACCCCGTCACGGGCCAGGAGGCCGCGCGCCGAGGCGACGAGCCGGGCCCGGTTCCGCTGCGCGTCGACGCGATCGGAGACGGCCACGGCGCCACCCTAGCAAAAAGCGGAACAGGTGCTCCGTTCGGCTCAGACGAGCAGCAGGCGGCGCGCCTCGGCGACCGCCTCGAGGCGCGAGTGGGCGTCGAGCTCGCGCAGGATCGCGGTCACGTGGTTGCGCACCGTGGCCACCGAGATGACCAGCTTCGCGGCGATCGTCTCGCTCGTGTAGCCCTCGGCGAGCAGCGCCAGGACCTCGAGCTGGCGGGCCGTGAGGACGGGCGCTCGGGCGTCGAGCGGAGCCGTCTCGATCAGCGACACGACGCCGACCGCGTGCAACGTGTCGCCGACCCGCCGCAGCGGGTGCGCCCGCGAGACCACGCGCCGGGTCCGACCGTCGAGCCCGACGAGCCGGTACGCCGCCGAGGTGGCGCGACCCTCGAGCAGGTCGGCTCCCTGCTTGAGGTACGCCTCCCGGTCGTCGGGGTGCAGGCAGTCGACGAGCGCGTCCCGCACGTTCACGCCGTCGGGCGGCTGGCCGCCGAGCAGCCGGTAGATGCCGGGGCTCGCGTAGACCGCCCGCCAGCCCGTCCCGACGTGCTCGAGCTCGAACACCGTGTCGTCGAGCTCCGACAGCACCCGCGCGAGCTGGCGCGAGCGGCTCAGGTCCTGGGTGGCCTCGCCGTCCACGTCCGCCGGCGCGGCGATGCCGTCGATCCGCAGCCGCCCGTCCTCGCCTGTCCGGCCGCGGGAGCGGTCGCGGATCCAGCGGGTCACGCCGTCGAGCCCGAGCACCCGGTAGACGACGCTCGCCCCCTCCCCGCGGCGAAGCCGGTCGAGGCGCCGCGCCAGCGCCGGGCGGTCGTCGGGGTGGACGCTCTGCTCCCAGAGCTGGTCGACGTCGACGTCCGGCGGCGGCACCCGGCCGTAGATGACGTCGAGCCGCGGCCCGAGGAACTCGGCCCGGGGCGCCGCGCCGTCACCGTCGACGACGAGCGTGTAGACGTGCGCGTCGAGCGTGTCGAGCAGCCCGCGCAGCCGCCCGTCGAGGTCGCGCACGGCGTGCTCCAGCGCGTGCTGGCGGGTGGCGTCGATGACCACGCCCTCGAGCAGCGTCACGGCGCCCTCCTCGCGGACGACGACGCGCTCCTGCAGCCAGCGCAGCTGGCCGGCCTGGTCGCGGATCCGGTACGTGCCCTCCCAGCCCTGGCCGGCGTGCATGCAGCGCAGGCGCTCGCGGATGGTCTCGCGGTCCTCGACGTGCACCGCCTCGGCGAGGGCGTCGAGCGCGAGCTCCGGCAGGCGCGCGAGGCCGGTGGTCTCCTCCCAGTCGGAGCCGATCGAGCGGGTGACGAGCCGGCTGTCGACCAGCTCGGCGGTGTAGGCGGTCGCCGTGAGGGCGGTCGAGGCCGCCGGCCGCTGGCTGCCGTTGCCGGCGAGCACGTCGACCAGCAGGGACGGCGCGGCGGACACGATCGCCGTCCCGCCGTCCAGGCCATCGGCGCGCGGCACCGGCGTGCCCCGCTCGAGGAGCCAGGCGATCTCGCCGTCCGGCCGGGCGATGCGGTAGACGACCCAGCGCGGCTCCCGGCCGAGGACGGCGGCCATGAAGCCGGCCTCGGCGACCCGGTCGGAGGCGTGGATCGCCTCGCTCCAGATCGCGGCGACCTCCCGCAGGTCGTCGGGAAGCGGCCGGCCGAGCAGGGTCTCGAGGCCCGGCGACAGGTAGTCGAGCAGCACCCGTCCGGCCGCGTCGGCGTGGAAGCCGTACACGACCTGACCGAGCTGCGCGAGGGCGCTCAGGCCGGGCTCGTCGACCGGGGGTACGTCGTGGATCGGCACGAGATGAAGCACGGACTCTACGCCGAGGCGCCGCTCAGATGGCCTGAACCGACCATGCGCTCGGCCCGGATCGCCGCAACAGTCCGAAGTAGACCCTTTGCGGGCGCTGCTGCCCGCCTGAGCACATTCCCGCCGCACCACCCTCGGAGCCCCGCCCAATGCCGTATCAACCTGGCCTGAACGGCCTGTTCACGCACCTCGAGTCGCTGCTCGCCACCGCCTGGCGAACGGGAACCCGCCCCGCCCTGCTGCTCGTCGTGTGCGACCCGGTGGCCACCGTTGGTGCAACCCTCGGCGAGGACCGGGTCGAGCAGGCGATGGACACCGTGGTCGAGTGCATCGCCGAGGAGCTCGGCGAGGAGGGCCTGGTGGAGCGCTTCGCGGCCCTCGAGATCGCCGTCGTCCTGCACGACGTCCCGAGCGACCTGGAGCTGGTGCGCGACGTCGAACGGATCGAGACGTCGTTCGACGCGGCGGCGATCCGGCTCGCCCTGCCCCGGATGTCGGCCCGTATCGGCACCGCGGTCGCGACGCCCGGCAACCGCTCGGCGACCAGGCTCCTGGACGCGGCCGACGCGGCCCTGTCGCGCGCCCTCCCCTCCCGCCAGGAGGCCCGGCAGAGCGCGCTCGCGCTGTCGGCCGTGCTCGGCGTGCGCGAGGGCGTGGCCCTGGCCCACCCGTGGCACGTGGCCACCCTGAGCCGCGAGATCGCGGCGGCGCTCGAGCTCGGCCGCGAGTCGGTCGACGACTGCGAGATGGCCGGGCTGCTGCACGACGTGGGCAAGTTCGCGGTCCCCGAGCGGGTGCTGCTGCACGACGGGCCGCTCGACGAGTGCGACTGGGAGACGATGCGCCGTCACCCGCAGGCCGGTGCCGAGCTCCTGGCCCGCGTCCCGTCGCTCCGCCACCTGGCGCCGATCGTGCTGCACCACCACGAGCGCTACGACGGCGGCGGCTACCCGCGCGGGCTGGCCGGCGACGAGATCCCGCTCGAGGCCCGGATCGTGGCCGTCGCGGACGCCTACTCGGCGATCACCGCGCACCGGCCGTACCGCGCCTCGCGCACGCCCGCGACCGCCAGCACGGCGCTGCGCGACGGCGCCGACGGGCACTTCGACCCGCGGGTCGTCGAGGCGCTCGAGTCGGTGCTGTCGGTCGAACAGGCCGCCGCCTGACGGCATGCTTCGGTCATGCGAGCAGCAGCGGTCCTCTCCGCGCTCGTGGTGGCCGCGACGTCCGGCACTGCCGACTGGACGCGCTTCGGCTACGACGCCGCGCGCACCTCGGCCGGCCCGGCATCGACCGGAATCACCGCCGGCACCCTCGCGAAGCTGAGGCGTCAGCAGGTGAGGCTCGACGGGACGGTCGACTCGTCGGCCATCTTCCTGCAGGACGTGACCGTGAAGGGCCGGCAGCACGACGTCCTCGTGGTCACGACGACGTACGGCCGCACCGAGGCGCTCGACGCGCCGAACGGCAAGGTGCTCTGGCGCTTCACCCCGTCCTCGTACGGGGCGCTCGCCGGCAGCGCCCAGATCACCACCTCCACGCCGGTCGCCGACCCGGGCCGCCGCTTCGTCTACGCGGCCTCGCCCGACGGCTACGTCCAGAAGCTCGCGCTGGCCGACGGCCACGCCACCTGGCGGACACGCGTCACGCTCCTGCCGACTCGCGCGAGAAGATCGCCTCCTCGCTGAACTATGCGAAGGGCCGGGTCATCGTCACGACCGGCGGCTACATCGGGGACGCGCCGCCGTACCAGGGCCACGTCGTGCTGCTCTCGGCCGGGACCGGGCACGTCGCGGGCGTCTGGAACTCGCTCTGCTCCGACCGCCGCCACCTGATCCAGCCGAGCACCTGCCAGTCGAGCGACTCGGCGATCTGGGGCCGCGCCGGCGCGGTGGTCGAGCCGTCGACCGGCGACCTGCTGGTGGCCACCGGCAACGCGCCGTGGAACGGGACGACCGACTGGGGCGACTCGCTCGTCAGGCTGTCACCCGACGCCTCGCGCGTCCTGGGCTCGTGGACGCCGACGAACCAGGCCGAGCTGAACACGTCCGATCTCGACCTCGGCTCGACGTCCCCGGTCCTGGCCGGCGGCGTCGTGCTGCAGGGCGGCAAGGACGGGAAGCTGCGGGTGCTCTCGCGCGCACGCCTGTCGCCGGCGGGCAGGCGCGGCGGCGAGCTGCAGACGGTGGCGACGCCGGGTTCGACCGACCTGTTCACGGCGCCGGCGGTGTGGCGCTCGGGCAGCACGACCTGGGTGTTCGTGGCCGACAACGCGGGCCTCGACGCCTGGACGCTCTCCGGCAGCCGCCTGTCGAAGCGCTGGTCGTCCACCACGCCGGGCACGAGCCCGGTCGTCGCCGGCGGCCTCCTGTACGTCTACGACCCGAACGGCGGCCTGGCCGTGTACCAGCCGCGCAGCGGGAGGAAGCTCACGACCCTGCCGGCCGGCACCGGGCACTGGAGCTCCCCGATCGTGGTGCACGGGATGGTCGTCCTGCCGGAGGGCAACGCGAACGACCACCGCACCGACGGGGTGCTCGACATCTACCGGCTGCGCTGAGGGCGCCATCGGTCACAATCGACCGATGTCGATGAGCCACGACCTCGCGGGCCGGTGGCCCGACATCCTCGAGCAGACCTGGTGGGCCGCCCTCGAGGACGCCCGCGCGACCTACGGCGACGACCGCGCCGCGTTCGAGCTCGAGGGCCCGGGCTGGTCGCGGACGCTCACCTTCGGCGCCTGGAGCGACGCGGCGGCGACCGTCTCGGCGGCCCTCGCGGCCCTCGGCGTCCGGGGAGCGCGACTGCGTCGCCGCGCTCGGGCTCGGCAGCGCGGTGTGGCCCGTCCTGCAGGCCGCCTGCAGCCGGCTCGGGGCGATCCTCGTCCCGATCAACTACCGCTACCGCCACGACGAGCTCACCCACGTCCTGCGCATGGCCCGGCCGGTCGTGACGGTCACGGCCGAGCGGGTGCACGTGACCGCGACCCTCGACGAGCTGCGCCGCGCCGCCGCCGACGCCGGCGTCCCGACGCGCTTCGTGTCCCTGCCGGGTCCCGACGTCCCGCTCGAGACGGGCCTCGCCGCACCCGCCCTGCCAGGCCCGGGCGACGTCCTCGGCTGGGAGCAGCTGCTGGCGCTCGGCGCCGCGTCTCCGCGCCCGCGCCGGCGACGGACGCGGCCGCGCCGGTGCTCCTGCAGTTCACGTCGGGCACGACGGCGTTCCCGAAGGGCGCGCTGCTCGCGAGCGGCCCGACGCTCGGCACCGCGCTCCACCTCGGCCTGCGCATGGGCCTGACGGCGGACGACCGCTTCTACAGCACCCAGCCCTTCTACCACGTGGGCGGGTCCGTGGCGACGACGCTGATGCCGCTCTCGATCGGCTGCACGAGCGTCGTGCCCGAGCGCTACACGGTCGAGGAGACGTTCCGGATCGTGGCCAAGCACCGCTGCACGGCCCGCACCGGGCAGGCGGCGATGTACTGGATGGAGCTCGCCCACCCCGACTTCTCGGCGGACATCTTCGCGAGCGTCGACAAGGGCTGGGCCGGCGGCACCTCCGAGCTGCGGCGGATGATCGTCGAGCGCATGGGCATCACGGGCCTGACGACGGTCTACGGCATGACCGAGGTCGGCGCGACGACGACCGTCCCGGCCCACGACGCGCCGCTGCGGGTCCGGATCGAGACGTGCGGGCCGCCGCTGCCCGAGCTCGAGGTCGGCATCGCGCTCGAGGACGGCAGCAAGGTGACGACGCCCGGCGCGCTCGGCGAGATCTGCATCCGCGGCTGGTCGCTGATGGTCGGCTACCTGGGCGACCAGGCGGCCACGTCCGCGACGATCGACGAGGACGGCTGGCTGCACAGCGGCGACCTCGGCAGCCTCGACGCCGACGGCAACCTGACGATCGTCGACCGGCTCAAGGACATGATCAAGCCCGGCGGCGAGAACGTGTCGCCGGCCGAGGTCGAGCGGGTCATCGAGGGGATCGAGGACGTCGTCCAGGTCTCGGTGGTCGGCATGCCCGACGAGCGGCTCGGCGAGGTGCCCGCAGCGTTCGTCCAGCTACGCGCCGGCACGGGCCTGTCCGGGCAGGACATCGTCGAGGTCTGCGCCGCCGAGATGGCCAGCTTCAAGGTGCCCCGGCGCGTGATCCTGGTCGACGAGTGGCCGCTCACCGAGAGCGGCAAGATCCAGAAGCACGTCCTGCGCGCGCGGCTCGCCGGCACGGCGACCTCGCTCATCGGCAAGACGGGATGACCGAGCAGGGGTGCCGGGCCGCCGTCGGGGGGCGACGGCGACCCGGCGGGGAGGAGCCGCCTACGGGTGCGTCGGCGTCCCCGGCTTGAGGAAGAAGCCGTCGAGGCACTTCTCCGAGCAGAGGGCGTCGAGGGGGCCGCGCGGCTCACCGGTCCAGTTGAGCGACTGGCCGGCAGTTGCGTACTGCGCGAGGTTCTGGTTCGTGACCACGGGCGCCGGCAGCGTGATGCTGTTCAGGCGCACGCCCTTGCCGCCCAGGATCCGCATCAGGATCCGCAGCTCGCTGTAGGACTGCTGGAACCCGTTGAAGCACTGGGCGACCGTCTTGTACTGGTCCTTGTGGGCCAGCCACCACGACAGGTCACCGCCCTGGCAGCCGCCGAGCGAGATCGGCGGGACCGTCTTGCCGAGCGACTGGAACGCGTCGATCACGCCCGCGCCCATGACGCCGATCTGGAAGACCGCGTCGATCTTCTGGCCCGGGTGCGAGATCAGGTACGACGTGACCACGCTCTTGGCCTTGGCGCTCGAGAAGTCGCCGAACAGCGTGCCGGCGACCTTCATTCCCGGGCAGGCCTTGATGTCGGCCACCGCGGCGTCGTAGAACGCCTTCTCGGTCAGGTTGCCGGCGATGCCCCGGACGATCAGGACGTTGCCCTTCTTGACCATGCCGGCGACGCCGGCGTGGGCCAGCGTGCTCGAGTCGGACCACACGTTGACCGCGTACTTCGACGTCGGGATGAAGTTGTCGATCGTCACCACGGGCACGCCGGCCTTGCCGGCCGCGGTCGTGGCCGGGCCGAGGGCGTTGCCGTTCAGCGGCAGGATCATGATCCCGTTGACGCCCTGGTGCACCATCGACTGGATCGCCGAGATCTGCTGCTCCGGCGTCTGCGTCGCCGCGCTCGGCGAGATGTAGGTGAGCAGGTTCCCCGTGACGAGGCCCTTGGCCTTCGCCGCGGCGAACTCCTTGCGCGCCTGGGCCTCGACGTCGACGTCCCACGGGCCGGCGTGGGCGAACATGATCAGGCCGATCTTCCACGGGCCCTTGACGCCCTTGAAGGACGTCCAGGGGCTCTTGGCGAGCTTGAACGGCCAGCTGTCGTAGCGCTTGGCGATGTCGGCCGGCATGGTCTTCAGGACGCCCTGCGGGTCCTGGTTCTTGTAGACGATGTCCTGGCCGCACGCCTGGGCCGCCGCGGCCGTGGTGGTGGCGTGTGACGCCGGTGTGGCGAACGCCACCCAGGCGGCGAGACACGCGACGACGATCGTGCCGATCGCCGCGATGCGCCATCGCTTGACGGCGGTGTTCCTGTCCTGCATCGAAGACCCTCCCATTGTCGTTCGAGTTGGCAGTGAAAACTGGTCTGCTCCGAGCCCTTTCCGTCACACCGCGTCGCGCAGGCGGGCCTCCCTTCCGTAGAAGGAGACGGCGAGCAGGATCACGCAGCCGTAGACGATGTCCTGGGCCGCCTGGCCGACGCCGTGGCCCACCAGGACGACGTTCAGCACGGTCACGAAGAGCGCGCCGAGCACCGTCCGGGTGTAGTCGCCGGGGCCGCCGAAGACGGTGCCGCCGACGATGACCGCGACCACGCTGCCGAACAGGTACGGATCCCCGCTGGTGCCCGAGACGCTGCCGTCGGCGCCGGCGATCATGATGCCGACGAGGGCCGAGGCCGCGGCGCTGAACGCGAACGTCAGCGTCCACACCCGCCGGGTGCTGATCAGCGAGTACTCGGCCGCCGCGGGGTTGGCGCCGGTGGCCAGAAGGCGCCGGCCCCACACCGTTCGGTGCAGGAACACCGCCAGCGCGATGGCCACGGCGATCCAGACCACGACGTACGGCGGCAACGGGATGCCGAGCGTGTCGCGGGTCGGATGCGAGAGGTCGCTGAGCCAGGTCGGCGCACCGCCGGCGGTGAGGCCGCCGGTGCGCGTCTGGACGAGCCCGACGGCCACCGCGCCCATGGCCAGCGTGACGATCAGCGGCTGGATCCGGAACGTGTGACAGACGAAGCCCGCGACCGCGCCGAGCGTGCCGGCCACGGCGACCGCGATCAGCACGGCCAGGCCGAACGACCAGTGGTACTCGAAGCGCACGGTCGTGACGACGAGGGCGCTGGCCACGATCATGCCGGCCACCGAGAGGTCGAACCCGCCGATCAGGATCAGCAGGGTCTGGCCGACGGCGGCGAGGCCGACCGGCGCGGCGAGCACCAGGATCGACTTGATGCTGATCCACTCGGCGAGGCCGGGGAGCGTGTGCGCGCCGTAGGCGAAGAGCAGCGCCAGGGCGATCAGCTGCAGCACGGGGAAGCGCGCCTGCAGGTCGGTGAGGCGTCCGCGCAGGCTCATACGGTCTGCCTCCGCCCGGCGGACGCGAGGCCGCCGCTGAGCACGACCGCCACGACCAGCATCCCGCCGTACATGACCTGCAGCCAGGACGGGTTGACCTGCAGGATCAGGAGCAGGTTGCCGAGCAGGTAGATCGAGGCGGCGCCCAGGAGCGGCCCGACGACGCCGCCGCGCCCCCCGGTCAGCGGGGTTCCCCCGAGCGCGACGCCGGCCACCGCGAGCAGCGTGTAGGTCGTGGCGGCGGTGGCGTCCACGGTGAGGACGAGGGCCACCAGGGCGATCGCGCCGATCGCCGCGAACAGCCCGCCGAGGGCGTAGGCGCCGATGCGGACGAGGGCGACGTTGACGCCCGCCGAGAACGCCGCCGCGTCGTTGCTGCCGACCGCCAGCAGCGTCCGCCGGTACGGGGTGAGGCCGAGCAGCGCCCAGATGGCCAGCGGCGCGCCGATCGTGAGCACGGCGCCCGGGATCGGGCCGACGGAGCCGGCCAGGTTGGCGAGCCAGCTCGAGTCCGGCACGGCGACCGGCGTCGGCGCGATCTCGAGGTCGACGCCGAGGAACACGAAGTACATCGACAGCGTCGCCACGACGGGCGGGACGCGCAGGAGCATGATGATCAGGCCGTTGGCCGCTCCGATCGCCGCGCCGGCGCCCAGCACGATGGGCACCAGCTCGATGCCGCCGAGCTGGTGCGGCACGAGCCAGACGGCGATGACCCCGCCGAGGAAGGTCATGACCGGCGAGATGGTGAGGTCGAACCCGCCGCCGCCGCTGAGGATCGACGGCGTGCTGGCGATCGAGGCCAGGGCCAGCGGAGCGAGGTTCGCGAGCTGGTCGGACCAGTCGAACGAGCCCGACTTCACGATGTTCAGCACCAGGAGGACGATCGTGAGCAGCAGCGCCAGCACGAAGCTGTGCTGGCGCAGCACGCGCAGGGCGTCACGCCACGCCATGCGCGGGCTCCTCTGCGGGCTGGCCGAAGAACGCCGAGACCAGGCTGTCCCGGCCCAGGCCGGCGCGGTCGATCTCCCGGTACAGCTCGTGCTCGCGGAAGACGAGCACCCGGTCCATCAGCTCGACGTGCTCGTCGAGCTCGCTCGACAGCATGACCACGGCGAGGCCCTCGGCGGCGAGCCGCACGAGCAGCGCGTACAGGTCGCGCTTGGCTCCGATGTCGACCCCGCGGGTCGGGTCGTTCAGCAGCAGGACGCGCGGGTGGGCGGCCAGGAAGCGGGCGATGACGACCTTCTGCTGGTTGCCGCCAGACAGCGTCGTGATGCGGTCCGACGGTCGACCCAGCGCGGATCGCCAGCTCGTCGACGTAGCCGGCCAGACGCCGTCGGGTGCGGCCGAACGACAGCCAGCCGCCGCGCGCGTCCTGCTTCAGGGTGGGCATCCCGAAGTTCTCGGCGATCGACATCCAGGCGAACGTGGCCCGGCGCCGCTCGCGAGGGACGTAGGCGATGCCGCGGGCCGCCGCGTCGCGGGGCGAGCGCAGGGCCGCGGCGGTGCCGTCGGCGGCGTGCACGCGCACCTCGCCGCCGACGGCGGGCACGCCGCGCAGCGCGTGCAGGAACGCCTCCTGCCCCTGGCCTTCGAGCCCGGCGACGCCGACGAGCTGGCCGCCGTGCAGCTCGAGGTCGACCGGCGCCCGGCCCTCGGCCAGGACGACGCCATCGACCGACAGCGCAGGCCGGCCGCGCGGGCGGGCCGGCGCCTCCTCGCGGGCGTGCTCGGTGAGCTCGTCGCTGCCGGTCATCAGCTGCACCAGCCGGGCCGGCGTGACCTGCTCGCGCTGCGAGCGTGGTGACCGTCTCGCCCGAGCGCATGACGGTGACGCGGTCGCCGATCTGGACGATCTCGTCCATCCGGTGGGTGATGAAGACGACCCCGACGCCGCCCTGGCCGAGGCGCGCGAGGATCGCGAACAGCCGGTCGCGGGTGGCGACGTCGAGGGCCGAGGTCGCCTCGTCGAGGATCAGGATCCGCGGCTGTCGCACCAGCGCTCGGGCGATGCCGCAGGCCTGGCGGTGGCTCAGCGACAGCTCCTCGACGGGCGTGCCGAGGTCGACGGGCTCGTCGAGCAGCTCCCCGAGCACCGCGCGCGCGAGCTCGCGCTTCTCGCGGCCCGAGCGCGGCGCCCGGACGAGTCCCTCGGTCCCGAGCCAGACGTTGTCGAGGACCGAGCGAGCCTCGGCGACCAGCACCTCCTGGAACACGGTGACGATCCCGGCGTTCTGGGCGACGCGCGGGGAGCGAAGGGGCGGCGCCGCCTGGCCGTCGATGGCGATCGAGCCGGCGTCCGGAGCGTGGACCCCGCTCAGGATCTTGACCAGGGTGCTCTTGCCGGAGCCGTTCTCGCCGACGAGGACGTGCACCTCGCCCGGCCGCAGCTCGAGGGACGCGTCGCGCAGGGCCTTGGTCGGCCCGAAGCTCTTGGCAATCCCTTGCGCGGCAAGCAGGAGCCCCTGCCCGCCCGCATCGCCCACCGCGCCCATGCCTGCACTCCCCTCCGCGCGGCCATCACAATCCGAATAAACCGTGCGGATGCGGATTCTAACTATCCATTCGAATTGCGCAAGACATTCGAATCGGCGGTGAGGCTCTGGCGGCGACCGATGCGCGCGCGTCATCCAGTGCGGATGACACCCTCCCGCGAGGCCTGGCAGACGCTTCGCGGCAACGGGCGAGGAGGGCTGCAGCGTGGCGCAGGCGATCAGCGCGGTCGCGGAGGACGAGGGCGAGGGCGATCAGCGCCTCGCGATTCTGCTGGCGATGGCGATGTTCGTCCTCGTCGTGGACACCTCGCTGATGAACGTCTCGATCTCGGCCGTGGTCGCCGACCTGCACACCACGGCCAGCGGGGTGCAGTCGGCGATCGCCCTCGAGGCGCTGGTGTCGGCCGCGTTCATCCTGATCGGCAGCAAGATCGGCGACCTCTACGGCCGCAAGCGGGCCTACAACCTCGGCCTGCTGGCCTACGCCGTGGGCGCGCTGTCGATGACCCTGTCGCAGAGCCTCCTGCCGATCGTCATCTGCTGGGCGGTCATCGGCGGGCTGGGCGCATCGCTGCTCCTGCCGGCGATGCAGTCGCTCGTGCACGGCAACTTCTCGGGGCCGATGCAGCGCAAGGCGTACGCGCTCGTCGGCGCCGCGGCGGCCATCGCCGCAGCCGTCGGGCCGTTGCTCGGCGGGTTCGTCACGACCTACCTGTCGTGGCGCCTGGCGTTCCTCGGCGAGGTCGTCATCATCGCCGTCGTGCTGGTCGGCACCCGGCGGGTGAAGGACGTGCCGTACACCGGCTCGCGCGGGGTCGACGTGCTCGGCGCGGTCCTGTCGGCGCTCGGCATGGGCGGGGTGGTCCTCGGGATCCTCGTCTGGGAGGAGGGCGGCGGCGCGGTCGCGCTGCTGATCACCGTCGGCGTCGTGGCGCTCGGCTCGCTCGTCTGGTGGCTGCGCAAGCGCAAGCGCGAGGCGAAGCCCGCCCTGCTCGACATCGACCTGTTCTCGTCGCACTACTTCCGGCTCGGCATCACCGGGCAGACCCTGCAGCAGATCAGCCTCGGCGGGCTGATGATCGCCCTGCCGATCTACCTGCAGATGGTGCTCGAGTACAACGCGATGGAGGCGGGCCTGTCGCTCGCCCCGCTCTCGCTGAGCATGTTCGCCGTCGCCCTGGTCGCGGGCCGGCGCGCCGGCCACCACAGCCCGAGCAAGATCATCTGCCTCGGGTTCCTCCTGCTCGTCGGCGGCGTCGTGGCGCTGTTCCCGCTGGTGCCGCGGGCGGACTCGGGCCTCGACCTGGCCATCCCCCTGCTGTTCGCCGGCGCAGGTCTCGGCCTGCTGGTCTCGCAGCTGAACAACTACACGCTCTCCCCGATCGAGGAGGAGCGCGTCAGCGAGGCGGCCGGCGTGAACTCGGCCGGCGGCTCGTTCGGCCTGGCGTTCGGGCTGGCGTTCGCCGGGGCGATCATGCTGGCCTCGCTGTCCCTGGTCTTCACCAACAAGACGGAGTCGAGCGCCGTCCTCACGAAGGCCGAGCAGCAACAGGTGGCCAGCGGCCTCGAGGAGAACGCCGAGGTCATGACCAACACCCACCTCGCCGAGCTGCTGAAGGGACAGACGCCGGCGGTGCAGGAGGAGATCCTGCGCATCAACACCGAGGCACGTCCGCTGGCCCTGCAGTTCGCGCTGCTGATCCCGCTGGTCGCCGCGATGCTCGGGTTCGTGGCCGCCTGGCGGATGACCCGGCTGCCCGACCCGGAGCCCTCAGCCGCCGCGGAGACGATGCTCGCCGGCTGAGCCTCGCAGGGCCGGCAGCACCCGCTCGGCGAGCAGGTTCACGGTCTCGTCGTCGGGCCCCGCGACGGAGGCCATGAAGTACTGGACGCCCGCCTCGACGAGCGCGTGGAAGTGCTCGATGGCCTCGTCGACCGTCGCGAACAACGGCTCGGTGCGCAGGTGCGGGTCGGGGATGCGGGCGGCGGCGCGCTTGCGCTCGAGCGCGGCGCGGCTCTCGGCCAGCACCACCAGCGGCGTGTAGTGGCTGCGCAGGATCGAGTCGAACGGGCGGCCGATCTCGGCGCAGTGGCGCGCGAGGACCTCGTACTTGCGCCGCACGTCCGTCAGGTCGAACGCCCCGCCGGCCCACTCGTGGGCGCCGAGGTTCGACACGTCGGCGTAGCGCGCGACCTGTCGCAGCGTGAACCGCTCGCCCCCGCCGCCGATCAGCAGCGGGACGTGCGGCTGCTGCACCGGGCCGGGACGGAACGTCGGCGTCGGCAGCTCCGCGCCGGCCCAGATCCGCTCGATCTCGCCGATCGTCTCGACGAGCCGGCGCCGCCGCTCGCGCGGGGGCGGGAACGGCAGCCCGAGCATCTCGAACTCGGCGGTGTCGTCGCCGGTGCCGAGCCCGAGCACCAGCCGGCCCCCGCTGATCCGGTCGACGTCGGCTGCGCAGCGGGCGAGCGACCAGGCTCCGTGGTACTGGACGCAGGACACCAGCGAGACCAGGCGGATCCGCTTCGTGGCCGTCGCCAGGGCCGCGAGCATCGTCCAGGTGTCCATCGAACGGGTCGGATGGTCGTTCGCCCAGTACGCGTCGAAGCCGAGGGACTCCGCCCGGACGACGAACCGCACGAGGTCGTCCCACTGCGGCAGCCAGTTCCCGACGATGGCGAAGCGGACCCCGTCACGCGCCTCCTCGACCCAGGGGTGCGTCGGCCGCGGCGTCCAGGCGACGGATGTCTGCGGGTCGGCCACGGCGGCGGAGGCTAGACACGCGGCACCCGGCGGTCAAGCGACAACGAACGTCAGGTCTGGCTTCCGTCTCACCGGCCCCGCGTGGTACTGCTAACTGTGAGCGAAGCCGGGTTGCGCGTCGATCAACAGGAGCGAGGAGACGAGTGGAAGGCGATCTGACGAGCCGGCACGACGCGCCCGTCGACGGGAAGCTCGCGCGCAGCATCCACTCGCGCCGGGTGGTCAACACGCTGCGCGAGCACATCGTCTCCGGACGCCTCGTCGCGGGGACCCCGCTGGTCGAGACGACGCTCGCGCAGGAGCTCGGCGTGAGCCGCGGGCCCGTCCGCAACGCCTTCCAGGAGCTCCATGCCCAGGGGCTCGTCGAGACCACCCGCAGCGGACGCACGATGGTGAGCGGGTTCGGTGAGCAGGAGCTCCTCGACCTGCTCCTGGTGCGCTTCGAGCTCGAGCTGATCGCGGCCACCCGCGGCATCGAGCGTGGCGCGAGCCCCGAGGAGGTCTGCCTCGCGTACGCCGAGATCGAGACCGCCCGCGGCGTCTCGAACGAGCGGCTCGCCGAGCTCGACATCGCGTTCCATCGGGCGCTGGTGGCGTACGGCGGCAGCCGCTCGCTCCTGCAGGCCTGGCTCGCGCTGGCGCCGGTGATCCTGACGGTGCTGGTCGTGGCGAACCGGCGGGCCGAGCTCGATCAGTACGAGCTGCACGAGTACCTCGAGGGGATCCACACCCCGATCGTGGACGCCCTGGTGCGGGAGGACGCGGAGGCCGTGCGGAGCGAGCTCGGCGTGCACTTCGTGCCGACCGACTACTACCGCCGCGCGGCGCTGCGGATCTCCCAGCCGCTCGACCGGCGCCCCTCGCCACTGTCGTAGGCGACGGGCCTGGCACGAACTGCTAACAGTTCTCGAAGGGGCGATCAGCGCGGCGGACGCCCGTCGATGCTGAACGCGTACAGCCGGTTGTTGCCCGACCCTTCGGCCGCCTTCGAGTAGCCGCTGCCCCAGTACACGCTCCCGCGGGAGACGGCCGGCGCGGCGTTGACCGAGCTGCCCGCCGGGTACGCCCAGAGGATCGCGCCGGTCGCGGGCGTCGAGCGCGTACATCTCGTTGCCGGTCTGGGCCATCGAGGCGGTGTAGACGACGCCGTTCGCCGACGTGACGGGCGCGAGGTCCCAGACGCCGACGGTGCCGAGGTCGGGCAGCGTCTCGGTCTGCGGATCGGCCGTCTGCCAGAGGATCTCGCCGCTCGCCGGATCGAGCGCCGACCACGCGCCGCCCGTCACCGTCTGGTCGGTGACGACGCCGCGCTCGGTCAGGTTGTACGGCAGGTGGTGCTGGTTCGTGATCGACGCGTAGATGCGGGTGCCGTCGTAGGCCGTGCCCCACTCGAACCCGCCCTGGTCGCCGCCGGCGCCGACGACGGTGTTCCAGATGAACGCGCCGGTGCGCGCGTCGAGCAGCACGTAGATGCCGCCCTTCTCGCCGACGCCGACCGCGTCGCGCGCGTCGAAGCCCCGGCCGAGCCGGATCACGTTCGGGCTCGCGCCGCCGAGGTCCCACTGCTCGGCGTCGGACTCCGCCGGGCACCAGGTCACGCCGAGCGGCGGCGAGCCGCACGCGCGCTCCCACGGCGCGTGGCCGAGCACCCGGTACGACCAGCGCACCGCGCCGGTGTGCAGGTCGAACGCGACGATCGACTTGAAGTACGCGCCCGGCTGCTCGCAGGCCTCGTCGAAGCCGTTCGGCGCCGCGGCGTTGCACGCGGCGACGTCGGCCGGCTCGGTGTAGGGGTTGCCGAACGTGCCGTAGACCAGCCCGAGACGCGCGTCGACGACCGGCGACGAGAACATCGTCGCGCCCGCGTAGCCGCCCGCGACGCCGCCGTTGTCGGGGAGCGAGTAGGTGCGCCAGAGGATCTGCCCGGTCCGGTCGTCCAGCGCGACGATCGCGCCGCGGTAGGTCGCGCCCGGCCCGGACGCGCCGCTCGCCGAGACGCCGGTGATGATCGTGTGCCGGAAGAGCACCGGCGAGCCGGTCATCACGCCGTGCGGATCCGGGATTCACCGGCGTCATCCAGCGCAGCGCACCGGTCCTGGCGTCGATCCCGAGGACGTCGGGCGCCTTGATGTCGCCGACCACCAGCGTGTTCCCGTCGAGCGCCGGGCTCGTCCGCGCGTAGTCGCCGAGCAGCCCCGTGTAGTCGGAGACCAGGTGCGACCAGATCACGGCACCGGTTGCGGCGTCGAGCTTCCACAGCGTCCCGCCGAAGTCGCCGACGTACACCGCACCGTCGGCCACCGCCGGCGTGCCCGAGATGTCACCCGAGACGGTCGCGACCCATCGGGGCGACAGCCGGGCGACGTTTCGCGGCGAGATCTGGTGCTCGAACGGCTGGTTGCGCGAGCCCGCCGGGTCGTGGCCGCCGGTCGTCCAGTCGCGCGAGCTCGCCTGCGCCGGCACGGCGAGCAGCAATGCCGTCGCCGTCACGAGCAGCCCCGACGCGACGCGTCGCGTCGCCCGGATCCTCTGAGTGCCCACGATCGCCCCGCCTTCCCGGTGCGCTCCGCGCCCGCGGTGGCGCAGAGAAGGCGCACAGCCTACGCCTATCCTCGCGTGGGTGATCGGACACCGTCCGGGTCGACGCCGAAACGAGGAGCCCATGCCGAACGACGGACGCGACGGATGAGCGGCCTCGAGCCTCGCCACCTGCTCGACGAGCGGCTGGTGCTGTCGGGCGACGCCCGGGGCGGGCTGCGGGTGTGGGCCGTGCGCCGGCCGAACGACGACGGACAGGGCTACGCCGTCGAGCTCTGGTCGTCGCACGACGGCGGCGATGCGGCACGGGTCGAGCTGCCCTTCTCGCTCGCCGCCGCGCCCCGCATCGGCGCCGACGGCACGCTCGTGCTGGTCGGCGCCGACGACGGGCCGTCGCGGCTGTGGCGGGCGGCGGCGGACGGCAGCGCGCTCGAGCTGCTCGTCGGGAGCCACCACGTCATCGACGCCGAGCCGTCGCCGGTCGACGGGCGCATCGTGTTCCGCGCCCAGGCCGGGCCGCCCCGCTTCCTCGTCGGGAAGGACGTCGCGCGCCGGATCGACGCGGTCGACTTCCTGGCCGACGGCGTCGGGTTCCGCGACCGCCGGGCCCACGCGTTCGTCTGGGACGGCGGCTCGGTGACGCCGCTCACCGACGGCGATCGCGACGTGCACGCCTGCGGCTGGGCCGGCGGCGGCGGGGCGCTGTGGCTGCTGATCGGGGTCGTGCGCGACCGGCCGTACGAGGAGCACGAGCTCTGGACGGTCGACGGGCAGCCGCTCGGCGCACCGCAGCTCGCGGTCGCCGACCCGGGCTGGGTGGTCGACGTCGCGCTGTCCCCCGACGCCTCGCAGCTCGCGTGGTCGGGGCGGGGCGACTTCGCCGACGAGACGTCGCTCTGGGTGTTCGACCGGGGCTCGGGCGCGCGCCGGCGGGTCGACGGCGGGGTGTGCGTCGACCAGGCCTCGTTCCCGGACCTGCTGCCGCTGGCGGCCTTCCGCACCCAGCTGGACTTCGAGGACGAGCGCGCGCTCCTGGGTCTCGGAACGGTGCGCGGGGTGCCGGGCCTGTACCGCTTCCCGCTCGACGGTGCCGCGCCGACGCACCTGGCGCCGGACGTCGTGCCGGGGTTCCTGCGCCGCGCTGCGGGCCGGACCCTGCTCGTCGGCATCGGCCGGTCGACATCCGGCGGAGCTGCTCGAGCTCGACGGGACCGACGCCCGTCCGTTGAGCGCGCACGGGGCCTGGTTCCCCGAGGGCGCCTGGCCCGAGGTGGGCGAGCTCCGGGCGCGAAACGGCGAGGCCGAGGTGCACGGCTGGGTGCTGCAGCCCGCCGGAGGCGCTCGCCCCGACGCGCCGCTCGTGCTGCACGTCCACGGCGGCCCGTACTCGGCGCACGGCCCGGTGCCGTGGCTCGAGATGGCCGCCCTGACGGCCCGCGGCTGCACGGTGCTCTGCCCCAACCCGCGCGGCTCGGTGTCCTACGGCCCGGCCTGGAGCACCGCGATCGCCGGCCGCTGGGGGACGGACGACGCCGCCGACCTGCACGCGTTCGTCGACGCGGCGATCGAGCAGGGCCTCGGCTCGGGCGACCGGCTCGGCCTCATGGGCCTGTCCTACGGCGGCTACATGACCGTGCACCTGCTCGGCACGAGCGACCGCTTCCGCGCGGCCATCGCCGAGAACCCGGTCACGAACTTCGTCTCGGAGTTCGGCATGAGCGACCTCGGCGCGCTCGGCGCCCGGCTCTTCGGCGGCAGCGACGAGATCGACGTCGAGTCCTGGCTGCGAGCCTCGCCGCTGGTCAACGTCCACCGCATCACCACCCCGCTCCTCCTGCTGCACGGCGAGCGCGACGACCGCTGCCCGCTGCCCGAGTCCATGCAGGCGTACGCGATCCTCAAGGCGCTCGGCCGCGAGGTCGAGCTCGTGCGCCTGCCCGAGGAGAGCCACATGATGTTCGCGCTGGCCCGGCCCGACCGCCGCGTCTACCGGCTCGAGTGCATCGTGGAGTGGTTCGACCGGCACCTCGGGGGTCTGAGCCCCGGCGCCGCAGCCTGATACGCATCCATGAGACTCGTTCGACCGACGGGAGGTGGTTCACGATGGCCGAGAGGAAGAAGGCGGACGGTGCGAGCGACGTGCTCGCGCGGATCGCCGAGATGCCGGAGCCGGATCGGGGCCTCGCCGAACGGCTTCACGCGATCGTCAAGGAGAGCGCCCCGGAGCTCACGCCGAAGACCTGGTACGGGATGCCGGCCTACGCCAAGGATGGCCGCGTCGTCTGCTTCTTCCAGAGCTCGCAGAAGTTCAAGACGCGGTACTCGACGCTCGGCTTCAGCGACCAGGCGAACCTCGACGACGGCGCCATGTGGCCAACCTCCTTCGCCCTGACGGAGCTGACCGCTGCCGACGAGGCACGGGTCGCCGCGCTCGTGAAGCAGGCGGTGAGCTGAGGCCGGCGCGGCGTCACCTGGTCGGGTAGGCCCTGTAGATCGGGGCGGTGCGAATGGGTGTGAGGTCGGCGTGCAGCTGCGCGACCAACGGGGCGATCGCCGACACCTCGACGCCCGCGAGGCGGGCGTTGCCGGCGTTGACCGCGCCCGTCGCCGGTACCAGCAGGTTCGACATCTCACACGGGTCGCCCCGAGCGCCCATCGTCCACGACGGGCACGGGCCGCGGCTGTCGTCGTACAGCTCCGCCTCGTGCGTCTGCGGGAACTCGATGTACTTCCAGCGGCAGCCGCGGCTCGCCGCGACGGCGCAGCCAACGCGGGCGTCGGGCGATGCGGCGGTCGTGCGCACGGCGTACCACACCGGCCCGCCGAACCCCGTCGGGTGCTCGTCGAAGACCTCGCTTCGGCCCATGCTGGTTCCGTCGAGCAGCGTCGCGGCGAAGCTCTGCCCGTCCGGCGCAGCCTGCCCGTCCGGGTACGGGCCGAGCGTGCAGCCGGCGAGCGCGCAGATGGTCGGCGCGAGGTCGATGTTCTGGATCGGCTCGTCCACGCTGCGCGGGCTGTCGCCGAGGGCGCCGGGCCACCAGAGGAAGAACGGTATCTGGGTGCCGTACGGGGAGCTCTTGCCGACCAGTCGGTGCTCACCCTGGTCCATGCCGTTGTCGCCCATGAACACGAAGAGCGTGTCGTCGAGCTGTCCCCGGTCGGTGATGTCCTGCACGATGCGGCCGACCATGTCGTCCGTGGCGAGCATGGCGCGGCACTCCTGGCCGAGATCGACCGGCGCCCTGAGCAGGCCATCGCGCTGCATCCAGGACGACTTGTCGCTGATGTCCGCCTCGTTGTAGCTCGGCGGAGTCCAGTTCGGGATGCCGTCGCACCACGGTGCGCCCTTCGTTCTGACGTAGCGCTTCGCCGGCTTGGTGCCGACGTGCGGCGCGAACGTGGCGACCCAGGCGAAGAACGGCCGGCCGGTGGGCGTCGCGTCGATGCCCTTGATCGTGGCGTTCGCCACCACGTCGGTGGAGTAGTCCGACGTCCCGGGCGGGCAGCCCCCGGCCGAGCGGGCCTGCGCGATGGTGCAGGTGTCCCTCGAGCCGAACGTCGTCCTCGCGCCGTTGTCCCACCACCGGTAGCCGTAGTAGGCCGGGTTCCCGAACGTTCTGAAGTCGTCGATGCCGGGCCAGACGTGGGGAGCGCACGGCGGCAGGGATGGCCGTCGTGGCGACGCACCGCTTGTCGTCGTACTCGTTCAGTGACTTGCCGTACAGCATGGTGCGATAGCCGACGGCCTTCAGGGCGGTGAAGATCGTCATCGACGGGTTGAACAGCGCCGCCTGGTTGACCGTCACGCCGGTGTTGTGCGAGTGCTGGCCGGTGTAGAAGCTCGCGCGGGCGGGACAACACAACGGATTCTCGGAGCGGAAGTCGTCGAACGTCACGCCCTGGTCGACGAAGAAGCGCTTGACGTTCGGCAAGCGCGCGACGATGCGCCCGTCGAGCGCCGGCAGATCGTCGCTGATCAGGACGACGATGTTGGGCTGCGGATCGACCACCGCAACCCGATCCACCCAGCTCGACGCCCAGGGCGCTCCCGGCCGCACGCCTCGAGCAGGCTGCGGCGTCCCCCCGGCCCGCGCCGTCGCACCCGGGCTGGCTCCGACCGCCACGATCACGCAACCGAGCGCCACCCATCGATCCGATGTGAGGTCACGACGCACCTCGGAGAGGGTAGATGCCACGAACGCGGATCGGGTCGACGCTCGAGCCAGTCCTGGCGCTCCACCCCGGTCGCCGACGCGGCATGATCACGCCTCCCATCCTGGCCAGGAGAGCGGTCAGGCTCCGAACGAGTCGAGAACGAGCGTGAACACCGCAGCCACGCCCCGCACATACGTGTCCTTGCGAGCAGCCTGGATCCCGCTGGGTGCCCTCTGCATGGCGTTCTTCGTCGAGATGGTCGACAACTCGCTGCTGTCGATTGCACTCCCCACCATCGGCCGCGATCTCGGCGCCGGGACGACCGCGCTGCAGTGGGTCACCGGGGCGTACTCGCTGACCTTCGGCGGCCTGCTGCTCACCGCCGGATCGATCGCCGACCGGTTCGGGCGCCGACGCGTGCTGCTGGCCGGACTCGCGGTGTTCGGACTGCTCAGCCTGGGCGTCATCGCCGTCACCACGCGCAGGCGAGCTGATCGCCCTTCGGGCCGCGCTCGGCATCGCCGCAGCGGCGACGGCGCCCATCACCAACTCGCTGGTGTTCCGCCTCTTCGACGACGACGAGCCGCGCATGCGCGCCGTGACCGTGATGATCGTCGTCGGCATGTCCGGCTTCATCCTCGGGCCGCTGCTCGGCGGCACCGCGCTGACCCACGTGCGCTGGCAATGGCTGCTGATCGTGAACGCCCCGATCGCGCTGATCGCGTGCATCGGCGTCCGCCTCGGAGTACCGGCCGACCGGCCCGAGGACCTGACCCACGACGCGCTCGACCTGCCGGGCGCCATGTTGAGCATCGCCACCATCGGCCTCGCCTGCTGGTCGCTGACGAGCGGCGTGCTGAACGGCTGGGTCTCCGCGATCACCTTGGCGTCGATCGTCGGCGCCATCGTGGCCGGCGTCGCGTTCGTCTGGCACGAGCGCAGCAGCGCGGCACCGATGCTGGACCTCGGCGTCTTCTCCAACGGCACCATCCGCGGCGCGGCCGTCGCCCAGATCGGGACATCCATCGCCATGGCCAGCGTGATGTTCGGGCTGATCCTCCACTTCCAGTACGCCTACGGATGGAGCCCCTTGAAGGCCGGGCTGGCAAATCTGCCGATCATCGTGACGATGCTCGCCGCGACCCCCTTCACCGAGTGGCTCGTGCGCCGGTTCGGCCAACGCATCGCCTGCCTGGTCGGCGCGATCTTCCTGGCCAGCTCTCTCGCCGGGCTCTCGTGGGCCGTCGACCACGGGTACCCCGCCATCGCCGTCTGCATGGTGCTGCTGTCCATCGGACTGCGCACCGTCATGACGATCTGCGCGGTGGCACTCATCGGCGCCATGCCGAGCAACCGCACCTCCATCGGCGCCGCCCTCAACGACACCGCCCAGGAGGTCGGCACCAGCGTGGGCACCGCCGTGATCGGCACCGCGATCGCCGCGCTCGTCACGACCCAGCTCCCTGCCGGCACCTGGAGCGACGACCTCGTCGAGTCGTTCTTCCACGGCGAACGGATCACCTACGGCGTGCTCGCGATCGTCGTCGGCGTCATCGCCGGATGGGGCGCTCTGACCCTGACCGACTCGCGCTCCACGGAGGAAGCCGTCCCTGTCGACGACGCACTCGTCGCCTCGTGACCCAGGGGATCGACCGTTCGAGCGAGCGCGCTGGCGGCGCCGTGGGCTGCGGCCGGGATCACCCCTCGCGGATGACGCGCGGCGGGCATGGCCCGCGATGCTCTCCTGCACTTTCGGACAGGAGGCTCAGGACATGTCGGCTCGGAACGACGCCCCTCCAGGGACGAGCAGGGTACGGCGCGAGCTCGCCACGAACCGCGTTCGTTGGCTGGTGCTGCCTGGCCTCGTCACGCTCGGCCTCGCCGCGGCGCTGGTCGTGGCGACGAGCGCGAGCGGTGCGACCGGCCCCAAGAACACGGCGCCTCCGGCGATCAGCGGGACGCCGCAGGCGGGCCAGACGCTGGTCGCGACGACCGGCACCTGGACGGGAAGCGGACTGATCACCTACGACGCTCAGTGGCAGCGCTGCGATGGGCAGGGCGCGAACTGCGACGACCTGCCGTTCGGCCGCAGCTTCTCGCTGACGCTCGGCTCCGGCGACGTCAATCGCACGCTGCGCATCGTGGTGACGGCGCGTGACGCGAACGGCCGAACCGCGACGACATCGGCACCCACCGCGATCGTCGGGCCGGCGCCTGTCGGCGCTCCCGCCCTGACGACGCCGCCGACGATCGCCGGCACCGCCGGCGTGGGTCAGACGCTCACGGCCAACCCGGGGACGTGGACCGGCGCGGCGATCACCTACGCCTACGCCTGGCAGCGCTGCGACGCGGACGGCGCCGGCTGCGTCCCGATCGCGGGCGCGAGCGCCGCCACCTACGTCGTCGCCGACGCCGATGCGGGCGGCACGCTGCGCGTCGTCGTGACGGCGACGAACCCGAGCGGCGTGGCCTCGGGGACGTCGGTGCCAAGCGCTCTCGTGCCCGGATCGCCGGGCGGGATCACGACGCTGCCCAACGGCGGCAAGTCCGTCGCAGTGGCAGACATCGCGCTGCCCAACCAGCTCCTCATCGCCGGCTCCACCTTCACGCCGTCGCAGCTGAGCAGCCGGTCGCCGTTCACGCTCAAGGTGCGCATCCACGACACGCGCGGCTACGCGGTGAAGGGAGCCGTGGTGTACGTGCTCGGCGTGCCCTACTCGCGCATCGCAACCGTTCCCGAGGCGGCGACGGCAGCCGACGGCACGGTCACGTTCACCCTCCACCCGCTCGAGGGGCTCTCGCTCGGAAAAGGCCAGTACCTGGTCGTGTTCCTTCGCGCGCGCAAGCCGGGAGATCCCGTCAACGGCGGCGTCTCGGTGCGCCAGCTGGTGCAGGTGCGCACCGGACCTTCGGCCTAGCGGCGCACGGCGGCGCGGCAGGGCAGCTCTCTCGACGCCCTGCCGCGCCGCGTGGCCGGCGCGGAGTGACCTGTTCGCAGGAGGGCTGGACTGGCGCGTGCGCCTGGCTGGGATCGAACCAGCGGCCTTGCGCTCCGGAGGGGTACACCTTCGTGCCGATCTGCAGAGTGTTTCGGCCGTGCTGCAGGGCCACGGACGGGGCCACGCGCCATCCATGCAGCGACAGCAACCGCTGGAGGAGCATGTATGGCCCGAGCACGTTCTGGAGGCACGTATCGAAACTCGTCATCGGCGCGGCTGCCGCAGTCTCGCGGGCAAGCGCTGCAGCTGCGACCCGATGTGCCGAGCCAGCATTCGGATCGCCGGCCGAAGGCTGCGAGATACCTTCCCCACCGAGGGCGCCGCGCGCCTCTGGCTCACCGACGCCGTCCGGGCCAAGACCCTCGGCGCGCTGAGCCCGCCGGCGACCCAGACACTGACGAGGCTGCGGCCGAGACCTTCGAGTTGATGCGGCGCGGGCTGGTGCTCGATCGGCACCGCCAGCGCTACCGCCTGAACGTCATCCAGAACTACGAAGCGGCCTACGCCAACCACGTCGCCGCCTGCATCGGATCACTCGCCCTTGTCGAGATCCGGCAGGGGGCGCGGACGACAATCGTCGCGTGCTGGCGGTGCTGCGCTACCTGCGGGACGCCGGGGCCGAGTGACAGGCTCGCGTCGGCGCGGCTGATGCGTGGGAGGACGCGAGTGGACGGCCCCGGGTTCAGGCGGCGAGCCGCGAAACGCACCACGTCCACCCCGACCGACCCGGCTGCCGGCAACGGCTGCGAGTAGCCGCGGGGCACGGCTCATCGCCTCGAAGCCGCGACCCGAGGTAGGGATAGCCGTATCCGACGATCCGGTTCTCGGGCTTGTTTGGAAGTCGTATGCGACCGACATCCTTCTCGCCGTCGCGTCGGTTCCGCATCGCTCGACGGCCACGCAACTGCTGCCCACTCGCGCACCGACGGGCACCCAGCTGACCGTCCTCGACCGCGCGTGAAGGGTTCCGATGTCGTACACGCCCCAGCCTCTGCAGGCCTTCCTGGAGCGCATCGTTGGCAGGCTGGAATGCGCCGCATGAGCGCAGTGGCCGCCAGACGGCGCATCAACGGACTACTGAACGCGCTGCGCCGCCGATTGCGGGCGGATGTCTCCGTCGCGCTCATCGGCGGCGGCGTCGACGCTACGGAACAGATCTCCCAGGCGAGAGACATCGCTATCGAGCAGTTCTGGCGCGCCTACCTCGCCGCAAGCCACGCCACGCTCACCGCCTGGGAACCCCAGCTCACCACCATCCCCGACACCCCGGCATCCTAGCGTCGCCTAGTCGGGGAACGCGTGTACGAGCCCGCGCAGACCTCGCGGCCGGCGCACTTCACGACGCTTCGACAACTACGCCTGGCGCGAGACAACACGCCACACACCACACCGCGAAGGGGACGACCATCCTCGCGCGCGCCGCCGCTTACACCAGCCTCATCGCTGCCGGGCCGGCGGCAGCCTCACGACGTCAGCTGTTGCCCCTAGATCCACACCCACCGAGAGGAACCACCCATGAACCGCAAGCTGATCACCCTGCCGGTCGCGCTGCTCGCCGCCGTCGCTCTCGCCGCGCCGGCCTCGTCGCAGGCCAACCCGGTCAGCCGGGCGCAGGCTACCGCCACGGCGAAGGACTACCTGCGCAGCTCGGCGTTCTCCCGCAAGGGCTTGATCGAGCAGCTCCGCTTCGAGGGCTTCTCGGGCTACGACGCCGTGTGGGGCACCGACCACTCCGGCGCGAACTGGTACCGGCAGGCGGTGCTCGAAGCGAAGGGCTACCTGCGCAGCTCGCACTTCTCGCACAGTGGCCTCGTCGAGCAGCTCGAATTCGAGGGCTTCTCGGCGGCGCAGGCGCAGTACGGCGTCCGCGGCGTCGGTCTCTAGACTCCGCGTTCTCTCCTCGTCCAGCCCGACCTGCCCCCTCATCCGAGGAGTGGCGGGTCGGCCTGCTCGGGCGCGTGACGATCAGCGCTCGGAGCTGGTTGACCGCAACCGTCCTGGCCTTGATGGCTCCGGCACGGGTGGTTGACAGCGCCCGCAGGGCTTCGCGAACGCCGCCGCTCCGCGGCTCGGCGTGCTGCTCGGCCGAGCACCGTGCGTGCCCCGTGGACGGCATCGAGCTCATCGCTCTTGGTCTGGGTGCGCTGGTCGTTTCGGGCCGGACGGTCGACCTCGAGCACCCGCTCGCCGTGCTCGGCCAGGACGCGAGCCAGGCCTGCGGAGTAGCCGCCGGTCCCCTCGAACTCCCACACGCGGCGGCCAGGCGCACGCCGCTCGGCGAACCACAAGGCCGCGCGATAGCCGCGACGGTCCGCAATCCCGCGTTGGGCTTGCACGCCGCCGGTTGCTGCCCGCATCACGGCCAGCGCGTGCTGATTGCGATGGGTGTCGCCACCGATCACGAAGTCCGCTCGTCGGCCAGCATCTGCTCGTTGCCGTCCGGCCTCGACTCGGGGGAAACCGGGCCGGTCTGGGGCGTTATGGCGCGGCGCGAGAGAATCGACCGCGGGATTCGTCCACCAAAGCTGAACGCCGCGCCTCTGAGATGATGGAGCCTTGCTCCCGGCGTACCGTTACCGTTCAGGCCGCTGACCCGGTGCCGCGGCGATGACGGCGGGCCATACGCGGTAGCGGGCGCGCCCCCGCGCCGGAGGAGTCCACAAGAGGGGTCACGCTCAGCCGAACCGCGGGGCCAACTCGGCGCCAACTGCATCCTCGACAGCGGTTTCCTGCCCTCTCCTGCCGTGATCGCGGTCGCCCGCGCGACGGGCTAGAATGGCGGGAAACGCAGGCGAAGTCGCTGCTGTAGAGATGCGCCTGGCTGGGATCGAACCAGCGGCCTTGCGCTCCGGAGGCGCACGCTCTATCCACTGAGCTACAGGCGCGTAGGCCTCTACGCTAGCAGGCATGGCCGCTCCGGACCGCGCTGCCCCGACCGTCGCCGAGACCGCCCGGCTGCGCCTGCGCGAGCAGGTCCCGGAGGACATCGGGTTCTTCGCCGAGATGCTCGGCGACCCCGAGACGCTGGTGCACTGGCCCCGCCCGCTGACCCACGCCGAGGCCGAGCGCTGGATCGCCCAGAACCAGCGGCGCTACGCCGACGGACGGGCTCGGCTGGTGGGCCGTCGAGCTGCTCGAGACCGGCGAGCTGCTCGGCGACTGCGGGCTCGCCCGCTACACCACCGAGGACGGCGTCCCCGAGGTCGAGCTCGGCTACCACTTCCACCGGCGCAACTGGGGGAACGGCTACGCGACCGAGGCCGCCGCGGCCTCCGTCGAGATCGCCCGCGCGCGTGGGCTGACCCGGCTCATCGCCCTGATCCTGCCCGCCAACGTGGCCTCGCAGCGGGTCGCCGAGCGGGTCGGGTTCACCCCCGAGCGGGACGTCACGCACGCGAACCTGCACCACGTCCTGTGGAGCCGGACGCTGCCCTGAGCCGTCCCCATGGATCCTTTACAGACTGCCCACGGTCTGCCCAAGGCGGGTCGTTACGGTGGTCGCACCCGACCGACGGCGCAGGATCCATACCACCCCATCCTGCGCCTACTCCTCCTCGCGAACGGCCGTGCCCCCAAGCGCGGCCGTTCGCTCTTTTCGGCCCTACTCCCAGGCCTCGCGCAGGACGCGCCAGGTCTCCGAGAGGTGCTGCGGCATCACCCGCGCGTCGGCCAGCACCGGCATGAAGTTCGTGTCGCCGGCCCAGCGGGGCACCAGGTGGACGTGCAGGTGGTCCTCCACCCCGGCCCCGGCCGCCCGGCCCAGGTTGAAGCCGCCGTTCGTCCCGTGCGGCGCGTAGGCCCGGTGCAGCGCCTGCAGCGACCGGTCGATCAGCTCCCACAGCTCCGCTCGCTCCGCCGCGTCGAGCCCGCCGGGCGTCGCCTCGTGCCGGGTCGGCGCCACCATCAGGTGGGCGTGGCCGTAGGGGAACTTGTTCAGCACCACGAACGCGTGCTCGCCGCGGTGCACGATCAGCGCCGGCTCGTCCTCCTGGGCCAGCATCGTGCAGAACACGCAGCCCGGCGGCCGCTCGGTCGCCCCGACGTACTCGAGCCTCCACGGTGCCCACAGCCGTTCCATGCGGCGAGAGCCTACACTCCGCCGCATGCGAGTCCGGGGCCTCCTCGCGACCCTCGGAGCGGCGCTCGCGCTCGCGGGCGCCGCCGGCTGCGGGTCGGCAGCGAACGACTACCGCGGCGACGTCAAGGACGTCCAGGGGAAGTACCTCGACCAGCTGCAGCCCGTCGTCAACAAGCTGCAGACGGACATCGGCGCGAACCGCTACGCCGCGGCCTCCACCGACGCCAGGCGCGCAGGCACGATCGCCGGCAAGCTCGCCACCGCCATCGCCGCGCTCGACCCGCCGGACAAGCTGCAGTCCCGGGCGACCGAGCTGGTCGGCGCCTACAACGGCTTCAAGAAGGCCCTCGACCAGCTCTCGGCCTCGCTCAAGAGCCGAAAACAGGCCGCGATCCAGGCCGCGCTCAAGACCTTCAACGCCGCCCAGAAGCAGGAATCCGACGCCGTGGACGCCCTCAACAAAGCCGACTGACTAGGATCCCCACGTGACTCTCGATCCGAAGGTCTTCAAGGCGTACGACGTCCGCGGCATCGTCCCGGACGAGCTCGACGCGGACGGTGCGTACCGGATCGCCCGCGCCTACGTGGACGCGTTCGAGCCACGCAAGATCGCCGTCGGGCACGACATGCGCGTCTCCTCGCGCGAGCTCCACGCGGCGGCCATCCGCGCCGTCCTCGACGCCGGCTGCGACGTCGACGACATCGGGCTGTGCGGCACCGAGATGCTGTACTACGCCGTCGGCGAGCACGGCTACGAAGGCGGCTTCACGGTCACCGCCTCGCACAACCCGAAGCAGTACAACGGGATGAAGATGGTGCGCCGCGGCGCCCTCCCGGTCGGCAGCGAGAGCGGCCTCGACAAGATCAAGGAGATCGCGCTCAAGGGCGAGTTCCGGGAGCCCTCGAAGCGCGGCGAGCAGGCCCAGCGCGACGTCCTCAGCGGCTTCGCCGAGCGCTGCCTGTCGCTCGTCGACGTGAACGCCATCAAGCCGATGACGGTCGTCATGGACGCGGCCAACGGCATGGCCGGCCTGATGATCGCGCCGATCCTGGAGCGCCTGCCGATCAAGGCCGACCGCTGCCACTTCGAGCCGGACGGGACGTTCCCGCACTACGAGCCGAACCCGCTCCTGCCCGAGAACCGTGAGTTCATCATCTCCGAGGTCAAGCGGCAGAACGCCGATCTCGGCATCGCCTGGGACGGCGACGCCGATCGCTGCTTCTTCGTCGACGACACCGGCCAGTTCGTCGACGGCGACTTCATCACCGCGCTGATGGCCGAGTCGATGCTCAAGAAGTACCCGGGCGCCACGATCCTGTACGACATCCGCGCCTCCCGGGCGGTGCCGGACATCGTCGAGCAGTACGGCGGCCGCTCCGTCGCCTCGCGGGTCGGCCACGCGTTCATCAAGCACCGCCTGCGCCAGGAGAACGCGGTCTACGCCGGCGAGGTCTCGGGTCACTACTACTTCAAGGACTTCTACGGCGTCGACACCGGCGTCGTCCCCGCGCTGGTCATGCTCGAGCTGATCTCGAACAGCGGCAAGAAGCTGTCCGAGCTGCTGGCGCCGCTGCGCGAGCGCTACCACCTGTCGGGCGAGATCAACACCACCGTCAAGGACGTCCCGCTCAAGCTGCAGGAGCTCAAGGAGCGCTACGGCCCGAAGGGCGAGGGCGGCGAGCTCGGCCACCTCGACGGCCTCTCGGTCGACTTCCCGGAGTGGCACTTCAACGTCCGCCCGTCGAACACCGAGCCGCTCCTGCGGCTCAACCTCGAGGCCTACACCGACGAGGAGATGCAGCGCCGCCGCGACGAGGTCCTCGGCCTCATCCGGTCGTGATGCTCGAGCACCTGGCTGCCGCCGCCGGCCCGTCGAAGAAGCGCCCGCCGTTCGGCTTCTCGGCGTTCATGCGGGTCGGCTTCGACGAGACCGACGCCCAGCAGGTCGTCTACTACGGGCGCTACTTCCCGTACTTCGACCGCGCGCGGGTCGAGTACCTGCGCCACCTCAACCTGCTCGCGATGCGCGCCGGCGGGCTCGAGTTCGTCATGCGCCGGGCGGTCTGCGAGTACGAGGCCCCGGCCCGCTTCGACGACCCGGTCGAGGTCTTCATCCGCACCGCCCGGATCGGCCGCACGTCCCAGACGTACCAGTTCCAGGCCTGGCACGCCGAGCGGGACGTGCTCTTCGCGACGGCAGAGGAGACGCTGGTCATGATCGACCGCGAGACGCGCCGGCCCACCCACGTGCCCGACGCCTACCGGATCCCGATCTCGGCCTTCGAGGACGCGGCTTGACCCTCGCCACCCCGGGCGCGCGCACCGGTACCGTCGAGGCGATCGAGCGCATCCTCAACCGCGAGGGCGAGGCGGACGTCATCCTGCGCGCCGCCGTCGCCACCCTCGCCGAGCGGCTCGGGACGCGCTGGGCGGCCATCGCCTTCGTCGAGGACGGCGAGCTGGTCCCCGGCCCGCTGGCGGGCGATCCGCCGGCCGAGCCGACCCGGCCCGCCGTCACCGCGCCGGTCGAGTACCGCCACTCCCTGGTCGCCGAGATCTGGCTCGACCACGACGGCCGGCCCGACGCCGACGACCAGGCGTTCCTGCGCCGGGTCGCCGACCTGCTCAGCCCGTACTGCCTCGTCGGCTGGGACACCGGCGGCGAGGACTGGGACGTCTAGACGGGGTCGAACGGCACCGACTCGAGGACGTCGAGCAGGCGCCGGAAGAGCGCGTGGTCGATCGGCAGCTCGACGTCGTCGACCCGCGCGATCGGCGCGACGCCACGAGCGTTGGTCACGAAGCCCGCCGAGAACGACGGGATGTCCGACAGCCGGATCGAGGCCCGCCGCGAGCCGATCCCGGCCCCGGCGAGGCGCGGCTCGAGCAGCTGCATCGTCGATCCGTGCAGTGCGGGCGCGTCCGGCCACAGGAGCTCCCCCGCCGACAGGAACGCGACGTTGCAGACGCCGGCCTCGGAGACCACGCCGCCCGGCCCGGCGAGCAGCGCGTCGTCGAAGCCGGCCCGCTCGGCGACGCGCCGGTAGTGGGCCTGGCCGAAGCCGCCGATGTGCTTCACGTGGGGCAGCGGCCGCTGGTGGTCGACGCTCAGCAGGGCCTGCGGTGTCGGCGGCATCTCCCGCGGTGGCCGCACCACCACCATGATCGAGGCCGCCTCGGCGTCGGCAACGCGGAACACGATCACCCGCGCCGACGCGTCCTCGGCGCCCCGCAGCGCCTGCCGCACCAGCGCCCGAACCCGGTCCGCGTCGAGCTCCTCCTCGAACAGCTCGCGCGACTGTGCGGCCAGGCGGCGCAGGTGCACGTCGAGGCCGCGAACGCCCCCGCCGCGCACCTGCATCGCCGTGAAGTGGCCGTAGTGGTCGAGCGCCAGCGAGCGCAGCGCGTCGAGCGACGGCTGCTCGCCGTCGATCTCGACGTACGCCTCGGCGACCGCCTCCACGCCTACAGGATGCCGCGAAGTCCGGGCAGCGCGCCACTCCTGATCCGGGCGATCGACACCTTGATGCGGCCGTCGCGCACCGTCAGCACCTCGCCCTTCGGCGTCTTCAGCCAGACCCGCAGGCGGGTCTCGGCGACCCGGAACCCGCCCTCGGTGTGGAACGGCGTCTTCAGCAGGGCCGCCTTCGAGACGGTCAGGTAGAAGCGCACCTTCTTGCCGGCCGGCAGCTTGACGGTGCCGCGCGTGCCGAGCACGACGGGCCCGTCGCCGGGGAGCTTCGGCGCCGTCGTGCGGTACCGCCGCGCGCCCGTGCGCGTCCGGATCTCACCGTGCGCCGTGCAGTTCTTGCCGCAGGACGCCGGGACGCGGTACTGCACCTGGATCCGGAAGCTCTTGCCGTTCGGGGTCGTCGTCACGGTCACGTCGCGCGGCCCGGGCGCGGGCGTCGCCGGCGGCGCCGTGTCGTAGGCGACGCGGTTGACGAAGACGGCCAGGCCCTCGCGGGCCAGCGAGTCGTTCCAGTTCGCCGCCAGCACGAGGTCGTTGCCGACGGCCAGCGAGCTCAGCGCGAAGGCGTTCCCGTTGAAGCCGGCGGCCCGGACGGGCAGGCCGACATCGAGTGCCTGGCCGCCCTTGCCGGTGGCGTCGCCGAGGGTGTAGCGGTACGTCGCCCCGTCCCACCAGGCGACCCAGAGCTTGCCATCGGAGCGGTAGGCGGCGGTCACGACCCGACCCGCGGCCGCGTTGGCGGGCACGTTCGCGATCAGCGTCGGGCCGCTCTCACCCGGGGCCCACGACTGGATCTGGGTCGACGGGCCGCCGTAGACCACGCGGCACGTCGCGGCGCACGCGAGGGCGACGTCGAAGCTGTTGTTGTAGACCGTCTCGCTGCTCGGAGCCTTCGCCGCCGCGCCGATGGGGCCGCCGGTCGCCGGATCGAGCTGCTGCACGTAGAGGCCCGTGTTTCCGGTGGCGTTGGAGTACCAGGCGACCCACAGCCGCCCGCCGGCGTCGAGCCCGAGCGCCGGGTGGTAGCCGCAGCAGCCGCCGAGCGGCGCCTGCAGGTCGATCCCCTGGCTCGTGGGGTTGAACCCGCGCAGCACGCCGATGGTGCCCCCCTGGTTCGTCACCAGGATCGGCGTCCCGTCGGGCAGCGCCAGCGCGTCGACGTCGCCGCTCCCGGACAGGCCCGCGACCGCCGGCGTCGCGAAGCTGCCGTCCGGGTTTCGCCCGGCCACCAGGAAGCCGGTCAGCGTCTCGCCCGGCTGGATGCTGCGCGTGCCGCCGACGGCCAGCTGGATGCCGGTCGGGGTGGCGAACAGCGCCGGGTTTCCGACGTTGACGTAGCCGGCGAAGCTGATCAGCCGGCCACCGCTCGGCGTGTACGGCTGTCGCCACGGTCGAGGCGAAGCGCTGCGCGTCGACCTCCGCCGTCAGCGGCGAGGTGTCGAGCCGCCAGGCGACGAGCACGTCGCTTCCGTCCTGCACCAGCTCCGGGATCGTGGTGTTCGAGCTGTAGTCGCTCGAGACCTTGGCCCAGGGCCCCGCAGCCGCCGGCGCAGCGGTCGTCCCCAGCGCGAGCAGCGCCGCGGCGATCACGCGTCCCCTCATCGTTCCGTCCCTTCAGTCGACCCGGCGGCTCCCCGTGTCGCCCACGACCGTACCTGCCGGACGGTGAGTTCGCTAGTCGAGAACCCAGGTGTCGTCGCGGATCATCGGCACCGCGCGGCCGTCGGCGTCGAGCCCGTCGACCTCGACCTCGGGCCCGCCGATCATGAAGTCGGTGTGCGCCGCCGAGACGTTGCAGCCGCGCTGCTGGCGCTCCTCGACGGTCCACTCCTTCGCGCCCTCGAGCGCGTTCGGGTAGGCGGCGCCGTAGGCGATGTGGCAGGTCGCGTTCTCGTCGAGCAGCGTCTCGTAGAACGTCAGGCCGGTCTGGCCGATGCGGGAGGCCCGGTCGACCAGCGCGACCTCGCCGAGCCGCGACGCGCCGTCGTCCAGCTCGAGCTCGCGCCGCACCACGTCGGCGCCGGCGTCGGCCTTCACGTCGACCACCCGGCCGCCCGAGAAGCGCAGCTCGAGCCCGCGCACCGTCGTGCCGCGCAGGGCCAGGTCGCGGGTGGCCCGCACCGTCCCCTCGGTGCGGCGGGCGTCGGGGGTCGTGAACGTCTCCTCCGTCGGGAGGTTCACGATCGTGCGCCGGCCGTTGATCGAGCTCGCGCCGGCGCTCCGCCACAGGCTGCGGGCGTGCAGCCCGACGAGCAGGTCGGTCCCCGGCCCGCGGAACCGGACCGCGTCGAAGTGCCGGCTCTCGATCGCCTGGGCCCGCTGGCGCAGGGTGTTCGAGTGGGCGTCCCAGGCGGCCACGGGATCGGGCTCGTCGAGCCGCGCCGCGTAGCTCAGGGCCTTCGCCAGGCGCTCGACGTCGGGCTCGCCGAAGACGGTCTTCGCCCAGCCCGGCGTCGGGCAGGCGATGATCGTCCAGTTCACCTGCTCGCGGTGGACGATCGGCAGGTTGGCCTTGATCACCGGCATCCGGTCGAGCCCGGCCCGCCGGCCGTCGATCCCCCCGAACAGGTCGGGATCCGGGTCGCCGCGCACCGAGATCATCGCCCCGTGCCGGGCCTCGAGCCGCTCGGCCCGCTCCTCGAGCCACGGCGGCACGAACGACAACGTCTCCTCGGAGGCCGCCTCGAGCCGGGCCAGCTTGACGTGCTGGTCCCAGTACCAGACGTCCACGTAGCGCGCCCCTGCGGCGTACGCCGCCTCGGTGAGCGCCCGGGCCATCGGCGCATGCTCGACGAACGCGTTGACCAGGACGTCCTGGCCCGGTGCCAGGTTCACCCCGACCCGGACCGCGAGCTCGGCGTACTTCCGGTACAGCTCGTCTAGCGCAGCTGCCACTCGTCCCCCCGCAGGAGCGGCACCGCAGCGCCGCCCGGCTCGATCCCGTCGACCTCGATCTCGGCCCCGCCGATCATCAGGTCGCTGTGGCGCCGGGACACGTTGAAGCCGTGCGCCAGCTTCTCCTCGGAGCTCATCTCGAGCGCCCCCGGCAGCGCGTCGGCGACGCCCGAGCCGTAGGCCATGTGGCAGCTCGCGTTCTCGTCGAGCAGCGTCTCGTAGAACGTCCGGCCGAGCTGGCCGATGCGCGAGGCGGCGTCGACCAGGGCGACCTCGCCGACCCGCTTCGCGCCGTCGTCGACGGCCATCTCGCCGCGCACCACGTCGGCGCCCCGGTCGGCCTGGACGTCGACGCAGACGCCCTGCCGGAAGCGGAGTGCGAGCCCCTCGACCACCGCGCCCTGCAGGGCCAGCGGACGGGTCGAGCGGACCGTGCCCTCGGTGCGGCGGAAGTCCGGCGTGGTGAACACCTCCTCGCTCGGGAGGTTCGCCAGGTAGTCGACCCCGAAGCGGGTGCGCGAGGAGGCCGTGCACCAGCGCCCCTGCTCGTGCAGCCCGACGTACAGGTCGGTGCCCGGCCCACGGAAGCGCAGCGCATCGAAGCGCCGCTCCGTCAGCAGCGCTGCGCGCTCGCCGAGCTCGGCCTGACGCGCCTTCCAGGCGCCCACCGGGTCGGCCTCGTCGAGCCGGGTCACGAACTCGATGTCCCGCCACAGCCGGTCGAGGTCGGGCTCGCCGTAGACGGCCTCGGCCCAGCCCGGGGTCGGCGCCGGCACGAGCCCCCAGTTGATCTGCTCCTCGCGCTGGGCCCGGCCCATCGCCGAGATCTTCGGCATGAAGTCCAGCCCCGCCCGCTCCGCCGGCACCCCGCCGAGCAGGTTCGGGGCCGGGCTCCCGCGCAGCGAGATCAGCGCGCCGTGCTCGGCGGCCAGGGCGTCGGCCCGGGTGTCGAGCCACTCCGGCGTCGAGGTGAGCGAGTCGAGCGGCGCGTGCTCGAGCCGCGCCAGCTTGTTGCGGCCGTCGTGGTACCAGACGTCGACGAAGCGGGCGCCCGCGGCGTAGGCCTCGCGCGCGATCGCCCGCGCGAGCGCGTGCTGCTCGATCGCCGCGTCCACGGCCACGAGCTGGCCGGGCTGGACGTTCGCGGCCACCCGAACGGCGAGCGCCGCGAAGCGCGCCAGCCGCTCTGGCGTGTCGGCCGGGTGCGGCTCGGTCACACGCCTTGCCTGGTGGCTGGCTGCGCCTCGATGCTCGCGATGAGCTTGACCAGCTCGTGCGGGTCGCCGATCCCGTCGAAGCGGAAGTCGAAGTCGTCCGATCCCGCCGTGTCGAAGTCGACGTCCCCGACGTTCAGCATCCGCTCGATGATGCTCTGGTCGGTGTTCACGTTCTGGATGCGGGCGTGCTGCGTCGAGTGGTCACGGCGCGACAGGAGGCCGCTGCGGATGTGGATGCGCTTGTTGGTCACGAGGTACTGCAGCTCGAGCCGGCGCAGCCAGCCGATCAGCACGGTGAGGATCAGCAGGATGACCGTGAGCGGCCAGAAGTAGGACGTCCGGGCGTCGTCGATCGCGCCGGTCGTCTCGAGCACCTGGGAGACGACGCCGGGGATCAGGCCGATGATGAACCACTTGATGTAGAACGAGACCATCGACCGCCACGACGGCCGGCCTTTCCACAGGACCTCTTCTCCGTCGAGCAGCTCCACGGCCACGACGATACCAGGCACATCGACGGTCCGTCGACGGCTCCCACCCCGCGTCGTGGTGACCTAGGAAGGCGCCGCCACTCCCTCGCTCGCGGCGTCGACGGCGGCCACGATCTGGTCGGCCGGGACGGCCGAGATGCGAAGGACGTCGGCGGCGATCGACTGCACCTGGTTCGCGATCGCCATCCCGGTGACGCCGGGTCCGGCGCGCAGGATCGGCCCCGTCGCGGCGATGGCCGCGAGGGCGGCCTCGCGCGAGGCGACGAACTCCTCGGGCTCGTCGACGTGCTGCTCGACCACCGCGACGGCCTCGGCCAGGGTGCGGACGGCCCACGCCAGCGCGTGGGCCTCGGGGCCGTGGATGCGGACGTGACGCTGCACCGCCCGCGCCAGCACCCGGCTGTTGCGGACGGCGTGGTCGGCGTGGGCGCCGAGGTCTGCGAGGCGCTCGATCTCGGTCCGCTGCGGCCAGCGCGCCGGAGCGAAGCGCACCGCCTCGGCGGCGGTGGTGACGGCGTCCTGCAGCTCCCGCACCTCCGGGTCCATGGCCCGGGCCCGGCGAAGGGCCCGCTCGGCGGCCGGTCGCGAGCCGATGTCCAGGGCGTCGCCGACGTCGCGCAGCGTGGCGGCGAGCTCGCGCAGCAGCGGCCGGGCGACCCGGGCGACGGGCGGCACGACCCGCGGCGGGAAGAGCAGCTGTCCGATGACGATCGCCACGGCACCGCCGACGAGGCAGTCGAAGAAGCGTGCCGGGGCGACGCCGCTCGGCCGGTCCAGGGTGACCACGAGCACCGCCGAGGTGCAGGCCTGGGTCACCAGCGCCGGGCTCGGCGAGAGGAACGCCGCGACCAGCATCGCCGGCAGGGCGACGGCGACGATCTGCCAGCTTCCGCGGCCGATCCCCAGCACCAGGAGGTCGGCGACCAGGATCCCGAGCGACACCCCGATCACCGTCTCGACGGCGCGGCGCAGCCGGCCGCCCGGCGCCAGGCCGAGCGCGATCACCGCGGAGATCGAGGCGAAGATCGGCCTCGAGTGGCCGAGCAGCTCCCGCGCGGCGAACCAGGCGACGCCGGCGCCGAGCGCGATCAGCGCCGCCGGCAGGAGCAGCAGGCGGACGCGCTGCATCCGATCCTGCAGCTCGGTGCGCGCGTGACCGGTGAGGCGCGGAACGCTCACGCGGGAATCATGCGGCCGAGAGGCGGACGATCAGAGGTCGCGTACGGCTGCGGCGAGCTCGCCGATGGCCGCGACGCCGTCGACGTCCTCGTGCAGGAGGTACTGCAGCATCGCTGCCGAGAGCCCCGCGGCGGCGTACTCGCGCAGGCGCGAGGCGGCCTCCTCGACGGTTCCGACGATCGCCGAGGGCGGATGCTCGCCGGCGAGCGCGCGCAGCCGGGCGCCTCGCTCGTCGGCCTCGGCCCGGTCGCGCCCGATCGCGGTGACCAGCATCGCCGACAGCGGCAGCGTGGCCGGATCGCGCCCGATCTTCCGGCAGGCCTCGTCGAGCCGGGCCCGGGGCTCGGCGAGCTCCTCGGGCGTGACGTAGACCACGTTGTACTCCGCGGCGTGCCGGGCCGCGAGCGCCGCGGCCCGCGGGCGGGCCGAGCCGCCGAGCAGGATCGGCGGGTGCGGCTGCTGCACGGGCTTCGGGTTCCGGTCGGCCTCGGCCAGCGTGTAGTGCGGGCCCTCGTGGCTCGACGAGCCCGGCGCCCAGAGCGTCTCGAGCACCTGGAGCTGCTCGGCCAGCAGGTCCATGCGCTCGCCGAGCGGCGGGAACGGAAAGCCGTAGGCCTCGTGCTCGCGCGCCATCCAGCCGGTGCCGAGGCCGAGCGTCACCCGGCCGCCGGACACGTGGTCCGCGGTCAGCACCAGCTTGGCCAGCGCCGACGGGTGGCGGAAGGTCGCCGGGGAGACCAGCGTCCCGAGCCGGATCCGGGTCGTCAGACCAGCGAGGGCGCAGATCGTCCCCCAGGCGTCGAGCGAGCCGAGGTCGGCGTCGGCGCCCTGGGCGTAGTAGTGGTCGGAGCGGAACAGGCCGTCGAGCCCGTGCTCCTCACAGGCCGCAGCGAGCGCGCGCCAGTGCTCCCAGGTGACGCCCTGCTGGCCCTCGATCATCAGGCGGATCCGCATGGGACGCAGTATCCGTGCGCCCTGCCTGGTCAACTCCGGTTGACAGGCGACGCCCGTCAATGTACGTTGACGGACATGACGAAGGAGCCTGACGTGATCGATGTCGCGAATGCGACGGCCGACGACGATCCCGAGGTCGGCCTGCGGGCCGTGGCGTCGCTGCGCCTGCTGGTCGAGTCGCTCGAGCAGCTGCAGGTCGAGAACGCCCGCACCCGCGGCTGGACCTGGGAGCGGATCGCCGGCGCGCTCGGCGTGAGCAAGCAGGCCGCGCACAAGAAGCACGGGCAGGGCGGCCTGCGGGTCGGGAGGCGGCGGTGAAGCTGCGGCGCAGACCGCCGCAGCCGCGGCTGTGGCGCTTCGACACCCCGGCCGGAGCGGCGGTGCGGGCCGCCGAGCGCGAGGCGCGACGGCTGGGCCACGCGAGCGTCGGCTCCGGCCACGTGCTGGTCGCGCTGGCCGGCGGCGAGACCGGTGCCGGCGCTGCCCTGGCCCGGCTCGGCGTGGACGAGGAGTCGGTGCGCGAGTCGCTCTGCGAGCGGGTCGGCGCCCCGGCCCGCCCGCGGCTCGACCCGGACGCCCTCGCGACCCTCGGCATCGACCTCGACGAGGTGCGCCGGCGGGTCGAGGAGACCTTCGGCGCCGGCGCCCTCGACTGGGCGGCCGACGCGGCCTCGGAGTGTCTCGCGGTCAGCCCGAGGCTGAAGCAGGCGCTCGAGCGGGCAGCCGACGACGCCGCCGCGCAGGAGGAGCTGGTCACGCCGGAGCGGCTGCTGCTGGCGCTCGCGAGCGTCGACGGCGGGCTCGCCGGCCGGCTGCTGGCCGAGCGCGGCGTCGACCAGGAGGCGCTGCGGGTGGCGCTGCTCGACGCGTAGGCGGCGGGCGTCTGTGCGCCGCGCCATGCGGACGCCCCAGGCGGTGGACCTCACCGGCAGCCGCGGCGATCCGCCGCCGTGGTGACATACGGGAGGGCGACGCGCGCGCTGGCGCGCTTCTTCCCCAGGTAGCCTGCGGCGGATGGATGTGGCCGTCGACTCGTGGGGCGTCGATGACGTCCCCACGAGCGGCGGCTCCCTCCGCTGCGCGGTCGTCGGCGACGGGCCGCCGGTGGTCCTGCTGCACGGGCTCGGCGGCACCTGGGAGTACTGGCAGGGGGTGATCCGTCGCCTGCGGCACGACGCCACGCTGGTCGGCGTCGACCTGCCGGGGTTCGGCGACTCGACGGCCTGCGACCCCGAGTACGACCTGCGGGGCGCGGCGCGGCGGGTCGCCGAGGCGCTCGACGAGCTCGGCCTGGACGAGGACGTGACGATCGTCGGCCACTCGCTCGGCGGCGCGATCGCCGTCGAGCTCGCGGCGCTGGGGGTCGGCTCGGGCCTGGCGCTGCTGGCGCCGGCGGGCTTCGCCCGGGTGCCGCTCGAACGGCTCGTGGCGCTGATGCCGATCCAGGTCGCCGCGCTGAAGCACCTCGACCGCTGGGAGTCGTGGCCGCTGCGCCACCGCTGGGCCCGGCGAGCGACGTTCGCGACCCTGGCTCCCGACGCGGGCGAGTTCACCGCCGACGACGCCCGCATCCTCCTGCGCGGCGCAGCCCGCGCCACGCAGGCGGTCGAGGCGGCGAAGAGCATCGCCCAGACCGACGTCCGCACGACCGCGGCCACCCTCGAGCTCCCGACGATCGCCTGCTGGGGCAGCCGCGACGCGGTCGTCCCGCAGCGGGTCTCGGCGCGGGTGCTCGAGGCCATCCCCCACGCCGAGCTGGTCACCTGGCGCGGCCTCGGCCACATGCCGATGCTGCAGCGGCCCGACCTGGTGGTCGAGGCGATCCGGACCCTGCTTCCGACCGGCTGAACCGAAAGGACGACGCATGCCGAGCGATGGCTCCCAGACGAACGAGTCCGCCTCGAAGCTGATCGACGAGCGCATCCGCGACCTCGACGACTGGCGCGGCCCGGTGCTGAAGCGGATGCGCGAGCTCATCCACGAGGCCGACGCCGAGGTCGTCGAGGAGTGGAAGTGGCGCAAGCAGTCGTCCCCGGGAACCCCCGTCTGGTCGCACGACGGCGGCATCTGCACGGGCGAGGTCTACAAGCAGGTCGTGAAGCTGACGTTCTTCGCGGGCGCCTCGCTGGACGATCCGAAGAAGCTCTTCAACTCGAGCCTCGAGGGCAACACGCGGCGGGCCATCGACATCCACGAGGACGACACCGTCGACGAGGCGGCGTTCATGGCGCTGATCCGCGCCGCGGTCGCGTTCAACGCCGCCAAGCGCAACCGTGAGGCGCTCGACCAGCGCGCCGATGGTCTAGGCTTCCGCGCCGTGCAGCCCGGCGAGGGACGTCTGGTCTGGGACGAGGGGACGACGTGGTACCGCGTCGTCGGCGAGGCCGTGCCCGGCCGCCATCCCGTGGTCATCTGCCACGGCGGCCCCGGCGCGGCCCACGACTACGTCGAGCGGATCGCGAACCTGTCGCGCGACGGGCGCCAGTGCGTGCTGTACGACCAGCTCGGCTGCGGCCAGAGCGAGCACCTGTCGCACCAGGGCGCGCGCTTCTGGACGGTCGAGCTGTTCCTGCACGAGCTCGACGCCCTCGTCCGGCACCTCGGGATCGGCGGCGGCTACCACCTCGTCGGCCAGTCCTGGGGCGGGATGCTCGGCATGGAGCACGCGCTGCGACGACCGCCGGGGCTGCGCAGCCTGGTGGTCTGCGACTCGCCCGCCAGCATGTCGCTGTGGGTCGAGGAGGCGATGCGCCTGCGCCGCGAGCTGCCGAAGGACGTCCAGGACGCGCTCGACCGTCACGAGGCCGACGGCAGCACCGACGACCCCGAGTACGAGCAGGCCACGATCGAGTTCTACAAGCGGCACGTCTGCCGCGTCTTCCCGTTCCCCGACGACGTGCAGCGGACGTTCGACCAGCTCGCGAAGGACCCGACGGTCTACAACACGATGAACGGGCCGAACGAGTTCCACGTCATCGGCACGCTGCGCGACTGGGACATCACCGCGAAGCTGCCGGGGATCTACGTGCCGACGCTGCTCGTGTCGGGCGCCCACGACGAGGCCACCCCGCGCATCATGCGCGCCATCGCGACCCGGATCCCGGTGTGCGACTGGGTGCTGCTCGACGACTCGAGCCACATGCCGCACGTCGAGGAGCCCGAGCGCTTCCTCGACGTCGTCGGCGGATTCCTCCGGCGCATCGAGGCGTAGGTGCGGGCGTCGGTGCGCGACTCCACGGCCGACGTGCTGCTCGCGCGCCTCGCCCGGGAGCAGGCGGACGAGCGGGCGCCGTCGATCGTCGCCGGGCTGGTCCGCGACGGCGCGCTCGTGTGGTCGGCCGGCCGCGGCCGGGTCGACGGTGAGCGTCCCGACGCCAACGTCCAGTACCGGATCGGCTCGATCACCAAGACCTTCGTCGGCGTCGCCGTGATGCGGCTGCGCGACGAGGGGCTGCTCGAGCTGACCGACCGGCTCGACCGCCACCTGCCCGGGCACGCGATCGGCGAGGTGACGATCGCCGGGCTCCTGTCCCACGGCTCGGGCCTGCGGGCCGAGACGGCGCCGCCCTGGTGGGAGCGCACGCCCGGGCGCGACGTGGCCGGCCTGTCCGAGTCGACGCTCCGCGAGGGTGCCCGCCACTGGCGCGAGGGCGCGCGCTTCCACTACACGAACGTCGGCTTCGGCGTCCTCGGCGAGCTCGTCGCCCGGCTCCGCGGTGCGCCGTGGGATGCCGTCATCGACCAGGAGATCCTGCAGCCGCTCGGCATGACCCGCACCACGACCAGGCCGCAGGCGCCCCACGCCCAGGGCCTCGCCGTGCATCCGTACGCCGACGTCGTGCTGCCGGAGCCCGAGCACGACGCGGTGGCGATGGCGCCCGCGGGCCAGCTCTGGTCGACGGTGACCGATCAGGCCCGCTGGGCCTCGTTCCTGGCCGGCAACACCGGCGAGGTGCTGGCACCGTCGACGCTCGAGGAGATGCGCGAGCCGCTCACCCTCGAGTCGTACCGCGACGAGCCCTGGACCGGCGGGTACGGTCTCGGCCTGCAGACCTGGAACGACACCGAGGGACGTCGCCGCGTCGGCCACGGCGGCTCGATGCCGGGCTTCCGAGCAGGCATCCAGGTCGACGTCGAGAGCGGTGACGGGGTGGTCGTGATGGCGAACTCGACCGCCACGACCGGCGCGCCGGTGGCGAACGACCTGCTGCGGATCCTGGCCGAACGCGAGCCCCGGCTGGCCGAGGAGTGGACGCCGGCGCCCGTCGACCCCGACGCGCTGGCGCTGACCGGGGCCTGGTTCTGGGGTCCGGCGCCGTACGTCCTGCGCGTCCTGCGCGACGGGCGCCTCGAGCTCGCCCGCGACGGCGCGTTCCCCGGAGAGCGCTTCCGGCCGAACGGGGACGGCACCTACACGGGCCTCGAGGGCTACCACGCCGGAGAGCGGCTGCGGCCCGTGCGCGACGCCGGCGGCGCGGTGATCACGCTCGAGATCGCGTCGTGGATCTTCACCCGGACGCCGTACGACCCGGCCGCAGACGTGCCCGGCGGCGTCGACCCGGGCGGCTGGCGCTCCTAGTCTGCGGGCGTGCTCGGCGCGCCCCCTCAGCCGGTGCTGCTGTTCGACAGGACGGCGGGCTACCACCACGCCTCGATCGCGCACGGCGCGGCGGTCATCCGGCGCCTGCTGGCGGCCAGGGGCATCCGCGTCGTCCAGACGACCGACGCCCGCCGCTTCAGCGACGCGAGCCTGCAGCGCTACTCGGCGGTGGTCTTCCTGTCGACCACCGGCAACGTCCTGAACACCGCCCAGCAGGGCGCGCTGCAGCGCTTCGTCGAGCACGGCGGCGGCTACGCCGGCATCCACGCGGCGTCCGACACCGAGCACGGCTGGCCCTGGTACCGCACGCTGGTCGGCGCCTGGTTCGCCCACCACGCCCCGGGACTGCAGCGGGCGACGCTGATCGTCGAGGACCGCAGCAACCCGTCCACCCGCTCGCTGCCGGCGCGCTGGGTGCGCACCGACGAGTGGTACGCCTTCGACCACGACCCGCGCGGCCAGGTGCACGTCCTGATCCGCCTCGACGAGCACGGCTTCACCGGCGCCACGATGGGCGGCGACCACCCGGTCGCCTGGTGCCACCTGGTCGGCCAGGGCCGCTCCTGGTACACCGCGGGCGGGCACCCGGCGTCGGCGTTCGACGAGCCGGCGTTCCAGCGCCACCTGGTCGGCGGGATCCTGTGGGCCGCGGGGCGCGTGCCCGCGAACTGCTCGGTCTAGCGCGCGTACAGCCGGTCGCGGTAGTCCTCGACCAGGCCGCGGTGGAACGCGCGCTCGAGCCGGGCAAGCTCGGCGCCGGCGCGGGCTGCCAGCTCGAGATCGACGTCGGCGGCCGGCAGCGGCTCGCGCTCCTGCAGGAGCCGGATGCGGTGCCCGGTCGGCGGGTGGGTCGCGTCGAGCCGCGACTGCTCGAGGGCCGCGACGCGCCGCAGGCGCTCCCGCTCGCGCTCGGGCAGCTGCCGGAGCCGGTCGCGAAAGAGCTCGAACGCCGTCTCCTCGGTCCTACCGATGCAGGCCTGCTGGACGGCCCCGGAGAACACGCCCTCGAGCCCGAGCTTCTCGTGCAGGCTCACCACGGCATCCGTGCCGGCCACCCGCGCGGCCAGCGCGTCGGCCAGGAACTCGGCGCGCTGCGACTCGCGCAGGAGCAGCAGCACCAGGAGCCGCCCGTACCACTCGACCAGCCGGGCGATGGCGTGCATCACGATCATCGCGGGGATCAGCGCCAGTGCCGCCAGGCCGTACGAGTGTCCCTCGTCGATGTCATGGCCGGGCCGCACGATCAGGTACAGCTCCTCCACGGCGCCGAGCGCCGACGACGCCAGCAGGCCGCGCAGGGGATCGCCGTTGGCTCCGTGGGCCAGCTCGTGGGCCAGCAGGGCGACGCGCTCGCGCTCGTCGAGCGCGGTGAACAGCGGCAGACCGACCGTCACGTACGAACGACGCCTGCAGACCGGCCTCGAGGTAGGTCGCGTTCCATCCGTTGTCGACGACCACGCCGCGCACCCGCCGCGTTCCCAGCGCGCCGGCGATCTCGTCGAGCAGGTCGTACACCGCGGGATACCGGTCGCGCCCGACGACGCCGCGAGGCCGCTTCCCGAGACGCGGCCGGGCGAGCACCGCGAACAGCAGGGCCGCGGCGGCCGGCAGCGCGAGCAGCGGCGAGCTCGGCACGTGGATCGCGAGCACCACGCCGCCCACCAGGCAACCGAGCACGAGCGCATGCACCGCGAGCGCCATCGCGGTGCCGGCGACTCGCGCGACCGTCCAGCGCGGCTTCAGCGCCCTCGCCGCGAGCAGCTCGCGAAGCAGTCGCTCGCCCGCCACCCGCCCGGCCCCGTCGGACAGGCGGCCCAGCCGCCCGCGCGCCTCGACGGGCTGCTGCGGCCTCAGGTTCCAGCCGCACTCGCACCAGGTCGCGAACCCCGTGTATGCCGGCACGACGGCCTGACAGCCCGGGCAGACCTGTTCCCTCGACGCTCTCTCCACCCGTCAACGGTACGACGAACCGACGCGGGCGTACGTCCTTCGAACGGGTGACCCGGCTACGCCGTGACGTCGCTCTCGCTGCGCGGCGTGACGCGGTAGGCGTCGAACACCGCCTCGACGTGCTTGAGCGCCGAGAGCAGCCCCTTCAGCACCTTCACGTCGCCGAGCTCGACCACGTACCAGTTGCGCGCCATCTGGTCCTGCACCACGCCGCCGTACTCGACGATGTTCGCGCCGAACTCGGCGAAGGTGCGGGCCACGTCCTCGAGCAGGCGCGGGCGGTCCCACGAGGTGACCGCGATCTCGACCCGGAACGACGAGGTCGCGTGCGCGTCCCACTCGACGTCGCAGAACCGCTCGGGCGTCCGCATCAGGGCCCGCGCGTTCGGGCAGTCGAGCCGGTGCACGGTGATGCCGCGCCCGACCGAGATGTAGCCGGTGATGCTGTCGCCGGGCACCGGGGTGCAGCACTTCGCCATCCGCACCAGCACGTCCGGGTCGGTCACGCCCTCGATGATCACGCCGTACTGCTTCGAGGTGTGCACCGGCCCGCGGGTCGGGCGGCGGCGGATGACCGTCGCGGTCTCCTCGGTCTCGATCGCGTGCGTCTTCAGCCGCTGCAGGACCTTGTTGGCCACCTGGCCGACCTGCACCTTGCCGGCGCCGATCGCGACGTAGAAGTCCTCGGCCTTCTTGAAGCCCATCTCGCGGATGATCTGGGCCAGCAGCGCCGAGGAGCCGATCTTCTGGTGCGGGAGGCCGTGCGAGCGCAGCGCCTGGTTCAGCGAGTCGCGGCCCTTCGCGTCGAGATCGTCGCGCTGCTCGCGGGCGAACCACTGGCGGATCTTGTTGCGGGCGCGCGACGTCGCCACGATCGCGAGCCAGTCGCGGGACGGGCCGCGCTCGGACTTCGACGTCAGGATCTCGACGAACTGCCCGCTCTGCAGCCGGTAGTGCAGCGGCACGATGCGGCCGTTGACCTTCGCCCCGACACAGCGGTGGCCGACGTCGGTGTGCACCGCGTAGGCGAAGTCGAGCGGGGTCGCGCCCGACGGCAGCGCCCGCACCTCGCCCTTCGGCGTGAACACGAAGACCTCGTCGTCGAACAGGTCGACGCGCAGGCTCTCCATGAAGTCGCCGGCGTCCGAGGACTCCGAGGCCGCGTCGAGCACCTGCCGGAACCACGGGCAGCTGGGCGCTCCCGCCGTCGCCGTCCTTGCGCTTGTACAGCCAGTGCGCGGCGACGCCGTACTCGGCCGTCTGGTGCATCGCCGACGTCCGCACCTGGATCTCGAGCGGCGTGCCGTGCGGCCCGATGACCGTCGTGTGCAGGCTCTGGTAGCCGTTGGACTTCGGCATCGCCACGTAGTCCTTGAAGCGGCCGGGCATCGGCTTCCACAGCGAGTGGATGATCCCGATCGCGCCGTAGCAGTCCTTCACCGAGTCGACGATGACCCGCATCGCGGTCAGGTCGAAGATCTCGTTGAACTCCTTGCCGCGCTTCGCCATCTTCACGTAGATGGAGTAGAAGTGCTTGGCCCGGCCGCGGATCTCGGAGTTGATGTCGACCTTGACCAGCGCCCCGTCGAGCACCTGGCCGGCCTCCTCGACGAAGGTCTCGCGGTCGTTCCGCCGCTGGTTGACCATCGCCTGGATCTCGGAGTACTTGCGCGGGTGGAGCGTCGCGAAGGCCAGGTCCTCGAGCTCCCACTTGACGGTGTGGATGCCCAGGCGGTGCGCGAGCGGCGCGTAGACCTCGAGCGTCTCCTTCGAGGTCTGCAGCTGCTTCTGCTTCGGCAGCGGCGCGAGCGTCCGCATGTTGTGCAGCCGGTCGGTCAGCTTCAGCAGGATGACCCGCACGTCCTGGGCCATCGACAGGATCATCTTGCGGTAGTTCTCGGCCTGGGCCTCCTCGCGGGAGGCGAACTGGATCTTCGAGAGCTTGGTGACGCCCTCGACGAGGGTCGCGACCTCCTCGCCGAACTCGGCCTGCAGGTCCTCGGTGGTCGTGTCGGTGTCCTCGACGACGTCGTGCAGCAGCGCCGCCACGACGACCGGGCTCTCCTGGCGGAGCTGGGCGCAGATCTTGGCGACCCCCAGCGGATGCAGCACGAACGGCTCGCCGGACTTGCGAAGCTGCCCGTCGTGCCGCCCCGCGGCGAACGCGAACGCCCGGCGGATCTCGTCGCTGTCGGCGTCCGGGTTGTACTCGCCGACCAGCGCGACGAGCTCGTCCACCAGGGGGCGGAACTGCTCGGGCTGGGTCGATGGCGAAACTGCCATTACCTCCATGGTACCCCCGCCGACGGCGCCGGAGACCGTCCGGCCGAGGCGTCTCACCCGCGCGCGGGAGAGGCCTGCGCGGCGGCTGCCGGGCGCCGCTGCTCGGCGGCGAGCCGGTCGAGAAACGCCAGGCGCTCGGCGCGGCGGGCCTCGGCCCGCACGTAGGTCGGCGAGAGCGAGAGGTCGACCTTGCCCGCCGGCGGCTGCAGCACGAGCCGGTCGCCGGCCCGCTCGGCCAGCCCGGCCTCGAGGAGGACGGCCGCCGCTCGGCGCAGCACCTCGGCCGGGGGCAGCGGCGCCTCGAGCGCCGCGGAGGCCACCAGCTCGGCCAGCGGCAGCGGCACGCCGGGCGTCGCCGCGCGCCACAGCGCGATCAGCAGCGGCCGAAGCGCGCCGGCGTCGACGATGCTGCGGGCGAAGTCGAGCTCGCGCGGGCCCCAGGCGACGTGCAGCTCGACGTCGGCCGGCAGCCGGTCGAGCACCGCCTGCTCGTCGGGGTGGGCCGGCGGGTCGAGCACCACCACGTGCGCGAACCGCGTCCGCAGCGGCTCGAGCCGGGCCAGCGCCCAGTGGTCGCACAGCGCGAACGCCCCGGGCTGCAGCGCCTCGAGCCGCTCGGCCAGCGCCGACGGGCTGCAGCGGGCGGAGAAGACCAGCGGCTCGGGCGCGCCGAAGCGGCGCGGGTCGAGCGGGCCGGCGAAGGCCGCGCGCCGCCGCCCGACGTCGGCCGCCACCACCAGGGTCGCCTCGCCGGTGCCGGCGAGGCGGGCGATCGTCGCCGTGGCGCCCATCAGGCGGGCGTCGTGCCGCTGGGGCCCGGGCCCGGCGGCCGCTGCCGGCGGCAGGGCCACGAGCTCGCCGCCGTCGGTCTCGAGCTCGCCGGCGCAGCCCGCGCAGCACGCCTGCTCGGCCGCCGCCGGGGCCGGCAGGGCGTCGCGCAGGAAGAGCCGCGGCGCGACCGTCCCGTTCCACTCGTTGAGCTCGAGCCGGCAGAGCACGTCGTAGCGGCCGGCGGCGCGCAGCGTCTCGGCCTCGGAGCCGCGCCCGAAGGCCACCGCGCCGCAGCGGGCGCCGCCGGCGACCACCTGCAGCCGCAGGTGCTTGCCGGTCTCGCCCATCGTCTCGACCGCTGCCAGCCGGGACGCCGGCAGGAGCAGGTTGAGCGCCGGGTTGCCGAGCCCGAACGGCTCGAGCCGGGCGAGCTCGCGGGCCAGCTCGATCGACAGCTCCCCCACCCCGAGCACGGCGTCCACGGGATGGAAGCGGCGCAGGTCGGCCGGCGTCAGTCGCTCGTCGGCGTGGGCCCGGAAGTCGCGGGCGAAGGCCTCGACGCGGGCCGACTCGAGCGACAGCCCGGCCGCCGCGCGATGGCCGCCCCAGCGCTGCAGGTGGCCCTGGCAGGCGTGCAGCCCCGCGTGCAGGTCGAACGCCGACACCGAGCGGCCGGAGCCTCTGGCCGAGTCGCCGTCGACGGCCAGCACGACCGTCGGCCGGCCGTAGCGCTCGACCAGGCGCGAGGCCACGATGCCGATGACGCCCTCGTGCCAGCCCTCGCCCCAGACGACGTAGGCGCGCCCGGCGCGCCGCTCGTCGGGCCACTCCTCGATCGTGTCGACCGCCGCCCGCAGGATCGAGTCCTCGATGCCCCGCCGCTCGCGGTTCAGCTCCTCGAGCGCCGCGGCGTGCTCGTCGGCCTCGCGGCCGTCGCGCGTCAGGAGCAGGTCGAGGGCGATGCCCGGGTGGCCGAGACGCCCTGCCGCGTTGATGCGCGGCGCGAGCCGGAAGCCGAGGTCGGACGAGCGGAGCCGGGCCCGGTCGACGCTCGCCGCGTGCATCAGGGCGCGCAGGCCGGGCCGCTCGCCGCGGGCCAGGCGGCGCATGCCGGCCCGCACCAGCGCCCGGTTCTCGTCGCGCAGCTCGACGACGTCGGCGACCGTCGCCAGGGCCACCAGGTCGAGCTGGCGGGCCAGCTCGGGCGCGATCTCGGTCGACGGGGTGCCGTGCCGGCGGGCCCACAGCGCCTGGGCGATCTTGAACGCGACGCCGGTGCCGCACAGCTCGGGGAACGGGTAGCGGGCGCCGTCGGGGCCGCGCGAGGCGACCAGCGGGGCGTCCGGCAGCACCTCGCCGGGCCGGTGGTGGTCCGAGACGACCACGTCGAGCCCGCGCTCGCGCGCCCGCGCGACGGCCTCGACCGCGGTGATGCCGCAGTCCACCGTCAGCAGGAGCCCGGTGCCGGCATCGGCCAGCGCGTCGACCGTCTCGACGGCCACGCCGTAGCCCTCGGCGAAGCGGCTCGGCAGGTGGAACGCGACGTCGCCGCCGAGCTCGCGCAGCGTCTCGACCGCCAGCGCGGTGGCGCAGATCCCGTCGACGTCGTAGTCGCCGTGCACCACGATCCGCCGGCCGCCGGCGATGGCCGCCTCGATGCAGCTCGCAGGCCTGCGGCATGGCCCCGAGCAGCAGCGGGTCGTGCAGCGCGCCCTCCTGCTCGAGGAACGCCCGGGCCTCGGCCGGATCGCCGAAGCCGCGCCGGACGAGCACCTCCGCGGTGGCCCGGTGCAGGCCGAGCGCGACCTGCAGCCGTCGCGCGGCGGAGCTGTCGCAGGGGATGACGGAGAGCGAGGCGCGCACGGGGGAGCCAGCGTACGGAGACGATCGGACGGCGCCCCGGCCGCCGATGGCTCCCATCCGGGCGGTTGGTCCAGGTGTATCACGCTGGACTGGACACGGCTCGGCTGACGGTGCAGCCTGTCCCTGCACCAACTCTCGGGGAGGGACTCCATTGCACGGACGGCTCCTGGGCGCGCTCGGCGCGCTCGTCTGCCTGCTCGCCGTCGTACCGGCCGCCGCGGCCGATCCGACGACCTTGAACATCGATCTGCAGTCGGACACCGACTTCATCGACCCGGCGCTCGACTACTACCAGCTGGGCTGGGAGATCGAGTACGCCACCTGCGCCAAGCTCGTGAACCTGGCCGGACCGCGACGGCCAGGCGGGCGCCGTGATCCAGCCGGACGTCGCGCTGACGCTCCCGGTGGTCAGCGACGGCGGTCGGACGTACACCTTCCAGCTGCGCGACGACTTCCGCTTCGACACCGGCGAGAAGGTGACCGCGGCGACGTTCAAGCACGTCTTCGACCGCCTGCTGCAGCCCGCGTGATGCAGTCGCCGGCGGCGCGGTTCTTCTTCGACGTCACCGGGATCGACGCCCGCGGGCAGACGCTGGTGTTCCACCTGAGCGCCGCGCACGGCGACTTCCTGTCCCGGCTGACCCTGCCGTTCACCTGCGCGGTGCCGCTCGACGCGCCGCTCGACCCCACGGGCTCGACGATCCTGGCCAGCGCCGGCCCGTACCACATCGTGAGCCGCACGCCGCAGCACCAGCTCGTGCTCGAGCGCAACCCGAACTACCACGCCGGGCGGCCGGCCCGCTTCGACCGGATCGTCTACACCATCGGCGTGGCGCCCGACCAGGCGCTGCAGCGGGTCCAGTCCGGCGTGTCCGACTGGGGCGCCGACGAGACGTACCCGGACTACCAGAGCCTGTGGGACCAGTACGGCCCCAACAGCCCCGCCGCGGCGCTCGGGTTCCAGCAGCTGTTCGTCAACCCGCTCCTGGCGACGTCCTACCTCGGGCTGAACACGTCGCGGCCCCTGTTCGCCGACCCGACGGTCCGCAAGGCCGTGAACCTGGCCATCGACCGTCCCGCGCTGATCGCGCGCCGTCGGGCGCGTTCTCCGGCACGCCGACCGACCAGATCCTGCCGCCCGGCATGGCGGGGTTCCGGGACGCCGACCTGTACCCGCTGGACGGGCCGCGGGTGGCCGCCGCGCGCGCCCTGATGGCCGGCCGCACGGCGACCGCAGTGCTCTACACCTCGACCCGGCCATCGGCCACGCTCCAGGCCCAGATCATCCAGACCGACCTGGCGGCCATCGGCATCACCGTCGAGATCCACCAGTTCCCGCGGGCCGAGCAGATCCAGCGCGAGGGAACGCTCGGCGAGCCGTTCGACATCACCACCGAGGGGTGGATCGCCGACTACCCCGACGCCGACGACTTCCTGTCCCTGCTGGACGGCCGCTCGATCATGCCGTTCAACAACAACGACGTCTCGTACTTCAACGACCCCGGCTTCAACGCCGCGCGCACGGCCGCCAACGGCCTGACCGGGACCGCGCGGGCGTCCGCCCTGGGCTCGCTCGACGTCGACACCATGCGCGACGACGCCCCGTGGGCGCCGATCTCGAACCTGAACCAGCGCGACCTGTTCGCCCGCCGGATCGGCTGCCAGGTCTACGTGCCCGCCTACCAGGTCGACCTCGGCGCGCTGTGCGACCGCGGCGCGCCGGTCAACGGCCCGGCGGCGCCGTCCGTGACGGAAGCCGCCGAAGGCCAAGCTCGCCGACGAGGTCGCGAGCTGCACCGTCGGCAGCTGGCTCGACGCACCACCTTCGCCTTCGGCTGGAAGCGCGACGGCAAGGGATCGCCCGCGCCACCGGCACGACCTACGCGGTCAAGAAGCGCGACCACGGCCACCCCTGGCCTGTGCCGTGACGGCGCGACCAACATCACCGGCCGACGGCCGAGCGCGACCAGCCGCAGGGCGTGAAGGTGGAGCCTTAGAGGCGTCCGCGCCGCGCCATCGCGATCACCAGCACGAACCCGATGATCGACGCTGCCAGGTAGCCGGCGAAGGCGGCGATGTGGATCCCGAGCACGTGGGGCCCGCCCTGTACGCCGGCGAGCAGCGCCGACCCCACCAGGACGCCCGTCAACACGAGGGCCAGGACGAGCCGGTTCGCCGTCGCATCGAGGCGGCGGAGCGGCTCGTCCAGCCCTGACTGGCGGACGGTGATCTCGACGTCGCCGCGCGGTCAGCGCCTCGACCAGCGCCGCGACGTCGCGCGGCAGGTCGAGCATCGCCTGGGTCGAGGCGCCCATCTCCTCCCGGGCCCGGGAGAGGATCGCCGCCGGCGAGTACTGCTCGAGCGCCAGCTCCTGGGCGTACGGCCGGGCCAGCTCGAACACGTTGAACGCCGGGTACAGCTCCTGCCCGACGGAGCCGAGCGTGATCAGCGCCCGGTCGAGCAGCAGGAACCGGGTGGGCAGCTGCAGCCGGTGGCGGTGGATCACGCCGAGCAGCTCGCGCAGCAGCTCGTTGGGGTCGACCTCGGCCAGGCTCGACGCCGGCGTAGCGCTGCCAGAGCGCCTCGAGGTCGGCGCGCAGGTCCTCCTCGCGCTCGCGCGGGTAGCGCACGCCGAGCTCCTGCAGCCGCCGCGGGAACGCCGCCGAGTTGCCCGACACCGCGTCGATGAACAGGCGGATCAGGCGGCGCATGTCGTCCGGCGAGATCCGCCCGGCGACGCCGAAGTCGACCAGGCCGATGCGGCCGTCCGGCAGCACCAGGATGTTCGCCGGGTGCGGGTCGGCGTGGAACAGGCCCTTGCGGAAGACCATCTCCATCCAGAGCGTGGCCACCGCGTAGGCCACCCGCTCGCGCTCCTCGGGCGTCCCGGTGTCGGCGACGTCGCGCAGCAGCATGCCGTCGAGGAGCTCGAGCACCAGCACCCGCTGGGTCGAGAGGTGCCAGTACACCCGCGGGACCACCACCCGCTCGTCGCCGGCGAAGGCGGCGTGGAAGAGCTCGGCGTTGCGCGCCTCGCTGCGGTAGTCGAGCTCGGCCCGGATGGCGCGGGCGAACTCGTCGACCAGCCCGACCGCGTCGATGAAGTCGAGCCGCCGCACGTGCTCGCGGGCCAGGCGGGCGAGCTGGTAGAGCAGCGCGATGTCGGCCTCGACCTGGGCCTCGGCGGCCGGCCGCTGCACCTTGACCGCGACCCGCTCGCCGGTCGGCAGCACGGCCCCGTGCACCTGGCCGATCGAGGCGGCCGCGATCGGCACCGGGTCGAGCTCGCGCGAACAGCTGCGCGATCGGCGCGCCGAGCTCCTCCTCGATCACCCGCTGGATGTCGTCGAACGGAACCGGCGTCGCCTGGTCCTGCAGCTGGCGGAGCTCGACCAGGATGTCCGCCGGCACGATGTCGGGCCGCGTCGAGAGCAGCTGGCCGAACTTGACGAAGCTCGGCCCGAGCTCGTCGAGCATCGCCCGCAGCCGCTGCCCGCGCGTCCCCCGCGCCGCCTCGTCGTCGGCGACGCGCCCGGGCCACGGCACGAGCTCGCGCAGCCGGCCGGGGTCGAACACGTAGCCGAACCCGTGGCGGACGGCCACCTGCACGATCTCGGAGATGCGGGTGAGGTTGCGCGGCTGGGCGGCCACGCCGTGAGCCTACGAGGGCAGCGGTCTAGCGCGGTCGGCCGTGCGGACGGTTGCGGCTGGCGCTCCAGGCGGCGGCGGCGCGCAGCCTCACGGGCGGCCGCGTCCTCCTCCGGCGGCGACCGGCCCGCCGGTGCCTCGGCGGCGGCGCGCCGCCCGCTTCGGCAGACGTCGTCGTCCGCGTCCCCGTCGACCTCGGCCGTCGGCCTCGCCGGGCCCCGGACAGGGCGGGCACGCGCAGCTTCTCGGCCGGCGCGGCCTTCGCCGGGATGTCCTCGCCGAGCGTCGCCTTGTGGATCGGCTCGGCCGCCTTCGCCCGGCGCTTGTACTCCGGCTCGGACTCCTTCCACAGCGAGAGCAGCGGCGAGGCCACGAAGAGCGAGGAGTAGGCGCCGGAGGCGATGCCGATCAGCAGCGCGAAGGCGAAGTCCTTCAGCGTCGCGCCGCCGAACAGCAGCAGGCAGAGCATCGGGACGAGCGTGATCAACGTGGTGTTGATCGAGCGCGTCAGCGTCTCCCAGAGCGACACGTTGACGATCTGGGCGTACGAGTTCTTGCGCAGCAGCGGCGTGTTCTCGCGCACGCGGTCGAAGACGATGATCGTGTCGTACAGCGAGTAGCCGAGCACGGTCAGCACCGCGGCGACCGTGGCCGACGTCACCTCCCGCCCGGTCAGCGAGTAGATGCCGACGGTTATCAGCACGTCGTGCAGCAGGGCCATGATCATCGGCAGGGCGTACTTGAACTCGAACCTGGCCGTCACGTAGCCCGTGATCAGGATCAGCGAGAAGATCACGGCGTAGATCGCGTCACGCAGGATCTGCGAGCCGAGCTCGCCGACACGCTGTTGATCTGGTCGTTCTTGAGCGGGCCGAGGCCGTGTTCGAGCGCGGCCAGACGTCGTTCGACTCCTTCACCGGCAGCGTCTTGGTCTGACCGAGAACTGCTTGAACTCGTTCTGGCCCTTCGTCGCGCCGAGGCCCTGCACCACCACGTGGCTGGCGCAGGTTCGAGTCGTTCGGGTTGACCTTGGCCACGCGTTGCGCACCTGGTCGACGGTCGCCGGCTTGGCCGTCGACGTCGTGATCCTGGTGCCGCCCTTGAAGTCGATGCCCTGGTTCAGCCCTTGCACGCCGAGCGAGCCGAGGCCGACAGACCACGATGCGCGGAGATCGCGAACCACAGGTTGCGGCGGCCGATGATGTCCATCCGCCAGCGCACCTTCGGCCGCTCGCGCCCATGAAGCCAGGCGTTGTTGAACCAGCGGAGGCCGGCCAGCAGGCCCAGCATCTCGCGGGTCGCGAAGACGGCGGTGAAGGTCGACACGAGGACGCCCACGGCCAGGGTGAAGGCGAAGCCCTTGACCGTGCCGCTGCCCGACAGGAACAGCACCGCCGCCGTGATCAGCGTCACGACGTTGGCGTCGATGATCGTGTGGAAGCCCTTCGAGTACCCCGTGAGATCGCCGAGCGCACCGATCTGCCCGAGGCGCACCTCTTCCTTGATGCGCTCGAAGATGACGACGTTCGCGTCGGCCGCGACGCCGATCGTCAGGATCACGCCGGCGATGCCCGGCAGCGTCAGCGTGATCGGGATCAGGACCGCGATGCCGTAGAAGAACGCGCCGTAGATCAGCAGCGCGAGGTCGGCGACCACGCCCAGGAAGCGGTAGACGACGATCAGGTAGATCATCACCGCGATCAGGCCGAGGAGGCCGGCGATCAGGCCCTGGTGCAGGGACTTCTGGCCGAGCGTGGCCGAGACCTGGGAGATCTCCTGGGGCACGAAGCGGACCGGCAGCGAGCCCGTCTGCAGCACCAGGGCGATGTTCTTGGCCTCGCACAGCGTCGGGATGCTCGAGATCTCGGCGCCGCCGATCGACGGGTCGATGCCGCCGCCGTACTTCGTGAAGTCGATGCACGGGGTGGACTCGAGCTTGTTGTCGAGGATGACCGCGAACGTCTCGAAGTAGTTCTGCTCCGCGCCGGCCTGCGAGCCGCCGAGCGCCCAGTTCGAGCGGCCGTTCTGGGCCAGCAGCCGGGTGATGTCCTGGAACTGGCGGGCGCCCTTGTCGCTGAACTGCATCGTGACGATGTTGCCGCCGCCGGTGGTGTCGATGTCCTGGCGCGCGTCGTGGATGTCGCGACCGTTCAGGATCAGATCGGGGTTCGTCGGCAGCTTGAACAGGTACCAGGCGTTGCCGGCCGCGCTGGTAGCGCCGGGGCAGCCGTGATCCGGGGCGCAGGAGACGGCGATCGTCCGGTGCGGCAGCTTCAGGATCTCGACGTCGTCCTGCGAGATGCCGCGCTGCTTCAGATCCTTGAGCAGGGCGGCCTTGGTCGCCTCGTTGCCGCCGCCGGTGATGGCGTTCCTGTGGGTCTTCTTGTCGAACGCGTACCAGGCGTCGGGGTTGTCGATCCCGCTCTGGGTCTGCGACGCCTTGAGCAGCTTGTAGAGCGACTGCTTCGGCGAGATCTGGCCGGAGCCGGCGCTGCTGCCGACGTGACGTGGACACGCCCGGCGCGAGCGACTCGGCGAACGGGATCATGATCAGCTGGCCCGTCGAGCCGATCACCCGCTGGGCTGCCAGCGGATCCTTCAGGCCGGCGAGCGCGACCACGATCCTGTTGCCGCTCTCCTTGCGGATCTCGGGCTCCGACACGCCGAGCTTGTCCACGCGGTTTCTGATGATGCTGACCGACTGGTTGAGCTGGTCGGCCGTGATCGTCTGGCCCTTCTCGGGCTTCGCCAGCAGCGTGACCTCCGTGCCGCCCTGCAGGTCGAGTCCCAGCACGGGGCTCTTGAAGACCGCCGCAAAGCCTGCCCCGATGAGGGCGGCGATGACGACGAGGAGGATCAGGTTGTTACGGGCGCGGTCGGTCACGTTGTCGGTCCAGGCGGGTGCGAAGGGTTCGAAGCACGGTCCAGTCTAGCCCCGACCGCGCCGAAAGGGCAGGCGTCAGGCCGTCTCGTCGCCGTCCGGCTCGTCCGAGCCGGTTCCGGCCAGGCGTCCCACGACGCCTCGCCGTACGACCCGGACGACCACGTCCGGTGCGATCTCGAGCCTGACCTCGTCATCGTCTACGTCCTGGATCATGCCGATGATCCCGGAAACCGTGATGACTTCGTCGCCGATGTCGAGGTCGCGGCGCATCTGCAGCTGCTCCTGGCGCATCCGGCGGCGCGGCAGGTACAGCAGGAAGTAGCCGCCGACGATGACCAGGGCCACCCAGACGCCCGTGAGCCAGCTCATGCCGCCGCCTCCCCGGCGGCGCCGAGCCGGGCCAGCGCGTCGGCCTGGAACGACGCGTAACGATCCTCGAGGATCGCCTGCCGGGCCTGGCGGCAGAGGTCGAGCAGGAAGGCCACGTTGTGCACCGTGAGCAGTCGCAGCCCGAGGATCTCGCTCTGGCCGATGAGGTGCCTGATGTAGGCCCGCGAGAACCGGGTGCACGTCGGACAGCCGCAGGACGCGTCGAGCGGCCTGCCGTCGCGTGTGAAGCGGGCGTTCTTGAGGTTCAACCGACCCTCCCAGGTGACGGCCGAGCCGGTGCGCCCGAGGCGCGTCGGCAGGACGCAGTCGAACATGTCGACACCGAGGCCGATCACACGCAGGATCCCCTCGGGGTCGCCGATGCCCATGAAGTAGCGCGGGCGCCCCTCCGGGAGCAGCGCCGCGGTCTCGCCGGTGATCTCGAACGTGAGCCCGCGCTCCTCGCCGACCGACAGGCCGCCGATGGCGTAGCCGTCGAAGGGCAGGGCCGGGAGCTGGGCGGCCGAGCGGCGGCGCAGGTCGAGGTGCACGCCGCCCTGGACGATCCCGAACGCCAGCTGGCCGGGTCCGCGCGGGGCGGCCGCGCAGCGCTCGGCCCAGCGGGCGGTGCGCTCGACGGCCGCCTCGACGACCGCTCGCTCCGCCTGGCCCGGCGGGCACTCGTCGAAGGCCATCGCGATGTCCGAGCCGAGCCGGGCCTGCACGGCCATCGCGAGCTCGGGCGTGAAGCGCGCGGCGCTGCCGTCGTAGACCGAGCGGAACGTCACCCCGTCCTGGTCGAGCTTCAGCTGGTGTCACGCAGCGAGAACACCTGGAAGCCGCCGCGAGTCGGTGAGGATCGGCCGCTCCCAGCCCATGAAGCGGTGCAGGCCGCCGAGCTCGGCGATCAGCGTCCTCGCCGGGCCGGAAGTGCAGGTGGTAGGTGTTGCCGAGCACGATCTGCGCCCCGAGCTCGACGAGCTCGCGGGGGTCGAGCGCCTTGACGGTGCCCTTCGTCCCGACGGGCATGAAGACGGGCGTCTCGAGCGTGCCGTGGGCCGTGACCAGACGGCCGGCGCGCGCCAGCCCGCTACGGGCCTCGACGGTGTGGTCGCCGACGGTCACAGGAGCAGGCTCGCATCGCCGAACGAGTAGAAGCGGTAGCGCTCGGCGACGGCCTCGGCGTACACGCGGCGGGTCTCCTCGACGCCGCAGAACGCCATCACCAGGGCGAGCAGGGTCGAGCGGGGCAGGTGGAAGTTGGTCACGAGCGCCCCCACGGTACGGAACTCGTAGCCCGGCGTGACGAACAGGCGCGTCCTGCCCGCATCCGGCGCGGCCGGATCGGCCAGCGTCTCGACCACGCGCAGGGCGGTCGTCCCGATGCACACCACCCGCCGCGCGCTGGCCCGGGCGGCGTCGAGCCGGGCCCGGACGTCGGGCGTGACGGCGTAGGCCTCGCTGTGGATGGCGTGGCCCTCGAGGGTGTCGGCGGCCACGGGCCGGAACGTGTCGAGCCCGATCCGCAGCTCGACGCCGACGACCTCGCAGCGCGCCCGCAGGGCCTGCCACAGCTCGGGCGTGAAGTGCAGCCCGGCCGTCGGAGCCGCCGCCGAGCCCGGCTGCTCGGCGTAGACCGTCTGGTAGCGGGACGGGTCGTGCGGGCGGCCGCGGATGTAGGGCGGCAGCGGCAGCTCCCCCACCCGCTCGAGCGCTGACAGGAGCTCGCCGCCCGTGAGCGACGGGCGGATCGTCCAGCGGCCCTCGCCGAGCGACGCCTCGAGCTCGATGTCGAGCCCGTCCGCGACGGCCAGGCAGTCGCCCGGGTGGAGCCGGCGCGAGGGACGTGCGAGCGCCTCCCAGCGCCCGTCGGCCAGGTCCTCGAGCAGCAGCAGCTCGACGGCACCGCCGCTGGCCCGGCGGGCCCGCAGCCGGGCTGGGTAGACCCGGCTCGTGTTGGCCACCACCAGGTCGGCCGGGTCGAGCAGGTTCGGCAGGTCGGCGAAGGAGCGATGCTCGATCGCCTCGCTCGAACGCCGGTAGACGAGCAGCCGTGAGGCGTCGCGCCGGGCTGCCGGCTCCTGGGCCACGAGCTCGGGCGGCAGGTCGTAGTCGAGCTCCGAGGTCCGGATGCTAGTGCCCCTCGTCGGCGGCCTCGAGGGCCAGCCGGAGCCAGCCCGGCAGGCCGCCGGCGTAGCGCTCGCGGCCCTCGCCGTCGAGGTCGGCCACGATGCGGCCCCACGAGAGCGCCCGGCAGATCGAGCCGAGCAGGCGGACGTCCGCGAGGCTCGCCACCAGCGCGGCGAACGGCGCGTGCAGGGTGAACGGCTCGAGGTAGGCGCCGCGCAGCCGCCCGACGGTCGGCTCGTCGAGCTTCACCAGGAAGCGCAGCACGCGCTCGGTCACCACCAGACTGAGGAACGGGTGCGCCACGCAGGCGTCGCCCCAGTCGATGAAGCGGTACGCCCCGTCGCGCACGAACACCTGGCCGTCGTGCAGGTCGTCGTGCTGGATCGACTCCGGGACGCCGAGCTCCGCGAGCCGGGCGGCAGCCTCGGCGACGCGGGGCAGAAGGGCCCGCAGCCGGGCGAGCTCGTCGTCGGTCAGGGCCTCGTCGCCCTGCCGTAGCGGCCCTTCGTCCTCGAGGGCCTCGGCCAGCCGGCGGGGCAGCATCGCGGCGCCGCGGTCGGGCGCGCCGGCGGCGACCAGGGCGTCGCGGTCGGGCGCCGCGGCGAGCTGCAGCTCGCCGTACAGCGGCAGGAGCTCGAGCCAGCGCTGCAACGCCGGCTCTCCGGCCCGCAGCTCGCGCAGGCGCGCGCCGGCGTCCTCCTGCAGCATCAGCCCGCGTGCGGCGTCGTGGGCCACGAGCACCGGGACGAGGTCCGGCCGGCGGCCGGCCAGGAGCGCGATCACCTCGCCCTCGTGGGCCAGCGCGGGCGTGCTGGCCTTGAGCCACAACGGCCCGTCCAGCGTCTCGAGGCGGAGCACCGTGCCCCACGGGCAGACGTGCGGCTGCTCGCTCGAGACGACCGGCCCGCGCCGGAGCCCGGCGAGCTCGCTCGGCAGCCCACTCGAGCAGCCCGTCGCGGACGACGGGATCGGCGAAGTCCGGCATCCGCTGGACGGTAGACGGTGCCGCGGCCGCCCGGGCGCCCAGCGCCAACTCCTCCTGCGCGCGCGATACTGGCCTGGTGCTCGGCCGGCTCTCCGACCAGAAGCTCGCCAAGCGTGCTGCCGACGGCGACCGTGGTGCGTTCGACGAGATCGTGACCCGCCATCGCGACCGGGTCTTCACCATCGCGCTGCGGATCTGCGGGAACCGCGACGACGCCGAGGACGTCTTGCAGGAGACGTTCATCTCCGCCTACCGCGCGCTCCCCCGCTTCCGCGGCGGGGCGCAGCTCTCCACCTGGCTGTACCGCATCGCCGTCAACAAGAGCTACGACCTCATCGGCCGCCGCCGGCCCCAGACCGCGCTCGAGGACGTCGGCGAGCCCGCCACGCCGCAGCGACGACTACGAGGCGTCGAGCCAGCGCACGGCCCTCGTCCAGGCCATCGAGGCGCTGCCCCCGGAGTTCCGCGCCGTCGCCGTGCTGTGCGACGTGCTCGGGCTCACGCCGACGGAGGCGGCCGAGGTCCTCGAGATCCCTGCCGGCACGGTCAAGTCCCGCTCCTTCCGGGCACGGGCGATGCTGGCCAGGACCCTCACGGACCGGGAACCGAGCGCGGCGGACGCCGTCTAACCAAGGATCATGGACGAAGGCCTCCCCCCCTCCGTCGACGCCACTCCCGAGGAGCTGAACGCCGCCGCCCGCGCCCTGCGCGAGCTCGGCGTGACACCAGTCCCGCGAGACGTCGCAGTCCGGCTCGAGCGGCGTCTCGACGACGAGCTCGGCCCGGCGCCGGCCGTCTCCCGTGCCAGACAGCGCTCCTGGTGGCGCCCGGCGCTCGTCGTGGCGCCGCTTGCGGCTGCCGCCGTGGCGGCCGTGGCCGTGGTGCTCTCGACCACCGGGGGCGGGGGCACGAACCATCCGACCGCTGCTCGCAGCGACGCGACCAGCAAGTCCGCGCCGCCGCCACCCGCGGCCGCGGGGAGCGCGTCGCCGACGACCGAGGTGGTTCCGCTGCCGAGGCAGGCGCTGGACTCCCGGCAGGAGGCGATGGGGCTGGCGCGCCAGACGAGCGAGGTGGCGGACGCCGCGAAGGCCGCTGCGCTGCGGGCCCGGACGAACCTGTGCAAGGCGAAGCCCGCGAGCAAGAGCTGCCCGAAGCCGCGCGCGCCCAGCTCGACGACGCCGTAGCTCCCTCAGCGCAGCGCGTCGTGCCGGAGCACGGCGTGCACGCCCTTCACGCCGTTGACGACCTGCGTCACGTGCAGGTCGACGGCGACGCTCGCGAGCGCCAGCGCGTGGTCGCGCTCCACGCCGCGCTCGCGCTCGAGCAGGTCGAGCATCGTCTCGAGGGCCCGGTCGGCGGCGACGTTCAGGTCCTCGTCGACCCCGAACGCGATCCAGGCCTCGGGCGTCCAGGCGACGGGCTGGCGCAGGTCGAGGTCGGGCCGCAGATCCAGCGTCAGCTGGGCCCGCTCGATCGGAGCACTCGATCGCCGTGCCCGACACCTCGCCGTCCCCCTGCGCGGCGTGGCCGTCGCCGGCCGAGAGCAGCGCCGCCGTCGACGCCGATCGGCAGGAACAGGGTCGTCCCGGCGACCAGGGCCTTGCAGTCGAGGTTGCCGCCGAAGCGGCGCGGCGGCGCGGTCGGGTGGATGCCGGGCTCGGGCGGCGGCATGCCGATCACGCCCAGGAACGGCGCCAGCGAGACCGTCACGCCGCGCTCGTCGGTGCCGGTGCCGGCGGCCGGGTCGAGCGCCCAGCGGAACGGCGTCTGGCCCGACGAAGGTCACGCCCCAGGAGCCGACGAGCACCTCGTCGATCCGTACCGAGAGCGTCTGCCCGGCGCGTGCGCCGCGCACGGCGATCGGGCCCGCCAGGGCGTGCCCGCCGTCGCGCTCGGGGTCGCGCGGGCCGAACAGCTCGTCGTCGGGCCCGGCCCAGCGCCAGCCCGCGTTCAGGGCCGGGAAGCGCACCGAGTCGCCGGGATCGACGGTCAGCACCGGCGCGAGATCCGGCGAGTAGTGGCCGTGGGTCGTCCGCCGCTCGAGGGGGATCTCGTGGAGCACGGGCGGCAGTATGGCGGGGTGGCGCCGCGCGGCGCCACCCCGCCAGCTGCCATCAGCCGGGCGTGAGCAGGTAGTCCAGAGCGTTGCCGAGGATGGCCGCTCGCGCCTCAGCGCCGGCCACTCCCTCGATCCCGAAGCCCAGGTACACGGTCTGCGGCGTCGCGACGGCCGCGCCTTCCTTGAAGCCCGACGCGTCCGTGACGATCCAGTTGGTGGCGAACGGGGCGCTGCCCTCGGGCACCGCGCCGACGGCCCAGCCGCCCGAGCCGTCCTCGAACGACGTCGACTCGCCCGTCGAGAGCGTGACGTCGTCGAGGAACACGCCGAGGTCCTGGGTCGACCAGTCGCTGATGTAGCTGATCGACAGCTCGACCTGCTTCCCGGCGTACGCGGACAGGTCGACGCTCCACTGCTGCCAGCCGCCGCTGTCGCCGGTCGCCGCGTTCCAGGAGCCGGTGCTGCCCGTGGCCGTGCAGGTGCCCGCGGCGCGGTCGTACGTCTGGTAGTGGGCGGTGAACGGATGGATGTCGACCCAGCCGCCGGCGCAGCTCTGCCCGGCGTCGGTCGTGGTGTGGCCGTTCTGGTCGGGCAGGGTGGTCCAGTCGTCCTGGCCGACGGTGTGGGCCTCGACGACCAGGTAGTCCCAGTCCTGCTCGGTCCGGTAGGACGTCCAGAAGGAGAGCGACCCCGACGTCTGTCCGGTCAGGTCGACGGTGTGGACGAAGCGCTTGTAGCTCTGGTCCTCGATCTGCGAGTACGCGTACTGCGAGCCGGTGTGCGGCACGAACGGCCCGCCTGGCCGGTCGTAGTTCGCGGCCGGCCACGACTGGAACTGCGGGTAGCGGTCGGGCGGCAGGAGCGCGCTGGTGGTCAGGAACGAGGCGGTGTGATCCTGGTTTCTGGCGCTCGGGTGGCCGAACGACCAGGCGAGGCCGGCGAACGGCGTGTCGAGCCCGATCACGTCGAACGGGGATCCGTCCGGGCTGGTGCCCGCGTCGTCGTTGTAGATGCCCGCGCCGAGCCAGTACTGCCGGAAGTCGTCCAGCAGCAGGTGGCAGAAGTCCGCGGCCGTGGTCGGGTCGCACGGCGCGTTGGACGCCGGGTCGTACTCGTAGGCGTTCGAGTACTGGTAGCCCGCGTACTTGCCGGTGTACAGCAGGTGCCCGCCCTCGTTGAGGTAGTCGCGGACCTGCAGCATCTCGTCCTCGGCGAGCCGTGACGCCGTGCCGGGCACCATCCCGGGCTCGCGGGTGATGATGTCGTCGCCCGTGTACCAGACGACGGCGTCGTAGTGGCGGAGGACGCCGAGCGCGTCCGGCGCCGTGCGCTGGTGGGCGTCGACGTCGTACACGTCCGCGGCGATGCCGTCGGCGGCCAGCGCGTCGAGGTACTGGTGCAGGTACTTCGGCCCTGTCTGGTCGGCGTAGACCGGCGAGATGCCGGTGTAGTCCTCGGCCGACAGCACCAGCACGCGGGCGGTCGACTCGACCTCGGCGCGGTAGGTGAAGGGCTCGCTGGTGACGGTGCCGCGCCGGGCGCTGAACCAGACCGTGACGGCGTCGCCGGGGCTCGTCCCGGTCACCTGGCCGCGCAGCGTGCGGTAGACGACGCCGGCGAAGCCGTAGCGCTCGCCGCCGTCCCACTCGGTGGTCGGCGCGGTCTGCTCGGGGCCGTCGCCGATCCGGTAGTGCAGGGCGACGTCGTCGAGGCCGCGCCGGGCCCGGACCTCGACGGTCTGCGGGTCGCCGTAGGACACCGCGAAGGTGTGCGGGTAGAACGGCTTCGTCGTGTTGCCGAGGTGGGAGTCCGGCGTGCCGGGATGGCTCGCGCTGCGGGCGAGGTCGAGCGCGAAGCGCAGGTTCTTCTGGAACTCGGCCTGCACGAGGTCCTCGTCGTCCGGGAAGACGAAGCCCGCACCGGGCGCGCCCTCCTCGAGCTCGACGGTGTACGGCAGGATGCCGTCGGCGACGTAGCCGTACTCGTCGGCGTCGCCGTTGACGATGTACAGGTCGGCCGAGAGGCCCGGGTCGAAGCCGGGGACGGCCGGGTTGCTGGTCGGTTCCGCCGAGGGCCGCGAAGAGGGCGTTGTCAGGCGTCTCGGTGGTCTCCTGGAAGCCCGACGGCCAGAGGATCAGCGGCCCGTAGGAGTGGTAGTTCAGGAAGAACGTCGGGTGCAGCCGATCCATCAGCCCGGCGAGGGCCTGGGTCTCGGGCTCGGACGCCGGCGAGGGGCCGCGGTAGGTGTCGCTCGAGGCCTGCTGCGAGGCGCCCTCCTCGTCCCAGCCGAAGCGCTCCGGGTAGTTGCGGTTCGGGTCGACGCCGTCGCCGACGGTGATCTGGCCGTCGCCGTTGTTGTCGCGCAGGTTCTTGCGCCACAGCCGGGCGTGGTCGAACGTGTACTGGTAGCCGTCGGGGTTCGCGACGAGCACGAACCACAGCTCGCGCGAGTTGACCAGGTTGGTCGACGCCGAACGGTGACCGTAGCCGTCGACGATGTAGTGCAGGAGGCGGCGGTTGACCTCGACGCTGATCCACTCACGGGCGTGCTGGGCCGAGAAGTACAGCACCGACGGCTTCGTGCCGTCCGGCTCGGTGTTGGCGTCGGCGCTCACCTTGAGGGCCAGGATCTCGCGGCCCTGGTAGGTGGTTCCGAGGACCTCGAGCTTGACGATGTCCGGGTGGCCGCGGCGATCGCGTGGATCTCGTCGCGGATGCCGCCCGGCTCGTCCCAGGAACGCCACACGTTGTACCCGCCGGCGGCCTGGGCGGCCGCGCGCTGGATCTGGGTGCGGCCCTGGCGGTCGCGCACCGGCGTGAGCCGCACGCCCTGCGACTGCAGCGTCCGCAGCTCACCGGCGGACAGGACGAGCTGCACCTGCGCCCCGCCGGCCGCGGGCCGGATCGAGGCGACGTCGTAGCCGCCCTGGGTCAGGAGCGGCAGCTGTCGGGCGGACACCACCCCCTGGTACAGGTCGGGCGCGGAGCTCGGCGCGGCAGCCACCGCGCTGCCGCAGGTCCATGCGCACAGGACCGCGACGAGCGAACCGACGAGGCGTCGCATCAGTCCCTCCTGGGAGTCGAGGTGCCGCCGATCCGGAGGCGGCGCGGCAAACCTAACGACTCGTGACGCAGGGCACAAGGATTTCAGGCTGGGCCTGTCACCAACGGGACGCGTCCGGGTCGCGCGGTCGGAGGCCTGTTTACGCCAGCTGTGCCGACCGGCGGCCGCCCTGGCAATTCGAGCGCCACCGCGCCCCGAGACGCTGGTAGCGAGCCGAGGCGCTGCGCAGCACGGGCCGCGGAGCTCGATCCCGCCAGGGGCGAGCGCGGCCCTGCCGGTGATCCGACGCAAGGCAGCGCTCCGAACCCGAGCACGCGCTCGACCGGAAGTCGGATCACCGGCTTCAAAGGGCCGCCCCCTCCCACGGGTCCCAGGTCGCGGCCTGCTCGGACGGCGAGCGCTCCGCTCGGGCGCTGGTCGAACCACGACAAGCCGCCCGACGGCAAGTCCGAGCGCGACCACGCCCCGGCGAGCGCTGGTAGCGAGGCCTGTAGAGCGCTGCGCAGCACGGGCCGCGGAGCTCGTCCCGCCAGGGACGAGCGCGGCCCTGCCGGTGATCCGACGCCAAGGACCGCTCCGAACCCGAGCACGCGCACGACCAGAAGTCGGATCACCGGCTTCAAAGGGCCGCCCCTCTCCACGGGTCCCAGGTCGCGGCCTGCTCGGACGGCGGGCGCTCCGCTCGGGCGCTGGTCGAACCACGGCAAGCCGCCCGACGGCAAGTCCGAGCGCGACCACGCCCCGGACAGCGCTGGTAGCGAGGCCTGTAGAGCGCTGCGCAGCACGGGCCCGGAGCTCGTCCCGCCAGGGACGAGCGCGGCCCTGCCGGTGATCCGACGCCAAGGAGCGTCTCCGAACCCGAGCACGCGCACGACCAGAAGTCGGATCACCGGCTTCAAAGGGCCGCCCCTCTCCACGGGTCCCAGGTCGCGCCCTGCTCGGACGGCAGGCGCTCCGCCAGGGCGCTGGTCGTGGTTCTGCCCGCCGATCTCCGTACTTGCCGAGCCCGTGCCTGCCGCGCTCGTACGAACCATCTCCGCGCCTGCATCGGGGTCGGTAGGCAGACCTCCCAACGACTAATAACCGGCCCAACCACAGTCGGATGATCCGACTTCCGGTCGAGCGCGTGCTCAGGTTCGTTGCGTGCCTTGGCGTCGGATCACCGACAGGGCCCGGTTGAAGGGCTTCGCCCTACTTGCCGGGTCCTCTCCGGGTCGCGCTGGCCGCTTGCCGCTGGTCCGTCCTGCCGAGACCGTCGCGGGTCGCGCTGGCTGCCTGCCGCTGGTCCGCCGGCCGGGTCCGTCACCGGGTCGCACTGGCTGCCTGCCGCTGGTCCGTCCCGCCGAGACCGTCGCGGGTCGCGCTGGCTGCCTGCCGCTGGTCCGTCCCGCCGAGACCGTCCCGGGTCGCACTGGCCGCCCGCCGCTGGTCCGTCCCGCCGAGACCGCTGCGGGTCGCACTGGCCGCCCGCCGCAGGTCCGCCCCGCCGAGACCGCTCCGGGTCGCACTGGCCGCCCGCCGCGGGTCCGCCCTGCCGAAACCGCTGCGGGTCGCACTGGCCGCTTACCGCTGGGAGTCCAGTCGCACTCGCCGACGCATCCGCTGCCGAGCGCTCGGCGCCTGGCCGCCGCCGCTGGTCCGCCCTGCCGAGACCGCTTCAGGTCGCCGGTGCCACGCCGCCGGCTGACGCTCAGGCGAACAGCCGCGACACGTTGTCCGGCGTGTCCGGGTCGTCGAGGTGGGCCCGGCCGAGCTCGTGATCACCCGCCCCTGCGGGGTGCGCTTGAGCAGGCCCTTCTGCAGGAGGTACGGCTCGTAGACCTCCTCGATCGTCCCCCGGTCCTCGCTCAGCGCGTCGGCCAGCGTGGTCAGCCCGACCGGGCCGCCGGAGAACGTCCGGGCCAGGGTGCGCAGGAGCTCGCGGTCGAGCCGCTCGAGCCCCTCCTGGTCGACCCCGAACAGCTCGAGCGCCGCGTGGGCGGTCGGCTCGTCGATGGTGCCGTCGCCGCGCACCTGGGCGTAGTCGCGCACCCGCCGCAGCAGCCGGTTGGCCACGCGCGGCGTGCCGCGGGCCCGGCGGGCGATCTCGTGGGCTCCGGCAGGCGCGATCTCGACGCCCAGGATCCCGGCCGAGCGGTGCACGATCTGCACCAGGTCCTCGACGGCGTAGTGCTCGAGCCGGAAGCTGATGCCGAAGCGGTCGCGCAGCGGCTTGGTCAGGAGGCTCGCCCGGGTCGTCGCCCCGACGAGGGTGAACGGCTGCAGCGACAGCCGCAGCGTGCGGGCGCCGGGGCCCTGCCCGACGACGAGGTCGATCGCGCCGTCCTCCATCGCCGGGTAGAGGATCTCCTCGACCGCCCGGTTGAGCCGGTGGATCTCGTCGACGAACAGGACGTCGCGCTCCTCGAGCCCGGTCAGGATCGCGGCCAGGTCGCGCTTCTGGTCGAGCGCCGGCCCGCTGATGGTGTGCAGGCGGCTCTCCATCTCGGCGGCCACGATGTGGGCCAGCGTCGACTTGCCGAGCCCCGGCGGCCCGGCCAGCAGCACGTGGTCGATCGGCTCCTCGCGCTCCTTCGCCGCCGCCAGGAAGATCTCGAGCTGCTCGCGCACGTGCGGCTGGCCCAGGAACTGCTGGAGCCGCCGCTGGCCGCAGCGTGCGGTCGTCCTCGTCCTCCCGCTCCCTCGGCCTCGGCGTCGGTGAGCCGCTCGTCGCTCACGAGGCCATCCCGAGCGTCGCCAGCGCCTGGCGGATCCGCTCCTCGGGCGTGCCGCTGGTGGCCGCGAGCGCGTCCTCGGCCTCGACCACCGAGTAGCCGAGCCCGACCAGGCCCTCGCGGGCCAGCGCGTGGTCGTCGGTCGGCACGGGCCGCAGCGCCGACCCGGAGACCGCGGAGGTCGACGGCCCGCCGAGCTTGTCGCGCAGCTCGACCACGATCCGGCTCGGCGGTCTTCTTGCCGATCCCCGAGACCGACGTGAGCAGGTCCGCGTCCTGGCCCGCGATGGCGATCCGAAGGCGCGCCGGCGCGTAGGCCGAGAGGATCGAGAGCGAGGCCTTCGGCCCCACCCCGCTCACTCCGAGCAGGGCCAGGAACAGCTCGCGCTCGTCCTCGGAGGCGAAGCCGTACAGCTGCAGCGCGTCCTCGCGCACCACCAGGTGGGCCTGCAGGAAGACCTGCTCGGGCGAGGCCCGGGCAGCCTGCTGCGCCGCTGCCGTGGCGTGCACCCGCAGGCCGACGCCCGCCGACCTCGATCACCAGGCCGTCGCGGTCGGCCGCGAGCACCCGACCGCGCACCGAGGCGATCACCGGCGCGCCCCCGTGAGCGCGCGCGTCCGCGCGCGAGGCCGCGTGGCAGATGGCCACCGCCAGCGCGTCCGAGGCGTGGTCGGAGCGGGGCGCCGCCTCGCCCTGCGCCAGGATCGCCTCGACCATCTTCGCGACCTGCTGCTTGTCGGCCCGGCCGTAGCCGCAGACCGCCGTCTTGACCTCGCCGGGCGAGTACTCGGCGCTCGGGATGCCTGCCACCCCGCACGCCGCGAGGGCCGCCCCGCGCGCGTGCCCGACCGTGAGGATCGTGCGCGGGTTGGAGCCGACGAACAGCGTCTCGAGGGCCACCGCGTCGGGCCGGTGGCGGACGACGAGCTCGCGCACCGCCTCGTAGATCTGCGCCAGCCGGGCGCCCAGGTCGACGCCCGCAGGCGTCGAGACGACCCCGTGGTCGAGCGCCTGCAGCGTTCCGCCGTTCGAGCGCACCACCCCGAACCCGGTCCGCGCCGTGCCCGGATCGATACCCAAGACGATCACCACGCCAGCCTACGCATGGCGTCGGACGTCGTGCCGAACAGACGTTCTGAGGGAGCGAGCCCGGCGGCCGTCAACTCCTTTACGGTTCCCCGCGTGCCGCATCAGGACGCCCGCATCGTCGCCTTCGTCGAGCGCCACCCGCGCTACTTCCCCGACCCGATCGCCGCCGTCGGCGAGCTGATCCGGGTGCTCGGGGACGTCGACCCGTTCCTCCTGATCGGCCGCCAGGGCCGCTGGGAGGAGGCCTGCGCCGTGGTCGAGCCGGACTTCCGGCCGAGCCGCTGGATCGCCCGGCGCGTCCTGCCCGCCGGTGACTGGCGGGTGGGCCAGTCGCGACGGCCTGCGGGCCGAGCAGCTCGTCTCCCGCGACGACCAGCGCCCGCCGTGGCTCATCTCCACCGAGGAGGCCCCGACCGGCGAGAACGAGGTCGAGCCCGGCGGCGAGACGCTCGGCTTCACCACCCTCATCGGCCGTACCGCGGGCATGCGCCGGATCGGCGTGAACCTCGACGTGGTGCGGCCGGGCGAGCGCTCGGTGCGCTTCCACTGGCACCGCGAGGAGGAGGAGGGCTTCCTGATCCTCGGCGGCACCGGCTGGCTGCACGTCGGCGATCAGCGCTACCGCGTGGGCCCCGGCGACTTCTTCGCCAAGATCGAGGGGCCCCAGCGGCCGCACCAGTTCGTGAACGACGGCGAGAACGACCTGCGCATCCTGTCCATCGGCGAGCGCCGCCCCGACGACCGGGTCGAGCATCCCGCCGCTCCCTGGGAGCCCGGAACGCCGTGACAACCGAACCCGCACGGGTCGGCTGACCACACCCTTTCACGTCTCCCCGTCTGGGGTCTAGACAACCCTCGACCGTCCCGGCATAGTGGAGCTATCGGGGTCTGGCCGGAGTCGGTACCGGCCAGTGGAACATAACGGAGGGACGATGAAGCTCAAGCTCCTTGGCGCTGTGGCGCTCGGGACCGCGGTCCTGGCTGGCAGCGCGCCGTTCGCGCAGGCCACCACCAACGACGCTGCGGCGCCGTACATCACGAAGCCCGGCGTGCGCACGCACTACTCGGGCAACGTCGCCTTCTTCTCGGCGCACGTCTACTGCGGCAACTGGAAGGGCATCGTGCAGCTGCAGATCGGCACGCAGGGCGTTCCGGTCTACCGCGCCACCAAGTACATCTGCGAGCGCGCCACCTCGACCGACGTCAGCTTCACGCTGAGCGGCTCGCGGCTGCCCACCACCGGCAAGTACGAGTACACGATGAAGGTCGGCCGCCACGACAAGTCGGGCAACGTGACGCGCTGGACGCACTCGCTGCACGGCCTGTTCACCAAGTACTAGGCCGAAGTCCGCACGGCTTTCAGGGAAGGGCGCCGCGACCGCGGCGCCCTTCTCTGCGTTTTCAGGAGTTCATCCGCCCCAGATGACGGCGGCGGCGGGCTGATCGTCGACGCTCGGGCGCATGGCCGAAGACGACAGACGCCTCGAGCGCTGGATGGCACGCTCGTTCGCCGTGGGCTCGGCGTGCTTCCTGGTCGGCCCGTTCCCCGGCTACGCCGAGCTCGTGGGCGGGCCGGCGGATGCGGCGACCTTCTTCGTCGGGTCGATCTTCTTCACCGTCGGCGGCGCCCTGCAGAGCCTGCAGGCGTTCGGCGGCCGCCACGATCCCGGCGCGGGCCGGGCGGCCTGGCGCGCAGCGTGGATCCAGTCGGCCGGCACGCTCTTCTTCAACATCTCGACGTTCCTCGCGCTCCACACGGCGGTGTCGAACACCGACTACGACCGGCTCGTCTGGCGGCCGGACGCGTTCGGCTCGATCTGCTTCCTGGTCTCGGGCTGGATCGCCTACCGGGCCTCGCGCCGGCGCGGCTGGCTCCCCGAGCGCGGGTACCAGGGCTGGTGGCAGCCTGCGGTCAACCTGCTCGGGTGCGTCTTCTTCGGCATCTCGGCGGTCGCGGGCTACGTCGTGCCGTCCGCAGGCTCCGTGCTCGACCTGGCCGCGGCGAACTGGAACACGAGCCTCGGCGCGGCGTGCTTCCTGGCCTGCGCCCTCGGCGGCCTGCACGCGGCGCGGCCGCATCACCCCGACCGGGCGAGGCGCGCAGCACAGGACGGCGCCACGGTCGGTCCCATGCAACCCGAGGAGCAGCAGCATGGCGACCACTGAGCCGTACTCCGACCACTACGGCGTGAGCGTGCTCCGGCACGAGGTTCCTGACGGGCAGCTGCCCGAGCAGGGCATGCCGCCCACGGACGCGTTCCGGGTCGTCGCGTCGGAGATGCTCCTCGACGGGCTCCCGAACCGCAACCTGGCGACGTTCGTGACGACCTGGATGGAGCCCGAGGCGCAGCGCCTCATCGCCCTCAACCTCCACCGCAACTACATCGACCACGCCGAGTATCCGCAGACGGCGGAGATCGAGAAGCGCTGCCTGCGCATGCTCGCGGACCTGTTCCACGCGCCCGGCGAGACGACCGGCACGCGAACCCAGGGCTCCTCCGAGGCGATCATGCTCGGCGCCCTCTCGCTGAAGTGGAAGTGGCGCGAGCGCCGCAAGCAGGCCGGCAAGTCGACCGAGCAGCCGAACCTGGTGTTCGGCGGTGACGTGCACGTGGTGTGGGAGAAGTTCTGCCGCTACTTCGACGTCGAGCCGCGGATCATCCCGCTGCAGCCGGACCGGCTCACGATCGGGGCCGAGGACGTCGCGCCGCACGTCGACGAGAACACGATCGGCGTGGCGGCGGTGCTCGGCACCACCTTCACGGGCCACTCCGACGACATCGCCGGGATCAACACGCTGCTGGTGCGGCTCAAGAAGGAGCAGGGCCTGGACGTGCCGCTGCACGTGGACGGCGCGAGCGGCGGCTTCGTCTGGCCCTTCCTGTACCCCGACACCCCGTGGGACTTCCGGCTCGAGCAGGTCCGCTCGATCAACGTCTCGGGCCACAAGTACGGGCTGGTCTTCCCCGGCCTGGGCTGGCTCGTGTTCCGCGAGCCGACGGACCTGGCCGAGGACCTGGTGTTCTACGAGAACTACCTCGGCAAGCGGGATGCGACGTTCACGCTGAACTTCTCGACCGGCTCCGCGATGGTGCTCGCGCAGTACTACAACTTCATCCGCTACGGGCGCGAGGGCTACCGCGCGATCATGGAGACGATGCAGCACAACGCGCGGACCCTCAGCGAGGAGCTCGTCGCGTCCGGGAACTTCGAGCTCGTCGGCCCGCACCACGACGAGCAGCTGCCGCTGGTCGCGTTCCGGCTGCTCGGGGAGCGCAACTACGACGAGTTCGACGTCGCCGCGCAGCTCTCGGCCGAGCGCGGCTGGATGGTGCCGGCGTACAGCCTGCCGCCGAACGCCGAGCACGTGACCATCCTGCGCGCGCTCGTCAAGGAGACGCTCACGCAGTCGATGGTGCGATCGCTGGCCGCCGACATCGCCGAGGCCTGCAAGACGCTCGAGCACAAGGGCGGGCTCCACCCCCGCGACCGGGAGCGCGTCAAGACGGGCGTCGGCTACTGACCGGAGATCAGGCCGCGTAGACCAGCCGCACGAGCGCGTCCACGCCTCGCGCCAGCGGCCCGAGCGCGATCCACTCGCCCTCGGTGTGAGCGCCGCCGCCGTCGGTCAGCCCGACGCAGACCGACGGCACGCCGACGGCGTAGCCGGCGTTGGCCTCGGTGGAGGCTTCGCGCTCGGCCGCCGACGGCAGTCCGGCTCCGGCCCGAGCCCGGCGCACCAGGGTGCGCAGCGGGTCGTTCGGGTCGAGCCGGCCGCCGGGCCGCCGACCGACCTGCTCGATCCGGGCCTCGATGCCCTCGGGCGCCCGCTCGAGGGCGGCGCGTGACCCGCGCCACGGCGGCGTCGACGGCGGCGTCGTCGAGGTCGCGCAGGTCGACCTCCAGCGAGGCCTCGGAGGCGATCGTGTTGACCGAGATCCCGCCGCCGGCGCGGCCGATGTTGACGTGGATGCCGCGCGCCGCCTCGATCGCCGCGGCGCCGGCCGAGAGCAGCGCGTGCACGGCGCTCGGCCGCCCGCGGTCGGCCCACGAGTGCCCGCCCGGGCCGCGGTAGACGGCGCGCAGCCGGGCCGAGGCGACCCCGCCGGTGACCAGCGTGTCCAGGCCGTGGCCCTCGACCGCGACCAGCGCCCGGGCCGGCGTCGAGCGGAGCACCGCCCGGATGCCGCGCAGGTCGCCGAGGCCCTCCTCCCCGACGGTGAACGCGACCACCACGGGAGCCCGAGGCGGATCGTCGCGCAGGAGCGCCGCGACCTGCAGGAGCGACGCCACGGCCACGGTGTCGTCGCCGATCCCGGGCCCGCGCAGGGTGTCGCCGTCGCGGACCGGCCGCAGCGGGACGCTCTCGGGGAAGACGGTGTCGAGGTGCGCCGAGACGACGGCCGCCGGGGCGTCCCCGCCGAAGCGGACGAGGACGTTGCCCGCGTCGTCGCCGCGCGGCTCGAGGCCGAGCGCCGCGAGCCGGCGGGCGACCTCGGCGGCCCGGCGCTCCTCGGCGAACGTGGGCGCGGCGACGGCGCACAGCGCCAGCGTGTCGGCCACCAGGGCGTCGAGATCGGGCGTCCGGCGGGCTACGACCGGGCCTCCCGCAGGCGCCGGATCGAGTTCTCGGCGACGGGCATGCCGGACGTCTCGAGACCGGCGATGACGGCGTCGCGGTCGTACTCGGTGCGGCGGAGCTCGAGCTCCGGGCCGTCGAGGATCGCCCAGCCCGCGCGCCAGTCGCCGTCGTACGGCAGGCCGACCGAGCCGGGATTGACGATCGTCAGCGGCCCGAGCACGCGCCGGTACTGGAGGTGGATGTGGCCCAGCAGCAGCAGCCCCGCCGTCACGCCGGCGACGATCTCGGCGGCCTCGGCGTCGGGGGTGTCCGGGCGCAGCACCTCCTCGTCGCTGCGCGGCGTGGCGTGCACCGCGAGCGTGTCGTGCTGGGCGGTGAGGTCGACGCGCTCCGCGTTGTCGTGCAGCCAGGCGAGGCGGTCCGGCCCGAGCCGCTCGCGGTACCAGGCAAGGGTGTCGCGCTCCCAGTCCGCGTGCGCCGGCCGGGTCTCGTCGGCCAGGTAGCGGTCGGTGTTGCCGCGGATGTGACGGGCGTTCGGAAGCTCGCGCAGCCGGTCGACGCAGGCCGCCGGCTCGAGCCCGAAGAGCGCCGCGTCGCCGCCGTGCAGGAACCCGCGGCAGCCCTCGCGGTCGGCCTCGGCGAGCACCGCCTCGAGGGCCTGCAGGTTCCCGTGGACGTCGTAGAGGACGGCGAGGCGCACGGCGGCCAAGACTAGATGGTTGGTGCCTCGGCCGGGCGGCGTTCAGGCTGTCCGACGGATGGTGGGTGTATCGTCGCCGGATGCGGCCGGGTCACCGCCTCCTCTGGGCGGCCATCCTCGTCGCCGTCGTGGCGCCCGCCTCGGCGGCGGCCGACGACTGGGTGCCGACGTACCCCGGCCTGGCTCCGGCGGCCCCCGATCTGCAGCCGTTCGCCGCGGCCGGATCGGGCGTCCTGTACCTCGGCCGCTTCAGCTCGCTCGACGGCGGGCGCACCTGGCGGCAGCGCCTCGGCCCGCCGCCGGTGCCGTCGCGCGAGCTGGTGGTCGACCCGGCGAACGCCCTGCACGCACGGCTGGTCGGGTTCCCCGCCGGAGCCGAGACGCTCGACGGCGGCGTGACCTGGAACGCGGTCGAGCTGCCGGGCTGCGATGCCCGCAGCGCCGGCCACGTCGACGCCGACCAGGTGCTCGCAGACCCGGCGCGGCCGTCCACCGTGTACCGCTCGCTGACGACCGACGACGGGCGCGGGGCGACGGTGCACGCGCTGTGCCGCAGCGACGACGCCGGCGGTACCTGGATCACCCTGCCCGAGCCGGGCGGCCCGCTCGCGCTCCTGCCGGGCGCGGCCGGCGGGCCGACCCAGATCGTGGCCCTGGCCGACCGCGGACGGCGGATCGAGCGCTCGACCGACGGCGGGCTGAGCTACGCCGACGCCGCCACCGACCTGCCCGCCCAGACCTACGCCGGACTCTGGGGCGAGCCGGCACACCCCGGCCGGCTGTACGCCTACCACCGGACGTCGGCGACCGAGTACGCGGTCTTCCAGAGCGACGACGGCGGCGCCCACTGGAACGCCGTCGCCACCCCGGCGCACTTCCTGCGCCGCTGGCTCGCCGCCCCGGGCCGGCCCGGCGTGGTGCTCGCCGCGGACGGCGGCTGGGTCTGGCGCAGCACCGACGCCGGCGCGACCTGGGTGCGGACGTTCCCGCTCGGCAAGGGCGGGGTGCTCGGCGAGGACGCCGGCGGCACGATCTACGTGGCGGCCGGCGACCGGATCTCGCGCAGCCTCGACGGCGGGGTCACGTTCACCTCGTCGCCGCTCGCCGTGAGCGGCGGGCCGCCGATCGGCGCGACGCCCGACCTGGCCGACGACGGCGCGGGCGGCGTGGTCGGCGTCGGCCAGTGGCAGGTGTCGACGTTCGACGCGGCGACGGCGAGCTGGCGCACGCCGGTCGACCTCACCGGCTGCTCGCCGCTCGGCCTGCTCGGGATCGCGCCGGGGACGTTCCTGTGCCTCGACCTGGCGCGCACGCCGCGGCTCTCGCGCGACTACGCCCACAGCTGGACGACGATGTCCCCGCCGAGCTGCCGCCGCGGCCACACCGTGACCGCGAGCCGCGCCGCCGTGCGCGACACCCGGACGCTGTACACCGCGCTGGTCTGCAGCCAGGGCTCGCCTGCGCACCTCCTGTTCCGCAGCGACGACGCGGGCGGCCACTGGCGGCTCGCGGCCGCGCTCGCCGGCAAGGCTCGCGCCGAGCGACTACGGGATCGTGGCGACCGGCGGCGACGCGCTGCTCGGCGTCCACCAGGGCACGTCGCGGAGCCTCGTCCGCTCGAGCAACGGCGGCCGCTCGTGGCAGCGCGTCGCCACGATCTCCCCCGCCCTGCGGCTGATCGACGCGACCGCCGACGCGACCTACCTGCGGACGAAGGAGAGCGGGATCGTGGCCCTCAGCGGCGGGCGGCTCCTGCCGGGCCCGCCGGAGCACGACCCACAGCTCCTGCTGCGCGCCGGCCACCCGCGCGACGCGGTGGTCGCCGGCTGGGTGCCGAACGCGACCGGGGCGCGCACCGGCGCGATCGCCGTGACCCACGACGGCGGCCGCAGCTGGGTGCCGCTCGCGCTGCCGCCGACGATGGTGACCTGCCAGATCGGCGACGCGGCGCTCGACCGGCTCGGCCGGCTCCTGGTGACGTTCCAGGATCCCGAAGGCGTCGCCCCGGGGACGTGCTTCGGCGGGACGGTCTGGGTCTCGCCGCCGGTCGCCGGCTGAGTCGAGATCAGCCCTGCGCGGGCGGGCAGGCGACGCTGCCGCCGGGGTCGGAGCGCTTCGCCACCGCGATCACGTCGGGCGCGAGGTCGCCGGCGACGTTCGGGCCGGTGAGCAGGGCCCGGTAGCGGGAGCCCTGCCAGCTCGCCTCGCGCAGGTAGAGCGCGAAGCCGCCCGGCCGCAGGAGCACGCCCTCGAGGCGGTACCACCCGCTGCCTCGGCTGACGTCGAGGTACACGTTGCGGCCGAGCGCGTCGGTCGGGTTGCCGCCCGCGGTATGGCCCTGGCCGAGGATCGGCGTCCCGTGGTACGACGCCTGGCCGCACAGCTTCGAGCCGGCGACGCCCAGCCTGAGCTCGGGCAGCGCGCCGCGCCAGCGGGCGAAGTGCAGCTCGACCGGGCCGGTCTTGCCGAACTGGCCGAGCCGGGCCATCTTCTGCAGCGCGAACTGCTCGCCGTTCGGCAGCCGGTACTGGGCGACGGCGAACGGCACCGTCGCGGGGACGCGGGTCGCAGCCTGGGCGCCGACGCCGCTCGCCGGGTAGGCGAGCTTCGAGCCGGTCACGATCCCGGTGCGCCGCGCCCCGCGCGAGACCCAGCTGATCTGGGCCCGGCCCGAGGCGTCCACCACGAGCCGCTCGCCGGAGGTCGCGCGGTCGACGATGATCGAGGCCTGCGCGGCCGCGGGAGCGGCGAGCGCGACGCCGAGGACGGCGGTCACGAGCAGGGCGGCGCGCATCGCGGCCAGCCTACAGATCGCGGCCGCGGTCGCGTTGCACGCCTCTACGCTGGGCCCCGTGCCCGACGGCGATCGCCCGCGCTCGTTCCTGCTGGTCGACGGCGAGAACATCGACGCGACGCTCGGCGGCTCCCTGCTCGGCCGGCGCCCGAACCCGGACGAGCGGCCGCGCTGGGACCGGGTGCGCGACCACGTGGCGCGCGACTGGGACGGCCCGACCCGGCTGCTGTTCTTCCTGAACGCCACCCGCGGCGTGCCGATGCCGTTCGTCCAGGCCCTGACGGCGATCGGGTTCCGGCCGGTGCTGCTGAGCGGCCCGGCGGACGTGAAGGTCGTCGACCTCGCGATCCTGCGCACGCTCGACGCGCTGGCCGAGCGCGACGGCGGCGACGCGCTCCTCGCGAGCCACGACGGCGAGTTCGCCGGCCACCTCGGCCGGCTCCTGCGGGCCGGCCGCCGGGTCGGCGTCCTCGGCTTCCGCGAGCTGATCTCGACCGCGCTCGCAGAGCTCGTCGAGGACGGCGCCGAGCTGTTCGACCTCGAGGACGACGTCGGGGCCTTCGCGGTGGCCCTGCCGCGGCTGCGGGTCGTCCCGATCGACGCGTTCGACCCGCGGCCGCTGCTGGACTAGCAGCCTCAGACCTCCTCGAGGACCGCCTCGGGGATGTCGAAGTTGAAGAAGACGTCCTGGACGTCGTCGTTCTCCTCGAGCGCGTCGACCAGCCGCAGCAGCGAGCGGGCCTGGTCCAGCTCGACGTCGACCAGGTTCTTCGGGAGCATCGCGAGCTCCGCCGAGTCGACGGCCAGGTCGGCGTCGGTGAGCGCCTGGCGCACCGCGCCGAGGTCGGCCGGGTCGCACACGACCTGCCAGACGCCGCCGTCGTCGCGCACGTCCTCGGCACCGCCCTCGGCCGCCGCGAGGGTCACCTCGTCCTCGTCGACCTCGCCGGGCACCAGCACGACGCCCTTGCGCTCGAACATCCAGGCCACCGAGCCCGGCGTGCCGAGCGAGCCGCCGAACTTCGAGAACAGGAAGCGCACGTCGGCCGCGGTGCGGTTGCGGTTGTCGGTCAGCCCTTCGACGATCAGCGCCGCGCCGCCGGGGCCGTAGCCCTCGTAGGACACGGTGTCGTACTGCTCGCCGCCCTCACCGGCGCCCGCCCCGCGGGCGATGGCGCGCTCGATGTTGTCCTTCGGCATCGAGACGGCGCGCGCCTTCTCGATGGCGTTCTGCAGGGCGATGTTGGCGTCGGGGTCGCCCCCGCCCTCCTTCGCCGCCACGATGATGGCGCGCGACAGCTTCGAGAAGAGGATGCCGCGCTTCTTGTCGGCGGCGCCCTTCTTGTGCTTGATCGTCGACCACTTGGAATGTCCGGACATGGTGCTCTCTCTTAACTCTCAGGCCACGGCACGGGTGTCGGCCTCGCCGATCCGCGCCAGAAATCGCTCGTGCAGGCGCCCGTCGCCGGTCAGCTCGGGATGGAACGCCGCCACCATGATAGATCCCTGAGCCGCAGCGACCGGCTCGGCGCCATGCCACGCGAGCACCTCGACGCCCTCGCCGACGCGCTCGATCCGAGGCGCCCGGATGAACACCCCGGGGAACGGGCGGTCGTCGCCCTCGAGCCGCAGCGCCGCCTCGAACGAGCGCACCTGCCGGCCGTAGCCGTTGCGGCGCACCGACAGGTCGATCCGGCCGAGCAACGGCTGGCCCGGGAGGCCGTCGGTGGCCTCCCGGCTCAGCACGATCATGCCGGCACAGGTGCCGAAGATCGGACGGTCGAAGCGGGCCAGCGGCTCGGCCAGCCCGCTCGACTCGGCGAGCTTGCCGATGGTGGTCGACTCGCCGCCCGGGAACACCAGCGCGTCGCAGGCCTCGAGCTCGGCCGGCGTCCGCACCTCGAAGGCGTCAGCGCCCAGCTGGCGGAGCAGCCGGACGTGCTCGCGGAAGGCGCCCTGCAGCGCGAGGACGCCGACGGTCGGCGCCCCGCTCACCAGCCGCGCGTGGCCAGCCGCTGCTCGGGAGCCAGCTCGTCGAGGCCGATCCCGACCATCGCCTCGCCGAGACCCGAGGAGACCCGCGCGACGACGTCGGGATCCTTGAAGTGGGTCGTCGCCTCGACGATCGCCCGGGCCCGGGTCGCCGGGTCACCCGACTTGAAGATGCCGGAGCCGACGAACACCCCGTCGGAGCCGAGCTGCATCATCAGCGCCGCGTCCGCCGGGGTGGCCACGCCGCCCGCGGTGAACAGGACGACCGGCAGCCGGCCCTCGTCGGCGGTCAGCTTGACCAGCTCGTAGGGGGCCTGCAGGTTCTTGGCCCGCGTGTACAGCTCGTCCTCGTCGAGGCCGTGGAGCTGGCGGATCTCGCCGGTGATCGAGCGGATGTGGCGGACCGCCTCGACGACGTTGCCGGTGCCGGCCTCGCCCTTCGAGCGGATCATCGCCGCGCCCTCGGCGATCCGCCGCAGGGCCTCGCCGAGGTTGGTCGCGCCGCACACGAACGGGATGTCGAACTTCCACTTGTTGATGTGGTTCGCCTCGTCGGCCGGGGTCAGCACCTCGGACTCGTCGATGTAGTCGACCTCGAGGGACTGCAGCACCTGGGCCTCGACGAAGTGCCCGATCCGGGCCTTCGCCATGACGGGGATCGTGACCTCGGCCTGGATCTCCTTGATCTTCTGGGGATCCGACATGCGCGCCACGCCGCCGTCGCGGCGAATGTCTGCGGGCACGCGCTCGAGCGCCATCACCGCGCAGGCGCCGGCGTCCTCGGCGATCCGCGCCTGCTCGGCGTTCGTGACGTCCATGATCACGCCGCCCTTGAGCATCTCCGCCAGGCCGCTCTTGACCCGCATCGTCCCGTATTCGGCCACGCCAATCCTCCTCGAGCTGCGACAAGCTTCGTGCCGATTGTATCCGAGAGATCGGCCCTGATTTGTCTGCAATCAGGACACTCGGCCCTCGGTATGCTCGGCGGGCCGGCCGGTAGCTCAACGGTAGAGCACGGAGCTCATAACTCCCCCGATGTGGGTTCGACTCCCACCCGGCCGACCTCGGAACCTGTCGGCCGGTGGTGGTGTAGAGGACGAGACCAGGGAGGTCGAGCCGTGCCCCGCGCCGTCCACATTGTCTGCCTGACAACCGCCGCCGTCCTCGCCGCGCCGGGCGCCGCCCTGGCCGGTGGGCAGTACCCGCTCACCGACCCGGCCGGCGGGTCGCTCCTGTCTCCGGGCAAGACCGTCCGCTACGACGTCCAGCCCGGCACCGACGCCACGACCGTCGAGGCCCGCCGCGAGACCGACGGGAGGGTCCTGTGGCGCCGGCCGCTGACCGGCGTCTACGGGACGACCTTCGTCACCACCCGCTCGACCCGCGCCGGCCTCTCGGCCGACGGCTCGCTGCTCGTCCTGTCCTCGTTCTCGCGCGCGCAGCCGGCCAGGACGTCGAGCTTCGCCCTCGTCCCGACTCGCCCGACCGGAGCCGTGCGGACGCTGAAGCTCGAGGGCGACTGGTCGTTCGACGCGCTCTCGGCCGACGCCCGCACCCTCTACCTGATCCAGCGGATCGGGGACGGTCGAGACGCTCCGCTACGACGTGCGCGCGGTCGACGTCGCCTCGCTGACGCTGGTCCCCGGCGTCATCGCCGCGAAGGGGCCGGGCTCGGCCACCGAGCAGATGGCCGGCATCCCGGTCAACCGGGTCGTCGACGCGGAGCGCGCGCTGGGTCTACACGCTGTACACGACGACCACGGGCGGGGCGTTCATCCACGCGCTCGACACCGCGGGCCGCCGCGCGGTGTGCATCGACCTGCCCTGGAAGCACGTCTCGGCGCGGATCCCGGACCTGCGCATGGCGCTCGGCGGGACGCTGCAGCTGCGGCTCGCCGGGCGTGCGAGGCCGGTCGCCACGATCGACCTGAGCAGCTTCCGGGTGTCGGCCGAGCGGCGGCTCCCAGCTGGTGTGTAGGGGCGCGGCGCGACCGGTGGCCTGCGTATCCTGAGCGCGGAAGGCGATCGCAGGGGCGGTCGCCCAGTGTCCGTCCGCTCCTCTACCGGTGACGCCGCCCATGACGCCTCGTGTCCTTCACCGCGCCTTGCTGGCGCTGCCCGTCCTCGGCCTCGTCGCCGGGGCCGCGGCCTTCTCCACGTCCGGCTCCCAGCCGGCTCAGGCGGCGGGCACCAGGACGCTCCTCGGGGTGATGGACGACGCGCTGCTGAACGGCGACCCGGGCAGCGCCTGGGCGGCGATCCAGCAGCTCCACCCGCAGATCATCCGCTACACCATCTCGTGGGCCACGATCGCCGTGCGCAAGCCGGTGCAGTCGCGCAACCCCGACGACCCGGCCTACGACTGGAAGAACGCCGACACCTTCATGACGACGGCCGCGGCGGCCAACATCCCGGTCGTCCTGTCGATCACCGACACCCCGGTCTGGGCCGGCGGCACGCAGAAGCACACCCACGTGCCGCGCTCGATGAACGACCTGCAGAACTTCGCCTTCGCCGCCGCCTCCCGCTACGACGGCACCCACAAGACGGTCGACGGCACGACGCTCCCGAAGGTCACCCGCTGGACGGCCTGGAACGAGCCGAACACCACCGCCCACCTCGCGCCGCAGTTCGCCTGCAAGGGCGGCACGGGCTTCTACTGCCGCGGCGGGAAGTTCTTCGCATCCTCCCCCACGCTGTACGCCGGGATCCTGAACGCGATCTACCGCGGGGTCCACGCGGCGGGCGCGGCCGCGGGCGTCACCGAGGTCGTCGCCGGCGGCGTGACCAAGCCGACGGGGGACGGGCCGACGTCGAACTCTCCGTCGATCGCCCCGCTTCGCTTCCTGCGGCTGCTCAAGGCCAAGAACGTGAAGTTCGACGTCTGGGCCACCCACCCGTACCGCACCACGCTGCACGGGATCCCGAAGGGGCCGGACAACGTCGGCTGGGAGCAGATGCCGAACCTGTTCAAGACGCTCGACCGGCTCTACCCCGGCAAGCACTACCACGTCTGGGTGACCGAGTACGGCCAGCAGACGAACCCGCCGGACAAGCTCGTCGGCGACACGCTGGCCTCGCAGGCCGCCCAGCTCAAGAAGTGGGTCTCGTACGCCCGCACGACCGGCCGGATCGACCTGATCATCCAGTTCCTGATCCGGGACGAGGCCATCGACGGGCGGCCGTTCTACCAGGGCTTCCAGTCCGGCCTGGCGTTCGTCGACGGCCGTCACAAGCCGTCCTGGGCGACGTTCCAGCAGCTCGCGAAGTAGATGGCTGATGCCACAACCTGACGCCGGGCCGTGGCATCAACCATCGGAGCGCTACGTCTCGTCGCCGGCGCGGTACGTCCCGAAGCTCCAGGCGTTGCCCTCGAGGTCGCGGGCGCCGTAGTCGCGTGAGCCGTAGGGCGTGTCGCACAGCTCGCGGATGATCTCGGCGCCGGCGGCCTTCGCCCTGGCGTAGTGCGCGTCGGGCTCGCTGATCGCCACGTACACGGCCGCGGTCCCGGCCGTGCCCCAGGCATCGTCGCGCACCCCGCCGAGCATGATCGCCCCGTTGCCGAGCTTCAGCTCGGCGTGCCGCACCGACCCGTCCTCGGCCGGGACGACCAGGAGCTTCTCGGCCCCGAACGCCTGGCACAGCCAGTCGATCGCGGCGTGGGCGTCGCGGTAGCGCAGGATCGGGTAGACGTCGGGCTTCGGTCCGTCGAATCCAGTCATGGGAGCGAGGCTAGCGAGCGGTCAGGCCTCCCGTCTTGGACGGATCGAACCTCAGCTCCGACTCCTCCGGAAGCGTCGGCGCGCCGCGCCGCTCGGCGTGCAGCCGGGCCGGCGTCGTCCCGCTGAACGCCCGCACCTCGCGGATCAGGTGGGCCTGGTCGTAGTAGCCCGCGTCGTGGGCCAGCGCGGCCCACGCGGGCTCCGGCGCGGCGTCGGCGGCCCGGACGACCCGGTCGAAGCGGATGAGCCGCGCGGCCAGCTTGGGGCTGACCCCGACCTGCTCGAGGAACCGGCTGCGCAGGTGCTTCGACGACCAGCCGATCCCGTCGGCGAGCGCGCCGACCTCGGCCCGGCCGCCGCTCGCGGCGAGCTGCTCCCAGGCCCAGACGACCGCCGGCGAGACCGGCCGCGCCGCGGCGATCCGGCGCAGCAGGAACGCGTCCAGGAGCTCGGCGCAGTCCTCGAACGCCGGCGCCGCGTCGAGCTGCTCGGCCAGCCGGCCGGCGTCGGCGCCGAACAGGTCCTCGAGCTCCACCACCCGGCGCGACAGCCCGGCCATGTGCTCGCCGAGCGCCAGGTGAGCCCCGATCGGCGTGAGCTTCACCTCGACCCCGCGCGCCGGGCCGAGCGGCCGGGTGAACGCCGGGTCGTCGTCGAGGCCGGCCAGGAAGTGGCGCCGCAGCGCGGTCACGCCGCCGGTGCAGCCGCCGCGCACGCTGAGCGGGGCCCGCAGGCCGACGATCAGCGTCACCCACGGCGACGGCAGCTCGCGGCGCAGGCTGCCGGGCGAGTCGGTGTAGCCGCAGTACGTCCGGACGAACGGCCGCAGGCGCTCGTCGGGCCCGGACACGGCGATCTCCCAGGCGCCGTCGGGCGCCTGGCGGCGGACGACGGGTCGCGCGGCCGCAGCCATGCCAGCCAGCGTACCGCCGGGCCGTCCGTCGCCGCTGGTAGCGTGGCCGCGATGCTCGGACGCCACCTCGCGGCCGCGGCGCTCCTGATCGGCCTCGCGGCAGCACCCGCCGCCGGCCGCCCGCAGGCGCCTCCGCCGCCACCCGGCTCGGTCACGATCGCCTGGGTCGGCGACACCATCATCGGCACCCGCACCTACGGCCTGCCGCCCGACGGCGGCGCGTCCTCGCTCGACGCGGTGGCGCCGATGCTGAAGAAGGCCAGCATCGCGTTCGGGAACCTCGAGGAGACGCTGTCGGTCGGCGGCGCCTCGAAGTGCGGCAGCTCGTCGAGCGGCTCGTGCTTCGCCTTCCAGGGCCTGCCGAGCTACGCCAACGTCCTGGCCCGCGACGGCTTCGACATCGTGAACGTGGCCAACAACCACGCCGCCGACTACGGCGCCGGCGCCGAGCGCCAGACCCTCGCGGCGCTGCGCAAGGCCGGGATCGCGCCGACGGGCACGCCCGGGGCGATCGCGCTGAAGACCTTCGACGGGACCCGGGTCGCGTTCCTCGGCTTCGCGCCGTACCCGTGGGCCTCGAACCTGCTCGACATCCCCGGCGCGAGGCGGCTCGTGAAGAAGGCCACGACGATGGCCGACCTGGTCGTGGTCGCGATCCACGCCGGGGCCGAGGGCTCGGGCGCGACCCACGTGCCGCACGGCACCGAGACGTTCCTGGGCGAGAACCGGGGCAACTCGCGGGCCTTCGCCCACGCGGTGATCGACGCGGGCGCCGACCTCGTCGTCGGCTCCGGGCCGCACGTGATCCGCGGGGTCGAGGCGTACCACGGCAAGCTCATCGCCTACTCGCTGGGGAACTTCGCCGGCTACCACACGTTCGCCTCGAGCTACGAGACGAGCCTGTCCGGCCTGCTCACCGTGACGATCGCCGGTGACGGCTCGTACGTGTCCGGCCACTGGCAGGCCGTGCGCCTCGTGGGCGTCGGCCTGCCGCAGCCGGACAGCACGAACGCCTCGCTGACGCTGGTGCGCCAGCTGTCGCAGCAGGACTTCGCCGGCCGCGCCGCGCGCTTCGACGCGGCCGGCAACATCCGTCTGCCAGGCCACAGCTCCTAGATCTGTCGGTCAGCCGACGGTCAGGCGGCCGGTCACGATGACCCGGTCGCCGACGTGGGCCACCCGGTCGCCGTGCGGCAGGACCTGGCGCAGGGCACGCACGAGGTCGCCGGGCCGGCTGCTGCGGAGCCCGAGCCAGAGCCGGCGCTCACGGCCGTCCCTGTCGACCACCAGGACGCCGGCGCGCCAGCTCCCGGCGAGCGCGTCGCTGCCGGTCAGGCCGTACACGTCCTCGGCGCCGAACGTCGTCTCGAGCTCGCGCTCGAGCCCGGCGGCGGGCTTCGGCACCGCGAGCCTCGCTGCCGGCGGGTCGCCGTGCAGGTAGCGCTGCGGGTTGACGATCGCCGCCGTGGTGCGCGGCGGGTGGCGGAACGCGTGGTTGACGCGGGCCTCGCCGCCGGCCTCCCGGAGCGCGGCCACGAAGCGCTGGCCGGCGATGTACGGGAACTGCAGCTCGCGGTTCAGGAACGCCGGCACGTGGCCGGACGGGGTCTGCGCCAGCTCGCCGAAGCGCCGTCAGGCTCTCGAGCAGCGCCGCCGCGATCCCTGCCTGGGACAGGTAGCGCATCTGGACGTCGGTGGCGTCGCCCTCGATCAGCGCCTGGGCCGCGTCGTCGCGGTCGCCGTCGTGCGGGTGGGTCGCGAACGGGCCGCGGCGCAGGTCGAACCACTGGTCCTGCAGCGCGTGGGTCGCCTCGTGCACGATCACCGACGGCGGGATCGAGCCGCCGCTCGACCGCACCACGTACAGCTGCTTCGTGCGCGGGTCGTACAGCCCGGCGACCTGGCCCGACAGGAGCTTCTGCAGGACGCCGCCGAGGTGCTGGCCCTTCGGCAGGACCCCGAGCAGGTGGAACGCGTCGTCCATCGCCGCCTGCTCGCGGGTGTTCGTGTCGCGGGCGTTGAGCCGGCGGATGAGCTGGCCGATGGCGCGCCGGTCGAGCCGGTGGATCGGCAGCTTCCGCTTCAGCTTCAGGCCGCGCAGCCGCGACGCGGTGGCCGCCAGCTCGCGGACGGTCGCGTCGGACAGGCCCGGCGGCCGGCTTCTTCGCCGCCGCCGTCGTCGTCGGCGAGGCGGTCGTGCTGTGACCGCCCGTGCCGCACCCGGTCACGAGCGCGCACAGGCCGACGGCCAGGAGCGTCGCGGCGCCTCACGCGCCAGCGCCCTTCTGGGCCTGCTCGAGGCGCTGGATGATCGGCAGCTTGCAGGTGGCGGCCGGCTGGTCGCCGGTGAGGCTGCAGATCGCCGCGGTGACGTGGTTGGCCGCGCCGATCACGCCCTTCGCCTGGACGCTCGCCGGACGCTGCACGGCGGTCGCGATGTCGCGGGCCTGCCTGGTCGGCGAGCGACGCCCGGGTCGAGCTGGGTCCCGGACAGGACGAAGCGCCCGCCGATGTCGACGAACGGCAACGACCCTTTCGGCCGCCCCGTGAACGCCTGCGTGTCGTAGCGCTCGAAGACCTGTCGCTGGTCGTCGGTCATCTGCTGCAGTCGACGGTGCTGACGGTCCTGCAGCTCCACGCCGTCGAAGGCCAGGTAGGAGGAGCGGTAGCGCGCGCCGTTGAAGCTGAAGGTCGCGATGCTCGCGGAGCCGCTGGTGGAGGCGGAGCGTGGTGAGCTTCACGTTCTCGAAGGTCCCGAAGCGCCCGAGCGCGGCGACGAGCGCCCAGCGCTCGGCGGCGCAGTCCGCGCACCACTCCGTGGCGACGAACAGGACGAGCGGCTTTCCGTCCTTCGGACAGCACCGGCAGCCGCCTCGCCTCGAGCGGCGACGCGGTTCCCGCGCCGACGGCCGAGAGCACCGTGTCGCGGCACCGTCGAGATCAGCCCCGGCAGGGCGCCGGCGTCGTTTCGCGGCGCGGGCGGCGGAGCCGGCGAGGCCTGGTCGTGGTCCGAGCCGCCGACCACCCGGATGCCGACGAGCAGCACGACCACGGCGACGATCCCCACCAGCGCGACGATGGCGCCGCGGCGGTTGAGGACGACCGGCGTGGTCTCTTCGGTCTCGTCGGCCATGAGCCGAGCGTAGCGCGGGCCTGGCGGGTTCCGGCAGGCGCTAGGCGGCGCGGCGGACGGCGGTCTGCTCGTCGCGGCGGCTGACGAACTCGCGGGCGGCGGAGATGGCGGCGTTCACGTCGAAGCCCAGGTCGCGGGCCTGCTTGATGAGCATGACGACCTCGACCGACGAGGAGTCGTACAGGCGCTGCTTCTTGCCCTGGGTCGGGATCTCGCCCTTCTCGGTCCAGTAGTCGAGCTGCATCTTGGTGATGCCGGCGATGCGGCACACCTGGCCGACGGTGAACTGGAGCTCGTCGACGCGGTCGGCAACCGAAACCGCGGACAGAAGATCGGACTGACGAACCATCTCTGCGCCCTCCTGGCGTCTGGTGGTGCTGTCTTGAGTCGTGCGACGCCCCGATCCGTCGAGGCGGTGAACCTGCGTTCAAAACAGTATTCGGCTGTTCGAGAAGGATGCTTTACCCCTTGATCGAGGTATCCGCGAATGCTCGCAGGGGTCGGGTAGAGTCGAGCCATGTCCGAGCCGCGGGTCGAGCGGGACGAGCTGATCGCGGCCCTCGCGGCCCGCCGGGAGCTCGGCGCCGAGCACGAGGCGGCGGTCATCGAGACCTTCGTCGAGCGGCTCGAGCGCTCGATCGACGCCCGGGTCGACCGGGAGGTCGAGCGGCAGCTCCGCAAGACGCCGCAGCGCGCGAGCGGCGGCGGGTTCGGGGTCGGCCACATCATCCTGGCCCTCGGCTCGCTGGGGATCGGCGTCGGCGCCACCGGCGCGGCGACCGGCCTGGGCAGCGCCGCCGGCCTGATCGTGGCCATCGTCGCCTGGGTGGCGATCGCCGCGGTGAACATCGCCTACGCGACCAGCTCGCGCTAGCCGGCGCCGGCGATCCTCTCCGCCTGCACGCGCGCGAGGCGCTCGAGCTCGGCGCTGGTCCAGCTTCCGGCCCGTCCGGCCAGGGTGAGGAACGCGACCACGCTGCCCTGGCGCCAGGCCAGGCCGAGCTGCTCGCCCTCGACGTCCGGGTAGCGCTCGTTGCGGCTGTGCAGCAGGAACGCCTGGTGCGCGTCGCCGAGCGGCGCTGCCAGCGTGAGCGGTTCCCGGCCGAGCTCGGAGACGCCGGCGTCCGGGTTCGTCAGCATCCGCTCGTTGACGGTGGCGAAGGCCTCGGCGGCGTCGGCCTCGGACAGCAGCGGCATCGCCTGCGAGGCGACGAACGCGAGCGGGTCGTCGTCCCGCTTGAACGCCGCCCGGGCGCTGCGCCCGCGCGCCTCGCGCAGCCGGTCGGCCCAGCCGGTGCCGCGGTCGGCCAGGCCGGCCCGCGAGACGTGCAGCTGCACCAGCGCGTAGCCCGTCGGGCAGGTCGCCGGCCTCGAGCACGAACCCGCGCGGGTCGGGCAGGACGTCGCTGCCGCGGGTGACCTTCGAGAGCAGCGCGCCTACGACTGCAGCTGCTCGACGCTGCACTCGCGCGGCTCCTTGTCGTCCCGCCAGCGCAGCAGCTTCGTGCCGTGCCGGATGCGGCCGCCCGAGGCGTGGTCGAACGTCACCTCGATGACCAGCTCGGGCCGCAGGGCGACCCACTCGAGCTCGCGGCCCTGCGTCCAGCGGCTGGCGTCGCCGCTCCCCCGCTGGCCCGTCTCGTACGGCGCGAGCTCGGCGACCAGCGCCTTCTTCTCCTTCGCCGACAGGCCGGAGCAGTGTCCGACGATGTGCAGCGTGCCGTCGGCGTCGTACAGGCCGAGGATCAGCGCGCCGACGGTGCCCTCGTGCTTGCCCGGCCGCCAGCCGGCGACGACCGCGTCGATCGTCCGCAGGCGCTTGATCTTGGCCATCCCGACCCGCTCGCCGGGCCGGTAGGGCGCGTCGAGCTGCTTGGCGATGACGCCCTCGGCGTCGTGCAGCCAGTGCTCGGCCTCCTCGGTGCGTGCGGACGAGCTCGGTGAGCAGCGTCGAGCCGACGCCGTCGCCGACGAGCTGCTCGAGCCGGGCCCGGCGCTGCGACAGCGGCAGCTCGAGGAGCACCTCGTCGTCGACCGCCAGGAGGTCGAAGGCCATCAGGGTCGCCGGCGTCTCCTCGGAGAGCATGTCGATCCGGGACTTCGCCGGATGGATCCGCTGGCCGAGCGCGTCGAAGTCCGGCGCGCCGTCTGCGTCGAGCACGACGATCTCTCCGTCGAGCACGAACCGCCCCGGCGGCAGGCGCAGCTCGGGGAAGTAGCGGCTGAGCGGCTTGCCGCTCCTGGACTGGACGTAGGACTCGTCCCCGTCCTGGAAGACGACGGCCCGAAAGCCGTCCCACTTCGGCTCGTAGGCCCAGCCCGCGCCGGCCGGCAGCGTCTTCGCCGGCCGGGCGAGCTGGGGCAGGACGGGCGGCTTCAACGGCAGGCGCACCGCCCGATGATACTCAGGCGCTCCTCAGGAGACCTTGATGCCCTTGGCCGCCGAGTAGCCGCTGGCGGCGCCGCTCGAGGTCTTGCGCAGGCGGGCCTGGAACTGGTAGCTGCCGGTGCCGGCATCCGGGTGGAACGCGGCGCTGAGGCTGGCCACCCCGGTCTGCCAGTTGCTGAACGCGGCCGCGCCGGGGCGCTTGATCTGGACGTCGAACACGAACCCTGCCGGCGGCGCCGCCGTGGCCCAGGTGATCGTGTAGCTCGTGGCCGTTCCGCCCTTCTTGGGCTTGAACTTCATGGGCACGCTGACGGTGCCCCTCATCGTCGTGTGGATCTGGCAGATGTACGCGTAGGTGCCGGCCGCCTTGAAGGTGAACGCGAACGTGGCGCCCCCGCTCTTCGGGCCCGACGACCACAGGCCCATGCCGCTCGAGTCGCAGGCGGTGTGGGCCACGGCGTCCCTGAACGTCCAGGTCACCGTCGCGCCGAGGCCGATCTTGGCGTTCGCCGGGGTGAACGCGAAGTTCTGCACCGAGACGGCGACGTTCTTGGCGGCCGGTCTTCGACGGCGCCCGGACGGCCGAGGCCGTGACCGGGATCACGAGTGCGGCAACCGCGGCAGCGGCCGGCGCCACCAGCAGGAGCGAACGCGGGGTCATGACGTTCCCTTTCCTCGAGGACGACCGCGCTACGCGGAGCGGCTCGCGGCGGATTGCCCGGGGCCGCGTTGTCCGGACGGGCGGCGGTCCGGCACACAATCCGCAGGCCGGAGGGCGGCGTACGACCGGGCGAGCCCGACCCGCCTCCCCCGAAGGAGCTCGTCCCGTGCCTGCGACCCTGCGACGCTGCCTGCTGGTGCTCTCGGCCATCCTTGCGACCCTGCTCGGCCCCGCCGCGGCACGGGCCGAGACGCTCGTCGGGGTCGTCGGCACGAACGACGCGTACTCGATCTCGCTGAAGCACCAGGACGGCTCGGCGGTGACCTCGCTCACAGCCGGGACGTACCAGATCGAGGTGCACGACAACTCCGCGATCCACGACTTCCACCTGAGCGGGCCGGGCGTGAACGAGACGACGGGCGTGGACGACGTCACCACGGTGACCTGGACGGTCACGTTCCAGGCCGGCACGTACTCGTTCGTGTGCGACCCGCACGCCTCGGTGATGCACGGGCAGCTCACCGTCACCGCGGCGGCGCCGCCCACGGCGACGCTGACGGTCGCCGTGACCGGCGACGGACGGGTGACGTCGGACAGCGGCGGGATCGCCTGTCCGGGCACCTGCAGCGCGGCGCTCCCGCTCGGCACGGTCGTCACGCTCTCGGCGACGCCCGGCGCGTCGGCCTCGTTCGGCGGCTGGAGCGGCGCCTGCTCGGGGACGGGCGGCTGCCAGGTGGCCCTGAACGGCGACGCGCAGGTGAGCGCCGGCTTCATGGCCCTGCCGGGCTCGCCCACCCCGCCGGCGCCGCCCACCCCGCCGCCCGGCACGCCCGGCGGCGCCGTCGTGGCCCTGAGCGTCCATCGCGACGGCTCCGGCAGCGGCACGCGTGACCAGCAGCCCCGGCGGGATCGCCTGCGGCGCGGCCTGCACCGGGACGTTCGCCCGCGGGAGCGAGGTGACGCTCACCGCCGTGGCCGACGCCGGCTCGACGTTCGCCGGTTGGAGCGGCGCCTGCAGCGGCTCGACCGCGACCTGTCGGGTCACGCTCTCGAGCGCCGCCGACGCGACCGCCACGTTCAACCGGACGGCAGCCCAGCGGCCGGCGGTCGCGCTGACGGTCGGCGCGGTCCGCTGGAAGCTCCTCCACCCGAAGGGCGGCCGGCGCGTGACGGTGACGTTCCGGGTCTCGCTGGCGGCGAGCGCCCGGCTGCGGCTGCTGAAGGGCACCCGCGTGGTGGCCGGCCGGACGGTGTCGGTGCGCGCCGGGCTCCGTGTGGTGGCGCTGACGCTTCCGAAGGCGGCGCACGGCCGCTCCACGCTGCAGCTCCGGCTCAAGGACGGACGCGGGCGGACGAGGACCGTCACCCGCCTCCTCCACCTGTAGGAGTTTTGCAGTTCTTCCCGCACGCTCGGACATCTATCAAGGGCGGCCCCAATCCGCCGATTTCTCCTCTGAACACGGATGTTCACCGGCGCCTCGGCGTCGAACCGGGCAAGACGAGGAAGGGAGTCCTCTCTGATGACCGCCACGATGGCGTACAGCACGTATGCACGGCTGCTCGAGCGAGCGCTCGAGCCGCTGTCCGAGCGCGAGGTCTACACGCTGCGAAGCGCCGCCGACGCCCTGCTGTTCGGCGACGACGACGCCGACGCCCGCCTGGCTCGCGCCGAGCGCCTGCTGGCCCGGCTCGAGGACGCCGGCCGCGTCGGGCCGTCGCGGGTCGAGGAGCTGCACGTCGCGCTCCGCTCGATCGCGCCGGAGCTGGCCTGCGTCTGATCAGCTGAAGTAGGTGTCCGCATCGCTGTACTGCGGCGCGCAGCAGCACAGGATCCGGATCTGGCCGCCGGCTGACGCGCGCAGCTGGTGCCAGGCGCCGGGCGGGATGAGGATGGCGTCGCCGGGCCCGACCCGGGCTCGCTGGCCGTCGACCTCCATCTCGCCCTCGCCCTCGACGACGTAGTACAGCTCCTCCGAGACCGCGTGGTAGTGGCGCTCGGTGGCCTGGCCGGGGCCGAGCGTGGCCTCGGCCAGGCTCTGGTTCTGCACCGGCGCGGTGCGCGGGCCGAGCAGCTCGCGGATGGTGCTGCCGTCCTTGGTGGTGAACGGGACGGCCTTGTCGAGGTTGCGGACCTCCATCAGACGACGTCTCCCGGGTCGAAGGCCGCGAGCTCCTCGCCGTGCTCGCGGAGCCAGGCGGCCTGGGCCCGCCAGCCCGGCCAGTGGGTCTCGACGAGCCGCCAGAAACGCGGCCGGTGGCTGTGCTCGTGCAGGTGGCAGAGCTCGTGCACGACGACGTACTCGAGCACCTCCGGCGGGGCCAGGGCGAGCCGCCACGAGAACGACAGCGTGCCGCTGCGCGAGCACGAGCCCCAGCGGGTGCGCTGGTCGCGCACCGCGATCCGCGCCGGACGCGCGCCGACGCGCGGCGCCTGCTCGGCGACGGCGTCCTCGAGCCGGCGGCGGGCCTCGCGCCGGTACCAGCGCTCGAGCGCTGCAGCGGCCGCGTCGCGATCCTCACCGGCGACGACGAGTCGGTCGCCCGCCTCACGCACCCGCGCGGGCCCCGAGGGGTCGCGCTCGAGCGCCAGCGCGCCGCCGGCCAGCGGCAGCCAGCCGGGCGCGCGCACCAGCGCCCGGGGCGCCGCCCGGCGGGCCTCGATGCGGGCGAGCTGGCGCTGCACCCAGCCCGAGCGCTCGGCCAGCACCAGCTCCGCGGCCTGCCGGGTGGTGCGCCGCGGGACGATCAGGGTGACGTTCCCGCGCGGGTCGACCGTGAGCCGGAGCATGCGCGCCCGGGGCGAGCGGCGCAGCGTCACGTCGAGCACGCCGCCGTCGAGCGCCAGAGGCAGCGTGGTCTCGGTCGCCCTACGGGTTGCCAGCACCCGCCTGCACCGGGTGGACGTGGGTCGCGACGACGCGTGTCGAGCAGGCCAGGTGCGCCCAGGGCAGGTACAGCGCAGCGCGCGCGTTCGGCGGGTAGATCCGCAGCCCGCGCACGTGCACCGGCCTGCAGCGGGCCTTCGGGTAGTTCAGCGGGTTGGCCTGACCGTACGCCGCGCTGGCGACGCGGCCCGGCCGCAGGACGACCGTGACGACGCGGAAACCGCGGTCGCGCGCCGCCGGCGCGCCGACCTGGTGGCCGTCGTCCCCTGCGACCGCCGACACGCCCGGGTACCCGCGCAGCGTGCACGTCCGGGTCGAGCGGTTCGTGAAGACCAGCTCGACGTAGGTGGTGCCCAACGCGGCGCTGCCGCGACCGCGCTGGACGCGAAGCTGCGAGCTCAGGCAGGAGGCAGGAGGCGGGGCCGCATGCATCCCGGCAACTGTAGGTCACGCTCCGGATCACCCCCCTGAGGGACTGCCGCGGCCTCCCGGATGCGAGATCCTGGTCCCATGCAGCACCTCGCGACGACCCAGCTCCGCTGCGAGGCGGACCGATGAGCCGTGGGCTCGGCTTCCGCCGCCTGACGGACCGGCGCAGCGCGCGCCGCGTCGCCGTCAACCGCGTGTTCATGCACGCGCACGGCGAGGACGGCTCGGTCGCCCCGAAGGAGGCGGTCAAGCTCGTCTGCCTCGACGTCTCGGAGCACGGCTGCCGCGCGCTCAGCGTCGGCCGGGTGCTCAGCGTCGGCGACGTGCTGCGGATCGTCTTCACGCCGACCATGCGCGGCGACGCGGGCATCCGCGCCCGGGTCGTGCGCAGCGAGCAGGCCGACGGCGGCCGCAGCGAGGTGGCGTTCACGTTCGACCGGCTCGCGCCGACCGACCGGCTGCGGATCCACGAGTGGCACGCCTGGTGGGAGCGCTCGAGCGACGGGAACGCCGAGCGGGCCGCCGAGGCCGCGCGCGACCGGGCCCAGGACGACGAGCGGATCGACGCGCTGAACGCGCTCATCCGGGGCGTGCGCGAAGAGCGCGACAGCCGCCCCGGGCGCTTCTAGCCGGCCCTGCCCGCTAGCTCAGCTCGTCGCGCAGCTCGCCGGCGTCCCAGAGCTCGCGCAGGGCGTCGACGGCCTCCGGCGCGAACTGCGTGCCCGAGAGCGTCCCGCACAGCTCGATCGCCTCGGACGGCGGGATCCGCGGCGCGTAGTGCCGGGCCACCGTCATCGCGTCCCAGGCGTCGGCCAGCGCGAGCAGCCGGGCGCCCTCGTCGATGTCGTCGCCGCCCAGGCTGTCGGGGTAGCCGCGGCCGTCGAAGCGCTCGTGGTGGTGGCGGATCCAGCGCACCTGCTCGAGCGACAGCACCTCCGACACGATCGCCGCGCCGAGCGCCGCGTGCAGCATGATCTGGGCCCGCTCGTCCGACGTCAGCCCGCCCGACTTGTAGAGCACCGCGTCGGGCACGCCGATCTTGCCGACGTCGTGCACCAGGCCCGCCTCGCGCAGCTGCTCGCAGCGGGCCGACGGCCAGCCGCGCACCTGGGCCAGCCGGCAGGCGAGCTCGGCGACCCGCTCGGAGTGGCGCTGGGTCGACGGATCCTTGGCGTCCACCGCCCGGGCCAGGGCCCGCAGGCCGGCGAGGGCGTTGAAGCGGTCGATGCGTGGCTGGGGCCTCGGACGCGACCCGACCTCGCTCGCCCGGATGACGTTGTTGCGGCCCCGGGCCTTGGCCGCGTAGAGCGCGGCGTCGGCGAGCTGGAAGAGCTGCTCGGGCGTGCCCGCGTGGGCCAGGTCGGCGACGCCGGCCGAGATCGTCAGCCGCCCGGCGGCCGAGAACGGCGCCGCGATGACCACCTGGCGGACGCGTTCGGCCGCGGTGCGGGCGCCCTCGTCGTCCGACTCCGGCAGGAGCCAGGCGAACTCCTCGCCACCGATCCGGGCGACGAGCTCGCCGTCGCGGGCCTGGCCGCGCAGGCGGCGCGCGATCTCCTGGATCACCTGGTCGCCGGCGGCGTGCCCGTAGGTGTCGTTGATCTGCTTGAAGTGGTCGAGGTCGAGCAGCACCAGCGCCAGCGGCCGGTCGTAGCGCCGCGCGCGGGTGACCTCGAGCCGGAGCTGCTCGTGGAACGTGCGGTGGTTCGCCAGCCCGGTCAGCGGGTCGCTGGCGGCCTGGCGCGAGAGCGCCTGCCAGGCCTCGGCGTTCGAGATGGCCACCCCGACGAGCTCGGCGGCACGCGCCAGCCGCGGCTCCGTCTCGCGCGCGAAGACGTCACGGCGCTTGCTCACGGCGACCACGGCGCCCCAGGCGCGACCGCCGAGCCGCACCGGCGCGCCGACGGCGGCGACCTCGAGCATGCGCAGCGAGTCCGCGACGACCAGCTCGAGGAGCTCGCCGCGCACCGGCCCGTCGCGCTCGGCGATCCGGGCCAGCATGCCGTCGCCGCGCAGCGGCGCGGTCGCGCCCACCAGGCCGCCGGGCAGCAGGTCCTCTCCGTGCAGGCCGGCGACCGTGCCGCGCTCGCCGTCGAAGCGCACCACCAGGCCGACGTCGGCGCCGACGAGCCGGGCGACCTCGTGGGCCACGCCGTGCATGACGACGTCCGGGTCGGTCGTCGAGGCGACCAGGGTCGCGATCCGCCGCAGCGTGGCCTGCTCGTGGGACAGCGCCGCCTGGGCCACGTGCAGCTGGGACTGCTCGTCGGCCAGCTGGCGCAGCGCCTCCTCGCGCAGCCGGTACTCGCGCTCGGCCCGCTTCTGCTCGGAGATGTCCTGCACCGTCGCCCCGAGCAGGACGCGTCCGCGGTCCTGCAGCCGGGCCACCGCCAGCCGGGCCGGGAAGCTGGTCCCGTCGGGCCGGCGGCCGAGCACCTCGTGGATGCCCGGGACGAGGTGCGCCGGCTCGAGCAGGCTCGCCCCGCTGCGCGACGCGATCACCGTGTCGAGCGGCTGGTGGCGGAGCTTCGCGGCGGGCACGTCGAACAGCACCTCGGCGGCCGGGTTGGCCCACTCGATCAGGCCCTCGGGGGTGTACGCCAGGAGGGCGTCCGGCAGCGAGCCGATCAGCAGGAACGGCGCATCGTCGACGTGCGGCTGGGTGTCTGCCTCGCCGCGCCGCTCGCGCAGCGTCACGAGGACGTGGTCGCCGCTGGCCGAGGCCTCGTGGGACAGCCGGCGCTCGGCTCCGCTCGTGGTGCGCACGACGAGGTCGCCGGTGATCGACTCGCGGGTGAGCAGGAGCCGGCGGTACGTCGCGAAGCGGTCGCTGGAGGCGACGTCTGCCGCCTCGAGCAGCCTGCTGCCCTCGAGCTCGCTGGCCGAGCGGCCGAGCAGGTCCGCCGCTCCGGCGTCCACCTGGACGTGCTGGAAGTCGGTCACCCGACCCTGACGGTCTCGGACCGCGCGCAGCACGAGCACGCCCTCGGCCCGCTCTCGTCCTTCGGTCTCGACCCCTCGAACCCGACGCTGCCCGGTCCTCACAGCAGCTGCATCCTCGTCATGCCGCCCATCCTTCCCGCACGGGGCAAGAAAGACCTATTGTCACCCTTGCTTGTGGTGTCACCGTGCCGAGGCTGGATCGGCGGCGCGGAGCGTAGCCGCCCTACGCGAGAAGATCCAGCAGGCTCCGCTGGCTTCGCCACATGTCCTGCAGGGTCTCCGAGTCCGCTCGCTGCTGGATCTGGGCACGCGTGCCGGCAGCCTGAGCCTTCAGGTTCGCGTCGAGGTGGGCGTTGATCGCCCCACCCGACCAGTCGGCGTGCACGCCGTGGTGGCGGATCGCGGAGACCATCGCACGGAGGGTACGTGAAAGGAGTACGTGCGCATCCCTAGACAGGGGGCGATTAGGTGGCCGGCCTCCACCCGCGGCGGAGGCCGGCCACCACGCGTCTACGCCGGTTCCGAGGCGGGCGCTGCGGGCCGCCGCGGCGGCTCCTGCGACTCCTGCGGGACGGGCGGCTCGATGGTCAGGTTCGGCAGGATCCGGTCGAGCCACGCCGGCATGTACCACGAGCGCTCGCCGAGCAGCGAGAGCAGCGCCGGCACGAGCGTCATCCTGACGATCAACGCGTCCGTCAGGATCGCGATGCCGAGCAGGATGCCGAACTCCTTCGAGATCCGGTCGGGCGTGAGGATGAACGCGAAGAACACGATCGACATGACCAGCGAGGCGGCCACGATGACCCGGCCGACGCCGGCCACGCCGTCGCGCACCGCCTGGATCGTGTCCTTGCCGTGGACGTGCTCCTCGCGGATGCGGCTCATCAGGAAGACCTCGTAGTCCATCGAGAGGCCGAACAGGATCGCGAAGGCGATCGGCGGCACGAAGCTCTCGATCGGGCCCGTGCGGTCGAGGCCGACCACCCCGAGCCCGTGGCCCAGCTGGACCGTGAGGGTCAGGAAGCCGAACCCGACACAGGCCGACGCCAGCGTCGTGAGCGAGGCCTTGGCCGCGATCACCAGCGAGCGGAAGGCCATCGCCAGCAGCACGAACGTCACGCCGATGACGTACAGCAGGAACCACGGCATGTTGCTCGATGATCTTGTCGCCGATGTCCGTGAAGGCCGCGTTCTGGCCCGACACGTAGGCCCTGGCCTGTCGACCCGTCGAGGGTCTTCGGGATCACGTCGTTGCGCAGGAGCGAGACGATGTGGTCGGTCTTCGTGGTCCTGCGGCTTGAACTTCGAGTAGACGTTGATGATGGCCACCGAGGCCGCGTCGGCGTCCTTGGCGTTGTAGATCGGCGGCACGACCCGGGCGACGCCCGGCAGGCCCTTGAAGGCGTCCGCCAGCTTCTGCGGCGCCTGGGCGTCGCCGCGCATGTCGACGACCGTCGGGATCGGCGAGGTGAAGCCCGGGCCCGAAGCCCTGCGAGAGCAGGTCGTAGGCCTTGCGGGTGGTCTGCTGCTTCGGCGCGGTGCCGGAGTCGGCCAGGCCGAGGCGCACCTTGCAGCACCGGCGAGGCGATGATCAGGAGCAGGACGATGCACAGGGTCAGGAACAGCGCGCCGCGACTTCGTGACCAGCCGGCCCCAGGCCGCGACCCAGGTGCGGGACTGGCCCTCGCGGGAGTCGTCGGTCGGCTTCAGGCGGAGGCGCCAGCGATCGACCTTGTGGCCGAGCAGGGACAGCACCGCCGGCAGCAGGGAGTTCGCCAGGCACACCGCGGTGACCACGCCGAGGGCGCTGCCGATGCCGAGCTTCGTGATGAAGTCGATCCCGATCAGGGCCAGGCCGGTGATCGAGATCGCCACCGTCAGGCCGGCGAAGATCACCGCGCGGCCGGCGGTGGCGCCGGCGGCCGCGGCGGCCTCCTGCGGCGTCAGCCCGTCGTGCAGGAGCTGGCGGAAGCGCGTGACGATGAACAGCGTGTAGTCGATGCCGACGCCGAGGCCGATCATCGGCACGAGGATCTCGACGACCGTGTTGAAGTTGGTCAACCGGGCGCCGAGGTAGAGCAACAGGAACGCCGTCACCACGGCGACGATCGCGAAGATGATTGGAATGAAGGTCGGGCACGAGCGCCCGGAACAGGATCAGCAGCACGAAGAAGGCCGCGATGATGCCGAGGATCTCGCTGGCGCCCGAGTTCGGCTGCCCGCCCTCGGCCTCCCCGGTGAACTCGACCTGCAGGTTCTGGCTCGCGCCGATGGCCCGCAGCGAGTCCTCGAGCTTGACGATGTCGCGGCCGTTTGAGCTCCCAGCTCGTCTGGTCGAACTGGGTGTCGAAGAACGCGATCCGCCCGTCCTTCGAGAGCTGGCCGGTGTCGTCGGCCAGCGGGTTGCCGACGGGCACGAAGTTCTTCGGGCTCTTGTCGATCGTCTTGATGGCCTGGTCGGCGCGCGCGCGCAGCTTCTCGACGACGGCCTTGTTGGCCGGCGAGTCGAGCCGCTGTCCCGTCGGGCGCGGCGATGCACCACGCGCAGCGCGGCACCCTTCTGAGCGCCGAACTTCGCGTTGATCAGGTCCGTGGCCTTCTGGAAGTCGGTGCCCGGGACCTTGAAGTCGTTGATCAGCTCGCCGTGGAAGGCGGCGTTCAGGCCGATCAGCGCCACGATGATCACGAGCCACGAGCTGATCACCCGCCACGGGTGGCGGGCACAGGTTCCTGCGAAGCGGGCTAGCCACCCGCTGTGGGCGATGCGACGCGCTTCTTCCGCGACGTCGTTGCCGTGGGCAGTCATGCTGGGGTCTCCACCGCTCTCGTCGGTTGTATGTGAACGTCGCTCACGAAGAAGGTAGCGGAGGGTCGCGAACCGTGCCACCCTTGATCTGGACGTGTCGGTTACGAACGCGTTGACTTGCTGACAAGACCATGGCTTCCACCGCACCACGAGCGAGCTACCACCACGGCGACCTCCGCAACGCGTTCATGCGTGCGGCGCTGGGACTCGTGTCGACCCGTGGCGTGCACGCGTTCTCGCTGCGCGAGGCAGCGCGCGAGATCGGTGTGTCGCCGAGCGCAGCCTACCGACACTTCACCGACAAGGAGGCGCTCCTCGACGCCGTCGCGGACGACGGCACGCGCCGCCTGGCCGAGGAGATGAAGGTCGCCGGGAGCGCCGCCCGGGCGGGCCGCGAGGGGGCCTGCGCGACGGTCGCCGTGCTCTGGGCGTACGCCGACGCGGTGCTGGACTTCGCCGTCCGCAACTCGGCCCACTGGCGGGTCATGGCGGTGTGCAAGGACCGCCGGCGGCCGCAGACCGATGCCGGCAGCCTGGCGCTCGAGGCCTTCGACGAGCTGATCGAGCTCGGGATCATCGAGGCGTCGCAACGCGACCGGGGCCTGATCGCTGCCTGGGCCGGGGTCTACGGCCTGGGGTTCCTGCTGGTCGAGGGGATGGCGGGCAAGGAGACCGACGCCGGTGCCGACTGCTTCCGGCGGGGCGCGCTCGACGCGGTGCTGCGCACGACGCTGCTCGGGATCGGCGTGGACGAGGCGCTCCTGCCGCCGCCGCGCCCCTTCCAGGTCGACCCCGTCCACGGCACGCCGGCCTGAGCGCGTGAGCCGCGTCGTCGTCGTGGGCTCGGTCAACGTGGACCTGGTCGTGCAGGTGCCGACGCTGCCGCGGCCCGGCGAGACGGTGATCGGCGGCACGTTCGCGCGCCACTTCGGCGGCAAGGGCGCGAACTGCGCGGCGGCTGCCGCGCGGCTCGGCGCCGAGACGCACCTCGTCGGCCGGATCGGGCGCGACGACCACGGCGAGGCCTGCCACGCCGACCTCGACGCCGGTGGCGTCCACCTGCAGCACCTGGGCCGGAGCGACCTGCCGACCGGGGTCGCCGAGATCCTGGTGGACGCACGCGGCGAGAACCTGATCGCGGTGGCCTCCGGGGCCAACGCCGACGTGCCGGCGGGCGAGGTCGCCGCGGCCCTCGACGCGCTGGGTGGGCCGGACACGGTGGTGGTGGTCAACCTGGAGCTCCTCGACGACGCGGTCGCCGCGGCCGCCGAGGGTGCCCGGCGGACGGGTGCCACGCTGGTGGTCAACGCCGCGCCGGTGCGTCCGCTGGTGCCCGAGCTCTTCGAGGCGCGCCCTGTCCTGACGCTGAACGAGCACGAGGTCGCAGCGCTCTCGGAGGGTGCCGACGCGCTGCTCGAGGCCGGGGCCCGCGCGGTCGTCGTCACGGCCGGCGCGCGCGGCTGCACCCTCCACCGGCCCGGCGCGGCGCCGCTGCACGTGCCGGTGATCCCGGTCGAGGTGGTCGACACGACCGGCGCCGGCGACGCGTTCACCGCCGGCCTGGCCGTGGCCCTCGCGGCCGGCGAGGACGAGCTCCGGGCGCTGCGCCTGGCCACCGCTGTGGGCGGGCTCGCCACCCGCGCGCTGGGGGCCCGCGGCGCCCTGCCCACGCGGGCCGAGGCCGAGGCGGCCGTGGCCCGGCTGCCAGCCGAACGCTGACGCGCCTCGCGCGCGTGCCATCCTGCGTGCTTCGGTGGGAACATCTCGCAGGAGGCCCGCATGACCGACACCGCCGCCCCGAACGTCCAGGGCAGCGTCGCGCCCCGCGCCCGCGCGCCGCGCCCGATCGACCCCGGGGTCACGATCGGCCACGTCCACCTGCGCACGTCGGACATCGACCGGGTCCGGGCCTTCTACGTGGACCTGCTCGGCTTCGACGTGGTGGCCGAGATGCGGGACGTCCCCGGCTGGGGCACGACCGGCGACCTGCTGTTCCTGAGCGCCGGCGGCTACCACCACCACCTCGGCTTCAACACCTGGAAGTCCGCCGGCGGGCCGCCCCAGCCCGACGGCGTGGCCGGCCTGCATCACGTGGCCATCCGCTACCCGACCCGCGGAGGGCTGGCCGACGCCCTGCGGCGGCTGCGCGAGGTCGACTGGCCGATCCGCCAGCACACCGACCACGGCACCCACCTCGCGCTCTACCTGTCGGACCCCGACGGGAACGACCTCGAGCTGATGTGGGACCGGCCGTTCTCGGAGTGGCCGCGCGACGCCGAGGGCCACCTGTCCGGCGGCATGGGAGCGGACATCGACCTCGACGCGCTGGCGCTCGAGGTGGACTGAAACGGGATCAGAGTTTAACTTGGAGTTCGCGGGAACTCCCGGCGACGTTGATCGTCTTCTTATGTAGGGCCCGCACCCTGCAGGAACCGATGACGAACGAATGGAGCCCCAGAATGCAGGACCGCCCGACCCTGGTTGGAGGTGACGCCGCCGAGCAGCTCAGCCAGCTGGTCGAATCCGCGCTGTTCGAGATCAAGCGCGTGGTGGCGGGCCAGGACTCCATGCTCGAACGCGTCCTGGTGTGCCTGCTGGCCGAGGGGCACCTCCTGATCGAGGGCGTCCCCGGCCTGGCCAAGACGCTCACCATCAAGACGACGGCCCACGTGCTCGGCGGCTCGTTCGGCCGCGTGCAGTTCACGCCCGACCTGGTGCCCTCGGACCTCGTCGGCACCCGCATCTACCGCCCCGCCTCGTCGACGTTCGAGACGGAGCTCGGCCCGGTCTTCTGCAACCTGCTGCTGGCCGACGAGATCAACCGCGCGCCGGCGAAGGTGCAGTCGGCGCTGCTCGAGGTCATGCAGGAGCACCAGGTGACGATCGCCGGCGTGCACCACGCGGTGCCCCGCCCGTTCCTGGTGATGGCCACCCAGAACCCGATCGAGCAGGAGGGCACCTACCCGCTGCCCGAGGCCCAGCTCGACCGCTTCATGCTGAAGGTGCTGGTCGGCTACCCGACGCCCGACGACGAGATGACCATCGCCGAGCGGGCGCTGGCCGGCTTCCCCCAGGCGCGCACGGTGCTCGACCTCGACCAGCTCGCGCTGCTGCAGACCGCGACCAGGCAGGTCTACGTCGACCCGGTCGTGACGCGCTACGCGGTGGCCCTGGCCAACGCGACCCGCGAGCCGGCCAAGGTCGGCGTCCAGCAGCACGCGGCCCACGTGGCCTATGGCGCGAGCCCGCGCGGTCCGATCAACCTGCTGCTCGCGGCCCGCGCCCTGGCCGTGCTGCGCGGCCGCGGCTACGTCCTGCCGCAGGACGTGCGCGAGCTGGCGCCCGACGTCCTGCGCCACCGCATCGTGCTCAGCTACCAGGCGCTGGCCGAGGAGGTCTCCTCGGACACGATCCTCGAGGCCGTCCTGCAGGCCGTCCCGGCGCCCCGCATCGAGCTCCGCCGCGAGGTGGCCTAGCCCGTGTCCGGTCTCGCCGCCCTCACGCCCGTCCGCACCGCCGCCCGGCCGGGTCCCGGCCCGCTGCCCGAAGGGGCGCTGCGGGCCCTCGACCTGGCCGTGCGCCGCCGGATCACCGCGCTGCTGGCAGGCGAGTTCCGCTCGGCGCAGCTCGGCGAGGCCACCGAGCTGGCCCAGCTCCGGGCGTACGTGCCCGGTGACGACGACGTCCGCCGGATCGACTGGAACGCCACCGCCCGCACGGGCGAGACGCACGTCCGGGTCGACGTCGCCGAGCGGGCCCTCACCGCGTGGCTCGTGCTCGACACCTCCGCCTCCATGCACTTCGGCTCGGCCGACCGGCGCAAGGCGGACGTCGCCGAGGGCGTGGTGCTGGCGCTCGGCAACGTCGCCAGCCGCCGCGGCAACCGGCTCGGCCTGGTGACCTTCGGCGGCGCCTCGCCGGCGATGGTCCGGCCCCGGCAGGGGCGCGCCGGTCTGGTCGGCACGCTGCTGACGCTGCGCCAGGAGGCCGACCCCGGCGAGAACGGCGCGACCTCCCTGGGCGACGCGCTCGAGCGCACCTTCAAGTACGCGCGCCAGACGTCGCACCTCTCGATCCTGACCGACCTGCGCGGCCCGACCGACTGGGCGATGCCGCTGGCTCGCCTCGCGGCGCGCCACGACGTCCTGGTGATCGAGATGCGCGACCCGCGCGAGGACGAGCTGCCGAACGTCGGCGAGCTCGCCCTGGTCGACCCCGAGACCGGCAAGCAGCTGCGCGTCGACACCCGCAGCAAGCGTCTGCGCGAGCGCTTCGCGCAGGCCGCCGCCGACGACCGGGCCCGGCAGGCCGCGGCCGTGCGCCGCGCCGGCGCCGAGCACCTGGTCCTGCCCACCGAGGGCGAGTGGCTGAAGCCGCTGCTGGCGGCGATGGCCCGCCGGAGGCGTGGCCGGTGACCTTCCACGGAATCAGCTTCGCCGAGCCGCTGGTGCTGCTGGCGCTCGTGCTCCTGCCGCTGCTCGTCCTGCTCGAGCTGTGGTCGCGCAAGCGCCGGGCCCGCTACGCGGTCGCCTTCTCGAACGTCGAGCTCCTGCGCTCCGTGGCCACGCCGGTGACGTCGTGGCGGCGCTTCCTGCGCTGGGGCGTGCTGCTCGCCGCCCTCGGCGCGCTGATCCTCGGCCTGGCCCGCCCGCAGGTGGACAAGACCGTGGCCAAGAAGCGCGCCTCGGTGATGCTCGTGATGGACACCTCGGGCTCGATGGTCGCCGCCGACGTGCCGCCGTCGCGCATCGCCGCGGCCACGAAGGCCGCCACCGACTTCGTGAACCGTCTGCCCTCGCAGTTCGAGGTCGGCCTGGTGCCGTTCAACTCGACCGCCTCGGTGGCCGTCGCCCCGACCCGTGACCGCGCGCCGGTGAAGAGCGCGCTCGCGAACCTGAACGCCGACGGCGGGACGGCGATCGGCGACGGCATCAACCTCGCGTTGCAGGTCACCGGCCAGGGCGCCGCGGCGGCCCGCACCACGGGCGGCACGGTCAACCCGAGCGGCCGCGTGATCCTGCTGCTGTCGGACGGCGCCAACACCGACGGCACCGACCCGATGGAGGCCGCAGCCCGGGCGAAGGCGCTCGGCGTCCGCATCTACACGATCTCCTTCGGCACGCCGTACGGCACGGTCGACCTCGGCGGGCTCGGCAACTCCACGCCGGTGCCGCCGGATCCGTCGACGCTGCAGGCGGTCGCCCGCGAGACGGGCGGCGAGTTCTTCGCCGCGGCCGACGAGAACGCCCTGAGCAAGGTGTACGACAAGATCGGCACCCGGGTCGGCTCGCAGCGCCAGCACCAGGACGTCTCGTACGACTTCGCCGCCGCCGGCGCCGCGCTGCTCGCGCTGGCCGGGATCCTGACCGTCGCCTCCCGGAGCGCCCTGACGTGAACACCGTCGAGAGCTGGTACCACAGCGCCATGCACTACGTGAGGCAGGTGGAGTTCGCCGCCCCGCTGGTGCTCCTGATCCTGTTCGCCCTGCCCGTCGCGCTGGTGCTCTACGCGATCCACGAGCGGCGTCAGGGGCGGACGATCGCACGCTTCGCGAACCCGGCGCTGCTGCCGAACCTGATCCCCCGGCGGGCCAGCTGGCGCCGCCACGTCGCGCCGGTGATCATGCTGCTCGCGCTGGCCGCGCTGGTCGGCGGCGCCGCGAAGCCGCAGCGCGAGACGACCGTGCCGCGCCACCAGGCGACGGTGATCCTGGTCATCGACACCTCCCGCTCGATGTCGGCGACCGACGTCAAGCCGACCCGGCTCGAGGCGGCCAAGGCCGCCGCCCGCACGCTGGTGTCGGCGCTGCCCGACGACGGCCGCGTCGGCATCGTGGCCTTCACCCGCGTGGCCCACGCGCTGAACGCCCCCACCGACGACCGCACCGTGATCGAGGGCTCGCTCCGCTCGCTGCAGGTCGGCGGCGGCACCGCTCTCGGCGACGGCCTGGTGCGCGGCCTGTCGCTGGTGCCGAAGCAGACCGGCACCGCGACGAAGTCGACCCGCGCGCCGGCGGCGATCGTGGTGCTCACCGACGGCACGAGCACCGAGGGCAAGGTCTCGCCGCTCGCGGCCGCCCGCATGGCGAAGGCCCGCAAGATCCCGATCTACACCATCTCGCTCGGAACGCCGGCGGGCAGCGTCGTCGACCCGGGAACGGGCAAGACGATCGCCGTGCCGCCGGATCCGGCCGCCCTGGCGAAGATCGCCAAGGCCGCCGGCGGCAAGACCTACACCGCCCAGAACGCGAGCAGGCTGAAGTCGGTCTACGGCCAGATCGGCAAGACCGTCGGCACGCAGAAGCAGAACCAGGACCTGAGCCGGCTGTTCATCGCCGGCGGCGGCGCCCTCGCGCTGCTCGGCTTCGCGTTCTCGCTGCGCTGGTTCCGGACCCTGGTCTAGCACCGCTCGGCGGGCGCAGGCCCGCGGAATTCTCCAGTTACCTCCAACGGCGCCTGACGACTTAACCGGTACAGGCGGCTGACCGCGGCAGCCGGTAAAGCCACCAGTTGCCTTGGGGGTAACACAGATGTCGTTCACGAAGCGGCAGACGCTCGTCTGCGCCGCCGTCGGCTGCATGCTCGCGGCCGGCGGGGCGTCGTCCCTGGCCACCCCGAACCGCGCCGCGTCCACGTGCACCAGCGTGCCGACGTCCGGGAACATCGGACCGACCGTGTACGCCCAGTCGTCGAGCCGGTCGTCCACGAGCTGGTCGTGGGGCGGCTCGAGCAGCGGCCAGGCGTACCACTGGTACGTCTTCAACTCCTCGAACGTGCTCCTGGCGGACGGCCAGGTGAACAACGGCTCCGGCAGCAGCACCGTCGTCGCCGGCGGGGTGCACTACTGGAAGGTGCAGAACCAGGGCACCGTCGCGGCGCACTGGGACCTCGTCTGCTCGTCCTAGCGTGACCTAGCGGAGGGGCCGGAGGTGTCGCACGATGGCTGCCAGCTCGTGGTCGGGCAGGTTCGTCTGGATCCACAGGTACATGCCCTGGACGTGGACGAACGCCGACAGCTGCCTCGGGCGCACCTCCGGCGCCGACGATGCCCTCACCTCGATGAACCCGGGAGGGGGTAGCGCACCGATCCCGCCGATCCCGGGGAACTCGTATCCGATCTCGGGCTTCCGGGCCTGCGAGATGTACAGGTACGGGGAGAACAGCTCCGGGAGGACGACGCCCTGGCCGTAGCGGAGCGTGATGCCCCGCCGGGAGCCTTTCAGGTCGTCCTGGGTCAGGCGCTGGAGCACGATGCGCTTCAGCGACAGGCCGGCGACGGACTGGCCGGCCGAGAGCACGCCCGGCAGCGCGGCGGCCGCGCCGGAGGCGGACACCCTGGCGACGCTCAGGCTGTGACCCCCGACAGGCTTCCCGAGCGGCTTCGGCAGCGTCGGCCGGTCGGACAGGGTGTAGCCGACGATGCGCGCGAGAGACCCGTCACCGCCCTCCCGCAGCGCGACCGCGTCACCCGTGTCGGCGTCGACCGCGATCATCCGTGGCGAGCCGACGGCGCGATCGAACCCGATCCAGCGCACGCGATGCCCGAAGATCGTCGTGGGCCCGCGGACGAGCCGGCCGCCATTCCTCAGCGCGGCCTGAACGCCGTCGTAGATGCCGACGAGCGGCTCGACGCCCTCACCGGTGCGAAGGTCGGGGCTGAGCTTCGTCGGCCCGCGGCTCGAGGTGCTCGCGCTGGCGGTGTCCTTCGTCGTGTCGAGCAGGTGGCCGTTCAACGAGTGCTCGCCGAGGGCGAGGCCGCCGTCGGCGCGGATCCACAGGTCATCCCGATAGACCGACTGCCGTTCGCTGCCGTCGGCCAGCGAGACGAGCCACGACGACGGGTCGTTCCGCTGCAGGACGACGTGGACGTACTTGTCGCCCGGGATCCCGGCGGTGGCCGCCGGCCGCAGCACGAACGCGCCCGCCGCCGCGACGATGGCCAGGCAGGCCGCCAGCCCGAGCCCCGCGCGCGACCGGCCGAAGGGACGGCGCCGGGCCGACAGCGGCTGCTGGGTCTGTTCGGTCTTCTGGGTCTGCTGGATCGCGTCGGCGATCGCCAGGAGCTCGGGGTCGTTCCGCAGCAGCTCGAGGATCTCGGGATCGTCGATCACGGCTCCACCACCCCGGCCTCGCGGAGGAACTCCCGCAGCGTCCCCAGCGCCCGCGAGAACCGCATCTTCACGGCGTCCTCGGTCGAGTCGACCATGCTGGCGACGTCGCGGAACGAGTGGCCCTGCAGCAGCTTCAACACCACGACCTGGCGCTGGTCGTACGGCAGGGCGGCGATGCCAGCGGCAATCGCCTCGCGCTGCATCCCGCTGTACTCCGGCGCCGGGCCGGCCGGATGGAGGCTCGGCTCCAGCGACTCCGTCGGATAGCGGCCCCGCGCACGCAGATCGTCGATGAACCGCCGGCGGGCGACCGTGTACAGCAGGGCCAGCGTGGGGCTGCCAGGATCCAGGCCCTCGAGGGCCGACGCGGCGCGCAGGAAGACCTCCTGTGTCAGGTCCTCGGCGCGCTCCCGGTCGCCGGTCTGGCGGAGGAGAAACGCGCGCACGCTGCCGGAATGGCGCCGGTATGCAGCATCGACGCCATCCTGGCCCTTCGGACGCGCACGCTCGCGCAGTGCCGTCATCCGCTTCCCGCCTGTGGCGGCATGGCGCCAAGGTACAGGAAATGGAGGCGGTTCGTCCGTTGCCTCGATGGCAAACGTCGTTACCTCTGGCGCCTCGCGACGATAAGCACCATGTGACCCACGACGGGAGCTTCCGGCTAGGCGACATCGTCTTGCGGCACGACGACGTCGTCCCGCGAGAGCAGGTCCTCGCGTGGCACGCCGACGGGCACGTCTGGGACACTGCGCAGGGTTGGTTCGTCAACGCGGAGCTCGCTCTGAAGCCGACGCCGAACGGGTTCCGGGTGGTCGAGCTGGCGCGCCTGCGCGACGACGACTGAAGACGTGGATGCCCTGTTTCGAAGAACGGCCGAGCGATCGGGTGCGCGTAGCGTCACGGGCCCTCCCTGTGAGTCTGCGGCCGCGGCGGATCGCGGCCCTCGCACTCCTTGTCGGCGGCCGCGCGAAAAGGTAACGGTCACGGACCAGGCCGCTGCCCACCGTCGTCGGATGGGCCTGCGTCTGCAGGCCGCCGGGCACCATGGACGATACGACGCGTCGTATCGTCTGTATCGATGAGCTTCAGCGCTCTTTCAGCGGTTCTTCAGCGCCCCCTCCGAGGATCTCACTCGTCCGGTCGACCAGCCGGACGGGCGTCACCGACAGAGGGGCGCTCACCGCGAGCAAGGAGTTCAGCATGTCCCGGTCCCGCAGCATCCGCCTCGCCGCCGCCACAGCCCTCGCGCTCGGCGCCTGCGCCACCGCCGTCACGTCGGCCGAGGCGGCTCCGAACATCATCGCCAACCCCTCGTTCGAGGCGCCGCTCCTGCCGACCAACAGCTTCCACGTCTTCCCCGCGTTGTCCTGGATCGGCGCGTGGCAGGTCGGCAGCACCGGCAACGTCGACGTCATCAACGGCGTGTACCTGAAGGCGGCCAAGGGCAAGCAGTCCGTCGACCTCAGCGGCACGACCTACGGCGCCGTCTGCCAGACCGTCGTCCTGAGCGGCGGCCACACCTACAAGCTGTCGCTGAGCCTCGCCGGCAACCCGTTCTCGGGCGGGGGCTACGGCCCGGCCATCAAGCGGCTCGCGATCACCCTGGCCCACAACACGACCACCGACCTCTCGGGCCTCTACACCTTCGACACGACCGGCCACACCCAGGCCTCCCCGGGCTGGAAGAAGGTCAAGGTCAGCGTCCTCGCCCCGGTCACCGACAACTACCAGCTGTGCCTGCGCAGCGGCACCGTCGGCAGCGCCGGCCCGGCCGTCGACAACGTCGTCCTGAAGGCCGCCTAGTCCAACACAGCTCCGCTGCACGGGTTCGAGGAGGCGTTCCGGTCGCTGTCCGACCGGGACGCCTCTCGCGCGTTCAGCCCCAGGCGAGCGCCGAGCGCTCCTCCCAGTAGCGGGCGGGGTCCTCGGCCAGGCCTTCGAGGGCGGCGAGATCGGGCTCGACGTCGAGGGCCTGCAGGTTGCTTCGGAGCTGGACGGCGGTCGCCGCCCCGCTCAGGGCGACGTCGACGAACGGCTGGGCCAGCACGAACGCCAGCGCCAGGGCGTCCGGCGCGACGCCGTCGGTGCGGGCGGCGGCCAGGAAGGGCTCGATCCCACCGCGCTCGGTCAGCCGGCCGTTGGCCAGGGCCTCCTTGACGATCACCCCGAGCCCGGCGGCGTGGGCCGCCTGCAGGGCCGGTCCGGCGGAGCGCTCGAGCACGTTGAACGTGGCCTGGACGGTGTCGAACAGCCCGACCTCGAGCGCCCGCTCGATCGTGTCGGCCTGGCGCGCGCCGGTCACCGTGAGCCCGACGGCGACGCCGCTCTCGCGCAGTCGCCGCAGCTCGTCGAGCACCTCATGGTCGTCGAGCACGCCGCTCTCGAGCGTCGCCGAGTGGATCTGGTACAGGCCGAGGTACGGGCCCAGCAGCTCGCGGGTCTCGGCGAGCTGGCGGCGGAGCGTGGTCGCGGACAGCTCCTTGACCTCGTGCTGCTCGGCGTCGATCCGCCAGCCGCCGACGTAGGTGTAGCCCCACTTCGAGCCGACCGAGAGCGCGCCCGGCTCGAGTCCCCGCGCGGCGAGCCAGCCGGCCAGGAACGCCTCGGCGTCGCCGTACGAGCGGGCCGCGTCGACGTACCGGACGCCGGCCTCGTAGGCGGCATCGAGCACCTCGTGGGCCCGGCGCTCGAGCGCGGCGTGCTCGGTGGCGCCGCGCACGTCGCTGCCGTGTCCGAGGTTGATGTAGGCGGGCCGTCCGACGGCGGCCAGGCCGAGCCCGATCCGGGTGACGCGAAGGCCGGAGCGGCCCAGCGGGCGGAGCTCGAGGCGTGTGGCCACGCACGGACTCTACGGCGCCGTTCGCCAGGCCGGACTAGGCTCACCGGTTCCGCTACGGAAGGAGACGCCGTGAAGGCGTTCGTGCTCCCCGCGTTCGACGCCCCGCCCGCGCTGCAGGACCTCGACGATCCCGTCCCCGGCGACGGCGAGCTCCTGGTGCGCGTCCAGGCGTCCTCCGCGAACCCGGTCGACAACGCGATCGTCGCCGGCTACCTGAAGAGCATGGCCGAGCACCGCTTCCCGGTGACCCTCGGCCGCGACTTCGCCGGCGTCGTCGAGCACGCGGCCGGCGGGTTCGCCGTTGGCGACCAGGTCTTCGGCCTCGTGCCGCACGTCGGGGCCGACGTCCACGACGGCGCCTGGGCCGAGCGCATCGTCGTCTCCGCCGACGGGTTCGTGGCCGCGATCCCCGACGGCGTCGGGATGGACGCGGCCGGCGCGGCGGTGCTCGCCGGCGTCACGGCGCTGCTGCTGGTCGAGGGCGTCGCGCCGTCGGCCGGCGAGCGCGTCGCCGTGGTCGGCGCGAACGGCGGCGTCGGCGCGTTCGCGGTGCAGCTCGCCGCCCGCGCCGGGGCGACGGTCATCGCGGTCGCCTCGCCGGAGGACGAGGAGTTCGTGCTCGAGCTCGGCGCGGACGAGTTCGTGGCCCGCGGGAGCGCGCTGCCCGTCGGGGATCGACGCGCTGATCGACACCGCCACCAGCGGCGAGGACTTCGCCGCCAACGCCGCCGCCCTGACGCCCGGCGGGCGCGCCTCCTCGCCGCTCGGCGCGGCCGGCGACGGGCCGGGGCGGGTGAACGTGATGGCGATCTCGTCGACCGACAACCTGCAGCGCCTCGCCCGGTTGCTGCCCGATCTGCGGGTCCCGATCCAGCGCACCTACGATCTCGCGGATGCCGGAGCGGCTCTCGCAGACCTCGCCGGGCAGCACACGCGAGGCAAGCGCGCCATCCGTCTCGCCTGACGACCGGCGCCAGCTCGGCGACGTCGTCGACGCGCTGCGGGAGGCGCTCGGGGACGACCTGCTCGCCGTCTACCTGTACGGCTCGGCAGTGCTCGGCGGCCTGCGGCCCGAGAGCGACCTCGACCTGCTGGCGCTCTCGCGGCGGCGGCTCGACGACGCCGAGCGCCCGCGCCTGCTGGCCCGGATCCTCGCCGCCTCGGGCGTGCGTTCGGTCGAACGCCCGGGACGGCCGATCGAGCTCAGCGTCGCCGTGCACGACGACGTGCGTCCGTGGCGCCACCCGGCGGACCGCGACCTGCTCTACGGCGAGTGGCTCCGCCGGGACCTCGAGGCGGGCGACCTCGCCCCGTTCCGGCACCAGCCGAGTCCCGACATGACGACGCTGATCGCGATCGTGCTGATGGCCGGCGTGCCGCTGCTCGGGCCGCCGCCGCGGGACCTGCTCGACCCGATCCCCGGCGCCGACCTGGCGCAGGCCGTGACCGAGGGCGTCGACGACCTGCTCGCGAACCTCGAGCCCGACACCCGCAACGTCCTGCTCACGCTGGCCCGCGTCTGGTACACGGTCGAGACGGGCGAGATCCGGCCGAAGGACGAGGCGGCGAGCTGGGCCGCCGGCCAGCTGCCCGGCGAGGCGCGCGAGCGTGCTGGAGCTTGCCGCCGCCGCGTACCGCGGCGAGGCCGAGGACGACTGGGACGCCCGACAGGGGCAGGCCGCCGCCGCGGCCGCCGCAATAACGGCGCGGATCCAGCTGACTTCCGGCTGAAAACTTGCATTGTCCTGCAAGCGCTGCCATACACTTGCAGCGTGGCCGGGAACCTTGCAGACGTCGCGAAGCAGGCCGGGGTGAGCGAGGCGACGGTCAGTCGTGTCCTCAACGACAAGCCCGGGATCTCGGACGCCACGCGTGCGGCCGTCCTCACGGCGCTGGACGTCATCGGCTACGAGCGTCCGACGCGCCTTCGGGTGCGGCGCGGGCGGATGATCGGGCTGGTCGTCCCCGAGCTGCAGAACCCGATCTTCCCGGCGATCGCGGACGTGGTCGGCGGGGCGCTCGCCCAGCGTGGCTTCAACGCGGTGCTGTGCACGAGGACGGGCGGGATCTCGGAGGCCGAGTACGTCGACATGCTGCTCGACCGGCAGGTGTCGGGGATGGTGTTCGCGGGTGGGCAGTACGCGGAGGCCGACGCGCCGCACGACCACTACCTGCGGCTGCTGAAGCTGCGGCTGCCGGTGGTGCTGGTGAACGCGGCGGCCGAGCACCTGCAGTTCCCGCGGGTGTCGACGGATGACGCGGTGGCGATGGAGCAGGCGTACGGGCACCTGGTGTCGCTCGGGCACGAGCGGATCGGGGTGATCACCGGGCCGTCGGACCACGTGCCGTCGCGGCGCAAGCTCGAGGCGTTCGCGGACGCGGTGGCGGCGAACGGCGACGCCCATGACGGCGAGCTCGTCGAGCGGACGATGTTCTCGCTCGAGGGCGGCCACGCCGCCGCGACGCGGCTGATACGCCAGGGCGCGACCGGGATCATCTGTGCGAGCGACCCGCTGGCGCTCGGTGCGATGCGGGCCGTGCGCAGGGCCGGCCTGTCGGTGCCCGGCGACGTCTCGGTGGTGGGGTACGACGACTCCGCGTTGATGAACTACACCGACCCGCCGCTGACGACGGTGCGGCAGCCGATCGAGGCGATCGGGCGGGCCGCGGTGGCGATGCTGGCGAGCCAGATCGAGGGAGCCGAGGTGGCGGCCGAGGAGCTGTTCTTCGACCCCGAGCTGGTCGCGAGAGGCTCGACCGCGGCCGCGCCGGTCAGGACCGCCGCGCCGGCGTAGAGGCGCGAGGAGCGGGGCCAGCGCGACCCGGAGAGGTACCCGGCTGCAGCGGGCGACCAGCGCGACCCCGGAGCAGGTCTCGGCAAGCCGGGCCAGACGGTGAGCAGCCAGCGCGCTACCCGCAACGCGGACCCGGCAGGCCGGGCCGAGGCGACCGGCCAGCGCGACCCGCAACGGTCCCGGCAGGCCGGACAGCGGCAAGCAGCCAGCGCGACCCGGAGAGGACCCGGCAAGAAGGGCGAAGCCCCTCAACCGGGCCTGTCGGTGATCCGACGCCAAGGCAACGCAACGAACCTGAGGACGCGCTCGACGGGAAGTCGGATCACCGACTGTGGTTGGGCCCGGTTCTTCGTCGCTTGGGAGGTCTGCGTACCGACCCCGATTCAGGCGCAGCGATGGTTCGTACGAGCACGGCAGGCACGGGCGCGGCAAGCACGAGAGCGGCGAGCCGAACTACGACCAGCGCCCTGGCGGAGCGCCCGCCGTCCGAGCAGGGCGCGACCTGGGACCCGTGGAGAGGGGCGGCCCTTTCAAGCCGGTGATCCGACTTCCGGTCGAGCGCGTGCTCGGGTTCGGAGCGCTCCTTGGCGTCGGATCACCGGCAGGGCCGCGCTCGTCCCTGGCGGGACGAGCTCCGCGGCCCGTGCTGCGCAGCGCACTACAGGCCTCGCTACCAGCGCTCTTCGGGGCGTGGTCGCGCTCGGACTTGCCGTCGGTGCCGCTTGCCGTGGTTCGACCAGCCGCCCGGGCGGAGCGCTCGCCGTCCGAGCAGGGCGCCACCTGGGACCCGTGGAGAGGGGCGGCCCTTTCAAGCCGGTGATCCGACTTCCGGTCGAGCGCGTCCTCGGGTTCGGAGCGCTCCTTGGCGTCGGATCACCGGCAGGGCCGCGCTCGTCCCTGGCGGGACGAGCTCCGCGGCCCGTGCTGCGCAGCGCACTACAGGCCTCGCTACCAGCGCTCTCCGGGGCGCGGTCGCGCTCGGACGTGCCGCGGGCGGCTTGCCGTGGCTCGACCAGCGCCCGGCGGAGCGCGCTCGAGCAGGCGCCACCTTCGCTGCCCGCCGCATCCGCGCCGGTCGCGCTGGTCGTCCCGCAACCCGCCCTGCCGACCCCTCTCCGGTCGCGCTGACAGCCCGCCGCAGGCCGCTTTCCCGTCACGCGTCCCACACTTCCTGCGCCGTCGCGATCCGATATCCTGCACGATTTTCGTCAAGTCCTTGCAAGTGGAAGTCAAGTATGCGATCGTCGTCGCCGTGACCGAGACGAGCTCCACGACGAGCACCACGCTGGCCCCTCCCGCGGCCGCGCCGGCGGCGCCCGCCGCGCCGCCCGTTCCCGACCGCTGGTGGCGCACCGCGGTCGTCTACCAGGTCTACGTCCGCTCCTTCGCCGACGCGAACGGCGACGGCACCGGCGACCTCGACGGCGTTCTCGCCCGTCTGCCGTACCTCCGCGAGCTGGGCGTCGACGCGCTCTGGTTCAACCCCTGGTACCCGTCGCCGATGGCCGACACCGGCTACGACGTGACCGACTACCGGGCGATCGAGCCGTCGTTCGGCACGCTCGCCCAGGCCGAGCGGCTGATCGCCGAGGCCCGCGCGCTGGGGATCCGGACGATCGTCGACATCGTGCCGAACCACGTGTCCGACCAGCACCCGTGGTTCCAGGCGGCGCTGGACTCCGCCCCGGGCGCGCCCGAGCGCGGGCGCTTCTGGTTCCGAGCGGGCAAGGGCGTCGACGGCGCCGAGCCGCCGAACGCCTGGCGGTCGATCTTCGGCGGCCCCGCCTGGACCCGGACGACGAATCCCGACGGCACGCCGGGCGAGTGGTACCTCCACCTGTTCGCGCCCGAGCAGCCCGACGTGAACTGGACGCATCCCGACGTCTGGCTCGAGCACGAGGACGTCCTGCACTTCTGGTTCGCCCGGGGCGTCGCCGGCATCCGCATCGACTCCGCGGCGATGCTGGTGAAGGATCCCGAGCTGTCCGAGGAGGATCCCGCCGCGGCGCCCGGCGAGCACCCGTTCGTCGACCGCGACGAGGTGCACGACATCTACCGCCGCTGGCGCGCGATCGCCGACGCCGACGTCGAGCCGCGGGTCCTGATCGGCGAGGCCTGGCTGCCCGATCCGCAGCGGCTCGCCCGCTACCTGCGCCAGGACGAGCTGCACACCGCGTTCAACTTCGACTTCCTCACCTGCCCCTTCGAGCCGGCGCCGATGCGGGCCTCGATCGACGCGACCCTCGAGATGCACGCCACGGTCGACGCCCCCGCGACCTGGGTGCTCTCGAACCACGACGTCACGCGGCCGGTCACCCGGTACGGCCGCGAGGACACCTCGTTCGCGTTCGCCACCCGGCGCGAAGGGACCCCCACCGACCTCGCGCTCGGCACCCGCCGGGCCCGCGCCGCCGCGCTCCTGGTGATGGCGCTGCCGGGCTCGCTGTACGTCTACCAGGGCGAGGAGCTCGGCCTGCCCGAGGTCGAGGACATCCCGTACGAGCGCCGCCAGGACCCGATGTGGATCCGCTCGGGCGGCGTCGATCCCGGCCGCGACGGCTGCCGCGTCCCGATGCCCTGGGACGGCGGCGAGCCGCCGTACGGCTTCAGCCCGCAGGGAGCCGGGCCGGCCCTGGCTCGACCCGCCCGGCAGCTGGGCCGCGCTCACGGTCGCGGCCCAGACCGGGCAGCCCTCCTCCACGCTCGAGCTGTACCGCGCCGGCCTGCGCCTGCGCCGGACGGCTCCCTGGGGCGACGACGACGGCCTGCGCTGGCTGCCGTCGAGCGACACCGTCCTCGCCTTCGAGCGGGGCGACGGTTTCGCGTGCCTCGTCAACTTCGGCCCGGACCCGGTGGAGCTGCCGGCCGGCGCGCACGTCCTCATCGCCAGTTCCGACGTCGAAGGAGGTGCGGTTCCCAGCGACACCACGGTCTGGTTCCGCAACGACAGCACGCGACAGGTAAACGAAAGGGAGACACGATGAGGAGCACCCGCAAGGTCACGGCAGCCGCCGTAGCCGTGGCCAGCGTCGTTGCCGTGTCCACGAGCGCTCTGTTCGGCGCCGTGGCCGAGGGCAACGCGCAGAAGTCCGTGACGATCAGCGTCGCCTCGCTGATCCCGGGCAGCACGAAGGCCGCGCAGACCGAGTTCGCGAACGAGGTGGCGCAGTTCGAGCGCGCTCATCCGAACATCAAGGTGAAGTCGGTCGAGTACCAGTGGACCGGCCCGACGTTCGCCGCGAAGCTCGCGGCGGGCACGCTGCCGACGGTCTTCACCGTGCCGTTCACCGACGCCCGCACGCTGGGCCAGAACGGCCAGCTCGCAGACATCACCTCGTACGCCAAGCAGCTGCCGTACTTCAAGAAGTACAACCCGGCGGTCATCGCCGAAGGCACGACCTCGAACGGCAAGGTCGTGGCGCTGCCGACGGCGGCCTACGCCCAGGCGCTGCACTACAACCGCAAGCTGTTCACCGACGCCGGCCTCGACCCGAACAAGCCGCCGACGACGTGGGCCCAGGTCGAGCAGTACGCCCGGCAGATCGCCCAGAAGACCGGCCAGGCCGGCTACGCCGAGATGGGCAAGGCCGACAACACCGCCGGCTGGATCCTGACGACGCTGACCTACGCGCTCGGCGGCCGCATGGAGAAGGGCAGCGGCAAGCACGCGACGGCGACCCTGAACAACCCGCAGACGGCGCAGGCGCTGCAGATGCTGAAGCGGATGCGCTGGACCGACAACTCGATGGGCTCGAACTTCGACTACGGCTGGAGCGACATCAACCAGGCGTTCGCGGCGGGCACCGTCGGCATGTACGTCAGCGGCTCCGACGTCTTCACGAACCTGGTGCAGGCGAGCAACATCGACGCCTCGATCTACGGGGTCACCACCCTCCCGCTGGCCGGCAACAAGACGGCCGGCGTGCTCGGCGGCGGCACCCTCGCCGCGGTCAAGCCGAACGCCTCGGCTGACGAGACCGCCGCGGCGGTGCAGTGGATCGACTTCTACTACGAGCAGAAGCTGCTCTCGAAGAACCAGGCGATCCGCAACGCCAAGAGCCTGATCGCGCAGAAGCAGCCCGTCGGCGTGCCGGCCCTGCCGATCTTCAACAAGACCCAGTACGACCTGGCGAACACCTGGATCAAGCCGTACATCAACGTGCCCCAGACCCAGATGAAGCCCTTCACCAACCGGATCTTCGGCCAGACCCTGATCGCCGAGCCGGCCGCGTCGACGCAGAGCGTGTACCACGCGCTCGACCCGGTGGTGCAGGCGGTCCTGACCGACCAGAACGCCGACATCAACGCGCTGCTCGCCGAGGCCAACAGCACGGCGCAGCGGCTCATCTCGCAGGGCAAGTAGGCACATCCGAGAGCGTGCGTCCGGCGCGAACGCCGGACGCACGCTGCTAATTCCATGACCGTGATCGATCCCGTCACGCCGGCCGAGCGCGTCCAGGGCGACGAGGCCGTCGCGCCCGCTCCCCTCCCGCGGGCCGGCCGCGTGCGCCGCCGAAAGGGGCGGACGCCCGTCACCTGGATGCGCGGCGGCGGGCTCACCAACCTGCTGTTCCTGCTGCCGCTGTTCGCGATCTTCGGGGCGTTCTCGTGGTACCCGATCTCGCGCGCGGTCATCATGTCGCTGCAGCAGACGAACCTCGTGACCGACCCGACCTGGGTCGGCCTCGCCAACTTCCGCTTCGTGCTCGACGACCCGCTGTTCCCGACGGCGGTCAAGAACACGGCCTACTTCGCGCTCCTGGCGCTGCTCTTCGGCTATCCGGTGCCGCTGGTGGCGGCGGTGCTGATGAGCGAGGTGCGGCGGGTGCGCGGGATCTACGCCGCGCTCGCATACCTGCCGGTGGTCGTCCCGCCGGTGGTGGCGGTGCTGCTGTGGAAGACGTTCTACTACGGCGGCCCGACCGGCGTCTTCAACACGATCCTCGGCTGGGTGCACCTCGGGCCGTACCCGTGGCTGCAGTCGCCGACGTGGGCGATGCCGTCGCTGGTGCTCGAGTCGACCTGGGCCAACGCCGGGGCCACGGTGATCATCTACCTGGCCGCGCTCACCTCGGTGAACACCGAGCTCTACGAGGCGGCCGGGGTCGACGGCGCCTCGCTGTGGCGCAAGGTCTGGCACATCACCCTGCCCCAGCTCCGCGGGGTGCTGCTGCTGACGATGATCCTGCAGATCATCGGGACCGCCCAGGTGTTCCTCGAGCCGTACCTGTTCACCTCCGGCGGCCCGACGAACTCGACGCTCACGGTGCTGCTCCTGATCTACGACTACGCGTTCGAGAACTCGCTCGGCGGCGACTACGGCGCCGCGGCCGCCCTGAGCCTGATGCTGGCCGGGTTCCTCGCGCTGTTCTCGCTCGTCTACCTGCGCCTGACGCGCTCCTGGAGCACGACGTGAGCCTCATCTCGCCGCCCGAGTGGCACCGCCCGTCCGTCCGCTTCGGCGTCGGCGGGGCCCAGATCGCCCTGCTCGTCCTGCTGGTGGTCATCGGGCTCGGTCCGATCCTGTGGCTCGCGAAGTCCTCGATCACGCCGACCCGGGACACGATCGCCTACCCGATGTCGCTGTTCCCGAACGGCACCGCCTGGAGCAACCTCGGCGCCGCCTGGAACGACGTCGAGGTGCGGCGCTACTTCCTGAACACCGTCGTCCTGGCGTTCGGGTCGTGGCTCGTGCAGATGATCGTCGCGACCACCGGCGGCTACGGGCTGTCGGTGCTGCGGCCGCGCTACGCGAAGGTCGTCTACTGGCTGCTGCTCCTGACCCTGTTCGTGCCGGCGGTGGTGCTGCTGGTGCCGCTGTACATCGAGATCGTGCACCCGCCGCTGATCCACCACACGTTCATCGACAGCTACTGGGCGATCTGGCTGCCAGCCGGTGCGAGCGCGTTCAACGTCGTGCTGATGAAGCGGTTCTTCGACAACCTGCCGCGCGAGATCTTCGAGGCCGCCTCGCTCGAAGGGGCCGGCGCGTTCCGGCTGTTCTGGTCGGTCGTGCTGCCGATGTCGAAGCCGATCCTGGGAGTCGTCTCGGTGTTCGCCATCCTGGCCTCCTGGAAGGACTTCCTGTGGCCCCTGCTGGTGTTGACGAACCCCGACATCCAGCCGCTGTCGGTCCGCCTGCCGACGATCCAGGCCCAGACCGAGCTCGGCGTCTTCCTGGCGGCGCTGTTCATCGCCTCGCTGGTGCCGATCATCGGGTTCCTGCTCTTCCAGCGGCTGTTCCTGCGCGGCGCGGGGCTGGGCGGCGCGATCAAGGGGTAGTCGGGGCCGGACGCTCCCCGACGTCCGCCTATACTCGTGCCGTGCGCGCCCCGGCACTGCTCGCCACGGCCGTTGCCATCCTGGCCACCCAGGCGGCCTCCGCGTCCGCCGCGGTGCCTGGCGGCGCGGCGCCGTCGATCGTCGGGGGCACGCCGGTGGCCGCGGGCGGCTTCCCGTTCGCGGCGTTCATCTCGGCCCGGCTGAGCGACACCCTCGTCCAGAACTGCACCGGCTCGGTGATCGCGCCGAACGCGGTGCTGACGGCGAGCCACTGCGTCTACAACTCGACCGCCGGCAACGTCCCGCTCGCGCCCTCGGCGTTCACGGTCACGCTGAAGTCGCTGCACTCGACGCCGCCCGACAGCGGCGCCGAGGTCCTGCACGTCACCGCCGTGCACGCCTACAGCACGGCGGCGGACGTGTTCGGCGGCGACGCGGCGGTGCTGATCCTGGACGCCGCGACGACGGCACCGGCGGTGCGCCTGGCGACGCCGGCCGACGCGGCGCTGTACGCGGCCGGCACGCCGACGGCCCTCGCCGGCTGGGGCCAGACGTCGACCATCGGCGACCGCACCACGACGCTCCTGCAGGGCGCCCAGGCGGTGCAGCCGAACACCACCTGCCTGGCCGCGTTCGCGAGCTTCGCCCCGGCCGTCCAGCTGTGCTCCGGCGGTCCGGGCAACCGCCCCGCGGCGTGTCACGGCGACAGCGGCGGCCCGCTCGTGGCGAGCACCCCGAACGGGTTCGTGCTGATCGGGATCACGAGCTTCTTCGTCGGCACGAACTGCGGCGACAGCCCCGACTTCTTCGTCCGGGTCTCGACGATGAGCGCCTGGATCGCGAGCCAGGTCGCCGGCGTCGCGCCGGCGGCGCTGTACGTCCCGCCGTACGCGGCGCCCGCCACGGTCACGGCGCAGCTGCAGGGCGACGGCTTGATGGCCTCGTTCACGGCGCCGGTCGCCGACCCGGCGACGATCGTGACCGGCTACAGCGTCACCCTGACCCGCGACGGCGCCGAGGTCGGGACGACCTCCCTCGGGACCGACGCGACGAGCGCCGCGTTCCCGACGCTCAAGCCGGGCGTGTACACGGCGACCGTCACGGCGGCCTACGCCGGCGGGGGAGCCAGCGCGCCCGCGGCGTCGGCGCCGGTCACGCTGGCCCCGCCGCACAACACGCACCGCCCGCGGCTCACCGGGACGCCGCACGTCGGGGCGAACCTGACGTGCAACAAGGGCACCTGGACGTGGCCCGGGGCGAGGACCTTCAGCTACCGCTGGCTGCGCGGCTCGACCCGGATCCCGGGAGCGACCAGCCTGCACCACCGCGCGGTGACGGCCGACGCCGGGCACCACCTCTCGTGCCTGGTCACCCTGGCGACGGCCAGCGGCACGTCCACCCACGCGAGCAGCGCCTCCGAGCTGGTGCCGGTGCCGCTGGTGGCCTCGAAGCCGCCGCGGATCCTGGGCTCGCCCGCCGTCGGCGCGCGGCTGGCCTGCGCGGGCGGCACCTGGAAGCACTCCGGCACGCTCCACCTGAGCTACCGCTGGCTGCGCAACGGCACGCCGGTCGCCAGCGGGAGCGCGGCGCGCTACAGCGTCGTCGCCGCCGACGCCGGCACGCGGCTGTCCTGCCGGGTCACGGCGGCGGCCAGCGGCCTTCGAGCCAGCGCGACCAGCGCCGCAGTGCTCGTTCCCTGACGCCTACGGCGTGAGCGCGACGGCCGCCTCGGGCGTGACCACGCGGAAGCTGAACGACTCCTCGAGGTACAGGCTGACGGCCTCGACGTCGTGATCCCAGTAGCCGACCGAGAGGTCCTGGCCGCTCTCGAACAGGAAGTCGCCGCCGCGCAGGCTGACGACCACCGCGCCCTCGACGCCCGGCGCGAACACCAGCGGGCCGCCGATGATCTCGCGCAGGTGGTTCAGGAGCGGGTAGCCGCCGTGCTCGCTGGTCTCGAGCACCCGGGTGTGGGCCCGCGGGCCGAGCGCCAGGCCGTACGGCCCGTCGATGCCGGCGCGCAGCAGCGCCTCGACCGCCAGCGCGACGTGCCGCGGGTAGTGCTCGCAGTCGTCGCCGAGGGCGATCGGGCTCTGGCTCGAGGCCTCGGTGATCCCGGTGATGCCCGCCGCCGACCAGCCGTGGAACACGGCCCGGTTCTCGGCGACCGCGATCTGGTGGGCGGCCCGGTCGAGGGCGTCGAAGTCGACGTCGTCGGCGCCGCGGTCGCCGTCGCGCAGCTCGCTGCGGGAGACCGAGAACGGCGCGCGCAGCTCGACGATGGGCAGGATGCGCCGCTGCAACGCCTCGACGCCGTCGCCGGGCGCGTCGGCGAGCGGCCTGGACGCGGCCGAGGTTGGTCGCGGAGTGCTCCCAGCCGAGCGGCCCGGTGAAGTCGACGAAGCGGCGCGCGGCGAGCGCCGGCGTGAGGCGCTCGCGGGCCTCCTCGTCGATCAGGGTCCAGCCGGCCTCGGTGATCGGGGCGTGGCTTCGCAGCAGGTGGCTCATCGGGCGGCTCCTCGCAGGCTTCCGATCCCGAGCGACTCGCTGCCGGCGAGCGGCTCGCCGCGGGCGCTGGCGCCCTCGACGGCGGCCTCCTCGGCCTCCTCGCCGTGCTCGACGATGTCGCCCTCCTGGAAGAGGATGCCCTTCGCGATCTCGCGCCACAGCGGCGTGCGCCGGAGCAGGAACTCCAGGTCCATGGAGAAGTGCTTGAACTCCTCGCCCTGGGCGTCGCGCATGATCGCGGCGGCCTCGCTGTCGGCCTCGACGGCCAGGCGCTGCTGGTACCAGCCGATCGCCTCGGCCTCCTCGGTCAGCGACGCGCACAGGCGGGCGAACGTCCTCGTCTCCTTCGGGAGCTCCTCGGGCGGCTCGTGATACTGGTCGAATCCCATCTCGGCGCGGATCCTACCCGGATGCGGCTATCCGGACTCCCTCACGACCTCCTCGGCGGCCTTGTCGTCGCGCAGGCCGAGGAAGCGCGGGTGCCGGAGCCGCCCGTCGCGCGTCCACTCGCTGAACCCGACCTGGGCCACGAGCCGCGGCTCGACCCAGGTGGAGTGCGGCTCGCGGACCCGGTCGACGAACGGCGAGGTGTCGCGGACCAGCGGCGCGAGACGCGCCGCCAGGTCGCTCAGGATGGCCCGGGTGAAGCCGGTGCCGACCTTGCCGGCGTAGCGCAGCGCGCCGTCCTCGTAGACCCCGAGCAGCAGCGCGCCGAGGTCGGTGCGGCTGCCGCGCGGCGCGGTGTAGCCGCCGATGACGAGCTCCTGCTCGGCCGAGCACTTGAACTTGAGCCAGTCGCGCGAGCGCCCGTGCACGTAGGGAGCGTCGGCCCGCTTGGCGATCAGGCCCTCCCACCTCTTGCGGCAGGCCTCCTCGTAGAACGCCACGCCGTCGCCGTTGCGGTGCGGGGTGAGCCGCAGCGGGCCGCGCCAGCCGACGGCGTGGCGCAGGAGCGACTTGCGCGCCCGCAGCGGCAGCGCGGTGACGTCCTGGCCGGCCAGGTGCAGGAGGTCGAAGACGTAGTAGAAGATCTCGACCGGCCGCTCGCCCTGCTGTTGCAGCCGCTCGAAGCTGGTCTGGCCGTCGGCCAGCGCGACGACCTCGCCGTCGAGCACGAAGCGCGTCCCGGGATCCTCCTCGAGCGCGCTGGCGACCCCGGAGAAGCGGCTGTTCAGGCTGAGGTCGTTGCGCGACAGGAGCCGCACCCGCTGGTCGGCCTTGATGGCGATGCAGCGGATCCCGTCGAGCTTTCGCTCGTAGATCCAGGCGTCGTCGGAGAAGCGCTCGTCGGTCAGGACCGCCTTCATGGCGTCGACCTGGTCCGGGAGCGGCTCGGGCCGCAGCAGCTCGCGCTCGGCGGCCGAGAGGCTGGCGAAGGGGTCGTCGCTCATGTGTCCGCCTCCTCGTCGCGGCGCTTGACCAGGATCCACTGGGGCTTCTCGCCATCGCTGGTGCGCTGCAGCGTCCAGCCGCCGCGCAGCTTCGCACCTTCGAGCCAGAACGAGAGGTGGCCGGCGGCGATCGCGTCCTCGACCGGCCCGTCGGTGAGGCTGCGGTAGGTGCCGCTGTCCCAGATGCGGACGCTCCCCCGCCCCGTCTGCTCGTTCTCGTAGTCGGCGTGGGCGAGGTCGTGGTCGGCGACCTCGACGGCGAGCCGCTTGACCCGAGGGTTGGTCGAGAGCCCCTTCGGGACGGCCCAGGACTTGAGCACGCCGGCGGCCTCGAGCCGGAAGTCGTAGTGCAGCGCCGTCGCGTGGTGCAGCTGGATGACGAAGCGCGGAGTCGGCGGCCACCGCCGCATTGTGGCGGGTGGACCGATGCTCCCATTGTGGGTGGTTTTCTCCACTTTTCGTTGCGAGCATTCATGCGCTTTGGTTAGGATCGGCCGCCATGACTCGACGCCTGGGAAGGACGATCGTCCGCGCGATCGTCGTGCTCGCGGTGGCGGCGCCGGCTGCGCCCGCCGCCACCATCAAGGTCACGACGACGGCGGACACGCTGAGTTCGGAGCGGCTGCTCGCTGCGCGCGGCGGTGATCGCGAGCAACACCGACGCGGCGGCCGGCGGCTGCAAGGCCGGCTCCGGCGCCGACGTCATCAAGCTCGCGAAGGACGCGACCTACTCGTTCAGCATCGACGGCCCGCACGAGGACGCGAGCGCCAGGGCGACCTCGACATCACGGGCCCGCTGACGATCAAGGGCAACGGCGCGACGATCGACGCGAACGCGCTCGACGGCGTGCTCGACGTCCGCACGGGCGGCAGCCTGAAGCTCGTCGAACGCCACGCTCACCGGCGGAGCGCTATCCGGCCCGAGGATCCGGGCACGCTCGATCGGCGGCGCGATCATCGAACCGCGGGCACGGCGACGCTCTCGCACGTGGCGATGGTGGGCAACCACTCGGTGGGAGCTGGCGATCGCCGCCGAGACGACCGGGACGTTCACGCTCAGCGACAGCACGCTCGCGTGACAACGAGCTGCAGCTGACGCTGTTCAAGGACGAGGATCTGCGCTCGGCGGATCGTCAACCTCGGGACGCTCGTGATCCGCCGGACGACCTGAGAGCGGGCTGCCATCGGCCAGCGGCAACGCCCACGACCGGGGTCGCGACGATCATCGACAGCGGCATCACCGGCAACACCGGGATCGGCCCTCGGGAACGGCGGCTCGATGCACGCTCACGCGCACGCACGGTCAGCGGCAACGAGCGGCTACCGCGGGCGGACACCCTCCGACGTTCGCGCTTCGGGCATCGTCAACGCGGGCGAGCTGTGGCTGACCGACAGCACGGTGAGCGACAACTCCGCGCGTGCCGACACGACCCGACGTCGACGAGTTCACGCCGCGTCCAGGGCGCGGGGATCACGAACCAGGGGACGCTCCACCTGTCCGGGAGCACCGTCTCCGGGAACACGCTCACGCAGCACTGCTTCACGACACTCGGCGCAGCGCGTGCGACCAGAGCTTCGGCGCCGGCATCGCCAACAGGGCACGTGCTCGACATCACGAACACGACGGTCTCGGGCAACACGCATCGACTTCGCCTGCACCGCATCGGCGACCCGACGCCCCTGCCGTGCCCGACCGACGGCGGCGCCGGGATCGCCAACTTCGGCGACGGCAGCCTCGGGCAGTCGGCCTCACGCTCGCCGACAACCACGGCGGCGATCTTCGGCGGCGGCATCGCGGTCTTCGGCGGCTCGGTGAGCCTCACCGACTCGATCGTCGCCGACAACACCGCCGCCAACGGCAACGACTGCGCCGGCACGCTGCGCGTGTTCGCCTACTCCCTGCTCGGGACTCCGCCGGCTGCACCATCACCACGAGCACGAGCTCGCTGTTCGGACTCGACCCGCTGCTCGGCCCGCTGGCCGACAACGGCGGCCCGACCCAGACGATGGCCCTCGACCCCGAGAGCCCCGCCGTCGACGCCGGCCCGGCGAAGAAGCGCCTCGGCTGCCCGAAGACCGACCAGCGCGGCATCAAGCGCCCGCAGGGCGCCGGCTGCGACATGGGCGCCTTCGAGCTGACGACAGGAAGCTAGGCGTCGTACGCGGCCGCGTAGGCGATCTCGCCCAGCACCCGCCGGCGCACCGGCGGCAGGGCGATCGCCCGCGCGGCCGTCGCGCGCACACCCGCGAGCCGGCCGCGAGCCGTCCGCTCGCGCCGCGCCTGGATCGCCGCGGCGGCGTCCGACAGCACCCACTCGCCGTTCACGATCTGGCCGAGCGGGTGCGGCTTGCCCTCGGCGGCCGCGAACGTCCACTCGTCGACGAACGCCCGCAGCGTCAGGCTGCCCTTCGCGTGGTTGCAGTCGCCGCACACCGGGAGCAGGTTGTCCGGCGCATTCGTGCCGCCGATCGAGAGCGGCTCGATGTGCTCGAGCGTCAACGGCTCGCCCGGCCACGTGACAGTAGGAGCAGCGACCACCCGACAGCTCGACGTAGGCCTGCCACCAGGCCGTCCGACGCACCCGCCGCGCGCTGATGCGGCGTGTCTTCTGGTCGGGCGAGGGAGCTGCGGCTCTCACACCTCCCGCATCGGCCGACGGGGCAGCAACCTTGAGTCCCGAAGACGTTCGGCGCTCTCGCCGAGTGCGTCGAGCGCTTCGGACGCCAGCGGGTGACGGCCGCCCGGCGGCAGCAGCGCGTACACGTCGCGCGCCGGACCCGCACCCGCAAGCGGCCGAAGCGCCAGCCCCTCGACGGGCTCGAAGAGCAGCTCGGGCACCAGCGTGACGGCCAGCCCGCGCGCCACCAGGGCGCGCACCGCGAGCGGGTCGTCCGTGAGGGAGACGAGCCGGGGCTCGAACCCCGCGGCGCGACAGGCCCGCACGATCGCGCCGTCCGCGGCACCCGCCGTCCAGTCCGCATCGGCCAGGGCGGCGAGCGGGATCGCCGGCTCCGCAGCCAACGGATGGTCCGGGGCCAGGGCCACCAGGAAGTCCTCACGAACGAGGTCCCGGCGCTCGAGGCCGACAGGCTCCTGGCGCGGCTCGTCGGTGCGCCTGGAAGGCCAGCACCAGGTGCAGCGCGCCGTCCCGCAACCGGCCCACGAGCTCGTCGCCGCCCTCGTCTGCGGTCACCCGCGCAGCCGGGTGGTCGCGCCGCAGGCGCTCGATCGCCTCGGGCACCAGCGCGGCGAGCGCCGTCGGGAACGCGCCGATCCGAAGCTGCGCCCGAGCGCCCTCGACGGCGGCCGCGAGCTGCGCCTCGGCCAGCGCGAAGCGCTCGGCCACGGCGTCGGCGTGGTTCAGCAGGATCTCGCCCTCGGGCGTGAGCCGCACGCCGCCGTGCGCCCGCTCGAAGAGACGCACGCCGAGCTCGCGCTCGAGCAGTGCGACCTGGTTCGAGACCGACGGCTGCGAGAGCGAGAGCTCCCGGGCGGCGCGCGAGAACGAGCGCTGGCGGGCGACCTCCCGAAAAGTCAGCACGCGACGAGGATCAATAGTCAAGAGCTATAGCATCGCACAAATCATCGTTTGCCACTATGGTCGGAGCGACCACCCGACCACAGGAGCACTCGATGACCCCTCTCACCATCCGGCTGCGCGACGTCCTCGCTCGTGCGCTGCGCCCGGCCCGCCCCGACGGCGACCCGCACTTCCACGGCGGCGACCGCGGCCGGCCATACGTCTGCGACAACCCGCGCTGCAGCTCGCCCGGACTCGACGTCCCGCCGGCCTAGGCAGGCTGGCGGCGGGGCAGCCGCGGCAGCCGGGCACCCATCCCGGCGGCCACGATCACCACGGCGCCGAGGGCCAGGAGCACGTCGCCGACCGAGTACACGTTGGCCATGGGAACCCACCACGGCGCGCCCCAGCGGTCGATCAGCCAGGGGAGGTTCGGCGAGCTCGCGGCCACGCTGTTGGCCCGGACGCCGAAGTCCACCCCGGCGTCGGCCATCGCGCTGCGCAGCGCCGGCATGTGCCCGCCGTTGCTCGTGACCGCGGCCAGGTTCGAGAGCATCCCGAGCGTCGCCAGCGGGAAGCCGCGGACGCGCCGGTTCAGCACCGCCACGACGATGATCACGCCGTAGCTCGACAGCCACATCCAGGTCGCGACCCGGTCCGGCGGCGCCCATCTCGGCGGATAGGCCAGGAGCTGCAGGCCGATCGCGATCCCGAACAGCGGGAGGCCGCGCAGCTTCAGGTCCGCGAGCCGGGGCAGGCTCCCGCCCAGGACGTACCCGACGAGGATGCCCAGCACGGCTCCGAGGGCGAGCACCATCAGCCGACCGCCGCCGTGGACGGAGGATCGTCGGCGATGCCCTGCTCGGCCGAGGTACGCCTCGAGGGCGGCCACGAAGCGGGCGTCGAACTGCGTCCACGACTTGCGCCGCAGCTCGGCGACGGCGTCCCGGACGCTGCCGCCGCGGCGGTAGGCCCGGTCGCTGGTCATCGCGTCGAAGGCGTCGGCGACCAGGATGATCCGCGAGCCGAGCGGGATCTCCTCGCCCTGCAGGCCGTGCGGGTAGCCGCTCCCGTCCCAGAACTCGTGGTGGTGGCGCACCCACGCGTCCACCGGGGCCACGCCGAGACCCTCGAGCAGCTGGAAGCCGAGCTCGGGATGCTCGCGCAGCACCGCGAGCTCGTCGGGATCGAGCTTGCCGGGCTTCTGCAGGATCTGGTCGGGCACCGCGATCTTCCCCATGTCGTGCAGCAGCGCGGCCAGCCGCACCTGCTCCACCGTCTTCGCGTCGAGGCCGTGGGTGCGGGCGATGCCCTCCGCGAGCCGGCTCACCGACTGGGAGTGCTCGCCGGTGTAGGTGTCCTTCGCGTCGACGATCCGGATCAGGCTCTCGGCCGCCCGCAGGCGCCCGTGACGCTCGGCGAGCACCGCGATCTCGCTCGGCCGGCGCACGTTGTCGATGCCCTTCGAGTAGACGCAGGTGTGGGCCTTGCCGTGGTTCTTGGCCCAGTACAGCGCGCTGTCGGCCATCTGCACCAGGCTGTCGCGGCTGTCGGCCATCTCGGGGAAGACGGCGATGCCCGCGCTGACCGTGACCCGCTCGTCGTGCGGGAACGTGGTGTCGCCGATCCTGGCGTGGACGTCGTCCAGCAGCTCCTTCGCCGCCGCCGGCCCGCGCTCGGGCAGGAGCACCGCGAACTCCTCGCCGCCGACCCGGAAGACCCGCTCGGTGCCGGCGATCTCGCCCAGCACCTCGGCGATCGTCCGCAGCACCTGGTCGCCGATCGGGTGGCCGTACTGGTCGTTGATCCCCTTGAAGTCGTCGATGTCGAGCATCACCAGCGCCAGGCAGGCCTGCTCGGACTCGGCCGCCTCGAGCGACTCGTGCAGGTCGGTCTGGAACGTGCGGTGGTTGCGCAGGCCGGTCAGGCCGTCGGTCTCGGCATCCCGGGTCGCGACCAGCGAGCGGTAGGCGTAGCTCTGGTACAGCGCGAGCGCGAACAGCGGCCCGGCGAGCAGCACCTCGAGCGGCGGCCAGATCTTCCACAGCGCCGTCGCCAGCGCCGAGATGAACGCCATGATCGCGAACGCCGGCCCGGCGTGGCCGATGTAGTCCTCGACGATCGTCCGCAGCGGCGTGCCCTGGAACAGCGACACGGCGATCGCGATCAGCAGGACGTTGGCCAGCACGAACGTGGCGCCGCCGACGAACACGTACACGATCAGGGCGTACGAGTCGCCGCGGGCGCTCGTCCCGTCCCAGCCGGTGAGCAGCGCCGGCGCGGCTGACAGGAAGGCCGACAGCGCGTAGACGCTGGTGTTGAACGTCGCGCGCGGGAGCGGGGTCCGCTCGACCGCCTGGCTGAGGCCCATGCAGACGACGGCGCCGACCACGGCGACGGGCCAGCCGAACAGGATCTGGCTCGCCAGCAGGAAGACGAAGGCCAGCGAGACGCTGCGGTCGCCGGTGTCGTCGAGCGGGACGGGCTTCAGCTCGGCGGCGGCGGCCGCCACGGTGAAGACCAGGGACCCGAGCAGCGCGCCCGACGCGTGGTCGCCGCGCGCCAGAACGACGACAGCCCCGACCACCAGCGGCGCTGCGATCGCGATGACGCTGCGCAGGTACCACTGGAGTCGGGGCGCGTAGACGTGCGCTGCTGGGCGGGGAGCGGCGTTCGGCACTGGAAACGGCTGGGTCTCCGGGCTTATCGGCCGGACCCCTCGTCCTCTTGAGGGGTCTAGGTCATCCAGCGGGTGCCGGCACCCGAGGCGACGGCGAAGGCGCCGATCGCGGCGAGGATGCTCGCGACCTTGAACAGACGGGGGTTCCACTTGATCATCGAACGGTCCTCCGAGGAGTGGGGGTCGCGGTCGTCGGGGGTTCAACCGCTCTTACTCGAAATGACAGCTACCGGAATCTAATGAAACCCCCGTTCGGGTCATCTATTCGCCGGAGCGCACCCGCCGGCGCCCGGCGAGCAGCAGGCCGGCGGCGGCGACCGAGGCCACGGTGCGGACGTGGTTCCAGGCCGTCCAGCGCGTCAGGTAGTCCGACCAGGTGTCCGCGGCGCCGGCGGCGTGCGGGTGGACGGCGGCGAGGGAGTCGTTGAGCGGGACGTTGGCGGCCATCGTCACCCCGATCACGCCGACCAGGTAGACGGCCGAGCCGGCCAGCAGCCAGCGCGCGGCCGGCCGGTCGCGGCGGCGAAGCGCGACGATCCCGAGGCCGGCGCAGGCCGCCGCGGTGCCGAACAGGGCGAGCATCAGGCCGGGCCCGACGGCGGTGCGGTTGACGGCCTGCATCGCCTCGATCCCCTGCGCGGCCGGCAGCTCGTCGAGGGCCGGCATCACGAACGTCGAGAAGGCGAAGAACACGCCGCCGACGACGGCGGCGCCGACCGCCGCGGTGGTGGTCGCGAGCGGCAGTGCCCGGCCGGCCGAGCGGGTCGCGGTGTGGTGCGTGGCGGTGGAGGTCATGGTGCTCATGCCGCAAGTTGAGCAGCGTCGAATGAGACCGTCCATAGTCATATCCCGCAGAAGCATGCGCGAGCGTCTAGGATCTGCGGCATGGACGCCATCGCCGGCCTGCTCGACGGGCCCCGGGCCCGCGGGGCCTTCCTGCTGCGCTCGAGCCTCGAGCCGCCGTGGTCGTTGCGCATCGAGGACGAGGCGCCGCTCACGCTGGTGGCGGTCGTCCGCGGCTCCGCCCACCTGGCCTTCGACGACGGCCCGTGGACGCGGCTCACCGGGCACGACGTGGCCGTCGTCCGCGGCCCGGGCCACTACCTGGTGGCCGACGAGCCGTCGACGCCGCCGCAGGTCGTGATCCTGCCCGGGCAGCGCTGCACGACGCCCGACGGGCGGGAGCTGTCGATGCGCGACCTCGGCGTGCGCTCCTGGGGCAACACGCTCGACGGCCAGACGGTCCTGCTGACGGGCACCTACCAGCTCGACGGCGCCGTCAGCCAGCGCCTCCTGCGGGCGCTTCCGCCGCTCGTGGTGCTGCGCCGGGACGAGTGGGACTGCCCGTTCATCCCGCTCCTCGCCGACGAGGTCGTCAAGGACGCGCCCGGGCAGGAGGCGGTGCTCGACCGGCTGCTCGACCTGCTCCTGATCGCCGTCCTGCGCGCCTGGTTCGCCCGCCCCGCGGCGGAGGCGCCCGGCTGGTACCGGGCGGCGTCCGACCCGATCGTCGGCCCGGCGCTGCGGCTGCTGCACGAGGAGCCCGAACGCCCCTGGACGGTCGCCTCGCTGGCGACGGCCTGCCGGGTCTCGCGGGCCACCCTGGCGCGGCGCTTCGCCGAGCTCGTGGGCGAGCCGCCGATGGCGTTCCTGACCGGCTGGCGCCTGGCGCTGGCGGCCGACCTGCTGCTCGAGCCCGGAGACCACCATCGGCTCGGTCGCCGCGCAGGTCGGCTACGGCAGCCCGTTCGCGCTGAGCACCGCGTTCAAGCGGGTGCGCGGGGTCAGCCCGCAGCAGCACCGCGCCAGCGCCGCGTAGCTCACTCGACCCGGGTCGACTCCATGATCCAGTTCGTCTCCCAGGTCTCGCCGCCGTCGGTCGAGAACGCCTGCTCCCAGCGGGCCTCGTTCGGGCTGATCACGGTCCAGCGGTAGACGACCCGGATGGGGATGCCGTTCCAGACGTCGTCGGCGTAGAAGTCGCCGCGGCCGTTCTCCATCCGCCCGACCTGGGGCGCGCCGAGCGGCCCGCCGGCGCGCCCGGCCCAGTACAGCAGCCACTCGTCCCGCTCCGGGTCGAAGACCCGCAGGGTGAAGCCGACGAGGCCCTCGCTCGGAGCCTCGTACTCGTCGATGTTGCCGCCGCCGTCGAGGATGCTCCTGGCCCGGCCGGTGGCCTCGAACTCGTACCACTCGGTCGAGCCGGCGAGGGCCTGGCGCAGCCGGCGGTTGTGGATCTTCCAGGTGCCGACGTAGAAGTCGAAGTCGCTCCGGTGGGTCGTCATGCCGCCGACGGTAAGGAGCGTCCGGCTCGGGTGGGATCGATGTAGGAGCCGGCTACACGGACGTAGGCTGCGCCGATGCGGGTCCACGACTGCGAGGCTCCCTCGCCGACCCTCTCGGAGGCGATCGCGTACCGCGCCGTCCTGCCGGCCGGAGGCGGGGAGGGGCTGCCGTGGGTGCTCCTCCTGCACGGGCGCACCGACGACGCCCACGGCTGGACTCCGGTGCTGCCGGCCCTCGAGGCGGCGGGCCTGCCGCCGTTCCTGGGCGTGCTGGTCGACGCCCCGTGGAGCGAGCGCTCGTCGTGGTACACCGACTCGGCCCACCGCCACGGCCGGCCGGTCGAGACCGCGCTGGTACGCGATCTGGTGGCCCACGTCGAGGACGCCTGGCCGGTGCTCCGCGAGCGCGACGGCCGCGTGGCCGCCGGCTACTCGATGGGCGGCGCCGGTGCGCTGCGGCTGGCCCTGGCCCACCCGGAGGTGTTCGGCGGCCTGGTGGCGCTGAGCCCGGCGGTCTACGACCCGTTCCCGCACGCCGACTCGAACGCCCGGCGGTTCGGCGCGTTCGGCCGCGGCGACGCGCCGTTCGACGAGGACGCCTACGCCGCCTGGCTGCCGAGCCGCCTGCCGCCGTCGGGCCTGCCCCTGCGGGCCTTCGTGGCCGCCGGCACGGACGAGAGCCTGGCCGCCGACGCGCTGGTCGTCGGCGCCGACCTGGCCGGCCGGCCGGGCGTGACGCTGACCCAGCGCTCCTACGCCGGCGGCCACGGCTGGGAGACCTGGGAGCCCGCGCTGGTCGACGGCCTGCGGGCCGTCCTGCGGGCGTGACCCCTCGCCCCTGACGCCTTGACGGCGGCCCGTCGCGTCTGTAACCATCCCGCCTCTGTAATCGATTACTGGAATCCTTTACAGGACGCCGTCGATGACTGCCGCCTCCCAGCGCAAGCCCACGCTCAGCACCGTCGCCCGCGCGGCGAACGTCTCGATCGCGACCGCCTCCCGCGCGCTCAACGGCATCCAGACCCATCCCGAGACCGTCGCCCGGGTCGTCGCCGCCGCCGAGAGCGTCGGCTACATGCCGAACGCCGCCGCCCGCTCCCTGCGCTCGCAGCGTACCGGCCACATCGCGTTCGCCATGCCCGACGTCGCGAACCCGGTCTACACGCGCATGGTGCGGGTCATCCAGGAAGCCGCGGCGGCGGCGGGCAGCCGGCTCGTGCTGCACTCCACGGGCTCCGACGCGGCCGACGAGCTCGAGATCGTGCGCGACCTCGGCCAGGGCTTCGTCGACGGGCTGATCATCGCCACCCTGGTCGTGACCGAGGCCCACGCCGAGGCGCTGCGCGAGGCGGCGGCGCCGGTGGTGGTCATCGGACGGCTGCCGAAGGGCCTGGCCGTCGACGCCGTCGAGGCCGACTCGCGCCGCGGCGCCGGGCTGGCCGTGGCCCACCTGCACGCGCTCGGCCGGCGCCGGATCGCCTTCGTCAACGGCCCCGTCGCCACGCTGCCAGGCCACGAGCGCCGCCTCGGCTACCTCGAGGGCCTGCGCGACGCCGGCCAGGAGCGCGACGACGCCCTCGTCGAGGTCGCCGACGACTTCACCGCCGACGCCGGCTACGCCGCCGCCGAGCGGCTCCTGCACCGGGGCGAGCCGGACGCGATCCTGTTCGCCAACGACCTCCTGGCGGCAGGTGGCCTGCGGGCCCTGCACCGCGCCGGGCTCTCGGTTCCCGACGACGTGGCCATCGCCGGGATGGACGACACCGACCTCGCCGAGCTGTGCTGGCCGGCGCTGACCAGCGTCGACCTCGGCTCCGGCCATCGCGCCCGCATCGCCGCCGACCTGCTGCTCGCCCGCCTCGGCCGGCCGGACCGAACGCCGCAGCGGGTGCGCTACCCGGCGCGCCTCGTGGTGCGCGACTCCGCGCCCAGGATCCCCGCGTGAGCGTCGCGGGCGTCGACGCCAGCGTGCCCCGCACCCGCCGCCGCAGCCGGGCCGGCTCCGGTCTCTCGTCGCGCGGGGCGATCCTGCTGGTCGTCCCGGCGCTGCTGCCGATCATGGTCTTCAGCGCGATCCCGCTGATCCGCGGGATCTACCTCGGCTTCACCGACTCCCAGGCAGGGCTCGGCCTGCAGACGCACTTCGTCGGGCTCGAGAACTTCCGCACCGCCCTGAACGACAGCCAGTTCGTCGAGTCGTTCAAGATCGGCCTGATCTGGGCGTTCTCGGTGACCGCGATCCAGTTCGTGCTGGCGCTCGGCCTGGCGCTCCTGCTGAACGCCCCGCTGCGCGGCCGCGGGGTCGCCCGGGCGCTCTCGCTGGTGCCCTGGGCGATGCCGCCGGTGATCGTCGGGATCATGTGGAAGCTCGTCTACCAGCAGCAGGCGGGCGTCCTCAACGAGATCCTCTTCCGCACCCACCTGCCGGGCTCGACGACCGACTGGCTGGCCGACTTCAGCCTGGCCCTGCCGGCGGCGATCCTGGTCGGCGTGTGGGCCGGGATGCCGCAGACCACCGTCGCCCTGCTCGCCGGGCTGCAGACGATGCCGGACGAGCTGCACGAGGCGGCCGCGGTCGACGGCGCCGGCGCGCTGCGCCGCTTCCGCAGCGTGACCCTCCCCCAGCTCGCCGGCGTGATCGTCGCCATCACCACGCTGGACTTCGTCTGGAACTTCAACTCGTTCGGCCTGCTGTACGTCCTCACCGACGGCGGGCCCGGCGGCAAGACCCGGGTGCCGATGCTGTTCGCCTACGACGAGGCCTTCAAGTACGGCCAGTTCGGCTACGCCGCGGCGCTCGGCGATCTGATGGTGATCGTCATCGCGATCATCCTCTCGGCCTACCTCTGGCGGCGCTTCCGGGAGACGGCATGATCGTCACCAGCCGCCGTCAACGGCGCGCCGCGCGCACCAGCCAGTACGCGCTGCTGGCCGTGTACATGCTGTTCCTGGCCTTCCCGCTGCTGTGGATGCTGTCCATCTCGTTCAAGGGGCCGCGGGAGCTCGTCGAGCTGCACCCCTCGTTCCTGCCCGACAGCCTGTCGCTCGCGAACTACCGCGAGGCGCTCGACACCGACCGGCTCGTCACGAGCGCCGTCAACAGCACCAAGATCTCGCTCGCGACCGCGCTCCTCACGACGCTCTTCGGCCTGCCGGCGGCGTACGTCCTGGCGCGCCACAAGGGGCTGCTGAGCCGGCTCGGCACGGGCTGGATCCTGCTCACCCAGGTCTTCCCGCTGATCCTGGTGATCATCCCGCTGTTCCTGCTCCTGCGGCGGCTCCAGCTGACGAACACCCACACCGGACTCGTGCTCGTGTACCTGGTCTGGGCGCTGCCGTTCACGCTCTGGATGCTGCAGACCTACATCCGCGGGATCCCGACCGACCTCGAGGACGCGGCCGCCGTGGACGGGGCGTCGCGGATGCAGATCCTGATCCACGTGATCGCCCCGCTGCTCTTGCCGGGCGTGATCGTCACGGTGATGTTCGCGTTCGTCCTGGCCTGGAACGAGTTCTTCTTCGCGCTGGTGCTGCTGCAGGACCCGTCGCTGACGACCCTGCCCGTCACCCTCGCGCAGTTCGTGGGGATCGAGGGCATCCCGCGCCTCGGGCCGCTGGCAGCCGCCGCGCTGCTCGCGACGCTGCCGAGCCTCGTGTTCTTCGGGGTGATGCAGCGCTGGCTCACCGGCGGGCTGCTCTCGGGGGCCGTCAAGGGGTAATCGGCGGCGGCCACCCGGTCGCCGCCCGACAGAAAGGGCACGGGGAGACATGAAGAGGAGGAGGACGATCGGCCTGACCGCCGCAGCGCTTGCGTGTGCGGTCAGCGTCGTGACGGCGGCTCAAGGCGCGTCGTCCAGCGGCCAGGCAACGGTCAAGCTGACCTTCCAGAGCCTGGCCTGGCAGAAGCCGACCGTGGCCGCCAACCAGGCGATCGTCAACGCCTGGAACAAGAGCCACCCGAGCATCCAGGTGCAGTACGTGCAGGGCGACTGGGACTCGGTGCACGACAAGCTCCTGACGAGCTTCGTCGGCGGCTCTGCGCCGGACATCATCCACGACGAGGCGGCCGACATCCGCGGGTTCGCCCAGCAGGGCTACCTGGCCGATCTGAGCAAGCTGCGCTCGTCCGAGCTGACGTCCAGCATCCCGCAGAACATCTGGTCGTCGGTGACCTTCAACCACAAGGTCGCGGGCGTCCCGTTCCTGCTGCAGACCTACAACCTGTTCGCGAACGCGACGCTCCTGAAGCAGGCCGGGATCGCCGTGCCGACGGAGAACGATCCCTGGACCTGGGCCCAGTTCCGGGCGAACGCCAAGAAGCTGACCCGGAGCGGCGTGTACGGCGTCAGCTGGGGCCTCAAGTCGCCGACCGCCGCGGTGCTCTCGACGGCGCTGAACTACAACGGCAAGTTCTTCTACCCGAGCGGCTCGAAGTACCAGTTCAAGTGGGGCGCGGCCGAGCAGAAGGTGCCGCAGCTGATCCACGACATGATCTGGACCGACAAGTCGGTCGACCCGAGCAGCGTCGGCGCGTCCGGCAGCGCGGTGCTGCCCGCGTTCTTCGCCAGCAAGACGGCGATGACCATGCAGGGCTCCTACGCCGCGCAGCAGATGGTCGAGCAGGCTCCCGCGGGCTTCGGCTGGGTGATGCTGCCGCCGCTCAAGGGCGTCACCCAGGCCCAGGCGGCCGATCCGCAGACGCTCTCGATCGCCCAGCAGAGCAAGCACAAGGCCGAGGCGATGCAGTTCATCGCCTACTTCCTGAACGCCCAGAACATGGCCAAGCTGGCCACGGGCGACTGGCTCATCCCGTCGAACCCGGCGGCCGGCAAGAAGGTGCTCGCGACGACCAAGAACCGGGGCGCCTGGCGTGTCATGATCGCCTCGCTCAAGACCCTGGAGGTGGCGCCGTTCCAGAACCTCGCCGCCTACCCGCAGTGGAAGGACGACACGGCCACGCCCGCGTTCCAGCAGTACTTCCAGAACCAGATGAGCCTGAGCGACCTCGGCGCGAAGCTGAAGTCGGGATGGGACTCGGTTGCCGGCTGACGGCAACGGGAGCCACACGAGTGGCGAGGGCGTGAAGGCCCTCGCCACCGAGGCTCGTTCGGGGCTCGACCTCGAGGGTCGGGCCCGCGGCTGCCTCGTCGGCGCGGCGATCGGCGACGCCCTCGGCGGCGCCACCGAGGGCCGGGGCCAGGCGGACATCGTCGAGCACTACGGCGGGTTCGTCGAAGGCGTCGTGCCGTCGATGACCCACGCCCTCGACGACCGGCCGCTGGCGCCGTTCCACAAGGGCGACGGGCACGTCACCGACGACACCCTGGTGACGCGCGCGCTGGTGCGGGTGTACGCGCAGAAGCGCGACCACCTGGGCGCCTACGACGTCGAGCGGCTGCTGGTGCCCGAGCTGATCGGAGAGCGAATCTGGATTCCCGAGCTCGGCCGCGAGGAGCTCCTGCTGCACCGCCTGGCGCTGGCCGAGAAGTGGCTCGTCCTGCGGCTGCACTACGGGCACGTCGACCCGCGCGAGGCCGGGGTCGGCAACATCGTCAACTGTGGCGCGGCGATGTACTGCGCGCCGGTCGGGATCGCCAACGCCGGAGACGCCGCCGGCGCCTACCGCGAGGCGCTCGACATCGCCGGGGCGCACCAGTCGAGCTACGGCCGCGAGGCGGCGGGCGTCTTCGCCGCAGCGGTCGCCGAGGCCCTGCGGCCCGGCGCCGACGTCGGCTCGGTCGTCACGGCCTGCCTGGCCCGGGCCGAGGACGGCACCCGTGCGGCCGTCGAGGCCGTGTGCGAGCGGGCCGCCGACCTCGACGGCTGGCGCGAGGGCGGGCTCGCCGCGCTGCGCGCCGCGGTCGAGCCGTACGACACCGTCGGCCCGGTGTACTTCCAGCCCGGGCTCGACGCCCGACGGCCGAGCCGGGTGCACGCGATCGAGGAGCTCCCGGTGGCGCTCGGCCTGCTCGTGGCCACCGGCGGGGACTTCGCCGAGACGGTGCTCGGCGGCGTGAACTACGGCCGCGACGCCGACTCGATCGCCTCGATGGGCGGAGCGATCGCCGGCGCGCTGGCCGGGCGCGACGGCGTGCGTGCCGACTGGGCCGACGAGGTCGCGACGGCCAGCCGGATCGACCTCGACGCCCCCGGCAGCGAGATGGCCGCGGTGGCCCGCGAGATCTTCGCCCGCGACGACGCGGCGCACGCGGCCCGCGCCGCGTCCTTCGCGACGCTCGACGGGCGGGACGGGTGCGGCTGACCTGGGTCCAGCCCGAGGACCTGGTGGGCCACGCCCTGCGTCAGGCACGCGAGGAGGGCCGCGACGTGGGCGACGCCGCCGAGCGCTGGCGGGCCGCCGGCGGCCACGAGGCGCCCGTCCGTGCCGGAGCGTCGTCTGCGCCCGCCTCCCGCTCCCTCCGTCCCCTGGCCGAGCAGCTGCTCGACGAGCTTGCCGCCGGAGCCTCCCCAGAGACCGGCGACGAGCCGGACGCCCCGGGTGTCTACCTCCCTTCTCCCGGGGCGTCCGGCGGCTCCTCCCCGACGGATCTCGGCGACCGGATCCACGGCGCCTGGCTCGGCCGGGCCGCCGGCTGCCTGCTCGGAAAGCCGGTCGAGAAGCTCCCGCGCGAGGGCATCCGGGAGCTGCTCCAGGCGTCGGGCCGCTGGCCGCTCGACGGCTGGTTCACGGCCCGCGGCCTGCCCGCCGAGGTCGCCGCCCGCTGGCCCTGGAACCGCCGCAGCGCCGCGACGAGCCTGGCCGAGACGATCGACGGCATGCCCGAGGACGACGACCTCAACTACACGCTGCTGGCGCTGCACCTGCTCGAGCAGCACGGCGACGCGCTGACGACCGAGGACGTGGCCCAGGCGTGGCTCGACCTGATGCCGGCCGGTCGCTCGTTCACCGCCGAGCGGCTCGCCTACCGCAACCTCCTGCTGGGCCTTCTGCCGCCCGAGACGGCGACCTACAGGAACCCGTTCCGGGAGTGGATCGGCGCCCGGATCCGGGTCGAGCTGTACGGCTGGGCCCGCCCCGGCAACCCGGGCGCAGCCGCCGCGCTGGCGTACCGCGACGCGCGGCTGAGCCACACCGCCAACGGGATCTCCGCGGCCACCTTCATGGCTGCCGCGAGCGCGGCGTCCGTGGCCGGCGCGACGCCCGCGAGCTGCGTCGAGGCCGGGCTCGAGGCGGTGCCGCCGCGCTCCCGGCTCGCCGGCGCGATCCGCACGGCCCGCGCGCTGGCCGAGAGCGACGCGGACTGGGAGCGGGTCGTCGACGGGCTCGAGCAGGCGTTCGGCGAGCTGCACTGGGTGCACGCGATCAACAACACCGCGCTCGTCGCGGCGGTGCTGTGCCGCTTCGGCGACGACTACTCGGGCGGCGATCTGCGCCGCCGTGGCGGCCGGCTGGGACACGGACTCGAACGGCGCCGCCGTGGGCTCCATCCTCGGCGCCCGGGTCGGTGCCTCCGGCATCCCCGAGTGCTGGACGGCGCCGCTGCGCGACCGCATCGCCACCTCGCTCCCCGGCTTCGACGGCGCGTCCATCGCGGCGCTGGCCGAGCGGACGCTGCTGGTGGCCGCATGACCCTGGCCATGGACGCCCCGCGCGACCCGCTCGTTCCGCGCCCGGTCGACCTGCCGACGGCCGTGCCGCTCGAGCCGGACGCCGACCTGGCGGTGCTCGACCGGGCCAAGATCCTGGCCGCACCCGACGCCGTCGCCGACTGGCCCGCCTGGCGTGCGGCCCTCCGCCGCTGGCGCGACGAGGCCCGGGCCCGCACGGGCTACGACGGCGCCGCGTACCGCGACCCGGCCTTCGCCTGGACGCCGCGCTGCCTGTGCGTCGCCCTGGCCTGGCTGTGGGACGAGCTGCTGTACGACCACGAGGAGCGCACGTTCACGCCCGATCGCTTCCTTCGCGACGGCGAGCGGCGGTTCGGCGGGTACGACGGGATCGTGCTGTGGCACGCCTACCCGGTCATCGGGATCGACGAGCGCAACCAGTTCGACCTGTACCGCGGCGTCCCGGGGCTGCCCGAGCTGGTCGCCCACCTGCAGGACCACGGGGTGCGGGTGTTCCTGGACTACAACCCGTGGGACGTCGGCACCCGGCGCTCCGGCATGCCCGACGAGCAGGCGGTGGCCGACGTCGTGGCCTGGCTCGGCGCCGACGGGGTCATGCTCGACACGCTGCGCGAGGCCCGCCCGGAGCTCCGCGCCGCGGTGGACGCCGCCCGGCCGGGCGTGGCCTTCGAGGGGGAGTCGAGCGTGCCGTGCGAGCGGATCGCCGACCACCACCTGTCGTGGGCCCAGTGGGTCGCCGACAGCCCGGTGCCGGGCGTGCTGCGGGCGCGCTGGTTCGAGCAGCGCCACCTGCTCCGCCACACCCGGCGCTGGAACCGCGACCACGCCGAGGAGCTGCGGAGCGCCTGGCTGAACGGCGTCGGGGTGCTCGTGTGGGAGAACGTGTTCGGCTCGTGGGTCGGCTGGAGCGAGCGCGACGCCTCGCTGCTGCGCTCGATGCTGCGGGTGCAGCGCCGTTTCGCCGACCTGCTGACCGACGGCGACTGGGAGCCGCTCGCGGTGCGCTCGGCGGAGCCGTCGCGGCCGGCGGTCGTCGGCTCCCGCTTCGCCGGCTCCGGCGGGGTCCTGTGGACGCTCGCGACGAGCGCCGGCGGGCGCCTTCCGCGGCGAGCTGCTGCTCGACGGCCTGCCCGAGGGGCACCGGCTGTACGACCTCTTCGCCGGCCGCGAGCTGGTCGCCGCCGAGCGGGTCGCGGTCGAGCTCCCGGAGCACGGCCTGGGCGCGCTGCTGGCCCTCCCGCCCGAGCTGGCGGTCGACCTTGACGCGCTGCGTGCCGACCCGCCCGGCGACCGGGCCTTCCCGGCCCGCGAGGTCGTGCGCCTGCCGACCCCGCGCGCGGCCTGGCGCCAGCCGCCGCCGGGGTTCGCTGCGGTCGAGCCGCGTCCGCTCACCGCCGTGTTCCGCCGCCGCGAGACCGGCATCTACGGGGTCGCGCCGTACGTCGAGGAGTGGAAGCCGCTGCCGCCCCGGCTGCACGACCTGGTCGAGGTCCCGCGACCCGGGCCCAACCAGCTCTTCGGCCGGGTCGCCGTCGCCGCGCGCGAGGTGACCGCAGCCGAGCTCGCCCGGTTCAGCGGGCGGCCTCCGAGCGGCCCGCCCGACGCGCCGGCGACGAACGTCGAGCTGGCCGAGGCCCGAGCCTACGCCGTCTGGGCCGGCGCCCGGCTGCCGACCGAGGACGAGTGGCAGCTCGCCGCCGAGGCCGGCGTCCTCGAGCGCGCCGAGCCCCGCGTCTGGAACTGGACCGAGAGCGAGCACCACGACGGGCGGACGCGCTTCGCGATCCTCAAGGGCGGGTCGGGGTATCGCGCCGAGGGCTCCGACTGGTACGTCGACGGCGGCCCGCAGGAGCCGTCCTGGTCGCTCGAGCTGCTGCTGCTCGGCGGCGAGCTGCAGCGCTCGCCGTGGATCGGCTTCCGGCTGGCCGTCGACCTCGAGCCGCCGACGTGAGCGCCGGACCTCTCGAAGGGCTCCGGGTCGTCGAGGCGGCGACCCTGTTCGCCGGACCGCTGGCGGGCATGTTCCTGGGCGACCTCGGCGCGGACGTGGTCAAGATCGAGCACCCGTCCCGACCCGACCCGGCGCGCGGCCACGGCCCGGCCAAGGACGGCGCAGGCCTGTGGTTCAAGATGCTCGGGCGCAACAAGCGGCTCGCGGCGGTCGACCTGTCGAAGCCCGCCGGGCGCGACGTGTTCCTGCGGCTCGCGAGCCGGGCCGACGTGGTCATCGAGAACTTCCGGCCCGGCACGCTCGAGCGCTGGGGGCTCGGCTTTCCGGAGCTCAGGCGCGACAACCGCGGGCTCGTCCTGGCCCGGGTCACGGGGTTCGGCCAGACCGGGCCCTACGCCGGCCGGCCGGGCTTCGGGACGCTGGCCGAGGCCATGAGCGGGTTCGCTGCGCTGAACGGCGAGGCCGACGGCCCGCCGCTCTTGCCGCCGCTGGCGCTGGCCGACGGCGTGGCCGCGCTGGCGACGGCGTTCGCGATCCTGGCGGCGCTGCGGGCCCGCGACGCCGGCGGCGAGGGCCAGGAGGTCGACGTGTCGCTGATCGAGCCGCTGCTCGGGCTGCTCGGGCCCCAGGTCTCGGCCTGGGACCAGCTCGGGGTGCTGCAGCCGCGCAGCGGCAACCGCTCGCGCCACAACGCGCCGCGCAACGTCTACGCGACCGCCGACGGGCACTGGGTGGCCGTCTCCTCGAGCGCCGACAGCGTCGCCGCCCGGGTGCTGCGGCTCGTCGGCCGCGGCGACCTCGTCGACGCAGCCGTGGTTCGCCACCGGCTCGGGCCGGGTGGCCCACGTCGAGGAGATCGACGGCGCGGTGGCGGCCTGGATCGGCGCCCGCTCGCGCGAGCGAGGTGCTGCAGGCGTTCGAGGAGGCCGACGCGGCGGTGGCGCCGGTGTACGACGCGAGCGACATCGTCGAGGATCCCCAGCTCGCCGCGATCGGGGCCATCGCCCGGGTCGAGGACGAGCAGCTCGGCCCGCTGCGGATGCCGAACGTGCTGGCCCGGCTCTCGGACACGCCGGGCACGATCCGCTGGACCGGCCGGGCCCACGGCGCCGACACCGACGCCGTGCTCGCCGAGGCCGGGCTCGACGCCGAGGCGATCGACCGGCTGCGCAGGGACGGCGTCGTCGCGTGACCGAGCTCCCGCCCCTGACCTGGCTGTACGCCCCGGCGAGCCGGCCCGAGCTGGTGGCCAAGGCGCTGGACTCGCGGGCGCACGCGGTCATCGTCGACCTCGAGGACGCGGTGGCGCCGTCGCTCAAGGAGGCCGCCCGCGACGCGCTCTCCGGCCTGCTCACCAACGCCCCCGAGAAGCCGGTCAGCGTCCGCGTCAACCCGCTGTCGACGCGTTCGGCCGGGCCGATCTCGAGGCGGTGGCCCGGCTCCCCCAGCTCGACCGGATCCACCTTCCGAAGGTCGAGAGCCCCGACGACGTCGAGGCCGTGCTCGACCTGCTCGACGCCGCCGGCGCGCCGGAGCTCGCGGTGCACTGCCTCGTCGAGTCCGCCCGCGGCGTCGAGGCCGCGTTCGAGATCGCGTCGTGCAGCCCGCGCCTGGCCGGCCTCTCGCTCGGCGAGAGCGACCTTCGGGCCGAGCTCGGCGCCACCGAGGAGGGGCTCGACTGGGCCCGCAGCCGGATCGTCAACGCCGCCGTCGCCGCGGGCCTCCCCCGCCCGCCGCAGTCGGTCTTCCCGCACCGCGACGACGACGCCGGCCTCGCCCGCTCCTGCGAGCGCGGCCGGGCGCTGGGCCACCTGGGCCGGTCGGCGATCCACCCGCGCCAGCTCCCGGTCATCGAGGCGGCCTACCTGCCGGCCGCCGACGAGGTCGTGCGGGCCCGCGAGCTCCTGGCCCGCTTCGCCGCCGCCGAGCGGGCGCACGTCGGCGCGATCGCCCTCGCCGACGGCGCGTTCGTCGACGCGGCGCTGGTGCGCAGCGCGCGCCAGACGGTGGCCCACGCGGCGCGCTACGGGGTCCGCCCTACCTAATCGTTTCGTCCAGACTGATTTCGGCCGGTCGGCCAGTTCGCAGGATCCGAGCGGCGCCCGTAGGGTCGCGGCTGTCGATCAGCCGGCCTCCGACGAGCGCCTGGCCGGCGAGACCTCCGAAGGAGCCGATCGCATGACCTCGAAGGCGAGGCCGCTCGCAGCGGCCCTGGCCGGCGTCGCGCTGGCCGCATCCGCCCCGGCCGCGCTGGCCGACCAGCCCAAGAACCCGGTCCAGGGCGTTCCGGCGTCGGCGCCCGCGCCCGGCAAGACGGCCTGCCGGCAGCACCCGCGCTGCCGGCAAGCTGCCGAAGGGCTACGTCCAGGTGCACTCCCAGCTCTTCACCTCGACCAGTTCACCCAGACCCGCGGCTCGGTCGCCTGCCCGATCGGCACGGTGGCCTACGGCGGCGGCGTGGTGTCGCCTCGAGCGGGCTGAACGCCAACGTGAACAGCTCCTTCCCGGCCGGCAACACGTGGGTCGCCGACGTCAACAACGTCAGCTCGCCGACGACGTTCGCCGTGTACGCGGTGTGCGGCAAGGCCGTCCGCAACTACGACGATCGTGGAGAGCGGGGTGTTCACCGACCCCGCCGAGACGCAGGCCAGCGGCAGCTCGACGTGTCCGGCGCACACCGTGGTGTACGGCGGCGGCTCGCCTCTCGAACACCGGCAGCACTGCGGTGCTGATCAACAGCACGTTCCCCGAGGCCAACGGCTGGCGCACCGACATGAACGACCAACACCAACTTCGACACGACGTTCGAGGTGTTCGCCGATCTGCGCCAAGAAGCCGAAGGGCTACTTCGGTGCAGGTCGGGGCGCCGGTGATGAACCCGCCGTCGTCCCAGAACCGGGCGCTTCGTCACCTGCCCGGCCGGCCAGCCGCCGCTCGGCGGCGGCGCCCTGTCCAGCTCGGGCTCGGTGACCGTCGACCTCAACAGCTGCGTTCCCGCAGGGCACGTTCTGGGACGTGTACGAGGACAACGGCCAGCCGTTCACCGACGAGACGCATCCGGGCCGTCGCCATCTGCCCTGAACGCCCAGCCGCGACACCGCTGAGCGGGCCGCCGGCGCCGCTGGTCGAGGCGGCGCGGGGGCGTGACGGACGCGGCGTACGGTCGCCGCATGGAGCTCACGACGCCACGCCCCGCGCCGCTCGCACCTGCAGCCCCGGCGCCGCATCGCCGTCGCCTGCCTCGGCGCCTTCGTCTGCCTGACCGGCCTGGTCGCGACCCACGTGGTCGACGCTGCCGACCTGCGCGTCGAGGTGCTGCTGGCCGGCGTCGTCCGCCGGCTCGGCGTGGTCGATGCCGTGCAGCACCTGTACGTCTCGTCCGAGCTCGCGTTCGTGGTGCTGCTCGGGCTGGCGGTGGCCTACGCCTGGCAGTCGGGGCGGATCGGGCTTCGCCGGCTGGCGGTCGAGGTGCCGCTCGCGCTGGTGGCGGCCGAGGGCCTCGCCCGGCTGCTCGAGCCCGTGATCGGGCGCGCCCGGCCGTTCGTGGCCCACCCGCTGCTGTTCGACCCGATCGGCTCGGCGAACATCGACCCGTCCTTCCCGAGCGACGGGGCGACCGCGGCCTTCGCCATCGCCACGGTCGTGGCGCTCTCCTACCGGCGGCTCGCCGTGCCCGCCTACGCCGTCGCCGCGATGGTCGCGGTCGGCCGGCTGCTGGCGGCCGTCCACTACCCGACCGACGTCCTCGCCGGGACGCTCGTGGGCGTGGCCTCGGCGGTCCTCGTCTGCTGGGTGTCGCGCAGGCTCAAGCCCGCGACGGACGCTGCCGATGAGATGGGCGTCGGACAGCGATGGCAACCAGAGGGTGAGACCTTCAACTGAACGTCCCCCGACCATTTACCGCCTGATCTTCCGATGACCGAAGCCCGCCCCGTGCGGGCTTCCGTCGTTTTCCACCGGCTCTCAGGGCGTGAGGACGAGCTTGCCGTGGGCGTGGCGCTCGGCCAGCCGGCGGTGGGCCTCGGCGGCCTCGGCCAGCGGGTACGAGCCGGCGACGACGACCCGCAGCGTGCCCTCGCCGGCGAGCCGCGCCAGCTCGGGCCGGGCGCTGCGGCGGATCTCGGTGCCCGGGTCGGCACCCGGGGCGCCGCCGATCACCTTGACGCCGGCCTCGAAGGCGCGTGGCCCGGCGACCATCGTGACGATGCGGCCGCGGTCCGGGACCAGGTCCAGCGAGATGTCGAGCGCCTCGTCTCCGCCGGCGGCGTCCACGACGGCGTCGACCCCGTCCGGCGCGAGCGCCCGGATCCGCTCGGCCAGGCCCTCGCCGTAGGCCACGGGCTCGGCGCCGAGCTCGCGCAGCAGGTCGTGGCTGCCCGGGCTCGCGGTGCCGATCACCCGGGCGCCGCGCAGCACCGCGAGCTGGATCGCGAGCAGCCCGACCCCGCCGGCGGCGCCGTGCAGCAGGACGGTGTCGCCGGCTGCGGCCTCGACGACCGCCAGCGCGTGGGTCGCCGTCACGCCGGCCAGCAGGAGCCCGGCGGCCTCCTCGAACCCGAGCGCCGCGGGCTTCTCGACCAGGCTCGACGCCGGCACGACGAGCGTGCGTCGCGTACGTGCCGTTCGCGGGTACGCGATCACCTCGGCGCCGCTGCCGACCACCACCCCGGACGCCTCGCGCGCCCAGCCGCAGCGGCAGCTCCGGCCGGCCCATCGCCCCGCTGTACTGCTTGTAGTCGATCGGGTTGGTGCCCGCGGCGCGGACCTCGAGCACCACCTCGTCGGGGCCGGGCGGGGCGAGCGGCAGCTCCCGGAGCTCGAGCACCTCGGGGCCGCCGAAGGCCGTCGCGACGACGGCCGTGGTCGTTTCGACGCTCATGGGGACGACAACGACCGCCAGCCCGTCCGCCTTCCGGCGTGGCCTATCGTGGCCGCGTGCGCAAGGACCTCCCCATCGAGGAGCTCGGCTCGTTCCTCGACGAGCCGCGCGTGGCGGTGCTGGCGACGCTGCGGGCGGACGGCAGCGTGCTGCTCTCACCGGTCTGGCACGAGTGGCGCGACGGCGGCTTCAACCTGTGGATCGACGGCCTCGACGCGAAGGCCCGCCACCTCCGCCGCGACCCGCGGGCGACGATCGTGGTGGCCGAGTCCGAGCGGCCGCTGCGCGGCGTCGAGCTGCGCACCACCGCCCGCTTCGTCGAGCAGGCCGTCAACGAGACGGCCCGCCGCATCGCCGCCCGCTACCTCGGGCCGCAGGACGGTCCGCCCTACGCCGACGCCCACGGCGGCAGCGACGTGATCGTCCGGCTCGAGCCCGGCCACCTGCGGGTCTGGGACTTCGTGGACGAGTACGGCCGCGCGTCTAGCTGATGAGCACCTGCTCGATCGTGCGCCGCCCGAGCGCCGCGAAGACCGGGTTCGTCTCGGCGTAGTACGGCACGATCGCGGCGGCCTGGTGCAGCGCGATGCCGCGCCCCCGCTCCCAGGCGCCGTCGTCGGGCTTCGAGCGCCTCGCGGTAGGCCGCCCGGCCGTGCGGGCCGAACACCGCCCAGGCCGCGACCAGGTCGGTGGCCGGGTCGCCCGCACCGGTGCCGCCGAAGTCGAGCACGGCCGCGAGCCGTCCGTCGCGCACCAGCAGGTTCGGCCGCAGCAGGTCGGCGTGGATCCAGGTCGGCACGCCGTCCCAGAGCGGCGCCTCGAGCGCCCGTGTCCAGGCCGCCTCGACCTCGGCGAGCTCGAAGTGCTGGCCGAGCGCGGCGATGTTCTCGCGGGTCTGACGGTCGAGCGCGGGCAGCGGCCGGCGGCCGGCGCGCACCTCGCTGCCGTCGAGCGGCACCGCCCGCAGCGCCTGCACGAACGCCGCCAGGTCGTGGGCCGCCTCACGTTCGTCCGCGACCAGCCCGTCGTCGTACGGCTCGCCGCGGATCCAGCGGTACACCGCCCAGGGCAGCGGGTAGCCGGCACCCGGCCTTCCCCGGTGCACCACCTGCGGCGTCTCGAGCGGCAGGTGCGGCGCGAGGCGCGGCAGCACCCGCTCCTCGTTGGCCAGGCTGTCCGCCCACGCAGCCAGCAGCGGCAGCCGCGCGTACAGCTCGTCGCCGAGCCGGAAGATCGCGTTGACCGTCCCGGTCGAGGCGTGCCGGCGGACGGGGAGGCCGGCGAGCCCGGGGGCCTGCTCCGAGAGCAGGCGCGCCACGAGCTCGCCGTCGACCTCCTCCTGTCCCTCGTGCAGCCGCACTCAGCCCAGCGGGATCCTGACGACCTGACCCGCGCCGGCGCCGGCGCCGAAGCCGAGGTTCGACACGTACAGCGCACCGTCGGGGCCGAGCGCCAGGTCGGTCGGGAAGCTCAGACCCGTTGCGACCGGCACGGTCGTCCCGTCGCTCTTGACCTGCAGCACCGCGCCCGAGCCGAGCTGGTCGGGGCCGGGGAAGCCGGGCATGGTCATCGACTCGAGCACGTAGATCCGCCCGTGCTTCGTGACCGCCACGCCGAGCACCGTGGTGAGCCCGCCGGCGACCTGCGAGACGTGTCCGCCGGCCGTGAGCTTCCACAGCGACTGCGCGCCCGGGGTGATCGGGAAGACGCCGAGGTTGCCCAGGAAGAAGCGGCCGTTCCAGGACGCGATCGCCGTCGGGACGACGTGGCCGAAGCGGGCCGAGCCGTCGAGGATCCGGCTCACGCTGCCGTCGAGCGAGACCTTCTCGACGTCGCCCTGGTTCGCGTTGACGGCGTACAGAGCACCGTCACGCACGGCCATCGAGTACCAGGTGCCGTCCGGCTCGAAGTCGTCCGAGGGGTTGGCCACCGGGTGGCCCGCCAGGAAGGCGCTGAGGTCGGCGACCAACGTGGTGGTGCCGTCGCCGTTGACCTTGTAGACGCCGTTCGGCGCGTCGGTGTGGCCGTGCGAGCAGCCGCCGCCCGCGGTGAGCACGTACAGCTGGCCGTCGACGAAGGCGACGTCGGACGCGCCCTCGATGTCGCCGATCGCCTCGGTCGCCGACGGCAGCCCGTCGGCCGCGATCGTCTTCTCGCCGTCCGGCGCGATGCGCGTCACGCTCGCGGTGTTGCCGCCGGTGTACGGCCCGATCGGCGCCCCGACCTGCGGGCACGTGCCGATCGTCGAGGTGGTGCCGCCAGTCCCCGCCTCGGCGACGTACAGGTTGCCGTCCGGCCCGAAGGTGAGCCCGCGCGGGTTGTCGAGCCCGCTCGCGAACACCGTCGGCTCGGCCGCAACGGCCGTTCCTCCGGCGAGGAGCGAGGCTCCCAGGACTGCGGCGACCACACCCATCCGAATCGACTTCACGACGTACCTCCTTGTCGTCTGCTGTCGCGCCGACGACACTAGGCCGCGGCCGCCGGCGCTGCAACCGGTTCGCGGTACCGTCTCACCGTGTGCGACGCCCCAGCGCGCGTGGTGGGGCCGCCGATCGCGGGGTGAGGCGGGCCGCGCGGCCGACGAGCCAGCGGAGACGGTCAGCGCTCGTCGGCCAGCGCGGCGCCCTCGAGGTCGAGGTTCGGGACGAGCCGGTCGAGCCAGCGCGGCAGGTGCCAGGCCCGCGAGCCGAGCAGGCTCATCAGCGCGGGGATCAGCGTCATGCGGACGAGGAACGCGTCGATCAGGATCCCGAAGGTGAGGCCGAAGCCGATCGACCTGATGATCGCGTCGTCGGGCAGGATGAACCCGGCGAACACGCTCCCCATGATCAGCGCCGCCGCCGTCACCACCCGGGCCGAGTGGCGGAACCCCTGGTGCACGGCGTCCTGCGGGTCCTGGCCGTGGGCGTGGGCCTCGTGCATCCGCGAGACCAGGAACACCTGGTAGTCCATGGCCAGGCCGAACAGGATCCCGATGATCAGCACCGGGAGCAGGCTCACGATGGGGGCGGGCTCGATGCCGAGCAGCGAGGCCCCGATCCCGTCCTGGAAGACCGCGACCATCGCGCCCAGCGAGGCGCCGATCGAGAGCAGGAAGCCGCCGACCGCGGTGAGCGGGACGAGCACCGAGCGGAACGCGATGGTGAGCAGCACCAGGGCCAGCCCGACGACGACCAGCAGGTAGACCGGGAGGGCGCTGGCCATCTTGCTGGTGACGTCGATGTTGACCGCGGTCGGGCCGGTCACGTACAGCTGGGCCCCCGTGGCCGCGCGGATCTCGTCCTCCTGGCCGCGGATCTGGTTGACCAGGTGCTCGGTCGCGCTCGTCGACGGGCCGCTCTTCGGGATCACCGACAGGATCGCGAGCGACCCGTCGGGCGTGACCTTCGCGGGCGTGACCGCGGTCACGCCGGCGAGCGCGGTCAGCCGGGTGCGGATCTGCGCGGCGGCCGCGTTGGCGTCGTCCTGCTTCGGAACGTCGGCGACGATCGTGAGCGGCCCGCTGAACCCGGCGCCGAAGCCCTCGGTGAGGAGGTCGTAGGCCTGGCGCTGCTGGGTGCCCTTGGCCGCCGTCGAGTCGTCGGGCAGGCCGAGGTGCAGGTGCAGCAGCGGCAGGCTGAGCGCGAGCGTCGTCAGGGCGGTGAGGGCGATCGCGGCCACGCGGTGGCGCACCACGAGGGCCACCCAGCGGGCGCCGAGCGTGGCCTTCCGCTCGTGCTCGGGGCCGTTGAAGCGCTTGCCCTTGACGGCGCGGCGGCCGGCGAAGCCCAGCAGGGCGGGGACCAGGGTGAGCGCCACGAGCACCGCGACAGCCACGGTGGCGGCGGCCGTGAGGCCCATCGCCGTGAGGAACGGGACGCCGGTGACGGCGAGCGCTGCCAGGGCGATGATCACGGTCGCGCCGGCGAACACCACGGCGCTGCCTGCGGTGCCGACGGTGCGCCCGGCGGACTCCTCGAGATCCATGCCCTCGTGGGCCTGGGAGCGGTAGCGGGAGATGATGAACAGCGCGTAGTCGATGCCGACGGCCAGACCGAGCATCGAGGCCAGGCTGGTGACGACCGACGAGAGCTCGGTCAGGGCGCTCAGCCCGAGGATCCCGGCGAGGCCGATGCCGACGCCGATCGCCGCGGTCAGGAGCGGCATGCCGGCGGCGGTCATCGTGCCGAAGGTGATGGCCAGCACCACCAGCGCGACGAGCAGCCCGATGGCCTCGGGCGGGATCCCTCCCTGTGCCTGGACAGGCGCGGCGTCACCGGCCAGGAGCACCGTGACGCCGGCCTGCCGGGCGGACGCCTCGGCCCGCTCGATGGCCGTCCGGTCAGCGCCGCTGACGTCGGTCGACGGCCTCGAGAACCCGATCTGGGTGTAGGCGACGCGCCTGTCGGCCGACACCGCGCCGGTGGCGAACGGATCGCTCGCGGACGCCACGGACGGCAGCTGTTCGATCGCCGCGACGGTGCGGCGGATGGCCTGCTGCTGCGCTGCGCTGAACGTCTTCCCCTGGTCGACGGCGAACACCGCGCGGCCGCTGCCGCCGTTGGCGCCTGCGTTGGGCAGCCGCTGCTCGAGCAGGTTCATGGCGTTCTGCGACTCGGTGCCGGGCACCGAGAAGGACGACACGAAGGAGCCGTTCCCGAGGACGGCGGCGGCGCCGACCACGGCGAGCAGGGCGATCCAGGAGACGAGCACGAAGCGGCGGCGGCGGAAGCAGAAGCGTCCGAGCGCCTGAAGATGCGAGGCCATGGACGCACCCTAGCGCAAAGTCGCATTCTTATGCAAGTTTTCTCTTCTGTGCGTCTTTGCGTTATGCTGCGAGCATGATCGAGGAGCACGTGGGACTGCGGGAACGGAAGAACGCCAGGACGCGCGAGGCGATCACCCGCGCCGCCTGCGAGCTCATCCTCGAGCGCGGCTTCGAGGGCGCCACCATCGCCCAGATCGCCGAGCGCGCCGACGTCGCCCCGCGCACCGTGCACACCTGGTTCGCCTCGAAGGAGGACATCGTCCTCGGCGGGCTCGTGCAGCCGCTCGACCGGCTGGCGGCCGCCCTGGACGGCAGCGACGGCGACGTGCTCGAGCGGATCGTGCGCTGGCTGGAGGCCGAGGGCGCGTCCCACGTCGAGGACCTCTCGCTGCTGCGCCAGCGGACCGTGGCGCACGACCCGCACCTGCGCGGCCTGGCGACGGACCGGCTCGCCGAGTCCGAGAAGGCCATCGCCCGGGCGGTCGCCGAGGACGCCGGCGTGGCCCCGGACAGCCTGGCCGCCCACACCTACGCCGGCGCCGTCATCACCCTCCTCACCACGCTCGGCGCGCGCGTCGCCGACCGCCAGCTCGCGATCGACCCGGCCGAGCTCGAGCAGGCGCTGGCGCTGCTGCGCGGGGCGCTCGACGCGCTGCGGGCCCACGCGGCGCGCTGAGTCGGGTGCCGCGCGTGCTGCTCACGGGCGTCTCGGGCACGGGCAAGTCGGCCCTGGTGGCGGCGCTCGCGGCCAGCGGCCGGCGCGCCGTCGACCTCGACCAACCGGCGTTCTCCGAGTGGGTCGAGGCCGCCGGCGACACCGTGGAGCCGGGCCGCGACTGGGTCTGGCGCGAGCAGCGGGTCGCCGAGCTCCTGGACGGAGACGCCCGCGAGCTGTTCGCGAGCGGCTGTGCGCCCAACATGGGCCGCCTCGCCCGACGCTTCGACCTCGTCGTGCTGCTCACGGCGCCCCGCCACGTGCTCGCCGCGCGGCTCGCGGACCGGCCCGCGGGGTCCTACGGCAGCCGGCCCGAGGACGCGGCCCGCGCCGTGGCACTCGTCGACACGGTCGAGCCGCTGCTGCGCCGGATCGCCCACCACGAGCTCGACACCGACCGTCCGGTCGCAGACAGCGTCGCGGCGCTCGTCGCGCTCATCGGCTGATCAGGCGCCCCAGAACGACGCCGGCTCCCAGCCGAGCAGGAAGAGCGCGACCCACGAGAACCCGGCCTGGCCGGCAGCGGCGCGGCGCTGGGCCAGGCCCTCTCCGGTCTCGAACCAGGTGACGGCGCCGCCGTCCACGTACGAGGCCTCGCCGTCGCGCTGCGCGCCGAGCCCGACCACGTCGCCCCGGGCGGCGGCCGTCGCCGCCGGGAGGATGTCCGGCGCCGTGGCTCCGGCCGCCCAGCGCTGGGCGAAGGCCGGCAGCACCGGTGCGACCCGGTCGGTCCCGTAGCGGGCCGCCCAGTCGAGCAGCGCCGAGAAGCCGGCGGTCGTGATGACCGGGCCCGGCGCCTCCCAGGACTCGCTGTAGGACGAGGCCAGCAGGAGGTCGGTGGCGTCGGCCAGCGCGCCCCACTGGTAGGCGGCGCTCCACGCCGAGGCCTTCGCCCCGGTGCGGCGCGGCACGTAGACCGCGAGCGAGCGGCCGTCGTCGTGCAGGTCGCGCCCGAGCAGCTTCACGAAGTTGGTGAACGCGTTCGCCCGGCCGGGGTCGACGCCCTCGACGTCGAGGGTGATGCCGCCGACGCCGGCCTCGGCCGCCCAGGCGGCGATCGAGTCGGCCGCCTGACGGCGGGACGCGGCCGTCGCCAGCAGCGCATCGTCGGGGCCCGGGTCGGCACGGTTGACGACCGGCCAGACCGTGAAGCCGCTCGACGCCCCGAGCGCCAGCAGGTTCTGGTCGACGGCGTCGCAGCCGAAGGTCGTGCCCCGGATGCTGCACCACTCCGGCGCGGCCACCCCGATCTGGGAGGCCACCGCGAGCAAGCCGGGCCTGCTGGGTGGCGTCGGGAAACTCGTCGATGAAGGCGAAGACCCGGGGAGCCGTCGTCGCAGCCGGCGCGCTCGCGGTGCCGGCGACGGACAGGCCCGCAATTGCCAAGATTCCAACGAGCATCGGGCGAGATAGCAAATGTTGTAACATGACGAGCCCATCGACGGACCCGCCCTGCGCCGGAATGCCCCGTTGGGGTCAGAGCTGGATGCCGCCGATGTCTAGCCCCAGCGCCGCGGCGCCGCGAGCGGGCGCAGGCTGCCGACGGCGCGGCGGAACGCCTGCTCGTCGGTCGCAGACAGCGGCGGCCCAGTACGCGCCGACCGTGTCGCGGTACGGCGGCACCCGGTTCTGCGCGAGCCGGACCATGTGCGCGCGACGGGACGTACAGGATGCTGTAGCGGACGTCGGAGCCGCCGCCGTCGAGCAGGATCGAGTAGTACGGCGCCGTCTTCGGGGCCGGCGGCGGAACCATCGTCGCCGCCCTTCGTCCACACGATCAGCGACGAGGCGGCTCGCTCGCCGTGGATCGTGATGCAGTGCGCCGCGCCGCACACGCGAGCGCGGTCCGGGCCCTTCGCCAGGGCCGGCGCAGCGGCGACGCGCGGTGGCAGCGAGCACGAGCGTGGCGATCCCGCGACGGCGCATGCGCGTTCAGAATGACACGAATGGGCGCCGTCTGGCAGCTCGATCTCTCCTCCTGGATCATCCAGGACGGCAACTACCGCGACTTCCGCGCAGGCGACGAGGTCGAGCTGGCGGTGGAGTTCGCGATGGCCCAGCCCGAGCTCGTGGAGCCGGCGATGCCGTCGGCCCGGCTCGTCGACGACAGCGCCTACGAGGTCGTGGCCCACGTCGCCTTCGTCTCGCCCGAGGCCTGGGTGATCGACTGCGGGATCCTGGTCTACTGCGACGGCGTGCCGCCCGGCGGGCTCGAGATCGACGACTGGGTCGCCGGCACCGCGTGGCTCGGCGTCGACCCGTTCTCCTACTTCGAGCGCCTTCACGCCCTGGACGGCATGCCCGCGCTCGTCCACTCCTGGGAGCTCCTGCGGATCCGCCGGCAGACGGCGCCGTTCGTCGAGGTCGCGCCGCGCCGCTTCCAGCGCGACGCGTCCCGCTGGGGCTGGGAGGAGATCCGCCGGACCAACGCCTGGCGCGACGACGACGGCAACGCCGGATACCTGCTCGACTGCCGGCTGCGCGACCTGCCGCCGAAGCGGACGAGCCGGACGGCGAATGGCTAGCCCTCGACGAGCGCAGCGAGGCGGTCGAACGCGTTCGGCAGCCCGAGCGTGTGCTCCTCGCGCAGCGCGTCGCTCGGGAAGCCCCACTGGGTCATCGTCATCAGCGTGCCGCCGTCGCGGGCCTCGAACCGGAACTCGACCTCGACGGTGAAGCTCGAGCCGTCGAGCCGGGTCTCGGTCATGTCGAGCAGCAGCCGCCGCGGCCGCTCGATCGCCCGGAACAGGTAGCGGTGGCGGTAGAGCTCGGCCGGCGACGGTCCGAACGCGATCGCCCAGGCGCCGCCGACCCGCAGGTCGCAGCTGGACTCGACGATCCAGCCAGGCCGGTCGGTCTCGTAGAACGCCTCCTGGCCGGCCTGGCCGGTGAAGGCGTCGAACACGATGTCGGGCGCCGCGGCGATCAGCCGCGCGTACTGCAGGTCACGGGTCGCCGGAGGCCTCCTGGCGCTCGACGAACGTCGCCGAAGCGGTCGAGCCGGGCCTCCCAGCTCCGCCGGTACTCGTCGATCCAGCTCCGCGCGTCGTCGAGCCGCGCCGGTCCGAGCCGGCACTGGCGGGCGCGCCCGACCTTCATGGTGATCACGAGCTCCACGTCCTCGAGGATCCTCACGTGCTTCTTGACACCGTTCAGGGTGAGCCCAAACGGCTGCGCCAGCTCGCCGATCGTGGCCGGTCCGCTGCCCAGCCGCTCGAGGATCTGCCGGCGAGTCGGGTCGGAGAGCGCGAAGAAGGTGCGGTCGAGTGTCTGGCTATAGTGCACCGATCGGTGCACTATAACGTCCGCCTCGGAGGTCATCAATGAGCAACGGGACGCAGCAGCGGAAGCTCATCCTGTACATGTCGATGTCGCTCGACGGCTTCGCCGCGAACACCGACCACACGATCGACTGGCTCGGCAGCGCGCGCGACCACGGCGGTCGCCGCCAGCGCGCGGTGCTCGAGCTGCTCGGCCAGATCGGGCTGATCGTGCTCGGCGGCCGGGCCTACGAGGAGATGGTGCAGGCCTGGCCGACGAGCAGCAGCCCGACGGGCGACTACATGAACCGCCTGCCGAAGGTGGTGTTCTCGAGCACGCTCGACGGGGTCGAGTGGAGCAACGCGCGCCTCTCGAAGCGTCCGGCGCAGGAGGAGATCCCCGAGCTGAAGCGCGAGGAGGGCAAGGACCTGGTGGTCTTCGGAGGCGCCAGCTTCGCCCGCTCGCTCGCCGGGCACGGGCTGATCGACGAGTACCGGATCCTCGTCCACCCGGTCGCCCTCGGCGAGGGCCTGCCGCTGTTCCACGGCCTGCCCGAGCCGCTCCGGCTCGAGCTCGTGAGCACGACGGCCTACACCGACGGCGTCATCGCCCACACCTACGCCGCGTAGGAGGTCTGCATGTCCACGGTGCTCTTCATGTCCACATCGGTCGACGGGTTCGTCACCGGCCCCAACGACGGCCCGGGCAACGGGCTCGGCGACGGCGGCGAGATCCTGCACGAGTGGCTCTCCGACGGGCACGGCGGGTTCGGGCCGCCGGGCGCCGACGGCCAGATCTGGAAGGAGCTGCTCGCGACCCGCGCGGTCGTCGTCGGCCGGCGCACGTTCGAGATGGCTCACGAGTGGGGCGGCGACCACCACGACGGCATCCCGATCTTCGTCCTCACCCGCCGCGCCGGCGACACCCCCCGCTGGCCGCTCGTCACCTACGTCGACGACATCGCCGCGGCCATGGCCCTGGCCCAGGCGGCCGCCGGCGACGGCGACGTGCTGGTGCACGGCTCGGTGCTGACCCGGCTGGCGCTCGACGCCGGCGTGCTCGACGAGCTCGCGATCACCCAGGTCCCGATCCTGCTCGGCGGCGGCCGCACGCTGTTCGACGGCGCGAGGCCGGGCCCGCTCGAGCTCGTGCGCGTGCTCCAGGGACGGGCGTGACGCACCTGCGCTACCGGGTGGCCCGCGCGAGCCGCTGACCCAGCCCGCGCAGGAGCGAGACGAGCTCCGGCGGCCCGTGCACCTCGACCTCGGCGTCGAGCATCACGATCCGCAGCGCGAGCCACTTGAGGTCGTCGTCGGACGTCCGGTACTCGCAGCGTTCGGCGTCGATCGGCGTCAGGGCGCTCGCGATCCACGGCACCCGCGCCGCGACCGCCTGCAGCGGCTCGTGCACCGTGACGCGCGCCTCGTAGCCGCTCGTGCCGCCGGCGATGCGCTGTTCGACGAACGCGGCCGGATCGCTCGCCGGCAGGGTGCGGGCGGCGAACCGCGGGCCGGTCGCGGCCGGACGCTCGATGCGGTCGATGCGGAACGTGCGCCAGTCCTCGCGGCGGCGGTCCCAGGCGACCAGGTACCAGCGCCGGCCGAGGTTCACCAGCGAGTGCGGCTCGACGTCGCGGCGCGACTCGGTCCCGTCGCGGCTGCGGTACTCGAAGCCGAGGCACTCGGAGTCGCGACAGGCGGCGGCGATGGTCGTCAGGTGCTGCGGATCGACGGTCGGGCCGCCGGAGGGGGCCGCGATCGTCGCCGAGGCCAGCGCGGCGACGCGGCGACGCAGGTGCTGGGGCAGCACCTGCTCGAGCTTGACCAGGGCCCGGACCGAGGTCTCCTCGATGCCCGCGACCGAGGCCCGCGCGGCCGTCCGCAGCCCCACGGCGACGGCGATCGCCTCCTCCTCGTCGAGCAGCAGCGGCGGCATCGCCGTGCCGGCGGCCAGCCGGTAGCCGCCGGCGGGCCCGCTCACCGACTCGACCGGGTAGCCGAGCTCGCGCAGCCGGCCGACGTCGCGCCGGATGGTGCGCTCGGAGACGCCGAGCCGTTCGGCGAGCGTCGATCCCGGCCAGTCGCGGCGGGCCTGCAGCAGCGAGAGCAGATCGAGGAGGCGGCCGGCGCCGTTGGCCATCGCCGCAGATGATCACAGATCGAGGACAGATCCTGTCCTGAACTCTCCGTAGGGTGGTCGCGAACCGGCTTCCCGAAAGGAGCACCGATGAGCAAGCAGGACCGATACATCCCCGGCGTCCCGTGCTGGGTCGACACCTCCCAGGCCGACCCCGAGGCCGCCACGCGGTTCTACGGCGAGCTGTTCGGCTGGACGTTCGAGGACGTCATGCCGCCCGACTCGCCGGGCCGCTACGTCCTGGCCTCGCGACCCGGCGGGAACGTCGCGGCGATCGGCTCGCAGCCCGAGGGAGCGCCGCGCGAGGCCGCCTGGGACACCTACATCTGGGTCGAGGACGCCGACGAGACGGCCGAGAAGGTGCGTGCGGCGGGCGGGACGGTGGTGCTCGAGCCGTACGCCGTCGGCCCGTTCGGGCGGACCGCGGTCGTCGCCGACCCCGCGGGCGCGACGTTCTCCCTGTGGCAGGCCGGCACGCACCGCGGCGCCGCCGTGGTCAACGAGCACGGCTCGGTGAACTTCAACAACCTCCACACCCGCGACGCGGAGGGCTCGAAGGCCTTCTACGGCGCCGTGTTCGGCTGGGACCTGCTCGGCGTCGGCGACTACAACATGTGGGCGCTGCCGGCCTACGGCGACTTCCTCGAGGCCCGCAACCCCGGCCAGCGCGAGAACATGACCAGCATGGGCGCCCCGGAGCGGTTCCAGGAGGTGGTCGCGAGCCTCGTCCGGATCGGAGACGACGAGCCGGACGCGACGTCGCACTGGAGCGTGACGTTCGGCGTCGACGACGCCGACGACATCGCGCAGCGGGCCAGCGCCCTCGGCGGGACGACGCTCGTCGCGCCGTTCGACGGCCCGTGGGTGCGGAGCACCGTGATCCGGGACCCGCAGGGCGCGACCTTCACCGCGAGCAAGTTCGTCCCGGAGAACAAGGACCTGTAGACGCTCACCCGGCAGACGCCCCGGCCGTCCGGCCCGCCGACCAGCGGCGGGCGGCCGGCAGCGTGCCGGGCGCCGGCGCCAGGCGGAACCCCTTACCGTCAGGTAGATGCCGAGCGACGCCTCCCAGGCGATCTCCGGGATCGTCGCGACGAGCTGCCCGACACCGCCGAGCTCGAGGACGCCGAACAGCACGGCGATGCCCGAGGCGCACACCAGGGGGCCACCGACGAGACCGAGCAGGGCCATCCGCCGGGGCACCAGGCCGGATCGGTACAGCAGGTAGCCGAGCAGGATCCCGTTCCCCACGCCCACGACGAATCCCGGCCCGAGCAGGAACGTCCAGTCCTTGATCGCCACCAGCGCGTCGGCGATCGCCACACGCGTGCCCGGATCGCCGACGCCGTCCTGCCGCAGCGTCACCACCGAGAGGACGCTGAGGATGCCGACGGCGATGAAGGTGCACTCGACGACCCGGGCCGTGACGAAGCCCAGCGCCGCACCTGCGTGCTGCCGCTTCAGGACCGGGTACGCGACGACCGCGGTCCCGATGTTGGCCACGATCAGGAGCAGCTCGAGCGCCGCTCCGAGGAACACGCGAGCGTCCGTTCCCCCCACCGAGCACGTACTGCCCGTCGTGCAGGACGCGGTCGTACAGGAGCAGCGCCGGGATCGACGTGACGAAGGTCAGGACGAACAGGACGCCGACGGTTCGTCCGATCCGGCGCGTCTGCTCCGGGGTGAGTTCGTGGTCGTTGTCGTTCATGGCGCGCTCCTCTGGCATACGGTGTAAGCTTACGCAGTAAGGTAAACGTACGCTGTAAGCTTGTCAAGCGCCTCTTTCATGCCCGCGCCCAGCAACCGCAGACCCGCACCGCACGCGCTTCGCCGCGCCGGCCTCAGCCGTGAGCGGGTCCTGGGCGCGGCCGTCACGCTGGCCGACGAGAGCGGCCTGGACGGGCTGAGCATGCGAAAGCTGGCGAGCTCGCTCGGCGTCGAGGCGATGTCGCTGTACAACCACATCTCGAACAAGGACCACCTGCTCGACGGCATGGTCGACGTCGTGTTCGCCGAGATCGACGCGCCGGCGACGGCGGCGACTGGAAGCAGGAGATGCGAACGCGCGCCATCTCGACCCGTGCCGCGCTGCGGCACCACCCGTGGGCGGTCGGTCTGATGGAAGCCCGCGCAGCCCGGCGAGGCGAACCTCAGCTCCACGAGGCGGTGCTCGCCTGCCTGCGCGACGCCGCTTCTCGGTCGAGCTGGCGATCCACGCCTACTCGTGCAGGACGCCTACATCTACGGTTCGCGCTGCAGCAGCGGACGCTCGCCAACGACACCCGCGAGGAGTGGATGGAGGTGGCCCGCAGGAACCTGCGCGACCACGGCTCACGGCTCGACGACCTCCCCCACTCGGCCGACGTGCTGCGCCACATCGCCGAGCACGGCTTCAGCCACGAGGACGAGTTCCTGTACGGCCTCGACCTCGTGCTCGAGGGACTCGAGGGTCGCCTCGAGGCAGCCAGGCGCGCACGCCGAGCAGTAGCCGTTCGGCGCTCGCGCTCGCCCGGTCCCGATCGCGAGCGCACATGCAACCAACGGTTGCTATTTCGGAGAACTGGTGCAACCATCGGTTGCGTAACCGATCCTTCTGGTGGAGGCACCGATGACCACTTCCTCGCGACCGCTGATCGCGGTCCTGCAGACGACGCTCGACGGCAAGATCCTCGACGCCGACGGCACGGCGGACTGGGTCGACTCCTGGGCCGACGGGCTCGAGCTCCTGCCGCCCGTGAGCGCGTTCGTGCTCGGCGCCGGGATGTTCGCCGGCTACGAGCCGTTCTGGGCGGCGATCCTCGACGATCGCGCCGCGGCCGTCGAGATGCTCGGACGCGAGCCTCGCCCGCGCGAGATCGCGTACGCCCGGCTCGCCGCCCGGACGGAGCACCTGGTGCTCTCGACGACGCTCACCGAGGTCGCCTGGCCGACCGCGCGGATCGTCCGCTCCGTCGACGAGATCCGGGCTCTCAAGGACACGCCTGGCGATGCCGTGTACGTCGTCGGCGGCCCCACGCTGATCACGAGCCTCCTCGACGCCGGCCTGCTCGACGAGCTGCACCTGATCGTCCACCCGCTCCTCGTCGGGGCGGGTCAGGGCATCGCCGAAGACCTGGCCCACAGGCACGACCTCGAGCTCGCCGCGGCCGAGCCCACCCCGGCGGGACGCGTGAACCTGACCTACCGCGTGCCCCACGACCCGGCACGCGCGTTCGACCGCTCGGTGATCCGGGAGTTCCGGGCCAACGAGGGCAGGGTCAACGGCGAGCTCGCAGGCACGTCGCTGCTCCTCCTCACCACGACCGGCGCGAGCAGCGGGCGCTCCCGCACCACCCCGCTCGCCTACCACCGGCTGGGCGACCGCTACCTGGTGATCGCCTCCGACGGCGGCGCCGCGACCGACCCCGACTGGTACCGCAACCTCCGCGCCCGCCCCGACGTGACGATCGAGGTCGGCAGCGAGCGCTTCGCCGCGACCGCGGTCGTCCTCGACGGCGCCGAGCGCGACCTGCTCTTCGAGGCCATCGTGGCGCTGGCGCCGACGGCCGGAGCGCTGCAGGCGAAGGCCGGGCGGAGCATCCCCGTCGTCGCCTTCGAGCCGGCCTGCTGAGGGTCGCCGGGCCCTCGAGCCGGGAGCTTGACTTTGCAGTACAAAGTGAAGTAGCTTTGTACTGCAAAGTCCCGGACTGGGGGCACGACGATGAAGCCGGAGGACGACATGGACAGCATGGCCTCGACCGACGAAGGAGCCGGGTTCGATCCGCGGGCGGCCGCGACGCTCATCGACGAGACACGGCGCAAGGCCCGCCGCGATCTCGAGCGCGGACGGCCCCTTCTTCCTGGCGGTACGCGGCGTCGGCGTGCTGTTGGCCTACGGCGTGGTCTGGTGGTCGGTGCGCGACCAGCACCCGTACGTCGGCCCGAGCGCGTGGGCCCTGGTCGTCCTGTACGCCATCGTGGTCGGCATGGCCGTCGGGTGGGCGGTGCTCTTCCAGCGCGCGACCTCGGGCGTCGGCGGGCATTCCCGAGATTCACCGGCGCGGCGAGGTCGTGACCTACGTCGCGGCCTGGACCGCCCCGTACGTCTTCCAGGGTGCGCTGCACCACGCCGGCGCGAGCGCCGCGATCGTCTACGGCATCGTCCCGGCGACGCTCCCGCTGATCATCGTCGGCGCCGCCGCGGCGGCGAGCTGCTCGGCCCGTGAGGACTGGCCGGGCCTCGGGCTCGCCGTCGCCGTCGTCGCGGTCGCCTGCGGCGCGGCGTTCGCCGGCCCGGCTGCGGTGTGGCTCGTCATGGGCTGCGGCCTCGGCCTCGCGGTCGTCGGCTACGCCGGCGTCCAGGCAGCCGCGCTCCGCCATGCCTGACCTCGCAGCGACGACCGGCGACGAGCTCGACCCGGTGATCCACGCCCCGGCGCGCCTGCGGATCGTCGTGACGCTGGCCGCGCTGGCCGACGGCGACACCCTGGCGTTCACGCGGCTGCAGCACATGATCGGGCTGACGTCCGGGAACCTGATCACCCACCTCCGCAAGCTGGAGGACGCCGGCTACGTGGGCACCGAGAAGAACGGCAACGGCGCGGCGTCGCGCACCTCGGTGGCGCTGACGGCGCGCGGCCGCGAGGCGCTCGACGCGTACACGGCGGCGCTTCGCGACCTGCTCGCCGGGCTCTGACCTGACTCCCAGAAAGCTGGGATCGTGCCGCCCGGGGCTCGGCGTCACGCTGATGCCGACACGTTTCCGGCACAGGAGCATGCATGTACGCGCGGACAACCACCTGGGGTGGAAGTGACGAGGCCCTCGAAGCCTGGGCGAAGCACGTCCGAACGGGCGTGGCGCCCATGGTCGCCGGCCTCCCCGGCAACGAAGGCGCCTACTTCCTCCTCGCCGAGGACGGCCGGAGCGCGATGACGCTGACGATCTGGAGCTCGCTCGAGGCGGCCCTCGCGAGCGACGAGGCAGCGGAGCGGAGCCGGGCCGCGACGGTTGCTGCGACCGGCGTCGAGCCGCTCGATCGCGGCCGGTTCACGGTGCTGGCCAGGGTGTAGGCTCGCGACAGCCGATGCAGCCGGGCCCCGCCCTCGAGAACCTGATCGCCGCGATCGCCACGGACTGCCGATCGGGTCTCGAGCCGGCGGCGCTGCGCCAGGCGGTGTTGCCCCGGCTGCGAAGAGCCGTGCCGATCGATGCCCTCTGGTGGGCCACCGCCGACCCTGGCACGTTGCTCTTCACCGAGACCTATCGCGAGGCCATCCCCGCCGACACCGGGGCGTACTTCGTCGAGAACGAGTTCCTCCGCGACGACGTCAACAAGTGGGTCGACGTCGCGCGCTCCCGCACCGGCGTCGCCACGCTGCTCGACGCCACGGCGGGCCGGGCTGACACCAGTCCGCGATTCCGCGACGTGTTCCAGCCTCTCGGGCTCGGCGACGAGCTGCGCGTTGCCCTGCGCGCGCGGGGCGCGACGTGGGGCTTCATGTGCCTGCATCGTGAGCACGGCTCGGCGTTCTCCCGAGACGAGATCGGCTTCGTCCAGCGGATCGCACCCCACGTGGCCGACGGCATCCGGCTCGGGCTGCTGGTTCCCGGTGCCGGGGCTCGCGAGGACCTGGATCCGCCGGGCCTGATCGTGCTCGGACCCGGGAACGAGATCCTGGCGACGAACGATGCCGGCGATCGCTGGATGGAGGAGCTCGGCGCAGGACGATCGGACAGGCCTCCCATTGCCGTGCTCGGGATCGCTGCACGGCTGCGCAGCGCCCCGCCGACCGGCCTGACCCCGCGTCTACGGGTCAGGACCGCCGCAGGGAACTGGGCCCTGTTGCAGGCGTCGTGGATGCGCGGCGACACCACGGGGTCCGTCGCCGTGATCGTCGAACAGGCGAGCGCGCAGGAGGTCGCGCCCATCGCCATGGCCGCGTTCGGCCTCACAGCTCAGGAGTGCGCGGTCGCAGGCCTCGTGTTCCACGGGCTCTCGACCCGACTGCTCTCGCACCACCTCCGGATCAGCGAGCACACCGTGCAGGATCACCTGAAGTCGATCTTCGACAAGACGGGAGTTCGCAGCCGCCGCGAGCTCGTCGCGACCGTTCTGCGGCAGCGCTACCTCCCGCGCGCGCAGGCGGGCGAGCGGCCGGGCCGATCCGGCTACTTCCCGGACGGCCCGAACCGCTGACGCCCGAAGCGCCCACGCGTCACTCAGCCCGGCAGCACGCTCACATGGCCGGCTTCAGCTTGAGCTTGACCTTCGTGGTGGTGTCCCCTCCGATGTTCACCGTCTTCGTCTTCGCCGTGTAGAGGCTGCTGGCCGCCGTCAGGCGATGCCTGCTGGTCAGCGAGGAGAACATCCAGAAGAACCCGTCGCCCAGCGCCGGGTCGTCCGGCGTGGCGACCGTGGTCGCGTTGTCGGCCGGGTGGTCGTCGCTGGTGACGGTCGCGCCGTTGATGCCGTCGCCCGTGCTGGCGTCGGTCACGTTGCCGGCGACCAGGCCGCCGGCCACCGGGACGCAGGTGCGGCCGCCGAGGAAGACGTTGTCGACCTCCCACCACCAGGCCCAGGTACCGGTGTAGTGGAACCGCACCTGCACGCTCGGCTGGTTGGCGGCGCCGGGCAGCGGGATGTCGTAGTGCGCCGGCCCGCGCGCGTCGCCAGCCGCGCGCTCCCAGACGTTCGTCCAGGTCGATCCGCCGTCGATCGAGACGTCGACGTCGGCCGTCGAGGAGAGGTGGCGGTAGTCACTGTCGAAGCTCACGTCGGGCGAGCTGACCCCGGTGAGATCGGCGGCGGGCGACACCAGGAACGTGTCCTCGGTGTTGCCGAGCCCAAGGAAGTCGCTGTCGATGATGGCGAACCCGCCGCTCCCGCCGGTCAGGTTGCCGCGCGGGTGCGGATCGTCGAACTCCCAGCCACCCGCCGCGGTGTTGTTGATGACGGTCCAGCCGGCCGGCGTCGAGGTGCCGTCGAAGGTCTGGGTCGCGCCAGTCAGGACAGCCGTGTAGCCCGGGGCGGTGCACGCGGCCGCGTCCACCGGCACCGCGAGGTTCTGCACCACCGCCGAGGCGCCGACGACGACGGACTGGGACGTCGTCTGGTAGCCCGGGTAGTTGGCCGTCACGTGCACCTGGTACGTCGCGTTCGCCGGCAGCCGCATGCTGTAGTGGCCGGTCGAAGGGGTTGGTGAAGAACGAGGCGCCGGTCACGCCGTCCACCGTGAGCGTGGCGTACAGCGGCCAGCCGTGCCCGGAGCCGTCCGTGACGTTGCCCGACACGGTGACGACGCGGGCGCGCGCCGTGGTCGCGTCAGCCCTGGCCCACGCCGCTGCGCTGAGGCCGGGGCCGAACAGCGCCATCACCGTGGCGGCTGTCAACAGCCCGCGTCTCGTTGCCGCGGTCCGGGCGAGCGCTGCGGGCGCGCCCGCCAGGCCGAATCGTGCCATTGGGTTCCCTCCCTCGTGGCGGCAGAGCGCGCAATCCTCGCACCAACGCGTGGTCATTGGAAGAGCGCGGATGTTGCGTCGGCGTTGGCGATGCGAGAATGCGTTCGTGGCCGCCGTCTACGACCGCATCGGGACCACCTACGGGGCGACGCGCCGCCCCGATCCGCGCATCGCTGCCGCGATCCTCGAGGCCCTGGGCGGTGCGCGGTCCGTCGTGAACGTCGGCGCCGGCGCGGGTTCGTACGAGCCGACCGACCGTGAGGTGCTCGCGGTCGAGCCCTCCGCGACGATGATCGCGCAGCGGCCGCCGACGGCGGCGCCGGCGCTGCAGGCGAGCGCGGAATCGCTGCCGCTGCCCGACGACAGCTTCGACGCCGCGCTGGCCGTGAACACCGTCCAGCACTGGAGCGACCTCGCCGCTGGCCTGCGCGAGCTGCGCCGTGTCGCGCGCCAGCGCGCGGTCGTGTTCGTGCAGGATCCGTCGCGCGGCTCCGCGTTCTGGCTCGCCGACTACCTGCCAGGCCTCGACGGGCGAGAGAGGATGGCGACCATCATCGCGACGATCGAGCGCGAGCTCGCGCCCGTCGCGGCGGTGCCCGTGCCGCTGCCGCGCGATTGCCGCGACGGCTTCTTCGACGCCTACTGGGCACGACCGCAGGCCTATCTCGACGATGCCGTCCGTCGGAACATCTCGAACTTCGCGCTGGCCGATGCTCGCTCCCTCGCCGAGGGCCTCGCGCGCCTCGAGGCCGACCTCTCCTCCGGCGCCTGGGACCTGCGCTACGGGACGCTGCGCTCGCTGCCCGAGATCGACCTCGGCTACCGCCTGCTGATCGGCGAGACGACGAACAGGACGGCGTCCCCGGGGTGGACGAACGCGTAGCGCCGAAGGCCGCTCGCCGAGCGATCTCGATCATCCAGGAAGGGCGAGGGCAGCCCGACGGGACCGGCGTAGCATCGCCGCACCGGTACTCGTCAGAGACCGCCTACCGAAAGGAGCGGTTCATGTGCCGCTGGCTCGCCTATACCGGAGCACCGATCCTCCTGAGAGACGTGCTCTACGCAGGGCCCAACTCCTTCGTCGGCCAGAGCCTGCACTCGAGGCTCGGAGCCGAACCCACCAACGGCGACGGGTTCGGCGTCGGCTGGTACGGCGAGGCTGAGACCCCAGGCGTCTTTCGCGGCACCGAGCCGGCCTGGAACGACCAGAACCTGAGCGAGATCGCCGGCCACATCTCGTCCTCGCTGTTCTTCACCCACATCCGCGCCGCGATCGGCAGCGCCGTCCAGCAGAGCAACTGCCACCCGTTTCGCCACGACCGCTGGCTGTTCATGCACAACGGCTACGTCAACGAGCTCGCGACCGTCAAGCGCGACCTCATGCTCGCCGTCGACCCGTCCCTGTACCCCGGGATCCAGGGCACGACGGACACCGAGCTCCTGTTCTTCCTCGCCTTGACCTTCGGCCTCGCCGACGACCCCATCGCGGCCATCGAACAGACGATCGGCATGGTCGAGGCGGTGGGGGCCCAGCACGGTGTTCCGAACCCCTTCCAGGGGACGCTGGCGACGACCGACGGTGAGAGCATCTGGGCGGTCCGCTACTCCAGCGAGCGACGGTCGCGCTCGCTCTACTTCACCACCGATACCCAGACGCTCCGCGAGCTGTATCCCGACCGCGAGCTCTTCCAGGATGTCTCGGACGACGCGAGGTTGATCGTGTCCGAGCCGCTCGGTGACGTCGCCGGCGTCTGGAACGAGGTGCCCGAGTCCTCCTGGGGCATCGTCGGCCCCGACCGCGCCGAGATGCGCCCGTTCCAGCCGAGGGCGCCCAAGGTATCGGTGCAGGTCTAGCTCTCCGCCCTAGCGAAGCCGCAGCGCGTGACGATCGTCCGCGAGGATCTCGTCAGCGCGGTCTGCGAGGCCGCGCCAGTCGTCCGCGGCTGCGTGGAAGTAGCGACCGGAGAGGCGGTCGAGCGCGCCGGTGCCGAGGAATGCGATGAGCTCGGCCGCGAGCTCGGGCGGTGACCACACGTCAGCCTCGTCCCACAGATGCTCGAACACGGCCGCCGTCATGTCGGTCTTGACCATGCCCGGCGAGATCGCGAAGACGCTGATCCCATCGCCGCGAAGCTCTCCGGCGAGCGCCTCGGTGTAGCGGATGAGCGCCGCCTTGCTGGCCATGTACGACGACTTGACCGGCATCGCGTCGTCGTCGAGGGCGAAGAACGCAGCGCCGGAGGCGACGTTGACGATGCGGCCTTCCCGGCGGCGGCGCATCCCGGGGATCGCCGCTCTGGCGCACAGGTACGCGCCGAGCACGTTGACCTCGAACACGCGCCACCAGTCCCGGGGGTCCTGCTCCCAGGACGGCGCGGTTCCGCCTCCGAGGCCGGCGTTCGCCACCAGCAGGTCGAGCGAGCCGAGCTCCGCCTCGACCGTGGCGATCGCGAGCTCGACCGCGGCGGCGTCGACCACGTCGAGCGGTAGCGCGAGCGCGCCCGTCTCTGCCGCGACCTCGGCCAGCTGCTCCGCAGATCGGGCGGCGACTGCCACGGAATACCCGGATGCGGCGAGATGCTTCGCGACGACGCGCCCGATACCCCGGCTCGCCCCGGTGACCAGCGCTACTCGTTGACCAGATGCCATCGAGCAATGCTAGTGATGGCCCTCCGTCGGCGCGAGCGAGGTTCGCGCCGTGGCCGCGTACAGGTCCCGCTGTCTCCTGGCCGATACGTGGCGGGTGATGACATCGAAGAGCACCCCGTTCTCCGTCCACTGGATGCGACGACACGCTCACCGAGACGCTGTTCAGGGCGCCGATCGCCGGCGGCGTCGACACGTCGGTTCGCTCCACCCCCCGCCGCCGGATCAGGGCGAGTCCACGACGTGTCACTGGCATGACGAGCTGCACGGCCAGCTGCTCGGTGGGCCTCACCAGCAGGGAGACCGCTACCAGGCGATCCTGGTCGCCCGGATCGGTTCGCGACCCACCGCGCACGGCACGATGCGCGTCGGCGTCACCGAGTCGGAGCACGCCTGGACCGCGCGCGTCACGTTCGTCCGCGTGCGCTGAACGGCGCACTCGTCCAGCCCCCTGCGTCGCGGCTGGGCCAGCGGATGCGATGGAGAAGCCCGGACGGCGCCGGGCTTCTCCACATCGTCTGGTTGCCGGAGCTACGGGGCGTCGACGTTCATGGTCACGTGAACTGCCGGCACCGGGTACGGCGTGTCAGTCCCCACGAGGAGCTTCGCCCCGTACGTGCCCGGTTGGGTCACAGACGGGTCGCTGTCGTCGAGGCTCACCGTGACGGTGACGTGCCCACCGGCCGGGACGGTGAACGACGTCGTGTTCTCGGACAGCCACGGGACGTCCGCGGAACCGCAGCTCACGTTGCCCGGCAGCACCTCGGCACCCGTGATCGGCGGCACGAAGGCGCCCCCCGGGCTGCCGCCGATCTTGTAGAAGCCGCACGCGGAGCCGCCACGGTACTCGGTGTTGATCGAGTGAGGGATCGCGGTCCAGGTGTTGGTGGACGGGTCGAGGGCGTAGCCCTGGTTGGTGATGGTCCCGCTGTTGTCGGTCACGCCACCCGAGACCAGCAGCAAGCCTTCGGCCGAGGCGTACCCGGAGCCCCACAGGTCGATCGGCAGGTCGGCCATCGGGGACCACGAGTTCGTCTCCGGGTCGTAGACGTACGAGTGGACGATCGTCCCGCTGTCCGTGGTGCCGCCGGCGCAGTAGAGCTTGCCGGCGATGCCGCCACACGACTCCCACGCGACCGGCTCGGGATAGGTGGCCGCGGTCGACCAGCTGTTCGCGGTCGGGTCGTAGATCTGCGTGGTGTTCACGCCACAGCTACTTGCCGTGCAGCCGCCGACGACGTACATCTTGCCGGCAAGGGTCGCGACCCCGGAACCGGCGAGCGGCGTCGGTTCGGGCGCCCCGGTCGTCCACGAGTCGCTGCTCGCGTCGTAGATCTCGAGCTTGCTGTCGGGGCTGCCGCTGCCGCCCCAGCCGCCTGTCGCGTAGATCCGGCCGTCGATCGCGGCGAAGGCCGGCGCCTCGCGGGTGTCGGCAGCCGACGCCACCGCCGACCAGCCGTCCGAGCTCGGGTCGTACGCGTACAGGGCTGAGGTGTCCGTGCTGCCCGTGAAGCCGAAGCCCACGAACAGCTTGCCGTCCACGAGCGCTGCGCCGTTGTCCTGGATCGCAGTCGGGTAGTTGGCGATCGACGTCCATGCCGCGTCGGACGGGTTCGCGGTGGCCGCAGATGCACGCGCCGCCGCGCGGATCGAGCCGTCCTCGTTGTGGTGGGACAGAGGCGAGAAGTGGCCGTCGATCCGGACGAGCGGTGCGCCGCCCCGGGTCAGCGGACGTCGAAGCCCGTCCCCTGTTCGCCCAGCTTGACGGCCGCCGGTGCCTTGCCGGTGTTCGTGAAGACGAGGTCCTGCGTGGCCGGATCCGGCGACTGCCAGGGCAGCGTCGCCGTGATGGAGCCGGGCGTCACGCTGATGCGGCCGGCGTTCAGCTTGAGCTTGACCTTCGTGGTGGTGTTCCCTCCGATGTTCACCGTCTTCGTCTTCGGCGCGTAGAGGCTGCTGGCCGCCGTCAGGCGATGCCTGCCGGTCAGCGACGAGAACATCCAGAAGAACCCGTCACCCAGCGCCGGGTCGTCCGGCGTGGCCACCGTGGTCGCGGTGTCCGCCGGGTGGTCGTCGCTGGTGACGGTCGCGCCGTCGATCGCCGTCGCCCGTGGTGGCGTCGGTCACGTTGCCAGCGACCAGGCCACCCGGCCACCGGGTCACAGGCGCGGCTGCCGAGGAACACGTTGTCGACCTCCCACCACCACGCCCAGGTACCGGTGTAGTGGAACCGCACCTGCACGCTCGACTGGTTGGCGGCGCCAGGCAGCGCGACGTCGTAGTGCGCCGGCCCGCGGGCATCGCTGCCGGAGTGATCCCACACGGTCGTCCAGGTCGACCCACCGTCGACCGACACGTCGACCTGGGCAATCGAGTTCAGGTTGCGGTAGTCGCTGTCGAAGCTCAGCTCGGGCGAGCTGACCCCGCTGAGATCGACGGCCGGCGACACCAGCCACGTGTCCTCGGTGTTCCCGGACCCCAGGAAGTCGCTGTCGATGATCGCGAACCCGCCGCTCCCGCCGGTCAGGTTGCCGCGCGAGTGCGGATCGTTGAACACCCAGCCACCCGCCGCGGTGTTGTTGACCACCGTCCAGCCAGCCGGCGTCGACGCGCCGTCGAACGTCTGCGTCACGCCAGTCCGATGCGACCGTGTAGCCCGGGGCCGTGCACGCTGCCACGTCCACCGGCACCACGAGGTTCTGCACCACCGCAGAGGCGCCGACGACGACCGACTGGGACGTCGTCCTGGTAGCCCGGGTAGTTGGCCGTCACGTGCAGCAGATACGTCGCGTTCGCCGGCAACCGCACGCTGTAGTGGCCGGTGAACGGGCTGGTGTACACGGGGCCGCCGGGGACGCCGTCCACCGTGAGCGTGGCGTACAGCGGCCAGCCGTGCCCGGAGCCGTCCGTGACGTTGCCCGACACGGTCGACGCTCGGCACCGACTTGAGGGCGACGTTCTGCGTGGTCGTGCCGCCGTCGGTGACCTGCAGACCGCTGATCGTCCTGCTCTGGTAGCCGAATGCCGCGGCCGTGAGGTCGTACGTGCCGACCGGCACGGACATGCTGTAGTGACCCGACGCGTCGGTGGTGGCGTGCCCGGTGCCCGCGGTGATCTGCGCGCCCGAGATCGCGGCGTTCGTGCGCCGGTTGGTCACGGTGCCGCTGATCGTCCCGTGCGGGCCGGTCGTGAACGCGGCGACGCCGTTGGGGGTACCCAGACCGGTCGGGCCGTCGTATCCGGATCCGGCGGTGCACAGGTACGACGGCGAGCAGGAGCCGTTGTTTCCGGCGGTGACGTCGTTCAACGCGCCCGGGTCCTCGTAGGGGTAGCTGGACGGGTAGGTGCCTGCGACCGGCGTGCCGGCGTTCGCGTACACGCCGGCGATGATCGGCGAGGACGCGCTGGTGCCGCCGAACACCGTCCAGCCGGGGGAGCCGAAGGTGTCGTAGACCGCGACGCCCGTGGCGGGGTCGGCGACTGCGGAGACGTCGGCGACGGCGCGCATCGAGCAGCCGCTGTCGACCTGCCAGGACGGCTTTGCCTCGAACAGCGAGCAGCCGGAGCCCGGGCCGCCGGACGCGTTGAACCAGACCGACTCCGACCAGCCGCGTGCGCTCCCGTCCGGAACCAGGCTGGTCCCGCCGACGCTGGTCACGTACTGCGACGCGGCCGGGTACGAGACACCGAACGCGCTGTCACCGGAGCTCGCGACGATCGCGACACCCGGGTGGTTGTAGAACGGGTCGAGCTCGGTGACCTCGCTCGGGTCCTCGCCGCTGCCCGGCGTCGAGTCGTAGCCGGAGCCATAGCTGTTGGACACGTACCCCGCGCCCAGCGCCACCGCCTCGACGACCGCCGCACCGAGGTTGTCGTTCGAGTTGTCATCCGCCTCGACGAGGAGGATGTGCGCCTGCGGTGCGACCGCCGACACCATGTCGACGTCGAGCGAGATCTCACCGGCCCACCCGGTGTTCGGCGGCGGGTAGCTGGTGCCGCCGCGCTGGTCGACCTTGCGGAAGCAGCCGTTGGCCGTCGTGCACGCAGGCAGGCCGAACTGGCTGCGGTAGATGGCCAGGTCGGCCTCGGCGTTCGGGTCGTCGAACGCGTCGACGATCGCCACGGTGTGCCCGGCACCGCCGTCCGACGGCAGGTCGTACGCGCTCGCAAGGTCAGCAGGGCCGTAGCCGGCCGGCGGGACCAGGGGCGCGGCGCCCTTGTGTGGTGCGATGTCGGTTCGGCGCAGGGCGAAGCACCTCGCCTTGCCCTCGGGTGCAGCGCCGCACAGTGCCTGGACATCCTGCCCGGTGGATGCGCCTGGGCTGGAAGCGCCCGGCGGCGACGCGGCGGCGGGTGCGACGAAGCCGAGGCTCGATGCCGCGATCACCGTCGCGGCTGCGAAAAGCCCTCGTCTCGTCGATCCGGTCCGTGCGAACGCTGCGAGCGCGTCCGCCAGGCGGCGTCGTGCCATGCTTCCTCCTCGGTGGGGCCGAGCGCCGATCCTCGCAGCATCGCCCAACAAATGGAAGAGCGCCTGTGGGCGTCGTGCTGAACTCCCACCTGGCAGACCGCAGCCGACCCTGGCACCGCTGGGGCCCGACGCACCCGTGCGCTTCGCAGGACGCGGCCCACCAATCTGTTAGTCTGCTAACTATCAGTCGGCAACGTTCCAGCTCCGAGGGCGGTGGCAGAAGACCGAGCGCCATGCCGATCGGTCTGCAGCTCGCCCGCTCGGCGAAGTCCGTCAGCCGGGCGTTCGACACCGCTCTGGCCAGCGCCGGCGGCTCGCTCCCCGCCTGGCTGATCCTCAACGCGCTGCGCGCGAGCGAGTGGCCCAGCCAGCGCAACCTCGCCCGTGCGCTGGGGATCGAAGGAGCCACGCTGACGCGCCATCTCGACCGTCTCGAGCGTTCGGCGCTCGTCAGGCGCGTGCCCGACCCGGGCGATCGTCGGATCATGCGCCTCGAGATCACCGAGGCCGGCGTCGCTGCCCAGCAGCGGATGCTCGGCGCCGTGATCGAGTTCAACGATCGCCTGCGCGAGGGCGTGACCGCCGACGAGATCGAGCAGCTCCGCGTACTTCTGGCCCGACTCGTGGCCAACGTCGACGACCCCGCCGTCGACGGCATCGCGGTGATCACGCCGCGCGCCGTGCCTCCAGCGCCCTGAACACGCCCGACGACCTCCTCGAAAGGACGGCCATGCCAGACCACCATCCCGCCTACCAGCGCCACGCGGCGCGCGACCGCGACGTGCGGGCATCCGACCGCGACCGCGACGCCGTCGCCGACGTCCTTCGGGACGGGCACGTTGCGGGCCGGCTCACGTCCGACGAGTTCCAGGAACGCCTCGATCGCTGCCTGCAGGCGACGACGTACGGCGAGCTCGATCGGCTCGTGGCCGACCTTCCAGCAAGGGACCGGCCTGCGCCCCGGCGCTGGCCGCCGCGGCCCTCCCCGCTCATGCTCGTGCCGCTCGTGCTCGCGCTGATCGTGCTCAGCCACGGCCGCGCGTTGTGGCTCGTGTTCCCCGTGTTCTTCCTCGTCATCAGGCCGCTGCTCCGGGGCTCCCACGGCACGCCGGGTCGGCTAGGACGATCGGCGCGCTGTCGAGCCGCGGCAGCGCCTGAGGCGGTCGGTGCCGCCAGATACGGCGGTCGAGCAACCGTGAGATACGGCGCTCGTCCGATGTGCCAGAGCCAGCCTAGAGCGAGTCTCGGGGCGTGCAGTCCCACGACCCGAGGATGGACGAGATGCAGACCAGCACAACCCGCCGCAGCCTGGCGCTCGCCGCTGCAGCACTGGCGGCCTGTGCGTTTCCCGCCGCCGCCGCGGCGAAGGCGCACCACACGTTCTTCGTTGCGCCCGGCGGCCGCCGCCGCGAGCTGCGCGAGCAGCTCGGCGGCCAGCCCGTTCGGCACCATCCAGGCTGCGCTGGGCTGCGCCCACGCCGGCGACCTCGTCCGTCGGCGCCGGCGCGACCGTCGTCGTGCAGGGCGTCACCCTCGACTGCAACCACGCCTGCCTGGTGCAGAGCGTCGTCAATCACGGCGCGCTGACGCTGCAGGGCGTGACCGTCACGAACGCCAACAACGGCGCGATCCTGCAACAGCCGCAGGCGGGCACCCGGCGAGCTTGACCGTGCGCGAGTCGGCGATCGTCCACAACAGCGACGTCGACGGCTTCACCGGATCCGACGGAGCAGCCATCGACTCCCGCCCGAGCCCGACCGCCGGCGCCTCGACGATCCAAGGCGGTCGAGCTCGTCGGCGCCGTCGCCCGAACCAGGCTGCGCAGCGCGTCCACGACCGGTGCGAACGGCAGCCCGTCGCGACCCAGCGGCCGCCCTCCGCGGCCAGGCCGGTCTTGCCGATGCCGGCCTCGCCGGCGATCAGCACCACCGCAGGCTCCTGCGCCGTCGCGCGGGTCGAGGCAGCCTCGATCGCCGCCAGCTCGGCGGCACGACCCGCCAGCACCGGAGCGACGAGGCGTGGCGACACGGAGCCGCCATTGTGCGCGGCGGCCGACAGGCGCACCGGGCCGAGCGGCGCTCTCGATCTCCCGGACAGGCCGACGGGTCACCAGTGGAGTCGAGAGGAACTCCCTCGAACCCGCCGCCCGCGCTCGCGTGGCTCCCGCGCGGCCAGCTCGGTGAAGGTCAGGCCTTCATCCTCGCCGCCACGTCGTAGCGGCTCACCTCTGCGCGCCGTCCAGGCGTATCGGTCGCCGGCATCGCCGCGAACACCTCCTCGCCGCGTCGGTAGTCATCCTCGGTTTCGAACAGCTGGACAACCAGCGCACGGCCTCCGGCGGCATCGTGGAGGACGAGCACCTCGACGGGAGGCATGCCCTCGGGAGGCTCGCCCTCGTCCATCCGCTCCTGAAGCTCGGTCATCCGGTCGCTGCTGACGTCCTGGAAGGACACCACTCGCGCAATCGCCATCGCCTGCCTCCTGTGGTCGAGGTGACACTACGCCGCGACGACATGGGAGCGCAACGCTCGCCGGCGGCGCGCGCCTTCGAGATCCATCTCCAGCGTGTTCTCGAGCGCGACGTTGTCTCCGGGAACACCGAGGCGCACCCACCGTTCGCCGAGCCAGCCGAACAGCAGCGCTGCGGTGATGATCAGGATCGAACTCGAGAAGACGCTGGGCGACCGCCTGGGACCCGAGCGACTCGCGGCGTCGCCGACCTCGGCCTCGTAGGAAGCGATACCCCACAGAGCGTGGAGATCGACCGTGGAAAACGCCGAGCTCGTCCGCAGCGGCGAGACCTGCCCGGAAGGAGTCGCGCGCGCGTGTAGGGTCGCCGAGCCCACGAGCTGGGTGACCGAGCTGGGTGAGCTCGCGGGCACGCCGTTCGAGGTCGCCGCGCGCCTCGCCGATCGCGAGGCTCTCCTCGAAGAGCGCGATCGCGCGCTCGTAGTCCGCCTCGGCCAGGTACCTGGTGCCGGCGCTTGCAGCATGGCGTCTCGTGAGGGCTGGCCGCCCGGCTGGCGCCGTGCGATGCTTGGCGACCGAGTCGCACCCGAGTGGGAGGTCGAGATGAGCGCCGCGCGATTCGACCCGGTCGCGTACAAGCGTACGACGACCGACCAATGGCAAACCGCGGCCGAACCGTGGCACCGCTGGGGGCCGACCCTCGAAGCGTGGCTGGGAGAGGCCACCGAGGCGATGCTCGACGCGGCCGGCGTCGCCCGGTCGGCGCGGGTGCTCGATGTTGCAGCCGGCGCCGGGGGACAGACGCTCGCCGCAGCTCGGCGCGTCGGGCCCGATGGTCACGTGCTGGCCACTGACATCTCCGACAACATCCTCGCCTTCGCCGAGCGCAGCGCGCGCGAAGCCGGCTTGCGCAACGTCGAGGCCCGAGTGCTCGATGGCGAGCAACTGGACGTGCCGCCGGGCGCGTTCGACGCGGTCATCTCGCGCCTCGGCTTCATCTACTTCCCCGACCAGGACGCTGCGTTCGCCGGCATGCGTCGCGCGCTGAGGCCGGGCGGCCGCCTGGCCGGGATCGTCTACTCGACGCCCGAAGCCAACGGCTTCTTCTCGATCCCGGTGTCGATCATCCGCCGCCGGGCGCAGCTGCCGGCGCCGGCGAGCGGACAGCCAGGCCCGTTCAGCCTCGGCGCCCCCGGTGTGATCGAAGCGGCCCTCGAGCGGGCCGGCTTCACCGACGTCGAGGCGCGGCGTCTTCCCGCTCCCCTGCGGCTACGGTCCGCGGCCGAGTGCATCCGCTTCGAGCGCGAGTCCTTCGGGGCCCTGCACCAGATGCTGACGGGGCTGAGCGACGCCGAGCGCGAGGCGGCATGGAACGAGATCGAGCGCGAGCTCTCACGCTACGAGACGGCGGACGGCTTCGAGGGCCCCTGCGAGCTGCTCGTCGCTGCGGGTACCGCTCGCACGTAGGCGCCGCCGGGCGGCGTCATCCACCACTTCCACGGCTTCGCATCGGTGGTTGCGTGGTCTCAGGTCACCGTTCGCCGGTCTTGCCGAGCGCGAGGTCGATGGCGTCTCCTCGTTCGAGCGCTGCTCCAGTGGCAAGCTCCACCGTGAGTCGGTCGGCTCCCAGGCGGTCCCGCAGCGCCTCCTCGAATCCAACCTCGTGCTCATACCTGGGAGCACCGAGGCGCGCTCGTTCCTCGTCGATCCAGCCGCACAGCTGCGCTGCGGCGATTCCATGCAGTGCGGAGAGCGCGACCGCGCCGATGAGCCCGAGCTCCTGCGCAGCAACGAGCCCACGGCGGAAGTAGTCGCGCGCGCGAGTGAGCTCGCGCGCTCGTAGTCCGCCTCGCTCAGGCACAGCATGCCGAGGTTGTTGAGCGTGGCTGAGAGCAGCCACGCGTCGCCCAGGCCGCGGCAGAGCACGATCGACTCCTCGTACAGCGCGCGTGCCTGGTCATCATCCGCGCCACTCTGGACGATCCGTCCAGCCCGAGCCCGGAACGCCGAAGGCCCCGCGGTGCGGGGCCTTCGGAGGACAGTGGAGGCAAGGGAACTCTCTCGAACCCGTCCGGCGCGCTGGTTTGGGGGCTCGGTCGGTCATGAGCTCGCCGCGTCAGGCAGTCCAAGCGCAAGGTCGAGCGCTTCCTCGCGAGACAACGCCGCTCCTGCCGCGAGCTCCAACGCGAGCTGCTCAGGCCCCAAGCGTCACGCAGGTTCGCGAGCGTTCGCTCCTCGAGGGCGTCGTTCCCCCTGTCACCTCCGGCGCCAAGGCTCGCCTTCTCCTGCTTCATCCAGCCGAGCAGGCGAGCTGCATCGCCGGCGTCGCCGGCGACGGCCTTGCACGAGGCGATGCCGAGCAGGGCGTGGAGCTCGACCTCGACGACACCGAGCTCCCGGGCGGCAGCCAGTCCGTGGCGGAAAAGCTCGTGCGCGCGGGCGACGTCGCCGAGAGCGTGCTGCCGCCAGGCCGAGGTTCGTGAGCGCTCGCGCCCGGCGGTCGAGGTCGCCGCGGGCCTCGCCGATCGCCAGGCTCTCCTCGAACAGCCGGGACGGCGCGTTCGTACTCCCCCTGGCTCAGGTACACGTCGCCGAGGTTGTTCGTCGCGACCGAGAAGAGCCAGCCGTCCCCGGCGGCGCGTGCGAGCACCACCGATTCCTCCTGCAACGCGCGGCCGCGGGTGATGTCCCCTTGCCAGACCGCGAGCGCCCCGAGCAGCGTGAGTCCCACGGCCTCGCCGCGCTGCAGACCGGCGCGCCGCGAGAGCTCCCGCAGACGGACCGCCTGCTGCTCGGCCTCCTCCAGGTCGCCCTGCCACAGCGCCAGGACCGCAGCGCCCCACAACGGGTCGACGAGGCGTTCGGGTTCGGCGTCACCGCCGAGCGCCAGCACCGCGGCGAGCAGGCGACGGCCTTCGGTCCAGTGCCCCCGCGAGACCCAGTACGTCCAGATCGCCCCCGCCAGCCGAAGCGCAGCGTCGGCGTCCTGCGCACGCCAGCAGATGGTCGAGCGTCGTGCGCGAGGTTCGCGTGCTCGGCGGCGAGCCGGTCGAGCCACTCGCGCCCGTCCCGTGCGTGCAGCTCCGGGCCGGCGCGCTCGCCGAGCGCCACGTACCAGGCGGCGTGACGGTCTCGGAGCGTGCTCGTGTCCGCGAGCTCCTCGAGCCGTTCGATCGCGAACTCGCGGATCGTCTCGAGCATCCAGTAGCGGTCGTCGCTCCGGCGCAGGAGGCTCTTGTCGACCAGCGACGCGATCTCGTCGAGATCTGCGCCGCAGATCTGCTCGGCGGCCTCCAGCGTGCAGCCGCCGGCGAACACGCCCAGGCGGGCGAACAGGCGCTGCTCGGCGGGCGTCAGCAGGTCGTGGCTCCAGGCGATCGTTCCGCGCAGGGTTCGCTGCCGCTCGGGGGCCGACCGCGAGCCGCCGGCGAGCAGCGGCAGCCGCTGCTCCAGCCGCTCGAGCAGCATCGGCAGCGAGAGCGCCTTCACCCGCGCAGCGGCCAGCTCGATCGCCAGCGGCAGGCAGTCGAGGCGCCGGCAGATCTCTGCCACCTCGCCGTTCGCGGCAAAGTCCGAGCGAACGGCCGCGGCCCGCTGCGCGAACAGCTCCACCGCCTCCCGCTCGCGCATCGGATCGACGGCCACCTCCCACTCGCCACTGACGTGCAGCGGCTCGCGGCTCGTGACGAGCACGGTCAGGCGGGGACAGCGCTCGATCGTCGCTGCCACGCCAGCAGCGGCGTCGAGTCAGATGCTCGAAGTTGTCGAGCACGAGCAGCAACCGCCTGTCGCCCACCGTCGCTGCGAGGCGTCTCCTTCGAACCGAGCGCCTGAGCGGCGACGGTCTCGACGAGCGCGGCATCGGCGACCGACGCCAGCGGCACCCACCAGACACCGTGCTCGTAGTCCTCGGCGACCGCACCGGCAGCCTGCAGCGCGAGCCGCGTCTTGCCGCTTCCACCGGGGCCCGTCAGGGTGACGAGCCGAACGTCTGGACGCCGGAGCAGCGTCGCGACGTCCTCGACCTCCTGCTCGCGGCCGAGAAACGGCGTCGCCGGGACCGGCAGGTTCGTCGCGTGCAAGCGTCTTCAGCGGGCGGAAACACGCCCGCGCCGAGCTGGAAGAGGCGCTCCGGCGCGCTCAGGTCCTTCAACCGGTGCAACCCCAGGTCGCGGACGCGCGACGCTCGCGCCGGCGAGATCGACGGTCGACTGCGACAGGAGCACCTGGCCGCCGTGCCCGGCGGCCGCGATCCGCGCCGCCCGGTGCACCTCGAGCCCGACGTAGTCGTCGCCGACCCGGCGCGCCTCCCCCGTGTGCACGCCCATCCGCACACGCACCGCGCCACCCGCAAGCGCGCGTTGCGCGTCCGCGGCGGCCGCGACTGCGTCCGACGCGCGAGCGAACGCGACGAAGAATGCGTCGCCCTGCGTGTCCGACCTCGACCCCGTCGTGCCGCCGCCACACGTCGCGCAGCACGCGGTGGTGCTCCGCGAGCACGTCGGCGTACGCCTCCCCGAGCTCCTGCAGCAGCCGCGTGGAGCCCTCGATGTCCGTGAACAGGAACGTCACCGTCCCGGTCGGGAGCTCGGACCGCATCCGCGCCATTCTCTCGCGTTTCCCGGAACGCCGAAGGCCCCGCCATGGCGGGGCCTTCGGCTACCAGTGGAGGCGGCGGGAATTGAACCCGCGTCCACGATCGCGACGAGGTGGGCTTCTCCAAGCTCAGCCTGCACATCGATCTCGCTCGCCGTCACCGCGCAGGCTGGTGAGCCGCGAGCCAGCCCGTCTTTGGCGTCCCCAGCGGATCGGCGAAGGCGTTCCGCCGCCGGGCAAGCTCCCTGATGAGGCGATCCCTTCCTCGGGAGCCCGGAAGGGGGCCGTCGCTACGTAGTCAGACTACGCGGCGAGCGCGAGATCCGTATCGGAATTCGCATTTGGGTTTTCCGGACGATTAACGAGGCCAACCGGAATCCTCGGCTTGCTACCCGTCCTGTCGGAGTCGACCGTGTCGAGACCGGATCGCCCCCGGGTCGTGCTCCTTCATTGTAGCGTCCTCGCCGCGGGTCAGCCGTCCAGCAGGCCGACCTGCCGGAGGATCGACACCGAGTCGGAGTAGACGTCCTTGCGCTTGACCAGGCCGCGCTCGAACGGGATGACGTCCATCCCGTCCCACTCCACGCGGCGGCCGCTCGGCGGAGCGACGAGGTCGCCGCGCCGCAGCTCCGTCACGTGCGTCGCCGTCGCGGTCCACTCCTGGACGACCAGGTCGTCGCGGACGTACAGCCGGCGGCTGCGAAAGGCGATGTCGGGCCACGAGGCGAAGATCGCAGCGATGTGGCCGCGCACCGCCTCACCGGTCGCGCGCTCCCGTGCGGTGTGGTTCTCGAACACCATGTCCGGGGCGTGGAGCGCCACGATGGCGTCCACGTCGTGCCGGTTCCAGGCGTCGTTGTAGCGATCGATCACGGCCTGCAGCGGGTGCTGCACCAGCGTCGACATGGCGGCCTCCCCATTGGTGCTGACAGGCACGATCTTACCTACTGGTAAGTAGAGTGCAACCGCGCGCTCGGTCATACTGGGGTGGATGGCCAGCACCTCCGCCGATCCGGTCGCACCCGACGGGCGCTGGCGCACGAGCGACCAGGCCCAGCGGATCCTCGACGTCGCCGAGCACCTGGTGCAGTCACGCGGCTTCAACGGGTTCAGCTACGCCGACGTCGCCGCCGACCTCGGCGTGACGAAGGCCAGCCTGCACTACCACTTCCGCAGCAAGGCGGAGCTCGGCGAGGCCCTGATCCGCCGCTACACCGAGCGCTTCGCCGAGGCGCTCGCAGGCATCGACACGCGCGACGCCGGCCCGGTGGACGCGCTCGAGGCCTACGTCGGCCTGTACGCCGAGGTGCTGCGGGGCCGGCGGATCTGCCTCTGCGGCATGCTGGCCGCCGAGTACCAGACGCTGCCCGAGCCGATGCAGCGGGCGGTGGCGGCGTTCCTGGTTCTGAACCAGGCGTGGCTCGAGCGGGTGCTCGACGACGGCCGGCGCGCCGGGTCGCTCGCGTTCCCCGGGCCCTCGGCCACGGCCGCCCGGGTGATCGTGAGCGGGCTGCAGGGCGCGATGCTCGTCGCGCGGCCGGACCCCGACGCCGAGGGCTTCCTGGTCACGGCCCGCGGTCTGATCACGAGCGTCGCCGGCCTCGACCGGCCCGGCGCTCAGCTGTAGCGGGCCTTCAGCTCGCGCTGGATCTCGCGCTGCACGTCGCGCTCGGCCATCGCGTGGCGCTTGTCCACGCCCTCCTTGCCCCGGCCCAGCCCGAGCTCGACCTTCGCCCGCCCGCCCTTGAAGTAGATCCGCAGGGGGACGACCGTCAGGCCCTTCTCGGCGATCCGCTCCGCCAGGCGGTCGATCTCCTTGCGGTGCAAGAGGAGCTTGCGATCGCGCGTGACCTCGTGGTTCTGACGGTTGCCCTTGTCGTAGTGCTCGATCGTCGCCCCGACCAGCCACAGCTCGCCGCTGCGCTCCATGGCGAACGCGTCGCGGAGCACGGCCTTGCCGTCGCGCAGCGACTTCACCTCGGTCCCGGTCAGCGCGAGGCCAGCCTCGAACCGCTCGAGGATGTGGTACTCGTGCCGCGCCCGGCGGTTCGAGACAACGGTCTTCTCGCCCTCAGCCACTCGGGGAGTGTAGGAGCGGCGGCCGTTTCCGGCTCAGCGACGCGTCGGCGGCCGGCGCACCGGCCCGCGCTGGTTCCGCCGTGGCCGGCCGCCGGGCGCGACGGGCCGGTCGTCGCGGCGGCGCTCCTCGCCGCCGCCGGCCAGGTCGAGCGTGACCCGGCCGCGGAACTGCTCGATGTCGGTCACCTCGACCTCGAGCGAGTCGCCGAGCCGGAAGTGCGCGTTGGAGCCCCGGCCGACGAGCGCCGTCTCGAGGTCGTTTGGATCGAAGCGCTCCCCGCCGCGGAGCCGGCGCGACGGCAGGAACCCCTCGTACACCCCGCCGAAGCGCACGAACAGGCCAGGTCCGATCAGGCCGATGATCTCACCGGCGAAGCGCCGCTCCCAGCCGTCGTGGTCGAGCCGGCGGCGCAGCAGCGAGGCCAGGCAGATGTCGTCGCCGCGCCGCTCGACGACCATCCCCTCGCGCTCGGCGAGCGACGCGTGGGCCGAGATCTCCTCGAGCCCCTGCGGCGACGGCCCGTCGTCGCCCACGCCGATCGCGCTGCACAGCGCACGGTGCACCAGCAGGTCGGGGTAGCGCCGGATCGGGGACGTGAAGTGGCAGTACGCGGTCGACGCGAGCCCCGCGTGCCCCAGGTTCTCGGGCGCGTAGCGGGCCTGCTTCAGGGCTCGCAGCACGAGCGTGGTGAACGCCTCGCCGCGCCCCCGGGCCCGCACGTGCTCGCGCACCCGCTCGGCCTGGGCGACCACGAGCTGCATCGCCTCGCTCGGCCCGAACCGCTCGGGCGCCGCAACCGTCGGCACGCCGAGGTCCCCGAGCCGGTCGAGCAGCAGCACCACCGACTCGGGCTCGGGCAGCTCGTGCACCCGGAAGATGGCCGGCCGCCGCACCCGCTCGAGGAACGCGGCCACCAGCTCGTTGGCCAGGATCATCAGCTCCTCGATGAGAGCGTGGGCGCGCGGCTCCGCCTCCCAGAGCGCGTTCTCGACACGGCCTCCCTCGAGCTCGAAGGAGAGCTCGCGCGGATCGATCGCCAGCGCGCCCCGGCGGAACCGGCGGGCCCGCAGCTCGCTCGCGAGGCCGTCGGCCAGCTCGAGCAGCCCACCCTGCGGGTGGCGCCGGCGTCCCTCGAGCACCTCGTGCGCCTCGTGGTAGGTGAGGCGCGCGTCCGAGCGGATCAGCGAGCGGTAGAAGCGCGGCTCGCCGAGCTGCAGCCGGGCGTCGATCGACACCTCGACGGTCACCGCGCGACGGTCGCGGCCCTCCTGCAGGCTGCACACGCCGGACGACAGGACGTGCGGCAGCATCGGCTCGACCTGCCCGGGCACGTACACCGAGAACGCCCGCCGGCGGGCGTCGCGGTCGATCGCCCCGCCAGGGCGCACGTGCCAGGAGACGTCGGCGATGTGCACCCACAGCCGCAACCCGTCGTCCTCGCGCCGGATCGAGATCGCGTCGTCGAAGTCGCGCGCCGTGGGCGGGTCGATGGTGACCGTCTCGAGGTCGCGCAGGTCGATCCGCTCGGGATCGAGCCCGTCGGGCTCCCGGCCGACGCGCTCGGCCTCGTCGAGCACGTCGCGGCCCGGCGCGAAGGCCACCCCGCCCTCGATCAGCAGGCCGCGCAGCACCGCGTCCATGTCGTTCGGCGTGCCGAGCCGCTGCACGATCCGCCCCCGCCCCCGGCCCCGGTCGGGCCGCACGACCACGAGGTCGCCCGGGTCGGCGGGGGTCGAGCCGCGCCGGCCGAGCGTCAGCGGCGCGGCCGGCTCGAAGAACGGCTCGGCGACGATGAACTTGCCGCGGCGCACGACCTCGGCGACGACCAGGCCGTCGTCCGCTGGGCGGTCGCTCACGAAGTGGCGAGCGCGGCGACGGCGCGGCGCAGCGCGTCGCTGCCGGCAGTGACGTCCGGCTGGACGCCGCGGGCGCTCAGGTCACGCCCGGCCGGCGTGCGGTAGGTCGCGACGGTGAGCTTCAGCGCCCCGCCGTCGGAGAGCGGCTCGATCGCCTGCATCGAACCCTTGCCGAACGTGTGGCTGCCGTAGACCTTCGCCCGGCGGTTGTCCTGCAACGCGCCGGCCAGGATCTCGGCAGCGCTCGCCGAGCGGCCGTCCACGACCACCGCGAGCCGCATGTGCGGAAGCGCGCTGCCGTTCGCGGTCACGACGTGCTCGGCGACGTGGGCTCCGCGCCACGAGAGCACGCGGCCGGTGCGAACGAAGATGTCGGCGGTGGCCACGGCCTCGTCGACGAGCCCGCCCGGGTCGTCGCGCAGGTCGAGCACCACCCGGTCCTGGCCACGCGCCAGCCGGCGCACCGCCTGCGCCGTTCCGTGCGAGAACGAGGCGATCCTGATCACCCGCACCGGCTGCCCGCGCCACCGGATGGTGGCGCTGGTCACGGCGTCGGGGTGCACCCGGATGCGCACCAGGCGCACGTCGAACGGGTCGCGGCGCCCGCGCTGGACGCGCAGCTCGACCTTCGTGCCGACCACGCCGTCGAGCCGCGACAGCGCGGCGTCGAAGGCCAGCCCGCTGGTCGCCACGCCGTCGATGGCCACGATCGCGTCGCCGCTCGAGAGACCCCGGTCGGCGGCCGGCGAGTTCGGCTCGGCGTCGACCACCCGCAGCCCGTGCGGGTCGGGCGCGACCCGCAGGCCGATGCCGACGTACGCGCCGGACAGGTCGGCCTGCACCGAGGCGTACTCGTGCGGCGTGTAGTAGACGGTGTAGGGGTCGTGCAGCGCGGCCAGCATCCCGCTGAGCGAGCTGCGCGGCAGGTCTCGCTGCTGCAGCGGCCGCACGTAGCGCTGCAGGAGCGTCGCGCGAACGGCGGTCAGCGTCTGGGCCGGGGTGGTCACGGCAGCAGCCATCGCCGCCGGCTGAGGGGCGGACGTCAGCTCGCGGCTGAGCTGGTACCCGCCCGCCACACACACCGCGACGCTGCCCACCACAGCGACTGCGTTGATCGCGCGCACCACCATCGACTATACCGTCCCGCCACCCCGGCGGAACGATTTGTGCGGATCCCGAACACCGCACAGATGTCGATTCTTGCCGTTAGCAGGCGCCTAGACGCGCAGGAACCGGCGCATCGTGAGCCCGGAACCCATGGCTCCGAGCGCCGTGCCGGCGGCGAGCAGGACGATCGCGATCATCCAGAACGGCAGCGAGTGCGCCGTCTGCACGGTGATCGAGCCGGACGTCGAGGTGTCGAGCCACTTCGAGAGCAGCATCTGGTACGCCCCGCCGAGCAGGACGACCGAGAGCAGCGCTCCGCCGAGGCCGCACAGCATCCCCTCGAGCATGAAGGGCAGGCGCACGAACCAGTTCGTCGCGCCGACGAGCTTCATCACCTCGATCTCCCGGCGTCTGGCGAAGATCGAGAGCCGGATGGTGTTCGCGATCAGGAGCACCGCAGCCACCGCCAGGAGCAGGATCAGCGCCCCGACCACGGCCTCGATGATGCTCGTGTTGCGCAGGAAGCGGTCGGCGGTCTGCCCGCCGTACTTCACGCCGTCCTTCTTCTCGACGCCGCCCATCGCGGCGACGCTGTTGGCGACGTCCTTCGCGTGGTCGGGCGAGCGCAGCTTCACGTCGAACTCGGCGGGCAGGAAGTTGCCGGGGACGAGGTCGACGTCGTTGCCGAGCTCCTTGCGAGCCCGGGCCTTCGCCTCGGTGCGCGAGACGTAGTGCACGGACTTCACGGCGGGGTTGCCGCGCAGGCGCGCGCCGACGGCGTCGATCTGCGAGCCGTTGGCCGTGTCGCTCAGGAAGACCCGGACGTTCAGGTCGTGCCGGGCGTTCTCGATGTACGAGTAGGTGTACGAGCCGAGCGCGACGAACACGCCGAGGAAGAACATGACGATCAGGACCGTCATCGTCGCGGCGAGGGTCGTCGCGATGTTGTTGCGCAGCGACGAGAGCGCCTCGCCGACGAAGAACCGGAGCCGGAGCTTCATGCCTCGACGTACCCGCCGCGGCGCGAGTCGCGCACCATCCGGCCCTTCTCGAGGGCGATCACCCGGCGGCGCATGCGGTCGACCATCTCGCGGTCGTGCGTGGCCATCACCACGGTCGTGCCGGTGCGGTTGATGCGGTACAGGAGCTGCATGATCCCGACCGACGTGTCGGGGTCGAGGTTCCCCGTGGGCTCGTCGCAGATCAGGAGCGGCGGATGGTTGACGAACGCCCGCGCGATCGACACGCGCTGCTGTTCGCCGCCCGACAGCTCGTGCGGGAAGACCTCGAGCTTGTGGCCGAGACCGACGAGCTGCAGGATCTCGGGCACCTTCTTCTCGATGATCCGGCGCGCCTCGCCCTGCACCTCGAGCGCGTAGGCCACGTTCTGGTAGACGTTGCGGTTCGGCAGGAGCTTGAAGTCCTGGAACACGCAGCCGATGTTGCGGCGGAGCTGGGGCACCTTCGAGCGGCGCAGCTTGGTCAGCGAGCGGCCACCGACGATGACCGAGCCGTCGGTCGTGTCGAGCTCCTTGAGCAGCAGCTTGATGAACGTCGACTTGCCCGAGCCGGACGGGCCGACGAGGAAGATCCACTCGCCCTTGTCGACGGTCAGCGAGACGTCGCGCAGGCCGACCACGTCGTGCGAGTAGACCTTCGTGACGTTCTCGAAGACGATCATCGGCGTGCCGGGCCTGACGGCCGCGCGGGGCGCCGCCGCATCCTCGGCGACCAGGGCCTCGAGGCGCTCGCCGCGGGTCGGCAGGTCGCGCGAGACGACCTGGTGCTCGCCTGTCGGCGGGCGGTCCAGGACCGCTGCGCGGACGTCGTCGCCGCCTTCGGCGTACAGCTCGGGGTCTTCGCGTTTCAGCATGGGCGTCTCGTCAGGTTCGGGGGCCGCAGCCCGCGCTGCGGGCGGCTTGCGTGCTTCGACGCGCCGGCCGCCGCGTCCTGCCAGTGTCCATCGGTGACGAGCCACCTTACCAGCGGCATCGGTCGAATGACGCCGGTTGCTGGGGAAACTAGGCCCGTACGCGGTGGGGCTGGGCCAGCGGCGCCAGGGCCAGCAGCGCGCCGGCGGCGAGCACGGGGATCGCGATCCAGACGTGGCTGTCGTCGGCCAGGTCGAGGGCCAGGATGGACGTCCCGACGACCGCGACGAGGGCCGGGCCGAGGCGCGGCGCCAGCACGAGCAGCCACAGCACCCAGAGGAGCAGCGGCACCGCGACCAGCAGCGGGCCGAGCGCCAGACGGCCCGGATCGGCGATCGGGAGCAGGATCACCCCGATGATCGCGGCGATCCCGGCGGGCATCGCCAGGCTGCGCGCGAGGTCGCCCTGCGACGAGCGCAGGGTCATCACCGCCGACGTCAGGGCCGCCGCGACGAGCAGCAGGACGATCCCCCGGATCCAGGAGCCGTCGCCGACCCCGCTCGCCAGCCGCTCGGACAGGGCGAGCACCGCCTCGATGCCGGCGGCGAAGGCGAGCCGCGGCCAGCGCGTCCACAGGTACGCCACGAGCAGCGCGAACGCGCCCGCGAACAGCCCGTTCGAGGCCGCGTCCGCGGCCGGGCCGCCGGCGAGCAGCGCGAACGGCTGCAGCAGGAGCCCGAGCGGGATCCCGCCGCCGAACGCGCTCGAGCCGCCGTAGGAGGCCAGCGCGATGCCGGCCGGCAGGGCGAGCGCGCCGATCAGCGCGGCGAGCTTCGCAGCTCCCGCGGGGCCGGCGCCGGACGTCCCCAGCAGCAGGCAGCAGTACACCAGCGCGGCCAGGCCGAGCGCGGCCACGACCCAGCCGATCTGGTGCAGCGACAGGCCGCCGATCGCCCCGATCAGGAGGAACGTCCCGGCCGTCGCCAGGGCCACGCCGAGGGCCGGCGCGAGGGCTGGACGGTCGAGGTCCACGAGCGCGATGGTAGGCGGACGTTCGGACGGCGCACGCGGCGGCCGGACCGGAGGCAGAATGGTGGCGATGGGCTTCCTGCGTCCCCAACGCAAGGTGCTCGACCCCGAGGGAGCCGAGTGGGAGCTCTACGTGTCCCGCATGGTGCTGCCGGTGTGGCGCCCGTCCGACCACGAGGTCGGTCCGGTGGCCCAGTCGACGATCTTCGGGCTGCTGCTCGAGTGGTGCTTCGCGATCGTCGGGGCGATCGTCGTCCCGTTCGTGCGGCTGCTCGCCGCGCTGCCGGGCGCCTGGCTGCGCGGGCGGCGCTCACGCGTGTACCGGATCGAGGCCATCACCTGGTTCCCGCGCCGCCAGACCCAGACCTGGACGACCAGCGCCGAGGACCTCGAGGAGGCGCTGATCGCGATCTCCGCCGGCATCCGCCGCGGCCGCCCGGCACAGCCGTCCTGCGCCGTCTTCCTCGGCGCGCGTGCGGGCTGAAGCCTAGTTCTGCTCCGACGCGCCGAGGCCCGCGGCGCGGCGCAGCAGGTACTCGTGGATGAACTCGTCGAGCTCGCCGTCGAGCACCGCCTGGGCGTTGCCCTCCTTGCGGCCGGTCCGGTGGTCGTTCACGACCGTGTAGGGGTGCAGCACGTAGGAGCGGATCTGGGAGCCGAACGCGTTGTCGCGGACCTCCCCGCGCTCCTGGGCCATCTCGGCCTCGCGCTGCTCACGCTCGCGCTCGACGAGCCGGCTGCGCAGCACCCGCATCGCCGTGTCCTTGTTCTGCAGCTGCGAGCGCTCGTTCTGGCACTGCACCACGATCCCGCTCGGCAGGTGGGTGATGCGCACCGCCGAGTCCGTCTTGTTGACGTGCTGGCCGCCGGCACCCTGGGAGCGGTAGGTGTCGATCCGCAGCTCCTTCTCGTCGATCTCGAGATCGATGTCCTCGGTGACCTCGGGCGACACCTCGAGCTGGGCGAAGCTCGTCTGGCGGCGGTGGGCCGAGTCGAACGGCGACAGCCGCACCAGCCGGTGCACGCCCTTCTCGGCCTGCAGCACGCCGTAGGCGTTCTCGCCGCGCACCGCGAAGGTGGCCGACTTCAGGCCCGCCTCCTCGCCCGGGGTCGCCTCGAGCAGCGCGAACGAGAAGCCGCGGCGCTCGGCCCAGCGCTGGTACATCCGCAGCAGCATCTCGGTCCAGTCCTGGGCGTCGGTGCCGCCCGCGCCGGCCGAGAGGGAGGCGATCGCGTTCCCCGCGTCGTACTCGCCGGTGAACAGCGCCTCCTCCTCGAGCCGCTCGATCACCGCCTGGATCCGGCCGACGGTGTCGCTCGCCTCCTCGGACAGGCTGTCGTCCTCGTCGACCAGCTCGAGCAGCGCCGGCAGGTCGCCGATCTCGGACGAGATCGCCTCGTAGGTGTCGAGCTTGCGCGTCAGCCGGGCGTGCTGGGAGGAGACCCCGGCGGCGCGCTTGGCGTCGTCCCAGAAGCCGGGCTGGGAGAGCTCCTCGGACAGCTCCTCGAGCCGCGTCCGCACCCCGTCCGGGTCCAGGTAGTCGCGCACCCAGGCGAGCCGGTCCGTCAGCTCGCGGGCGGCGGTGCCGAGCTCCTCGCGGGAAAGCGGCGCGACTTCAGCCATGCCGCCCTACGCCAGACCGGCGCCGTGGCAGCGCTTGTACTTCTTGCCCGAGCCGCACCAGCACGGGTCGTTGCGCCCGATCTCGTTCTCGACGTGACGCTGGGCCACCGGGCACGGTGCTCGAGTCGTCGAGCCGCCGCGGGCCGCGGCTGAGCGGGGTCGACGACGACGTGCCCCCGGTGCGGGCCTGGGTGTAGGTCGTCGCCTCGTCGCCGTTCTCGGCCTCGAGCAGCTGCTGCTCGACGAGGTGGCCGTTGCCGGACGGCATCTGCTGGGGCGGCGGCATCTCCTCGGGCTGGCCGAACTCGATGTCGGCGTGCAGCAGGACGGAGACGACCGAGACCTTCACCTGGTCGCGCATCTGCTCGAACATCGAGTGGCCCTCGACGCGGTACTCGACCAGCGGGTCCTTCTGGGCCATGCCGCGCAGGTGGATGCCCTCGCGCAGGTAGTCCATCTCGTCGAGGTGCTCGCGCCAGTGGCGGTCGATGTGCTCGAGCAGCACGTAGCGCTCGATCTGGCGCTGGAACTCGCCGGGATACCCCTGCTCGCGGGCCAGCTCGATGAGCCGCTCGGCGACGGCGTCGCGGTCGAGCCCCTCGAACGACGGCAGGACGTCCGGCTCGATCGGGATCGGCAGCCCGGCGAACAGCTGGGCCAGCTGCGCCTGGTCGGGCTTGGGCGCCAGCGCGGCCTGGCAGAGCGCCGCGATCCAGCCGGTGAAGCGCTCCTCGAGCAGGACGTCCTTCTGCTCGTAGTGCCGGCGGGCATCGGCGACGACCCGGTCGATCAGGTCCTCGCGGTCGACCTCGCCGAGGCTCAGGTCGCCGAGGTCGGCGGCGGTGAAGCTCACCGGGTAGATCGAGTGCAGCTCGACGAACATGCCGTCGAGGTCCCACTCCTCGGCGTACTGCGTCTCGGTGTGCGCCTCGACGGCGCGCTCGACGACCTCGTCGATCCACTCGAGCACCGTCTCGTCGAGGTCCGCGCCCTCGAGCACCTCGCGGCGCTCCTCGTAGATCACGGTGCGCTGCTTGTTCAGCACGTCGTCGTACTTGAGGACGTTCTTGCGGATGTCGAAGTTCTGCTCCTCGACCCGCTTCTGGGCGCCCTCGATGCGCTTCGTCAGCATCCCGTGCTCGATCGGCTCGCCCTCGCCCGGGCCCAGCTTGTCGAGGATCGTGTAGATCCGGTCGCCGGCGAACAGCCGCACCAGGTCGTCCTCGGCGGACAGGAAGAAGCGCGTCTCGCCGGGGTCGCCCTGACGGCCGGAGCGGCCGCGGAGCTGGTTGTCGATGCGGCGCGACTCGTGGCGCTCGGTACCGACGATGTACAGGCCGCCGAGCTCGCGGATGCCCTCGCCGAGCTTGATGTCGACGCCGCGGCCGGCCATGTTGGTGGCGATCGTGACCGCGCTGCGCTGGCCGGCCTCCTGGATGATCTGCGCCTCGTGCTCGTGGTTCTTGGCGTTGAGCACGTTGTGCGGGATGCCCTCGTCCTTCAGGAGCCCCGCCAGGAACTCGGAGACCTCGACCGAGATGGTGCCGACCAGGACGGGCTGGCCCGTCCTCGTAGCGCTGCTTGATGTCGTCGATGACCGCCCGGAACTTCTCGTCCTTGGTCTTGTAGATGAAGTCGTTCTCGTCCTTGCGGACCATCGGGCGGTTCGTCGGGATCGGGATGACGCCGAGCTTGTAGATCTCGTGGAACTCGTTGGCCTCGGTGTAGGCCGTGCCGGTCATGCCGCCGAGCTTCTCGTACAGGCGGAAGTAGTTCTGGATCGTGATGGTCGCGACCGTGACGTTCTCGGCCTCGATCCGCACGCCCTCCTTCGCCTCGACCGCCTGGTGCAGGCCCTCGGACCAGCGCCGGCCTTCCATGATGCGGCCGGTGAACTCGTCGACGATCTTGACCTGGCCCTCCTGGACCACGTACTCGACGTCGTTCTTGTAGAGCGACTCGGCCTTCAGCGACTGGATCAGGTGGTTGACCAGCTGGCTGTTCTGCGGCGCGTACAGGTTGTCGACGCCGAGGGCGCTGCTCGACCTTGTGCACGCCCTCCTCGGTCGGGGCGACGGTCTTGCGCTTCTCGTCGACCTCGTAGTCGTCGGGCACCGACAGCGTCCGCGCGATCTTGGCGAACGTGTAGTACGTCTCGGGCGCCTCCTCGGGCTGGCCCGAGATGATCAGCGGCGTCCGCGCCTCGTCGATCAGGATCGAGTCGACCTCGTCCACGATCGCGAAGTAGTGATCGGGCTGCACCGTCTGGTCGAGCGAGACGGCGAGGTTGTCGCGCAGGTAGTCGAAGCCGAACTCGCTGTTCGTCCCGTAGGTGACGTCGCAGGCGTAGGCCTGGCGCCGGGCCTCGGGGTCCATGTCGGACTGGATGATCCCGACCGTCACCCCGAGGGCGTCGTAGATCGGCTTCATCCACTCGGCGTCGCGCCGGGCCAGGTAGTCGTTGACCGTGACCAGGTGGGTGCCGCGGCCGGTGAGCGAGTTCAGGTACAGCGGCATCGTGGCGACCAGCGTCTTGCCCTCGCCGGTCTTCATCTCGGCGATGTCGCCGCCGTGCAGCACCGCGGCGCCCATCACCTGGACGTCGAAGTGGCGCATGTTCATCGCCCGCTTGCCCGCCTCGCGCACGCAGGCGAAGGCCTCGGGAAGGAAGTCGTCGAGGTCCTCCCCGTCCTTGTAGCGCTGGCGGAACTCCTCGGTCTTGGCCCGGAGCTCGTCGTCGGAGAGGGCGGAGATCGTCTCCTCCCAGGCGGCGACCTCGACGACCGCACGCTCGAGCTTTCGCCGGTTCTTGCCCTCGCCGGCGCGGAGCATCTTGTTGAACAGCTGGGGCATGGTGGTAGTACTCGATCTGGTCGCAGGAAGGAGCCCGCGCTCACGGGCCCGTAAGGGAGAACGGTAGCAGCCGGCGAGTCGTTCCCTCGGGGCCCGTACGACGGGGCTCACCAGGCGGTCACCGGCGCCGCCGTGCCGTCGAGCGCCGTCACCCCCGCACCTCGCGGCGGAGCGTCTTCAGCGCCTCGACGAAGATCTCCGAGAACGTCGGAAACGGCTGGATCACGTCGCGCAGGACGTCGAGCGGAACCCGCGCCCGGATGGCCAGCGTCGCCTGCTGCAGCCACTCCCCCGCCTCGGGACCGAGCGCGTAGGCGCCGGTCAGGCGCTCGCCGTCGCTCAGCAGCGTGAGGAAGCCGTTGGTGTCGGCGTAGCTGCGGCTGTAGGTCTCGGACTTGGCGATGCCGGTCAGCCTGGCGGTGGCCGAGTAGCGGCGCCTCGAGCGCGCCGACCGAGGCCGCCACCGGGTCGGTGTAGACGGCCCGCGGCACGGCCTCGTAGCTCGCCTCGCGCGGCTCTCCCAGGATGTTCGCCGCAACGATCTCGCCCTGGTACTTGCCGACGTGGGTGAGCTGCCAGATGCCCGTGATGTCGCCGACCCCCCACAGCCGGTCGGCGATCCGCAGGTGCGCGTCGACCGCGACGCCGTGCGGGTTCGCCTCGACGCCGACGGTCTCGAGGCCGATGCCCTCGACCCGCGGCCGGCGCCCCGTGGCCACGAGCAGGCGGTCGCCGCGCAGCACGCGGCCGTCGTCGAGCTCGAGCACGAACTCCTCGCCCTCGCGCCGGGCGGCGCTGGCGTGGACCCCGAGGGCCAGCTCGATGCCCTCCTTCGCGAGCACCTCGCCGAGCGCCCGGCCGAGCGGCCCGGGCTCGCGCGCGAGCAGCTGGTCGGCGCCCTCGACGATGACGACCTCGCCGCCGAAGCGGCGCACCGCCTGGGCCAGCTCGACGCCGACGGGCCCGCCGCCGAGCACCAGCAGGCGGCGCGGGACGGCCTCCATCGCGGTGGCCTCGCGGTTCGTCCACAGACCCTCGAGCCCGCGCAGCCCCGGAACGGGCGGGATGAACGCGTCGGCCCCGTTGGCCAGCACCACGTTGTCGGCGGTGTAGCGCTCGCCGGCGACCTCGACGGCCCCGGTGCCGGCGAGCCGCCCGCTGCCGCGGATCAGGTCGACCCCGTTCTCGGCCAGCCAGCGCACCTGCCCGTCGTCGGTGTGGTTCGAGACCATCCAGTCGCGCCAGGCGAGCGCGGCCGGCGACGTCGACCTCGGCCCGGGCGGTCGCGTCGCGCGCGGCGTGCACCGCCTCGCCCGGCCGCAGCAGGGTCTTCGACGGGATGCAGGCCCAGTAGGAGCACTCGCCGCCGACCAGCTCGCGCTCGACCAGGCCGACCCGGAGGCCGCCCGCGGCGAGCTCGCCGACGCAGTGCTCGCCGGGCGAGCCGCCGCCGACCACGATGACGTCGTAGTGGGTGGTCACTGCGGCAGCTCCGCGCCGGACTGCTCGCGGACCATGTACTCGGCGTACCACGCGGGCCACTCGGGGTCGGCCTTGCCGGTGCGCTTCTCGTGCTCCCCGTGGGCCGCCGAGGCGCGCTCCATCGCGTGGGCCAGGTCGCTGGCCGAGCTGTACGTGGTCTGGGACGGGTCGAGACGGCCGGGCAGGCGGGTGGTGATCTCCTGCAGGAGCCAGCCGTTCCCGTCGGGATCGCTGAACGACAGGAACGAGCCGTACGAGCCGCCCTCCGGGGCCGGCCCGTCGACGCGGGCGTCGGTGCCGCCGTGGTGGAAGATCGCCGCCCGCGTCGTGGAAGACCTCGCTCGCGTCGGCGCCGTGGGTGGTGAGGTAGGCGCGGGCCTCGGCGATGTCCGAGACGATCAGGTGCAGGCCCTGCGCCGTCCCGGGCTCGGCGGCGGTGACGTTGGTGCCGAAGATGATCGACGCCGGCGAGCCCGGCGGGGTCACCTGGACGACGCGGAAGTCGTCGCCGGTGGCGACGTCGGCGTCGAGCCGGAAGCCGAGGCCGACGTAGAAGTCCTTCGCCCGGCTCACGTCGGCGACGGGGATGACGACGACCTCGAGCTTGAGATCCACGCTCGCCGTCGCGCCGGCGGGGCCCTGGTCGTCCTGCTGCACGTCGACGGTGCTCATGCGGTCCTCCGTTGGGGTTGAGCGGCTGGTGAAGGCAGCCGCGGCTTCGGTAAAGCTTCGGTGATGGCCGGAGCGAACGATGCGCGGCTCGTGCGGCGGCTCCGGCTCGCGCTGGTCGGCGTCTCGATCCTGTGCGGGATCTGCGTGCTGGCGGTCATCGCCGTCCTGGTCTACTGGCGGCTGTACCTGCTCGGGCCGTCGTCCGGAGCGTTCGCCCGCGGCCCGTTCCTCACCCGGCTGAACGGAACGTCGGCGAAGCTGAAGTGGACGCTGAAGGACGGCTCGAAGACGCGTCGAGCTGCGCGCGCTGGCGCCCGACGGCTCGACCGCCGAGGCGACGGACGGCCGCTTCAGCGGGCTCGAGCCCGGCACGCGCTACGCCTGGGCGGCCAGCGTCGACGGGATCGCGCGCGCGGCCGGCTCGTTCCAGACGGCGCCGCCGAACCTGCGAGCGGCCGGTCACCTTCGTGGCGTTCGGCGACTACGGCTCGGGCAACGACCACGAGTACGCGGTGGGCCGGATCGCGGCCGCGCAGGCGCCGGCGTTCGTGCTGACCGCTGGCGACAACAGCTACCTGACGGCGGCCGCGCCGGTGCTCGACCGCAACATCTTCAAGCCGCTCGCGCCGCTCATGGCGAACGCCCCGCTGTGGGCGGCGCTCGGCGAGCACGACCTCTTCCTGACCAACGGCCGCGACGTGATCCGGGCGCTCGACTCGCCCGGCGACGGCCACCTGTACACCGTGCGCTACGGGCCGATCCAGGTGATCGTCCTCGGCCTGACGGCGGTCGACGCGAAGGCCGCGGCCTTCGCCCGCGACGGCGTTGAAGCAGGGTCATCCGGCGGCGCGCTTCGTGCTCCTGCACCGGCCGCTGCAGCCGGGGAACCCGCTGCTGGCGGACATCAAGCGAGCCCACGTCGCCGCGATCATCGCAGGACACCTGCACCGCTACGAGCGGCGGGTGGTCGGCGGGGTGCTGCAGTTCACCGTCGGGACGGGCGGCGAGGGGCCGGGCGAGGAGGCGTTCACCCGGCCCAGCAAGGACGCCAGGATCTCGCTCGAGGACTACGGCTTCCTGCGGGTCGACGTGAGCCGGACGGGCGTGCGCTACCGGTTCGTCGACGAGCGCGGGCGCATCCTCGACCGCTGGCCGCGCCGGTGACCGGCGTGCGCGCGGTGTGCGCGGCCGGGGCGCTGGTGATGATCGGCGCCGACCTGCTGCTGGGCCGTCCCGGCGGCTTCCTCGTCGTCGCGCTCGGCGGCCTGGTGGTGTTCGTCGTCGGCTTCGGGGCGATCGCCGCGGACGCGCTGCCGTGGCGGACGATCCCGTTCCTGTGCTCGCTGGCGGCGACGCTGCTCGCGCCGCTCGGGGTGCTGCGGCTGACGTCGGCCGCGGCGATCGGCCTGGCGGCGCTGGTGCTGCACCTCGTCGGAGAGCTCGCGGCGCGCGGCCAGCTCGGCGCTACGGGGTGACGACGACCTTCTCGCGCGCCTCGCGCCGGACGCGCTCGAAGGCCTCGTCGGCCGCGCTCAGCGGGTAGCGCGTGACGCGGCAGCGGAGCCGGCCGTGCCGCGCGTGGTCGAGCATCGCGAGGTGCGCCCGCCGCTTGACGTCGAGCGGGATCGCCCGGTTCGAGTAGCCGAGGATCGAGAGCTGCTTGCCGCGGATGGTGGCCGAGGCGAGCTGCGCCTCGGCGCCGGCGGACTGGCCCATCTGGACGATCCGGGCGCCCGGCGCGGCGACCTCGAGCGCAGCCCGCAGCGGCGCCCCGTAGAGCGGGTCCAGGATCACGTCCGGGCCGTGGTCGCCGAACGGCTCGCGCAGCGCGGCGGCGAGGTCGTCGCCGGCATCGTCGAGCCCGACGGTCTGCGCGCCCAGCGACCGCAGGTCGGCGAGCCCCGCGGCGTCGCGGCCCGCGCCGACGACCAGGCTCGCGCCGAGCAGCAGCGCCGCCTGCACGGCGACCCGGCCGACGGAGCCCGTCGCGCCGAGCACCAGGACTCGCTCGCCCGGCTGCAGCCCGGCGCGCTCGGCGATCGGCAGCCAGCCCGGCCATCCCGGCGATGCCGAGGGCCACGGCCAGCTGCGGGTCGGCGTCGTCGGGCAGCGCCCAGGTCTCGTCCCGCCGGGCCAGGAAGCGCTCGGCCAGCGTGCCGCTCGCGACCCGGCCGGCGTAGACCAGGGTGGCCGTGGCCAATTGGCCAGACGCGCCCGTGGCCAATTGGCCAGGCGTCCCGAGCAGGCGTCCGACGCCCTCCGAGCCGACCGTCGACGGCAGCGCGGGGCCGCCCGAGTAGTGCCGTCCTTCGGCGGTGGCGACGTCGACCGGGTTGATCGACGCGGCCGCCAGCTCGACCAGCGCCTGGCCGTCGCCGGGGACCGGCTCGTCGACCTGCTCGAGGCGGAGCCGTCCGCCGAGCTCGTGGAGGCGCGCCGCCAGCACGCCGCGGATCGTAGGCGCCCGGCGAGCGCCGGGTGGCGTGGGCGGCCCGGGGCCACCGCGAGCGTCGTGCCAGCCGGCATGGATTCGCTCGCGGCGGCCCTTCGGACCGACCAGAAGGCACCCGCCGCGTCCGGCGGATGAGACGTTCCGGCGAGGGGGGAGAAACCGGACGTCACCAGCTCAGACGGCACGATGCGGGCACCGGGTTCCCGGCGGCCTGACGACCGGCCGAGCGTCAGCCCCGGACGGGCTCGATCACGCCGAAGTTGCCGTCGCGGCGGCGGTAGATCACCGCGACCTCCTCGGTCTCCGAGCTCAGGAAGACGAAGAAGTCGTGGCCGACCAGGTCGAGCTGCAGCGCGGCCTCCTCGGGATGCATCGGCTTCATGTTGAAGCGCTTCGTCTTGACGATGCCCGGGTCGCGCGCCTCGTCCTCGAGCGGGGGCAGCTCGCCCTCGTCCTCCTCGCTGAGGATCACGGCAGACGGCGGCAGCTCGACCGGCGGCGGCTCCGGCGCGCGGCCGTGCCCGTGCGGCCGGCCCCGCTGGCGGCGCGCCCGGTACTTCTTGACCTGCCGCTCGAGCTTGTCGGCCACGAGGTCGATCGACGCGTACATGTCGGTCGACGACTCGCGCGCCCGCAGCACCGGCCCCTTCGTCCAGATCGTGGCCTCGGCGACCTGGCTCTGGGAGATCGACGGGTTCCGCTCCACGGCGAGCTCGAGCTCGACCCGGCTCGAGTCGCTGAGGTGCTTCGCGAGCTTCGTGAGCTTGCGCTCCGCGTAGTCGACGATCGGCTGGGTGACGTCCAGGTTCTTGCCGGTGACCTGCAGCTTCATCGACCGCTCCTTGGGACGTGACGGGCCAATACGCGCCGGTCACCCCCAATGCTGCCAGATCGGGTTGGGGGAAGGCAGGGCCTCGGCCGATGCCCGCCGCCCGACGGAGGCGCGCGGGTGCCGTGTTGCGGCCGCGTCACTCGGGGTCGCTCCAGTGCAGCATCGTCGCCACGCGGGCGAAGCCGGCGCGTGCGTAGACCCGCTGGGCCGTGTCGTCGCCGGGCGACAGGATGCACAGCGAGGCGCCGGCGGTGAACGCCTCGCGGGCGGCTGCGGCCGTCGACCGCGCCCGCCAGGCCGCGGCGGCGCCACGCCTCGACGGTCGCCACGCCGACGATCTCGCTCGCCTCGTCGCGCACCGGCGTCCAGGTCGCCGCCGCGACCGCCTCGCCGTTCGAGCGGGCGATCACCGCGCCGCCGCCGCGCCGGCGCGGGTCGCGCGGCTCCTCGTCGTCGGGCAGCGGCCCGCTCGCCGAACGCCACGCGCTGCAGGCTGAACGTCTCGCGGACGTCGCCGTCGGCGATCGGCTCGACGGTCAGCGCCGGCACGTCGGCGTCGGCCGAGACGAGCTGGTCGGGGCGGCACGACATCAGGGGGGTGTTCAGCTCGAGCTGCAGGCCGCACGCCTCGAGAACCGGCGCGACGGCGGGCGCGGCCTCCTCGACCCACTCGAGCCGGGGCAGCCGCCCGTGCTCGCGGAAGCCGGCGCGGAGCCGCTCGACGGCGGCCGCGTCGGGCTCGGCGCCGTCGTCGGGGATGGCGTAGTTGAGGAAGCGCATCGGATCGTCGCGATCCAGGTACGCGGTGAACGGGGGAAGCTCGAGGACGCGCCGGCCGGGAGCGGCGGTGGCACGCAGAAAGGCCTGCAGGCGCAGGACGTCAGACACTTCGATACCTCACGGATTCGTGAACAGGGACGACGCGGCACGCCCCATGAGGGGCGGCGGTCAGCGCACGGCGTTGAGAACGGGTGTCCTGTTCAGAGGCCTCGCGGCGAGCATAGCCGACGATCGCGGGGGCGCGAACGCTCATCGGCGGAGCGCCCTCGCGAACGTGACCACCACGATCGGCGCCGCCCCGACGCCCTCGAGGACCCTGCTGCAGGCGTTTGCGGTGGCCCCCGTGGTGTAGACGTCGTCGACCAGGATCACCGCGCCGAGGTAGCGGCT
>CAWCFJ010000006.1:0-243074 GCA_963794695.1 uncultured Actinomycetes bacterium | reverse complement strand
ACCTCTACGCGCGCGTCGAGCTCCCGCTGGTCGAGGTGCTGTGCGCGATGGAGCTCGCCGGCGTGCAGGTCGACGCGTACCGGCTCAGCGAGCTCGCGGCGAAGCTGACCGAGCAGGTCGAGGAGCTGCAGGCCCGGGCCCACGAGCTCGCGGGCACCGAGTTCGCCCTCGGCTCGCCGAAGCAGCTCGGCGAGGTGCTGTTCGAGAAGCTCGCCCTGCCCGCCGGCCGCAAGAGCAAGACCGGCTACTCGACCGACGCGAAGGTGCTCGCCCGGATCCGGGACCAGCACGCGATCGTGGCGGTCGTCGAGGAGTGGCGCGAGCTCTCGAAGCTGCTCGGCACGTACGTCCTGCCGTTCCCCGAGCTGCTCGACGAGCGGAACCGGCTGCACACCACGTTCTCCCAGACGACCGCGTCCACCGGGCCGGCTCTCGGCCCAGAAGCCGAACCTGCAGAACATCCCGATCCGCACCCCCGTCGGGCGCGAGATCCGGGCGACGTTCATCGCCGCCGAGGGCTGCCGCCTGCTGTCCTGCGACTACTCCCAGGTCGAGCTGCGGATCCTGGCCCACCTGTCCGGCGAGGAGCTCCTGCGCGAGGCCTTCGCCCGCGGCGACGACATCCACGCGGTGACCGCCGCCGAGGTGCTCGGAAAGCCGATCGAGACCCTCACGAAGGAGGAGCGCAACCGGGCCAAGGCCGTCAACTTCGGGATCATCTACGGGATCTCGTCGTTCGGCCTGTCCGAGCAGCTCGGGATCGAGCGCGACGAGGCCCAGGTCTACATCGACCGCTACCGCGGCCGCATGCCGCGGGTCACGGCGTTCATCGAGAGCGCCATCGAGACGGCCCGCGAGCGCGGCTTCTCGACGACCCTGCTCGGCCGCCGCCGCCCGGTGCCCGAGCTGCGGGCCCAGAACCGGCAGGTGCGCGGGCTGGGGGAGCGGCTGGCCGTCAACTCGGTCATCCAGGGCTCGGCCGCGGACATCATCAAGCTGGCCATGATCCGCATCCACCGCCGCCTGCGCGACGAGAACCTGCAGAGCCGGCTCGTGCTGCAGATCCACGACGAGCTGCTGGTCGAGGTGCCCGACGTCGAGACCAGCACCGTCCGCGAGCTGGTCCGTGACGAGATGGTCAACGCCTACGAGCTCGACCCCGCGCTGGCGGTGGACGCCGGCATCGGCGACACGTGGCTCGAGGCCAAGGAATAGGCCGCTCGCAGGGCACCGGCGTCGCAGGCGCGTTCACGCTACAATGCACGGCGGAGGGGCCTCGCCGCTTCTGCGTCGCTGCTTGTCAATAGCAGCGAAACGTCGCTCGTTTGACGCCCCTCCGAGAGAGCCGGAACCTTCCGGCGCGAGTGCCCAGAGAAGAGGAATCGACCGACCAATGGCCCAGGCCCAGACCAACGCCGAGATCATCGCCGCCGAGCCCGGTGTTTGGACCGAGATCGACGGCGAGCTCGTCCCCGATTACGACAGCACCCTGACGCCGTTCGCCGAGGGCGACGTGGTGACAGGAAAGGTCGTGCGCGTCGACAAGGACGAGATCCTGGTCGACATCGGCTACAAGAGCGAAGGCGTCATCCCGATCTCGGAGCTGTCGATCCGACGCAACGTCGACCCGGACGAAGAGGTCGCGCTGGGTGACGAGGTCGACGCGCTGGTGATGCAGAAGGAGGACGCCGACGGGCGTCTCATCCTCTCCAAGAAGCGCGCCCGCTTCGAGAAGGCCTGGAAGCGCATCGAGGCTGCCGCCGAGAGCGGCGAGCCCGTCGAGGGCGCCGTCATCGAGGTCGTCAAGGGCGGCCTGATCCTCGACCTCGGGGTGCGCGGCTTCCTGCCCGCCTCGCTGGTCGACATCCGCCGCGTCCAGGATCTCGACGAGTACCTGCACAAGACGCTGCGTTGCCGTGTGATAGAGCTCAACCGGTCGCGCAACAACGTGGTGCTCAGCCGCCGCGCCGTGCTCGAGGAGGAGCGCCGCGAGGTTCGCCAGCGCATCCTCGACACGCTCGACACGGGCTCCGTGGTCGAAGGCGTGATCTCCAACATCGTCGACTTCGGCGCGTTCGTCGACCTCGACGGCATCGACGGCCTGATCCACATCAGCGAGCTGTCGTGGAGCCACGTCAACCACCCGTCCGAGGTCCTCGAGATCGGGCAGAAGGTGCGGGTCAAGGTCCTCGACATCGACCGCGACCGCCAGCGCATCTCGCTCGGCCTCAAGCAGACCCAGGCCGACCCCTGGCAGCAGGTGCTCGACGCCTACCAGCAGGGCGACGTCGTGCACGGCAAGGTCACGAAGGTCGTCACGTTCGGCGCGTTCGTCGAGATCGTGCCGGGCGTCGAGGGCCTGGTGCACATCTCCGAGCTCGCGAACCACCACGTCGAGAACCCGCGCGAGGTCGTCGCCCAGGCCCAGGACGTCCTGGTCAAGGTGATCGAGATCGACGCCGAGCGCCGCCGCCTCTCCCTGTCGCTGAAGCGCGTCACGGAAGAGGACGAGGTGCGCCCGCGGCTCGTGCTGCAGGGCCCGGCCGGCGCGCCGCCGAGCGAGGCTCCCGCGGCCGAGGAGGCCGGCGAGGACGACGCCGAGACGCCCAACCTGGGCCTGTCGGCGGACGTCTTCGGCGACGACCGCGCCGAGGCCGAGGCCGAGGATGCCGAGCCGGCGTCCGAGCTCGGCACCGCGCTGCTCGACTCCGACGACGAGGCCCCCGCGGCCGCCGAGGAGGCCCCCGAGGTCGAGGCCGAGGCCGCGACCGAGGCGCCTGCCGAGGTCGAGGACGCCGACCGCCGAGGTCGCCGAGGCCGAGGCTGTCGAGGAGGCCCGGAGGTCGAGAGCCGAGGCGCCGCCGAGGTCGTCGAGGAGCAGGACCGGCCGCCGAGGTCGTCGAGGACGGAGCCCGCCGTCGAGGAGCCCGTGCCGAGGAGCCGTGCCGAGGAGCCCGCCGCCGAGGTGCCGGGTCGAGGAGCCCGTCGCCCGAGAGCGTCGTCGAGGAGGAGCCCGCCGCCGAGGTCGTCGAGGAGGAGCCCGTCGCCGAGGTCGTGGAGGAGGAGCCCGCGGCCGAGGTCGTCGAGGAGGCGCCGGCTGCCGAGGAGGAGCCGGCCGCGGAGGCCGAGCCCGAGGCGGAAGCCGAGGCCGAGTCCGAGCCGGAGGCCGCCGCCGAGGCGGAGGCCGAGGCAGACGCCGTCACCGACGACGAGAACGCGAAGGCCTGAGCGCCCGAGCACCAGTGAACGCCCCGACGGGCCGTCCTCTGGGCGGCCCGTCGTCGTTCCGGCCGACGGGCTCGGAAGGTGCGGCTGGCAGAATCACCCACGATGCCGCCCGATCCGGCTCTCGACTCCGTCCCGCTGCCGTCGCCGCCCGCGGGCCGGCCGCTGCTGGTCGGTCTGACCGGCGGGATCGGCTCCGGCAAGTCCGAGGCCCTGGCCGCGTTCGCCCGGCACGGCGCCGCGACGCTGTCCTCGGACGCCGTGGTGCACGAGCTCTACCGCCGGCCCGACGTGAAGGAGGCGGTGGCCGCCCGCTTCGGCCCCGACGTGCTCGCCGACGACGGCGAGGTCGACCGCTCGCGCCTCGGCGCCGCGGCGTTCGCCGAGCCCGACGGCCTGCGCTTCCTGGAAGGGCTGCTGCACCCGCTGGTGGGCGACGAGCTCGTCCGCTGCACGGCGGCCGCGAGCGAGCGCGGGGACGCGCTGGTGGTGCACGAGGTGCCGCTGCTGTTCGAGGCCGACCTCGAGGGCCGCTACGACCTGGTCGTCCTGGTGACGGCGCCCGACGAGCTTCGCCGGGCCCGTGCCGGCGCCCGCTTCGACCAGCGGCAGCTCGAGCCAGCTCCCCGAGGCCGACAAGCGCGCCCGGGCGGGCGTGACGTACGTCAACGACGGCTCGCTCGACGAGCTCGACGCCTGGGTCGCCGCGCTCGTGGGACGGCTGTCGCCCGCATGATCCGCCGCCTGCTCGTCCTCGCCGTCGTGCTCGTCGCCGCCGGCGCCGCCGCGCTCGTGGTGCTCGAGCGGACGATGCCCGACTGGTACGCCCGGGAGCGCTATCCGCTGCGCTACGCGTTCATCGTGCGCGGCCACGCCCAGCACTACCACCTCGACCCGGCCCTGCTCGCCGCGGTGATCTACACCGAGTCGAAGTTCAACGCCCACAGCGTCTCGAGCGCCGGCGCCGTCGGGCTGATGCAGCTCCTGCCGGACACCGCCGAAGGGGATCGCGCTGCACACCGGCGGCTCGCGGTTCGTCGTCTCGGACCTCGACGACCCCGAGATCAACGTGCGCTACGGCGCCTGGTACCTCGAGCACCTGCGCGACAAGTACCAGGCGCGGCCGAACTCCACCGACCTCGCCCTCGCGGCCTACAACGCCGGCCAGGGCCAGGTCGACCAGTGGCTCGCCGAGACGCCGCCGGGGTCGCCGGTGCGCATCGGCTTCGCCGAGACCCGGGCCTACGTGGCGCGCGTCCACCAGCTGCAGTCGATCTACCGCCGGGCCTACGCGAGCCAGCTCGGCTACGCCCAGGCGTCCGGCGGCTGGCGCCGGGCATCCGATCAGCGGAGGCTTGCCCGACCTCGTGGCAGATGCTACGTTGTCCAGGTTGGAGTCAACGACGGAGGTCGCCGATGATGCGGGTCTCGGAGATGATGAGCGTCAACCTCGTCACCTGCTCGCCGAGCGACACCGTGGCCGACGCGTGCAGGCGCATGTGCAACGCGAACGTCGGCTCGGTGCTCGCCTGCGAGGGGACGGAGCTGCTCGGGATCCTCACCGAGCGCGACGTGCTGCGGCTGGTGGCCGCGGGGCGCCCGCCCGAGCAGGAGGTCGTCGCCGACCACATGAGCCGCGCCGATCTTCGGCGTCCCGCCCGACGCGCCGGCGTCCGAGGTCGCCGAGCTGATGAACGAGCGCCACATCCGGCACCTGCCGGTCCTCGACGGGGGCACGCCGGTCGGCATCGTCTCGCTGCGCGACTTCTTCGTGATGTCCGGCGCGGTCCTGCGCGCCCAGGGCGCCGACGCGGCGGGCGAGCTCCTGCGCGCCGCCACGCCGCGCTGAGCCGCCGAGCGGGGCACATCAGCGGTACTGCTCCAATCCCGATGACAGTGGCCGGCTGCATCGTGGCCTGCGCGCCCCTGCGCGACGGACCTGACGACGACACCGAGCAGCACACACAGGTGCTGTTCGGCGAGGTCGTGGAGGTCCACGCCCACGCGGACGGCGCCGAGTGGCTGGAAGTCACGGTCCCGGACGGCTACCGCGGCTGGATCCGCGCGGCCGCGTCGCTGGGCCCAGCGGCCGGCGACCCGTCGTTCGTGGTCACCGAGCCCGAGGCCGGCGGCCGCTACCTCGGCACGTGGCTCGACGGCCCGGCGGCGGCGACCCAGCCGCTCGCGGACGCCCGGGCGTCCGGCAGCGGCCAGGCGGTCGTGGACACGGCGCGCCGCTTCCTCGGCGTCACGTACGAGTGGGGCGGGGTGACCTGCCGCGGCATCGACTGCTCCGGCCTGGTCCAGACGGTGCACCGGCGCTTCGGACTCCTGCTGCCCCGCGACGCCGACCAGCAGGAGGCCGCGGGCCGCGAGGTCGCCGATCGCGAGCTCGTGCCCGGCGACCTGCTGTGCTTCGGCGACCACATCGCCATCAGCGCCGGAGGCGACACGATCGTGCACGCTACGGGCCGCGTCGGCCGGGTCGTGGAGGAGCGCATCCCGGACGATCTCGCCGCACGGGTGCTCACGGTGCGGCGGGTGCACGGATGACGCGCGACACCAGGCGGGCCCGCGAGGGCGGCCGCCGCTAACTAACGCAGGCAGGGTGCGTCAACGCTCACGGCGCCCCGGCTACGGGCAGAACGCCAACAGGAGGATGCATGGCTGAGTACAGACGGTGGAGGCGCATCGCCGGCGCAGCGGCGTTGGCGTGCGCGGTCGTGGCCGCGGCAGGCTGCGGCGGCGGCGGCGGCGACAAGAGCACGTCGTCCGCGGCTGCGGGCGACGGCACCGACACGACGGCGACGACCGACACGACCAGCGGCGCTGGAGGCGGCAAGACCTTCCCGCTGCTCAAGGTCACCTGGGCGCCGCCGGACTACATGGATCCGGGCCTGGCCTACACGGTCAACGCCTGGGAGCTGATGCAGAACATCTACATCGGCCTCGCTGACCTACAAGCACGTCAACGGGCCCGACGGCGCGACGATCATCCCGGGCCTCGCCCAGGCGCTGCCGAAGGTCACCAACGGCGGCAAGACCTACACGTTCACGCTGCGCAAGGGCCTGAAGTACTCGGACGGCACGCCGATCAAGGCGAGCGACTTCGCCTACACGATCAAGCGGCTGTTCCTGATCGACTCGCCGGGCGTCGGCTTCTTCACCGGCATCGTGGGCGCCGACCAGTTCTCGAAGACCAAGAAGGGCGACATCTCCGGCATCAAGACCGACGACGCCGCCGGCACGATCGACGATCACGCTGACCGCGCCGCAGGGCGACTTCGAGAACATCCTGGCCACCGAGTTCGCGACCCTGGTTCCGGCGGGCACGCCGAACAAGGACCAGTCGACGACCCCGATCCCGGCGACCGGGCCGTACCAGCTCGACGGCTACGACGCCGAACCGCTCGTTCACGATCATCCGGAACCCGAACTACACCGCGATCGCGGGCGTGCCCGAAGGGCAACCCCGACAAGGTGACGGGCACGATCCTCGAGGACGACGCCGCGGCGCTGCAGACGGTGCTGAGCGGCCAGTCCGACTACGACCAGCACACGATCCCGACGGACCGTCTCGACGAGATCCAGCAGAAGTACGCCGACCAGCTGAAGTTCTACACGCCGGCGAACACCTTCTACCTGTTCCTGAACCACCGCCAGCCGCCGTTCGACAAGCTGCAGGTGCGGCAGGCCGTGAACTACGCCATCGACCGCAACGCGATGGTCACGATCTTCGGCGGTCTCGGCGCGCCGACGCAGAACTTCCTGCCGCCGACCTACCCGTCGTACAAGAAGATCACGCTCTACCAGTACGACCTCGCGAAGGCCAAGTCGCTGATCAAGGCCGCCGGCGCGACCGGCGCAGCAGGTCACCGTCTGGGGCAACGACTCCGACCTCGCGTCGAAGTCGATGCAGTACGTCGCCGACCAGCTCAACAAGATCGGCCTGAAGGCCAAGGTCAAGCTCGTGGCCCGCGCCGTCTACTGGCAGACGGTCGGCAACCAGGCCACGAAGGCCCAGATCGGCTGGGCCGACTGGTTCCAGGACTACCCGCACCCGCTCGACTGGTTCGACGTGATGATGAACGGCGACCGGATCACCCAGATCCACAACAACAACTACGGCAACGTCGACGTCAAGGCGGTCAACGCCAAGATCGCCGCGCTCAAGAAGGAGCCCACGCTGACCGACGCGGTCAACGCGCAGTGGGCCGCAGATCGACAAGGACCTGGTCGTCAAGGACGCCGCCATGGCGCCGTTCCTGAACCAGGAGGCGACCGACTTCTTCGGGTCGGACATCGACGTGGCCAACTGCTACGTCAACCACGTGCTGTTCGCAGTGGGACTTCGCCGCGATCTGCAAGAAGTAGCAGGTACCGCACGCTCCGAGGGGTGCCCGCGCGGCACCCCTCGGGGCTGTGCTCGGATTCGCCCCTCGGTCCTGTCGGGGCTCCCCGCTACGGTCGCATGGAGTAGCGTCCTCGGCCCGCGCTGCGGAAGCCTGCGCGCGGCTCGACGTCGTCCTCGGCGACGGAGGAGGGGAACGTGACCGATACGGCATCCGATTTCTCGCTCGACACCGCGTCGCTGCTCGCCTCGCAGGAGACGGGCGAAGGCAGCATCGAGGGCCGGAGCCCCTGGGCGCTCGCCTGGCGGCGGCTGCGGCGCAACTACGTCGCGCTGTTCTTCCTCGGCGTCTTCTTCGTCATCCTGATCGCCTGCCTGCTGGCGCCGGTGTACGCCGACCACGTGGCCGGCACCACCGCGAACGGACAACCACCTGAGCGACACGGTGACCTGCAGCGGCAAGACGATGACGTCGTCTCCGCAGGGGCACGTCGACTTCAAGACCGGCACGCGCGTCGCTCGGCGGCGTGCCGATCGGCCCGCAGTGGTTCTGCGTGCGGCGGCAAGTACGTCCTCGGCGCCGACCAGCTCGGCCGCGACGTCGCCGTCCGGCTGCTCTACGGCGGCCTCACCTCGCTCGAGATCGGCTTCGCCTCGGCGTTCCTGTGCTGCTTCTTCGGGATCGTCCTGGCGCTGCTCGCCGGGCTACTACGGCGGCTGGGTCGGACTGCGTCATCACGCGCTTCTTCGAGATCATCTGGGCCTTCCCGGTGATCCTGCTGGCCGTCGCGCTCGGCGCCTCGCTGTCGATCAACGGGTTCCACCGCTTCGGCATCAACATCGAGTCGGGCAGCCTGCTGATCCCGATCTGCGTGATCGCGCTACCGCTGATCCCCTACATCGGCCGACCGCTGCGCGGCCAGGTGCTGGCCCTGCGCCAGAAGGAGTTCATCGAGGCCGCGACCGCCCAGGGCGCGAGCGCCAGGCGGATCATGTTCCTCGAGATCCTCCCGAACATGATGTCGACCGTGCTGGTGTTCTTCGCCCTCACGATCGCCAACAACATCCTGTTCGAGGCGGCCCTCTCGTTCCTCGGCGCGGGCGTGCAGCTGCCCGACGCCGTCGTGGGGGAACCTGATCAGCGAGGGCCAGGACACGCATCGTGACGGCGCCGTGGCTCGTCGATCGTGCCCGGCATCGCGATCGTGATCACCGTGATCTCCCTGAACATCTTCGGCGACGGGCTGCGCGACGCGCTCGACCCGCGCTCGAAGGTCAAGATCGGACACTGAGCCATGGCTCGCCTTCATCGTCCGCCGCCTCGATCGGCATGGTGCTCGTGCTGTTCGTCGTCAGCTTCGTGATCTTCCTGATCTTCGTCGTGCTGCCCGGCGGCGACCCGGCGCAGCGCATCGCCGGCAAGAACGCGACCGCGCAGAACATCGAGAACATCCGCCAGAGCTGGGGCTTCGACCAGAACATCTTCGTCCAGTACAGGAACCTGATGCAGAAGACGTTCAGCGGCGACCTCGTGTCCTACGACGAGCCAGCTGAACGTCGCGCGACCAGATCGAGCAGGGCCTGCCCGCGACGTTCTCGCTGTCCATCGGCGCGGGCATCATCTGGCTGTTCTGGGGCATCGTCGTGGGGGTGATCTCAGCCGTGAAGGCAGGGGAGGTGGGCCGATCGCGGGCTCACGATCCTGGCCCTCGTCGGCATGTCGATGCCCGTCTTCTGGCTCGGCATCATGGCCCGCTACTACCTGGCCGAGGAGACACCAGATCTTCCCGGACGGGCAGTACGTCCCGCTCACCACAGGACCCGGTCGCAGTGGTTCTGGCACCTGGTCCTGCCGTGGAGCGTGCTGGCGGTGCTGTTCATCGGGGTCTACGGCCGCGTGCTGCGCTCGAACATCCTCGACACGATCAACGAGGACTACGTGCGCACCGCGAAGGCCAAGGGCATCGGCGCCGCGCAAGGTGATGCGTCAAGCACGTGCTGCGCAACTCGCTGATCCCGATCGTCTCGCTCTTCGGCCTCGACTTCGCGGCGGTGATCGGCGGCGGCGCCATCCTCACCGAGACGGTGTTCGAGCTGCACGGCGTCGGCCAGTACTCCGCCCAGTCGATCCGCTCGCTCGACCTGCCGCCGATCCTCGGCGTGGCGCTGTTCAGCTCGTTCTTCATCGTGCTGTTCCAGACCTCGTCGACCTCGTCTACGCCCGCCTCGACCCGCGGATCAAGCCCACGTGAGCAGCGCGACGCCACGCAGCGCCCGACGGAGAGCCGCTCCTCGAGGTCCGCGACCTGCAGGTCCAGTTCGCCACCGAGGACGGCATCGTCAAGGCCGTCGACGGCGTGAGCTTCGAGCTCGAGCGCGGCAAGGTGCTCGGCATCGTCGGCGAGTCCGGCTCGGGCAAGAGCGTCACCTCGCAGACGATCCTCGGGCTGACGCGCGGCCCGAACACCCGCTTCTCGGGCGAGGTGACGCTACAAGGGCAAGAACCTGCTCGAGCTCTCCGAGGAGGCGCTGCAGGACATCCGCGGCGCCGAGATCGCGATGATCTTCCAGGACCCGATGACCTCGCTGAACCCGGTCTACCGGGTCGGCGACCAGATCGTCGAGATGATCCGGACGCACGAGAAGCTCTCCAAGAAGCAGGCCAAGGCCCGCGCCGTCGACCTGCTCGCCCAGGTGGGGATCCCGAACCCGCGGGCCGCGCGTCGACAACTACCCGCACGAGTTCTCGGGCGGCATGCGCCAGCGCGCGATGATCGCGATGGCGCTGGCCTGCAACCCGGACGTCCTCATCGCCGACGAGCCGACGACCGCGCTCGACGTGACGATCCAGGCGCAGATCATGGAGCTGATCGGCCGGCTCAAGGACGAGTTCGACTCGGCGGTCATCCTGATCACCCACGACCTCGGCGTGGTCGCCGACGTGGCCGACGAGATCATCGTGATGTACGCCGGCCGGGTGGTCGAGACGGGGACGACGCGCGACCTGTTCTACGACTCCCAGCACCCCTACACCTGGGGGCTCCTGGGCTCGATCCCGCGGCTCGACCGGCCGAAGCCCGAGCGGCTGTTCTCGATCAAGGGGTCGCCGCCGTCGCTGATCCGCCCGCCCGAGGGCTGCAAGTTCCGGCCGCGCTGTCCGCACGCCTTCGACAGCTGCACCGAGGAGCCGGCGCTCGAGGAGCGCTGCGGCGTCGCCGGGCACCTCGACCGCTGCTGGCTCCCGGTCGAGGACAAGCGCGAGCGCCGGACGTCCACGATCGAGGGCAGGGTGTCGGTCGCATGAGCACCACGCGACCCGGTCCACGGGCAGCACCTGCAGGAGGAGGTCGCGAAGGGCGAGCACCTCCTGTCGGCCCAGAACGTCAAGAAGTACTTCCCGGTGAAGAAGGGCGCTCCTGAACCGCGAGGTGGCCCGGGTGCACGCGGTCGACGACGTCTCGCTCGCCGTCAGGGAGGGGGAGACGCTCGGCCTGGTGGGCGAGTCCGGCTGCGGCAAGTCGACGCATCGGGCGCTGCCTCGTGCGGCTGCTCGAGCCGACCGCCGGCAAGGTCGAGTTCCAGGGCCGGGACATCACCCACCTCGGCACGCGCGAGCTGCGGCCGCTGCGCCGGCAGATGCAGATCATCTTCCAGGACCCGTACGCCAGCCTGAACCCGCGAAAGCGCGTCGGCACGATCATCGCCGACCCGCTCAAGATCCACGACATCGGCACGGCGAAGGAGCGCAAGGCGTCGGTGCAGGAGCTGATGGAGAAGGTCGGCCTGCAGCCGGAGCACTACAACCGCTTCCCGCACGAGTTCTCGGGCGGCCAGCGGCAGCGCATCGGCGTCGCCCGGGCGCTCGCGCTGCAGCCGAAGCTGATCGTCGCCGACGAGCCGGTCTCGGCGCTCGACGTGTCGATCCAGGCGCAGATCGTGAACCTGCTCGACGACCTGCAGGGCGAGTTCAAGCTCACCTACATCTTCATCGCCCACGACCTCGGCGTCGTGCGGCACGTGTCCGACCGGATCGCCGTGATGTACCTCGGCAAGATCGTCGAGCTGTCGCCGGGCGAGGAGCTGTACACCCGGCCGATCCACCCCTACACCGAGGCGCTGCTCTCGGCGGTGCCGATCCCGGATCCGGACGTGACCTCGCAGCGCGAGCGGATCATCCTCGAAGGCGACGTCCCGAACCCGATCTCGCCGCCGCCGGGCTGCCGCTTCCACCCGCGCTGCCGCTACGCGACGGACATCTGCAAGCAGGTCGAGCCGCCGCTGGTGGAGTACGGCGGGGGCCACTACGCGGCCTGCCACCACCCGCGCAACGTGACCGACGCGATGATCGCCGCGGCGCTCGACGACGGGGCCGAGGTGCAGGAGCCGTCGGGGTCGGGCAACGTGCTCGGCGCCGCCGCGACGGCCGGTGACGGCAACGGCGCGCGGCCCGCGGTGGTGACCGAGCCCGGCGACGAGCCCGGCGCCGACCGCTAGGGTCTCGCGCCATGTGCTTCGACTACGACTCGCTCCCGCCCGTCCCGGCGCTGAAGGGGGCCGCGGTCGACCACCGCGACCTCGTCCTCGAGGCCGCCGACGGCAACCGCTTCGCGGCGTTCGCGGCCTATCCGGCCGGCGGCGCGCCGTCGACCGAGGCGGTGGTGATCCTGCCGGACGTCCGGGGCCTCTACCCGTTCTACGAGGAGCTCGCCCTGCGGCTGGCGGAGCACAGCCACGCGGCGGTGGCCTTCGACTACTTCGGCCGCACGGCCGGCGTGTCGAAGCGCGGCGAGGACTTCGAGTTCCGGGAGCACGTCGACCAGACGACCGCGGAGGGCGTGCGGGCCGACGTCGCGGCGGTCGTCGCCTGGCTCCGCTCGGAGGAGGGCGGCTCGCACACCCGGGTCACCACCCTCGGCTTCTGCTTCGGCGGCCGCCACTCGTGGCTCGCCGCGGCCGACGGGCACGGCCTGGCCGGCGCGATCGGGTTCTACGGGCGGCCGGGCGCGGGCAAGGACGGCCAGCCCGGCCCGGCGCAGCGGGCCGGCGAGATCGCAGGCACCGATCCTCGGGCTGATGGGCGGCGCCGACCAGGCGATCCCGCAGACCGACGTCGACGCGTTCGACGAGGCCCTGACGGCGGCCGGCGTCGACCACGAGCTGGTCGTCTACCCGGGCGCGCCGCACAGCTTCTTCGATCGCAAGCAGGAGGCCTTCCAGGACGCCTCCGACGACGCCTGGCGACGGGTGCTCGGCTTCATCTGACGGAAGCGGGCCCTGAAACCCGGTGACTCGGCGGACTGAGCCCGCGCGCTCACGGGAAGGCGTTCCGGGGCCGCCGAATCACCGGGACGGGCCCGCGGGGGCTTCGCCCTTCTTGCCGAGTCGTTCCGGGTCGTGCTGGTCGCTCGGCGTGGTCGATGCTTGCCGGCCTTGCCGCGTCGTGCTGGCGACGGCCGTGCCCTGTCGTCACACCTGTGACCCTTCCGTGACGGTGCGTGAACCGGTCGTGACATCCGTGACGAAGCCGCCACGATGAATTACGAACATGTGTACGGTTGGGGCTGGAATTCGGGTCGCACCCGGCCCTAGACTGCGGCTGTGCCTCCCTTCAAGATCACCAGCGAGTACCGCCCGACCGGCGACCAGCCACGCGCCATCGACGGCCTCGTGCGCGGCATCGACGGCGAGGCGCGCTACCAGACCCTGCTCGGCGCGACCGGCACCGGCAAGACGTTCACGATGGCCAACGTCATCGAGCGCGTGCAGAAGCCGACGCTGGTGATCGCCCACAACAAGACCCTCGCCGCCCAGCTCTGCAACGAGTTCCGCGAGTTCTTCCCCGAGAACGCGGTCGAGTACTTCGTCTCGTACTACGACTACTACCAGCCCGAGGCCTACCTGCCGGCCTCCGACACCTACATCGAGAAGGACTCGTCGATCAACGACGACATCGACCGCCTCCGCCACGCGGCGACGTCGTCCCTGTTCGCGCGCCGCGACGTCCTCATCGTGGCCTCGGTGTCGTGCATCTACGGCCTCGGCTCGCCCGACGAGTACGAGGAGCAGCTGGTCATGCTGCGGGTGGGCGAGGAGAACGCCCGCGACACCATCCTGCGCGGCCTGGTCAACATCCAGTACGTCCGCAACGACACCCTGCTCGGGCGCGCCCGCTTCCGCGCCCGCGGCGACGTGATCGAGGTGCAGCCCGCCTACTCCGAGACGGCGTACCGGATCTCGCTGTTCGGCGACGAGATCGAGTCGATCTCGCACTTCGACCCGATGACCGGCGAGGTGTTCGGCCACCAGGACGAGCTGATCATCTACCCGGCGACGCACTACGTCACGTCGCCGCCGACGATCGAGCGCGCCGTCGAGGAGATCCGCCGCGAGCTCGACGAGTGCGTGACCGACTTCGACAACGCCGGCAAGCTGCTCGAGGCCCATCGGCTGCGCCAGCGCACCGAGTACGACCTCGAGATGATGCGCGAGGTCGGCTACTGCAACGGCATCGAGAACTACTCGCGGATCCTCGACGGCCGGGAGGCGGGCTCGCGGCCGTTCACGCTGCTCGACTACTTCCCGGGCGACTTCCTGGTGATCATCGACGAGTCGCACCAGACGGTGCCCCAGATCGGGGCGATGTTCGAGGGCGACCGCTCCCGCAAGACGGCGCTCGTCGAGCACGGCTTCCGCCTCCCGTCAGCGCTCGACAACCGTCCGCTGCGCTTCGACGAGTTCATCGACCGGGTGCCGCAGGCGATCTTCGTCTCGGCCACGCCGGGGCCGTTCGAGCTGCGCCACTCGAGCGACGTGATCGAGCAGATCATCCGCCCGACCGGCCTCGTCGACCCCGAGGTCGAGGTGCGGCCGACGCGCCACCAGATCGACGACCTGCTGACCGAGATCCGCCGGCGCGAGCAGGCCAACGAGCGCGTGCTGGTGACGACGCTCACCAAGAAGATGTCCGAGGACCTGACCGACTACCTGCTCGAGTCGGGCGTCCGGGCGCGCTACCTGCACTCCGAGATCGACACCCTGCAGCGGATCCAGGTGATCCGCGACCTGCGCCTCGGCGAGTACGACGTGCTCGTCGGCGTGAACCTCCTGCGCGAGGGCCTCGACCTGCCCGAGGTGTCCCTGGTGGCGATCCTCGACGCCGACAAGGAAGGGTTCCTGCGCGGCCAGACCTCGCTCATCCAGACGATCGGCCGGGCGGCCCGCAACCTGAACGGCCGGGTGCTGATGTACGCCGACAAGCGCACCGAGGCGATCAACGCGGCGATCGCCGAGACCGATCGCCGCCGCTCGGTGCAGCTGGCCTACAACGAGGAGCACGGGATCACGCCCGAGACGATCGTCAAGGGCGTGTCGGACATCGCCGAGTTCCTGTCGCTGGACACGTCGCCCAACGTGCCGCGCCGCCGCCGTGGCGTCGGGCGCGAGGTCGAGGGCCTCGACCGCGGGGAGCTCGAGAAGCTGGTCGTGACCCTCGAGGAGGAGATGTTCGCCGCCGCCGAGGAGCTGCGCTTCGAGTACGCCGCCAAGCTGCGGGACGAGATCAAGTCGCTGCGGCGCGAGCTCGTGGTGATCGGCGCCTCTGCCTGATCGGGCCGGGATCCGGCCGTCCGGTCGGCGCAGCCCCGGCCTGAGGGGCCGTGCTCGTGCCTGCCTCTCTCGTACGAACCATCTCTGCGCCTGCATCGGGAGTCGGTAGGCGGACCGCCCAACGACGAAGAACCGGGCCAACCACAGTCGGTGATCCGACTTCGCCGTCGAGCGCGTCCTGCGACGTTCGGAACGTGCCTTGGCGTCGGATCACCGACAGGCCCGGTTGAAGGGGCTTCGCCCTTCTCGCCGAGGCCGTTGCCGGGTCGCACTGGCGCTTGCCGCGCCGCGCTCGTGCTGCCGAGCCCGTTTGCGGGTTGTGCTGGCTGCCTGCCGCCAGGACCCGTCAGCTGACGACGAGCTTGAGCTGCATGCCCTTCGCCCGGTGGCCCGGGATGGCGCAGTACAGCTCGTACGTCCCGGCCTTCGGGAACTTCACCGTGAAGCTCTTGCTCTTGCCCGCGGAGATCGGCGCCTTGTTGTGGATGCCGACGTCGTCGAGGCCGTGGCCGTCGATCAGCAGGTCGTGGGTGTACTTGCCGGTGTTGTGGACGGCGATCGTGTAGCTCTTGCCGTGAACCAGCTTGAGCACGGGGGAGGCGCGCTTGACCGTCCACTCCTTCTCGTTGACGTTGACGGTCGGGTTCGCGGCTTCTGCCGCGACCACGAACGCGCCCGCTGCGAGCACGGTGGTCGCAGCGATCGCGAGGCCTGTGCGGTTGGGGCGCATCGGCGGGCTCCTCGGGTTGCGGATTCTGACGGTACGCTGTGGTGCGAACGCCGGTTTTGGGCCTCCGTGCAGGCGGTGTGCCGGCCCGGCGTGTTAGGGATCCGTGCCCGCCGGGAATGGATATCGACCGGCGCACGTTCTTCTTTCTGACGCCTGCCCTCATTCGAGGTCGGTAGCGGGTCCCGAGGGACCCCCCGACGGGCCAGCGCAGGACTCGGGTTGCGCCGGAACGAATGAACGGATGGGGGCGACCCCGAGAAACTGCTACCCGCGCGCTCGAGAGGCATCCGGGCACGCGGTCGAGGAGCGACAGATACCAGCAATGCTTGTGACCGGAAACCCTGAAGCGACCGCCGAGCTCGAGCGCCTGATCGAGGTCGGGCAGGAGCGCGGCTCGCTTTCCACGGGCGAGGTCGCCGAGATCCTGCAGGAGACCGGGCTCGACCCGACGCAGCTCGAGGACGCGTATCGCGAGCTCGAGGCGCACGGCGTCGACCTGCGCGACGACGCCCCGCAGGCCGAGGCGGCCAAGCTCACCCTCGAGCGCGTCACGGTCGAGGGCACCACCGACTCCCTGGAGCGCTTTCTCCAGGAGATCGGCCGCTACCCGCTGCTGACCAAGGTCGAGGAGATCCAGCTCTCCAAGCGCGTGGAGCTGGGCGACATGGAAGCCAAGAGGCGCATGATCGAGTCGAACCTGCGCCTCGTGGTCTCGATCGCCAAGCGCTACCGCGGCCAGGGCCTCGGCTTTCTCGACCTGATCCAGGAAGGCACCGTCGGCCTGATCCGCGCCGTGGAGAAGTTCGACTGGCGCCGTGACCTGAAGTTCTCGACGTACGCCACCTGGTGGATCCGCCAGGCGGTGGCGCGCGGTCTTGCCGACAAGTCGCGCACCGTCCGTCTGCCCGTCCACGTGGTGGAGCGCGTCCAGAAGATCAATCGCGCCGAGCGCACGCTCACGCTGCGCTTCGCCCGGGACCCGACCGACGAGGAGATCGCCAAGGAGGCACGCCTCCCGATGGCGCAGGTCCTCGCGGTCCGCTCGGCGGCGCGCTCGTCGATGTCCCTGGACGAGCCCATCGGCGACGATGGCGAGTCCTCGGTCTCGGATCTCCTGGCCGACGAGAACGCGCTCGATCCGAGCGACGTGGTCGCGGTGGACCAGCGCAACCAGGCGCTGTCCGATGCGCTCGACGCCCTGCCGCAGCGGGCCCGCATGGTGCTCGTGCGGCGGTACGGCCTCGACGGCGAGGATCCCTACACGCTCGACGAGATCGCGCGTGAGCTGGGCCTCACCCGTGAGCGGGTGCGCCAGATCGAGGTCGAGACGCTTCGCCAGCTGTCCGCCCTGCGCGAGCTGCAGGACCTGCGGATGTTCGCCGCGTAACGCGGCGATCGGCGAGCTCGCACCAACAACGAGAACGGAGGGCCGGGTCGAGAGATCCGGCCCTTCGTCGTTGTAGGCTCCCGCGCATGGGACGGGAGGCTCGTTGCCGCGTCCGCGCCGGCGGCCGGGAGGCCGAGGTGCGGGTGCTGCTCGAGACCGACGAGCTGATCGTCCGCGGCGACCTGAAGCTGCGCCTGCCGTTCGCCGCCGCCACCCGCGTCGAGGCCCGCGGCGACACCCTGCTGCTCGACGGCCCGGACGGCCCGGTCGAGATCGACGTGGGGGAGAAGGAGGCCGAGCGCTGGGCCGCGCGCATCCGCAACCCGCCGACGCTGCGCCAGCGGCTCGGGCTGGCCGACGACGCGACGGTCGCCCTGCTCGGAGCGCCCGACGAGGCGCTGCTCGAGGCGCTCGGCGAGGCCGCGCCGGCCGGTCCCGGGCAGGCCGACGCGGTGTTCGCCTCGGTCGAGGACCGGGACGGGCTCGAGCAGGTGCCGGCGCTGGCGTCGGGCCTGCGGCGCGACGCGTCCCTGTGGATCGTCTACCCGAAGGGGCGGCAGGAGGTGCGCGAGGCCGACGTCCTCGCCGCTGGCCGGGCCGCGGGGCTCAAGGACACGCGCGTGGCCCGCGTGTCGGCGACCCACACCGGGCTGCGCTTCGTCGTTCCGCTGGCCGACCGCTGAGGGCGGTCAGGTGGTGGGCGCTCGCTGCTCGTCGCCGAGCAGCCGGGCCACCATCGAGGCTCGTGTCGTGACGCCGAGCTTCGCGAAGATCCGGCGGAGATGGGTCGACACGGTCCACGAGCTGATCTCGAGGACGCCCGCGATCTCCTTGTTGGAGTAGCCGCGGGCCACCATGCGGGCGATCTCCCGCTCGCGCGAGCTGAGGGCCGGCTGGCCGCCGCGGCTCGTGACCCGCATGCGCTGCACCACGATCCGCACGTCGTCGACGACGAGGTCGAGGAGCGTGTCGCCGTGATGGCCGTCGTCGAGCTGGATCAGCCGGTTCGACAGCTGGTTGGCGAGGACCCGCACGTGGGCGTCAGCCTCCGCCCGCGTCCCCTCGGGAGCCGCAGGTGGGGCGTCGGCGATCGCGGTCGCACGGAGCGTCATGCCAGTCGCCGGCTGCGCTGGATGTTCTCCGCTCCCGACGGCGCCGCTGTTCATCACACCCTCCCGGGTCTCGACCCCCACGCGGCGGCAGGCTGCAGCCGCGCGGCGAGTCGGCCGATCTAACCACACCGCGCGGTCGCTGTCCTGTCGCTTGTTCGTGGGAACCGATCAGGCTGCCACGAGGGCCTCTTCGGCCCGGGCGCGCAGCGCGGCGGCGAGGGGCGCGGCCCGCTCGAGCAGGGTCGCCTCGTCCAGCGGGCCGCCGGGCGGGGCCAGGGAGGCGGCGAAGCCGCGAGCGCCGCGGGCGCAGGCGTCCTCGAGCTCGTCCTCCTGCTCGTCGGGTCCGTCGGCCTCGAGCAGGCAGACCCACGGGCCCCAGGCGGGCGGCGGGGCGGCCGCGGGCAGCACGAGCAGGTCGGCGCCGATCCGGGCGACCCGGGCCACGGCCTCGCTCGTGAGCGGGGTGCGCGCGTCCGCGAAGAACCCGGCGCCGTCGTCGGGCAGCCGCGGCACCCGGAGCTGCAGCACGAGCGGCAGCTCCTCGGCCTGGCACAGCCGGGCGGCGAGCGCTGCGACCCGCAGCTCCCGCTCGGCGCTGGCCTCGACGTCGGTGCGCAGCTGGATCCGCAGGAACGCGGCCGACGCGCCGAGGCGACGGGCGCTGGCCGGACTGCAGCCGGCGGCGAGCCGGGTCGGAAGCCCGGGCGGGGCGGCCTCGGCGAGGTCGACGGCCAGGCCGCAGCGCCCCGGCAGGCTGCCGTCGAGCACGGCGCGGGCGGCGCTCTCGTGGTCCAGCACGACGCCCGTGAGGTGCGGCGCCACGGCCCGGCACACGAGCAGCCGGTCCTGCGGCTCGACCTCGTGCAGCAGGCCCAGCGCGATCGCGCCGCGGGCGCCTGCGAGCTGCGCCAGCCCGCGGGCGCGGCCCGGTGTCACCGGCGCACCCGCTGGCCGAGCTGCAGGATGAGGTGGTGCGCGCTGGCCGGGGTGGGGGACGAAGCGCACCCGCCGGCGCACGACGCCGTCGGCGAGCTCGATCGTCCCGTAGCCGAGCATGCGTCCGAGCAGCGACTGCTCGAACCCCAGCCGCTGCAGGCTGAGCAGCGGGACGGTCACCGTCCGCAGGGGCGCCCGCCGGACGACCAGCACGTGGTTCGAGGTCACGGCGAACAGGGTGTGCTCCCAGCGCCAGACAGACCGCGCGGCCCTGGCGATCGCCACCACGCCGATCACGGCCAGCCCGGCGATCAGGAAGCGCCACAGCGGCGGCTCGCCGCGCAGGAGCAGGATGGCGATGGCCAGGCACAGCACGACCGCCGTCGTGGCCCGTCCGAGCGCAGGCAGGATCGCGGCCGCGTGCGGCCGGGTCTGCAGGTAGACCTCCTCGTCAGCGGCGAGTAGTCGGTCGAGGGCAGCCACGTTCGCGCGCTTCGTGATCAGGGCGCCGGATTCCTGCGCTGAGCACGCGAAAACCCGCTCTCCTGGACGCCGTCCGACCCTTCTGCGAACATGTGTTCCCATGCCTCGAACGCTCGCCCCGGCTACCCTGACGGTGGCACCGTCCACCCTCCTCGAAGGCCTCGAACCACTGCCTGCCGACGACCTCGTCATCCACGGCGCACGTGAGCACAACCTCAAGGACGTCACCGTCCGGCTGCCGCGCAACGCGCTGATCTGCATCACCGGGCTCTCGGGCTCCGGGAAGTCGTCGCTGGCCTTCGACACGCTGTACGCCGAGGGCCAGCGCCGCTACGTCGAGTCCCTCTCGGCCTACGCCCGCCAGTTCCTGGGCCAGATGGACAAGCCCGACGTCGACTCGATCGAGGGCCTGTCGCCGGCGATCTCGATCGACCAGAAGACGACCTCGCGCAACCCGCGCTCGACGGTCGGCACGGTGACCGAGATCTACGACTACCTGCGCCTGCTGTACGCGCGCGTCGGCCAGCCCCACTGCCCGGTCTGCGGCCGGCCGATCGCCGGCCAGTCGGCCGAGCAGATCGTCGATCAGGTGATGGCGATGGCCCAGGGCACCCGCTTCACCGTCGACGCGCCGATCGTGCGCGGGCGCAAGGGCGAGTTCCGCGACGTGCTCGACGACCTGCGCGGCGAGGGCTTCACGCGCGTGAAGGCCGACGGGCAGGTCTACCTGATCGACGAGGTGCCGGCGCTCGACAAGAAGTTCAAGCACGACGTGTCGGTGGTCGTCGACCGGCTCGTGCTCAAGCCCGACCTGCGAAAGCGCCTGGCCGACTCGGTCGAGACCGCGCTGCAGCTGGCCGACGGGCTGCTCGAGATCGCCCAGGTCGACGGGCCGAGCACGCTGTACTCCGAGCACTTCGCCTGTCCCGAGCACGGCGTCTCGCTGGCCGAGCTCGAGCCGCGCATCTTCTCGTTCAACTCGCCGCACGGCGCCTGCCCGACCTGCACCGGCCTCGGCAGCCAGCTCGAGATCGACCCCGAGCTCGTCGTCCCCGACCCGATGCTCTCGATCGGCGAGGGCGCCCTGGCGCCGTGGAACGTCGGCACCTCCTCGTTCTACGACCAGATCGTCGACGCGATCGCGGCGAAGTGGGAGGTCGACGTCAACCGGCCGTGGGGCGACCTGTCCGAGGACCACCAGAAGCTGTTCCTGTACGGCACGGGCGACGAGCGGGTGTACGTCACCTACAAGAACCGGATGGGGCGCAAGCGCTCCTACATGATGTCCTTCGAGGGCATCGTCACGAACCTCGCGCGCCGCTACCGCGAGACCGAGTCCGCCCTGCAGAAGGAGCGGATCGAGAGCTACATGACCCACCGTCCGTGCCCGACCTGCAAGGGCGCGCGGCTCAAGCGCGAGTCGCTGGCGGTGACGGTCGGCGGCCGCAACATCGACCACTTCACCCGCTCGTCGGTGCTCGACGCGCTGGCCTTCCTGGCCGAGGTCGACCTCTCCGAGACCCAGCAGCTGATCGGCGGCCGGGTGATCCGCGAGATCCGCGAGCGCCTGTCGTTCCTCGAGGACGTCGGGGTCGGCTACCTGACGCTCGACCGGGCCGCGGCGAGCCTGTCGGGCGGCGAGGCCCAGCGGATCCGGCTCGCGACCCAGATCGGGTCGAGCCTGGTCGGGGTGCTGTACATCCTCGACGAGCCGTCGATCGGCCTGCACCAGCGCGACAACGTGAAGCTGATCGCGACGCTCGAGCGCCTGCGCGACATCGGCAACACGGTGATCGTCGTCGAGCACGACGAGGAGACGATGCGGGCCGCCGACTGGCTCGTCGACATGGGGCCGGGCGCCGGCGAGCACGGCGGCCGCGTGGTCGCCGCCGGGCCGGCGGCCGAGGTGGCCAGGAGCAAGGACTCGATCACCGGCGCGTTCCTGTCCGGCAAGCGCCAGATCCCGGTGCCGCCGCGGCGGCCCGGCAACAACGGCCGCTTCAAGGTGTGCGGCGCGTCGCAGCACAACCTGCGCAACATCGACGTCGAGGTGCCGATCGGCCGCTTCGTCGCCGTCACCGGGGTGTCCGGGTCGGGCAAGTCGACCCTGGTCAACGACGTGATCTACAAGGCCCTCGCCAACCGCCTGCACCGGCTGCGGGTGAAGCCCGGCGCCCACAAGGCGGTCGAGGGGATCGAGGCGTTCGACAAGATCATCGACATCGACCAGTCGCCGATCGGCCGGACGCCGCGCTCCAACCCGGCGACCTACACCGGCCTGTTCGACCACATCCGCGAGCTGTACTCGATGACGCCCGACGCTCGCGTGCGCGGCTACAAGCCGGGCCGGTTCTCGTTCAACGTCAAGGGCGGGCGCTGCGAGACCTGCAAGGGCGACGGCACGATCAAGATCGAGATGCACTTCCTGCCCGACGTGTACGTCCCGTGCGACGTGTGCAAGGGCCGGCGCTACAACCGCGAGACGCTCGAGGTGCGCTACAAGGGCAAGTCGATCGCCGACGTGCTCGAGATGTCGGTCGAGGAGGCGCTCGAGTTCTTCGCCAAGGTGCCGAAGCTCGCGCGCCGGCTGCAGACGTTGAACGACGTGGGCCTCGAGTACGTGAAGCTCGGCCAGCCCGCGACGACGCTGTCCGGCGGCGAGGCGCAGCGGGTCAAGCTGGCCAGCGAGCTCTCGAAGGTGGCGACCGGCCGGACGCTGTACATCCTCGACGAGCCGACGACCGGGCTGCACCTGTTCGACATCGAGAAGCTGCTCGAGGTGCTGCAGCGGCTCGTCGACACGGGCAACACGGTGCTGGTGATCGAGCACAACCTCGACGTGATCAAGCAGGCCGACTGGGTCATCGACCTCGGGCCCGAGGGCGGCGACGCCGGCGGCGAGGTGGTCGCGGTCGGGACGCCCGAGCAGGTGGCCGAGGTGCCCGAGTCCTACACCGGGCGGTTCCTGCGCCCGCTGCTGGGGCTCGAGGGCGGCGAGGGCGCGGCGGGGAAGCGCGGACGGGGAACGGCGGCGCCGACGAGGCGCGCGGCGGAGCTGGCCAGCGCCTGACGCCGCCCGGCGGGGTCGGCGGAATCGACACCAGTTGTTCCCCAGGCGGCCGGACGGTGCGGTCCGCGGGGAGCTAGGCTGCAGCGCGGCATGGCGCATGACTACGACCTGATCGTCCTGGGCTCCGGCCCCGCAGGCCAGAAGGCCGCCATCCAGGCGGCCAAGCTCGGCCGGCGCGCGGTGGTCGTCGAGAAGCGCGAGCTCGTCGGCGGCGTCTGCACCAACACCGGCACGATCCCGTCGAAGACCCTGCGCGAGGCCGTCCTCTACCTCACAGGGCTGAGCCAGCGCACGATCTACGGCCAGGCCTACCGGCTGAAGGACGACATCACCGTCGACGACCTGTTCTCGCGCACCAACACGGTGATGGGCCGCGAGATCGACGTCATCCGGTCCCAGCTGGCCCGCAACCACGTCACGGTGAGCATGGGTGCGGGGCGCTTCGTCGATCCGAACACGGTCGTGGTGACCTCGACGATGGGCGACGAGCGGCGGCTGACGGCGGCGGCGATCGTGATCGCCGTCGGCACCGTGCCGGCCCGGCCCGCGACGGTCGACTTCGACGAGGAGAGCATCCTCGACTCGGACGGCATCCTGCGGATGGTCAAGATCCCGGGCTCGCTGGTCGTCGTCGGGGCCGGGGTGATCGGCATCGAGTACGCGTCGATGTTCGCGGCGCTCGGAGCGAAGGTCACGGTGGTCGAGAAGCGCCAGCGCCTGCTGGAGTTCTGCGACGACCAGATCGTCGAGGCGTTGCAGTACCACCTGCGCGACCTCGGCGTCACGTTCCGCTTCGGCGAGCAGGTGACCGGCGTCGAGAAGCGCGAGGGCGGGACGATCACCCACCTCGCGAGCGGCAAGCGGATCGCCGCCGACGCCGTCATGTACTCGGCGGGCCGGCAGGGCGCGACCGACGGGCTGGACCTCGAAGCGGCTGGCCTCGGGACCGACGACCGCGGCCGGATCGTGGTCGACGAGCACTACCGCACGTCGGTGCCGCACATCTACGCGGTCGGCGACGTGATCGGCTTCCCGAGCCTGGCGGCGACGTCGATGGAGCAGGGCCGGCTCGCGGCGCTCGACGCGTTCAGCCCCGACGGCGGCCAGCCGATGAGCCTGCAGCTGCCGATCGGGATCTACACGATTCCCGAGATCAGCTACGTCGGGAAGACCGAGGAGGAGCTGACCGACGCGGCGATCCCGTACGAGGTCGGCATCTCGCGCTACCGCGAGCTGGCGCGCGGCCAGATCCTGGGCGACACCCACGGCCTCCTGAAGCTGCTCGTGTCGTCGACCGACCACACGATCCTCGGCGTCCACGCGTTCGGCACCGCGGCGACCGAGGTGGTGCACATCGGCCAGGCCGTGATGGGCCTCGGCGGCACGGTCGACTTCCTGGTCGACACGGTCTTCAACTACCCGACGATGGCCGAGGCCTACAAGGTGGCCGCCCTCGACGCGCTGAACAAGCTGCAGGCGATCACCCGCCTCGCCGGCTGAGCAGCGGCGTTTGGACAGCCGCCGCCCCGGAGAGCACCGGGGATGCGGTTTCGCAAAGGCGCCCGGCTCGACACGTCGCAGGTCAGCGACGCCCGCGGACGCGGTGGCGGTGGGCGGACGATCGCCGTCGGCGGCGGAGGGCTCGGCGTGGTCGGCCTGCTGGTGCTGGTGCTCCTGCAGGTGCTCGGTGGCGGCGGCGCGGCGGGCGACCTCGGCTCGCTCGACGACCAGACCGCGGGCTCGGGCCTCGGCAACGGCGGCAGCAGCCTGGCCGACGACTGCCAGACGGGCCAGGACGCGAACACCCGCGAGGACTGTCGAGTCGTCGGCTACGTGAACAGCATCCAGCGCTACTGGAGCGACCGCTTTCAGGCCGACGGCAAGCGCTACCAGCTCTCGACCACGGTGTTCTTCGACGGCAGTGTCGACACGGGCTGCGGCACCGCCACGAGCGACGTCGGGCCGTTCTACTGCCCCGCCGACCGGCACGTCTACATCGACCTCGGGTTCTTCGACGACCTGCGCTCGAAGCTCGGCGCGCAGGGCGGCCCGTTCGCCCAGGCGTACGTGCTGGCGCACGAGTACGGACACCACGTCCAGGACCTCGAGGGGATTCTCGACCGGGTCGGGAAGGATCGGGAGGGGCCGCAGTCGGCGTCGGTGCGCTCCGAGCTGCAGGCCGACTGCCTCGCCGGCGTGTGGGCCAAGCACGCCACCGCCACCGGCTTCCTCGAGGGGCTCACGAAGGCCGACATCGCCGACGGCCTCGACGCCGCGGCGGCGGTCGGAGACGACCGGATCCAGCAGCGGTACCAGGGACGGGTCGACCGCGAGACCTGGACGCACGGCTCGGCCGCGCAGCGCCAGCACTGGTTCACGACCGGGTACGCGTCCGGCGCGCCGGGAAGCTGCGACACCTGGAGCGGGTCGGTCTGAGCCGCCGGGGGGCGGCTGCGGACATCGCCGGGGGCGCTGCGGACGTCGCCGGCACCGACGCTTCCATGTCCAGCGTGGTACCATGACAATGCGCTGGATTCGGTCGGCCAGCCTCTAGGCTGGGGGCGTGGCCCCCTCCGAGCGCACCGGCTCGCCCGGGCGGCTGCGTCGGCGGCTCCACGTGCTCCTTCCGGACGGGGCGGCCGCGCGGGCGCTCGCCTTCGCGTCGCTGATCGACGCGACCGGGTCGGGGCTGTTCATCGCCGGCTCGGCGCTGTTCTTCACCCGGGTCGTCGGGTTCTCGATCACCCAGGTCGGGCTCGGGCTGTCGGTCTCGGGCATCGCCGGGTTCGCGGCGACGCTGCCGCTCGGGGCGCTCGCCGACCGCGTCGGGCGGCGGCGGATGCTGGTCGCGCTCTACATCCTGCGCGGGCTCGGCTACGTCGCCTACGTCTTCGTGACGAGCTTCGCCGGCTTCCTGGTGCTCGTCGCCCTGATGGGCGCGGCCGACCGGGCCGCGTCACCGACGCTGCAGGCCCTGATCGGGGACGCCGTGCCGGCGCAGGACCGCGTCCGCACGAACGCCTACCTGCGCTCGGTGCGCAACGCCGGCTACACCGTCGGCGGCCTGCTCGGCGCGCTGGCCCTGCAGATCGACACGCGCCAGGCCTACGAGGCGCTGATCATCGGCGACGGCCTCTCGTTCTTCGCGGCGGCGGCGCTGATCCTGTACCTGCGGCGCTCGACCGCCGCCGCGCCGCCGCTGGCCCACGCCGCCGAGCAGGCGATGCCCGAGCGCCGGCTCGCCGCGCTGCGCGACGGCCGCTACCTCGCGCTCACCGCCCTCGTCGGCGTCCTCTGGCTGAACGACTCGGTGCTCAACGTCGGCCTGCCGCTGTGGGTCGGCTTCCACACCGAGGCGCCGCGCGCGCTCGTCGGCCTGCTGTTCGCGATCAACACCGTGCTCGTCGTGTTCTTCCAGGTGCGCCTCTCCCGGATCGCCGACACCGGCGGCGGCGCGGCCCAGGCGCTGCGCCGGGCGGGGTTCGTGCTGGCCGGCGGCGCGTTGCTGTTCGCCGTCGCCGGCGAGCTCGGCCGGGAGGCGGCGATCGCCGTCCTGGTCGCCGGCATCCTGCTGCACACGCTGGGCGAGATGCTGCTGTCGGCAGGGAGCTGGCAGCTCTCGCTGCTGCTGGCGCCGGCGGCCCAGCGGGCGCGCTACCTGGCCGTCTTCAGCCTCGGGCAGAGCGGCCAGCGCATGCTCGGCCCGGCGCTGATCACCGCGGGCGTGATCGACGTCGGCGTGCCGGGCTGGACGGCGCTGGCGGCGGTCTTCCTGGGCACCGGGGTCGTCGGGCAGATCGTCGGCCGCCGCGCCCTGGAACACCCCGTGGTCGTCGCGAGGATGGCTGCCGACTAGGCCATCGGAGGCCCGCCGGCGCGGGTGTGGACGTCGCCCTGGACGTCCAGCCGCCAGCAGCCGTCGGCGTGCACGTCGAGGCCGTAGGCCCCGCCGGCGACCGTTGCGTGGGACGTCTTCGCATGGTCGCGGGCCCGGTCGACGCCCTTCCCCGACGCGCGCTCGCGCAGGCTCACGCTGTGCGCCGCCGAGTGCCCGCCCACGGTCTTCGGGGCCCAGAACAGGAAGTTGCCGTTGCCCTTCAGGTAGAACGACGGGAGCGTCGCGTCGCCGCAGCCCTGGGCGTGCAGCGCGAAGCCTCTCGACGTGACCTTCCAGGCGGCCTTCGCCGGAGCGGCGCCGCCGCCCGCGGTGAGCCAGACGCCGAGCGCTGCCGGCGGCCAGGACGACGCCGGCCGCGACCGCGGTCAGGGTGGTGCGAGACATGCGTGCTCCTCGAGGCGCGTTCACGCCTGCGGTTCGCACGAGCCCGGCGAGCGGTTCGACCTAGCTCACGAGTTCGCGAGGGCCGCGAGCCAGGTGCGCGGCTGGCGCGGGTCGTCGAACTGGCAGTGCGCCACGGTGTGGCCGTCGAACCGGGTGGTGCCCACGATGTGCACCAGCGCCCCGGCGAGGCAGGGGCCGTCCTTCGGCACGCTCACCGACACCTCGAGCGCCTCGCCCGAGGTGACGCGCTCGTCGGTGGCGAAGTCGAGGCCTTCCCGCGAGGCGCCGACGAGCTTGCCCCAGAGCGTGCGCCGAAGCACGTGGCCGTGGGCCTCGGGCTCGACGACGAGGGGGCTCTGCGCGATCACGCGCGGCGGCGGCTGGGTGGTGGCGGAAAGGGACATCCTGGAAACGAGTCTACGTGTGCCTTCCCCCAGCCGTGCACGAATAACCGTTGTTTGGAAAAGCCGCGACGCGGCGCCGGCTCAGCCGGCGCGCTCGATCAGCTCGATGCGGTACCCGTCAGGGTCGCGAACGAAGGTCAGCCGGCTGCCGCCCTCGCTCACCCGGTAGGGCTCGCGCTCGGCCTCGATGCCCTGCCCGGCGAGCTCCTTCAGCGTGCCGTCGAGGTCGCCGACGCCGACCGCGATGTGGCCGTACCCCGTCCCGAGCTCGTAGGTCCGGCCGTCCTGGTTGAACGTGAGCTCGAGCTCCTCGTCCTGGCCCGTGTAGCCGAAGAAGTAGTTCGTGGCCTCGAGCTCGCCGTTGCGGACGATCGGCGACTCGCGCCGGAACTCGAGCCCGAGCGCCTCGTAGAACTTCCGGCTGCGCTCCGGGTCGGTGATCCGGTACATCGTGTGGAGATAGCGGCTCATGCCGCGCATCGTAGGAGGGTCGCTCTACGACCGCTGCGCCGCGTCGTCACGCGCCGGCTGCGCCGATCCGCTCCTCGAACGCCGCGAGCTGCTCGTCGGCCATCCGGTACTCGTGGACCGGCTCCGGGAACGCGTGGCCGCGCACCTCCTCGGCGTACGTCCGGATCGCGCCGAGGGCCGCGTCGCGCAGGTCGGCGTAGCGCTTCACGAAGCGTGGCGTGTGGCCCTCGTACAGCCCGAGCATGTCGTGGAACACGAGCACCTGGCCGTCGCAGCCGGCCCCGGCGCCGATCCCGATCGTCGGGATCGAGAGCCGCTTCGCGATCCGCTCGGCCACGGGGGAGGGGACGCACTCGAGGACGAGCGCGAACGCGCCGGCCTCCTCGACGGCGATCGCGTCCTCGTACAGCTTCACGGCGGCGTCGGCGGTGCGGCCCTGGGCCTTCCAGCCGCCGAGCGACGTCACCGTCTGCGGGGTCAGGCCGAGGTGGCCCATCACCGGGATCCCGACGCCGGACAGCGCCCGGATGCGGTCGAGCAGCGGGCCGGCGCCCTCGAGCTTCACGGCGTCGGCGCGGGCCTCCTTGAGGAAGCGGCTCGCGTTGCGCACCGCGTCGGCGTCCGAGACCTGGTAGCTGCCGAACGGCAGGTCGGCGACCACCAGCGGCCGGCGGCAGCCGCGCGTCACGGCCGAGGCGAGCATCACCATCTCGTCCATCGTGGCCGGGACGGTCGAGGCGTGGCCGAGCACGGTCATCGCCGCCGAGTCGCCGACCAGCACGAGGTCGACGCCGGCGTCGTCCGCGATCCGGCCGGACGGGTAGTCGTACGCGGTCACCATCACGATCGGCTGGCCGCGTCCGCTTGAGCTCGGCGAGCTCGGGCAGGCTCAGCTTCCCGGGTGCGGGCGTGCCCGGCGCGGGGGTGCGGGGGCGGGTGGTCATGCGGGGTCCTCCGGAAGGGAGTCGGGGAACAGGGGGACGTTGTCGATCAGGCGGGTCCGTCCGACGCGCGCGGCGACCAGCAGCACCGCGGGGCTCGTCGGGTCGTACGGGGCGAGGGTGTCGGCCTCGCGCAGCTCGAGGTACTGCGGCTCGACCGCCAGCGCGGCCCGGGCAGCGCCGACCAGCCGGCGCTCGTCGCGCTGGCCGGCGCGGTAGGCGGAGCGGGCCGCCAGCAGGCCGCTGGACAGGGTTGCGGCGAGCTCGTGGTCGCCGTTCGAGAGGTACGCGTTGCGCGAGCTCAGGGCCAGGCCGCCGGGCTCGCGCACGGTGGGGACGCCGACGACCTCGCACCCCGAGCTCGAGGTCCCGGGTCACGCGCGCGGATCACGATCAGCTGCTGCCAGTCCTTCTGGCCGAACAGCGCCAGCTGCGGGCGCACGATGCCGAACAGCTTGGTGACCACCGTGGCCACGCCGCGGAAGTGACCGGGACGCTCGGCGCCCTCGAGGATCGTCGCCAGCGGCCCGGGATCGACGGTGGTCTCGCCGGCGCCGCCGGGGTACATCTCCTCGACGGACGGGGCGAAGACCACGTCGACGCCGTCGGCCTCGGCGATGGCCAGGTCGGCGGCCTCGTCGCGCGGGTAGGCGGCGAAGTCCTCGCCGGGCCCGAACTGGGTCGGGTTCACGAACAGCGACATCACGCACCGTCTCGCCGAGCGGCCGCGCGGCGTGCAGCAGCGCGCGGTGGCCGTCGTGCAGCGCGCCCATCGTGGGCACGAGGGCGACCCGGCCGGCGTGGGCCAGGGCCTCCCGGAGCGCGGCGCGGGTGCGGGCGACTAGCACGGTGCCCCCAGCACGGGCTCGAGCGCCGGCGCCCGCTCCGGCACCAGCAGGTCGACGGCGCCCCGGGCCAGCGCCCGGTACAGCGCGGCGAGCGCCGGCTCGCCGGCCAGCGCGGCCAGGTGGGACTCGACCGTGGAGGCGTCGCCGCGGGCCACGGGCCCGGTCAGGCCGCCGTCGGCCAGGCCGGCGAGCGCGTTCTCGGCGGAGCGCAGGACGAGCGGCGCGAGCGCCCGGCGGGCCGTGTCGGGGGCGATGCCGGCGAGGCCGGCGCAGCGCACGGCCGCGTCGACCACCACCGGAAGCGAGTTCGAGGCCAGGACGGCCGCCGCGTGGTACAGCACGCGCTGGTCGTCGCCCAGCCGCAGCGGCGTCAATCCCAGCTCGCGGGCGAGGGCCTCGCCGACGGCCGCGCCGTCGTCGTCGCGCGCGCTCACCGCCGCGTAGGCACCGTCGAGCTGGGCCGGGTCGCCGTCGGGCCGAAACGTCATCAGCGGGTGCACCGACAGGACGCGCGGGCCCGGGCCGAGGGCGTCGAGCGACACCGCCCCGGCGCAGTGCACGCGCCACGGGCCCGTCGGGCAGCTCGGCCGCGAGCGCGGCGATGGCCCGGTCGGGCACGCACAGGAGCACCGCATCGCAGCCGCCCGCCAGCCGGGGATCGCGGCCGAGGACGACGTGGTGTCCGCGCGCCTCGAGACGGGCGGCGAAGGCGCGCCCGACCCTGCCCGGGCCGAGCACGCAGAAGGCGTGCAACGTGTTCGTGGTACCCCTCGCGAAGGATGGAGTCCGACCTCGAAAGCTTACACCGGGGTCCGGCCAGCGCCTCTCCGGCGGGGTAGCATGTCTGCATGCCGATCTTCGAGTACGCCTGTCGCGCCTGCGACCACCGTTTCGAGGAGCTCGTCTCGTCGAGCGGGGCGACGATCGTCGCCTGCCCCGACTGCACCTCGGACGACGTCCAGAAGCTCTTCTCGACCTTCTCGGCCAAGTTCGTCGGCGGCGACATGCCGCGCGTGGCGAGCGGCGGCGGGGGTGGCGGCTGCTGTGGCGGCGGCTGCGGCTGCGGCCACTGACCGAGGCGCGCTCCGGCTGCGTCCGGGGGCCGGCGTAGACTCGCCGGCATGATCGCGGTGGAGGCAGATACCCGCCGGGCGGAGCTCGTCCGCCTCACGTCGGAGTGGTCGACCTGCCAGTCGTGCCGGCTCTGCGAGTCGCGCACGACCGTCGTCGTCGGCGACGGCAACCCACACGCCGAGCTGATGTTCGTCGGCGAGGCGCCCGGGTTTCACGAGGACCAGCGCGGGCTCCCGTTCGTCGGCCAGGCCGGCGCGCTGCTCGACTCCCTGCTGGCCGGGATCGGGCTGACGCGGGCCGACTGCTACATCGCCAACGTCCTCAAGTGCCGCCCGCCCCAGAACCGCGACCCGCAGCCCGACGAGATCGAGGCCTGCCAGGGCAAGCTCCACCGCCAGATCGAGCTCGATCCGCCCGAAGGTGATCGCGACGCTCGGGAACTTCTCGACGAAGCTCCTGTCCGGCCGCGACGTCGGCGTGATGCGCGTCCACGGCCGCGCCCGGCGGGCCCGCTTCGGCGAGCACGACACCGTGCTCTACCCGCTGTTCCACCCGGCCGCGGCGCTGTACAACGCCCGCCTCCGGCCCGAGCTCGAGGCCGACGTCGGCCGGATCCCGCAGCTCCTCCTGCACCTCGACGCGCTCGAGCGGGGCGAGACCGAGCCGCCGCCCGCCTCCGACCCCGACCTGCCGCTGCCCGAGGTCTTCGCCGCCGCCCCACCGCCGACGCCCGCGCCCGAGCCGGCGAGCGAGCCCGAGCCGGCCGATGGCGTCCAGCTGGGCCTCTTCTGAGGCCGAGACCGAGGCCCTGGCGGCGGCCCTGGCCCTCCGCCTGGAGCCCGGCGCGGTCGTCTACCTGCACGGGCTGATCGGGGCCGGCAAGACCGTCTTCGTGCGCGGCGCGGCGGCCGCGCTCGGGGCGTCCGACCAGGTGACCAGCCCGACCTTCGCCGTCGCCCACCTGTACGCGGGCGAACGGGGTCCGGTGGCGCACCTCGACCTGTACCGGGCCGAGCGGCTGGCCGAGGAGGAGTGGGGCGACCTCGAGCCGTACTTCGACGGGCCGCTCGCGGTCTTCGTCGAGTGGCCCGAGGCCGGCGAGGGCGTCCTGCCGCCGGCCGACGTCCACGTGCGCATCGCGGTCGAGCCCGACGGGCGCCGCCGGATCGACGTCGAAGCGCACGAACCACCCGCACAGGCCGCCTAGACTCCCCCCTCGTGACCCGCGTGCTCGCGCTCGACACGGCCACCGACATCGCCACAGCGTGCGTCGCCGTGGACGGCGTCGCGCTCGCCGAAGGTGCGCTCGGCCCCGAGCGCTACGCCGCCCAGCGCATCCTCGAGCTGGTCGACGAGCTGCTCGCCGAGGCCGGGATCGGCCTCGACCAGCTCGACGTCGTCGTCGTCGGCACCGGCCCCGGCTCGTTCACCGGGCTGCGGATCGGGATCGCGGCCGCCCGCGGCCTCGGCCTGGCCCTGCAGGTGCCGGTGGCCGGCGTCTCGACCCTCGACGCGCTGCGCGCGGGTGCCGGCGCCGACGCCTACGCGGTGATCGACGCCCGCCGCGGCGAGGTCTTCGCCGCCGGGCCGGACCTGGCGCCCGCCGTCCTTCGGCCCGCCGACCTGGCAGTCGCGCCTGCCGGCGGGCGCGCTGGCCGTGGGCGACGGCGCGCTGCGCTACGCCGACCTGCTGGCCGGCGCCGAGATCCCGCCCGCCGGCGACGCCCGCCACGCGCCGCGCGCCAGCCAGCACGCGCGCGCTGGCCGCCGAGGACGGCTACGCGTCGTCCTCCGAGCCGCGCTACCTGCGCCGGCCCGACGCCGAGCCGGAGGCCGCGTGACCGAGATCCGCCGCCTCGCCCTGCAGGACCTGCCGGCCATCGAGCGGATCGAGCGGCGCTCCTACCCGACGCCCTGGTCGCGCACGATGTTCGCCGGCGAGCTCGGAAAGCCGACCAGCCGCTGCTACGGGGCCTTCGACGACGACACGCTGCGGGCGTACCTGATCGTGGCCCGCTACGTCGACGCGTGGCACATCATGAACGTCGCCGTCGACCCCGACGCGCGCCGCCGCGGCATCGCCCAGGCGATGCTCGAGCACCTGTTCGAGGACACGAACGACGACGGCACCCGCGGCTACACCCTCGAGGTGCGGGTGTCGAACGCCGAGGCGATCCGGCTCTACGAGCGGCTGGGCTTCGTCTCGACCGGCATCCGGCGCGGCTACTACACGGACAACCGCGAGGACGCCCTGATCATGTGGAAGGACCCGCCGCCCGGCCTGCCCGGGGTGCGCGAGGCCGAGGGCAGCGCGAGCGGCGAGCGGTGATCCTCGGCGTCGAGACGAGCTGCGACGACACCTGCGCGGCCGTGCTCGACGAGCGGGGGAGGATCCGCTCGTCGATCCGCTCCTCCCAGGACGAGCTGCACGGCCGCTTCGGCGGCGTGGTGCCCGAGGTCGCGTCGCGGCGGCACCTCGACCTGGTGATCCCGGTGATCGAGGAGGCCCTCGGCCGGGCCGAGGCGACCCTCGACGACGTCGAGTCGGTCGCCGTGACCCAGGGGCCCGGGCTGATCGGTGCGCTGCTGGTCGGCCTGGCGGCGGCCAAGGCCGTCGCGTACGCGCGCGGCGTGCCGCTCGTGCCGGTCGACCACCTGCAGGGCCACGTCGCCGCGCTCTCGCTGCTCGACGACCCGCCGGAGCCGCCGTTCCTCTGCCTCCTGGCCTCCGGCGGCCACACGCTGCTGCTCGAGGTGCCCGCCTGGGGCGAGCTGCGGCTGCTCGGCGGCACGCTCGACGACGCTGCCGGCGAGGCCTTCGACAAGGGAGCCCGCCTGCTCGGCCTGCCGTACCCCGGCGGCCCGGCGCTCGAGGCCCTGGCCCGCGACGGCGACCCGGCGGCCATCCCGTTCCCGCGGGCGATGGCCGGCCGCGCCGGCTGCGACCTCTCGTTCTCGGGCCTCAAGACCGCGCTCGCCCAGCACCTGCAGTCGGCGAGATCGGGCGCGCGGGCCGACGTCGCCGCCTCCTACCAGCAGGCCATCGTCGACACCCTGCTCGAGCGAACGCTGGCCGCGCTCGCCGGATCGGGCCTGCGCACGCTCGCCGTGGTCGGCGGCGTGGCGGCCAACGGCCGCCTCCGCGGCGCCTTCGAGCAGGCCTGCGCAGGCGCGCGGGATCGCACTGCACCTGGCGCCGCTCGCGCTGTGCGCCGACAACGCCGCGATGATCGCCGCCGCCTCGCGCTTCACGGAGCCGCTGCCCCCGTCCCGCTACCTGGCGCTCGACGCGTACGCCCGCAGCCCGCTGCTGTCGCTGCACGCAACCGCCGGGAGGCCGTAGAATCCCCGCCGTGACCCGCCGTGTCGCGCTTCCGATCGCCGTCCTGGTGCTGGTCGCCACGCCCGTCGCCGCGACGGCGGCTGGCGTCCCGTTCCGGGCTGCCCAGGCGATGTGGCGCGAGATCGTGGGCGACGGGCGCGGCGAGGCCCAGGCGCCGGTCGACAGGATCGTCGTCTTCAACGCCCTGCCGGTCGCCCAGCTGAAGATCACCGGCCCGCGCGCCCGCCAGCACGCGATCGACGCGCAGCGCCAGGCCCTCGCGAAGATCGCCACGACCGGCATCCCGCTGCACGTGAAGCGCTCGTTCGTCACGGCGCTGAACGCCGTCGAGGTCGAGGTCGGTCCCGGCGACGTCGCCGAGCTCGAGCGCTCCCCGGTGGTGCGCGGCGTGTACGCGGTGCGCAACGTCTACCCGGCCAGCGTCGTCTCGAGCGCCCTGCAGGTGCTCGGCCCGGCGGCCCGGCCCCTCGCGCTGAAGGGGCCCGACCAGGGCGCCGGCGTGCGGGTCGCCCTGCTCGACGGCCCGGTCGACGCGAGCCACCCGTACCTCAGCGGCCGCGTGCTGCCCGGCTGGAACGCGGTCGCGAACCGCCCGTCGGCGGCCCGCCCGGCGATGGCCGCGGCGATGACCCACGGCACCGCGATGGCCGGCATCGTCGTCGGCGAGAACGGCCCCGACGGCCTGCACGGCGTCGCGCCGCACGCCCAGCTGCTCCCGATCCAGGTGCTGGCCCTGCAGCACGGGGTGCTCGTCGGCTCGACCGGGTCGCTGCTCGCAGGGCTCGACCGCGCCCTCGACCCGAACGCCGACGGCAACCTGCTCGACCACGTGCCGATCGTCGTGGCCCCGGTCGCCGAGCCGTTCGCCGCGTTCGCCGAGTCGCCCGAGGCGATGGCCGCGGTCTCGGCCGAGCGCGTCGGAACGCTGCTGATCGCCGCCGCCGGCAACGACGGCCCGACCCGCGCCCGCTTCGGCACCGTCGCGACGCCCGCCGCCGGCCGGCTGTGGCTCGCCGTCGGCGCGGTCGACGGCCGGCCGCTGCTGCCGCAGGTCGGCGCGAACGCCACGGGCGGCGGGCTCGACTCGCAGCTGAACGCGCTGCCGCTGGCCGGCGCGCTGGCCCCGATCGCCGGACAGGCGCTGCCGCTGGCGGCCCCGTCGGGCCCGACGCGCTCCGATCCGACCCGGCCGGCAGGCCAGGCGGTGTCGGGCGACGTCGTCGACGACTACCTGGCGACCGACGGCACGAGGCTGGTCGACGGCAAGGTCGCGCTCGTGCCGCGCGACGGCACCTCGCTCGAGGCGAAGGCCATCGCCGCCGCCGCCGCGGGCGCCCGGGCCCTCGTGGTGTACGGCGACGGCGCGGTGCCGAACGCCGCGCTCGGCCTCGACGACCGGGTGGCGATCCCGGTGCTGGTCGTGGCGCGGGCCGACGGCCAGACGCTCGCCCAGGGCGCCGGCACCGCGCGGCTCCGCGACGATCACCTTCGGCTCGGCGGCGGCCCCGGCGAACCCCGACAGCGGCACCGTCACCGCCTTCTCGAGCCGCGGCCTGGGCTTCCACAACCTGATCAAGCCCGAGATCGTGGCGCCCGGCGTGGCCATCACCACGTCGCTGCCGGGCGGCGGCTTCACCAGCGTGACCGGCACCTCGGCCGCCGCAGCCCAGGTCGCCGGCAGCGCGGCGGTGCTGCTCGACGCCCACCACGGCTGGTCGCCCGCGATGCTGCGCGGCGCGCTGGTCGGCGCGGCCCAGTCGGTCAAGGGCTCGACGCTCGACGGCGGCGCGGTCGAGCCGGTCGAGGCCCAGGGCGGCGGCGACGTCGACGCCGCAGGCGGCCGACACCCTGGCGATCGTCTCCCAGCCCGCCACCGCGGTGTTCGGCCTGGCGACGGCCCGCACGGCCCGCGCCAGCATCCCGCTCACCCTGCACAACACCACGGCGAAGCAGGTCACGGCGACGCTCGGCTTCCAGCGCGACGGCAGCGGCGACGGCAGCTCGACCGCCGGGCTCGGCGCCGACCGGCCGCGGGTGGTCATCCCGGCCCACGGCCAGGTGACCGTCCACGTGACCCTGAACGCCCACCGGGTGACCCGCAGCGCGGGCGTGCTCGGTGGCTGGATCGTCGTCTCGCCCGACGGCGGCGCCGCGCCGACGCGCATCCCGTGGGCCCTGGCCACCGGCGGCGACGCCGCCGCCAGCCTGCTGCGCACGGTGAAGCTGTCGACCCACAAGGTGCCGCTGGTCAACGCGACCGACACGACCGCCGAGCAGGTGCTGGCCCGGCTCACGATCGCCGTCGGCGCCGTCGACACCGGTCACTCGTCGAAGCTCGCGATCGCCCCGGTGGCCCACCTCGCAGTCGACCTGTTCCGCGGCAACACGCGCGTGACCCGCCTGCTCGACGCCCGCTCGCTCCTCCCCGGCACCTACGTCTACGGCCTGACGGGCCGCGACGGCGCCGGAAAGCCGCTTCCGCCCGGCAGCTACCGGATCGTGGTCGACGCCGTCTCGAGCGACGAGGTCACGAGCGAGCGCGAGGTCGCGTTCCGGATCCCGGCCAAGCACGGGTGAGCCCCGCGCCGGTCGAGGTCGTCGTCTACGGCGCTCCCGACTGCCACCTGTGCGACGAGGCCAAGGCCGTGCTGCGGCCGGCGGCCGAGCGGCTCGGGTTCTCGCTCCGGGAGGTCGACATCTCGGGTGACCAGGAGCTCGAGAACCGCTACCGCACGGACATCCCGGTCGTCGAGATCGACGGCTTCCGGACGTTCAGGTACCGGGTGCCCGAGGACGAGCTCGAGCGCCGCGTGGCCGCCGCACAAGCTCGCCGCTCGCAGCGGGCTTCGTAACGCGCCAAACCGCGTGCCTGCGCGCCTCGCGCGCCCCCTGTGCTACCGTCACAAGCGGGCAAGGTAAGCGGGGTCGGCACGCCTTGTTGGCACTCATATGCACACGGCATCCACGCAGGAGTTCCCGGTGAGCGATCGGCTCACGGTCGGCGTCGCGGCGCGTCTGTCGCGCTACCTGCAGGTGCTCACCCAGGCCAAGAAGATGGGCCGCTCGTCGATCTCCTCGCAGGACATCGCCGAGTACACCCACGTCAACGCCACCCAGATCCGCCGCGACCTCTCGGCGTTCGGGAAGTTCGGCAAGCGCGGCGTGGGCTACAACATCGACGGGCTCATCGCCGAGATCCGCAAGATCCTGCGCACGTCGGGGCAGCACAACATCGCCCTGATCGGCGCGGGCCGCCTCGGCGGCGCCATCGCCGGGTCGCCGATGTTCGCCGACCACGGCTTCAACATCACCGCGATCTTCGACAACGACCCCGGCAAGGTGGGGGACTCGCTCGGCGGCGTCGGGGTGCAGTCGCTCGGCGAGCTCGCGTCGACGGTCACCGAGAAGAACATCATCGTCGGCGTGCTGGCGGTGCCGGCGAGCGCCGCCCAGGACGTCGCCGACCAGCTCATCGACGCGGGCGTGCGGATCATCTTCAACTACTCCGAGGCGCTGCTCTCGACGCCCTCGGACGTGATCGTGCACTCGACCAGCCCCGCGGTCGAGCTGCTGCACGCGCTGTACTTCTACCTCACGTAGAAGCGGTCAGCTCGTGGCGCCGACGGCGTCGACGTGCTCGGCGGTCGGGCTCGCGGCGGCGATGTTCGCCGTGCTGATGATCGCCGCGACGCACTGCGCCGGCATGACCGAGGTGCACTTCGCGCCGCCGGCGCGTGCGCCGGTGACTGGCGATCCAGTTGAGCGCCTCGCGGGCCTGGCCGGTGTCGGCCTTCGGGACGACGACGACGAAGTTGCCGTTGGCCCACCCGGGCTTGAGCACGCTGACTCCGGCGAAGGCCGCCAGTGGCGTCCGGTGAGGTCGTTGCGCAGGCACTCGCGGGTGATCGTCGCCGGAAGCGCGACTCAGCGAGCTCGTCCTCGCGGTCGTGCGACGCCTGTGTCGTGTCGTTCTTGCGTCCGGCCCCGCTGCGCGTGAACAGGATCGCGCAGACCAGTGCCGTGGCCGCGAGGACGACCGGCACGAAGCGTGCCAGCGCCCGCAGCGTCCCGGCCCGGCCCGGGCCGCCGAACGAGTCGTGCGGGATCTCGGCGGTCGGCAGCCGCTCGAGCTCCGAGACGGTGTCGGACAGCTCCGCGAGCGTGCGACGGCAGGCCCGGCAGGTGGCGATGTGCCGCCGAACCGAGTCCGACGCCTGGCCTTGGAGCATGCCCTCGACGTAGTCGAGGAGGATGATGTCGTCGGGGTGTTCGGAGATCATCGGTCCGCGTCGAGAGGATACCCCGGAATCGGTCCCCGGGGCACCCCGAAGCGGCCCGACTTGGCCGCATCGTGCGGCTGGTAAGGTCACGCCCGTGGGCCAGAGCGTCTCCGATCCGTACGCCGCGCTCGACGCTGCGCCCGGGATCTACGACTCCTCGCGCGATCTCACCTGCGCGATCGAGGAGGAGTTCCAGATCCTGGATGGGCAGACGCTCGCGCTGACCAACCGCTTCGAGGAGCTCAAGGCGCGCTGCGAGGCCCAGCCGTGGGGCGAGCACATCGCCGGTGAGCTGATCGCCTCCGAGATCGAGATCAAGACCGGTCGCTGCGAGACCTTCGACGAGGCCGCGGTGCTGGCGGCCGAGCGGCGGCGGGCGCTGTTCGTCGAGGCCGACGCCCTCGGGCTCGAGCTGTGCGCCGCCGGCTGCCACCCGTGGTCGCCGTGGCAGGAGCAGAAGATCATCGACACGCCGCACTACCGGCTCGTCGAGGGGGCGCTGCGCTACGTCGCCTGGCGCAACAACACCTTCGGCATGCACCTGCACGTCGGGGTGCACGACGCCGAGCGGGCCGTGAAGCTGTGCAGCGCGCTGCGCCAGATCCTGCCCGACCTGCTGGCGCTGTCCTGCTCCTCGCCCTGGTACGAGCGCCGGGTCACCGGGCTGCACTCGACCCGGACCCAGCTGTTCACCAAGATGTTCCCGCGCTGCGGGATCCCCGACGCCTTCGAGACCTGGGACGAGTACGCGCAGTTCGTGCGGTTCCTGCTCGACACCGGCTCGATCCGGGAGCAGACCCAGATCTGGTGGTGCGTGCGGCCGCACCAGGCGTTCGGGACGGTCGAGCTGCGCAACGCCGACGGCATGCCGGACGTGCGCGAGTCGGTCGCCGTGGCGGCGTTCGGCTACGCGATGTCGGCCTACTTCCTGCGGCTGATCGACGAGGGCGCACCGATCGAGTCCTGGCCCGGCCGCTACCTCGAGGAGAACCAGTGGCGGGCGATCCGCTTCGGTCTCTCGGGCGAGCTGATCGACCTCGGCGGGACGATGACCGCGGTGCCGGCGGCCGAGCGCATCCGCCGGCTGCTGGCGGCGGCCGCGCCCGAGATCCAGGCGCTCGGCCTCGAGCCGCACCTGCGGCCGGTGGAGCGGATGCTCGACGAGGGCAACTGCGCCCAGCGCCTGCTGCGGGCGATCGAGGGCGGTGCGACGCTCGAGGAGGCGTTCGCCGGCGAGGTGCGCGCCACCCGCGAGTCGGCGCTGGTCGAGGAGGAGGCGCATGGCTGACGAGCCCGCAGGGCCCGAGCGAGGAGGACGTCCGGGCGTTCCTCGAGTCGATCGCCCGTACCCGGGTGGCCGACGTCGTGCTGCAGACCGCGTTCACCCTGTCGAGCGTGGCCTCGGCCCGGCTCGGGGTGGCGCCCGAGACGCAGGGGATCCGCGACCTCGGCGAGGCCCGCGAGGCGATCGACGTGATGGGGGCGCTCCTGCCGTTCCTGCAGGCCGCGCTCGCGCCCGACGAGTTCGCGCAGCTCCGCCAGACGCTGGCCGGCCTGCAGATGGCCTACGGCCAGGTCGCCCAGGAGAGCGGAGGGGCGCCGCCGCCTCCGCCGCCCCCGCCCCGCCAGCAGCAGGCCCAGCCGCCGCCCCAGCCCGAGCCGCCCCGGCCGAAGATCTGGACGCCGCGAGGCGACGTCTGAGCACGCCTCCCCGCGGCCTCGCGGGCGCGCGCGTGTAGGTGTGCCACCTGGAGTGTCCGGGCACCCCGATCGGGTAGCCTGGACGAGTGTCGCGGCCGCCTCGGCGGCCGGGACTCGTTTTCAACCGGCGTGCGGTGCTGCGCCCCGGCCGTCCGAGGCCGTTGGTAGCATCTCGCGTCGTTTTCTCCTCGGGGCCCGGGTCGGCAATTCGGGCCGCTTCTTTCGGATAGGAGCCTGGACGCCTATGGCAAGTTTCCTGGCGGAGCACAACGTGCTCTTCGCCCTCGTGTGCGGTGTTCTCGCGGTGCTCTACGGCATGTACCTCGCGTCGTGGGTGCTCAAGCGAGACCCCGGAAACGAGCGGATGCGGGAGATCCAGGCGGCGATCCAGGAGGGCGCATCCGCCTACCTCAACCGCCAGTACAGGACCATCGCCGTGGTCGCGGTGGTGCTGGCTGCGCTGCTCCTGATCGGCGGCATCTGGGTCGGCGACCTCGGCTGGAAGGTGGCGGTCGGCTTCCTGATCGGCGCCGTGCTGTCAGCCGCCGCGGGCTACATCGGCATGAACATCGCCGTGCGCGCCAACGCTCGTGTCGCCGAGGCCGCGCGCTCCGGCCTGGCCCCGGCCTTCGACGTGGCGTTCAAGGGCGGCACCGTGACCGGCATCCTGGTCGTCGGCCTCGGCCTCCTCGGCGTGGCGGGCTACTACGGCGCGCTGCGCCTCGGAGGTGTCGACCAGCAGGACGCCGTCCGCGCGCTGGTCGGCCTCAGCTTCGGCGGCTCCCTGATCTCGGTGTTCGCCCGCCTCGGCGGCGGCATCTTCACGAAGGCCGCCGACGTCGGCGCCGACCTCGTCGGCAAGGTCGAGGCCGGCATCCCCGAGGACGATCCGCGCAACCCGGCGGTCATCGCCGACAACGTGGGCGACAACGTCGGCGACGACGCCGGCATGGCCGCAGACCTCTTCGAGACCTACGCCGTGACGCTGGTCGCGGGCATGCTGCTGGCCCAGCAGCGGGGCTGGGGCGACAAGGGCATCGCGATCCCGCTGATCCTCGGCGGCATCTCGATCATCGCCACGATCATCGGCGTGCAGCTGGTGCGGGTCGGCTCGAGCGGCAGCGTCATGCGGGCGCTGTACCAGGGCGTGTTCGGCTCGGCCATCATCTCGGCCATCGCGTTCATCCCGGCGATCTACTACCTGGGCGACGACGCGGTCGGCTCGGACGGACTGACGATCGGGTGGGGGAACCTCTACCTGTGCTCGCTGGTCGGCCTGGTGATCACGGCCCTGCTGATGGCCATCACCGAGTTCTACACAGGCACCCGCTGGCCACCGGTGAAGGCCATTGCCGAGGCCTCGACGACCGGCCACGCGACCAACATCATCCGCGGCCTGGCGACCTCGATGGAGTCCACCGCGGCACCGGTCGTGGTCATCGTCGTCGGCATCCTGACGGCCTACAAGCTCGCCGGCATCGGCGGCATCGCCGTGGCCGTCGTGGCGATGCTCTCGATGGCCGGCGTGATCGTGGCCCTCGACGCGTTCGGGCCGATCACCGACAACGCCGGCGGCATCGCCGAGATGGCCGACCTGCCCGAGGAGGTCCGCGGCATCACCGACCCGCTGGACGCCGTGGGCAACACCACGAAGGCCGTCACGAAGGGCTACGCCATCGGCTCGGCCGGACTGGCTGCGCTGGTGCTGTTCCAGTCCTACAACGACGAGCTGTTCTCGCAGCTCAAGGCCGCCGGCAAGCTCGACAAGATCAACCAGGCCGCGTACTTCAACCTGGACAGCGCGTGGGTCATCACCGGCCTCCTGATCGGCGGCCTGATGCCGTTCCTGTTCTCCTCGATGGCCATGAAGGCCGTCGGCAGAGCCGGCGCCGCGGTGGTCGAGGAGGTGCGCCGGCAGTTCCGCGAGATCCCCGGGATCATGGAGGGCACCGCCCGGCCCGAGTACGGCCGCTGCGTCGACCTCGTGACCCGCGCGGCCCTCAAGGAGATGCGGATCCCGTCGCTGATCCCGATCGTGATCCCGATAGCCATCGGCTTGATCTCACCCCAGATGCTGGGCGGCGTGCTGGTCGGCACGATCGTGACCGGCATCTTCCTGGCCATCTCGATGACCTCCGGCGGCGGCGCCTGGGACAACGCCAAGAAGCTCATCGAGGACGGCGCATACGGCGGCAAGGGATCCGACGCCCACGCCGCGTCGGTGACCGGGGACACCGTCGGCGATCCCTACAAGGACACCGCCGGGCCCGCGATCAACCCGATGATCAAGATCACGAACATCGTCGCGATCCTGATCATTCCGCTGATCGTCAAGCTGGTCTAGCTCGAACCTCGGACACCCCGGAGGCGTCGGTCCGGCGCCTCCGGGGTGTTTTGCGTTCGTAAGAAACGCTTGCCTCCGAGGCAGTCCGGTCGTACGCTGGTGCAAGCCGATGCCCACGAACGACCAACCCGCTGTCATGGTGAGAGTGATGGGCAGCATCAGGAACCTCTCGCTCGCGCTGGCCGCCGTGGCCGCCCCGGGCGTCCTCGCAGCGCCGGCGCAGGCCGCCGCGCCGCTGCAGGCGCTGTCGTTTGCCCGCTCGATCGACCTGCGCGTGCCGACGACGACCGCGAGCCGTGGGCTGACGCCCTTCGTGATCGGCGGCGCTCCCGCGATCGACGGCACGCTGCCGTCCACCGCGTACGTCGTGGTGACCTACACCAACGGCACGGCCGCGGCCTGCACCGGCTCGGTCATCGCCCCGACGTTCGTGGTCACCGCGGCCCACTGCCTCGTGTCGGACGCCAAGGTGCAGTCCGTGGCCGTCGCCACGGGCGCCCACGACCTGACCCAGATCGCGGCTGGCGTCGGCCAGTCGATCGCGGCGGCGCACGCCGAGATCGACCCCGACTACGACCCCGGCACGGCGGCCCACGACGCGGCGGTTCTCACGCTGGCCACGCCGACGGCGGCGCCGGCGGTGCCGATCGCGACGGCCGCCGAGATCAGGCTGCTCGGGCCGGGCACGCCGCTGACGATCGCCGGCTGGGGCCTGACCTCGAAGGGTGACTCGGGGACGACGCCGCTGCAGCTGCAGACCGCCGCGGTCGAGCTGCAGGACGCGGGCTACTGCGAGGCCACGCTCGGCAAGATCGCCACGTTCGACCCGCGGCTGTGGCTGTGCACCGACACGCCGTCCCACGTCGTCGGCACCTGCCACGGCGACAGCGGCGGCCCGCTCCTGTGGACGAACGCCGCCGGGGTGGTGGAGCTGATCGGCCTCACCGACTGGGGCTTCGACGGCTGCGACCCGCCGATCTCGGCCTTCACCAACCTCGCCGCCGAGGGCCCGTGGGTGCTGTACGCCGCAGGGCTCGGCGGGCAGCCGCCGCGCGACACCATCGGCGTGCGCGGCGGCACGCCGCCGCGGGCGAAGCACCGCCCGCACATCAGCGGGACGGCCGCGCCCGGCGGCACGCTCGTCTGCCACGTCGGAAGCTGGACGAACTCGCCGACGACGTTCGCCGTCGACTGGCTCTACAACGGCAAGAAGGTCACCGGCGTGCACTCCACGCGGGTGCGGCTGTCGAAGACCGTGACGGGCGGCTGGACTCGCTGCGCGGTCACGGCCGGGAACGCCGCCGGCCGGGCGAAGTCGTCGAGCAAGGGCGTCCACGTCCGTCCGCCGGCGCACACGATGGTCAAGACTCGCTAGCCACCCTGGCTCGCCACGACGCTGCGCGTCCCGGCGATCGCCAGGCAGAGCACGAACTCCGCGGCGGCGCACAGCACGACGGTGGCGCTGGCCGCCAGGCCGGCCCAGTAGGACAGCTCGAGCGCCGCGAACCCGGCGACCGCGCCGAGCACCGCGGCCAGGCCGAGCATCGGCAGCATGCGCCCGACGAGCAGCCGGGCCGCGGCGGCCGGGATGACCAGCAGGGCCAGGGCCAGGACGTTGCCGACGGTCATCATCGAGACGACCACCGTCGCCGCCACGAGGGACAGCAGGAGCGCGTCGACCGCCTGCGGCCGGTAGCCCAACGTCGCTGCGTAGGCGCGGTCGAACGACGTCGCGAGCGCCGCCCGGTAGCCGAGCCACAGCCCGGCGCCGATCAGCAGCGCGAGCACGATCGTGGCCCGCACGTCGGACGGGCTGTTGGCCAGGACGTCGCCGAACAGGAAGTCGGCCAGGCTGCGGGTGGGGTGGTCCTGGACGGCCAGCAGGATCACGCCGAGCGGAAACAGGCCGGCGAAGGCCACGCCCATCGCGGTGTCGTCGGTGATCCGGCCGTCGTGCCGGGCCAGGAGCGCGATCAGCACGGTGACCGCGGCCAGCGCCGCCGCGCCGAGCAACAGCGAGATGCCGAGCGCGTAGGCCAGCACCAGGCCCGGGAGCACGGTGTGGGCCAGCGACTCGCCGGTGAACGACAGGCCGCGCAGCACCACCAGGCAGCCGACCGCGCCCGAGACGGCTCCGACGACCACCAGCTCGAGCAGCGCGCGCTGCATCAGGCCGAGCTCGAACGGCTCGACCGAGGCGTGCAGCAGGTGGCTCACTCGTCGTCCTCGTCGTGGGCGTGCGCCCCGACGTCGATCAGCTCGAGCAGCTCGCCGGGGTGCGGCTCGACGACCAGCAGCGAGCCCGCGAACGTCTGGCGCAGCACCTCGGCGGTGAACGCCTGGCCCGTCGGGCCGTAGGCCACCACGCGCCGGTTGAGGAACAGCATGCGGGTCGAGATGCGGCGGGCCAGCGTCAGGTCGTGCGTCGAGACGAGGATCGAGCGGCCCTCGCGCCGCAGCTCCTCGAGCAGGCCGACGACGACCTCCTGGGTGGTCGCGTCGACGCCGTTCAGCGGCTCGTCGAGCAGCAGCAGCCGACGCTGCGAGAGCAGGGCGCGGGCGAGCAGGACGCGCTGGCGCTGGCCGCCCGAGAGCTCGCCGAACTGGACGTGGGCCCGCGCGCCAAGCCCGACCCGCTCGAGCTGGGCCAGGGCCTCGCGGCGCAGCGCCCGGCCGAGCGGCTGCCAGAACGCGCGGCGGCGGTAGCCGCCCATGAGGGCCACGTCGAGGGCGGTGAGCGGGTAGTGCAGCTGCTCGGCGTCGCTCTGCGGCACGTAGGCCGTCGGGGCGCACTCGATCGTGCCGAGCGTCGGCGTCGCCGCCCCCAGCGCCGCCTTGAAGAGGGTCGTCTTGCCGGCGCCGTTCGGCCCGACGATGGCCACGATCTCGCCAGCGGGCACCTCGAAGCTCACGTCCTCGAGGGCGACGTGGCGGCCGTAGCGGACGGTCAGGCCCGCGGCCTGCAGGAGCGCGCTCACGCCGGGATGGGCCGTCCCAGCAGCCCGTCGACGATCACCGTGACGTTCCAGCGCTCCATGTGCAGGTACGTGTCGCCCTTCGAGCCCGGCGGGCCGAGGGTGTCGCCGTAGAGGTTCGCGTAGACCCGGACGCCCGCCTCGCGGGCGATCTGCTGCTCGAGCTTCGGGTTGACCGAGCTCTCGGTGAAGATCGCCCGGACGTGCTGGGCGCGGATCTTCTGCACCAGCGTGGCGAGATCCCTGGCGCTCGGCTCGGCGGCCGTGGACAACGAGCTCAGCACCGACCCGACGATCGTGATCCGGTAGTGGGCAGCGAGGTAGGCGAACGCGTCGTGGTTCGTCACGAGCCGGCGCTGCGGCACGGGGAGCTGGCGCAGGAAGCGCTCGTTGGCCCGGTCCATGGCGTGGATCTCGGCCACGTAGCGGCGCGCGTTGGCGCGGTAGGCCGCCCTGCCGGCGGGGTCGACCTGGCCGAGCACCCGGGCCAGCGCGGTCGCCGCGTGGGCGAAGTTGTCGGGGTCGTGCCACCAGTGCGGGTCGCCCTGCGGCTCCTGGTCGTCGCCGGGGCGCAGCTTCAGGCCCGCGGACGCGACCCAGATGTGGGTGTCGGTGCCTGCCTGGTCGATGAGCGAGCTCATCCAGGCGTCGAGGCCGGCACCGGACTCGACCACCAGCTTCGCCTTCGTCAGGCCGACGGCGTCCGAGGGCCGCGGCTCGTACTCGTGCGGGTCGACGTTCGGCTTGAGGATCCCGGTGATCCGCACGCGGGCGCCGCCGACGTTGCGCACCAGGTCCTGCAGCTGGGTGGTGGTGGCGACGACGCGGATCGCGCCGGTGCCGGTCGAGCCGGAGTCGGCGGTCGTGCCGCAGCCGGCGGCCAGGAGCACGGCGAGGCAGGCCAGCGCGGCTGGCGCGGCCCGCCGTCCGGCACGGCGCAGCGGGCCGAGGGCCAGGACGGTGGCCAGGTAGATCGAGGCGCCGAGCACGGCGATCGTGGCGCCGGGCGGGGCGTCGAGCTGGAAGGCGATCGCCAGGCCGGCGGTCGACTCGACGGCCGCGAGCAGCACCGCCCCGACCTGCAGCTGCAGGACCGAGCGGGACACGAGGCGCGCGGTCGCCGCCGGCACGACCAGGATGCCGGAGACCACGAAGCCGCCGACGGCCGCCGAGCTCGACACGACCGTGGCGCCGAGCAGCAGCAGGAGGCCCGCGTCGTACCAGCCGCGCCGGTAGCCGAGCGAGGTCGCGGCGTCGGGGGCGAACGAGACCAGGAGCAGGCCGCGGCCGCCCAGCAGCACGGCGACGATGCAGACGACGACGAGCACCGCCGTCCGCCACAGGTCGTCGTCGCCGATGCCGAGGAGGCTCCCGAAGAGCAGGCCGTCGACGCTGCCGGCGGACTGGAAGACGTCGGACACGAGCACCGAGCCGGCCGCCAGCGCCGTGGCCAGGAGGATCCCGGTGATGGCGCCGGGATCGAGCCTGGTGCGCCGCTCGAGGCCCGACTGGGCCCCGGCGAAGGCGCCGGCCACGCCGAACGCGCCGAGCCACGGGCTGAACCCGAGGCCGGCGCCGGCGACCAGGCCGGGGAACGTCGAGGCCCCGACCGCGTGGGTGAGGAACGACAGCCGGCGCAGCACGATCCAGCTCCCGAGCAGGCCCGCCGGGATCGAGAGCAGGAGCACCTCGGCCAGCGCCCGCTGCATGAACGCGAGCTGGAAGGGGTCGGTGAGCTGGGAGAGCATCAGGCCCTGTCGCGCTGGACGCAGTCGGCGCACTCGCCGCGCAGGACCACGTCGTGGGCGTCGATGACGTGTTCGACGCGCTCGGCCAGGGCGTGGATGGCCGCCTCGAGGCGCTCGTCCTCGAACGGGCTGACCTGGCCGCAGCGATCGCAGACGACGTGGTGGTGGTGCTCGCCGCCGGGTCCCGCAGGCTCGTAGCGGGCGGTCCCGTCGCCGACGTCGAGCCGGGCCACCAGGCCCAGGCCATGCAGCAGCTCGAGTGCCCGGTAGACGCTCGCGAGGCCGGTGCGGGAGCCGCGCTCGCGCAGCTCCTCCTCGATCTGGCGCGCCGTCAGGCAGCAGTCGTGCTCGGCCAGCACGTCCACCACCGCGAGCCGCGCGGTGCCCCAGCGGTGGCCCGCCCGGGCGAGCTCGCTGCGGGCGTGGGCGTTCCAGTCCTCGGCCGGCATGTGAGAATGATACTCAAACTGCTTCTCACTCCGCCAGCCCTTCTCGCTCAGCCGAGGATGCGCAGGCGGATCCAGCGCTCGAGCAGGGGGTCGACGAGCTGGCGGGTGTCCGGCCAGATCTCGCCGCCCTCGCGCAGGTTGCGCAGGCCGCGGTCGGCCGCACCGACGGTGAGCCCGTGCAGCCGGCGGGCCTGCTCCGAGAACGGCGGCACGCCGTCCGCCAGCGCTCGCAGCACCCGGCGCTCCGACGCGCCGAACCCGTCCCATGCTGCCGAGAGCTCGTCGCCGAGCTGCTCGAGCGACACCGCCAGCGCGCGCTGGAAGGCCGACGCGTCAGCCGCCCGGCCGCTTGGCGTCTCGGCGAACAGGTTGTGCGCCAGGAGCATGAGGCGCTGCGGGTGGCCACGGGCCTCGGCGAGCAGCGCATCGAGCACGCCGCCGGGGCTGCGGCGGTGCTCGGCGAAGCGCGCGGTGATGTACTCGCCGGCGTCGGCGTCGGGTAACGGTCCGTGGTCGACCGGCGTCGCCTGGCCGTACAGCGGCTGGCTGCGCTGCCCGAACAGCGCCCGCATCATCCCGGGAGCCGACCCTGCGAAGCAGTAGCCGGCCACGGCACCGTGGTGCTGGATGTGGCTGCGCACGAGCTCGACCGCCCCGCTCACCCGATCGAGATCCTGGAACTCGTCGAACACCACGAGCACCCGCCGGCCGGGCTCGGCCGCCGCTCGGGGGAGGTCGAGCAGGGCGTGCAGGGCCGGCAGCGGGTCGACGTCGGCGCGGCGGGCGAGCTGCACCGAGATGCCCTGGACGCCCAGGGACAGGCCGACGTTCGTCGTGCGCAGCAGCTGGTCGACGCGCGTGCGCAGGCCGCCGTGGAGGTGCTGGGCGTACGCTCGCTCGAGACGGATCGCGATGTCGGAGAGGGACTCGACCCCGTACAGGTCGACGAGGATGCCGGCGCTGACGACGGGGTCGTCGTCGAGCTCGGCGAGCAGCTTCGAGAAGGTGGACGTCTTGCCGAAGCGACGCGGCGCGGAGACCCGTGAGAACTCGCCGCTCGCGGCAAGCGCGCGCAGCCGCTCGACCTCGGCCACGCGGTCGATGACCTCGTCGGCCTGGAGCACGCGGGTGTGGATGAAGGGGTTGAGGGCCTGGCTCACGGAGAGATCCTAGCGCAACCACTCTCGAATCGGGAGTTATATGACTCTCGAATCGGGAGTAATAAGGCTCCCGACCTGGGAGGCCACGAGGGAGGTCGATGGCGCGGCCTATGCTTCGCGCCGATGCCCCGCCGTCGCTTGCCGCTGCTGGCCGTCATCGTGCTCGCCGCCACGGCCTGCGGGTCGGCCGGAGCGGGCGGCTCGTCGACCGAGCGCGTGGTCAAGGGCGACTGGGAGTTCAACCACGACTTCACCGGGGCCGACGCGGCGTACGCCGACTACGACTCGGTCGACGACATCGTGTGCGCCGCCAGGCCCGACAGCAGGGGCAACGTCACCTGCCGGCTCGAGGTCTCGTCGGCCAAGCTGGACGGACGAACACGCGAGGCCCGGGTCGTCGTGCACTACGACCCGCAGGGGATCCTCCAGAGCTGGGTCCTCGTCCCACCCGGAGCAGGCGGCGGAGACGGTTGATGCCTCGAGCTGACACCCTTCAGGACGCCGTCTCGGACATCCTGGCCGGGTGTGCGCCGTCTCCGTGTCTCGTGGCCAGGCGCCTCGAGCGCACACCCTCGTCCACGCCGCGGCTTGCCCAGGCAGACCCGCCTGGGCTGCGCCACCGCGCGGCCGCGAGTGCGCCGATCCGGTGCCCTGAAGGGCGCCGGCCCGAGGCACCAACCGTCTAGTGCCCCTCCTCCGCCGCCGCACCTCGCACGGCCTCCCCGCAGTCCTCGGCACCGGCGACCTGTTCGCCACCGCCTACGGCAACGTCGGCTCGTCGATCTACTACGCGCTCGGCGTCACCGCGATCTACGCGCTCGGCCTGACGCCGGTCACGTTCGCGATCTCGGGCCTGATCTTCGCCTTCACCGCGGCGACCTACGCCGAGGCCACGGCGCGCTTCCCCGAGGCCGGCGGCTCGGCCTCGTTCGCCCGGCACGCGTTCAACGAGCTGGTCTCGTTCTTCGCTGCCTGGGCCCAGATGCTGAACTACACCGTCACCGTCGCGATCTCGTCGTACACGGTGCCGCCGTACCTCTCGGTGTTCCCCGGCCTGGGCGGGCTGCACAGCGGGCGAGGCCAGCTGATCTTCGCTGCCTGCCTGGTCATCCTGCTGGCGATCCTGAACGTGCGCGGGATCCAGGAGTCGGCCAAGCTCAACATCTTCCTGTCGCTCGCCGACCTCGCCACCCAGGCGCTGCTCGTGGTCGTCGGCGCCGTGCTCGTGCTGTCGCCGTCGACGCTCATCGCGAACGTCCACTGGGGGACGGGGCCGACGCTCTCGAACTTCCTCATCTCGATCCCGATCGGGATGGTCGCCTACACGGGCATCGAGACGATCTCGAACATGGCCGAGGAAGCCCGCGACCCCGGACGCGACGTGCCCCGCTCGATCGGCCTCGTGGCACTCGCGGTGTTCGCCATCTACGCGTTCCTGCCGTCGGTGGCGCTGTCGGCGATGCCGGTGCACTTCACGCCGGTGGCCGACCCGATCACCCACTCGCACTACACCTCGGCGCTGGCCGGCGAGTTCGCCGGCGACCCGGTGGCCGGCATCGTCCAGAACATGGGGCTCGGCCCGCTCACCCAGCCGATGGCGTACTACGTCGGCCTGCTCGCCGGGACGATCCTGATCATCGCCACCAACGCCGGGATCATCGGCGTGTCCCGGCTGACGTACTCGATGGGCGTGCACCGGCAGTTCCCGGAGATCCTGCGCACCGTCCACCCGAAGTACCGCACCCCGTGGGTGGCGATCGTCGTCTACTCGGTGGCGGCGATCGGGATGATGATCCCCGCCTCGTTGTCGGACAGCGGGGTCGCGTTCCTCGGGAACCTGTACGCCTTCGGCGCCATGCTCTCGTTCACGGTGGCCCACGCGGCGGTGATCGCACTGCGGATCCGAAAGCCCGACCCCGACCAGCCGTTCAAGTCGCCGCTCAACGTCAAGATCGGGAAGATCGACTTCCCGGTCTTCGCGATCCTCGGCGGCCTCGGGACGTTCGGCGCGTTCCTCGTGACGTCGGCGCTGTTCCCGACCGTGCGCTACGCCGGCATCGCCTGGCTCGTGCTCGGAATGGTCGTCTACGTCGTCTACCGCAAGAGCCAGGGACTGCCGCTGACCGTGGACGTGCGAGCGCCCGTGAAGCTGAGCGGCCCGGCCGTCGAGATCGAGTACCGCACCGTCGTGCTGCACGTGACCGACGCCGACGTCGCCGACGAGATGACCGTCACCGCGCTCAAGCTCGCGGCCGAGACCGGCGCCCGCGTGGTCGCGCTGTACCCGATCGAGGTGCCGGCGTCGCGGGCGCTCGACGAGGTCACCGACGAGGAGGAGCGCCAGGCGCACACCCAGCTCGGCGAGGCCGAGGCGCTCGGCCACCAGTACGGCGTGCCGGTGATCGGCCGGCTGGTGCGCACCCGGCACGCCGGCCGGGCGCTGGTCGACGAGGCCCGCGCCCGCGGCTCCGAGGTGATCGTGCTCGGCTCGCCGGGCCGCTCGCCGCGCGCCGCGCACCTGTTCGGGAGCACGGTGGACTACGCGCTGCGCCACGCGCCCTGCAAGGTCATGGTCGGGGCGACGCCCGAGTGGCGCGGGCCGCGCCGGCCGACGCCGGCGTCGCGGGGGCTCGTGCAGTGAGCGGGCGGAACCTGCACCGGCTGCTGACGACCGGGATGTCGGGCCTGCTCGTCCTGATCGGGGTGATCGCCGTGGTCCGCACCGCGTTCGCGGGCGGCTCGGGCGCGGCGCTCGGCTACATCATCGGCATCGCCCTCATCGCCGCCGGCGTCCTGCGCCTCTACGTGCTACGAAAGACGCGGAGGGCGTAGATGGCCAGAAAGCTCCCCGGACTGCAGCGCATCGTCGGCCCCGAGGCGATCTACGCGATCGTCTACGGCGAGATCTCGTCGTCGCTGTACTTCGCGCTCGGCGTGGTCGCGCTGTGGGCCCTCGGGATGACGCCGTTCGTGCTGCTCGGCGCGGGCGTCCTGTTCGCGATGGCCGTCGGCGCGTACGCCGAGGGCGCGCTCGCGGTCGACCAGGCCGGCGGCTCCTCGGCGGTCACCCGGCGGGCGTTCGGCGACCTCGCGGGCTTCGTCGTCGGCTGGGCGGTGCTGCTCGACTTCATCGTGATCATCGCGCTGTCGCTGCTGTTCGTCCCGCACTACGCGCTCGCCGCGTTCGACTCCCTGCACCGCCTCGAGCACCCGGACGACGAGATCCTGGCCGCCGGCCTGGCGGTGCTCATCGGCGCGATCCGCCTGGTGCGCCGGCCCCAGCTGTACACGGGGTCGGTGATCGTGGCGATCCTCGACATCCTGGTGCAGGGCACCCTGGCGGTGCTCGGCCTGGCCGTGGTCTTCGACCTCGACAAGCTCACCGGCCCGCTGAACGTCGGCACGGCCCCGACCTGGGACGCCCTGGCGTACTCCATCCCGCTCGCGATGGTGGCCTTCGCCGGGCTCGAGATCGTCGCCAACCTGCTGCGCGAGACGACCAAGCCGGGCATGGCCCTGACCCGCGGGATGGTGGGCGCGGTCGGCGCCACGGTCATCGTCTACGCGGTGATCGCGGCCTCGGCGCTCTCGGCGTTTCCGGTGCATCGCGCGCCGGGCACGCCGTCGGGCGCCGCCTCGGACATCTCGACGGTGTGGGTCAACGCGCCGCTCGCGGGCGTCGCCGACCAGATCGGCAAGGAGCTCGGAGGCGGGTTCGACAGCATCCTGCGGGCCCTCGTCGGCCTGAGCGGCGTGCTCATCCTGCTGCTGAACGCCACCGGCGCGTTCTCCGGGGCCACCCGCCTGATCCGCTCGCTCGGCGAGGCCGGCGCGCTGCCCCCGGTGTTCGCGCGCACCAGCCGGCGCTCCCACTCCTCGCCTGCGGCCATCGTCCTGATGGTCGCCGGCGTCGTCCTGATCTTCCCGGTCGCCGCGCTGTTCGACCAGGAGGTGACGGGCCTCGTCTCGATCTACTCGTTCGGGATCCTGCTGGCGTTCATGGCGGTCTTCCTGTCGATCGTCTTCCTGCGGGTCACCGAGCCGGGCCTCGAGCGGCCGTTCCGGATGCGGGCCAACCTGCACTTCGGCCGCACCGAGATCCCGTTCTTCGCCCTCGTCGGCTTCGCCCTGTCCTGGCTCTCCTGGCTGCTCGTCCTGGGCACCCACCGCGCGGCCCGGATCGTGCCGCCGCTGTGGCTCCTGGCGGGGCTCGTGGTGTTCGTCGTGATGCGGCGGAGCCACGGGCTGCCGGTCCTGTCGGGGCGCTACCGCACGCCCACCGTGCCGCCGCCCGAGATCACCGAGGTGCCGTACGGCGTCATCGTGGTGCCGATGAAGCAGGCGGGCCCGATCGAGGAGGAGATGCTGGCGATCGCCTGCAAGCTCGCCCAGTCCGACGGCGCCCGGGTGCTCGCGCTGAAGGCGATCGAGGTGCCGCTGTCGTTGCCGCTCGACGTCGAGCTGCCGGAGGAGGCCGAGCGGGCCGACAAGGCGATGGCCATGGCCCGCTCCTTCGGCCCGGACTACAACGTCGAGATCGAGACCCGGGTCGAGCGGGGCCGGGCCATCTCGACCACCGTGGCCCGCGTGGCCCGGGAGTCCGGCGCCGGTCTGATCCTGCTCGGCGCGGTGCCCCGCTCGGGGTCGACGGCCGGCCAGGCCCGGGTGTTCTCGGACACGGTCGAGAACCTGCTGCGGCGGGCCGACTGCCGGGTGATCGTCACGGCCTTCCCGCCCGGCACGGCGAGCGTGCCCGAGCCGGACGTGCCGGCCGCCGCGACCAGCCACTGAGGTGTCCTCGCCGGCCCCGACGCTGCGCCGCGTGCTCGCCATCGCCGAGGACGCTCCGGCCCGCGACCAGGCGCTGGCCTGGGCGGCCGAGGTGGCGACCCGGACCGGCGCCGACCTGCTCGCGGTGAGCGCGAACGGCTCCGACGCCGAGCTCGCCGAGTGGGCCGGCGCCCACGGCGCCCGGGTCGTCCGGCTCCCTGACGGCGACGCCGCGGCCGCGGCGGTCGACGTCGCCGCGCGCGAGCAGGTCGACCTCATCGTCGTCGCGAGCCGCGGGATGCGCGACCGCACCGGGCTCCTGCTGCACAGCGTGGCCAACCGGGTCTCCCACGCGGCGCGCTGCAGCGTCCTGCTGGTCGGAGACGACGGCCCGCGCCGGTCCGCCGCGCCCGCCACGCCGCCGAAGCCGGACAGCCAGCTGCTGCGCCGCGCCGCCCGCATCGGCCGGGTCTTCGCCCGGCACGGCCTGCGGCCGGGCTCCCAGCCGGCCGATCTCGAGACCCGGGCGTCGGCGATGCGCCACGCGCTCGAGGACCTCGGCCCGACGTTCGCGAAGCTCGGACAGCTGCTCTCGACCCGGCCCGATCTGATCCCGCCCGAGCTGGTCCGCGAGCTGTCCCGGCTGCAGGACGACGTCGCCCCGCTCGACGAGGCCAGCGTCACGAAGGTGCTCGAGGAGGAGCTCGGCGTCCCGTGGGAGGACGTGTTCGCGAGCTTCGAGGTCACGCCGCTGGCCGCCGGGACCATCGGCCAGGTGCACCGGGCCACGCTCGCGAGCGGCGAGCGGGTGGTGGTCAAGGTGCAGCGGCCGTCCGCCGAGCCGCAGATCCTGCAGGACCTGGCGCTCCTGCGGCTGTTCGTCGAGCGGGCCAGGCGCCGGCGCCTGTTCCAGCAGATCGCCGACCTGCCGGCGGTGTTCGAGCACCTCTCGGCCTCGCTGCAGCGCGAGCTCGACTACGAGCTCGAGGCCGAGGCGCTCGAGCGGCTGTCGCTGATCGTGCGCCCGTTCGACCGGCTGGCGGTGCCGCGGGCCCACCGCGAGCTGTCGAGCCGCCGGCTGCTGGTGATGGAGGAGGTGCGCGGCGTCCCGCTCGGCCAGGCGCCGCCGGGCGAGATCCGGGTGGAGCCGGCGCGCCAGCTCGTGCAGGCCTTCCTGCAGCAGGTCCTGCGGGCCGGGTTCTTCCACGCCGACCCGCACCCGGGCAACCTGCGCTGGGCCGACGGACGGGTGGTCTTCCTCGACCTGGGGATGGTCGGGGAGCTCGACCTGCGCACCCGCGAGCTGCTGCTCCTGATGCTGCTCGCGTTCTGGCGCGGCGACGCCGCGTTCCTCACCGAGCTCCTGGTGATGCTGGCCACCGACACGCCCGACGACGTCGACCTCGCGGCGCTCGGCGCCGAGGTCGAGGTGCTGGTCGCCCGCTACCGGCACGCGACGCTGTCCCAGATCGAGCTCGGCCCGCTGCTGCAGGACCTGATGCGGGTCGGCGCCCGGCACCGCGTCCGGCTGCCGGCGTCCCTGGCACTGGTCGGAAAGGCCCTGGCCCAGGTGCAGCTCGCGGCGGCGGAGCTCGATCCCGAGCTCGACCCGCTCTCGCTCGTCGGCGGCTTCGTGGGGCGCAGCGTGCTGGCCGAGCTGGCCGGGCGGGCCGACCCGCAGGCGTTCCTGTACGAGGCCCAGAAGCTGCGGCTGCGCGCGTCCCGGGCGATCGAGGGCGTCGAGCGGCTGACCGGCGCCCGGCCCGGCCGCCGGCTGCAGGTCGAGTTCCGCGGGATCGACTCGATCGAGCAGGCGATCGTCCGCTCGACCCGCCGCCTGGCGCTGTCGGCGCTGGCCGCCGCGGCGCTGATCGCCTGCGGGCTGACGGCTGCCTCGGACAGCGTGGCCGGCTGGGTGCCGGTCGTGCTGGCGGTGCTGACGGTGCTGCTGGCCGTGCCGCTGGCGCTCGAGCTCAGGGGAGGCGGTGGCGCTTCCAGAAGGCGCTGAGGTCGCGCCTGGAGGCCGCCTGCGCCGCGCGCTGGAAGGCGGCGCTGGTCCCGTTGCCGAAGCGGTTCCGGGCGTACCACCGCCGCAGCAACCGGTCGAACGCCGGCTGCCCGAGCGTGCGGGCGAGGTCCTGCAGCAGGCAGGCGCCCTGGGCGTAGACCACCGCGCCGAGCTCGTCCGGCCGGCCCGACCAGTAGTCCATCCCGAGCCCGAGCCGGTCGCGCGGCTCCGGCCAGCTCACCTGCTGGCACAGGCTGCGCGCCTCGCCGAACTCGCGGGCCTGGGTGTAGCTCGCGAAGCCCTCGTTGAGCCACGGCGCGGCGTACTCGTCGACGCCGACCACCCCGTACCACCACTGGTGGGCGACCTCGTGGGCCACGGTCGGCGCCTCGGGGTGGGTGATCACCAGCTGGGGCTCCTCCTGCCCGCCGAAGTCGGGGTAGTCGCCGATCACCACGTCGAGCTCGCGGTACGGGTAGCGCCCGAACAGGCGGCCGTCGAAGCCCAGCGACGCCCGGGCCTGGCGCAGCGCCCGCCGGGCCACCGCCGGCGGCGTCGACGGGTCGCGCCAGACCTGGATCCGCACGCCGCCGGCGTCGGCTCGCCAGGCGCTCGAGGCGGCCGCTGACGATGGCGAAGTCGCGCACCCGCGAGGCCACGACGACGCGCTCCAGGCGGCCGCCCGGCAGCGTGCGCCGGGCGCTGACGACGCCGGTCGTGGCCAGGCTCAGCAGGCGGGGCGTGTCGAAGGTCACCCGGAAGCTGCCGGCCTCGGCGTAGAAGGACATCCCCTCGGGCGTGTACCGGGGCAGGTGCCAGCCCTGCGCGTCCCGCACCGCCAGCAGGGGGATCGCGTTGGCCAGGAGCACCTGGCCGCGCCAGCGCCCGAAGCGGTGCGTCGGCCGGGGGACGTCGATCCGCAGGTCGAGCTCGACGGTCCCGCGTCCGCCCGGCGGCACGGCGCGGGTGAGGTCGACCGGCAGCGCCGTGCAGCCGACGGCGAGCCCGCCCGCGCGTCCGCCGGCGACGACGCGCACCTGCTCGTGCTGGGGATGGCAGCCGCTCCAGCCGTTGTCCCACAGCCGCAGCCAGATCCGCGCCAGCGGCGCGGGGCCCGGGTTGCGGAAGGCGATCCGCTCGTGGCCCGACCAGCGCGTGCCGTCGGCGTTCGCGCGCAGCTGCAGGGCGTACGCGGGGGCGTCCGGCGTCGCCGCGGCTGCCGACGCGGCCGGCCACGGAAGTGCGCAGAGCGCGATCGCTGCCGGTCGCCGCCAGATGCTCCGATTCTACGAGCCGGTTTCGTCTCTAGGCCGGAGCGGCGCGTCCGTCGGACGGCGCACCAGCGTCGAACATCCGGGCCAGCCGGCGCTCGGCCACTGCGGCGACGATGAACATGAGGACGCCGAGGACGGTGAGCTGGACTGCTTCGAGGAGGCTGCGGTTCGTCATGCGCCGATCGTCGCGCCGACGCCGTCCCGGACACCAGGGCACGGCGTCCCGACCTGCTCGGGAAGACGGCCGGGAACGCCGGACGCTTCCCGGGTGTGAATACTTCGGGCCGTGACCGCCAGCACGCACCTCCGCCGCTACGCCGCCTTCAGCCCGGTCTCGAAGGCCGAGTACCGCGCGACGATGGCCGAGGAGGGCGAGCTCCTGCGCTCCCACGGCTACGCCCTCGCGCCGCCGATGCCGTTCGAGGCGGTCGGCGTCTGGATCGACGCCGGCATGCCGTCGGTGGACGAGGTCGAGGAGCCGATGCGGCCGCTGGTGGTGGTCTTCGACGCGGCCATCGAGGCCGGCTCGAGCTGGCGCGAGGAGGCCGTCGGCGGCGCCCTCACGGTCGACGCGATCCTGGCCGGCGAGGAGAGCCAGGGCCTGCCGCTCGGCCGCTGGGTCGAGACGGTGCTCGGGGCCATGCGACGGGACGACGAGGCGCTCGAGATCCTGGCCCTGCGGGTGCGGGTGCGGATCCTGCTGGCGCTGGCCTACGAGACGCTCACCGCGGGCGACGAGCTGCCCGACGCGGCGAGCCTGCGCGAGGCCATGCGCGCCCGGGCGCTCGCTGCACCCGAGGAGTAGCCGCCCCCGCGCGCCGCTCCCCCCAGCAGGAGCGACGCGCGACACCCCGGGGCGTCCGGACTACTCGTACGCCAGCGCGACGAGCACGTCGGTCTTCGCCGCCCGCCGGGCGGGCAGGACGGCGGCCAGCACGCCGACGACCGTGGCGAACGCCGCGTGGACGGCCAGCGAGCCGAGCGGGGGCGAGAACTCGAGGCCCTGCCCGACGGCCTGGATGACCATCCAGGCCAGGAACACGCCGAGCACCAGCCCGAGCGTGGCCCCGATCCAGGCGGTGAGGATGCTCTCGTAGCGCACCATCCGCCGCACCTGGCGCCGGCTCGCGCCGACGGCCCGCAGGAGCCCCAGCTCGCGCTGGCGCTCGAGCACCGACAGGGCCAGGGTGTTCACGATCCCGAAGACCGAGATCAGGATGCTGAGCGCGAGCAGCGCGTCGAACAGGGTCACGATGTTCTGGCCGTCCTGGTGGTTCGCCTCGCGCAGCGACGCGTGGGTGTCCACCTTCAGGCCGGTGTAGCCGGCCAGGACGCGCCGCAGCGCCGCCTGGGTCGTCTCGACGTTCGCGCCGGGACGGGCGCTCGCGAGGACGTAGGAGTCGTCGCGCTGGCCGAAGGCCTCGCGGTAGGTCGAGAGCGGCAGCATCAGGCCGGGCAGGAGCGCCTCGTCGTGGTAGATGCCCTTCACCGTGAACGCCTCGCGGCGGCCGATCGGGGTCGTCAGGGTGAGGCGGCTGCCGACGCGCAGGTGCTCGTTCCTGGCGATCGTCCGCTCGACGAGCACGCCGTGGCTCCCGAGCGCGGCGAGCGTGGCCTCGGAGCCGCTGTCCCAGGCGAAGCGGTACAGCCGGCCGATCGTCTGCGGCTCGACGCCGAAGGCCTGGTGGCGGCTGCCCCCCTGGATCCGGGCGACGTCCCGCCGGATCTGGGTGACCTGCGCGATGCCGGGCGCGTGGGCCACGCGGCCGGCGACCGCGGCGTCCATCGTCGCCCCGTACGAGCTGCTCGAGATCAGGTAGTCGGCGGCCAGCGAGCGGTCGTACGAGCGGTCGATCATCCTCGTCACGCCGTTGGCGAAGATCGCCATGAACGCGACCAGCGCCAGGCCGATCATCAGCGCCGCCGAGGTCGCGGCGGTGCGGCCCGGGTGGCGACGGGCGTTCTCGCCGGCGATCACCCCGGAGACGCCGCCGATCCGCAGCGGGATCTCGAGCACCCGCACGAGCGGCGGCACCAGCAGCGGCGCGAGCATCGCCGTCGACACGAACAGCAGCAGGGAGCCGCCACCCACCAGGAACAGCCGGGCCTTGATGGAGCCCGGGTCGCCGAGCAGGCCGTAGGAGAGGATCCCGACCGCGACGGCGAGCAGCGCGCCGCCGATCGACGGCAGCACCTTGCCGCGCTTCGCAGTGGCGCCGCGGGTCTCGGCCAGGGCCTCGATCGGAGCCACGCGGGTGGCCCGGATCGCGGGCACGAGGCCGGCCAGCAGCGTGACCAGCAACCCGACCAGCGGGGCCACCAGCAGCGGGCCGGGGCCGACGACCAGGCCGACGACGGGGAGGCCCGCGCCGAGCGCCTGGAACAGCGCCAGCAGGCCGGCGCCCAACGCGATGCCGAGGATGGTCCCGCCGATCGCCGCGGCGACGCCGACGACGGCCGTCTCGGCGAGCACCGACAGCAGCACCTGGCGGCGGCTCGCGCCGAGCATGCGCAGGAGCGAGAGCTCCTTCGTGCGCTGGGCGATGGTGATCGAGAAGGTGTTGAAGATGATGAACGCGCCGACGAACAGCGCGATCCCGCCGAAGGCCAGGAGCGCGTAGGTCAGGAAGTCGACGAACAGCGCGGTGTCGCCCTCGACGTCCCGCTGGTCCTGCGTCGCCGAGACGATCGCCAGCGGCACCGGCGCCTGCAGGTGCGCGGCCCGGAGCCGCTGCAGGAGCTCGCCGGTCGAGACGCCCGGCGCGGCCTGGATGCGGATCTTGTCGATCTGTCCCGGCTTCTGGAACAGCGTCTGGGCGGTCGGCTGGTCGAACACCGCGAACGTCGCGGCCCCGCTGTCGAGGCCGGGATACTCGACGAACCCGGTGATCCGGAACGCGCGCGTCGGCCGCTTCGTGGCGACGCGGATGCTGTCGCCGACCCGGTAGTGGAGGTGGCGGGCGGTGTAGGTGTCGATGACCACCTGGCCGGGGCCCTGCGGCCAGCGGCCCCCGTGCAGCCGCAGGCCGGTGAGCCTCGACGACAGGATCGAGTAGCCGAACTGGGGTGCATTGCCGCCGATGACGTGGCCCTGGCGGTCGATCAGCTGGGCGGTGTCCTCGATGCGGCCGCCGGCGACGCGCACGCCCGGGACCCGGGCGATCTGCTGGACGAGCGACGCCGGGATCGCCGGCGGGACGGACTGGTCGGAGTCGGTGACGGCGAGCTTGCCCTTCACCACGACGCTGGTGCCGGCGTCGTAGCTCGCGTAGTAGCGGTCGAACGCCTTGCGCACGGTGTCGCCCATGACGAGCGTCCCGGCGACCATCGCCACGCCCAGCACCACCGCGATGGCGGTGAGGATGGTGCGCAGCTTGCGCGCCCGCAGGCCCCTGAGGCTGGCGGAGATCATGCGATCTCCTTCATGGCGTCGAGGATCTGCTCGGTCGTGGAGGGGCCCTGCTCGCGCACGACGCGCCCGTCGGCCAGGAAGACGATCCGGTCGGCGCCGGCGGCAGCCGCGGCGTCGTGGGTGACCATCACGATGGTCTGGTCGAGCTCGTCGGCGGCCTCGCGCAGCAGGCGCAGGACGTCCGCGGACGAGCGGGAGTCGAGGTTGCCGGTCGGCTCGTCGGCGAACAGCACGGCCGGCCGGGTGACCAGCGCCCGGGCGACGGCGACGCGCTGCTGCTGGCCGCCCGAGAGCTCGGCGGGGCGGTGCTGGCGGCGATCCTCGAGACCCACCGTGGCGATGAGCCGGTCGATCCACTCGCGCTCGGGACGGCGCCGGGCCAGGCGCAGCGGCAGGACGACGTTCTCCTCGGCGCTCAGCGTGGGGAGCAGGTTGAACGACTGGAAGACGAAGCCGATGCGCGCGCGGCGCAGCGCCGTGAGCTTGCGGTCGTTCAGCTGGCCGATGTCGGTGCCGTCGATGACGACCCGGCCCGACGTCGGGCGGTCGAGGCCGGCCAGCAGGTGCATCAGGGTGGACTTGCCGGAGCCCGACGGGCCCATGATCGCCGTGAACTCGCCGGTGTGCAGGGCGAGGTCGACGCCGGCCAGGGCGTCCACGGTGGTGCCCTTCGAGCCGTAGCGCCGGGTGAGGCCCTCGGCCCGGACGATCGCCACGTCGGGGAGGGGCAATGCGCGTTCGGCGACTGCTTCGAGCATGGGACGGGCCTTTCGCATCAGGGGGAATGCGCGGCGGGTCGTCGCCGTGCTGTCCCTGATGCTCGGTGGGGCCCCGTCCCCGGTGCATGAGCACCGAGTCCCGAGTGGTGTCCCGAGTGCGGGCCTAGAGGGCCAGGGCGCCGAGAACCGCGGCCAGGATGCCGCTCGCGGCGATGGCCGAACCGATCAGGGCGAGGAAGCGCTGGGAGGTGGTCGACTCCGTGTGCATGCGCCGAGTATCGGCCGCTGGTGCAGAAGCTGGAGTGCGGCTGGCACCCGTTTGGGTGAGGGTCATCCGGCGTCCTCTCAGGAGCTGGCCACCGCACGCAGGGCGGGGCGGCCCACCAGCAGCGTCGGGGGGATGTCGAAGCCGTTGAAGCGGGAGGCGTAGGCCGTGGTGTACGCGCCGGCGCTGCAGATGCACAGGCGCTCGCCGACCTCGAGGTCGGCGGGCAGGAGCGCGTCGTGCAGGACGGTGTCCTCGCTGTCGCAGGTCGGCCCGGTCACCGAGCAGCGAACGAGCGGGCGTCCACGGCCAGAGGCCCGGATCGGGTAGCGCAGGCGGCGGTCGGTCTCGAGGCTCTCCATGAGCCCGTTGAAGGCCCCGACGTCGAGGTGCACCCAGCGCCGGCCGCCGCGCTCGGCGACCCCGATCACGCTGGTGACGAGGACGCCGGCCTCGGCGGCGATCGCCCGGCCGGGCTCGACGGCCAGGGACACGTCGTACGGCAGGTGGCGCTCGACGGCGCCGAGGATGGCCTCGCCGTACCGTGCGAGCGGCGGGACGGCCTCGTCGTAGCGGGCGGGCAGGCCGCCGCCGACGTCGAGCAGCTCGAGGCGGATGCCGTGCTCGAGCAGCGACCACATCACCTGCCCGGCCAGGGCCACGCCGCGGGCGTAGGCCCCGGGGTCGAGGGCCTGCGAGCCGACGTGGAACGTCAATCCGTGCGGCACGAGCCCGAGGGCTTGCGGCGCCGATCAGGAGCTCGATCGCGGTGGTCGGGTCGACGCCGAACTTGCCGACCAGCGGCACCTGGCTGGTGGGGTCCTCGACGGCGAGCCGGACGTACACCCGGGCGCCGGGGGCGTGCTCGGCCAGCTTCCAGAGCTCGCAGGCCGAGTCGACCGCGAAGCGCTGCACGCCGGCGGCGTGGGAGCCGGCGATGTGGGACGGCGGCCGGACCGGGTTGCTCGAGAGCAGCGAGGCAGGGTCGACGCCGAGCGAGCGCAGCAGCTCGAGCTCGGCCAGCGAGGCGAACTCGAAGCCGCAGCCGAGCGCGTGCAGCCGGGCCAGCAGCGCCGGCTCGGGGTTGCACTTCACGGCGTAGTGGACGTCGATGCCCGGCAGCGCCAGGCGCAGGTCGTCGTAGGCCTGGCCGGCGACGCCGAGGTCGAGCACCAGGAACGGCGTCGGGTGGTGGTCGATCACGAGGTCGCCCCCCGCCGGCGCAGCTCGTAGGCCGGGATCGCCAGCGCGTAGAAGGCGACGTCGGCGAGCAGCTTGCCGGCCACGACGCCGGCCACGACGTTGCCGAGCGCCGCGCTGCAGCCGTACATGGCGAGCGGCCGCAGGAGCAGCGTGTCGCAGACCTCGGCCACCCCGAACTCGGCGACCACCCGGCGGATCGCCGCGAGCGGCCGCACGGAGCGCAGCTCGCGCGCCGTGACGAAGCAGTAGAACGCGACGGCCTCGCCCAGGGTGGCCGCGAGGGCCGTGCGGGCGGGGCCTGTGCCGAGGGCGATCGCGGTGCCCACGAGCACGCCGCTGGTGGCGGCGGCCTCGGCGGGCAGGTAGCGACGGAGCCAGTCGCGGAGCCGGGCGTTCACCGCCACGAACCTACGGACGCAGGTGCGCCCGCGTATCCGGCAACACCCTAGTGCTCGGGCACTAGGTGCCCTGCGGGGCGAGCCGGCGCTGCTGCAGCTCGTAGGCCGGGATCGCCAGGGCGTAGAACGCCACGTCGGCGCACAGCCGCCCGACGAGGACGCCGGCCATCACGCTGCCGAGCGCCGTCGTCCAGGCGTAGATCACCAGGGGCCGCAGGAAGAGCGTGTCGCACGCCTCGGCGACCCAGTACTCGGCGATGACCGCCTTGAGCGCGGCGAGCGGGTGCGACCCCCGCAGCTCACGGGCGGTGACGAAGGCGTAGAACGCGATCGTGCCGCCCCAGGTGGCGGCGACCGCCGCGATCCCGGCGCCCGAGCTCCGGCCGAGCAGCGCCCCGGCGACGCCCCCGAAGGTCGCGGCCAGCTCGCCGGGCAGGTAGCGGCGGACGTACTCGCGCAGCTTTCGGGTGCCGGGCACGGTCGCGACGGTAGGCCGCGATCCGCACCGCGTCTTCCTGGTTAACCCTGAACCTGCGGCGCGTACGTCAGGCCGTGCCCGTACGGGTACAGCGGGTTCTCCGAGTCGTGCGGCACGTCCGGCTTCTGGGCCTCGACCGCCGCCGTCGACGACGGCAGCTCGAACGGCAGCCGCCCGGTCGGGGCGTGCCGGCCGAAGACCACGTCCAGGACGGCGGCGTCGCTCGCGCCGAAGTCGGCCAGCAGCGCCGCGGCCTGCTCGGCGATCTCCGGGATCACCGCGGGCCGGTCGAGGAACACGTCGACCACCGTCGGCACCTGGCCGAGCAGGCCGAGGATCCGCTCCCGCTGCTCGCCGCGGTACTCGAGCGAGCCGGCCCGGAAGAACTGCTCGAGGAACCCCTCGCGCGGATCGAACGGCGCGCCGACCCGCAGGATCGCGACCTCGGCCGCGGCGGGGTCCGCCACGACCTCGCCGTAGCCGGCGGCGACCTCGGCGTCGACGCCCTCGACGTAGATGCGGGCGCCCTGGCGCAGCGGCAGCACGCCGCCGTCGTTCTGCAGCAGCGTGATCGCGCGCCGCTGGGCCCGCTCGCCGACCTCGCGGAAGTCGGCGCGCCCGATGGTGCGCTCGGCGGCGTCGGGGTCGACGAACGGCTCGTCGAACAGCCCGAGCCGGAACTTGTCCCGCAGGAGCCGGCGGGCCGACTCGTCGAGCCGGGCCTCCGAGATCCGGCCGCTGCGCACCAGGGCGAGCAGGACGTCGGTGCAGTCCTCGCCGCCGAACTGGTCGACGCCGGCGTCGATGGCCTTCGCCAGGCGCTCGGGGACGCTCAGCTCCTCGACGCCCCAGGCCTTCGCGTCGATCATCACCTCGCCGTCGGCGCCGCGGATGTCGGTGAGCAGCGACCAGTCGGCGCAGACCACGCCGTCGAAGCCGAAGCGGGTCCGCAGGAGCCCGGTCACGACGTCCCGGTTGAAGCCGAACCCGACCTCCTCGAACGGCGGTGCCCGACGGGCATCCCGTAGTACGGCATGACCTGGGCCGCGCCGGCGTCGAGGGCGGCCTCGAACGGCTGCAGGTGGTACTCGAGGTTGTCGCCGGGATAGACCTGCTCGCGGCCGTAGGCGAAGTGGGGATCCTCGCCGTCCTTCTGCGGGCCGCCGCCGGGGAAGTGCTTGAGCATGCAGGCCACGCTGTGCGGCCCGAGCGTCTCGCCCTGGAAGCCGCGGATGTAGGCCGCGGTCAGCCGTCCCACGAGGTCTGCGTCCTCGCCGAACGTGCCCACGATCCGGGCCCAGCGCGGCTCGGTGGCCAGGTCGGCCATCGGGTGCAGGGCCACGCGGATGCCGACGGCCAGGTACTCCTGGCGCGCGATGTCGCCGAACTCCCGCACCAGCGCCTCGTCGGCGGCGGCGCCGAAGCCGATCGGCTCGGACCACTGCGAGAAGCTCCCGGCGGTCGAGCCCGTCGCGAGGTTCCCGTCGAAGCCGTGGCGCGGGTCCGACGAGATCGTCACCGGGATCCCGAGCTCGCTCTCCCGCGCCAGCCGCTGCAGCGCGTTGTGCCACTCGGCGGTCGCCCGCGGCCCGGGCAGCGCGTACACGTTGAAGTGGGTGATCCGCTGCTCGAGCACGAGCTCGCGGGTGCTCATCGGCCCGAGGAAGCCGACGCCCTCGAGCAGCGTCCCGTCGTCGTTCATCGCGATCGGGCGGTGGAAGAACAGCCCGGCCTTGTCCTCGAGGGTCATGCGGCCGAGCAGGTCCTCGACCCGCTCGGCGACCGGGAGGCTCGCGTCGCGGTAGCTCATGCGCCACCGGAGCGTCCGAGGCCGGCCTCGCGGGCCCGCACGATCGCCTGGGCCCGGTCGGCCACCTGCAGCTTGGTGAAGATGTTCGACACGTGGTTTCGCACCGTCTTCTGGCTGAGGACGAAGTGGCGCGCGATGGTCGAGTTGCTCTCGCCGCGGGCGATGCGCTCGAGCACCTCGAGCTCGCGCGCGGTGAGCTCGGGGAACGCCTGGGCGGCGTGGGTCGGCTGGGGCGTCGTGAAGTACTCGATCACCCGGGCCGCGACGCGCGGGCCGAAGATCGCCTCGCCGCTGCCGACGGCCTCGATGGCCCGCACGATCTCGTCCTGGTCGGCGCCCTTCAGCAGGTAGCCGCGGGCGCCCGCGCGCATCGCCGCGAAGACCGAGTCGTCGTCCTCGAACATCGTCAGCACGAGCACCTTCACGTGCGGGCTGGTGGCCACGATCTCGCGGGTCGCCTCGATGCCGTTCAGCTCGGGCATCTGCAGGTCCATGACGATCACGTCGGGCTGCAGCTCGTCGGCCCGGGTGACGGCCTCGCGGCCGGTCGAGGCGTCGCCGACGACGTCGATCCCGTCCTGCGCCGCCAGCAGCATGCGGAGCCCGTTGCGGAACACCGGGTGGTCGTCGCAGATCAGGACGCGGAGCTGTTCGTTGGTGGCCGCGGTCACTCCTCGGGCATCGGCAGGCGCGCCAGCACTCGGGTGCCTCCCCCTGGCACCCTGTCGATGGTACACGTCCCGCCGAGCTCTGCTGCGCGCTCGCGCATGGAGCCCAGGCCGACGCTCGGGCGGGCGTCGTCGGCGAGTCCCGCGCCGTCGTCGGTGACCTCGACCTCGAGCGTCCCGTCCAGGGTCAGCCGCACCGTCGCCCGGCCGGCGCCGGCGTGGCGGGAGACGTTGGTGAGGGCCTCGAGGGCGATCCGGTAGGCCGCCACCTCGACCGCCGCCGGCAGGTGCTCGAGCCGCGGCGCGTCGACCGTGACCACGAGCGGCCGGGCGTCCCCGCCGCCGGCGGCGCTGCTCGTGAAGCGGGCCGCCTGCTGGGAGAGCGCGCCGACCAGCCCGAGGTCGTCCAGGGCCGGCGGGCGCAGCGCGTAGACCAGCCGGCGGATGTCGGCGATCGCGTGCTGGGTCTCGGCCTTCACGTCCTCGAGCAGCGCGGTCGCCCCGGCGCCGTCGCGCCGGGTCAGGAGGAGCTCGGCGCTGCGGAGCTGCAGCTGCATCGCCGCCAGGGTCGGGCCGAGGCCGTCGTGCAGGTCGCGGCGGAGGCGCCGGCGCTCCTCCTCGCGGGCGTGCACGAGCTGCTCGCGGGAGCGCTGCAGCTCGTCGGTGAGCCCGGCGGCGTGCAGCGCGACGCCGGCCTGGCGGGCGATCTCCGAGAGCACGCCGTGCTCGCCGGCGCGCAGCGCGCCGCGGCCGCCGACCACCAGCCGGCCGATCGTGTCCGCCGCGTAGGTCACGGGGACGGACAGCTCGGGCTGCACGGGCAGGCCGCGCTCGTGGGCCCGGACCCAGCGGCCCTCGTCGAGCCGGTCGATGGCCACGAAGTCGACCCCGAGCGCGCTGGCTGCGGCGTTCGACACCGCCGGCAGCACGTCCTCGGGCTGCAGCGCCTGGGCGAGCTGCTCGCCGAGCCGCGAGACCACCTCCGACGGGTCGTCGCGGTCGCCGAACACCAGCCGGTTGACGGTTCGCTGGACGCGCCGGCGGAGCGGCCCGAAGAGCACCGAGACGACGGCGGTGGCGGCGAGCGAGATCTCGAGCGTCACGCCCTGGCGCAGCACGGCCCCGAGCACCGACACCAGGGCGATGTCCAGCATCACCACGAGGCCCATCGCGACGCCGTAGACCAGCGTCCTGTTGAGCAGGACGTCGATCCCGTAGAGCCGGTAGCGGAGCACGGCGATCCCGGTGACGATCGGCATGCAGGCGACGCCCAGGATCGCGAACCCGAAGCCGGTGTCGTTCGACGCCGAAGACCTCGTACAGGAGCCAGGCGACGATCCAGCTGGCGGCCACCAGCGCGGCGCCCGGCGTTGAACCACTTGAGCTGCAGCCGCTCGTCGCCGCTCGAGCCGCGGAAGCGGGTCGACGAGCACGACCACGCCGAGCACGAACGCGCCGAGCAGGCCGGCGCTGCTGACGGCTTCAGGCTGTGCGGCAGGAACCCGACCGGGTTCTCGCGGGACTCCCAGGCGTCGCCGAGGTAGCCCTCGCCGAACGCGCTGGTGAGGCTCGCCAGGACCACCGCGGCGAGGTCGTAGCGGTAGACCCAGCGGCCCCGGCCCGTCGGCGCGCGGCCGCTCGGGAAGATCACGCGGCAGGATCACCGCGGCGCCGAAGATCGCCGGCGTCGCGAGCCAGCCCGAGAGCCAGCCGGCCGCGATCTCGCCCGGCAGGTGGGCGTGCTGCGAGCCGGCCCGCAGGCCCCGGTCGGCGTACAGCGCGGTCCACAGCTGCAGCGACAGCAGCACGCCGATCCCGACGAACAGGAGGCCGATCCGGTTCGAGGGCTGGCGGGCCACGAGCACGCCGCCGACCAGCGGGTAGCTCGCGGCGACCAGCAGCGTGACGGCGGACGGGCTGGGCGGCAGGACGTTCGGCGGACACGGGCAGGACGAGGCTGTACACCGCCGCCGACAGCAGGGCCACGACGGACAGGGCCGGCGAGCACCAGCACCGCCCTCACGCGACGGCCTCCACGGCCAGCGGCAGCCGCGCCCGCAGCCGGCGCCCGCCCGTGAGCCGGGGCTCCGAGGCGCACGACCCGCCGAGCTCCTCGGCGCGCTCCCGCACCGCGGTCGCGACCGGCACCGAGAGCTCGCCGCCGGCCACGTCCTCGGCGGTGAACTCGAGCTCCAGCGCCTGCCCGCCGCGCAGCCGCAGGGTCGCGGAGCGCGCGCCCGGCGTGTCGGCGAGCTGGGCCAGGACGTCCTGGGCGATCCGGTACGCGGCGACCTCGGTGGCCGCGGGCAGCGTCTGCAGCTCGTCGCGGACGTCGAGCCGGACCTCGAGCGGGGCGCAGTCCTCGCCGAGCTGGCCGAGCGCGCCGAGCAGCCCGAGCGCGTCGAGCACCGGCGGGCGAAGGCCCCGGGCCAGGGCGCGCACGTCGTCGAGCGCGCCGGCGGCCTCGAGGCGCAGCGCCCGGACGGCCTCGGCAGCGGTCTCGGCGTCCTGCCCGGCCAGGCGCCGCAGCGCGTCGAGCTGCAGCGTCATCCCGGCGAGCGACGGCCCGACCCGGTCGTGCAGCTCGTGGCGGATGTGGCGGCGCTCCTCCTCGCGGGCGGTGACGATCCGCTCGCGGGCGCGCTGCAGGTCGTCGGCCAGCAGGATCGCGTGGGCCGCCGCGGCGGCCTGCCGGGCGAGCTCCGAGAGCAGGTGGCGGTCGGCGGCGTTGAACGACTCGCCCGGGGCGCGCGGACAGACGGCGATCGCCCCGAGCTCCTCGCCGCCGTAGGCCAGCGGGATCCGGGTGACCGCCCAGGGAGGGCGGCCGGTGGCGGCGATCCGCTCGAGGCGGCCGCCGTGCCGCAGCTCGACGGCGGCGTACGGCAGGCGCAGCGCCTGGGCGACGGTCTCGGCCAGCGCGCGCAGGGTGGCGTCGGCGTTCTCGGTGGCCGAGAGGCGCGTGCCGAGGTTCGCCACCGCGGCGTACGGCTCGTCACGCTGGCCGTACAGGAGGCGGTTCGCGCCGCGCTGCAGCCGCGTCCGCACCGGGCCGAACAGGAGCGCGATGGTCGCCGTGGCGACGAGCGAGGCGCCGAGGCCGGCCTCCCGGTGCAGCACCAGCCCGCACAGCGCCACGACGGCCACGTAGCCGACGGCGACCAGCGCGGTGAGGGCGCCGTAGACCAGGGCCCGGTTGACGAGCAGGTCGATGTCGTACAGGCGGTGGCGCAGGATGGCCACGCCGGTGGCCACGGGCAGGAGCAGGAAGCAGCTGATCGCCGCCATCCAGAAGATGTCGTCCCAGGTGCTCGAGCCGAGCAGCTGCGCGGAGCCGCCCAGCACCAGGAACACGGCGACGAGGGCTCCGAGCAGGGCGAGCCACTTGATCTGCAGCCGCTCGTCGCCCTGGGCCCGGCGAAAGCGGAAGACCAGCGCTGCCAGGCCGCCGAGCAGCGCGGCGACGAGGAACGGCGCGCTGCCGTCGGTCAGGTAGCTGCCGGCCTGCGTGCCGATCGGGTTGCGCAGCCCGTAGGGCGCCAGCGTGTCCGGCGAGAGCGCCTCGCCGAGGGTCTGCATGACGATGCCGACGCACGCCACGTACAGGAGCGGGCGCCAGCGCGGGCCCGGCGGCGCGCCCGTCGGGTAGAGCAGCGGCAGGAGCGCGGGCACCACCCAGAAGCTGGCGCCGACCATCCAGCTCGAGAGCCAGGCCGCCCAGTTGTCCGCCGGCAGCGGCGGCTGCCCGTGGTACCAGTGGTGGTCGGCGTACAGGCCGAGCGCGACCTGCAGCCCGATGGCCAGGCCGAACGCCAGGAACATCCATCCGATCGGGTTGCGCGGCACCCGCAGCGCCAGCACGAGTCCGACGACCGGGAACGCCAGGGCCACGAGCAGGATCACCCGGGCGAGCTCGAGCGGGTGCGGCGCGACGAACTCCGAGGGCTCGCCGACCCAGCTCACGACCCAGCCGAGCAGGATCAGCGGCACGCTGACGGCGGCGATCGCGATGGCCAGGGCCCGCCGGGCCCCGGTCGCGCGCGTCGTGACGGACGTCGCCATCCGATCCATCTTCGCCGCTCGCGTTCCCGCCTGCACGGGACACCTGTCCCGACCTGTGCCCCGATCTCCACTATCGTCGGCCGCATGCCGGTCGCCCGCTACGACGCGATGGCGGCGTTCTACGACGAGACCGTCGGCGACGACGTGTCCGACCCGTCGACCACCGCGCTGCTCGAGCTGGCCGGGGACGTGCGCGGCCTGCGCGTGCTCGACGTGGCCTGCGGGCAGGGGCGGATCGCCCGCGCGCTCGCACGCGGCGGGCGCCGTCGTCGTCGGTGTCGACCTCTCGGCGGCCCTGCTCGACACGGCCCGCGCGGCCGAGCGGGCCGCGCCGCTCGCGATCGACTACCGCCTGGCCGACGTGACGCAGTCCGGCGCCTGGCCGGCGAGCGCTTCGACGCCGCCGTGTGCAGCCAGGCCCTGGCCGACATCGACGACCTCGACGGCGCGCTCGCGCTCGTGGCCCGGGTGCTGCCGGCCGGCGGCGCGTTCTGCTGGTCGCTCCTGCACCCGTGCTTCCCCGGCTTCGGCCCGGTGACGCCGAGCAGCTGGTCGGAGGACGGCTACTACGCCGAGCGCTGGTGGCTGCCCGACTCCCCGGGCTTCCGCGGCCGGGTGGGCTCGAACCATCGGATGCTGTCGACCTACCTGAACGCGCTCCGCCGCCACGGACTGGCCCTCGACGAGCTGCGCGAGCCGCCGCCCGGGGCGAACCTCTCGGCCCGTCTGCCGGGCGCGCCCGCGGTGCCCTGGTTCCTGGTGGCGCGCTGCCTGAGGGAGGACTGATGCCGGGCTCCCGCCTGATGCCCGAGATGACCAACCGCGAGGTGCGGCTGTACCTCGAGGGCGGCGGGCGGACGGTGCTGGTGCCGGTCGGCTCGACCGAGGACCACGGCGACCACGGACCGCTGTGGACGGACGTGTACATCCCGCAGGAGGTCTGCCGGCGCGCCGCCGAGGAGCTGGACGCGCTGGTCGGCGCCCCGATCCCGTTCGGCCTGGCCGCCGACCACCGCGGCGCAGCCGGCCTCGTCTACCTGCGGCTCGAGACGTTCCTGGCGGTGCTCCGCGACGTCTGCGTGACCCTGGCCGAGAGCGGCTTCACCCGGATCGCGCTGGTCAACGGCCACTACTGCAACACCTGGGCGATGCAGTACGCGGCGTCCCAGATCCACGACGAGCTGCCCGCCGGGGTGCGGATCCTGCCGTTCGCCTACTGGCAGGGCCTGAAGCCGGAGGAGGCTGCGGCGTACCTCGGCCCTCAGGTCGGGATCCACGCCAACGTGGGGGAGACGTCGGCGATCCTGGCGATCGACCCGTCGCTCTGCGACATGCAGCACGCGCGCGACTACGAGCCCGACCTCGGCGAGCTCGAGACCGGCCCGTTCGGGGTGCTCGACCCGGTCTTCCTGGCCACGCCGGGCTCGTTCCACGTCGCCACCAGGGACGGCGGCGGCGTCTGGGGCCGGCCGACGGAGGCCACGGCGGAGCTCGGCGAGCAGTTCCTCGAGTGGTGCGCGGCGTCGGTGGTGCGGCTCGTGCGCGACATGCAGCGCGTGCACGACCGGCTCGGGCTGCGCGGCTAGCCGCGGGAGCACGCGCAGGACGCGCGGGGCCTCGCGGCTGAGGTCGAGCGCCGCCGTCTCGTCGATCGCGCCGAACGCCGCGTCCTCGCGGGCGACGTGGGTCAGCAGCACGAGCGTCGCCGTCCCCGGCTCGCCCGGTCGCTGGACGACCGACTCGATCGACACCCCGCGGCCGCCGAACACGTTGGCCACCTGGGCCAGCACGCCGGGCCGGTCCTCGACCGTCAGGCGGACGTACAGCGCGGTCTCCTGCTCGCCCGGGGCGACGCAGCGGCAGCGAGCGGTAGTAGCCGTCGTGCTGCAGGAAGCCGGTGCCGGTGGTGGCCAGGATGCCGAGCAGGTCGCCGAGCACCGCGCTCGCCGTCTCGACGCCGCCGGCGCCCGGGCCCCGGAGCAGGATCTCGCGGATGGCGTCGCCGCGCAGGACGACCGCGTTGGTGGAGCCCTCGACGCCGGCCAGCACGTGGCCGAACGGCACCAGCGTCGGTGCCACCCGGGTGGAGATCCCGTTGTCGCCGAGGCGCGCCCGGGCCAGCAGCTTGACGGCGTAGCCCAGCTCGGCCGCCAGCTCGACGTCGGCGGCCTCGATGCCGTCGATCCCCGAGAACGGCACGTCGTCGATCCCGACGCGGGCGTGGAAGGCGATCGAGGCCAGGATCGCGAGCTTGGCCGCGGCGTCGGCGCCGCCGACGTCCTCGGTCGGGTCGGCCTCGGCGTAGCCGAGCTCCTGGGCCTTCGCGCAGCGCGTCCGCGTACGTCTGTCCGTCGCGGGCCATGGCCGTCAGCACGAAGTTGGTCGTCCCGTTGACGATCCCGAGCACCTCGCGCACGTCCGCCGCCACGAGCGACTCGCGCAGCACCTTGACCACCGGGATCGCGGCGCAGACCGAGGCCTCGAAGCGCAGCTGGGCCCCGCCGCGCTCGGCGGCCGCGAACAGCTCCTCGCCGTGCCGGGCCAGCAGCTGCTTGTTCGCCGAGACCACCGAGACGCCGCGCTCGAGCAGCTCGAGCAGGTACGCGCGGGTCGGCTCGACGCCGCCCATCAGCTCGGCCACGACCCGCACCCGGGGGTCGTCGCGGACGTCGGCGAAGTCGGTGGTGAGCAGGCCGTCGGCGGCGTCGCGCGGCTTCGACGGGTCGCGCACGAGGGCGCGCACCACCCGGACCGGCCGGCCGGCGACCCGCTCCACGTTGTCGGCGTGCTGGACGAGCAGCCGGTGCACCGCGGAGCCCACCGTGCCGAAGCCGAGCAGACCGATTCCGAGGGGCTCGCTCGCGGGCATGGGGCGAGATGCTACCTGCTGCGTTACCCTCTGAAGCAGAGGGTTCGAACTCGACCGGAGTAGGTGCTTTTCCCGTGCATGCAGTGGTCGTCGGCTGTGGCCGAGTGGGGTCGGCAGTGGCCCGCCAGCTCGCCGACGAGTCGTGGTCCGTCGGCGTGATCGACGAGGCGGTCGAGGCCTTCAACCGGCTCGGCCCGGCGTTCAACGGCGAGACCTTCGAGGGTCACGCGCTCGACGACGACGTGCTGCGCCTCGCCGGCATCGAGCGCGCCGACGCCTGTGTCGTCGCCACCAACGGCGACAACACGAACCTGGTCGTGGCCCAGAAGGTGCAGCGCAAGTTCGGCGTCGCGCTGCGTCGTCGTCAGGGTGCTCGACCCGGCCCGCGCCGAGCTGTACGCCCGGCTCGGCCTGCGCACCGTGTGCCCGACCTCGGGCGCGATCGACGTGCTGACCGAGGCCGTCCGCTCCTGCCAGGTCGTCGAGCTCTAGATGTACCTGCTGATCGCCGGCGGCGGCAAGGTCGGCCGCAACCTCACCCGCGACCTGCTCGAGATGGGCCACGAGGTGACCCTGGTCGAGCAGTACCCGCCGCGCTACCGGATCCTCGAGGAGGAGTTCGAGCACGTCGTGCAGCTCGGCGACGCGACCGAGATGTACGTCCTCGAGCAGTGCGGCATCGCCCGCGCCGAGCTCGTGGTCGCGGTGACCGGCGACGACGAGGACAACATCATCGTCTGCCAGGTGGCGCGCGAGCAGTACGGCGTCGAGAAGACGATCGCCCGCGTCAACGACCCGCGCAACCAGGAGGCCTTCGACCTCCTCGGGATCGCCCCGACGGTGTCCTCGACGCAGATGATCATGGCCCTGATCGAGCACGAGCTGCCCGAGCACGAGCTGGTCACGCTGCTGAACCTGCGGCACGAGAACCTCGAGATCGCCGAGGTGATGATCAGCGCCGACTCGCCCGTCGCCGGCCGGATGATCCGCGACATCGAGCTGCCGACCGGCGCGCGCCTGATCTCGGTCAAGCGCGGCAACGAGGCCGAGATCGCGATCGGCACGACGACGCTCGAGCCGGGCGACCAGGTCTTCGCGATCCTGAAGCCCGGCCTGCAGCACGAGCTGAAGAGCGCGCTGCGGGCTCCGAAGTGAAAGGCCTGATCGAGCGCTACCGGGCGCGTCTGCCGGTCAGCGCGGACACCCCCGTGGTCAGTCTGGGGGAGGGGTCGACGCCGCTCCTGCCCGCGCCCCGGCTCGGGGCCGAGCTGGGCGTCGAGCTGTACCTCAAGGTCGAGGGCGCGAACCCGACCGGCTCGTTCAAGGACCGGGGGATGACGCTCGCCGTCACGAAGGCGGTGGAGGACGGCTCGACGGCCGTCATCTGCGCCTCGACCGGCAACACCTCGGCCTCGGCGGCGGCCTACGCGGCCCGCGCCGGGCTGCGCTGCGCGGTGGTGGTGCCCGAGGGCCGCATCGCGCTCGGAAAGCTCGCCCAGGCCCAGGCCAGCGGCGCCCGGGTGGTGCAGATCGCCGGCGGCTTCGACGAGGCCCTGACCGCGGTGCGGGCGCTCTGCGAGCGCCAGCCGATCACGCTGGTCAACAACCTCAACCCGTACCGCATCGAGGGCCAGAAGACGGCGTCGTTCGAGATCTGCGAGGAGCTCGGCGACGCGCCCGACTGGCTCTGCATCCCGGTCGGCAACGGCGGCAACATCACCGCCTACTGGAAGGGCTTCGAGGAGGCGCTCGCCTCCGGCGAGGCCCGTCGCCCGCCGGCGCTCCTGGCCTGCCAGGCGCGCGGGGCGGCGTCGCTCCTGCGCGGGCCGCTCGACCGGCCCGAGACGGTGGCCACGGCGATCCGGATCGGCCGGCCGGTGCGGCGCGAGGAGGCGCTCGAGGCGCTGTCCCGCTCCGAGGGCCGGGCCGTGGCGCTCGAGGATCGGCAGATCCTGGACGCGTTCCGGCGGCTGCCGGCGGCCGAGGGCGTGTTCTGCGAGCCGGCCTCGGCGGCGTCCTTCGCGGGGCTCGTGCAGGCCCGGGCCGACGGCACGATCCCCGAGGGCGCGCGGGTCGTCTGCGTCCTCACCGGCCACGGCCTGAAGGACCCGGACACCGCGATCGGCGAGGCCGAGCGCCCGCGCCGCTGCGGGGCGACCCTGGCCGAGATCGAGGCGGCGGTGCTCGCCGACTAGGCTAGCCGCCGCGACCGGGGCGGTGCGGCGCAGCGTGCGCACCTCGTGCAGCCCGAGCACGGCCAGCGTCGCCGTCAGGTTGACGCCCAGCGCCAGCCAGTAGGTGGTCGACACGCCGATGGCTGCGGCGATCGGGCCGGCGGCGGCGAGGCCGATCGGGACGAGCACGATCGACCCCAGGAAGTCGTAGGAGACGACCCGCGACAGCCGGTCCTGCGGGATCTCCTGCTGCAGGGCCGTGTCCCAGAGGACGCCGAAGATCTCCATCCCGATCCCGGTGACGAGGGCCAGCACGACGACCAGGGGGAGGACCAGCGGGATCGCCAGCGCCACCATGATCGGCAGCGAGAGGATGACGCCGCCGGTGGCGGCGAGCAGGATCCGCTGAGGCCGCCAGCGCAGCATCAGGAGGCCGCCGGCGAGCAGCCCGACGCCCTGCGCGGCGAGCACGAGCCCCCAGCCGGCGGCGCCGTGCAGGTGGTCCTCGGCGACGACCGGGCCCAGCACCTGCACGCAGCCGGTCTCGCAGGCGTTCAGGAACCCGAACTGCAGCACGATCCCCCAGAGCCAGGAGCGGCTTCGGAACTCCTGCCAGCCCTCGCGCAGCTCGCGCACGAAGCTCGGGGCGGCGGAGGGCGGGATGCGCGGCAGCGCCACCCCCACGAGCAGGAGCGCGGCCGCGAGGTAGGTGATGGCGTCGACGGCGATGGCCGTGGCCGGGCTGGTGGCACCGACGATGACGCCACCGATGGCCGCCCCGCCGATCACCGTCGCGTTCTGGCCGAGCCGGAGCAGGCTGTTGGCCTCCTGCCGCTCCTCGACCGGGACGAGCTGCGGGATGACGCCCTGCGAGGACGGGTAGAAGAAGCCGGCCGCGACGCCGTTGGCACCGGCGAGCGCGGCGAGCGACCACACGTCGGCGTGACCCGTGAACAGGAGCAGCGCGGCGGTGCCCTGGACCACGGCGCTGCCGAGGTTCGCGCCGATCATCACCAGGTGCCGCGGCAGGCGGTCGGCGATGACCCCGCCGGCGAGCAGGAAGAGCACCTGCGGGATCGCCCGGCAGGCCAGGACGATGCCGAGGTCGGCCTCCGACCCGGTGAGGTCGAGGATCGCGAACGCCAGGCCGATCGGCGCCATCGCGGTGCCGGTGAACGAGACCACGCGGGCGCTGAAGACGAGCCGGAACGGGCGCCGCCGAAGCGGCGCCAGCGCGCTGGTCCGCGTCACTCGTTCGGGCGGCGGATGCTCGGCCCGCGGGCGCCGAGCGCCGCGTAGGCCAGCGACTCGAGCGAGCGCGAGAGGTTCTGGAACTCCCGGCTCATGCGGTCGATGCCCTCGAGCGCGTCGAGCCGGCGCCCGACCCGCTCGACGGCCTCGGTGAGCCGGTCGAGGCGCTCGAGGATGGCGTCGAGCTCGCGGTCCTCGAGCGGGCGGCGGCCGGTGCTCACAGTGCCTGCGCCTCGTCGGGCGTGCGGACGTGGCGGGCCGTGCCGGCGTCGGCGCCGAGGGCGGCGCAGGCGGCGGCGAAGCCGTCGGCTGTCGGGCTCGAGGCAGACGGCGTCGAGCCGCCGGTCGAGGCCGAGGAAGCGGAGCACCGCCTCGGAGCCCTCGCGTGGGCCGGCGCCGTACGCGCCGAGCTGGCTCCCCTCGGCTCTCAGGCGCCGCAGCAGCGTCCCGGTGGCCGGGTCGCGGCGCAGGTGCAGCCGGGCGTGGTCGTCGTAGAAGCGGCCGATCTCGCGGCGCCAGCCGGCGCCGCCGTCCCAGCTGTCGAGCGCGGCCGCGGCGGCGGTGCGATCGGCCGGAAGCGCCGTCCATGTCGAGCTCCCGGATGGACGCGTAGCGGCGCGCCAGGTGCTCCAGCGCGGCGCGCCACAGCGCGGCCGAGCCGGGCGCCAGCGCGTCCTCCGAGAAGACCACCGTCGTGCCCACGCGGGGCATCCTGCCAGATGCCCCGCGTGGTCCCGTTGATGCCCTAGTGATCCTTGACGCCGGCGGCGGCGTCGATCAGGGACTGCGGCTCGTGGTCGTTGATCCGCCACAGCGCCGTGGAGGCCAGGGTCGCGAGCGGGGTGTTCCACACCTGCGAGAAGACCCGCAGCGTGAGCACGTCGCCCGCGGCGATCGAGGTCGGCAGGATCAGGTGCGGCTTTCCGGCGTCCCAGTGCAGGAACGTCGAGTCGCTGCCGTACGTGAAGGTCTGGCGGATGGGCGCGCCGAGCATCGCGTACAGCGAGCGCCAGTTGCCGTAGGAGACGTCGATCGCCACCGTGTGGGCGTTCGTGTCGACGGCCACGGCGCGGCCCTCGAACAGGAACAGCCGGCCCTTCGGGCGCGTCGGCCTCGGCGACGTCGTCGACCATCCGCGCCGGGGTGGCCAGGAGCTCGGCGAGCGCGGCCTTCGGGCGGGCCCAGACGTTGACCAGGACCGGATCGCCGGCCTCGATCCTCTCCGAGCGCGACGCGCGAGGACGGCCGGACTGCTTCTCGGCGACGTAGTGCGTCTTCGCGCCGACGGTGAAGATCAGCGGCTGGCCGGCTCCGATGAGCTGGCGCAGGGCGACCTTGTTGCCGCCGCGCACGTCGACCTGCAGCTGGGTGGCGTTCGCGCCGGGCGCCGTCACCGCGACGCCGCGGAACGTGTAGTGCACGAGCCGGGCGCTCGACTGCGTGGACGCGCCCTGGGCCTGGCCGACGAGCGCGGACGCGGCGACCGCGAGCCCGGCGGCTGCGAGTCGGAAGCTCTTCATCGTTCCCCTCCGTTGACGGGTTCCGTTCTCGGGGCCACGACGCGATTGTGGGACACCGGTATGAGCTGATGGTTCCCAAGCTGTAAGGAAACGGAGCGCAGCTAGAGTCGCCCTGTGGCGGGGGAGACCGCAGTCATCATCACGGTGGGCGACGAGCTCACGAGCGGCGACGTCGAGAACACGAACGCGTCGTGGCTCGCGCGCCGGCTCGAGGGGCTCGGCGTGAAGGTGCGGCTGGTCGCCTCGGTGACCGACGACGTCGCAGCAGATCGCTGGTTCCTGCGCCAGCACCGGCACGATGCGAACCACGTCTTCGTGACCGGCGGGCTCGGCGGGACGCCCGACGACGTGACCCGGGAGGGCGTGGCCAGCGGCGTTCGGCGTCGGCTGCGCGCTCGACGAGCGGGCCGCGGGCCCGCTGCGGGAGCGCTACGCCGAGCGGCTGAACGAGCACATCCTGCGCTGGGCGACCCTGCCGCTGGGAGCGGCGCCGCTGCAGAACCCGCTCGGCGGGGCGCCGGCGTTCCAGCTCGCGAACGTCTGGGTGCTGCCCGGGCTGCCGCCCGAGATGCGCGCCTGCTTCGACGCGATCGCCGGCCGCTTCAGCGGCGCGCCGATCCTCAGCGCCCGGCTGGTGGTGGTCGCCAGGGAGAGCGAGATCACCGGTGCGCTGCAGGACTGCGGCCAGCGTTTCCCCGGGGTGGCGCTCGGCTCGTACCCGTCGTTCGAGGGCGGCCAGGGGCGCGTCGAGCTCGTCCTGAAGTCGGCCGATCCGGCCCTGCTCGAGGAGGCCCGGACGTGGCTGGAAGCGGCTGTCGGAGCCCCGCCAGCGGTCGACGTCTGACCGCCGATCCCTGCGCTAAGGTGGCCGCGTGGGCGAGCAGAGCGACGGAGACGACCTCCTCGCCGGACTGAACCCGCAGCAGGCGCAGGCGGTCACCCACCCTGAGGGTCCGGTGCTCGTCGTGGCCGGCGCGGGCTCCGGCAAGACGCGCGTGCTGACGCACCGGATCGCGTACCTGGTGCAGAAGCGCGGCGTGCGCCCGTACAACATCCTGGCGATCACGTTCACGAACCGGGCCGCCGCCGAGATGCGCGAGCGGGTCGAGGGGCTGATCGGCGGCACGCGCGGGATGTGGGTGCTGACGTTCCACGCGGCCTGCGGGCGGATCCTGCGCCGGGACGCCGAGCGGCTCGGCTACCGCTCGAACTTCACGATCTACGACGACGCCGACCAGGTGCGGGTCGTCAAGAGCTGCCTCGAGACGCTCGACCGCGACCCGAAGCGCTTCCCGCCGCGCGGGATCCACTCGAGGATCTCGGCCGAGAAGAACCGGCTGGTCGACGCCGCCGGGTTCCGCGAGCAGGCCGGCACCTTCTACGACGAGATCGTGGCCGACGTCTTCGAGCTGTACGAGCGGCGCCTGCACGAGGCGAACGCGATGGACTTCGACGACCTGCTGGTCAAGACCGTCGAGCTGCTCGAGGGGTACCCCGAGGCGCGGGCGGAGTGGCAGGACCGGTTCCGCCACCTGCTGGTCGACGAGTACCAGGACACGAACCACGCGCAGTACCGGTTCATCCAGGCGATCGGCGAGCGGACGCGCAACGTCTTCGTCGTCGGCGACAGCGATCAGTCGGTGTACTCCTGGCGCGGAGCCGACATCCAGAACATCCTGGGCTTCGAGAAGGACTTCCCCGACGCCGAGACGATCCGGCTCGAGCAGAACTACCGCTCGACCCAGACGATCCTCGACGCGGCCAACGCGGTCATCGAGCACAACGAGGGCCGGCTCGAGAAGCACCTGTGGAGCGACCTCGGGCGCGGCGAGCCGGTGCGGGTGATCGAGGTCGACGACGAGCACAGCGAGGCCCGCCTGGTCGCCGGCCGGATCTCCCAGATGCTCGAGAACGGCTCGGCAGCCCGCGAGGTCGCGGTCTTCTACCGCACGAACGCCCAGTCGCGGGTGCTCGAGGACCTGCTGGTGCGCATGTCGATCCCGTACCAGGTGATCGGCGGGCCGCGGTTCTACGAGCGGGCCGAGATCAAGGACGCGATGGCGTACCTGCAGCTGCTCGACAACCTGGCCAACGAGGTGGCGCTGCGGCGGATCATCAACACGCCCAAGCGCGGCATCGGCTCGACGACGGTCGAGAAGATCGCGACGCTCGCCTCGACCGCCGGGACGTCGATGTGGGAGACCATCGCGACGATGGAGCCCGGCACCCTGCCGACGGCCGCCGAGCGGGCGCTGTTCGGCTTCCGCGGGCTGATCGACGACCTGCGCGAGCGGGTCGCCGACTGCGGGGTGGGGGACGCCGCCGAGGCGGTCATCGAGCGCTCGGGGATGGTCGAAGCCTTCGAGGCCGAGCGCACCGTCGAGTCGCAGGGCCGGGTCGAGAACCTGCAGGAGCTGGTCGGCGTCGCCCGCGAGTACACGGCCCAGTCCGAGGATCCCTCGCTCACCGGCTTCCTGCAGGAGGTCTCGCTGGTCGCCGACGCCGACTCGGTCGAGCTCGACGAGCGCGGCAAGGTCACGCTGATGACCCTGCACAACGCGAAGGGGCTCGAGTTCGAGAACGTGTTCGTGACCGGGATGGAGCAGAACCTCTTCCCGCACGCCCGCTCGATCGAGGAGAACAACCTCGAGGAGGAGCGGCGGCTGTTCTACGTCGCGATCACCCGAGCGCGACAGCGGCTGACGCTGGCCTACGCCCGGCAGCGGACGATCTTCGGCAACCGCGGCTACGCGCTGCCGTCGCAGTTCCTCGACGAGATCCCCGCAGACCTGACCCGGCGCGAGCGGGCGGGCGGCGAGTACGGCCGGCCGATGAGCTCGTCGTACGGCGGCCGCAGCGGCAGCGGCAGCGGGAGCCGCGACTGGGGCGGACGCGCGGCTGTCGCCCGCGGCGGGTACGGCTCCTCGACGACGCCCGCCGGCTCCACCGGAGTGGCGCCCCGCGAGGACGTCCCCACGCTCTCCGTCGGCGACGGCGTGCGGCACAAGGAGCTCGGCGACGGGGTCGTCCTCGCCGTCCCGGACGGCGGCCAGGTCGTCGTGCGATTCGCGGCGGACGGCTCGGAGCGGCGCCTGCTCCTGGCCTACGCGCCGCTCGACCGCATCGACTGAGAGAGCCGCGCGCCGTTCCGCTACCATGCCGCTCCCGAGGGCGATTAGCTCAGTTGGGAGAGCACCAGCTCGACAAGCTGGGGGTCACTGGTTCGAGCCCAGTATCGCCCACCTCGTGAGAGAGCCGAGAGTCCTGCAAGTACGGGGCCTTTCGGCTCTTCTCGTTGGTGGACGCTCATCCGCCTGAGACCGGCGAAAGCCGCTCGTTTCGGTGTGGGACTTCCCCACGGATCACCCCACGGGACCGCTCGCTCAGAGGGTGACGAGCTCGCGGGTCGGCGAGTCGACCGGTCCGCTCTCGAAGCCGACCAGGAACCGGAGGTCGAGCGCACGCGCCAGTCGCTCGAGGGTGGCGACGCTCGTGCGGTGCTGCCCCGACTCGATGCGGGAGATGGCCGAGTGGCTCGTGCCCATGCGCTCCGCCAGCTGCTGCTGGGTGAGGCCGAGCTCGGCCCGGCGCATGATCACCATCCGCGCGATGCCCTCGTACGGCGCCAGGCGCTCGTGCGCCGCGCGGTAGGCGGGGTTCTGCCGCCGGCGACGGCTGGCCGCCTCCGTCGCGGGCGTGCCGATTGGACTGGTCGGGCGCTTGCTCATGCGCTCAGCTTACCAGTTTTGGTAAGTACAGCCCCGGCCGTCATGGCGCATCGTGCCCGGCGGCTCGCGGAGGGACACGCGGTTCGGCCTCCATGCGCCGCTTGAAGTCGTCCCATCGCTCGTGGGCGACGGCGATGTCCCGCGGCGGCAGCTTCCCGGTGCGCTTCTCGAACATGTGCAGCAGGACGAGCAGGTTGCCGGAGCGGCGGTAGAGGATCCGGTACAGGTTGCGGCCGTAGTGGCAGCGGAGCTCGCGTAGCTCGCCGTCGACCTGGGAGGAGTGGGGGAACGGCAGATGCGGCTGCGCCGGCGTCAGCAGGTTCAGACGGTCGATCTGGAAGTCGATCGCGCCTGTCGGTCCGGGTCGGTGAGGGCCTCGATGAAATCGTCGACGGGCTCGGAACCGTCCTGTGCCGGTAGAAGACCGCTTGAAGCCGCTCAGCCACGCTGCGATCAGCTGCCGAGGGCTTCGACCGCGCGCGTGTCGGCGCGGGCCAGATACGCGTCGACGAGCGCGACCGCCTCGTTCTCATTCCCCGGCATCAGATGACCGTAGCGGTCGAACGTCGTCTGGATCGACAAGTGGCCGAGACACGTGGAGGTGGCCTTCGCGTTGACGCCGGCGCCAATGAGCATGCTCGCAAACGTGTGGCGACACTCGTGCAGCCCGATCGCGTCGAGTCCAGCCCGGCGCCAGGCCGTCCCGGCTCGCCGCCGGACCGCCGTCGGGGTGAACGGCAACGTCGAACGTGGAGCCGAAGGCCAGGCCCGAGTCGCGGCGCGTGACGAGCCGGTGCTCGACCAGGAGGTCGCGCAGCGCGGCGACGATAGGCACGTGCCTGCGGCCCGCTCGGCTCTTCGGCGCGCCGCTGTCGCCGTAGCTGGTCATGCTCGCCTCGATCTCGAGGAGACCTGCGGCGAGGTCGACGTTCGACCAGCCGAGTGCGCGCAGCTCGCCGCGGCGCAGGCCCGCGTAGAACGCGCAGCCCCACAGCGCGCGGTCCGCGGATGGACGAGCCGCGATCAGTCCAGCAGCCTCGGCAGGGCTCGCGATGCGCTCGCGGCGGCCTGTGAGAGCTGGCAGGTGGAGACGCTCGCACGGGTTGATCGCCAGGTCGCCGTCCTCGACGAGGCGCCGGCAGATCACCTGCAGCCCGCGCTCAGCGGGAAGGGAGCGAGGGCAGCCGACGTGCCTGTGAGAATCTCGCGGCCGCGGCGGCTCGTCCTGCCCTTCCCGACACGCGCAGCTTTGCGTAGACGTTCGAAAGGTGCCGCTCGACCGTGCGGACGCTCAGGGACAGACGGTCGGCGATCGCCTCGTTGGTCAGACCCGTGGCGACGAGGGCCAGGACCTCGAGCTCGCGGGCGGTGAGCTCGCCGACGTCCGGGGCGGCGGGGTCGACCCGTGTGCCGAGGAACGCGCGAACCTGCTCGAGGAAGCGAGGCCAGGCCGGCTCGTCCGCCAGCAGGATGTGGTTCGACGAGTCCAGCAGGACCAGCTGCGCCTCGGGGATCAGCGCGCCGAGCAAGCGGCCCTCCTCGACCGGAACGGTGCGATCGTCCCGCGCATGGACGATGAGGGTCGGAGTGGTCACCCGACGCGCGAGGTCCGTGACGTTGACGCTGCCGCGGGCGTCGTAGAGTCGTGCGGCCGTGTCGGCAGAGGCCGAGCGCCGCTGCAGCTCGTCGTACCACGACAGCTGAAGCGGCGTGCCGTGGGGGAGCATCAGCATGCTGAACAGGTGTCGAAAGGTGGGATCCGGCCGCTCCCAGCCCGCGCGGATCGCCGCGAGCAGCGCATCCTCGTGGTGCTGCCAGCCCGGATCGCGAAACTTCCGGCCGCGCGCGTAGCCGCCGTAGAGAACGAGGTGGCTCACCCGCTCGGGATGGCGCGTCGCGTACACCAACGCAATTGCGGCACCCTGCGAGACGCCGAGCAGCGAGAAGCGATCGAGACGGGCGGCGGCCACGACCGTCTCGAGGTCGGAGACCCACGTGTCCACGGAAACGTCGCCGGCATCACGGTCCGACAGGCCGCAACCCCGCTCGTCATAGCGAACGAGCGTGTGGCCCTCGGCCAGGTCCTCCAGCCAGTGGCGCCAGACCGGGCTCTCCCAGTCGTGCTCGAGGTGCGTCAACCAGGTGGCCGCCCTGACGAGCGGCGGCCCGCGCCCGTGGACGGCGTACGCCAGCCGCACGCCGTCCGGAGCGGTGCAGAAGCGGATCTGCTGCTCCACGTCGCCTTGATCCTACCGCGCCCGTCCCGCCTGGCTGACCCGGCGAACGAAGGCCCCGAGCTCGCGGTTGAACCGGTCCGGGAACTCCAGGAACGGCATGTGTCCCGCGTCGTCGTACCAGGAGACCTCCGCCGACCGGCAGACCTCACGGGCATGCTCGGCCATCGACGGCAACACCATCGTGTCCATCCGACCGTGCGTCAGCAGCACGGGCACCGAGAGCTCGGAGAGCACGTCGTCGGAGTCGACCTCCCGCGCGACCAGCGCCCCCCGCACGTCGGGCGGGACGACCATGCCCGAGCACAGGAGCGTGTCGCGGTCGTCGTCTGCGAGTGGCCGGGCGGTGAGGTCGCCCACGAACCGCTGCATGGCCGCGATGTTGATCCCGAGATCGGGGCTGCAGGCGCCCTCGACGTTGGCCAGGAATCCCGGGCCGAGATGGTCGAAGGTGGGCGGTGCCAGCATCACGGCGCCGCCGACCAGGTTGACCCCGGCAATGCCCGCTTCGCCGAACGCGCGGAGGTGGTCGCAGATGATGAGTCCGCCATACGACCAGCCGACCAGCGTGGGGTGGTCGATGCCCGTCCCCTCGATCACGGCTGCGACATCCTCGGCCCACAGGTGGGCGTCCAGGTAGCCGCGCGCGTCGAGTGGTTTCTCGGACCTCCCATGGCCGCGGTTGTCGAACGTGACGAGGTGGAAGTCGTCGGCCAGGGCCCCGGTCACCTGCCGGTCCCAGCAAAGCTCGCTCTGCGACCAGCCGTGGATGAAGAGGATGGAAGGTCCCTGACGGTTTCCCCATTCGCGAGCATGCAGCCTCACGCCTCCGCCGCCGCGGAGATCGTGCGTGGCGATCGGCTCACGATTGGTCGCCCGCGCCTCGTCCAGGGTGAGATCCCGGTCTGGCATCTGTCACTCCTTCGATCGTTGTTCCGTCGTCTTCGGAGCCGAGGGGCACGCCCGGCGAGGGCGTGCCCCTCGGGCGTGCGTCAGGCCTCGACTGCCTCGACGGTCACGTGGACGTCGTCGATCTGGAAGCTCGCCGGCCCGATGACCGCGTACTGCGGCCGGATCGTGTAGGTGCCCGGCGGGAGCACGTTGCTCGAGCGCTGCAGCGCATGTCCCTCGAACGAGGACTGGCTCTCGGTGCCCTGGTCGGAGCTGTCGAACGCGAAGTTGTTGCCGAACCCCGGGCCGAGCTCGCCGACCCCGTCCGCGAGGATCCGCACGCTGCACCAGCTGGCGAAGCCGGGCCCGCCGAAGCAGCTCGACTCGGCGGTCAGCGTCACCAGCAGGATCGACGGCTTCGTGAACGTGATCGTCGCCTGCGTCCCGGGCATGTCCTGGAACGTCGACGTGGTCGTGGTCTGCGGAGGGCCGTCGAAGCGGACGACGGTCGTCTTCTTCGCCGACTTGGCCCGGATCGTGTCGTTCACTGCGACCGTGGTCGCGACGGCCGAGCCGGCAACCGCGAACACGCCGACCGTGACCAGCGCGATCGCGAGCGTCGAGCGCTTCGTCCCTGCTCCAATCCTCTTCATGTCTCTCCTTCGATGTTCGCCCCGTCCGTTGCTTCGACCGTATGCCTGGCGGGGGGCCCGCTTCGTCGGTGGGAGCACGCAACTGTTCGCGCCGCCCGTGGCGGGCTGCACGTAGGCGGAGGCGGCCAGCGGAGGCGCACACGGTGCGGCCGGCGTGAGCATCGCCTCCACCGCGAGCGCCAGGCAGAATGGCGGGCGCAGCAGATGATTCCCGCTGACCCGACATCGGATGGCCCTCGTGGTCGCTGACGATGCGCCCGAGGGAACGCACGACCACTCGACGACCGAGCCGGCTGTCCGCGAGATCCTCGGCAGCCTGGGGTTGTCGGCTTCAGGGCTTCAGCGCGTCGAGAGCTACTCCCACTCGACGTGGATGACGGCGGACGTCGTGGTACGCCATCGAGTTGTCGGACCGACGGGCCGGCTGCTGCACGAAGCGGCCGTCGCGGCCTGTCTGCCGCCCGAGGCGTTGTACCCCGAGGTCGTGGCATCGGGATGTCACGATCACGACGACTGGCTCGTGACGGTCCGCGTTCGCGGTGAGCGACTGGTCGAGGCGTGGCCCCGGCTGTCGCGGCAGCAGCGTGAACGAGCCACGCAGGAGCTGGCAGTGGCGCTCGAGGCACTGCACGGAGCACCCGCGCGGCACCTGCGCCCGCCCTGTCTCTTCGGTGGCGCACCCGTTCTTCCGCGCTCGGCGTTCATCGACACGCTCGTGGACGTCGCACGCGGCGCACGGGGAGCGAGCTCCGGTGTGCGGGCGCGTGTGTGCACCAGGCTCGATGCGTATCGACACGCGATCGACGACGATGCCAGTGCAATGGCGCACCACGACGTGAGCTTCGGCCAGTGCATCTGGGATGGCGAGCATCTCGCGGCGCTCGTCGACCTCGAGATGTCACACGCCAACACGCCCGATTGGGATCTCCCTGTCTTCCTGGACATGTGTGCCGAGCCACGACGCGGGGCGGCATTCGAACGGCTCCTCGATCCCCGAGACTTCGAGGACGTGCCCCGGCTGGTTCTGGGAGGCGTATCCGGCGCTCCTCTCGCATCCGGCGCTCCGCGCGAGGTTGCGAGTCTACGAGCTGGTGTACCGCCTCGCCGAGCTCACAGCGACCCCCGACGTGGGCCAGATGCTCGACGTCCTCGAGAACGGCACGACGTACGAGCGCTTCCTCCCGAGCTCAGTGGGAGCGGATGAACCCGGGCCGGGTTGACGCCGTCGACCCGGGACGACGGCGCGTCAGCTCACGCTGCCACTCGTCGCGGCGGTGGCGGCCCGAACCGGTTCGACCCTTGCGTTCCAGGACTGGCGAAGAAGACGATCAGCGTGATCACGCCAATGAGCGGAATCAGGGCGATCAGGATCCACCAGCCTGACCGGTTCGTGTCGTGCAGGCGGCGGATCTCGACGCCGAGCGACGGTAACAGCGTGGCCAGGCCGTACACGAACCCCAGGATCTGCCCTCCGTTGTACCCGAACGCGGCGATGCCGATCGCGTAGATCACCAGGCTCACGATCAGATTGATGAGCGCAAACCACCAGAACTCAGGGCGATCCGAACGCCCGGCGAACTCCGCGTAGCGGCGAAGAACGTCCGTGTACCAGTGCACCATGAGCCTCCTTCGCCGTCAGCACGGCGACTGCCCCGTCCGTCCGCTGCGGGTCTCGCGCCGGGACCCTGAAATTCCCCGCTCAGCGTCGAATCCCTCTCCCTCCTGGACCCGGGGGCGGGTTCGCCTGTACCTGGAGCGATGGTGATGCCGATCGGACACCATTCCTGCCCCCGGGTGCGCCTGCCGGCTGGCGCATCGAGAATGCCTGCCGCCAGATGGCGGGTCACGCTCGTCAAGCGCGCCGGGCCGGCCGGCGTCATCCGGTTCCTGTTCCGCGTCGGCGCGCCGCCTCAACGAACGACGCGATAGCCGAGCAGCAGCGAGCCGGTCGGTGAGACCTCGCTTCGGATCGATTCGAGCTGGATCGACGGCAGGCCGTCGAGGAGCCGTCGTCCGCGGCCGGCGACCGCCGGCGCGACCACGAGCCTGAGCTCGTCGACGACGTCGGCAGCGAGCAGCGCCTGCGCGACCGAGATGCTCGCGTGGACGCCGACATCGCCTCCCCGCTGCTGCTTGAGGTCGCGGACGGACTCGACCAGCTCGCCGTCGAGCACCGTCGCATTGGCCCAGTCCTGGTCAAGGGGCGTCGATGTCGCGACATGCTTCGTGACCCCGTTGATGAACCTCGCGAACGGCTGGATCTGGCTGCTCGGCCAGAACCCCGCCCACTCGGTGTAGCTCCGGCGGCCGAGGATGACCGCGTCCTGTGTCTCGATCACAGCGGCGAGGTTCGCGTCCATCGCGGAGTCCCACTCGGCGAAGAACGTCTCCGGGCTCTCGGCGACCCCGTCGAGGGACAACAGCTCGTACACCACGATCTTTCGCACGCCCGCCACCTCCGATCGGTCTCGGTCCACCAGCTGACCGATCGAACCGCCGAAAATCATCGACCCGTGTCGAGGGGCGTGGCTAGTCTGCACGCCAACCGTAGGCTGGCAAGGAGACCGTACGGCGCCACTCCCGGCCCATCCCAACGACGATGAGATCCGCCAGCAGGCGACGGCGTTCTGCCGGGCAAGCGTCGGCGGTCGCATCGGGCGCGCCTTCCGCCTGCTGAAGGAGACGCCGGAGATCGCCACCTACGGCTTTGCCCCGGCGGTGATCCTCGGCGATGCCGGCCGCGTCGCGGAAGCGCTGGAGCTCGATCCGGGTCTTGCGAGCCGCCGCGACCCCGCCTCCGGCTGGGCTCCGCTGCACGCCGCCTGCGCGTCACGCTGGCACCAGCTCGAGCCGGACCGCGCCGAAGGCCTCCTGGCCGTCGTCCAGCTCCTGCTCGCCGCCGGTGCCGATCCCATCGCCAGGACCGCCGGCCCGGACGCGGGAAGCTGGTCCCCGCTGCGCTGTGCGATCGCCAGCGCGCAACAGCGGACCGAGCAACCGGCCCGTGGTCGAGCTGCTGCTCGAGCGCGGTGCGATCCCCGACGACCACGATCTCTATCTCGCCGGCTTCGCCCACGACCGCCACGAGCTGCTGCCGCTGCTGCTGGCCCGCGTGGCGCACCTGGCCGACATCGCCGAGCAGGCCCTCGCCGCCCCGATCAGCAGCGACGATGTCGAGGCCACGCGGCTGCTGCTCGACGCCGGAGCCGTTCCCGGCCGGTACCGAGACGACGACGGACAGCCGGTGTCGATCGTCTGGGCAGCGATCCAGGCGGGCTGCCGTCCGGCGCTGCTCGAGCTGCTGCTGGCGCATGGCGCTGACCCGAACCTGGCCGGTCCCGACGGGCGCTCTCCCTACCGGGTCGCGACCGCAGCCGCCCGAAGCGACGCCTGCGAGCTGCTTCGCCGCTTCGGCGCCGACACCGACGTCCCCGCCGTCGACCGCTTCGTGGCCGCCTGCCTCCGCGCCGACCGCGCCGAGGCGCAGCAGCAGCTCGACGCCGACCCGGACCTGCGTGCCCGGCTCGGCGACGACGAGCGCGCCGCGCTGGTGCGCGCGTCCGAGAGAGGGAACCGGGAGGCCGTCGAGCTGATGCTCGAGCTCGGCTTCCCGATCGAGTCGCGCGGCGACGACGGTGCGACCGCACTCCACGCCGCGGCCTACGCCGGAAGCGCGACCTCCGTGCGGCTGCTGCTCGAACGAGGCGCCGACATCGAGGCGCGCGACGCCACCTGGAACAGCACCCCGCTCGACTGGGCCATGGTCGGAAGCGGCGAGCGGCCGCGCACCGATCCGGCGGCCGACTGGGCCGAGACCGTCCGCACGCTGATCGAGCACGGCGCCGTGCTCGACCACATCACGCTCTCGCCGGACGACCCCAAGCCGCCCAGCCCGGAGGTGGCTGCGATCCTCGTCGCGCAACGCGATGAGCGATCGAGCCGGTGACCGCACTCTCGACCCGGAACTGAGGAGCACCACATGCAACACCGCGTGCTGGGACGCACCGGCGTCTCGGTCAGCAAGCTGTGTCTGGGCACGATGATGTTCGGCGCCTGGGGCAACACCGATCACGACGACTCCATCCGGATCATCCACCGCGCCGCTGGACGCCGGCATCAACTTCGTGGACACGGCGGACGTCTACTCGGCCGGCGAGTCCGAGGCGATCGTCGGAAAGGCGCTCGCCGGTCGGCGGGACGACGTGGTGCTGGCGACCAAGGTCGGCTTCCCGATGGGCGACGACCCGAACGGGCGCGGCGCCTCCAGGCGTCGCATCGCCAAGGGCGTCGAGGACTCGCTGCGCCGCCTGGACACGGACTGGATCGACCTCTACCAGATCCACCGGCCCGACCCGGCGACCGACATCGAGGACACCCTCGGCGCCCTGACCGACCTCGTCCACCAGGGCAAGATCCGGTACCTCGGCCACTCGACCTTCCCGGCCACGGAGATCGTCGAGGCCCAGTGGGCCGCGCGCGACCGCAACCTGCAGCGCTTCGTCTGCGAGCAGCCGCCGTACTCGATGCTGGCCCGGGGCATCGAGGCCGACGTGCTGCCCACCTGTGCGCGCTACGGCCTGGGCGTCATCTCCTGGGCGCCGCTCGCGAGCGGCTGGCTGTCGGGCCGCTGGCGCAAGGGCTCCGAGCGGCCGGGCTCGACCCGCGCCGAGCGGCTCCCGGCCCGCTACGACCTCTCGCTGCCCGGCAACCAGCGCAAGCTCGACGCCGTCGAGCAGCTCGCCCTGCTCGCCGAGGAGGCCGGGCTGACGCTGATCCAGCTCGCGATCGCGTTCGCCCTGAACCATCCGGCCGTCACCGCGCCGATCATCGGACCCCGCACGATGGAGCACCTCGAGAGCCAGCTCGCGGCGGCCGACGTCGTCCTCGACCAGGCGCTGCTCGACCGCATCGACGAGATCGTCCCGCCCGGAACGACCCTCAGCGCTGCCGATGCCGGCTGGCCCAACCCGTCGCTCGAGCCGGCCGCCCGACGGCGCTAGGGGACGGGTCCCGATTCCCCACTGAGTCAGTGGACATTTGCGTTCCGACTCATGCGCGGTATAAGCTGGCCTTACTCCACTTAATCAGTGGACAATGCACATGAGCAGCATCGACTTCCACCAGCACGTGTGGCCCGACGGGTTCCGGCGCGTGCTCGAGCGCCGCAGCAGCGCGCCACGGCTGCGCGGACGGCGGCTCGAGCTGCCGCTCGGCGGCCCGTTCGACCTCGATCCCCGGGCCTACGCGCCCGAGCGCCTGCTCGCAGAGCTCGACCGCAACGGCGTCGACCGCGCCGTCGTCGCTCCAGCCCCGACGACCGAGCCCACGCCCGACCTCGTCGACGCCTGGCACGAGGAGGCGCTGCAGGTCGAGCGCGACTCCGGCGGCCGGCTGATCCCGCTCGCGCTCGCCCAGGCGCGCGTCGGGTTCGCCGGCGCCATCCTGCCGGCCGACGCGTTCGACGACCTCGACGCGGCGGCTCCGCTGCTCACCCGCCTCGAGGCGAACGGGCAGGTCGCGTTCGTCCACCCGGCCGCCGCGCCCGCGGACGGCCCCAGCTGGCGGACCTCCGGCATCGGCTACGCGCACCAGATGCTCGTGGCCTACGCCTCCTGGGTCGCGGACGGCGCGCGCCGCTGGCCCTCGCTCCGGGTCGTCTTCGCGCTGCTCGGCGGCGGTGCCGCCTTCCAGCTCGAGCGGCTCGTCCAGCGCGGGCTGGACCCGCGCGTGCCGTTCGCACCCAACGTCTGGTTCGAGACCTCGTCGTATGGCGAGCGCGCGCTCGAGCTCACCATGCAGACGTTCGGCGCCGGCCGGCTGGTGTTCGGCAGCGACGCCCCGATCGCCCGGGTCGCCGAGGCGCGCGCAGCGCTGGCCCGTTTCGGCGAGGCGGCCGAGCGCGAGGTGCTGGTCGCGAACCCGCTCGGCCTGCTCGCGGGCCAGGAGCACCGATGGGCGGCGTGACGTCGTTCTTGCCGGCCGCCGGCCGCGACCTCTCGGTGCCCGAGCTCGAGCGCCTCGTCGAGGACCTCGCCGGCCGCTCGGCGCTGTGGCGCGACCAGGTGCGGCACGAGCGCGACCGGCGGTTCTACGTCCAGCTGCACCGCGATCCGCACGTCGACATCTGGCTCATCTGCTGGGACGCCGAGCAGGAGACCGGGCTGCACGACCACGACCGCTCGGCCGGCGCCGTCCGCATCGTCGAGGGCACGCTGCTCGAGGACTACTTCGCGGTGAACGACGGCGCGATCGGGCTCGACACGATCCGGCACGGACCGGGATCGGCGTTCAGCTTCGACGCCACCCACATCCACGACGTCCGCCACGACGGCGGGCCGCCCGCGACCTCGATCCATGCCTACTCGCCCGCGCTGTGGCGGATGGGCCACTACGTGTTCGGGCCGCGCGGGCTCGGCCGGGTCTCCCAGACGTACGTCGAAGAGGTCGCCGCCTGACGTCACGCAGAACTGGTCGAACGGCCAGTTCCAACTGGACTCGCCCAATCCGACGCGTCGTGAGAGACTGGCCGCCGTGACGAGGGGTCTGGGACGGAGCGCGGCCGTGCTCGCGGCTGCGCTGATGATGGTGCTCGAGGGAGCGCTCGCCACGGCGAGCGCGTCGTCGATCACTGCCGACGGCTTCTACCGCGCCAGGCCGGGCGAGCAGAACACCGTCGTCGTCGCCGTCCAGACAGGACACTTCACCATCGCCGACACGACGGCACCGCTCACCGCGGGCCGCGGCTGCGACCAGATCGACACGCACCATGCGAGCTGCGGCACGGTCGCGACATGCCGGTGACGCTGACGCGGCCCTGGACGACGGCGACGACTCGCTCACCGTCACCGGCGCCGGAGCGTGTTCGTCGGCAGCGGCGCCGGCCGAAACACGATCGCCGTGGTGGATGCCGCGACGCCGTCGACCATCGCCGGCGGCCGCTCGGCGTCGAACACGACTCGATCATCGGCCCGGCCGGCGGCACCATCTACGGCGGCGGCGGTGACGACGTCCTCAGCATCGACGGCGGTCCAGGACCGCTCTACGGTTCGAGGGAGACGACCGGCTCGTGGGCGGGTCAGGTGACGACGGGCTGTTCGGCGGCCCGGGGAACGACCAGCTCTCGGGCGGGGGAGGCCAGGACAGGCTCGATGGGGACGAGGGTGCCGACGTGCTCAGCGGCGGTCCAGGCGTCGATCTGGCGCGCTATAAGGCCATCGGGGGCGCCGGTCGACGTGTCCCTCGACGACGTGGCCAACGACGGCAGCGCCGGCGAGGGCGACGACGTCGGCACCGACGTCGAGGACGTCGACGCGGGCCTCGTCTCGGCCCATCTCGTCGGCGACGCGGCGCACAACCGGCTGACCGCCGGCCCGGAATCGGTCATCGACGGCGGCGGCGGCAACGACACGCTGTTCGGCCTGACCGGAAGCGCCCTCGACGGCGGCCCCGGCGACGACCAGCTCTCGCTCTCGGTGTACGCCCAGCACGTCGAGGCCCATGGCGGCGACGGGACCGACACCGCCAGCTTCGTGGACCGGTCGGGTCCGAGCCCCTGGTCGTGTCGCTGGACGACGTCGCCAACGACGGGCGCTTCGGCGCGGCCGACGACGTCCACGCTGACGTCGAGAACCTGATCGGCGGCCCGCTCGGCGACGACCTGTCCGGCGACGCGGCCTCGAACCGCCTCGACGGCGGAGGCGGCGACGACGTCCTCGATCCCGGCAGCGCCGGCAGCGACGTCCTGATCGGCGGCCCGGGCTTCGACGCCGCCGACTACCAGTCGCGCACGACCGGCGTGACCATCACGCTCGACGACGTGGCCAACGACGGCGCGCCGGGCGAGACCGGGAACGTCGGCTCCGACGTCGAAGGCGTCTTCGGAGGCTCCGGGAACGACACCCTCTCTGCTGCCGGGGCGCCCGGGTTCGTCGGGCTGGACGGCGGCCCCGGCAACGACCACCTGATCGGCGGCCCGGGTGACGACAGCCTCGCCGGCGGGCTGGGCGCGGATCTCATCGAGGGCGGGCCCGGCGAGGACCTGGTCTTCTACGACGACCACGCCGCGGGTGTCGCCGTCTCGCTCGACGACGTGCCGAACGACGGCTCCGCGGGCGAGGGCGACGACGTCGCGACCGACGTCGAGGACGTCGAGGGCGGCCCGGGGCCGGACACGCTGATCGGCGACGCCGCCGGCAACTTCCTCGACGGCGGGCCCGGTGACGACCACGTCGTCGGCGGCGGCGGCTCGGACTACCTCGCCGGCGAGAGCGGCAACGACACGTTCGACGCCTACGACGGCGAGCTCGACCTCGTCGACTGCGGCGACGGCAGCGACGCGGCCACCATCGACGTCGGCCTCGACCTGTTCGACGGCTGCGAGTCCGCGTCCGCTCCGGCGACCCCGCCCGTGACGAGCCCGCCGGTCTCGCCCGCACCGCCGGCGCCGTCCCCGCAGCCGCCCGTGGCACCCACCCCGACGCCGGCCGCGACGCCGCTTCCCGCGGTGCCAGCGGTCCGCCTGACGAAGGCCCGCGTGGTGCACGGCGCCCTGCTCGTCACCGTGCGCTGCCCCGCCACCCGCTGGGGCGCGTGCAGCGGCACGCTGGCGGGGAGCACCCTCGGCAAGCATCCGATCATGCTCGGTCACGCGTCGTTCTCGGTGCCGGCCGGCAAGACCCGGACGATCCGCGTCGCCGTGGGGCGGCCGGGTCGGGCCGCGCTCGCCCGCGCGCCGCACGGCCGCGTCTCGCTGCGCGCCACCGTGCATGGCCACGGCCGGTCGCGCACGGTCGTGTCGCGGCTCACGCTGTAGCTGTAGGCTCGTGTCATGCGAGTTGCGGCGCTCTACGACGTCCATGCCGTCCTGCCCGCTCTCGAGGCCGTCCTCTCGGAGGTCGAGCGGGAGGACGTGGACGTGATCCTCTTCGGCGGCGACCTCTTCGCCGGGCCGCAGCCGCAGGCGACGATCGAGCGCGTCCGGCGCCTCCCGAACGCCCGCTTCGTGCTGGGCAACGCCGACCGTGAGGACGACGACCACCTGGCGCCCTGGCTCCCCGCAGCAGCTCGGCGAGGACGACTGGGCGTTCGCCCGCTCGTTCGAGGAGCGGATCGTGCTCGACGGCGTGCTCTACCGGCACGGCTCGCCGCGCTCGGTCGACGAGATGGTGACCGCCATCACGCCCGAGCCGGTCCTGCGCGAGATGCTCGCCGGGATCGACGAGCGGGTCGTGGTGATCGGCCACACCCACCACCAGTTCGAGCGCCAGGTCGACGGGCAGCAGGTCGTGAACGCGGGCAGCGTCGGCCTGCCGTACGAGGGCAGCGCGGGCAGCGCGCGTTGGGCGCTCGTCGACGACGGGACGGTCGAGCTGCGCAGCACGGCGTTCGACGTCGAGGCCGCGGTCGCCGCGATTCCCGACGACTACCCGGAGAAGGGCGACACCGCGAGCTGGCTGAGCAAGCCTCCGACGGCTGCCGAGGTCGCGCGCTTCTTCGAGGGCAGGGCCCGGGGCACGTCCTCGTAGCGCGACCGCAGGGCGCGGGGCCGGCGCCGGCACGGACCAGGAACCGTCCCGGATATCGGGATCGACTGTTGTAAACGCGGGACGCGGCGCGCAGTATCTGCCGGTGCCCGAGCCGACCGCCCGCCCGCCGGCGACGCCCCGCCAGCCCGACCCGCTGGCCACGCTCACCCGGGGCCTCGAGATCCTCGAGGCGCTCGCCGGCGCCTCGCCGACGCGGGGCCTCGACCACGCCGCCCTGGCCCGCCGCCTCGGCTGCGGCCGCAGCACCCTCTACCGCTACCTGGCGCGGCTGCAGGAGGCCGGGTTCGTCGAGCAGGTCGAGGCCCAGGGCCGCTACCGGCTCGGCTCGCGCATCCTCTACCTGGCCGCGGTGATGCACGAGCGGGACTTCAGCGAGCTGGCCCGCGAGCACGTCCGCGGCCTGGCCGCCGAGACGGGCGAGACCGCGCACGCCACGGTCTACGACCACCCGTACTCGGTCACCGTGCTGATCGCCGAGAGCTCTGCGCCCGTCGGCCCGCGCGTGCAGCTCGGCTCCCGCCGCCCGCTGCACGCGAGCGCCAGCGGCAAGGTCTTCCTGGCCCACGCCGACCGGGCCAAGGCCGACGCCTACCTCGCGAGCCGGCTCGAGGCCCGCACCGCCGCCACCATCACCGCCCCCAGCACCCTGCGCCGCCTGCTGAGCGAGGTGCGGGCGACCGGCTACGCCGTCGACGAGGGCGAGTCGTACGAGCAGATCTGCGGCGTCGCGGCCCCGGTCTTCGACTTCGCCGGCGACGTCATCGGCACCCTCAGCATCACCTCCGTCGGCTCCCGGCTCGCGCCCGACTTCCTGGCCCGCCTGGTCGAGCCGCTGAAGCGCAACGCTCGCGTCCTGTCGGCCCGGCTCGGCAACGTCGCCGCGCTGAACGAGAGCGTGGCCTGACCGTGCCGGGTCCGAGCGAGCACCTGCCGATGGAGCCGCTGATCGTCTCCGTGGGCATCAACGGCGGCGAGCTGTCCCGCGAGGACACGCCCTACCTGCCGCTCACCCCGGGCGAGATCGCCGAGTCGATCATCGGCGCCCACGCCGCCGGCGCAGCGATCGCTCACGTCCACGTGCGCGACGGGCAGGGCCTGCCGAGCGATGACGCGGCGCTCTTTCGCAGCGTCATCGAGCAGGTGCGGGACCGCTGCGACATCATCCTGAACCTCTCGACCGACGTCCGCCACGACGGCTTCGCGAGCCTCGACGTCGGGCCCGAGATCGCGAGCTTTCCCGGCGGAACCGTCAACTACGGCGACGGCGTCCTCCTGGCCACGATGCCGGTGCTGCGGACGCTCGCCCGGCGCATGCGCGACGCCGGCACCCGGCCCGAGCTCGAGATCTGGCACGAGGGCATGATCGAGCAGTGCCAGCAGCTCGCCGCGGAGGGCCTGCTGGACGAGCCGCGCTTCTACCAGTTCATCCTCGGGATGGCCTGGGGCGCTCCGGCCGACCCGCGCACGCTCCTCCGGATGGTCGACTCGATCCCCCGCGGCGCCGTGTGGTGCGTGTGCGGCGTGGGCCACAGCGCGCTGCCGATGGCGCTGTACGCGATCCCGCTCGGCGGGCACGTGCGGGTCGGGATCGAGGACTCGATCGAGTACCGGCCGGGCCAGCTGGCCGAGTCGAACGCCCAGCTCGTCGAGCGCGTCCGCCGGATCGCCGACGAGGCCGGGCGCCCGCTGGCCACGCCCGCGCAGGCCCGCGGCATCCTCGGCCTGCGCCCGTCCGGGGTCGTGGCCTCGTGAGCGACACGCGGGAGCGGGGGAGCCGGCACGTCTGGAACCCGATGGCGCGCATGGCCGACGTGCTCGGCCAGCAGCGGGTCTGGGTGCGCGGCGAGGGCAGCACCCTGTACGACGAGGACGGCCGCGCCTACCTCGACGCCTGCGCGAGCCTCTGGTACGCGAACGTCGGCTACGGGCGCACCGAGATCGCCGACGCCGTCGCCGCCCAGCTGCGCGAGCTGCACGCCTGGATGCTGTTCGGGCCGAACCTCGTGCCCGCGGCGGTCGACCTGGCCGAGCGCCTCGCCGGGCTCACCCCGGGCGACCTCGACCGGATCTACCTCACCTGCGGCGGCTCCGAGTCGGTCGAGATCGCGATCAAGGTCGCCCGCCAGCACCACCGCCTGCGCGGCGCGGCCGCGCGGACGAAGATCATCGCTCGCCGCGGCACCTACCACGGCTCGACGCTCGGCGCCCTCTCGGCCACCGGCACGCCGCACAACCGGCGGATGTACGAGCCGCTGGTGCCCGGGTTCCGGCACGTCGACCCGTTCTCGCTCGACGACCTCGAGGAGGCGATCGAGCTCGAGAGCCCCGACACCGTCGCCGCCGTGCTGGTCGAGCCGTCGCTGGCCGCCTCGGGCGTCCACTTCCCGCCGGCCGACTACCTGCCGGGCGTGCGCGAGCTGTGCGATCGGCACGGGATCCTGCTGGTCTCGGACGAGGTCATCTGCGGCTTCGGCCGGACCGGCACCTGGTTCGGCGTCGACCACTACGACGTCGTGCCCGACCTGATCACGATGGCCAAGGGCCTGTCGTCGGGCTACCAGCCGCTCGGCGCCGTCGCCATCTCGGAGCGCGTGTTCGCGCCCTTCGCCGCCGACACCCCCGACGCCGGCTTCTACAGCGGCAACACCTACGCCGGCCACGCCGCCTGCTGCGTCGCCGGCCTGGTGAACATCGACATCATCGAACGCGAGGGACTGCTCGAGCGCTCGGTGGTCAACGGCGAGCTGCTGGCCGAGGCCCTGGCCCCGCTCGACGGGCTCGACCTGGTCGACGAGGTGCGCGCCGGCCCCGGCCTGATCGCCGGCATCGGGCTGCGGCTGCCGCTGGCCGCCGAGGTCGCGGCCGCCGCCTTCGAGCGCGGCGTCATCGTCCGCGCCCTGACCGCCGACGCGCTCACCATCTCGCCGCCGCTGATCATCACGGCGGCCGAGATCGAGCGGCTCGCGACCGTGCTGCAGCAGGCGGTCGCGCACGTTCACCCGCTGGTCCACAACGGAGGAGGAACGACATGAGCATGCTCCGCGCGGCCGCCGCGGCCGCGGTCGCAGGCCTGGCGCTCGGCGGGGCAAGCGCGACCGCCACGCCGAACGACACCGTCGTCAAGACGGTCAAGAGCCCGGTGATCCAGAGCCCGTGGCTCAAGTGGAACAAGACCACGTGCCAGTACGACAAGGTCTCGGGCCCGAGCTCCTACACGGCCAGGCTGCGCAAGTCGGCCAACCCGATCACGCTCGGCTTCACCCCCGAGACGACGACGCTCGGCTTCGACCTGATCATGAACAAGTCGATCGCCGACGCCGCGAAGTCGGTCGGGATCGACCTGACGGTCGCCTCGACGGACTACCCGAGCAAGACCAAGCCGCTCGACGCCGCCAACACGATGACCCAGGTCAAGCCCGACGTGATCATCTCGGGCCTGATCGTCGGCGACCTGTATCCGGCCGTGGCCTCGAAGTACCAGAAGGCCTGCATCCCGTTCATCGACCAGTTCGCGATGCCGGTGCCGAAGCCGACGCCGATGTTCCAGACCTCGTTCCGCTTCGACGGCACGCAGATGGGCCAGGCCGCCGTCGCCGAGGCCAGGAAGCGCGGCTGGCCGCTCAAGGACACCTGGGTGCTGGTCTGCACCGACTCGATCCTGAGCTCGAAGCCGGGCTCGATCTACGACATCGGCTCGTTCTTCGCCTCGACGGCGCGCAAGGGCCTCGGGGTCCCGGCATCGCAGGTGCCGAAGTTCATCGAGTGCCCGGCCAGCAACGGGCCGCTCGCGGCGCGCACCGCGACCCGCAACTGGCTCACCGCCCACCCCGACGTGAAGTACGTCGTCGGCGCCGCCTGGGACGACAGCCGCACGCCCGGCATGGCCCAGGCGCTCAAGGACGCCGGCTTCGGCAACCGGGCCATCATCGTCGGCCGGGCCACCTCGAAGGACGCGCTGACGCTGATCGCGAACGGCGACCCGATCTTCGCCGCCGACCTCGACATGGGGTTCAAGGGCTGGGGGCCGTCGCTCGTGGCCCTGGCCCAGGACATCAAGGCGGGCCGGCCGGTGCCGACGTTGACGACCCCGACCGAGCGCATCATCGTCGGCAAGGCCGCCGCGAAGGCCCTGCTGCACGAGATGTACGGCTGAGCCACGGCGGAGAGGGGGACGGACGACATGACCATGACCGACACGGCGGCGCCGACCGTCCCCCCGCCGCCGCGCGCCCGGCTCGACCGCCGGGTCCTGCTCACCATGCTCGACGAGCGGGCCAACGTGATCGGTCTGAGCGTCACGATCATCGGCCTGATCGTGTACTTCACGCTGAAGTCCCCGCACTTCCTGTCGACCTCCAACTTCAAGGTCATCGGCACGGCGATCTCGATCACCGGGATCATGGCCGCCGCCTCGACCATCGTCCTGATCTCGGGCGGCCTCGACCTGTCGATCGGCGCCGTCGCGGCGCTCGGCGGGCTGGTCTGCACCCAGGTGCTGATCGACGGCGCGCCGCTGGCCGTGGCGCTGGCCGCGGGCCTGCTCGCGGGGGTGGTCTGTGGCCTGGCGAACTCCCTGCTCATCGTGGGGTTCGGGGTGAACGCCCTGATCGCCACCATCGGGACGCAGTTCATGATCCGCGGCGTCGACTTCCTGTACGTGAACGGCCAGCCGGTCGACGTCTTCGGGTACTCGAGCTTCCTGCAGATCGGGAACGGCTCGCCGCTCGGCATCCCGACGCCGATCTACCTGCTGGCGGCGGTGTTCCTGGTCGTCGCGGCGCTGCTCCGCTGGACCCGCTTTGGCTCCCGGGTGTACGCCATCGGCGGCAGCGAGGACGCGGCCCGGCTGTCGGGCATCCGGGTCGGCACGCTGCGCACCGCGATCTACGTGATCAGCGGCCTGTCGGCCGCGCTTGCCGGCATCGTGTTGGCCTCGCTCAACCAGGCGGCCTTCCCGGACGTCGGCAACGGCCAGGAGCTGCAGGTCATCGCCGCCGTGATCCTCGGCGGCACGGCGCTCTACGGCGGGCGCGGCAGCGCGCTCGGCACGTTCCTGGGCGTGTTCATGCTCGGCCTGCTGGCCAACGGCCTCAACATCCTGAGCGTGCGGGCGTTCTGGCAGATCTTCATCTCGGGCGCCGCCCTGGTCGTGGCGGTGTCCTTCGACGCGTTGCGCACCCGCATGCGGGCGGGAGGGCGATAGGCATGCCCGACGTCCTGCTGCGCGGCACCGGCCTCAGCAAGTCCTACGGCACGGTGACGGCGCTCGACGGCGTCGACGTCGAGATCCGGGCCGGCGAGATCACCGCCATCGTCGGCGACAACGGCGCGGGCAAGTCGACGCTGATCAAGATCCTGTCCGGAGCCACCCGGCCCGACACCGGGACGATCGAGTTCGCCGGGCGGTACGTCTCGCTCGGCAGCCCGACCGCGGCCCGCCGGCTGGGCATCGAGACGGTCTACCAGGACCTCGCGCTGGCCCCGAACCGCGACGTCGTCGAGAACCTGTTCCTCGGCCGCGAGCTGTGCCGCGGCGGCGTCCTCACGCCGCTGCGGCTGCTCGACCGGCGCGGCATGCGCCGGCGCGCCGAGAGCCAGATCGCCGAGCTCGAGGTCAACGTCCCGCGCATCACGGGCATCCCCATCGGACGCATGTCCGGCGGTCAGCGCCAGGCGATCGCCATCGCCCGGGCGGCGTTCTGGGCCCAGCGGGTCATGTTCATGGACGAGCCGACGGCGGCCCTCGGGGTACGCGAGTCGGGCGCCGTGCTGCGGCTGGCCAAGCGGGTGGCCGAGCGCGGTCTGGCGGTCGTGCTCATCAGCCACGTGATGCCGCACGTGACCGAGCTCGCCGACCGGATCATCGTGCTCCGCCACGGCCGGCTGGTGGCCCAGATCGAGGGCCAGGTCTCGACCGAGCGGCTCGTCGGGCTGATCGTCGGCGTCGACGCGGGGGAGGCCGTTGCCTGACGTCATGACCGTGCTCGGCCCGGTCGCGCCCGAGGACCTGGGCATCACGACGCCGCACGAGCACCTGCTGGTCGACACCCGCGGCCCGTACTGGACACTGCCCGAGGACCCGGCGCTGCAGGCGTTCGCGCTCGAGCCGGTGGGGCTCGAGAACCTCGGCCTCGTGCGGCGGAACTTCGTCTCGAGCCGCGACAACCTGGTGCTCGACGACGCCGACCTGGCCGCGGCCGAGCTGGCCCGGTTCGCCGAGCTCGGCGGCCGCACGCTCGTCGAGCTGACGCTTCCCGAGATCGGCCGGGACGTGCGGGCGCTGGCCGAGATCTCCCGCCGCACCGGCGTCAACGTGATCGCCGGCTGTGGCCACTACGTCCACCTGGCCCACCCCGAGAGCCTGGCCGACGAGCCCGTCGAGTCGATCGCCGAGCGGATCGAGCGCGACGTCGTCGAGGGCGTCGACGGCACCGGCATCCGGGCCGGGATCATCGGCGAGATCGGCACCTCGCACCCGCTCCACCCGCACGAGGAGAAGGTGCTGCGGGCCGCCGCCCGGGCCCAGGCCCGTACCGGCGTCGCGCTGACGATCCACCTGCACCCGCCGTCGCGGGCCGCAGGCGAGGTGCTCGCGGTGCTCGACGACGAGGGCACCGACCTCGAACGGGTGGTGCTCGGCCACTGCGACATCCAGCTCGGCCACCTCGACACCACCCGCGCCGAGGTCGTCGAGCAGCACATCGCCCTGGCCCTGCGCGGCGCCTACGTGGAGTACGACACCTGCGGCTTCCCCGACGCCTACATGCCCGACGTCGGCTTCTACCGCCCGTTCTGGTTCCCGTCGGACCGCGACCGGGCCGAGGCCATCGCCCGGCTGTTCGACGCCGGCGTCGGCGACCGCGTCCTGATCGGCCAGGACGTGTGCCACAAGTTCCACCTGACCCGCTACGGCGGCTACGGCTACGGCCACATCCTGCGCAGCTTCCGCACCAGCCTGCGCGACTACGGGCTCGGCGAGGCCGAGCTGCGGGCGCTCCTGGTCGACAACCCGCGGCGCATGCTCACGCCGACGTGACCGACGAGCGCTGCCTGCGCGTCGCCGCCGCCGCGCGCGAGGTCGGCGCCGACTTCGCCCTCCTGACCGGGTACGACACCGTCTGCTACGCGACGGGCTTCGAGGTGCCGATCGAGACCGGGCCGATGCCGTTCGAGGGCGGCCCGCCGACCGCGCTGGTGGCCGCCGACGGCAGCACCGGGCTGGTGGTGATCAACATCGAGGAGGCCGGCGCCCGCCAGGGCTACGCCGACCAGGTCATCGCCTACGAGGGGTTCAGCGCCTCCCGGGTGATCGACCTGCGGGCCGACTACGCGAGCGCCGTGCTGCGGCTGGTCGAGTGGGCCGGGGCCGGCGGGGTCCTGGCGGTCGAGCCGACCAGCCTCCCGGCCCACCTGCGCGACGCGCTGCACGACCGCTTCAGCGGGTTCGTCGATCTCGAGCGCCCGCTCGCCCGGCAGCGGGCCACCAAGACCGCCGAGGAGCTGGCCGCGCTGCGCCACAGCGCCGACCTGGTGGTGGTCGGGCAGCGGGCCGCGCTCGACGCGGTGCGCGTCGGGCGCACCGAGCTCGAGGTCTTCGCCGACATCCGCTGCGCCATGGAGAACGCCCACGGCGCTCGCATGGCGATCACCGGCGACCTGATCTCGGGGGTCGAGCGGACGGCCGCCTGCGAGGGCTGGCCGAACGACCGCGTGCTGCAGCCCGGCGACCCGGTCATGGCCGACCTCTCCCCGCGCGCCGCCGGCTACTGGGGCGACTCGTGCTCGGTCGTCCTGGCCGAGGGCGAGCCGCCGCCCGGGCTCGACGAGCTGTGGGAGGTCGCGCACGAGGCGATCCTGCTGGCCGGGTCGATCATCCGGCCCGGCCTCGTCGGCGAGCGAGCTCGACCGCCAGGTGCGCGAGGTCATCTCCCGCCGCGGCTACCCGAACCCGCTCCACATCGGCCACGGGATCGGCACGAGCTTCCACGAGTACCCACGCATCGTGGCCGACGAGCCGGCCCTGCTCGAGCCCGACATGGTGCTCGCGCTCGAGCCCGGCGCGTACCACCCGGAGCGCGGCGGCGTGCGGCTCGAGTGGATGTTCCGGGTGACCGAGACCGGCAACGAGGTCCTGACGCCGTTCCCGTTCGCGCTTCGGCCCTGACGCTAGGGTTGGGCCCATGTCCGAGTCCCTTGACAGACGAGCAGCTCGCGGCCGTCACCGTCGGCGGGTTGCAGCGGCTCGACGGCCCGATCGTGCTCGCCGAGCCCGACCCGACCTGGCCCGCGCAGTACGAGGCCGAGGCCGCCCACCTCCGCGAGGCGCTGGGCGACCGGGTGCTGCAGCTCGAGCACGTCGGCTCGACCTCGGTGCCCGGCCTGCCGGCCAAGCCGATCATCGACATGCTGCTGGTCGTGGCCGACCCGGCCGACGAGGACGCCTACGTGGCGCCGCTCGAGGCCGCCGGCTACACGCTGCGGATCCGCGAGCCCGACTGGCACCAGCACCGCATGCTGAAGGGGCCGCGGATCGACATCAACCTGCACGTCTTCGGTCCCGACACGATCGAGATCGGGCGCATGCTCGCGTTCCGCGACCTGCCTCCGGGCGAACGAGCAGGAGCGCGACCTGTACCGCGACACCAAGCGGGAGCTCGCGGCGCGCCGCTGGGAGTACGTCCAGCGCTACGCCGACGCGAAGGGCGAGATCGTCGAGGCGATCATCGCGCGGGCCCAGGCAGCCGGGTACGGCGCATGATCCGGGTCTGTGTCGCCGGGGTGACGCGGCTGGACGGGCTCGGCCGTGGCCGAGGCGGTGCGGGCCGCGGACGACCTCGAGCTCGTCGCCGGCGTCTCGCGCTCGGATCCCGACAGCTACTCGTCGCTGGCCGAGGCGCTCGACGCGGCGCCGGCCGACGTCCTCGTCGACTACACCCACGCCTCGCGTGGTCAAGGAGCAACGTCCTGGCCGCGATCGAGCGCAAGGTCGGCGTGGTCGTCGGCTCGAGCGGGCTCAGCGGCGCCGACTACGAGGAGGTCGACGAGGCCGCCCGGGCGCGGGGCGTCGGGGTGATCGCGGCCGGGCAACTTCTCGATCACCGCGGCGCTGCTCCTGCGCTTCGCCGTCGAGGCCGCCGCCCAGATCGACGCCTGGGAGGTCATCGACTACGCGAGCGCGGGCAAGCCCGACGCGCCGAGCGGCACCGCCAACGAGCTCGCCGAGCGGCTCGACCGGGTGCGCGCGCCGGCCCTCGGCGTCCCGCTCGACCAGCTGCACGGCCAGCGCGAGGCCCGCGGCGCGACCGTCGGCGGCACCCAGGTCCACTCGCTGCGCCTGCCGAGCTTCAGCGTCTCGACCGAGGTCGTGTTCGCCGCCGACGGCGAGCGCCTGTCGCTGCGCCACGACGCGGGGGAGAGCGCCGCGCCGTACGTCGCCGGCACCCTGCTCGCGATCCGCAAGCTGCCCGGCCGGGTCGGCCTGACGCGCGGCCTCGATCAGCTCCTGAGCCGCGACACCAGCCGCCAGGCGCCGGGGACGAGCGCGCCGGCCAGGTAGATCTTCAGGAGCTCGCCGATCACGAACGGGTAGAGCCCGAGCTCGAGCGTCCGGTTCAGGCCGGTCCCGAGCACGTGCGAGAGCCAGGCGCAGCCGATCGGCGAAGATGATGACCTCGCCGGTCAGGAACGTCGTCACGGCGACGGCCGTGGTGCGGTCGTAGCGGCGCTCGGCGAGCCAGCCGACGACCAGTGCGGCGACCACGAACCCCACGATGTAGCCGCCGGTCGCGCCCCGCAGCATGGCGAGCCCGTGGGACTGGTCGGCGTAGATCGGCGCGCCGGCGATGCCGGCGAGCAGGTACAGGCCGAGCGACAGGCACCCGCGCAGGCTCCCGAGCGAGGCCCCGACGAGCAGCACCGCGAACGTCTGACCGGTGATCGGCACCGGGGTGAACGGCAGCGGGATCGAGACCTGGGCCGAGGCCGCGACCAGCGCCGCGCCGCCGATGACCAGCGCCGCGTCCGTCGCGAGCGTGGACCGGGGGATGACGGCCTGGCGCAGCGAGAGGGTGCTCGTCGACATCGGAACCTCCGTGGTGGGCAGCAGCGGCACTAGAGCAGATCGACGACCGGGAAGCGCGCGTCCCCGTCGAGGCACGCAGCCAGCGCCAGCGCGACGCCGAGATCGCCGGTGAACAGCGAGTGGCGGGCGGGCGTCGCGCCGCTCGGCCTGGCCGGCCGCGTGCTGGACGAAGCGGCGGGCGCGGTCGAGCCAGCGCTCGTCGCCTGTCCGCTCGTGCAGGGCCAGGAAGGCGTAGGCGTTGCCGGCCGTCCCGTGGCACAGGCCGGGGCCCTTCGCCAGCGGGCCGGCGCGCCAGGTCAGCTCGCCGCCGGCGACGAGCAGCTCGGTCAGCTCGTCGTCGCCGGGCGCGACGTCCCGGAACGAGATGACGATCCCGGGCGCGCCGTGGCACCACTGGGTGCGGATCGGCCACGTCGGCCCGCCGAGCGACGGCCACTGGGCCGACGTCGCCGTCGCGCAGGGCGAGACGCTTCACGATCTCGATCGCGCGGGCCTCGATCGGCCGCGGCGCGCTCCTCGCCGAGCAGCTCGCGGCCGGCGAGCAGGATGCGCACGTTGGCCGCGAAGCCGTGGCCCGGGCCGACGTAGCGGGCGGGCTCCTGCCGACCGGCAGCACCTGCTCCCAGAGGTCGTCCCGCCACTGCGCGAGGAGCCACTCGGCGCACGCGCGCCAGGCGTCGGCCAGGCGCTCGTCGCCGTGGCGCAGCAGCAGCACGCGGGCGGCCAGCATCGTCCCCGGGCTGCCCTAGAGCAGGTCGAGGGCCGGGTTCTCGGCGTTGCGAAGGACGCACGCGAGCAGCCGGTCGACGTGCCCTCGGAGGACGGCGCCAGGCGGTCGGCCACGAGCAGCACGCCGGCCTCGCCGCTGAGCAGGCCGACGCATCGGCTCGGCGTCGAACTCCGGCACGCGTCAGGATCCGCTCCGAGCAGGAGCGCCGCGGTGCCGGCGTAGTCTGCGGCGCAGCTCCGCCGAGGCCGGCGCCGGCGAGCCTGTCGAGCGCCAGGATCGACCCCGGCCGCTCCCAGGTACAGCCCGTGGTACGGGCCGTCACGCACGTCGCCCTCGAGGTCGGCCGGGTAGGCCGGCCACAGCCCCTCGGGCGTGAACGCGTCCTCGGCTGTCGGCGACGATGCGCGCGATCGCCGCCCGGGCCGCGCCCTCGTCCCAGGGACGGTCGTCGAGCGGCTCGTGGTCGGCAGGCTCGACCAGCTGGGGCATCGCGGCATTCAAGCGAACTCGTGCAGGCTCGGCGCCGTCCGGATCGCCGGGCTCAGCGTCCCCCACAGGGCGAGCCCGAGCGCCACCAGCGCGAACACCGCGACCGTCGCCCGCGACGAGGTCGCGTCGAGCAGCAGCCCGCGACGAGCGGCCCGAGCGGCGAGATCGAGAGCGAGATCGTGCGGCGCACCGACTCCACCCGCCCGAGCAGCCGGTCCGGCGTCATCGCGATCCGGTAGCCGTGCACCACCGAGTCCGTCGACGGGATGACCAGCGCCGCCGGCAGCAGCCCGGCCGCGAGGACGTACACGTCCGGCCAGACGACGAACGCCGCGCAGGTCGTCCACATCCACAGCTCGAGCACCAGGATCCCGCGCACCGGCAGGAACCGCCGGGCGAGCGGCGAGAGCAGCGAGCCGAGCAGGAGGCTCCCGCCGAACGCCGCCACCAGCAGTCCGACCTGGCCGCCCGACAGGCCCTGGTCCTCGCCGATGACCACGATCGCCAGCAGCAGGCCCGGCCCGATGAAGTTGCCGAGCCCGAAGAGCAGCGAGGTGGTGCGCAGGAACGGGTGGCCCCAGACGAAGCGCAGGCCCTCGCTGAAGCGCTCGCGGAGCGAGGCCGTGTCGGGGTCGCGCTGCTCCTGGAACGGCGTCCGCATCAGCAGCAGGGAGACGGTCGAGCAGAGGTAGGAGACCGCGTCGAGCAGGAACGGCAGGGCGCGGGCCACGCCGAACAGGGCGCCGCCGAGCGTCGGCCCGACGAGCGTCGTGGCCGCCGAGCGTCCGACCTGCGCGCTGGTCGCCGCCGGGAGCTGGGCCGATCGGCACGACCGCCCGCAGCGCGCCGGTCTGGGCAGGCGCTGAAGAGCGCGCTGCCGCAGCCCTCGACGAGCGCCACCAGCACGATGAGCCAGAACGCGACGTCGTCGGCGAGCGATCGCGGCCGCGAGCGTCCCGAGCGCCGCCAGGCGGCCGACGTCGGCGGCGATCATCAGCCGGCGCCGCCCGTAGCGGTCGGCGGCCAGGCCGGCCGGCAGCGAGACGACCGCCAGCGGCAGGATCCGGGCGAACGAGACGAGTCCCGCCCGGGCAGCCGAGCCGGTCACCGCCAGGACGAGCAGCGGGAAGGCGATCGCCGACGACGACGAGCCCAGGTCCGACAGCAGCTGCCCTGCCTGCAGCAGCACGAAGTCGCGGTTTCGGCGCAGCGGAACCGCGGCCACGCCGGCAGGTTATCGAGCCGTGACGTGCGCCTCGGCGAGCGCCTCCTTGAGCGCCGCGAGGTCCGTGCGCGCCGAACACCACCCGGTTGCGCGTCGCCACGTAGACCAGGTCGATGTTGACCCCGGCGCGGGCGATCGCCCGCGTCAGGTCGGCCAGGACGCCCGGCCGGTCGTCCTCCACCTCGACGACCGCCACCTCGCGCTCCCTCGAGATCGCCAGCTGCGAGATCGCCAGGGCGTGACGCACCGGCTCGGCGTGGGGGACGAGGATGTGCATCTCGGCGTGCTCCCCGCCTCCGAGGCAGGTCGCGGCCGCGATGTTCACGCCGGCGTCGCTGATCGCGCCGGCCACCCGGGCGAGCGCGCCGGGCTCGTTGTCGATATCGATCACCAGGTCGACTGCCATCGCCGAACTGTGGCAGATGTGGCAAGCGGACGGCAGGACTCGAGGCCGTCGTAGAGACGGTTTCAGCATGAGCCCGGTGGCGGGTCATGTTGAAACCGTCTCCTCAGTCGGCGGCCTTCTGCTCGCCCAGCTGGGCGCTCTTCATGTCCGCCTTGAACGCCTCGGCCTGGGCCTGCAGCCGGGTGATGACCAGGTTCGGCGCCAGCCCGAAGACCGCCGCCACGAGCAGGCCCGCGGCGTTGCTCGACAGATCGTAGACCGACGAGAGGGACGGGATGGTGACCGCCTGCGTCGCGGTGCCTCCGGCGAAGATCGGCCCGAAGGAGCTGAGCACGACGGCCAGGTAGACACCGGAAGCGCCGGCCAGCCCGGAGAACAGCGGCGTGGCGACGAGCCGGGCGTAGTGGAGCCCGTAGTCCTCCTCGGGGACGATCCGCCGGTTCGTCGCCGCGCCGAGCTGGCGGTACAGCCCGACCAGGGCGCCGATCAGGAAGAACGCCGTCACCGCGACGATCGAGCTCGTCGGCGGCCCGGTCAGCACGACCAGCACCAGCAGGAGGTACGCGATCGCGCTGGTCGCGAGGACGTGCATCGCGAGCGTCGTCCGGGCCCGCACGAGGCCGTCGCGGCGGTCGTCGCGGAAGTCGTTCACCGCGCGGCGCACCTTGCGCACCACCGCGAAGGCCAGACGCACGTCCTCGGTCTCGCTCCCGTTGGTCGCCACCGGTGCGGTGTCGAGCGCGACCGCCGCGCCGTTCCCCGCCGTGCCGGTCGGCGCCCCGACGAGCGCGAGCTCTGCGGGTGCCGGCGTCAGCGCCGTCTGCAGCGCGACGGCGTCCGCCGGCGCGATGTAGCGCGCCGCGGCGCAGCACAGCACCGGCGTCGCCCGGGTGAGCTGCAGCGTGAGCTCGCGCCGGTTCGGGATCGCCGAGCCGGTGACCCGCAGCACGTCCGAGATCCCCTCGCTGGCCGCGACCTCGCGCGTGCTCAGCGCCAGCAGCGCCTCGTCGAGCCGGTGCACCTGCCGCCACAGCGACACGTAGCCCGAGCCGAAGACCCAGGAGAGGTCGAGGCCGGTCGACTCGAGCTTCGCCTCGATCGCGTCGATCTGCCGGCGGATCGTCGCGAGGGCCGCCTCGACCGCGGGCCGGTCGCGGTGCCGCACGTCGACCAGCCGCGTCCGCAGCTCTGCGAGCTCGGCCTGCAGCGCGTTCGCGACCCCGGGGTTCGCCTGCTGCGGCTGGGCCGTCGGCGCGATCACCAGCGAGATCAGGAGCAGCACCACCAGGCCGGCGACCATGCAGGCCAGGACGAGCTGGGGCGGCGACCAGCCGGCGGCGTACGACCAGTGCTCGCGGGCCACGTAGACGCCGGCCGTGAGCACCGCGAGGAACGCCGGCGCCAGCATCGAGAGCGCCGCGAACACCACCAGCATGCCCTGGAACTTCCTACCCATCTGGGCAGGACGCTACGGAGCGTTCACATTCGTGTCAACGGTCGCGCCGAGCGAAACCGCTGCAAACGAGCTACCCGAGCAGCGTGTCGTACAGCAGGTAGACGTTCAGGCAGATGATCACGGCCGCGATCAGGCTCGCGACCACCGTCGTCCGCGTCCTGTTGACCAGGGCGCCCATCAGCCTGCGGTTGCGGGTCACGATGATCAGCGGCACCAGGGCGAACGGGATCCCGAACGACAGCATGACCTGGGAGACGACCAGCGCCTGGGTCGTGTTCACCCCGATGGCCAGCACGACCAGGGCGGGAAGCATCGTCAGCGCGCGGCGCAGGAAGAGCGGGATCTTGCGCTGGATGAAGCCCTGCATGACGACCTGGCCGGCGTAGGTGCCGACGCTCGACGAGGACAGGCCCGAGGCCAGCAGCGCGACCGCGAAGGCCAGCGCGGCACCGCCGCCGACCATCGTCTCGAGCCCGCTGTGCACCTCGCCGATCGAGTTCACGTCGGTGTGGCCGTTGGCGTAGAACAGGGCCGCCGCGACGCACAGCATCGTCAGGTTGATGAGGCCGGCCATGCCGAGACCGAGCCCGACGTCGACCCGGTTGTAGCGCAGGAGCTGGCGCCGCTCGGCGTCGTTGGTCGGGACGATCCGCCTCTGGGTCAGCGCCGAGTGCAGGTACACGACGTGCGGCATGACCGTGGCGCCGATGATGCCGACCGCCAGCACGATCGAGTCCGAGCCGTCGAAGCCGGGGATCAGCCCGTGCGCGAAGGCCGAGCCGGACTGGCCGCCGACGTCGATCAGGTCGTAGACGAAGCCGATCCCCACCAGCGCGAGCAGGCCCATGATGGCGAGCTCGAAGCGCCGGTAGCCGCGCTGCTCGAGCGCCAGGATGCCGAACGCCACCACGGCCGTGATCAGGCCGGCGACGAACATCGGCACCCCGAACAGCAGGTTCAGGCCGATCGCCGCGCCGACGAACTCGGCGAGGTCGGTCGACGCCGCGACCACCTCGGCCTGCAGCCACAGGCCGATGGTGGCCTTCTTGCCGAAGCTCTCGCGGCACAGCTCGGGGAGGTTCCGCCCCGACGCGATCCCGGCCTTCGCCGAGAGGTACTGCACCAGGACGGCCATCAGGTTGGCCATGACGATGACCCAGACCAGCAGGTAGCCGAACTGGGCGCCGCCCGTGAAGTTGGTGGCGAAGTTGCCCGGGTCGATGTAGGCCACCGAGGCCACGAAGGCCGGCCCGAGCAGGGCCAGTCGGCCGCGGAACCGGCCCTTCGACAGGGCGTGGACGGAGCGCGCTGGGGTCCCGCAGCTCGGGACGGGGGAGGGCGACCGCGCTGTCGGGCGGCGACGGGGGCGTCAAGCCACGCTCCGCTGCACCCGCATGGCCCGGGCCAGGGTCGAGCCGAGCATGTGCTCGAGCTGGCCGAAGCGCACGGTGTAGGGGCCGTCGAACGGCTCCTGGCCGAGCATCAGCAGCTCGTCGCCGATCCGGATCCCGAGGCCCGCGAGGTAGCGGAGCATCGCCGGGTCGGAGTCGGACACCCGCACGAAGACCGCGACGGCGCCGGGCTCGAGCTCGGTCATCGCCTCGGTGGGGCGGTCGTCGATCACCAGGTCGCGGGTCGGGATGGGGTCGCCGTGCGGGTCGACCCTGGGGTCCCCGAGCTTGACGGCGATCAGCTCGGCGAGCTCGTCCGAGAGGGCGTGCTCGAGGCGCTCGGCCTCGCTGTGCACCTGCTCCCAGGGCACCTCGAGGGCCTCGGCCAGGAAGAGCTCGAGCAGGCGGTGACGCCGCAGCACGCCGAGCGCCACGCGCTCGCCGGCCAGGCTCAGCCGCACGCCCCGGTAGGGCACGTGCTCGACGAGGCCCTCCTCGGCCAGCTTCTTGACCATGGCCGACACCGACGCCGGCGTCACGCCCAGGCGGGCGGCCAGGTCGTTGGTGGACGCCGTCTGCGGGCCGGGAGCGCACAGCGAGTAGATCGCCTTGGCGTAGTCCTCGACCGCGACGGTGTGGGCGTTTTCGACGGTCACAATCTCAAATTAAGGCAAGCCACAACTTTCGTCAAGGAATACCTCATCGATCGGCCCTGGTGGACCGCGATTCGGATGCAGCCTTCCTGGTTGCCATGATTCCGGCGGCGCGCCGGTCCGAAACCGCCGTGCTCGACGTCATGCAGCAGCGAACAGTCGGCCGGTTCGAGATCCTCCGCGTCATCGGACGCGGCGGCATGGCCGTGGTCTACCTCGCCCGCCAGTCCGATCTCGGACGCCTCGTGGCGCTCAAGGAGCTGCCCGCGTTCCACGCCACCGACCCCTCGTTCGCGGCCCGCTTCCTGCGCGAGTCGAGAATCTCGGCGTCGCTCGCGCACCCGAACATCGTCACGGTCTACGAGTACCTGCAGCACGACGACATCCCGTACATCGCGATGGAGTACGTCGAGCGCGGGTCGCTGCGGCCGCACGTCGCGACCCTGACGCTCCCGCAGGTGGCCGGGCGTGCTCGAGGGGCTGCTGGCGGCGCTGGCCCACGCCCACGCCCGCGGGATCGTGCACCGCGACCTCAAGCCCGAGAACCTCATGGTCACCGACCAGGGCGGGATCAAGGTCGCGGACTTCGGGATCGCGAAGGCGCTCGGCGACGCCACGGTGAACCTGACGGCCACGGGCAGCACGCTCGGCACCCCGACCTACATGTCGCCCGAGCAGGCCATGGGGAAGGACATCGGGCCGAAGGCCGACCTGTACGCGGTCGGGGTGATGGCCTACGAGATGCTGACCGGCAGGACGCCGTTCCACGACGCCGAGAACCCGATGGTCCTGATGTTCCGGCACGTGAACGCCGCGCCGCCGCCGCCCCTGACGGTCAACCCGAGCCTCGACCCGAAGCTCGCCGCCTGGATCGAGCACATGCTCGAGAAGCGCCCGGACGACCGCCCGGCCGACGCCGCCGACGCGTTCGAGGAGCTCGAGGAGATCGTCATCGCGCTCTGCCGGCCCCACCTGGCGGCGCTCGGCCCGGCTCGGCACGCCGCGCAGCGACGGCCCGGCGCCGGTCAAGTCGCCCGACCCGCTGACGCCGGCCGCGTTCCCGTCGGAGTACGAGTCGTTCGCCCCCGGCAGGGCCCGTCCCGCCCCGGAGCCCGAGCCGGAGCCCGAGCCCGAGCTGTTCGAGCCGACGCCGCCTCCGGTCGAGCCCGAGCCCGAGCCCGAGCCGACGTACGAGGAGCCGTGGCACGCGACCGAGCCGGTCCACGAGGAGCCCGAGCCCGAGCCCGAGCCCGAGCCGGCGTACGAGGAGGTCACGCTGCCGCCGGCCGAGCGCGAGGCGCTCACCGTCCCGCCGGTGCGGGCCCGGACGCCTCCGCCTCCGCCGCCGGTCGCTCCGGTTCCGCCGCCCCCGCCGCCCGGCGACAGGCGGCGTGGCCGCGGGCCCCTGCTGGCGCTGCTGGCCGCCGTCGTGGTCGCGGCCGGCGTGGTGGCGGCGATCGTCCTCGTGGGCGGGGGCGGAGGCGGCGGCGGGACGGGCACCGAGGCCCGCACCACCACGACCCAGGCCACCACCGCCACGACCACGTCGACCGCCACCGACACGACCGGCTCGACCTCGACCGGAACCCAGCTCGCCGACGACCCGCCGCTCGCGACCCTGGTGCCGCCGGCGCGCCGGATCTCGCTCGCGGCCGCAGGGCCCGCGCTGTTCGTCACCGCTCCCACCGGGCGCCTGCAGCGACTCCGGCTGCCCTCCGGCAAGGTGGCCGCGACGGCGGCCGATCCTGCCAGCCCGCGCGCTCTCGCCCTGTCGGCGCGGCCGGCTGTACGCCGTCGACGGCGAGGGCGTCGCGGTGTTCTCGCCCGGCCAGCTCACCCTGGTCGGCTCGGCGGTCGCTGCCCGGAAGCACCCAGGTCGTGGCGATGACCGGCGGCCGGGTGGCGGCCGTCGCCGGAAAGCGGGTCTGCATCGGCCGCACCAGCGCGGCGCCCTGCATCACCCTGCCGTTCGCGCCCAGCGGGATCGGCGCGGCCGGCACCACGCTGCTGGTCTCGCAGGCCGAGCGCGGCCGGGTCGTGCCGCTCGAGCTGAAGGGGAACCGCCTCGTCGCCGGCGACCCGGTCGAGGTCGGGGGCCAGCCGCACGGGCCGATCGCCGCCGCCGGCAGCACCTTCTACGTCCCGGTGAAGCGCGGGGTCGACGTCGTCGGCGGCACCCCGCTGGTCCGCCAGCGGACGGTCGCCCTGCCGGTCACGCCGGCCCAGGTCGTGGTCGTCGGCGCCACGCTGTACGCGAGCCTGCCCGCCCAGCACCGGGTCGCGGTCGTCGGCACCGCCGACGGTGCCACGCCGACGTTCGTCCCGGTCAACGGCCGCCCGTTCGCACTGGCCTCGGCCAACGGCGCGGTCTACGTCGCCGACGACGTGAGCCAGACGGTGACCCGGCTCGTGGGCACGAAGCGCAGCGGAGCGCCGGTCCCGGTCGGCGTCCTGCGTGGCGCGGCGCTGCGCCCGGCGGTGGTCTCGGGCGTGACGTTCCGCGAGTCCGGCAACCAGCTCGTGGCCACGGTCCGGGTCAGCGGCGGTGCGCTCGACCATGCGAGCCTGGTCGCCCCCGACACCAGGATCGCCGACGGCAAGGGCGGCTTCGTGCTGCGCCAGCGCGGGATCCGCCCGGGCTTCTCGCGCAAGGCCTCGGGCGGCCTGACGGTGCGGGCGACGCGGGCCGGCAGCGACGTCAGGGTGGCCCTGACGGCCAGCTCCGGCGCCTTCGTCGCGAGCACCACGCGGCTCGCGCCCGACGGCCGCAGCGTGACGGTCACGCTCACCCGAAAGCCGGTCGTGACCCCGCCGCCGCCTCCTCCGCCTCCGCCGGTGACGCCCCCGCCGCCGCCGCCGCCTCCGGTCACACCGCCGCCTCCGCCGCCGCCGCCCCCGCCGACCGGGATCACGATCGGCTGAGCCCGCTGAAGGGCGAGGTGTCTAGCGCACGATGTGGACGCTCGTCTGCTTGGCGATCTTCCCGTCGACCGTCAGGACGACGTTCCAGACGCCTGCCGGCAGCGGCGCGCCGGACTTCACGAAGGTGTCGATCGTCTTGCCGTACTTCTTGTCGACGACGCCGAGCTTGTGGTGCCAGTGCAGGTTCCAGGTCACCTTGATGGTGTGGCCCTTCGGCGGGTAGAGGAACCGGTAGCGCACCCAGATCGTGGTCGGCGTGCCCTTCACGACCGGCACCTGGCCCTCGCGCGGCACCTGCTTTCCGCCCTTCGCGAGGCTCACCTCGGAGCGGGCCACGACGCCCTCGGCCGGCGTCGGGATCTCGACGTTCGTCTGGGCCGCAGGCAGCTTCTTGCCGTCCGACGTCCCGACCAGCCGCAGCGAGTACTTGCCGGGCAGCGGGCGCGGCGGCAGCTCGATCTTGTCCGAGAACGGGCCGGCCGCGGCGACGTCGAACTCGATCTTCGCGGTCACCCGCTTCGGCCCGGTCCTCGGCCGCAGGATCGCGGTGATGTGGGCCGGGCCCGGCGACGGTGCCCGAGAACCGGATCGCGGCGCCGGGGCGGAGGTAGCCCTCCTTCCAGATCGCCGTCGCCGACGCGTCGTCGAGCGTCAGTGCGGGCGCCGCGGCGCGGTGCGCCGAGGTGGCCGAGGCGGTGGCCAGGAGGACGAGGGCGGAGAGGGCGGCGCAGGCTGCGCGGCGGTGACCAGAAGCGACCATCAGCCGCGAGTATCGGGTCCGTGGGTGGCTCTGGTCAACCCTCGGTCGGGGGACGCAGCCGCAATGCGGCTGCCCGCACACCGAGGCCCTCGCGGGCCAGGAAGGCCGCGCCGAGCCCGACGCCGAGGACGCCCTCGATCAGCTGCAGCCCCACCGAGAACGCCACCGCCGAGGCGGCGTCGACGCCGTACAGGTGGGCCAGCGGTGCGGCCACGCCGAGCTGGAAGACGCCCAGGTTGCCCGGCCAGAAGGGGAAGAGCTGCACCAGCGTCGAGGCCAGGAAGACGGCGCCCGGCGGCGCCGAGCCCGGCGTGGATGCCGAAGCCCTCGAGCGCCGCCCAGATCCCGGCGACCTGGGCCGCCCACGAGAGGCTGCCGGCGGCGACGGCGAGCACCAGCCGGCGGCGCGAGCGCAGGAGCGCCTGCCCGCCGGCCAGGCCGCGCACGCGCCGAGCCGGCGCGCGAGGCCCGGGTGCGCGGAGCGACCCGGGTGAGCACGACGACCACCAGGAGCAGCACGGCGATCCCCGCGAGCAGCCCCAGGAGGAGCTGCCAGACGAGGGCGGGCACGCCCAGCGTCAACGCGAGGATGCCGGCGACCAGGGCGAGCGCGGCGGCCAGCACGACCTGCTCGGCCAGCACGCTGCCGGCCAGCTCGGTCGTCGGGCGCGGCTCGCCGGCGCGCGAGAGGCGGCGCCCCAGCATCGAGATGCGGGCGACCTCGCCGAGACGCGCGAAGAGCACGGTGTTCAGCAGGAAGCCGACGAACAGCGCCGGCACCACGTGGCGGTAGCGCACGGGCTGCGAGTCGGGGATCGCGTCGAGCGACTCCTTCCAGACCACGGCCTTGGCGGCGATCGAGCCGAGGTTCAGGACGAGCGCGAGGGTGACCCAGCCCCAGACCACGTCGGTCGAGGCGAGCGCGCCGAGGTCGACCTTGCGGGCGGCCAGGGCCGTCCCCGCGCCGAGCACGGCGAGCCCCAGCCCGACGCGCAGCGAGTGCGCCCGCAGCGGGCGGGCCAGGGAGTGGTCGACGGCGATCGCGGACACGCCACAACCATCGCGCGCCCGGCGTCGCTCGTTCGTGGGGCCTTCAGGCGTCTCCGGGTTCGGCTACCCGAACCCTGCGGCGCCACGGGTCAGCGTGGCCGCTCGGCGAACAGCATGACGATCTCGGTGCTGGCGGGCTCGGCCTCGCCGGTGCGCACCTCGAACTCGTCGGCGAACGCCCCGATCAGGCTCAGGCCGAGGCCGAGCCCGGGGCTGTCGGCGCGCGGGCGCATGCCGCCGCCGTAGTCGCGGACGACGACCCGCAGGCGCCCCTGCTCGGGCCAGGCCTCGACCTCGACCACCTGGTCGTCGGCGTCCGAGCCGACGTAGGCGTGGGTGACGACGTTCGCGGCGGCCTCCGTGGTCGCCAGGGCCACGGCGTCGCGCACCTCGTCGCCGAGGCCCAGCGCGTCGACCAGCTCGACCACCCGGGCCCGGGCCAGCGGGACGCTCTCGGCGGTCGCCGGCAGCCGCAGCGCGACCCCGAGCGAGCCGGCCGCGCCGTGCGCTCGGAGGCGTCCGCGTCGCCCTCCCGCCACGGCCCGGCGATGAGCATGGCCACGTCGTCGGGGAGGTCGCCGCCGTTCGCGTCGCGGGCGGCGTCGTGCAGCTGCTCGAGCAGGGCGTCGCCCGGCAGGTCGCGGATCCCGGCCGCGACGGTGGCCAGGGCGCCGCTCCCGAGCCGCTCGTAGGAGCCGGGCACCCGGCGGCCGTCGATCAGGCCGTCGGTGAAGAACAGGAGCCGGGCGGACGGGGCCGAGCTCGAGCTCGCCCTCGGTCCACGACGGGTCGGTCGACGCAGCCCACCGGCGGGCCGACGGGAAGCGCCGGGATCGTCGTGCGGCCCGCGAGCAGGAACGGCGCCGGGTGGCCGGCCAGGGTGACCCGGCAGGTCCGTGCCGTCCGGGTCGACGCTGGCCAGGACGAGCGTCGCGAACGTCTCGACCGAGGCCCGCTCGTAGCGGATGACCGCGTCGAGGGTCTCGAGGGCGCCGTGCCCGCTCGCGCCGGCCAGGGTGAGGGCCCGCCAGGCGGCCCGCAGGGTGGCGCCGAGGGCGGCCGCCTCGGCCCCGTGCCCCGAGACGTCGCCGACCACGATCGCGAGGCTGCCGTCCGACAGCTCGACCGCGTCCAGGAAGTCCCCGCCGAGCAGCAGCCGGCGCTCGCCGGCGCGGTAGCGGGTGGCCACCACGTGGCGGCCGAGGCCGCCGCGCAGGCGCGGCATCAGGCCGGCCTCGAGCTGGGCGTGCAGGGCCGCGGCCTCGTCGCGGGCGAGCCGCAGCCGGGCCTCGTCGATGGCCAGCGCGGCCTGGTCGGCGAAGCGCTGGGCCAGCGCCAGCGTGCCGGCAGCGGGCTCGGCGATCCGGCGGCGCCAGGACAGGGTGAGCACGGCGTCGACCTGGCCGCGGTGGGCCAGCGGCACCCGCAGGACCGAGTGGGTCGAGCTCTCGCGGGCCCGGGCGGCCCACTCCTCGTCCTCCTCCTCCTGCAGGTCGGCGGACGAACGAGGTGCGCGGCGTGCGCAGCCCCTGGGCCACCGCCGTCCGCAGCGGCAGGTGGTCGTGCGCCGTCGGCCCGGTCGAGGGCCACCGCGCGAGCAGCGAGAACCCGTCGTCGTCGACCTGCCAGATCGCCGCGGCGTCGGTGTCGAAGGTCTCCACCGCGGCCTCGCAGATGCCGGTCGCGACGTCGGCCGGCGACGCCGTGCCGGAGCGGAACGCGGGGGAGAGCTCGAGCAGCCGCAGGAGCGCCGCGTTGAGCCGGTCGGCCTCGGCCTGCACCACCAGCCGCTGCGCCTGCTCGAGGGCCAGGCCGGCCTGGTCGGCGTAGCGCTGCGCGGCGGCCAGCATGCCGGGCGTCGGCTCGGCGATCCGGTCGTGCCAGGTCAGCGAGAGCATCCAGCGCACCGAGCGCTCGACGGCGACCGGCACCAGCAGGGCGCTGCGGACGTGGGCCCGGGTGCCGTAGTCGCCGAGGTCCGGGGTCACGTACGGGGTGGGGACGAACGACGGGCGCCGGCGCAGGACGTCGTTGGCCACCTCGGGCACCTGGGCGATCGCGAGCGTCGTGCCGATCGGCAGCTCCGGGGTCGGGTGGCTGCGGGCGATGACCCGCAGGAGGTCGTCCTCGACCCGCCACAGGCTGACCGCGTCGACGTGGAACGCCGCCTCTGCGGCCTCGCAGATCGCCTGGGCGACGGCCTCGGGCGAGCGACCCGCGGCGAACTCCGGGGCGACGTCCAGCACCCGCTCGAGCGCCGCCTGGGCGGCGGCCTCGCGGCGCACCAGGCGCTGGTTCTCGACCGACAGCCCGACCCGGCGCCCGAGCTCGCGGGCCAGCGGCAGGTCGTCGTCCTCGTACGGACGGCGCCAGGCGCCGCCGATCAGGACGACGGCGCCGAGCGGGTCGCGCCCGGTGAGCGGGGCGACGATCGCCGAGACCGGGCCGGCGTCGAACAGGGCCTCGAGCTGGCCCGGATCGCGCACCAGCGAGGAGAGGACGGCGTCGTCGAACGCCGGCAGCACGCGGGCGTCGCCGGTCAGGAGCTGCTGCAGCGAGCCGAAGCCGAGCCCGTCCTCGCGCCACAGCACGACCGCGCAGGCGTCGGCCCAGGCCGGCACGACGAGCGTCTCGACCGTGGCCGAGCCGGGCCTCGACGTCGATCGGGCCGGACAGCAGGTCGGCGACCTCGGCGAGCAGGCGGGCGCCGTCGTCGGCGCGGCGCCGGGCGGTGATGTCGTGCACCAGGACGAGCAGCTCGCCGTCGGTCCGGGCGCCCTGGACGAGGAGCCAGTCCGCCGGATCGTCCGGCGCGGCGCGCAGCTCGAGGGAGAAGGGCTCGCCACGCTCGAGGGCGTCCTGCACACGCCGCCGCTCGTCCGTCGCGACCCGCTCCTCGACCGTGCGCGCAGCGTCAGCGCGCGCACCGACCGTGACCACACGGGTGCGCATCGGCGCCAGTCTAGGCGGAAAGCCCGCGCGTGCTGGAAAAACGCGCGGCTCAGTGGGCGAGCAGGCGGAAGCGGATCCGCCACAGCTCGCGCGCCAGCAGCTCGTCGGGCAGCACGTAGATGGCGCCCGACAGGAAGCGGTCGAGCAGCGCCACGCCGCGGACGTCCGAGCGCGGGTCGCGGACGGCCGCCGCGATCTCGCGCACCGTCTCGGCGTGCCGGCGCAGCCGGATGACGGCCCGGGTCGGCCGGCCCGCGAGCTGCGGCGGCTCCTGGGCCGTCCGCAGCTCGTACTCGAGCGCCGCCGCCAGGCGGTCGCGGTTCTTGCCGCTGGCAAGCCGGCGGCGCTCCCGCTCCACCTCCTGCAGCTCGGCGTCGGCATCCCCGTCGGCAACCACGTTGCGGGCGTGCTCGCGCACCTGCCCGGCGACGATCCCGGCCCCGAGCGCGAGCGCCACGCAGATCGCCCCCGCCGCGGCCGCGAGCGTCCAGGCGTGCCGCTCGACGGCCGCGAGGGCCAGCGAGGCGACCGCGAACGCGGCGCACGCGACCAGCTGCCGGCGCAGGGTCGAGCGCAGCCGAACGGCGTGGTCGAGGAGCTGGATGGCGGACGAAGGGGCCACGTCTACGAATGTAAGCGCGGACCCGCTGCTGACAAGCATCACCAGCGCGGCCAACGTGTTCTTAACGTCGGCTTCGTCCGCGCCTCGCCCTCGCGACCGACTAGCCTACGCCTCGTGCTGCGCCTGCTCGGCAACCTGATCTGGCTCGTCCTCGGCGGCCTCGTGCTGGCCCTCGGCTACGTCCTCGCGGGCGTCGTGATGTGCATCCTGATCATCACCATCCCGTTCGGGATCGCCTCGTTCCGGCTCGCCGGCTACGCCCTCTGGCCGTTCGGCCGCACGATCGTCGACGGCCCGCACGCGACCGGCGCCCTGCGCCTGATCGGGAACATCATCTGGATCGTGCTGGCGGGCTTCTGGATCGCCATCGGCCACCTGATCGCGGCGGTCCTGTGCGCGATCACGATCATCGGGATCCCGTTCGCGATCGCCCACGTGCGGCTCGCGGGGCTGGCCCTCCTGCCGCTCGGCCGGCGGATCGTCTCGATCGACGAGGCCCGGGCCCTCGGCGCGGCGAACGCCGTCAGCGTCGACCGGAAGTAGATCCCCTCTAGAGACGGTTTCAGCCTGCCCCGCCACCGCCTGGCGGCGTCTCGCGTTGCCAGGTCATACCCGGCGGCTTGCACGTATTGGCCCGCATACGCGCTGCGCCGCCGGGTGAAGCCTGGCGGTGCGAGCCACTCGCCAGGCGGCACGGACTCATGCTGAAACCGCCTCAGGGGGCCTCGAGCTCGACCTCGGCCGCGTGCGACGCCGGCAGCGTGTCGCTCCAGGCGAAGTGGCACGCGGCCAGGTGCGGCGTCCCGGCGGGGGAGGGCGTCAGCCGCGGGTCGTCGGCCGCGCAGACCGGCCGCTGCATGATCGGGCAGCGCGGATGGAAGCGGCATCCGCTGGGCACGCGGATCGGGCTCGGCGGGTCGCCCTGCACGGCCACCGCCTGGCTCGCCCGGCCGGGCGTCAGCCGCGGCACCGCCTGCAGCAGACCGCGGGTGTAGGGATGCCGCGGGTCCTCGAAGAGCTCGCCGGTCGGCGCGTCCTCGACGATCCGCCCGAGGTACATCACCGCCACCCGGTCGCACACGTGGCGGACGACCGCCATGTTGTGGGCGATCAGGAGGACGGTCAGGCCGAGCTGCTCGCGCAGCTCGGCGAGCAGGTTCAGCACCGTCGCCTGCACCGACACGTCGAGCGCCGAGACCGGCTCGTCGGCCACCAGGAGCTCGGGCTCGAGGGCCAGTGCGCGGGCGATGCTGACGCGCTGGCGCTGGCCGCCCGAGAACTGGCGCGGGTAGGCGTCGAGCGCCCGGGCCGGCAGCCCGACCAGCTCGAGCAGCTCGCGGGCGCGCTCGTCGACCCTGTTCCTCGGCACCATGTCGTGCACCCGCAGGAGCTCGCCGAGGGTCTGGCGCACGGTCATCCGCGGGTTCAGCGACGAGTACGGATCCTGGAAGACCATCTGGATCCGCCGCCGGCTGGCCCGCGGCCGGCGTGCCGGCAGCAGCGCCCCGTCGAACGCCACGGTCCCGCCCGTCGGGACGTACAGGCCGAGGATGCAGCGGCCGAGCGTCGACTTGCCGCAGCCCGACTCGCCGACCAGGCCGAGCGTCTCGCCGCGGGCGATCTGCAGATCGATCCCGTCCAGCGCCCGCAGCACCGCCGGCGCCCGCCCGCGCACCCGGCCGAGCGGGCTGCCCCGCAGCGGGAACTGCATCGACAGGCCGCGGACGTCGAGCAGCGGGGCCTCAGGCATCGGCGATCACCGGCTCGCGCCGCACGTCCTCGGCGCAGGCGTCGGGGTGGATGCAGGCCGATCGCCCGGCCGCCGTCGAGCGGCCGCAGCGGGAAGTCGCCCGAGAGGCAGTCGTCCTGGGCGAACGGGCAGCGCGGATGGAAGCGGCAGCCCGGCGGCGGCGAGGCCAGGTCGGGCGGTGTGCCGGGGATGCTCGAGAGGGTGTCGCGGACGTCGTCGAAGTCGGGCACGGAGCGCAGCAGCCCGAGCGTGTACGGATGCCGGGGCTGGCGGAAGACCTCGTCGACGGTGCCCGTCTCGACCACCTGGCCGGCATACATCACCGCCACCGTCTGGCAGGTCTGGGCGACCACCGCGAGGTCGTGGGAGACGAAGACCAGCGAGACGCCGAGCTCCTCGCGCAGGCGCTCCAGCAGCTTCAGGATCTGGTCCTGGATCGTCACGTCGAGCGCGGTGGTCGGCTCGTCGCAGAGGATCACGCGCGGCTCGCAGGACAGCGCGATGGCGATCATGATCCGCTGCCGCAGGCCGCCCGAGAGCTCGTGCGGGTAGGCCCGGTAGCGCTGCTCGGGGTCGGGGATGCCGACCAGCCGCATCAGCTCGAGCGCCCGGCCGCGGGACTGGCGCCGGCCCTGGCCGAGCCGCACCAGCGGGCCCTCGGCGATCTGCTCGCCGACCCGCATCACCGGGTTCAGCGCGGTCATCGGCTCCTGGAAGATCATCGCGATGCTCGTGCCGCGCACCTGGCGGCGAGCGGCGGGCCCGCTCGAGGTCAGCTCGGTGCCGTCGAAGCGGATGCTGCCGCCGGCGATCCGGGCGGGGCGGGCCAGCAGCCCGACGATCGCGCGCAGGGCCATCGTCTTGCCCGAGCCCGACTCGCCGACCAGGCCGAGCGACTGGCCCTTCTCGACCCGGAAGCTCGACGTCGTCGACCGGCCGCAAGGTGCGCTCGCCGAGCGGCAGCTCGACCCGCAGGCCCTCGACCTCGAGCACCTCGTCCGCTCACTCGGGCCTCAGCAGGTCGGCGAGGCCGTCGGCCAGGAGCGCGAGGCCGATCGCGGTGATGACCACGGCGACCCCGGGGAACGTCGAGAGCTGCCAGTGGGTCCCGAGGTACGTCTGTCCCTCGCTGATCATCGTGCCCCAGTCCGGCGTGGGGGGCTGGACGCCGAGGCCCAGGTAGCCGAGGGTGACGATCGCCAGGATGTCGAGCACGATGTCCGAGCAGGAGAAGACGATCGCCTGGGTGACCACGTTCGGCAGCAGGTGGCGGCCCATGATGCGGGCGTTCGACAGCCCGCCGGCCTGGGCCGCGAGCACCCACTCGCGCCGCTTGGCGACCAGCACCTCGCTCGCGCACGATGCGGCAGTACGACACCCAGCCGACGATGGTGATGGCGATGTAGATGTTGCGCGTGCCCGGGCCGAGCGCGAAGACCAGCGCGATGACCAGGACGAAGAACGGGAACGCGACGACGATGTTGACCAGCCAGCCGACGGTGGTGTCGAGCATGCGTCCGTAGTAGCCGGACAGCAGGCCGAGGGTCGTGCCGATGATGAACGGCAGGAGCACCGCCAGGAACGCGATCCGCAGGTCGGTGCGGGCGCCGTAGACCAGCCGCGACCAGACGTCGCGGCCGAGGTTGTCGGTGCCCAGCAGGTGGTCGCGGGACGGGCCCTGGAACGCCTCCAGCAGGTTCTGCTCGGTCGGGTCGTGGCTCGTGATGAGCGGGGCGGCGATGGCCATCCCGACGATGATCCCGAGCACGATCAGGCCGGCGACGAACGCCGGCGTGCGGTACCAGCGGCGGCGGAAGCCGTGGCGATGCTCGACGATCGCGGCGTCGGTGAACGCTTCGGCGGCGGTGGCCATCAGCGAGCCACCACTAGTCGAACCTCACGCGGGGGTCGAGCAGGGCGTGGACCACGTCGGTGGTCAGGTAGACCAGGACCACCATCACGGCGAAGGCCAGGGTGACCCCCTGCACGATCGGGAAGTCGCGGGCGAAGATCGACGAGATCATCAGCTGGCCGACGCCGGGGATGGCGAAGACCTGCTCGACGACCAGCGTGCCGCCGACGAGGTAGGCGATGTTCACGCCGAGCACCGTGACGGTGGCGACGATCGCGTTCGGCAGGGCGTGCTTGCGCAGCACCCGGCGCTCGGGGAGCCCCTTCGAGCGCGCGGTCGTGACGTAGTCCGACTCGAGGACCTCGAGCATGCTCGCGCGCAGGCTGCGGATCAGGATCGGCGAGAGCGCGATGGCCACCGTCAGGCTGGGCAGGAACATCGAGTGCAGGTGGCCGATCGGGCCGGTGCCGTAGCCGCCGACCGGGAACAGCTGGCCGAGGTGCAGGCCGAAGACCAGGAGCAGCATGATCCCGAGCCAGAACGGCGGGAAGCCGAGGCCCGGCATCGGCACGATCCGGATCAGGTGGTCGGTCAGCGTGTCCCGCCGGATCGCGGCCAGGATCGCGAGCGGCACCGAGATCATCATCGCCAGGATCGCGCCGTAGCTCAGCAGCCACAGCGTCGGCGGGAGCCGGTCGAGCACCAGCTGGCGCACGGGGACGCTGTAGACGATCGACTGTCCGAGGTCCCCGTGCGCCAGCCGGCGCATGAACTCGACGTACTGCTGGAACAGGGACTTGTCGAGTCCCAGGTCGTGGCGGACGAGCGCGATGCGCGCCGGGGTCGCCTGGTTCCCCAGGATCGTCCGTGCCGGGTCGCCCGGCACGAGGTGGATCAGGAAGAAGACCAGGATGGTGACCCCGATCGCGATCGGGATCATCTGCAGGAGCCGCCGGGCGACGTAGCTGGTGAGGCTCACGACCTACGGATGGTCGACGTGTCCCTGGCTACCCGACCCAGACGTCTTCCAGGTGGTAGTTGCCGAGGGGGTAGACCTCGAAGCCGTGCACCTTCGACGAGGTCGCGTAGCGGAACGGCGAGTAGTAGAGGAACCCGAGGAACGCGTCGTCGGCCGCGATCTTCTGGATCTGCGCGTACAGCTGGGTGCGCTTCGCCTTGTCCTCGGTGCGCTGGGCCTGGTGCGACAGGGTGACCAGCTTCGGGTTGTTGTAGCCCGTGTAGAAGGACTGCGCCCCGCCGCCCTTCGGGTCGATGGCGAACGACACGAGCTCGTCCGGGTCGGCGATGTCCATCGTCCAGTAGCTGAAGCCGATCTGGTACTTGCGGGCGTTGATGTCGGCGAACGCGGTGTTCTGGTCCTCCTGCTTGAAGGTCACCGTGATGCCGAGCTGCTTCAGCGACGGACTGCATGACCTGGGCGATCGCGCTCGTCGGTCCGGTCGCCGGAGCCGAGCAGGATCTGGACCGTGAAGCCCTTCGCGAACTTCGACTTCGCGAGCTCGGCCTTCGCCTGCGCCATGTTGTACTGCAGGCCCGGCGACTTCGGGTCGTAGAACGGGACCTGCGGCGGCATGAACGAGTTCGCCGGCGTGCCGTAGCCCGACAGCAGGGTCTTGATGATGCCCTTGCGGTCGATCGCCAGCGAGATCGCCCGGCGCACGTGCACGTCGGCCAGCGGCGGGTAGCTCTCGTTCATCTCGAGGTAGTCGGTGCGGGTCGACGGGAACAGGTTCATCGTCACGCCCGACGTGCTCTTCAGCTTGTTGATCGAGTTGAACGGCGGGAACTCGTCGACCTGGATCTGGCCGCCGCGCAGCTGCAGCTCACGCGTGTTGTCGTCGGTGACGTACGTCCAGGTGACGCTGTCCAGGTACGGCTTGCCCTTCTGCCAGTAGTTCGGGTTGCGCTTGAACGTGACCGACTGGCCGACGGTGCGCTTGTCCCACATGAACGGGCCCGGTGCCGATCGGGTGCTTGTAGAAGTCGGCCTTCGACTGGCCGGCGTACTTGTTCGGGACGATGCCGTTGGCGAACAGGGCGATGTCGGCGACGAACGGCGCCCAGCGGAACTTCAGGTGGAAGACCACGGTGCTCTTGTCGGGCGTCGTGATGCTCTTGATCGCCGCGTCGAGGTAGCCCCAGCCCTTCGTGGCGGCGCGGGCCTCGTCGATCGAGAACTTGACGTCGGCGGACGTCATCGGCGACCCGTTCGAGAACTTCACGCCCTGGCGCAGCTTGAAGGTGTAGGTCTTGCCGTCCTTCGACGCGGTGTAGCTCGTGGCGAGCCACGGCTTCAGCGTCTTGCCGTCGGGGGCGACCGTGTACAGCGACTCCATGATCTGCTCGCACAGCCAGATCGACTCGTTCTGGAAGACCGTGGTCTTGTCGAACGACTGCGAGTCCTCGATGCGGGCGATGGTGATCGACCCGCCGTGCTTCGGCGCTGCGGCGGCGGTGCCGGTGTCGGTCTTCGTGGCCGCGACGCTCGAGGCGCCGAGAACCCCGGCGCCCATCGCGAGTACTACGAGTGGACCGGCCAGTCGTACGCGCATCGGATTGCCCCCTTGTGACGCTGTTGCCGGCTCCTCTCCCGCCGACGTGGGTGGGAGGATACAGAACGGGGCAGCGTTAGGACCATTTACCGAAATCCGCCCGCCAGTAGGCTTCGCACCTCGTCGACTCCGGCGTCCCAGACACGCTGCATGTCCTCGTCGCTGCGCTGGTAGCGGCCGCCGAACGAGCCGTCGCCGAGCGCCTCGCGCAGCGGCCCCGGCTCCAGCGAGCTGATCGCGTTCCAGTCCTGCAGCGGCTTCTGCTCGTCGGGCTGGGCGACGCCGTCGAGGCGCGTCCAGGGGAAGTTCTCGAGCCACGAGGCGTGGCTCGCGACCGGGTCGATCTCCTGCACGACCTTCCACACGCCCGGCGCGTTCCACCAGTCGTGGAACAGCACCTGGGTGCCCGGGTTGGCCGCCTGCCAGTTCTCGGTGGCCGCCTCGGCCGGGGGTGTTGCCGCCGTGCCCGTTGACGAACAGGAAGCGGCGAAATCCCTGCACGTGCAGGGAGTCGAGGAGGTCGCGCAGGAGGGCGGCGTAGGTCTCGTCGCGCAGCGTCGGCGAGCCCGGGTAGGCGGCGAACCACGGGGTGAGCCCGTACGGGAGGGCGGGCAGCACGAGCACGCCGGTCGGCTCGGCAGCCTCCGTTGCGACACGTTCGGCCAGGATCGAGTCGGTGGCCAGCGAGAGGTAGGCGTGCTGCTCGGTGCAGCCGAGCGGGATGACGATGCGGTCGTCGCCCTTCAGGTACTCCTCGACCTGCATCCAGTTGAGGTCCTGGATCCGCACGTATTACCTCCGCGGTCGATGGTCATGTAGATAGGCTCCCGGCCCGGTGGCGACTCCCTACCGGACCCTGTACTTCGTGCCGGCCCACGACGAGGGCCGGATCCGCAACGCCTTCGCCTCGTCCGCGGACGCGGTGGTGTGCGATCTCGAGGACGCGACGCCGTCGACCGAGAAGGCGGCCGCGCGCGACGTGCTCAAGCGCGTCCTGCCGCAGATCAGCGGCGGGCCGGCGAAGCTCGTGCGGATGAACGCGGTGTCGACGCGGCACTCTCGAGGACGACCTGCACGCGATCGACGGGCTCGACCTCGCCGGCCTGGTGCTGCCGAAGGCCGACGTCGCCGCGGCCGAGCGGCTTGGCCCCGACGGGCCGCCGGTGCTGGCGGTCGTCGAGACGGCGCGCGGGCTGCGCGAGGCCTACGAGCTGGCCAGCGCGCCGCGGGTCAAGGCGCTGGTGCTCGGGGCGGTCGACCTCTCGATCTCGATGGGGCTCGAGCCGCGCGAGGACGCCCAGGAGCTCCTGTACGCCCGCTCGAAGCTGGTGGTCGACTCGCTCGCCGCGGGCCTTCGGCCGCCGCTCGACCGGGTCTGGGTGGGCGACGACCTGGCGGGCCTCGAGGCGGACTGCCGCTTCGCCCGCTCGCTCGGCCTGCGCGGCAAGGCCTGCACCTCCGCCGCCCACCTCGACGTGATCAACGCGGTGTTCGGCGAGGCCACCACGCAGGCCACCGACGCGCTCAAGCACTCGATCTACGGGCACTGATCCTCGTACGCGGCGGCCACGGAGAGGACCAGCGCGTCCTCGCCGGCGGCGGCCGCGAGCTGCAGGCCGGCCGGGAGGCTGCCCTCGACGAGGCCGCAGGGCACCGAGACCGCCGGCACGCCGGCCAGGTTGTAGGGCCCGCTGAAGCGCGACTCCACGTCGCCCTCGGGCGTGCCGACCGGCGGGTCCTGCTCGGGCGCGGGCGATGGCCACCGTCGGGCCGGCGAGGACGTCGACCTCCGAGAGGAGGCGCGCGAAGCGCGGCGATCACCGTCTGGCGTGTGGCCAGGGCGTCGGCGTACTGCTGGTCGCTGCAGCGGGCGCCCATGTCGAGCAGCGCCCGGGTGTGCTCGCCGTAGCTGTCGTCGCCGGCCTCGAGGAAGCGGCGGTGCGACTCGTAGGCCTCGCGCACGACGATCGCGCCGAGCGACGCGTCGCACAGCTCGAGCTCGGGCAGGTCGACCTCGACGATCTCGAGCCCGGCCGCGGCGAGCCGGTCGATGGCCTGCAGCACGGCGTCGCGGATCGCCGGCAGGACGTCGGGGTCGTCGACCTGGCGGCGCAGGACGCCGAGGCGCAGCCCACGCACGTCGCGGCGGGCGAGCGGGCGGTCGGCGAGCACGGCGAGCAGGTCGAGCGACTGCTGCGCGGTGCGGGTGAGCGTGCCGACGTGGTCGCAGGTGGGCGAGAGCGGGAAGACGCCGTCGATCGGCACCAGCCCGAGGGTCGGCTTGTGGCCGACGATGCCGCAGTAGGCCGCCGGGATGCGGATCGAGCCCCCGGTGTCGGTGCCGAGCGCGTGGTCGAGCACGCCGGCGGCGACCAGCGCGGCTGACCCGCTGCTCGACCCGCCGGAGGTCCGGCTGAGGTCGAGCGGGTTGTAGACCATCCCGTAGGCCGGGTTGACCGAGCCGGCGGCGAACTCGAGCAGGTTCGTCTTGCACAGGAGCTCGGCGCCGGCGCGGCGGAGCCGGGCGACGCAGGTGGCGTCGCGGGCGGCGGGCGGCGGGACGCCGACGGTGGAGGCGTTGGTGGTGACGACGCCCTCGACGTCGATGTTGTCCTTGATCGCCACGGGGATCCCGCGGAGCGGCCCGTCGACGGGGCGCTCGGCGGGCTCGAGGGTGGTGATCACCGCGTTCAGCGGGGTGGCCAGGAGGGCGCAGCGGCCGTACGCCGCCAGCAGCTCGAGGTTGGCCGGCTCGCAGCGCCGCCGCCCGTCCTCGATGGCGTGGATCAGGCCGATGGTGAGCCGGATGAGCGGGCCGTCGGCGGCGGCGACGAGGGCCGCGGCCTCGGTCTTGCGGTGGCGGACGGCGAGGTCGCGGTAGACGCCGGTGTGGGTCTTGGCCGAGCGCCGGTTGAACGCGACCATGCGCTCCACCGAGCCTTCGAGGTCGGCCGGGTCGAAGCCGTCGAACGGCTCGGGCTCGGCCGTGGCGGCGGCCAGCACCTCCTCGGCGAGGCCGACGAACAGGGCCCGGTAGCGCGGCTCGGCGAGGGCGTCGGCGATGGCCAGGTCGGAGACCGCGGTGGCGAACAGCATCGCCCCGTAGGCCTCCTTGGCCCACAGGTAGCCGAGCACGTTGGAGGTCGGCTCGGCGCCCTGGATGTCGGCGACCAGCCGGTCGACGCGCTCGCTGCGCAGCCCGTCGAGCTCGCCGATGGCGATCGAGCCGTTGCCGCCGAGGAAGATCCGGCCCGGCCCGACGACGTCGGCGCCGAAGTTGACCAGCGCGCCGACGGTGCGCTCGGCGCCGACGCGCTCGGCGATGATCGGCTCGTTGATCCCGTTCTGCAGGGAGACGACGAACCCGTCCGGCGCGAGCCGCGGGGCGATGAGGTCGAGCGCGGCCTCGGTGTGGTGCGCCTTGACGGCCAGGAGCACGGCTCCGAGCTCGTCCGGGAGGCCGTCGGGCGTGACCGCCGAGGCCCGCACCGAGAGCTCCTCGACCGGCCCTTCGATGTGCAGCCCGTCCGCCTCGATCGCGGCCACGTGGGCCGGATCGGCGTCGCACAGGAGGACGGTCCGGCCGTCCCGAACCAGCCGGGCGGCGATCGTCCCGCCGATCGCGCCGGCGCCGACCACGACGTAGTCCATGGCGCCTGATCGTGGCAGATCCGGCCGATGAGTTCGGCCGCTCGGCCGGGTCACAACTTCGCGACACCCGAAAGGAGCGACGCCATGCTCGAGGACAGCAAGGCCTTCTCCGGCTTCGCCGTGCGCGACCTGGACGCGGCGAAGCGGTTCTACGGCGAGACGCTCGGGCTCGACGTGCAGGCGGTCGACGGGAACGACCAGCTGGCCCAGCTGAACCTGGCCGGCGACACGGTCGTGCTCGTCTACCCGAAGCCCGACCACGAGCCCGCGAGCTACACGATCCTGAACTTCCCGGTCGGCCGACGTCGACGCGGTGGTGCGGGAGCTGAAGGGCAAGGGCGTGCCCTTCGAGTCCTACGACACGGAGTGGCTGAAGACCGACGAGAACGACATCGCGCGCGGGAACGGGCCGACGATCGCCTGGTTCCGCGACCCGTCGGGGAACATCCTCTCGGTGCTCGAGATGTAGCGTCAGGTCGCGGTCGGCGGCGCGAGACGTTCCACTCGCTGCGCAGGACGACGCGGTAGACCTCGTCGTCCTGCGCGGCCCCGTCCGTGATCTCCTGCACCGCCTGGATGCGCGACCTGCGCGCCGGCAGGCCGGGTTTTCTGGGAACCTCGCCGAGCAGCTGCCAGAGGTCGTCGCCGACCTGACGGAAGACGATGTAGCCGGGATGCGAAGGAGACGCGGGCATGGAGCGGAGGCTAGTCGACGACCATCGAGACGGAGCGGCTCCGGCTGGTGCCGCTGGCGTCCGGCGACGCCGAGGAGATGCTGGCGGTGCTCGCCGATCCCGCGCTGTACCGGTTCACTGGCGGGGAGCCGCCGACGCTCGAGGAGCTGCGGGCGCGCTACGAGCGCCAGGCCGCCGGCACTCTCCCCGGACGGCAGCGAGGTCTGGGCGAACTGGATCGTCCGGCGCCGCGCGGACCGTTCGGCGATCGGCTACGTCCAGGCGACGGTCGGCGCCGACGGTGCCGACCTGGCCTGGGTCATCGGGACGGCCTGGCAGGGCCGCGGCTACGCCGGCGAGGCGGCCGTCGCGGTGGCCGACGTTCCTGCGCGCCGCCTGTGACGGGCTGCTGACGGCCCACATCCACGCCGACGCACGTCGCCTCGCAGCGGGTGGCGGCTCGTGTCGGGCTGGCGCCGCAGCGGCGAGGTCGACGCGGATGCGGAGGAGGTCTGGCGCGAGCCGCCCGGCGCCATGCCAGGATCGGCCGCGTCATGAGCACGACCTTCGACCACCCGCGTCCGCTCCTGCAGCGCGCGGCCTGGACGCTCCCTCGACGGCCCCTGGGAGTTCGCCGTCGACGCCGACGCCCGCTGGCGCCGCCCCGACGAGGTCGCCTTCGATCGGCAGATCGAGGTGCCGTTCGCCCCCGAGACGCCGGCCAGCGGGCTGGCGCTGCAGGGGTTCTTCCGCGCCTGCTGGTATCGGCGCCGCGTGGACGCCCAGCCCGGCCCGGGGAAGCGCCTGCTGCTGCACCTCGGCGCGGTCGACCACCGCGCCAGCGTCTGGGCCGGCGGCGTCCTCGTCGCCCGGCACGAGGGCGGCTACACGCCCTTCTCGGCCGACGTGACCGACAGCATCGACGCCGACGGCGGCCTGACGATCGTGGTGCGGGCCGAGGACGACCCGCACGACCTCGAGCAGCCGCGCGGCAAGCAGGACTGGCTCGCCGAGCCGCACGGCATCTGGTATCCGCGCACCACCGGCATCTGGCAGACGGTGTGGCTCGAGGAGGTGCCCGAGACCCGGATCGAGCGTCTCCGGCTCGCCGGCGACCACCAGCGCTTCGACGTCCGCCTCGAGGCGGTGATCACCGGGCCTGCCCGGGATGGCCTGGGCCTGCGGGTGCTGCTGCGGCACGGCGAGCGCGTCCTGGCCGACGACCTGTACGCGCTGACCGGCGGGGAGCTGCGGCGCCGCATCGAGCTCCCGGATCCCGGCATCGACGACGCCCGCCGGGCGCTCGCCTGGACGCCCGAGCAGCCCGTGCTCCTGGATGCCGAGGTCGAGCTGGTCGACGCCGGCGGCGAGGTCGTCGACGCGGTCACGAGCTACACGGCGCTGCGCACGGTGGCCGTGGACGGCGAGCGCTTCCTGCTCAACGGCCGCCCGTATCCGCTACGGCTGGTGCTCGACCAGGGCTACTGGCCGGAGTCGGGCCTGACGGCGCCGGACGGCGACGCGCTGCGGCGCGACGTCGAGCTTGTCCTCGCGCTCGGATTCAACGGCGTGCGCAAGCACCAGAAGGTCGAGGATCCCCGCTTCCTGCACCTGGCCGACCGGCTCGGCCTGCTCGTGTGGGGCGAGATGCCGAGCGCCTATCGCTTCGGCCGGCAGGCCGTCCGCCGCACGACGCGCGAGTGGGCCGAGGTGCTCGAGCGGGACGCCGGCCACCCCTGCATCGTGGCCTGGGTGCCGCTGAACGAGTCCTGGGGCGTCCCCGACCTGCCCGGCGACCCCGCGCAGCGGGCCTACGCCAGGGCGCTGTACGAGCTGACGAAGGCGCTCGACCCGACGCGGCCGGTGATCGGCAACGACGGCTGGGAGGCGGTCGCCACCGACCTCGTCGGGATCCACGACTACGACGCCGACCCGGACGCCATCGCCGCCCGCTACGCAGCCGGCCGGGACCGCGCCGAGCTGCTCGCCAGCGAGCGGCCGGGCCGGCGGGTGCTCACGCTCGACCCCGAGGCCACCGCGGGAAAGCCGCTCGCCCTGACCGAGTTCGGCGGCATCGCCCACGGCGGCGGCGAGCAGGGCTGGGGCTACAGCCGGGCGAGCACGGCGGACGACTTCCTGGCCCGCTACGAGGCGCTGCTGGCCGCCGTGCACCGGCTGTCGCTGGCGGGCTTCTGCTACACCCAGCTCACCGACTGCTACCAGGAGGTCAACGGCCTCCTGTACGCCGACCGCACGCCGAAGGCGCCCATCGAGGCGCTCGCGCGGGCGACCCGCGGCCAGGCCTGACGGCCGTCGCTCACTCGTGGTGCACGTGCGCCTGCGCACGCTCGAGCTCGCTGCCGAACGGCACGATCCCCGCCTTCATCCCCTGCTCGGCGCGGATCACGTGCATCACCGCGTTGATCAGCGCGAGGTGGGTGAACGCCTGGGGGAAGTTGCCGAAGTGGCGGCCGCTCTTCGGGTCGATCTCCTCCGCGTAGAGCTGCAGCGGGCTGGCCGCCGAGAGGAGCTTCGCGCACAGGTCGCGGGCCCGGTCGAGCTCGCCGATCTCGACCAGCGCCGACACGAGCCAGAACGAGCAGATGGTGAACGACCCCTCCTCGCCCTCGAGGCCGTCGTCGGTCTGGGTCGTGCGGTAGCGCAGGACGAAGTCGTCCTCGCTCAGCTCGTCGGCCACCGCCAGCACGGTCTTGCGGATCCGCTCGTCGGTCGGCGGCAGGAACCGCACCAGCGGCATCAGCAGCACCGAGGCGTCGAGCGCTTCCGTCTCGTAGTGCTGGCAGAAGACGCCCCGCTCGTCGAGCGCGTTGGCGCAGATGTCGTTCTTGATCTCGTCCGCCGCGGACTGCCAGCGCGCCGCGTACTCGAGGTCGTCCCGGATCTCGGCCAGCCGGGCGCCGCGGTCGGCGGCCACCCAGCACATCAGCTTCGAGCGTCGTGAAGTGCTTCGGGTCGCCGCGCACCTCCCAGATGCCGCGGTCGGGCTCCTTCCAGTGCCGCAGCGCCTCCTCGACCTGCTCCACCAGCAGCGGCCAGAAGCGGTCGGGCAGGTGGTCGCGCGACTTCGTGTGCAGGTAGACGGAGTCCAGGATCACGCCCCACACGTCGTGCTGGCGCTGGTCGTAGGCCCCGTTGCCGACGCGCACCGGCCGTGCCCCCTCGTACCCCGAGAGGTGGTCGAGCGTCCGCTCCGGAAGCTGCGACTCGCCGTCGATCCCGTACATGATCTGCAGCTGCCCGCGAGCGGCCTCGGCGACGTCCGCGACGAAGTAGAAGAAGTCGTTCGCCTCCCACTCGAAGCCGAGCGTGTACAGGCCCCACAGCATGAACGTCGCGTCCCGCAGCCAGGTGTAGCGGTAGTCCCAGTTCCGCTCGCCGCCCGGCGTCTCGGGGAGCGATGTCGTCGCCGCCGCCACCAGCGCCCCGGTGGGCGCGTACGACAGGCCCTTCAGGGTGAGCGCGCTGCGCTGCAGGTAGGTGCGCCAGGGATGGTCGGGGAACGCGCCGTGGTCGAGCCAGTGCTGCCAGTGGTGCGCCGTCCAGACGAGCCGGTCGTAGGCGTCGTCGTAGGTCTTCGGCGCGGGGTGCTCCGACCAGGACAGCGCGACGAAGCGGGTCTCGCCCTCCTTGAGCAGCGTCCGGCCCGTGGCCCGCGGTCCCTCGAAGCCGATCCGCATGTCGGTCGTCAGCCGCAGCGTCGTCTCGATCCCCTCGGCGGTCGCCACCGCCTCGTGGTAGCCCGGACCGTCGTACTCCCAGTGCGCGTGCACCTGCCCGTAGTCGAAGCACGGCTCGCAGTGCACGTTGACCTGCACCTCGCCGTTCACGCAGCGCGCCATCCGCAGGAAGACGTGATCGGCGTCGTAGTCGGTCGGGGAGCGGCGGTGCGTGTTCGAGCGCTCCTCCTCGTGGTGCCACGGCCCGATCAGCAGGACGTCGCGCACCACGAGCCAGCCGCCGGGGGCGCCCCAGCTCGTCTCGAGCACCATCGTCCCCGGCAGGTAGCGGCGGGCGACGGGCACCTCGACCCCGTCCGGGCCCATCCGGAAGTGGCCGGCGTCGCGGTCGAGGATCGCCCCGAACACGCTCGGCGAGTCGAAGCGCGGCAGGCACATCCACTCGACGTTGCCGTTCGGCGCGACCAGCGCGCAGGTCTCGCAGTCCGACAGGAAGCCGTACTCGGCGATCGGCGGGAACGGGCTCGTCCCCGACGCTCGGGTCTCGAAGCGCTGCATTGGGCGGATCCCCTGTAGGTGGGCGCGTATCGAATTGTGCCCAATCGCACGTTCTCCTGCTCGCGGGGATCCTCTAGCGTCGGATGCTCGTGAGGCAACGGCGCCTCAGGGGCGGTTGCTCCTGGGGCGCGTTCGTGTTTAAGGAGCCCGTCGCAATCGCCACCTCCACAGCCCGCACCGAGCGTCGGCCACGGCTCCCTGTCGGTCGCCCTCGTCGGCGGTCGCTCGGCCGTCCTCGGCCGGCGCGCGGCGAGCCCGCTGCGGCTCCTCGCGCCGGCAACGCCGGCTCGGCGGCCTGGGTCTCCACGAGCTCCTTCGGCGGCGGCCCGGTCGACGGGGACGACCTGCGGCTCGACGTCGAGGTCGCCGCGGGCGCCTCCGCGCTGCTGGCCACGCAGGCGAGCACGAAGGCCTACCGCGGCAGCGCCCGCAGCGAGATCCACGCCCGGGTGGGGGAGGGCGCGACGCTCGTCGTGCTGTCAGACCCGCTCGTCCCGTTCGCGGGCTCCCGGGTCGAGACGCTGCTTGGTCACCGTCCACCACCCGATCGTCGCGCGAGCACGGCGACCTCGAGCTCGCCCTGTACGGGAGCTTCCTGCCGGTGCCGCCGCTCGAGCGCTTCGCCGAGGAGCCCGCGCGGCGCTGGCCGTCGGCGGCCTCGAGCTCGCGGACGCCGCCCATCGAGCTCGAACGCCGGGCCGCCGCACCGCCGTCCTCGACGTCGAGCACCAGCGGCGACCGGCCGATCCAGGTCGGCAGCCACTACCCCTTCGCCGAGACGAACCGCGCGCTCGCGCTTCGACCGCGAGCGCGGCGAGCGGCATGCGGCTCGACATCCCCGCCGGCACGGCCGTCCGCTTCGAGCCCGGCGAGTCGGCCCGCTCGGTCGCAGCTGCGTCGAGGCGGTGGCCTCGTCGAGCCGCTAGCCTCTCGCTCGCGGGCCCAGTACGCAGGCCTGTACGGCCCGACCACCGGCGACCGCGTGCGCCTCGGCGACACCGCGCTGCTGGTCGAGGTCGAGTCCGACGCCGCCGACCTACGGCGACGAGTGCAAGTTCGGCGGCGGCAAGGTGCTGCGCGACGGCCATGGGCCAGGCCGCCGGACGCGGCCGACGCCGACGCCCTCGACTGCGTCATCACCAACGCCCTGATCGTCGACTGGACCGGCATCCGCAAGGCCGACATCGGCATCAAGGACGGCCGCATCGCCGGCATCGGCAAGGCCGGCAACCCCGACGTCATGGCCGGCGTCACGCCCGGCATGGTCGTCGGCGTGACCACCGAGGCGATCGCCGGCGAGGGCCTGATCGCCACCGCCGGCGGCGATCGACTCGCACGTCCACCTGATCTGCCCCCAGCTCGCCGACGAGGCCCTGGCCGCCGGCGTCACCACCATCATCGGCGGCGGCACCGGCCCGGCCAGCGGCACCAACGCCACGACCTGCACGCCCGGCGCGCTTCTACCTCGGCCCGATGCTGCAGGCCACCGACGTCCTGCCGCTCAACGTCGGCCTCACCGGCAAGGGCAACAGCTCGCGCCCCGAAGGGCTGGACGACCAGGTGCGGGCCGGCGCCGTCGGCCTGAAGCTGCACGAGGACTGGGGCACCACGCCGCCGACGATCGACGGCTGCCTGCGCGTGGCCGACGCCGAGGACGTGCAGGTCACCATCCACACCGACACCCTGAACGAGTCCGGCTACGTCGACGACACGCTGGCGGCGATCGCCGGCCGCACGATCCACACCTACCACACGCGAGGGCGCCGGCGGCGGCCACGCGCCCGACATCATCCGCGTCTGCGGCGAGCCGAACGTCCTTCCGAGCACGCACCAACCCGACCCGGCCGTTCACCGTCAACACGCTCGACGAGCACCTCGACATGCTCATGGTCTGCCACCACCTCGACCGCGAGCATCCCCGAGGACGTGGCCTTCGCCGAGAGCCGCATCCGCGGCGAGACGATCGCCGCCGAGGACGTCCTGCACGACCTCGGCGCGCATCTCGATGATCTCGAGCGACAGCCAGGCGATGGGCCGCATCGGCGAGACGATCACCCGCACCTGGCAGACGGCGCACTCGATGGCCGAGCAGCGCGGCGCGTCTGGCCGAGGAGCGCGGCGCGAACGACAACCTGCGCGTCCGCCGCTACATCGCCAAGTACACCATCAACCCGGCGATCGCCCACGGCATGTCGGACGAGGTCGGCTCGCGTCGAGGTCGGCAAGCTGGCCGACATCGTGCTCTGGCAGCCGGCGTTCTTCGGCGCCCGCCCCGAGCTCGTGCTCAAGGGCGGGATGATCGCCTGGGCCCAGATGGGCGACGCGAACGCCTCGATCCCGACGCCGCAGCCGCTCTTCGTGCGGCCGATGTTCGGCGCGCTCGGCGGTGCCGTCGGGGCGACCTCGCATCGCCTTCGTGTCGCAGCGCTCGCTGCGCGAGGAGACACGTGACCGACCTCGGCCTGCGCAAGCGCCTCGTCGCCGTCGAGGGCTGCCGCGGCCTTGGCAAGCGCGACATGCGGCTGAACGACGCGCTGCCCGCGGATCGACGGTCGACCCCGAGACCTACCAGGTGCGCGCCGACGGCGTCCTGCTCACCTCGACGCCGGCGAGGACCCTGCCGCTGGCCCAGCGGCTCTCGCTCTTCTGATGGCCGCCTCCTGGCTCGAGCTGCAGCTGGCCGACTCGGCCTTCCCGTCGGGCGGGTTCGCCCACTCCGGCGGGCTCGAGGCCGCGGCCAAGACCGGCCTGCTCGGGACGCGTCGAGGACTGGCTGCACGACGCGCTCTGGCAGGCCGGCCACGCCACCCTGCCGTTCGTCGCCGCGGCCCACGACGACCCCGGCGCCGTCCTTCGAGCTCGACCGCCGCCACGACGCCGCCCTCGCCGAACCCCGTGCTCAACCGGGCCAGCCGCCAGCAGGGCCGGGCGCACCTCGCCGCCTGCCGGCGGAGCTTCGGCGGCCCGCGCCGCTCGACGGCCTGCGCGAGACGCTGCGCGGCGCGCCGCGGCCACCTGGCGCCGGTCTACGGCGCCTCGCTCGCGACCGCTCGGCCTGCCGCGCGCGAGCCGACGCTTCGCCTGCACCTGCACGGCGTGGCCCGCGGCGCGCTCTCGGCGGCCGTCCGGCTCGGCCCTGGTCGGCCCGCACGAGGCCCAGCGGCTGCAGGCCCGCCGTCGCGCCCACCCTCGACGCGGTGCTCGCCGGGTGTGCGACCCTCGCCGTGGCGGGACAGTGCCAGACGGCGCCGCTGCACGAGCTCGCGGCCGGCGGCCACGACGCGCTCTACTCCCGCCTCTTCACCTCCTGACGGAGCCCTCGATGCCCCACGACCACGACCACGAGCACGAGCACGAGCACTGGACGGATCCCGGCGCCTACGCCGGCCGCGACGCGCCGCTGGCCCGCGACTACGCCGAGCGGCCGTTCACCGTCGGCATCGGCGGGCCCGTCGGCAGCGGCAAGACGGCGCTGCTGCTCGAGCTCTGCCGCCGGCTGCGCGACCGGTACGTGCTCGGCGTGGTCACGAACGACATCTTCACGCGCGAGGACGCCGAGTTCCTCATCCGCCACGAGGCCCTGCCGGCCGGCCACATCCGGGCCGTCGAGACCGGCGGCTGCCCGCACGCGGCGATCCGCGAGGACGTCAGCCACAACCTGCTGGCCCTCGAGGAGCTGACCGCCGAGCGTCGGCGCCGAGCTCCTGTTCGTGGAGTCCGGCGGCGACAACCTGGCGGCCCAGTACAGCCGCGAGCTCGCCGACCACACGATCTACGTCATCGACGTCGCCGGCGGCGACAAGGTGCCGCGCAAGGGCGGGCCGGGAATCACCCAGTCCGACCTGCTGGTGATCAACAAGACCGACCTCGCGCCCCACGTCGGCGCGGACCTCGAGCGGATGGCCCGCGAGGCCGCCGCGATGCGCGGCGACGGCCCGACCGTCCTCGCCCAGGTCGTGCACGGCGTGGGCCTCGACGCGATCCTCGACGACGTGCTCGCCGCCTGGCGCCGCGCCGTCCCGACCACGGAGCCATCGCATGCCGTCGTAACGGCGCCCACGCCGACGCCGTCATCGTCGGCGGCGGCCACAACGGCCTCGTCGCCGCCTGCTACCTGGCCCGCGCCGGCCGCTCGGTGACCCTGCTCGAGCGGCTCGACCACGTCGGCGGCGCCTCGGTCTCGCAGCGCGCGTTCGAGGGCGTCGACGCCCGGCTGTCGCGCTACTCCTACCTCGTCTCGCCTGCTCCCCGACCAGATCGTCGACGAGCTCGGGCTGCCGCTGCAGCTGCGCCGCCGCCGCTACGCCTCGTACACCCCGGTGCCGGGCACCGACACCGGGATCCTGATCGACAACGAGGACGGCGCGCGCACCCGCGAGGCGCTCGGCGCGGCCTCCGGCGACGCCGGCGCGTTCGACGCCTGGCAGGACTTCTACGGGATGACCGGCCGCGCCGCGACAGCGGCTCGCCCCGACCCTGCTCGAGCCCCTGCGCACCCGCGGCGAGCTGAAGCGGGTGCTCGGCGACGACGCGGCCTGGGAGGCGCTCTTCGAGCAGCCCCTCGGGGTGGCCCTCGAGCGGCGCGTTCTCGGACGACGTCGTGCGCGGCATCGTGCTCACCGACGCCCTGATCGGCACCTTCGCCCGGGCTCGCAGCGACGACCTGAAGCAGAACCGCTGCTTCGTCTACCACGTGATCGGCAACGGCACCGGGGAGTGGAACGTCCCCGTCGGCGGCATGGGCGCGCTGTCCGGCTCGCTCGAGCGGCTGGCCCGCGAGGCCGGCGTGACGATCGTCACCGGGCGCCGAGGCGACGTCGATCGAGAGCGACGGGACGACCGCCGAGGTGCGCTACACGAACGGCGCCAGCGAGGCCCGGATCAGCGCCGACCACGTGCTCGCCGGCTGCGCGCCGCGCGTCCTGAACCGGCTGCTCGGCCGGCCCGAGGGCGAGCGGGTCGAGGGCTCCCAGCTCAAGGTGAACATGCTGCTGGCGCGGCTGCCGCGGCTGCGCGAGCCCGGGGTGGACCCGAAGGTCGCGTTCTCCGGCACGTTCCACGCCAACGAGACCTACGCCCAGCTCGACGAGGCCTACGCCCAGGCGGTCGCCGGCCGGCTGCCGGACCCGCTGCCGTGCGAGGTGTACTGCCACACCCTGACCGACCCGAGCATCCTCGGGCCCGATCTCGCGGCCGCCGGGGTCGCACACGCTCACCCTGTTCGGGCTGCAGGTGCCGGCCCGGCTCTTCGACGACGACCGCGAGGCCCGCAGCGCCGAGGCCGCGCGCCTCGCGATCCGCTCGATGGACAGCGTGCTCGCAGAACCGCTCGAGGACTGCCTCCTACGTGCCCCTGACGGCACGCCGTGCATCGAGTCGAAGACCCCGCTCGACCTCGAGGACGCGCTCTGCCTGCCCGGCGGCAACATCTTCCACAAGGACCTCGCCTGGCCGTTCGCCGAGCACGACGACGAGGTCGGGCGCTGGGGCACCGAGACCGACATCGCGAACGTGCACGTGTGCGGCGCCGGAGCGCGGCGTGGCGGAGCGGTCTCGGGGATCCCGGGCCGCAACGCCGCGCTCTCCATCCTCGGCTAGCGCCGCTCGTCGGCGAACATCAGGCTCGCCGGCGTGGTCAGGTCCTCGCCGGTCTCGAGCAGCGTCTTCAGCGCCGAGAGGATCATCGGCCAGCCGCCGTACAGCTCGCCGCTCGCGTCGTCGGGGAGCTGGTCGTGGGTCACCGTGAGCCGGCAGGAGTCGCCGACCGGCTCGATCTCGTAGGTGACCCGCGAGGTCCCTGCAGCCTTCACGTCGTCAGACCAGAGCGCGTTGAAGCTCTGCACGAGCCGCCGCGGCTTCTCGATCTCGAGGTTCTCGCCGTGGCCCCAGGGCGACGCGCCGTCGGGGCCGGTGAACGTGTAGGTCGAGCCCTGCGTCCAGTCGGAGCTGACCCGCGACCCGAACGTGTAGCGCGCACGCTGCTCGCTATCCAGGATGGCGTCCCACAGCCGCTCCGGGCTGGTCTTGATGTAGATCTCGAACACCTTCTCCACGACTGCCTCCAGCATCTGTTGGGATGCGACGAGGATAGGTGACTATTTGGTCACATGTCAAGGCTCGGAAGAAGCCCGTGTGGCGCAGGCGCGGCCACAGGGGCGGGGTCAGGAGTCCTTGCGGGCGCGGCTCGGCGCGACCCGCGGCGGCTCGTTCGGCATCTTGGGGTACACGGGCGGCCACGGCGCGTCCATCAGTCCCGAGGCGAGATCATGCTCGGACCTCGCGAGCAGCTCGTCCAGCGAGTCCGCCGCAGCCTCGATCCCGTTCCAGGGATCCCCGCCGTCCTGCACCCGTGCGGGCACCGACGCGATCGTCAGCACGGCCGGATCGATCCCCTCGAGCTCGTCCCAGCGGAACGGCGCCGACACCTGCCCGCCGGGCCGGGCGCGCGCGCCCCAGGCCGAGAACATCGTCTTGTGCGGAGCGTTCTGGTTGAAGTCGCAGAACACCCGCTCGCCGCGCTCCTCCTTCCACCAGGCGGCCGTGAGGATGTCCGGCCGCCGCCGCTCGAGCTCGCGGGCGAAGGCCACCGCGGCGGCCCGCACCTGGTAGGAGTCCCAGCGCGGCGCGAGCCGCACGTACACGTGGATGCCGCGCTTGCCCGTGGTCTTCGGCCAGCCCGTCAGCCCGACGTCCGCGAGCAGCTTCCTGGCCTCCGCGGCCGCCTCGCGCACCATCTCGAGCGGCACCTTCCCCTGCGGATCCAGGTCGATCCGCAGCTCGTCGGCGTGTGCCGGATCCCGCGGCCTGCATCGGCCAGGCGTGAAAGCCGAGGCAGCCCATGTTCACGGCCCACAGCACGTGCGCCAGGTCGACGGCCACCAGGGCGTCCGACTCGGTGCCGTTCGGCGTCGCGACCCGCTGCGTCGTCAACCACGGCGGCGCCGACTTCGGCACCCGCTTCTGGAAGAACGACTTGCCGGACGCGCCCTCCGGGTAGCGCTCCATCAGGATCGGCCGGCCGCCGATCGCTCGCAGCAGCGGCTGCTCGATCGACTGCAGGTAGCGGACGAGATCCAGCTTGGTCTCGCCCCGCTCGGCGAAGAAGACCTTCTCCGGGCTCGAGATCGTGACCGTGCGGCCCGAGACCTCGAGCTCGATCGAGTCCGACGCGGGCATTCCCGGAAGCGTAGTGGCGCGGCACGAGTGGCATGCACGGCAGTCAACGAGCCGCCACTGAAGGAACGCTTAAACCGCTTAAAGTCCGGAACGCGATGGAGTCGCTCACCTTCGGCGTCCTGGGGCCGTTGTCTGCCGAACGCGCTCGCGCGGCGTTGGCCCTCGGCGGCCGCCGCCAGCGGACGGTGCTGGCCGTCCTGCTCCTGAACCGCAACCGCGCCGTCAGCCGCGAGCGGATCATCGACTCGGTGTGGGAGGACGACCCGCCCGAGACCGCGCGCAACACCGTCCAGGTCTACGTCTCGACGCTCCGCCGGGTGCTCGGCCCCGACCGGCTGATCAGCGAGCCTGGCGGCTACCGGCTGGTGGTCGAGCCCGACGAGCTCGACGCGGCGCAGCTCGAGCAGCGGCTGGCCGAGGCCACCCGGGCGATCGCCGCCGGCGAGCCGCACGCCGCCGTCGCGGCGCTCGACCAGGCCCTGGCCCTGTGGCGCGGGCCGGCGCTCGGCGACCTGGCCAACGAGTCGTTCGCGCTGGCCGAGGCGGCCCGGCTCGAGAGCCTGCGCCTGGCAGCGCGCGAGCTGCGGGCCGAGGGCCAGCTGCTGCTCGGACGGCTCGAGCCGGCGATCGCCGAGCTCGAGGCGCTGCTGCGCGACGAGCCGCTGCGCGAGCACGCCAGGGCGCTCCTGATGCGGGCGCTGTACGCCGCGGGCCGGCAGGCCGACGCGCTGGCCGTCTACCGCGACGGCCGCGAGGCGCTCGTCGAGCAGCTCGGCCTCGATCCCGGCCCCGAGCTGCAGGACCTGGAGCGGGCGATCCTGCGCCAGGAGGCCTCGCTGCTGACCGCGGCGGCGCCGCCGCTGGTGCGCATCCCGTCGTCGCCGACGCCGCTCGTCGCCCGTGTCCAGGAGCTGGCCACGGTGCTCGAGCTGCTGCGCGGCGACGCCCGCATCGTCAGCATCCTCGGCCTCGGCGGGGTGGGGAAGACCCGCCTCGCGCTGGCCGTCGCGAGCGAGGCGGTGGCCGACTTCCCCGAGGGCGTGGTCACCGTCGAGCTCGGCCCGGTGACCAGCGCCGACGGCGTGCTGCCCGCGATCGCCCGGGCCCTCGACCTCGACGAGGCCGACGCCGGCACCAGCCCCGAGCGGCTCGCCGAGGGGATCGGTGCGCGGCGCCTGCTGCTGCTCCTGGACAACGCCGAGCACGTGCTCGGCGCGGTCGACGACCTCGCCCTGCTGCTGCGCGGCACGCCCGCCCTGCGCCTCCTGGTGACCAGCCGGCACGTGCTTCAGATCGCGGGCGAGCACACCTTCGAGCTCGGCCCGCTCTCGGTGCCCGGGCCCGGCGCCAGCGCCGCCGAGGTGCTCGCGAGCGGCGCCGGCCTGCTGCTGGCCGAGCGCGCCGCCCAGGTCTCGGCCGGGTTCGCGGTGGACAGCGCCAACGCGTCCGCCCTGGCCGCGATCTGCGCCCGGGTCGACGGGCTGCCGCTGGCCCTCGAGCTGGCCGCCAGCCGGCTGCGGCTGCTCGAGCCCCAGGCCCTGGCGGGCCGGCTCGAGCGCTCGCTGGAGGCCCTCGGCCAGCGCGGCACGCTCCGCTCGACCCTGGAGTGGAGCGTGGGCCAGCTCGACGGAGGCGAGCGCGAGCTGCTGTACGCGCTGTCGGTCTTCCGGGCGACGTTCTCGCTGGAGGCGGCCGAGGAGGTCGGCGGCACGGGCGACGTGCTCGACGAGCTGGGACGGCTGGTCGAGTCGAGCCTGGTGCAGCGAGGCGGGGGCGGCCGCTTCCGGCTGCTGACGGTGGTGCGCGAGCACATCGCCGGGCTCGACGACGGCGGCGGAGGAGCGGCGGGGCGCCGCGCTCCGCCACGCCACCTGGGTCCGCGGAACGGTCGAGGACGTGGCCGCCGAGCTCGCCGCCGGCGCCCAGGAGCGCGCGCTGCGCCGGGTCGCGCTCGCTCATCGAGGACGTGCACGCGGCGATCGACGCTGCTGAGCCGGCCCAGGGCGCGGCGATCGCCCTGCCGCTGCGGATCTGGTGGCGGCTGCGCGAGCCGGGCGCCGGCCGCGCGGTGCTGACCGCCCTGGCCGCCGACCCGAACCTCGACCGGCTGGTGCGCGCGGCCTGCCGGGCCGGCGCGGCCGACCTGGCCTACGCCCAGGCCGACGTCGACGCCGCCCGGGCGCTGGCCGCCGAGGCCGCCGAGGAGCTCCGCCGCGGCGGCGACGAGACGGCCCTCGCCGGCGCCCTGTGCACCCTCGGCGCCTGCGCCATCATCGCCGGCGACCCCGGCGCCCGGGCCCTGATCGACGAGTCGCTGGCCACCGCCCGGGCCGCCGGCTCGCGCGAGCTCACCGTCCGCTCGCTGGCCAACCTCGGCTCGCTGGCCTGGCGCGACGGCGACCTCGAGCTGGCCGAGCAGGCCTTCGCCGACGCCGTCGGCGCGAGCCCAGCTCGGCGGGTGACGAGTACCGCGCCGCGATCCACCGCAGCGACCTCGCCGCGATCGCCCTGGAACGCGACGACGTGGCCGCCGCGCGCCGCCACGCGATCGAGGCCGTCGCCGCGCTCGAACGGCTCGGCGACCGGCCCCGGCTGGCGCTCGCGCTGGCCCGTCTGGCCCACGCCGAGCTCGACGCCGACCCCGTGGCCGCCGACGAGCTGTACGCCCGCTCGCTGCAGCTGTGCCTCGACGCCGGCAACGAGCCGTACGCCCTCGAGCCGCTCATCGGCCGGGCCGGGACCGCCGCCAGGGTCGGCGACGCCGAGCGCGCCGCGCTGCTCGTCGGCGCCGCCACGGCCACCGCGATCCGCCTCGGGCTGGCCCTCGACAGCCCGATGGCCACCGACGACGCGGCCCGGCTCGAGCGGGCCGCGAGCCTCGCCCGGGCGTCGCTCGACGCGGCCGCGTTCGCGCGCGCCCGAGCCGCCGGTGCCGCCCTCGGACTCGACGAGATCGCGGTCCTGACCCCTCTGGTCGAGCCTGCACGCAGCGCGTAGTATCGCGCCGTGATGCGACCCCAGATGAGCGCCATACGGCTCGCGCTCGGAGCCTCCCTCGCCCTCGCCGCCACGGTCGGGGCGACCCCAGCCCTGGCCGGCAACCCCGGCGGCACGACCTGTGCCAGCGACGGGCGGATCGCCGGCAGCGGCGACACCTTCGGCGCTGCGCTGCACCAGCGCGTGCTGGCCCCCGGGTACTGCAACGGCGCCCAGGTCCTCTACAACTACACCGGCGCCCGCACCGGCTGGGTGGCCGCGCTGACCACGACGAGCTGCCGGGCCGACATGTTCTCGGCCAGCGGCTTCCCCTATGACGACACCCAGCTGCGCAGCCTGGTCACCCGGCCCGGCGCGATCGGCCCGTGCCCGACCGACTCGCGCTCGCCGTTCCCGCCGAACATCAAGCCGTTCCCGGCGCCCGCCGACGTCACGGCCACGCCGCTCACGGTGCCGATCGCCGCCAGCACCATCGGGCTCATCACGAACCTGCCCGGCAGCTGCAACCCGGCCGGCGGCCCGGCCACGCTGCAGCTGACCGGCAAGATGGTGTCCGCGCTGTTCGCCGGCCTCATCACCTCCTGGGACGACAAGAAGCTGCGCAAGGGCGGCGTCAACCCGACGCTCGCGACCTGCAAGGTGCCGGTCTCGCGGGTCGTCCGCAGCGACGACGCGGGTGCCACGGCGGTCCTCAAGAACTACCTGGTCAAGGTCGACCCGAAGCTCGTCCCTGCCGACCCCGCCGGCGCGCTGCGCAGGCGCCCGGGCGGCGGCCGGCTGCGGCTGGCCCTGCTACAACGGCAAGACGACCCTGCGCAACTGGCCCGGGGGCACCGACACGATCCTCGTCGCGGGCGACGGCAGCGTCTCGGTCGCGGTGAACGGCCGCCCCGGCGCGATCGGCTACGTCGAGCCCGCCGCGGTCACGACGCTCGGCCTGCGCTACGCGAGCGTCCAGTCGATCAAGGGCAAGACGTTCCAGCAGCCGCTCCTGCCGACCCCGAGCGGGGCGCAGGCCAACGTCGACCTGTCGAAGGCCAGGCTGCCGTCAGAACCCGCTCGGCACCGGGGCGCAGACCTGGGCGTCGGTGCCCGACGGGTCGGGCCCGATCGACGTCGTCGGCGGCTCGGCGTACCCGATCCAGGGCCTCGTGACGGTGCTCGCGCTGCCGCTCGCGACGACCCCGAACGCGATCTCGCGCTCGACCGTGAACCAGCGCCGGACGCTGCTCGACTACCTGCAGTACGCGCTCGCGCAGAACACCCAGACCCGCATCGGGAACGGCTTCTACGCGCCGCTCCCGTCGGCCTGGCGAAGCTCGATCTCGGCCGCGCTGGCCGCCCAGTTCTGACCCGCACGCTTCGCCCGCTCGGCGCGGTGCTGCTCGACATGGACGGGACGCTCGTCGACTCGGGCGCCGTCGTCGAGCGGCACTGGCGGCTGTTCGCGGACCGCCACGGGCTCGACGCCGACGACTTCCTCCCCGGCGTGCACGGGGTGCGCAGCGCCGACGTCATCGCGCAGATCGCACCGTGGCTCGACGCCGACGCCGAGGCGGCCGCGCTCGACGCCGCCGAGGAGCGGGACAGCGACGGCCTGCGGCCGGTCCCCGGCGCGCCCGAGCTGCTGGCCGCGCTGCCGCCCGGCCGCTGGGCGGTGGTGACGTCGGCGCACCGCGTCCTGGCGACCGGCCGCCTGCGGCACGTCGGGCTGCGGGTGCCGGAGGTGATGGTCTGCGGCGACGAGATCCGAGCGGGGCAAGCCCGACCCCGAGGGCTACCTGGCGGCGGCCGCGGCGCTCGGCGCCGAGCCGTCGGAGTGCCTGGTGGTCGAGGACGCCCCCGCCGGGATCGCCGCCGGCTGGGATGCCGGGATGACCGTGGTCGCGATCACCACGAACCACGCCCTGACCGACCTGCCCAGGGCTCACGCGTACGTCGCCGACCTGTTCGCGCTGTCCGGCGCGCTGGCCTCGATCGGCCGGGCGCTGCCGACCGCCTGAGCCGGGCGCCACACGTACCAGCCGATGGCGATCGAGGTGGCCGACGAGGCCGTCTCGGCGACCACGCCGAAAACCGTGTCCGGCGGGACGACGAGGGTTGCCAGGCTGGTCAGGACGGTGCCGAGCACGAGCCAGCGGGGGATGGTGCGGGCGCGCCACAGGCCGACCGACAGCACGAGCCCCCCGAGGGTCACCACCAGCGCGCCGGCGATCGGGACGGCCAGGAAGCGCGCGGTGTCGTCGTTGACGTGCTGCACCAGGCGAGCGGCGGTGGCCGGGCCGAGCACCGAGGCGTCGCTCGCGTAGTAGTAGGTCGCGGCCCAGCCACCGATGCCGACGCCGTAGACCGCGGCGCCGAGCCAGATCAGCGCGCCGCCGGCCGTGCCCCAGCGGGCGCCGCGGGCCGGCGTCAGGATCCAGCCGGCGACCGCGAGCGCGCAGACACCCACGATCAGCTGCACGCCGGCGACCAGGAAGAAGCCGTAGACGTAGCCGCGCACCGGGGCGATGGCGGCGTAGCCGGGCGCGCCGTCGCCCTCGCCGATGGGCTTCAGGTAGCTCGTCAGGGCGAGGGCGGCGGCGGACACGCTGGTGGCCGCGATGACGGCGAACAGCAGCGTGCGGCGACTCTCGGACGGGTGGTGCACGGCGATCCTCCAGGCGATCGACGGGTGGACGAGGGCGACCGTACGCCGCGCGCCCGGCACGCCTGCCATCGCCGCCAGCACGGGACTCGAGTTCCGTGCTGGCACGGGTTCCGGCGCCGCCTGCCGCGGCGTACTGTGGACGCGATGCGCTGGACCTGGCCCCTCGCGCTCACCGGCGCCGTGCTGACGGGCCTGCTGCTGGGTGCCGCCGCGGTCCTGGCGGCGCTCGTGACCACGGGCACCACGCTCGCCTGGGTCGGCGTGGCCGCGGTCGCATCTGCTCTCGGCGGCGCTCGGCGTGCTCGTCGCGCGGCGGGTGCCCGGCAGCCGGCTCGGCCTCCTGCTGGTCGCCGGCGCCGCGACCCTGGCCTACAGCGGCGCCCGCGAGAACGCCGAGGCGCTCCTGGCCCGCCACCCCGAGGACTGGCGCTCGCTCGGCTGGCTCGTGGCCGTGACCGCCGAGAGCTCCGTCTGGGTCTTCACCGCCTTCGCGCTGCTGCTCCTGTACTTCCCGGACGGCCGCCTGCCGGGCCCGCGCTGGCGCGCCCTGCCGCCGCTCCTGCTCCTCACCTCGCTCGCGCACCACGCCTACGGGGCGATCGACGACGAGCCGTACCAGGCGCCGCTGCAGCACGTCCCGAAGGCGTTCGGGCCGCCGCCGCTGGCCCTCGAGCTGCTCTCGTTCGCCGCCGACGTCGTCCTGCTCGCCTGCCTGATCGCCTGCGCGGCGTCCCTGCCGCTGCGCTACCGCCGGGCCGACGAGCTCCGCCGCCGCCAGCTGCGCTGGCTCGCCCTCGCCGGGCTGGCCGTCCCCGGGTTCATCGTCACCTGCCTCGTCGAGATCGGCCTGACCGGCTCGTCCGGGCCGGCCAGCGTGGCCGTCGGCCTGGTGGCGATCGTCGGGATCCCGCTCTCGATCACCGTCGCGCTGCTGCGCCACGACCTGTTCGACGTCGACCGGGCCATCGCCACGACCGTGGCCTACGCCCTGGCCACCGCGCTGCTGGTCGCCGCGTTCGGGGGAGCCGCGCTCGCCGCCGGCCTGCTGCTGGGCGGCCGCTCGACGGTCGCGGTGGCCGCCGCCACGGCGCTCGGCGCCGCCGCCTTCGCGCCGCTGCGCCGCCGGCTGCAGCGCTCGGTGGACGCCCGCCTGTACCCGCTGCGCCGGGCGGCGCTCGAGGCGATCGGCGAGCTGCAGCGCGGCATCGGGGCCGGCACCGCCCGGCCCGAGGAGCTCGCCGAGCGGCTGCAGGCCGCACTTCGCGACCCGGGCCTGCGGGTCGGCTACCTGCTGCCCGGTAGCAGCCGGCTGGTCGACGAGACCGGTGCCCCGCTCGACGCCGCCGGGGCCGTTCCGGTGGTCGCGGCGGGCGCGACGATCGGCGTCCTGCGCTCGGCCTCGCCGTCCGTCTCCGACGAGCTGCTGCGCCAGGTCGCCGAGGCGAGCGCCACCCTGGTCGAGCTCGTCCGGCTGCGGCTCGAGCTGGCCGAGGCGCTGCGCGAGGTCGAGGCGAGCCGCGCCCGGCTGGTGCTGGCCTCCGACCGCGAGCGGCGTCGGCTCGAGCGCGACCTGCACGACGGCGCCCAGCAGCGGCTCGGTCTCGCTGGGGATGGCGCTGCGCGTCGCCCAGCGGCGCCTCGGTGACGGCGGGGTCGACGTCGACGGCCTGCTCGACCAGGCGGTGGCCGAGCTCGCCACCGCGGTCGCCGAGCTTCGCACCATCGCCCACGGGCTGCGCCCGAGCTCGCTCGACGACGGCCTGCACGCGGCGCTGGTCGCGCTCACCCAGCACGTGCCGATCCCGGTCGAGCTGCACGTCCAGTCCGAGGAGCTGCCCGAGGACGTGACGACGACCGTCTACTTCGTGGCCAGCGAGGCGATCGCGAACGCCGTCAAGCACGCCGGCGCGAGCCGCATCGCCGTTCGCGTGGTGCGCGAGAACGGGCACGTCGAGGTGCGCGTCAGCGACGACGGGCGCGGCGGCGCGTGCCTCGGCGCAGGCAGCGGGCTCGCCGGCCTGAGCGACCGGGTGAGCGCCGTCGGGGGCCGCCTGGTCCTGGACAGCGCGGCGCGCCGCGGCACCGTGGTGGAGGCGGTGGTGCCGTGCGCGTCGTGATCGGCGAGGACTCGGCGCTGTTCCGCGAGGGCCTCGCCCGCCTGCTCGCCGACGCCGGGCACGAGATCGTGGCCAAGACGGTCGACGCGCCGTCGCTCGTGGCGGCCGTCGAGGAGCACCGGCCCGACGTCGCGGTGATCGACGTCCGCATGCCGCCGGACCACTCCGACGACGGCGCCCGGGCGGCCCGGCGCATCCGCGAGGCCCATCCAGGGCTCGGGATCCTGCTGCTCTCCCAGCACGTCGAGACCCGCCACTCGGTCGAGCTCGTGAGCCAGGGCGGCTTCGGCTACCTGCTCAAGGACCGGGTCCTCGACGTCGACGACTTCCTCGACGCGCTCGAGCGGGTCGCGGCCGGCGGCTCGGCGCTCGACCCCGAGGTCGTCGGCCGGCTGCTGCGGCCCCGCCCGGCGCTCGAGAGCCTGACGGCACGCGAGCGGGAGGTGCTCGCGCTGATGGCCGAGGGCCGCACCAACGCCGGCATCGCCCGTCGGCTGTACCTCAGCGAGCGCACCGTCGAGACGCACGTCGCCAGCATCCTCGGCAAGCTCGACCTGCCGAGCGGCGGCGACGACCACCGTCGCGTGCTGGCCGTGGTCGCGTACCTGCGCGGCGTGCTGCTCCCCTCCTGAAGACGGCGGAGGGCCGGGCAACGCGCCCGGCCCTCCGTGTCCTGCTGCTACGAGGTGAGGCCTACGGCTTCACCTTGATCGTGAGCTTCGTGCTGTCGGACGCCTTCCAGCCGTTCCCGTCGACCGGCACGTAGCTCGCCTTGATCTTCAGGGTGGTGTTGGAGGACGGCGCGTCGAACGTCAGCGACGCGCTGCCGCCCGAGAGCGGCACCTCTCCGAGCAGCGTGCTGCCGGAGAAGAACTGCACCGACCCGCTGGTCGGGGCGCCGGTGGACGAGCCGACCGTGGCGGTCACCGTGATCGACGAGCCCGGCGGGACCTGGGACGGCCCGGTCAGGGTGGTCGTGGTGGCCGTCACCGGGGCCGCGGTCACCTTGAACTTCTGGGTGACCGGGGCCGCCGCGTTCCAGTTGGCGTTGCCCGTCTGGGACGCGGTCACCTTGCAGGTGCCCGTGTCGACGAGGTGGATCAGGTGCCCGTCGACGATGGTGCACGGGCCGGTCGCCGTCAGGCTCACCGGCAGGCCCGAGGAGGCGCTGGCGCCCGCCTCGAAGTCCGGCGTCCCCAGGGTCTTCTTGCTGATCGCGGGGAACGTGATGGACTGGTGGCCCTTCGCGATCGCGAACGTGCGGGCCACGTCGGGCGCCGCGTTGTTCAGGTCGTCGCCGGCCTGGTGGGCCGTGACGGTGCACGAGCCGGCGCCCGTCAGGTGGACGCTGTTCCCGGTGACGGTGCAGGTGCCCGCCGCGCGTGAACGAGACGTCGAGGCCGGACGACGCGGTCGCCGAGACCGTGAAGTCCGCGTCCCCGAACGTGTGGTTCGGGATCGCGCCGAACGAGATCGTCTGGTCGCTCTTGACGAAGAAGTCGCTGTCGGAGACGTCGAAGAAGACGTTGTCCGAAGCGTGCACCTGGATCCGCGCGTGGGTGGTCGCGGTGTTCGGCAGCGTCACGTCGGCGCTGCCGTCGTTCGGCGTGCCGGCGAGCAGCGTGCTCCACGAGCTGCCGCCATCGCCCGAGTAGAGGATGTCGACGTTCGCGGCGCTGATCGGCGCGACGTCCGTGCCGGCGACGTTCCAGGTCACCGTCTGGCTCGTGCCCTTCGTGGTCGAGATGGCCGTGTTCGGCGAGGTCACCAGGAACGGCCCGGTGCCCGGCGCGAGGTTGACCGTGGTGTCGGCGCTGTTCACGCCGCCGCCGCCGGAGGCCCCGTCACGGGCGGTCAGGCGGAAGTGCATCGGGCCGGCGTACACCGAGGTCGGCAGGAACTCGGAGTAGCAGTCCGCGATGGCGTCCGACTCGTGCACCGTCACGTCGGACGGCGGCGCCGGGCACGTCCCGCTGTTGGCGTTGGTGTTGTTGGCCAGGATCTGGACCATGTCGGGGAACGTCCGCGACGGGTCGGTGGTCGTGGCGTTCTCGCCGGGCGACGGCGAGGCGTGCACGTCGTAGACCGACATGTCGAGCCGCGTCCCGAACTGGCGGAACAGCGGGCCGGTGGGCTTCGTGTTGTTCGTCAGCGCGGTGCCCGAGCCGATGTCGTTCTGCTCCCACATGTAGGTCAGGACGTCACCGGAGTCCTCGTCGGTGGCGCTGCCCGTGAGGGTGAACGGCGTGCGGTACGGGATCGTGTAGGACGCCGGCGCGGTCACGACCGGCGAGTGGTTGCCCGTCGGGGTGATCTGCCAGCCCTGGTTCTGCACCGGGCCGCCGTGCGCGGTCTCGCCGCCTGATGTAGGTGAGGCCGGCGCTGCGGTTGGTCACGCGTCAGGGTGTCGACCGACGCGCGAGCCGGCGAGGGTGCCGCCGAAGGTCACCTGGAACCCGGTGTTGCTCGAACGTGCCACTGCCGCCGAAGGCGGCGACGGTGCCGGTCGCGCCGGCCGGCAGGATGCCGGCGACGCCGCCCGTGGTCGTCGAGACGGTGCCCGAGACGCCGGCCGAGCCGTTGGTCACGGCCAGCGGGTTGACGTCGCCGAGCGCGTTGAAGGTCACGTTGTAGCCGGCGTCGGACAGGCCGGCCACGCTCACCGTGGCGCCGGCGATCCAGCCGGCCACGCCGGTGGTGCCCTTGACGTTCTCGCGCACGCTGCTGGTGCACGGCGCGGTGCAGCTGACGATCGAGAGCGAGCTCACGTCGGTCTGCGCCGAGGCGCCGGCGAAGGTGGCGGTGAAGCCGGTGTTGCCCGAGCCCGACGCGGTCACGGTGCCGGGGAACCCGGCGATGCCGTTGATCGCGGCCGCGACGTTCGTGTTGTTGATCGCCAGCCCGCCGGCGCCGAGGACGACGGAGGTGTTGCCGCCGTACTGGATCTGGAACGACTGGGTCGTGCCGTTGAACGAGCCGAGCGTGACCTGCTGCTGCTCGTTGCCGCCGGCCAGGGCGGCGGCGATCCCGGCCGTGGTGTTGTTCTGGCCGCGGATGATCGGCACCGTGTCGTCGCCGTTGTAGTTCAGCGTGTACGAGGCGCCGTCGGCCGTGTAGCCGGTGAGGGCCACGGCCTGCACCTCGGAGGTGCCCTGCAGGGCGGCGGTGAGGTTCGCAGCGCTGTAGTTGCCGCCGTTCGTGAACACGACGCTGGTGTTGCCGCCGTAGGTCAGGGTGAACGAGTCGGACGCCCCGCCGTGGTTGGTCTCGTCGACCGAGCTGAAGCAGCCGCCGCAGTCGACGTTGTCGAGGCCCATGTTCGGCACGTTGGCGCCGGCCGAGGCGCCGCTGAAGGTGGCGGTGAAGCCGCTGCGCCGCGGCGCCCGTGACGGTGACGGTGCCGGCGAAGCCGGAGATCGCGTTGATCGCCGTCTGGATGTTGGCGTTGCTGTAGGCCACGCCGCCGGCGCCGATGATGCGCGGAGTCCTGCCCGCCGATCGACACCTGGAACGACGAGGTCGTGGTGCTGAAGCCCGGGCCGAAGGTGACCTGCTGGACCTCGTTGCCGCCGCCGAAGTGCTGCAGCGAGATCGTCTGCACCTCGTTGATGTTGTTCAGGCTCGAGGTGACGTAGGTCTGGGTCTCCTGGTGGCTGCGCTGCGAGAAGTACGGGTCGGAGTGCGGCTGCAGGTCGTCCTGCTGGCAGATGCCGGCGTAGGCCATGATCGACGAGCCGGAGCCCGGCTCGACCGAGGTGGCGTTGTTGCGGTTCCCGCCGGAGCAGTTCAGCAGGGTGCCGTTGAAGGTGTGGTTCCCGGCGAACTGGTGCCCCATCTCGTGGGCCACGTAGTCGACCGCGTAGTAGTCGCCGTCGGGCTGCGGGATGCCGGTGCAGCCCTGGGCCTTGCTGTTGCCGCCGACGACGCCGAGGCTCGCGATGCCGCCGCCGTTCTGGCCGACGCCGATGTGCCCGATGTCGTAGTTGCTCGCACCGATGATCTGGCCGATGACGATGCGGTTGCGCGACAGCGTGCTCGAGCCGCACGAGGCGAGCTGCGCGGCGGTGTAGCAGGCGGCGGTGCCGCACGGCCCGTTCGGCGCGATGGCCTGGGCCTGGGTGTTCAGGTTGAGCAGGTCGTTGTTGCCGATCAGGACCATCCGGATCGACATCTCGTCCTCGTAGATCTGGTCGACCCGGTTCATCAGCAGGACCTTGCCGGCCGTGACGTTCGACGCGCCCCAGTAGGTGGCGTACGACGGGTCGGAGACGAGGGCCAGACGGTAGGTGCGGAGCACCGTGCCGGACGACAGGTCGGGGGAGACGGCGTCGCTGCGCGCGGCGCCCGAGTCGTCGTCGTGCACCGCCTCGGCGTCCTTGAACTGGAACAGCCCGTGGACGTCCTTCAGGTCGCTGCCGTAGTAGCTGGCGTAGACGCCCTGGTCGCGGTGGTTCGCCGGATCGATGTACCACACGCCGTGCTGGGAGCGGATCGAGGCGTGGAAGCCGAGCGGCGAGAGATCTGCGCGGATGGTCGCGGTCGGGTCGTCGAGGCCCTTGCCGCTGTAGGTCTGGATCTCGGGGTGCTTCCTGGCGAGCGCAGGCGCCATCACCGGCGACTGCTGCAGCGCGAAGCGCTGGAAGCCGCCGGACGGCGCGGGCAGCGAGACCACCAGCGGGGCGCTCTTCGCGGCCGCCGTGCGCTCGAGCGGTGCCCCGCGCAGCAGGGCCTGCAGGCCCGAACGCTGCAGCGTCAGCTTGCGGGTCGTGCCGCGGATCGCCGCGACGTCGACCTTCTTGCCCGCGAGCGCCGTGGCGGCGCTCTGCGCGGACAGGTCACCCCAGAGCTGGGCCGATGCAGCCCCGGCCTGGCCCTTCGAGCCTGCCGATGGCGCGAGCGCCACCGCGAACAACGCGACCAGCGCCAGTGCCAGCGCGGTCGCGCGTCTCGTTCCCCTCATGAACGGTCCCTTCCCCAGTCGGCACTTCGGAGAGCACGCGGCCGCCGGGGACCGCAGACCATCGTCACGCCCGCATCCGCGGTCGCGCACGCCCAGCTCGCACGTCCCTCCTCCACCTCACCACGTCGCGCCGGCTTCCCCACCGGCGCGAACGCGGCAAAACCTACAGAATCTGGACGCCGGTGTGAAGCGCCGATCGGACGACCTTGCTCCAGTTCAGGCGGCCGCGCGCCGATAGCTCGGGGCAATGGGTGCGAACCGGATAGCTCAGCTTCTGACACTGCTCGTGGCGTGCGCCGCGGTGCCGGTCGTCTCGGTGCTGCTGGGCGGCGACCAGATGGTCATGCCGCCGAGCTGGCTGCACTTCTACGGCGTCGGTCTGAGCGCGGTCGCCGCGACCTTCGCGAGCGTCGAGCTGACCCGCCGCGCCGTCGGCCTGCGCGACCCGCGCTCGGTGCTGATCGGCGGCGGCTTCGCCTTCATGGCCGCGCTGCTGGCCGTGCACGGCCTGACGACGCCCGGGGTCATCGTCGGATCGAACGGGGTCATCAAGCTGACCGGCGCTGCGACGGTGCCCGTCGGCGGCGCGGTGATGGTGCTCTCGACCCTCGGCCGCTTCGCCTCGCCGCTCGCGATCCCGCGGATGGTCATGGGGCAGATCTTCTGCGCCGGCCTGGTGGTGGCGCTGAGCGTGCTGGCGATGGCCTTCCCGTCGGTCGTCCCGGCGGTGCCGGACGCCGGCTCGCCGGTCGCGGTCGTCGTCCTCGTCATCGGCCTCTCGGCGTACGGCGCGCTCGGCGTGCGCGCCGGCCGCACGTTCCTGCTCACCCGGCGGGCCGCGGACCTGGCGGTGCTCGTCGGCCTGGCCTTCCTGGCGGCGTCGGTCTACGGCGCGCTGATGCTGTCCTACATGCAGCTCGGCTGGTGGCTCGGGCACGTCTACGAGCTGGTCGGCATCACCCTGGTCGGCGCGTCGGTCGGCTACGACCTGCGCCGCGGCGGCCAGGCCCAGTCGCGGCCGCTGATCGGCGACCTGTCGCCCAGCTCGATCGTGGCCCAGGAGGAGGCGTTCCTCGGCGCCCGCGTCCGCGCCCTGATGCTGCGGCTGGCGGCCAAGGACGGCTCGACCGAGGAGCACACCCGCCGCGTCGCGACGCTCGCGGTGCAGGTGGGCGAGCAGCTCGGCCTGCCGCCCGCGCGGCTGCGCCGGCTGGCCCTGGGCGGCCTGCTGCACGACATCGGCAAGCTCGGCGTGCCGTCCTCGATCCTGCAGAAGCCCGGCGCGCTGACGGACGAGGAGTACGACCAGATCAAGCGCCACCCCGAGCACGGCCGCGAGCTCCTGTCGCGTCTCGGCGGGTTCGACGACCACGTCCACCGGCTGGTGCTCGACCACCACGAGCGGCTCGACGGCGGCGGCTACCCGCGCGGCGTGGGGGAGGCCGAGCTCGACCTCGAGACCCGGATCCTCTCGGTCTGCGACGTCTACGACGCGCTCGTCTCGCCGCGCGTCTACCGCGGCGCCTGGCCCATCGAACGGGCCGTCGCGCTGCTGCGCGAGGAGACCGGCAAGGCGTTCGACCCGCGCTGCGTGCAGGCGATCGTCGAGGTCGTCGGCGCGAGTGCCGGCGACGCCTCGCTGGCCGCCTAGATCCCTGCCGACGAGGCGGGCCGTGAGCCCGTCGAGGTCCGAGGACACCGTCTCGCCGGTGCGCACGAACGGCACGCTCTCGCGCACCAGCGCGTGCACCCGGGCGGTGCCCGGCCCGAGCCGGTCGGCGCGGTCGCGCAGGTCGACGGCCTGGGCGGCGCAGACCAGCTCCACCGCTGCCAGGCGCAGCGCCAGGGCGCCCTGGGTGTCCAGCCGCCGGGCCGCCAGCGGGGTCATCGTCACCCGGTCCTCGATGCCGCCGGCGAGGCCCGAGGTCGGCAGCTCGACCGAGACCGGTGCGGCCAGGAGCCGCACCTCGGCGGCCAGCGCGGCGGCGCCGTGGCCCACGATGGCCAGCGCGTCGTCGGGGTCGTCGGCGCGCACCCGCAGGCCGTCGGGCAGGCCGCTGAAGGCGCCGGTCAGCAGCTTCTGGATCCGCTCGCCCGAGACGGTCACGGCGTGGGCCACGCCGATGCGGGCGTAGTCCAGCGCGGCCGCGACGGGGCCGCTGTCGAAGTTGCCGACCGAGATCGCCCGCTCCTCCTCGTGGATCACGAGCGGGTTGTCGCCCGCCGAACGAAGCTCGACCTCGACCTGACCCTTCGCGTGGTCGAGCGCGTTGCGGGCGGTGGCGTGGGCCTGGGCCACGACCCGGAAGGCCAGCGGGTCCTGCAGGTTGCGGGCCAGGCCGCCGCCGAGGAGCTCGCCGCCCTCGAGCAGCTCGCGCAGCCGCCGGACGCTGTCGGACAGCGCCGCGTACGGTCGGACACGGGCCACCACCGGGTCGAGCGGCGACGGGTTGGCCAGGAAGCCCTCGAAGCTCAGCGCCGCCGCGGCGTCGAGGGCCTCGAGCGCGAGCCGGCAGCGGTCGAGGGCCAGGCAGGCCCAGCCGACCGAGAAGGCGTTCGCGTTGATCATCGCGAGCGCCTCCTTCGGGGCGAGCTGCACCGGCTGCAGCCCGGCGCCGCGCATCAGGCCGTCCTCGCCGATGAGGGTGCGCGCGACCTCCGCCAGGGGGCCGAGGTCCGACTGGCCGACCGACCCGATCTCGTGCACCGGCGGGAGCACCCCGGCGTTCAGCGCCGCGCAGTACGCGTCGACCAGCTGCGGCCGCACCCCGGCGCCGCCGAGCGACAGCCCCTGGGCCCGCACGAGCATCGTCGCCCGCACCACCGGCGCCGGGGCGAGCGGGCCGTGCCCGACACAGTGCGCCAGCACCAGACGGCGCCCGTGGGTGTGCGGCTCGGAGGAGTCGACGTGCACCCGCGCCAGCACGCCGACGCCGGTCGTCAGGCCGTACACCGACTCGCCGCGCTCGAGCAGCCGCTCGACCGTCTGCCGGGCCCGCCCGAGGGCCGTGCGGGCGTGCTCGCCGAGCTGCACCGGGCGTCCCTCGTGGGCCACCGCGACGACGTCGGCGACGTGCAGCGGCCCGCCGTCGAGGATCAACGGAGGGGCGGCCAGGGGCGCGGCGAACGAGGGGGCCGGGGCGTCCACGTCCTCAATCTTCGCTCAACGCGGCCCTAACATCGCCCCGCCGGCCGCGTCTAGATCTCACATGGCCACCTCCCCAACCGACGACACGACCGGCGAGCCGCTCCTCATCGACGAGGCCGCGACCATCCTTCGCAGCGGCGATCCGCAGCTCCTGGGGTGGTGCGAGTCGGGCGCGATCCCGTGCGCCAGGGTCGAGACCCGCGGCAAGCAGTACCTCGTGCCGCTGGGCGTCGTGTCGCAGCTGCTCCCGCGGCTGCTGGTCATCGATCTAGCCTCCGCCGAGCGCCAGCGAGCGGAACGTCCAGAAGGCCGGCTTTCGCCGGTTGTGGTCGTCGACGAGTCCCGTCTGGAAGCCGCCGAAGTCGGCCCGGCCGTTGATCGACTCGTCGCGCACCATGAACCAGATGAGGAGCTGGACGCCCGGCATCTGGCGGGCCCGGCGCACGACCTCGGCCAGGTAGCGGGCCTGGTCCCGCGGCGAGACGCCCTGGTCGGTGTCCGGCGGGTTCGTCTGGTAGCCGATCTCGGTGATCCAGATCGGGACGTGGCGGCCGGGGTAGAGCTGGTCGAGCGTCCGGCGCAGGTCGCCGAGGTTGCCGAACGAGACCTGGGGGTCGCTGGCGCCGACGGTCGGCGTCTCGTTGCGGTGGACGCGGTACGGGTGGTGCGCCCAGACGTCGAACGGCGGGTTGAACGCGGCCACCTTGCGCAGGAACGTGAGCGGCGCGATCGAGTGGCGCCGGCAGTGCAGGCCGCAGCCGAACGGGGCGGTGACCCCGCCGGCGACCTGCTCGCGGATGCCGAGCTCGTCGCCGGCCTGGTGCACGCCCTCGTAGATCGCGGTGAGGATCCCGGCGTAGATCCGCGGCGAGACCATCGTCAGCCGGCCGTTGACCGGCTGCACCTGGGGGATCAGGGTCTGGGTGAGGTTCGGCTCGTTCCAGGCGGTCCAGCGCTGCACCGCGCGGCCGTAGCGGAACGCGGCGGCGTAGGCGAAGGCCCGCAGGTCCTGCAGGTCGCGCGGCGCGCGCCGGCCGCCGGGGCCGCCGCCCGCCCAGGCCGGGGTGTGGACGATCGTCAGGACGACGTAGACGTTCCGCTCGAGCGCCTGCTGCACGAGCCGGTCGATCGCCGCGAAGCGGTACGCCGGGTCCTCGGAGTCGTAGGGCCACAGCGGCCGGCGCGGCGCGACCTGGCTCCAGTCGAGGTCGAAGCGGAGCACCTGCGGGCGCAGCTGGCGCTCGAACTGCCAGGCCAGGTCGGGCCGGTTCTCGAACAGCGCCTGGTCCATGACCCCGAGCATCAGGTTCGGCGAGGCCGAGCCGGCGGCAGGCTGGAGGAGGGCGGCCAGGACGAACGGCCGCGATGCCGAGGAGCCTCCTCACACCACGAAGCGCTCGTGCCGCGGCTCGCCCCGCGCCAGCCGCTCGACGGCGAACGGGGACAGGTCGAGCGACGGCTCGTTCCCGACGACCAGCTCCGCCAGGTGCTCGCCGACGGCCGGCGCCTGCTGGAAGCCGTGGCCGGAGAAGCCCGTGGCGTACAGCAGGCGTCCGGGCTCGGCCAGCTCGCCGACGAGGGCGTTGTGGTCGGGGCTCATCTCGTAGTAGCCCCACCAGGAGGACTGGACCGGCAGCTCGGCCAGCAGGGGCAGCCGGCGGGCGCCGTGCTCGGCGACGTCGGCGAGCTCGGGCTCGCGGCCGCCGAAGACCAGGCCCGGCCCCTCGCGGTGGAAGTAGAAGCCCGTCGAGTAGTCGATCGTCAGCGGCAGCCCGTCGGGCAGGCCGCCGGCGTCCGGGGAGTAGTGCATGAAGCGGCGCTCCCCGTCGACCGGCAGCTCGACGCCCGCGAGGGCGGCGACGTCCCTCGACCAGACGCCGGCGGCGTTGACCACGGTGTCCGTGCGGATGCGGCGGCGCGGCGTGACGACGGCCTCGATCCGGCCGTCGCGCAGCTCGATGGCGGTGGCGGCCTCGCCCTGGTGGATGCGCGCGCCGCGCTCGACGGCGACCCCGGCGTAGCCCTGGACGACGGCCTCGGGCGTGCAGTGGCCGTCGAGCGGGCAGAAGGTCGCGGCGAGCAGGTCGTCGACCGCGATCCCGGGGACGATGGCGGCGGCCTCGGCCGGGGTGAGCTCCCGCGAGGGGACGCCGAGGGCGTGCTGCAGGGCCAGGGCCTCGCGGAAGTGGGCGACGTCGGCGTCCTGGTCGAGCAGGAACAGGTAGCCGACCTGGCGCAGGCCGCAGTCGACGCCGGTGAGCTCCTCGAAGCGGGCGAGCTCGGCCATCGAGCGGAGCGCGATGCGGACGTTCAGCTCGTCGGCGAACTGGGCCCGGAAGCCGCCGGCCGAGCGGCTCGTCGAGCCCGAGGCCAGCGAGTCCCGCTCGAGCAGGACGATGTCCGTCACGCCCAGCCCCGTAAGATGGAACGCAGTGGATGCGCCGACCGCCCCGCCGCCGATGATGACCACGTCCGCCTCTTCGTCCACGAGAGCGACTCTAACCGGTACCGCCGGCGCCTTGCCGAAAACGTTTTCGGCGCCGTAGGAGGCCTCTCCGATCGCCAACATCCGCGACCTCGCGCTCCGCAGCGGCGTCTCCGTCGCCACCGTCTCCCGCGTCATGAACAACTACGGCGACGTCAGCGACGCGACGCGAAAACGCGTGCTCGAGCTGGCGAAGGAGCTCGACTACACGCCCAGCGCGGCGGCCCGCACGCTGGTCACCCGGCGCTCGCACGTGGTCGGCGTGGTGCTGAGCCCGGGCCTGCGCCACCCGTTCTTCCAGGAGGTGCTGTACGGCCTGCGCGACCGCCTCGGCGCGGCGGGCTTCGACCTCCTGATCTTCGCCGCCGACCACCCGGGCAACGGCTTCGGCTACCACGACTACCTGAAGCGCTGCCAGCACCACCGGCTCGACGGCGTGGCGCTCATGGGCGTCGACCGCCACGACCCCGAGGTGCACGGGCTGCTGCGCTCGAAGTGGCCGTGCGTGTTCGTCGACCTCGACCTCTCGGGCACCCGCGCCGGCTACGTGATGTCTGACAACTACGGCGGCGCCGAGGTCGCGACGAAGCACCTGCTGTCGCTCGGGCACCGCCGCATCGGCCACCTGCACGGGCCGCTCGGCTCGCGGCCCTCGACCGACCGCGTCGGCGGCTACCGGGCCGCGCTCGAGGGCGCCGGACTGGCGTTCGACCCCGCGCTGGTGCTCGAGGGCGACGACCTGAACGAGAGCGGCTATGCCTGCATGCAGGCGCTGCTGGCCCTCGACGAGCCGCCGACGGCGCTGTTCGCCTCGAGCGACCTGATGGCCGTCGGGGCGATGCTGGCGGCGTTCGACGCGGGCCTGCGCGTCCCGCAGGACCTGGCCGTCGTCGGGTTCGACGACATCCCGATCGCCTCGCTCCTGCGGCCGGCGCTGACGACCGTGCGCCAGGACAAGGAAGGGCTCGGCCGGGCTGCTGCCGAGGCCCTGGTGCGGGCGATCGAGGAGCCCGAGCAGCCGCCGAGCGTGATCACGCTGCCGGTGGAGCTCGTGGTGCGCGAGTCCTGCGGCGCGTGAGCGACCTCGAGGCGCTGCTCGTCCGGCTCGACGGCACCGGCGTGGTGCTGACGACGGCCTTCGAAGGGCGGCTCGCGGGCTGCTTCGCCACCTTCGTGAGCGCGGCCAGCATGGACCCGCCGCGGCTGATCGCCTGCACGAGCCACGAGAACCTCACCCACGAGCTGGTCGACCGCAGCGGCGTGCTCGCGCTGCACGTGCTCGGGCGGGCCCAGGCGCACCTGGTGGAGCACTTCGGCCTGCAGTCGGGGCGGTTCGCCGACAAGTTCGACGGGCTCGCGTACCGGCTGGGGGAGACCGGGGCGCCGATCCTCGAGGACTGCCTGGGGTTCGTCGAGGGCCGCGTGCTGGCCTCGATGGAGGCGGGTGACCACACCGCCCGGCTGCTCGACCCGGTCGCCGCGTCGCTCGCCGATCACGCCTCGACGCCGCTGACCAGCTTCGAGGTGCTCGGCCGCGGCCTCGATCGGCGCAGCCCGCCGGCCGGGCGCCTTCACGGGCTTCGAGCCGGACGCAGCGGGCTAGCATCCAGGGGATGCTGCCGCCCCGCGAACGGTCCCTGGCCCGGGCGGCGGCTCGGCCGCTGAACCTGGCGGTGCTGGCGATCCTGCTGGTGCTCGCCATCCTCTCGGCGCCGTGGCTCGTGGCCCTCGCGATCCCGGTCTACGGCGTCCTGGTGGCCGCGTCCTACCGTCCGCCGCAGTCGGTTCCGGTGGTGTCGAAGGAGACGCGTGCGGGGCCCGAGCTGGACGGCGTCAGCCCCGAGCTGCGCCCACGCGTGCGCCACGCGTTGAACGAGCAGGAGGCGATCCTGCGCCAGCTGGCCGACGCTGCCGGTGCAGCCCGCGGGCCTCGCCAGGCAGGTGCAGCAGCTCGGCCGCGACGTGGTGGCGGCGGCCCGGCGGGTGAGCGAGGTCGACGACTACCTGCGCGGCGTCGACCCGGCCGCCCTGCGGGCCCGGCTCGCGGCCCAGGAGGAGCGCGCCGGCAAGGCTGCCCCGGCGCTGGCCGAGCAGGTCGAGCTGCTGGAGTCGCTGACGGCGCGCCGCGAGGCCCTGGACGACGAGCTCGAGCACGTCGACGCGGTGCTCGGCACGATCCGGGCGCGGCTGGTGACCGCCGGGCTCGGGCTGGAGGAGGCCGGCAGGCTGCGCGACGAGGTCGACGACCTGGGCGGGATCGTGGGCGCGCTGGCCGACGGCCTCGCCGAGGCCTACGAGCGCCGGACGCTCGGCCCGGGCGCCTAGCCGTTCGGACGGTCAGCCCCGGCGCCGCCAGCGGCCATGCCACAGACGGCCACGCGGTAGCTGGTGCAGCTGCAGGCGCCGGGTCGCGATCCTGCCGGGCGCTGCGCGCCGGTCGCGCAGGAAGCGGTGGTCGTACGAGCGTGCGCCGACTTGCCGAAGCTGCACCACGAGGGCTGGACCTCCCGTCGCCGATTCCTCTGCACACGGCCGATGCTAGAGGGGTCGTCGGACGGCATCCCCTAGGCTTGGAGCGTGCTCAGACTGGCGCTGGCCCAGGTCGACGTGACGCTCGGAGACCTCGCGGGAAACCGCGAGCGGGTGGCCGCGGCGTGCGCCCGGGCGGCCGAGAGCGGGGCGGACCTGGTGCTCGCGCCGGAGCTCGCGGTCAGCGGCTACCCGCCCGAGGACCTGCTGTTCCGGCCGGCGTTCCTGGCCGCCTGCCGGCGCGAGGCCGAGGCGCTCGCCGCGCGAGGTGTCGGTGCCGCTCCTGGTCGGCTGTCCGTGGCTCGACGGCGACCGGGTGCGCAACAGCGCGCTGCTGCTGCGCCGGCGGCGAGATCGTGGCCCGCTACGACAAGCGCGAGCTGCCGAACTACGGGGTCTTCGACGAGGAGCGCACGTTCTCGGCCGGCCGGCGGAACCTGGTGTTCGAGGTCGGCGGAGCGCTCGCCGACGCCCAGATCTGCGAGGACATCTGGCTCCCCGACGGGCCGATGAACCGCTCGGTGTCCGGCGGCGCGACCGTCGTCCTCAACATCTCGGCCTCGCCGTACCACTGGGGCAAGGGGATCTCGCGCGAGGAGATGCTCCGCACCCGGGCCCGCGACGGCCTGTGCTTCGTGGCCTACTGCAACCTCGTCGGCGGCCAGGACGAGCTGGTCTTCGACGGGCGCAGCGTGGTGATCGACCCCGACGGCGACGTGCTGGCCCGGGCCGAGGCGTTCGCCGAGGACCTGCTGATCGTCGACGTCGACTCGCAGCACGCGGTCGGCTGCCCGGCTGCGGGACACGCGCCTGCGGCGCGGACGGCGCGGACGCCACCAGGTGCACGCGGAGCTCGTCCTCCCCGCCTCCACGGAGGCGCGGGCGCCGGTCGAGCCCCGGATCTGCGCGCGCGCCCGGCAGCCGGGTCGACGAGATCTGGCGGGCGCTGCGCATCGGGCTTCGCGACTACGTCGACAAGAACGGCTTCGGCCAGGTGGTGATCGGCCTGTCCGGCGGCATCGACTCGGCGCTGGTGGCGGCGCTGGCGGCCGACGCGCTCGGCCCCGAGCGGGTCGAGACGGTGTCGCTGCCGACGCGCTACAACGCGGCCGAGACCCGCTCCGACGCCCAGCTCGTGGCCGAGCGGCTCGGCGTGTCGTTCCGGGAGCTGCCGATCGAGCCGCTGCGCAACTCGGTGCACGACGTCCTGCCGGACATCGACGGGCTGGCGGCCGAGAACGTGCAGGCCCGGCTGCGCGGCCTGATCCTGATGGCGCTCTCGAACCAGCACGGCTGGCTGGTGCTGACGACCGGCAACAAGTCCGAGACGGCGGCCGGGTTCTCGACGCTGTACGGCGACACCGCCGGCGGCTTCGCGCCGATCAAGGACGTCCCGAAGACGCTGGTGTTCGAGCTCGCCCGCTACCTGAACGAGCAGGCCGGGACCGAGCGGATCCCGCGCTCGATCATCGAGCGGCCGCCGAGCGCCGAGCTGCGCGACGAGCAGCGCGACGACCAGACGATCCCGGCCTACGACGCTGCTCGACCCGGTCATCGTGGCCTACGTGGACGAGGACCTGTCGCCGCAGGAGATCGCCGACGCCGGCATCGCCGACCTCGAGCTGGCCCGGCGCGTGGCCCGGCTGGTCGACCGGGCCGAGTACAAGCGCCGCCAGGCCCCGCCGGGGATCAAGCTGCACGCCGAAGGCGTTCGGCCGCGACCGGCGGATGCCGATCACGAACCGCTACTCGTAGCTGGAGGCCAGGTGAGCGAGATCCCCGTGGTGCTGCCGAAGTGGGGTCAGAGCATGGAGGAGGCCACGATCGTCGAGTGGCTCAAGAAGGCCGGCGACCGCGTCGCCCGCGACGAGCCGATCTGCGTCGTCGAGACCGACAAGGTCGACGCCGAGGTGCTCGCCCCGGCCGCCGGCACCCTCACGGCCACGAAGGCCGACCCGCGCGACACCGTGGCGGTCGGCACGACGATCGCCACCATCGAGGCCGAGTAGCCGGCTCAGGCCAGGACGTCGATGAGGCTGCCGGTGCTGTGGTCGGCGGCGCGCAGCGCGTGCGCGTTGGCGTCGAACGTGAGCCCCTGCAGGTTCAGGTCGATCATCGCGTCGACGTCCGGCCCGCTCGAGGCGATCTTGCTGGCGTCCTGCGCGAGGCCGGCCTGTGCCCGCTGCATGCCCGCGAGGGCCGCCGAGCTGGCGTCGATGCGTCCGATTCCCATGCACCCAGCGTGCCTCACGCGCGCGTCTCGTCCCATCCCCCGGCCGGGTACAAACCAGAACTTACCGGAATATTTGCAAGTATACCCGAACGGGGGAGATCGACTGCTCGGCATTCCCCGATCTTGAGGACTGTCGTCATCTTCGAGTCGGAGGGTCTTCAATGACCGAGCTTTACTTCTACCTGCGTAACCTGGTTCAGCGCGAGGAGGGCCAGACGATGGCCGAGTACGCCGTCGTCCTCGCCGTCATCACGGTCGGCATCGTCGCCGCCCTGACGACCCTGAGCGGCAGCATCTCGACGCGCTCGCCACCGTCGGCGGAGCGATGAACTAGTCGTACGAAGGTTCGCTGCGGCCCGGGCCACTCGTGGCCCGGGCCGCAGCAGTTAACCGTCAGAACGTCAGAGGGAGACGCTCGTGGAGAGCCTTCAGAAGCTCACGTGCCGGGCGCTCCGGCGCGAGCAAGGACAGACGATGGCGGAGTACACCATCGTTCTCGCCGTGATCATCACCGGCATCGTGCTCACGCTGAGCACGCTGGGCGCCATGATCGGGGACCACATCCAGTCGATCGCCGAGCCGGATTCCCGGCGCTAGCCGAGGGGTTCGGCTCAGACCGGCTTGAACGCCTCGAACGGCTGCCGGCAGCCGTCGCAGTACCAGACCGCCCGGCAGGCCGTCGGGCCGAAGCTGTTCTCCCGGCTGCGTCTCGGTCGAGCCGCAGTAGGGGCACGCCACGACCTGCCGCAGCGGGATCGAGAGGCCCGTCCGCACCGGCGCCGGGCCCGGCGGGGCGATGCCGGCCTCGGCCAGCCGCGCCGCGCCCGCGTTCGCGTGATCCGGTCGGAGGTCCAGGGCTGCTCGAACGTGACCCGCACGTCCGGCTCGAGCCCGAGCCCGCGGATGGCCTCGCTCATCCCGGCGCGCATCAGCTCCACCGCGGGGCAGCCGACGAACGTGGGGGTGAAGCGGACGTGCGCCGTCCGCCCGTCGACCTCGACGCCGGCGACCACGCCGAGGTCGACCACCGACAGCACCGGCAGCTCCGGGTCGGGCACCGCGTCGAGCGCCTCCCAGACCTCGAGCTCGGTGGCCAGCGGGTCGCTCACCAGGGCGCCCCCTCGGGCTCCAGCCGGCGCACCATCGTCATCTCGGCGTGCTGGGCGGCGAAGCGCCTCGCGTGTGCCGCCCACGGCGGCCGCCGTGCAGCGGCGCCACGTCCTCGGGGACGGTCAGCCCGCGCGAGGCGAGCTCCTCGAGCGCCACGGCCTCGAACGTCGTGCAGAGGATGCTCGACGGGACGGGCAGGATGCCGCGCCGCGAGCAGCGCGTCCTCGTGCTCGAACGGCTCGAACAGCCCGAGCGCGTCGGCCCAGAGCGCGTCGATCCCGGCCTGCAGCCGCACCCGGCCGTCGCTCGTCGGCGGCCAGCCGGTCGAGCCAGGCCCGGGCGTGCTCGAGGTGGTAGACCTCCTCGCGCGACACCTTCTGCAGGAGCTGGCCGAGCGCCGTCCACGACGTGTCCGACGAGCGCCTCGAGCCGCACCGCGTCGGCCAGCTCGTACAGCGCCCGCTTGGCGATCTCCTCGCCCCAGTCGCCGCGCGGCCGCTCGCACAGCCGGGCGTGCCGGAAGCCCTCGGGCGGGCGGTCGAAGGCCAGCGCGTCGGCCCGGGCGGCGTCCACGTCGGCGCTCTCGCCTCCGCGCGCGTCGAGCGACGCGCACACGAGGTACAGCGCCCGCGCGTGGCCGATCTCGTCCTGGGCGATCGACGACAGCGCCACGTCCTCCTCGAGCATCGGCGCGACGCCGGTCCACTCGGACTCGCGGTAGCCGAGCACCAGCTCGTCGTCGGCCAGCGCCAGCGCCAGCGAGCGGGCGATCGCCGGCGTCACGAGCCGTCCTCCGCCACCCGCTCGCGCACCGCGCGCAGCTTCTGCTTGATGGAGTAGCCGTCGACGCGCCGGTACGAGCGGTCGAGCTCGGGCTGCGGCCCGGGCGTCACGATCACCGCGTCGCGCGGCACCACCCACAGCGTCTCGGACTCGCCTCGGCGGCCGTACACCTGGCGCGCGTAGATCGCCGCGAGCTGGTCGTCGGGCGCCTCGACCGACCCGGCGTGCTCGAGCGGCTCGGCGTGCTTCTCGCGGCGGAAGACCTCGTAGTGGCGCGGCACCGGCACTCCTACGCGGCGGCCGGCACGGCGAACGCCTTGCGCACCCACGAGGTCTGCTCGGCCGACAGGCGGCGCAGCCCGAGCCGCTCCTGCGTGGCCGGCCCGTGGCCGCGCCCGATCTGGCGCAGCCGCTCCCAGTCGGGCTCGGTGTACTCCCAGCGTCCGGACGCCTCGTCGTGGCGCAGCGCGGGGTCGGGCACGGTCAGCCCGAGCTCCCAGATGCGCGGCACGTACACGTCCAGGAACTCCTGGCGCAGCTCCTCGTTCGAGCGGCTCTTGATCCGCCAGGCGATGTCCCGATCCTTGTCCTTCGGCGTCGCCGGCCCGTGGAAGTGCATCAGCGGCTCCCACCAGCGGTCGAGCGCCTCCTGCACCAGCTCGCGCTGGCCGTCCGACCCGGTCATCAGGGCCAGGATCACGTCGCGGCCGTGCAGGATGTGGAACGACTCCTCCCAGCAGATCCGCTGCATCACCCGCCGGTAGGGCAGGTACGAGCACTTCAGGAGGGCCTTCTGGGAGAGGATCGCCGCGGCGTCGACGAGCCACGCGATCACCCCGACGTCGCCCCACGAGCGGGTCGGGTAGTGGAAGACGTTGTGGAACTTCGAGCGGCCCTCGAGCAGGTCCTCGAGGATCTGCGCGCGCGGCTTTCCGAGGTCCTCGACCAGCCGGAACAGGAGCTGGGCGTGGCCGACCTCGTCCTGGATCTTGGCCGTCAGCGCCAGCTTGCGCTGCAGGGTCGGCGCGCGCACGATCCAGTCGCGCTCGGGCAGGGCGCCCATCAGCTCGGAGTTGCCGTGCATCTCGACGAAGCGCAGCACCTGCTGGCGGTACCCGTCGGGCATCCAGTCGCCCGACTCGACGTCGCCGCCGGCGGCGAGCCGCTCGAAGAACCCGGCCTCGCGCGCTTCCATCGTCATCAGCTCAACCCTCCGACCGATCGTTTGGGTCAGTGTAGCTGATGGGGTCGCCTATCGTTCGGCGCGGGATGTCCACCCAGCGCACCCCGCGACGGATCGAGCTCGAGGCTGCCGCGCGGCGGTTGTTCGCCGCGCGCGGCTACCACGCCACCTCGATGGAGGACCTGGCGCAGGCCCTCGGCATGCGCCGCGGCTCGCTGTACACCCACATCAGCGCCAAGGAGGAGCTCCTCCTGGCGACCGTCGAGCGCGGCGCCGACGCGTTCGAGTCGGCGATCGCCGACGGCCCTCGAAGGCGCCCCATCGGACGCCCCGGCCCGGCTCAGGCGCGCGCTTCGCGCCCATCTGGGCGTCGTCGCCGCCGAGCCCGACGCGGCCGCCTGCTTCCTGTGGGAGTGGCGGCACCTCGGCGAGCCCGACCGCTCCCGGGCGATCGAGCTGCGCGACGGCTACGAGCGCCGCGTCCGCGAGCTCTTCGCCGGCGGCGTCGCCGAGGGCGCCTTCCGGGCGGACCTCGACGTCACCTTCGCCTCGATGAGCTTCCTGTCGGTGGGGAACTGGGCGGCGACCTGGTACCGGCCCGACGGGGCGCTGTCGCCCGACGAGGTCGCCGACCGGTTCTACTCGGTGCTGCTGGCGGGCGTCGCCGCGCCCTGAGCCGCGATCATGTCGTGCAGCTCGCCGCTCTGGTGCAGCTCCATGACGATGTCGCAGCCGCCGACGAGCTGGCCGTCGACGAACAGCTGCGGGATCGTCGGCCAGCCGGACTTCGCCGACAGGATCTGGCGGATCCGCGGGTCGGGCAGGATGTTGATCGCCCCGAACTCGGCGTCGGCGTCGCGCAGCGCCAGCACCGTGCGCTGGGAGAAGCCGCAGGCGGGCGCGTCGGGCGTGCCCTTCATGAAGAGCATGACGCGGTTGTTGGCGATGGCCTGGTCGATCGCCTCGGCGATCTCGGACTCGGACACGATGTTCATGGCGACCTCAGCTGGCGGAGACGGTCTTCATCGACAGGGCGTGGATCGACCCGTCGTCGAGCATGTCCTGCACCGCTGCGTAGACCAGCTTGTGCTGCTCGATCAGCGGGATCCCGGCGAACTGCGGCGCACGCACGTGCGCGCGGAAGTGGTCCTCGGTGCCGGTCGTGTCGACGATCTCGGCGGTCGAGCCCGGGAGGTGCGCCTCGATGCGGCGCTTCAGCTCGTCGGGGGCGGGCATGGAGGCAAGCTAGCAGAGCCCTAACACGGCTCAGCTTGCGCTTCGAGGCGCGCATTGCCTAGCGTTGGCCGGGCTCCACGGTGACCTCGAGGAGGAGGGGACCCATGAGACGACGGAACGCGCGCGCCCTGCTGGCGCTCGCGGGCGTCGGCGCGCTCGTTCCGGCCACGGCCGTGGCCCGGGAGCGCTCGATCGTGCCGCCGCGGAACATCGACGTCCGGACGGCGTCGCCGCTCTCCGGCCTCACCGCCAACGCCGGCGATGCCGTCCTGAGGCTCCGCCGGACGCTCGGCCGGGAGGGGATCGTCTCGCTCGACGGTGCGACCCGCACGCCGCGGGTCGTGGCCCGCCTCGACGGCTTCCTGACCGCCCCCAGCAGCGCGCCGGCGGCGGCGATCGCGCGCGGGTACCTGCTGCGCCAGGCCGCCGTCTTCCGGCTCGGCCCGCAGGACGTGGCCGCGCTCGACCTGCGCCGCGACTACGTCTCGATCGACGGCACGCACCACCTCTCGTTCGTCCAGTCGGTGGACGGCGTCCCGGTCTTCGGCAACGGCGTGCGGGTCAACGTGACCCGGGACGGGCGGATCGTCAACGTGCTGGACGCGCCGGTCGCCGGCCTGCCGGCGGCCGTCCCGGCGGCGACCCGCACGCGCCGCAGCCGTGAACGCCGCCACCCGCGGCAGCGGCGCCACGCGGGTGCTGTTCCACACCGCCTCGGGTACCCAGCTCGCCTGGCAGGTGCTGGTGCACGACGCGAACGGCGTCTCACAGCAGGTCGTCGCCGACGGCAGCGGCACGCTCCTCTACCGCCAGAGCCTGACGAACCGGGCGACCGGCCTGGCCGTCGACTACTACCCGGGCGCCCCCTCGGGCGGCACGCAGACGCCGCGCGACTTCAGCGCGGCCGGCTGGCTGCCCGCCGGCGCGACGACGCTCTCGGGCAACAACTCGCACACCTTCTCGGACGTCGACGACGACAACGTCGCCGAGCCCTCCGAGGAGGTCGGGCCGTCCGACGCGAGCGGCGACTGGAGCTACCCGATCGTGCCGTTCGGCGGCGTCGATCCGCGCTGCTCGGCGCTGTTCGTCTGCACCTGGGACCCGTCGACGCCGTTCTCCTGGGAGACCAACCGGGCCGAGGACGCGACCCAGGTCTTCTCCTACGTGAACGCCTGGCACGACCACCTGGCGGCGCCGCCGATCGGCTTCACCGAGGCGGCGGGGAACTTCCAGAACGTGAACGTCGGCGGGCAGGGCCTCGGCGGAGACGCGGTGGACACGCAGACCGACGACGGCGCCGACACCGACGGCGGGCTGCCCGACGCCAACCACATCGACAACGCCAACATGACGACGCTGCCCGACGGGCAGGCGCCGACGATGCAGATGTACCTCGTCCACGCCCCGGGCGACGACACCGATCTCGGCCTGCCGATCAACGGCGGCGACGACGCGCTCACCGTGTACCACGAGTACACGCACGGCCTGTCCAACCGGCTCGTGGTCGACGCCGCCGGCAACTCGACGCTCGGCGGCGTCCAGGCCGGCGCGATGGGGGAGGGCTGGAGCGACTGGTACGCCTTCGACTCCGTCGTCCGCGACGGCTTCGCGCCGGACACCGCCGCCGACGGCGAGCTCGACCTCGACGTCTACTGGACGACGGGGACGCTCGGCTACAGCCGGACGGAACCGATCGACTGCGCCGTCGGCTCGAGCGCGCCGCGCTGCCCGGGCAACACCGAGATCGGCGGCCCTCTGAGCGGCGGCTACACGTACGCGGACTACGGGCAGATCATCGGTGCGCCCGAGGTGCACGCCGACAGCGAGATCTGGAGCCAGACGCTGTGGGACCTGCGGACGGCGCTCGGCAGCGACGTCACCGAGGGGCTGGTCACCCGGGCGATGGAGCTGTCCCCGTCGAACCCGTCCTACCTCGACGAGCGCAACGCGATCCTGCAGGCCGACATGGTCGACTTCGGCGGCGCCCACCACGACGCCATCTGGCAGGTCTTCGCGCACCGCGGCATGGGCTACTTCGCCGGCGCGGTCTCGGGCGACGATGCCGCGCCGGTGGCCAGCTTCGACCTGCCGCCGGCCCTCGGCGCACCCGTCCGGCCGCCTCGAGGGCACGGTGCGCGACGGCGACACCGGGCTCCCGGTGAAGACCGCGGTGGTGGCCTTCGGCGGTCACGCCTCGGGCTTCGCCGACGACCTCGTCGGCGGCATCGATCGCGGCGCCCACTACGCGATCAAGGGGATCCCCCTGGGCACCTACCCGGACGTCGCCGCCAGCGCGCCGGGCTACGACACCGCCGTGGCCACGAACACCATCGTGCGCGGACCGACCCGGCAGGACTTCTCGCTGCGCCGCGACTGGGCCGCCGGGCCGGGCGGGGCCACCGTCGTCTCGTCGAGCGGCGACGCCGAAGGCTGCCCGGCCGGTCTGGCGATCGACCAGTCGTCCGGAAACGGCTGGATCGCGCCGTTCGTCGCCGACGGCGCGGGGCTCGTGCCGCAGCAGGTGACGGTCGCGCTGCCCTCGGCCGTCGACGTCTCGCGCTTCGGCATCGACCCGTCGCCGACCTGCGGCTTCGGCGGGAGCGCCGAGCTGAAGGGCTGGCGGCTCGAGACCTCGACCGACGGCGTCACCTACACGACCGCGGCCGAGGGGTCGTTCCGCCCGCAGGACGCGTTCCGGCTGAACCTCGTGCGGCCCACCGCCGGCGCCGAGCGGCGTGCGCTTCGTGCGCCTGTGGGCGCTGTCGAACCACGTCCCCGGCGGCCCGGCCGGCTGCCCCGGTCCGAGCGGCTGCCAGGGAACCTCGGTCGCCGAGCTCGAGGTCTACGGCAGGAGTTAGGGCACCAGCACGACGTCGCAGCGGACGTCCCGGGCCACCGCCGTCGTGACCTTCCCGAGGCTCGGCGGCGGTGACGCCTGGGCGCCGCTGCCGAGCACGATCACGTCGACCGGGTGCTCGTTGGCGTAGCGGACGATCGTCTCGACCGGGTCGCCGAGCGCCTCGACGAGCCGGGCGTCGAGGCCCGCCTCGTCGACCTGGGCGCGGGCCTTCTCGAGCGCGGCCGCGCCCTCGTCGACCAGCGGCGTCGGGTCGGTGAACTGCTCGCTGCCGTCGGCGTCGCGCACCGGCAGCGGCGCCACGACCAGGACCACCAGGTCTCCGCCGCCGCCCTCGGCTTGCGCCAGGCCGCTCTCGAGCGCCCGCCGCGCGGCGTCGCTCCCGTCGTAGGCCACCAGGATCTCGCCCATCGACCTGCCCGTACCCTGTGGGAGTGCGCGAGCAAACCTTCGTCGACACCCACAGCCACATGGTGCCGTCGGGCGACGACGGCGTGAAGACCCGTTCCGAGGCGCTCGCGCTGCTGCGCGAGGCGGCCGAGCGCGGCACCGCCGTGCAGTACGCCACGCCGCACGCGAACGCCCTCTTCCCGCTCACCCGCGAGCGCCGGCGGGTGGCCGAGGAGCACCACGCCGAGCTCGTGGACGAGTGCGCCTCGTTCGGGCTCGACCTGCAGCTCGGCTTCGAGCTCGCCGGCGAGCCGTGGCTGCTCGACGAGGATCCCCGCGACTACCGGCTCGGCTCGCTCCCGGCGTGCCTGCTCGAGCTCCCGCTCCCGTACACCGACACCACGACCCTCGACCTGGTCACGGCCTGCGGCGAGCACATCGAGGCTGCCGGGCTGGTGGTGCTGCTGGCCCATCCCGAGCGCTGCCGGATGGTGCACGCCGACGTCGACGTCGTCCGGCGCTACAGGGAGCGGGGCTGGCTCACCCAGATCAACTCGACCAGCCTGCTCGGCCGCGACGGGACGACCAACGAGCGGGTCGGCTGGGAGCTCGTCCTCGACGGGCTCGCCGACGTCGTCGCCACCGACTCCCACCGGGCCGCCCGCCCGCCGTTCCTGGACGGCGTCCACGACGTGCTCACCCGGCGCGTGGGGCGCGAGGAGGCCGATCGGCTCACCTGCGGGGTGGCGCTCCCGGCGCCTGTTCCGTAGCTTCGAGGGGGTGGACGCGGACTGCCGCTTCGTCGTCGAGCGCCGCTCCGGCCAGCGCCCGGGCACGGTCGAGATCGTGCTGGTGCGACAGGAGAAGGAGGCGCGCCGGCTGGCCCGCGACCGCTACGTCGACGGCGAGGTCATCCTCTCGCGCACCCTCGACGACCGCCGGGTCGACCTGGTCGGCGAGTGCGAGCGGCTCCTGCAGGACGCGGCGCGGTTCGCCGGCACGGGGGAGTGGGGCGCCCACGTCACGAGCCTCGCGGACCGCGACGGGTCGGTGCGGGTGCGGTTGCTCGAGCGCCGTCTGACGACGGACGGGATCCGGGTCGAGGTGCTCGCCGACCGCCGCTTCGACGCGAGCGGTGACGACGCGGTGGTCGAGGCCGCAGCGTTCGCCGCCGAGCTCCGGGTCTGGGCCGAGCAGCGCAACGAGGCCATCGCCGCCGAGCGGCTCGACGAGACCCTCGAGGCCGACGCCGCCGAGGCCGCCCAGCGTGAGCGCGAGCGCCTGGCAGCCGAGCTGGCCCGGATCGTCGACACCCTAAAATAGACTCCGGCGCATGCACGTGACGCTGCCCGACGGAACGCAGCTCGAGCTGCCCGATGGCGCCTCCGGCCTCGATGCCGCGGCCGCGATCGGCCCGCGCCTCGCGAAGGCCGCGGCCGCCGTCGAGGTCGACGGCGAGCTGCGCGACCTGCGCCTCCCGCTGCCGGACGGCGCCTCGCTGAAGATCCTCACCGTCGGCGAGGCCGGCGCGCTGCCGGTGCTGCGCCACTCGACGGCCCACGTGATGGCCCAGGCCGTCCAGCAGCTGTGGCCCGGCACGAAGGTCGCGATCGGGCCGGCGATCGACAACGGCTTCTACTACGACTTCGAGTTCCCCGAGCCCATCCACGAGGACGACCTGCCGAAGATCGAGAACGAGATGCGGCGGATCCTCAAGAAGGGCCCGTACACCTTCGAGCGGCAGCACACCACCCGCGGGGACGCGATCGAGCGCTTCCGCAAGGAGGCCGAGGGCTACAAGGTCGAGCTCGCCGAGGGCCTCCCCGAGGGCGACGAGATCACCTACTACGTCCACGACGGGTTCACCGACCTGTGCCGCGGGCCGCACCTGCAGACGACCCAGCCGATCAAGGCGTTCAAGCTCACCGCGCTGGCCGGCGCGTACTGGCGGGGCGACTCGAACAACCCGATGCTCACCCGGATCTACGGGACGGCGTGGTTCGATCAGAAGGAGCTCGACGACTACCTGCACCGGATCGAGCAGGCCCGGCTGCGCGACCACCGCCGGCTCGGCACCCAGCTCGACCTGTACCACTTCTCGGAGATCTCGCCGGGCGGGCCGTTCTGGCACCCGAACGGGATGGTGATCTTCAACGAGCTGACCCGGTTCTGGCGCGAGCTGAACGGGGCCTACGGCTACCGCGAGGTGCGCACCCCGATCATCTACGGCGTCGACCTGTTCAAGAAGTCCGGGCACTGGGACAACTACCGCGAGAACATGTTCTTCACCCACTCGGATGACCACGAGCTGGGGCTGAAGCCGATGAACTGCCCGGCGCACCTCGAGATCTACAACAACACGCGCCACTCCTACCGCGACCTGCCGCTGCGGCTGGCCGAGCAGGGAGTCGTCCACCGCGACGAGGCCTCGGGCGCGATGCACGGTCTCCTGCGGGTGCGGCACATCACCCAGGACGACGCCCACCTCTTCTGCCGCTGGGACCAGGTCGAGACCGAGGTCATCGGCTGCCTGCAGCTCGCCGAGCGGATCTACGGGACCCTCGGGCTGCCGGTCCGGGCCGAGCTCTCGACCCGGCCCGACAAGCGCATCGGCAGCGACGAGCAGTGGGACCGGATGGAGGGCGCGCTCGACGCGGCGCTGCGCCACGCGGGCTGGGACTTCAAGCTCAACCCGGGCGACGGGGCGTTCTACGCGCCGAAGATCGACCTGCACATGACCGACTCGCTCGGGCGGGCCTGGCAGATGGGGACGATCCAGCTCGACGGGATGATGCCCGAGCGCTTCGAGGCGGTCTACACGACCTCGGACGACACCCAGGAACGCCCGTTCATGATCCACCGGGCGCTGTTCGGCTCCTTCGAGCGGTTCATCGGGATCCTGGTCGAGCACTTCGGCGGCGCGTTCCCGCTGTGGCTCGCCCCGACCCAGGCGCTGGTGCTGCCGATCGGCGAGGGCCACCGGGCCTACGCCGAGGAGCTGGCCACCGCGCTGCGGGCCGAGGGGCTGCGCGCCGACGTCGACGCGCGCGACGAGAAGGTCGGCCGCAAGATCCGCGACGCCGAGGAGCGCAAGGTGCCGGCGATGCTGGTCGTCGGCGAGCGCGAGGCCGCCGACCGCACGGTGTCGGTGCGCCGGCACGGCCGGATCGACCAGGGCCCGAAGCCGTTCGGCGAGGCGGTCGCCGCGCTCACCTCGGAGTACCGGGAGCGCCGGCTCCCGCCCGAGCCCGAGCCCGCCTGACGCTCCTCACCGATCGCGAACGAAACCCTTACCCCCGGCCGCGCGCCGAGGCGCATCATGGCGTCATGGGGAGGACGATCGCACGCGGCCTGCTGAGCGCCGCCATCGTGCTGGCGCTGCCGGCCGCGAGCGCCCGCGCCGGCTGGACGCGGGTCGACCTGCCGGGGGCAGAGGCCGGGGTCACGGATCGCTGCGGCCGGCGCGCCCGGCGCGTTCTACCTCGACGGGCTGGTCTCGTTCGACGGCGCCCGCAGCTGGCAGGCCTCGCAACGTCGAGAACCCGTACGGACGCTCGCCGTCGACCCGTCCGACCCGGCGCACGTCTGGGTCCAGCCGGAGGTCGGTCCGCTGCTCGAGAGCCGGGACGCCGGCCGCAGCTACGGGCCGTCGACGGCGGGCGTCGGCTGCTCGTTCAGCGCCGTGCCGGTGGTCGATCCGGCCGCTCCGGCGCGCCAGTACCGGTTCCGGAAGGACCCCGCGACCGAGCCCGGGGTGTCTGGGACCTGTGCCGGAGCGACGACGACGGGCTCACCTGGACCGAGGGCCGCGCCCAGGGCCAGCCCGTGCTGGTTCCGAGCCTCGTCGGCGGCCCGTCGGACCTCGTGGCCCTGAGCGCGGTCCGCGAGCCGGCCCGGCTCGAGCGCTCGAACGACGGCGGCGCAACCTGGTCGGGCATCGTGACCAACCTCTCGAACAGGGCCGCGCGCTCCGTCGAGGCGAGCCCGCTCGAGCCCGGCTCGCTCGACGTCCGCGGCGACCTCGGGCTCTGGCTCGAGCACCGACGGCGGCGCACGCTTCCGCCGACGAGGGACGGCCCGGGCTCGGAACGTGGCGCGCGATCCCCGGACACCCGGGCGTGGTGCTGGCCGACGACGGCGGGACCTGGCGCAGCACCGACGGCGGCCGCACCTTCCAGGCGGCGGACGCCCCCTCGCTGCGGGACGCGACGCTGGTCGTCGACGCCGCGGGCACGGCCGCGCTGCTCGGCCCGTTCGGCGCCGTCACCAGCGCCGACGCCGGCGTGACCTGGACCTGGCAGCCGTTCTCGGGCGACGGGTGGGGCGTCGGCGGGCTGCTCTCCGACGACGCCGGGCGCGCCTACGCCGCGACGGCCAGCGGCGTGCTGTCGCTCGACCCGCGCGAGCGGCACGTGGCGACGGACGGCGTCCGCACCCGATCGACCTGTACCAGGCCGTCCGCATCGGGCCGCGAGCGCTGCTCGCCTCCGGCACGGAGCTGCGACGCAGCGTCGACGGAGGCGCGACCTGGAGTGCCGTCCGCGTGCCCGCATGCGTCGGCCAGGGCACCCAGGCCGTCCAGGTCCACCCGGTGCGCGGGACGAACATCGCCTACCTGCTTGGGCAACTCGTGCATCGCGCGCAGCACGGACGGCGGTCTGCAGCTGGCGCCGGGTCTCGACGTCGACGACGTACCTGGCCACGGTTCCCGGTCACCCGCAGCTGCTGTACGGCATCGTCTACCGGGAGCTGGTCGCGTCGCGCGACGGCGGCCTCCACTGGCGGCGGCTCCGGGCGCTGCCGGCGATCTCCCGTAATCCTGGCCGCGACGAGCTCGGCGGTCTGGATCGCCGTGCACGGCCGGCTCGCGCTCGTCGTCGACCCGAACGGGCGCCGCCTCCCGACCGCGCTGCCGGCGGGCCGGCCCGTCGCCGTGCTCACCGTCCGGGCCGACCCCCGCTTCGCCGTGCTGGTGACCTCCACGGCGGTCTGGATCACACACGACGACGGCCGCTCCTGGGCGGCGCTCGACGGCCCGCCGCTGGCGCCGGGCCTGCGCCATCTTCGCTGCGACGCTCGTCGCCCACACGCGTGTGCTGGTGGGCCCGGGCGGCCGCTGCGGCGTCTGGTTGTCCGACCCGGTTCGCTAGCCGTTTCACGGGCCCCCGTGCCGGGAAACCAGCGAGCGTCCCCAGTGTCCCGAGAGAAGGCTCGGTCGATGAGACGTGCCACGATCCGGCGTGCGGTACTCCTCCTGGCCACGCTCGTCCTGGCGGCCGCGCCCGCGGCCCGCGCCGACGACCCGCCCGTGCCGTGGCCGCTGCCCGGCTCGCCCCCGCTGCCGCCCGACCCGACGGTGCCGTACCTGCCCGCCGTCCGGCCGATCTGCCCGGGCGGGAGCATCACCTGCTTCCTGCAGCTCGAGTCGATCCTGCGCAGCAAGGACCGCGCGCTCGGCTGCAGCCACGACGCCGTGTTCGCCGACGCCTACCTGACGATCACCCGCGGCCTGATCGTGGCGACCAGCCTGCCCGGCTACTTCGACCGGCCCGACCGCATCAACCACGAGGCGCGCCAGTACGCCCAGGAGTACCTCGACCAGTACCAGCGCTGGCACGCCGGTGACACCGCGAGCGTGTCGCCGGCCTGGCAGATCGCCTTCCAGGCGGCCCAGGACCAGTCGGTGACGGCGCTCGGCGACGTGCTCCTGGCGCTGAACGCGCACATCCGGCGCGACAACGCGATCCGGGCGATCGAGCAGTCCGAGGGCGTGCTGCGCGTCCAGGGCGACATGCCCGCGGCGTCGGGCCGGCCCGACCACGAGCGCGTCAGCGACGTCCTGCAGAACACGCTCGTCCCGATGCTCGACCCGGCTCGCGAGGCGCTACGACCCGACGATCGACGACGCGGTCCAGGTCGTCGGGGTCGTCACCGACCCGAAGGGCCTGTACTCGCTCATCTCGACCTGGCGGGAGGAGGCCTGGCGCAACGCCGAGCAGCTGCGCCACGCCCGCGCCCTCGGCGGCGTCGACGGGTTCCTGTACCAGGCGAAGCTCGCCGAGATCGAGGCCTCCGCCCTGGCGGGCGCAGAGCTGATCCGGGCCGCGACGCTGACGACCCCCGCGCAGAACGCGCGGCGCAACGCCTACTGTGCGGCCCACGCCGCGAGGCTGAAGCTCGTACAGTCCGGGCGTGCCGCGCCGCCTGCGCATCGACGACCTGCCCTCGATCGCCGTGCCCGAGGCGCCGGCGCTGTCGCCGGACGGCGGCCGGGTGGTCTACGTCCTGCGCACCCTGAACGTCGACGAGGACCGCACCGAGCGCGCGCTGTGGCTCGTCGCCACCGACGGCAGCGAGCCCCGGCGGCTCACCGCCGGGCCGTCCGACGCCGCCCCGGTCTGGTCGCCGGACGGGCGCCGGCTCGCCTTCCTTGCGGAAGCACGACGGCACCGCCCAGGTCTTCCTGCTGGCCCTCGACGGCGGCGATCCCGAGCAGCTGACCCACCTGCCGCTCGGCGCCGGCGCGCCGCGCTTCAGCCCGGACGGCACGCTGGCGTTCACCGCGCCGGTCGATCCGCTGGCCGCCGACGAGGACGACGAGGCCCGCGAGCGACGGGCCAACGGCCCGATCGTCACGGCGCGCCTGAGCTACCAGTCCGACGGCGTCGGCTACCTGCGCACGGCGCGCTGCCCACGTCCACGTGCTCGACCTCGAGACCCGCGAGTGCCGCCAGCTGACCGACGGCGACTGGCACGCCGGCGAGCCGGCCTGGTCGCCCGACGGCACGCGGCTGGCGTTCGCGGCGGCGACCGCGCCCGACCGCGACCTGGCGCTGCGCGCGCCGGTGCACACGGTGGCCGCCGACGGCGGCGAGGCGCCCGTCCTGGCCGGGCTCGAGGACGGCAACGCCGGCGCCCTCACCTGGACGCCCGACGGCGCCGCCCTGCTGGTCGTCGGCACCGAGCGGCGAGCTCGTCGGCCACAGCCGCACTCCTGCGGGTGCCGCTCGACGGCGGCCCGGTCGTCGACCTGGCCGCGTCGCTCGACCGCAACGTGATGGCCGGCGGCCCGGCTACCCTGGCGGCCATCCCCAGCTCGCCGGCGATCGGACGACGCTGGTCTTCTGCATCCGCGACCGTGGCTGCACCCACCTGTACGCCGTTCCGGTCGGCGGCGGCGAGCCGCGCCCGCTGGTCTCGGCGGAGGGCGTCGTCATCGCCGGGGCTGTCGGTCGTCGGCAACGCCGCGGCCGTCGTCCGGGCGACGCCGGGCTCGTTCGGCGAGGTGGCGCTGGTCGACCTCGAGGCCGGTGAGACCCGCGTCCTCGCGGCGCCGCGCGCTCGAGGACGTCGAGCCGTTCCCGCGCGTGCCGCGGGAGTTCACGATCTCGGACGGCACCGTCGTGCAGGGCTGGCTCGTCCGCGACCCCGACGCGCCGACGCCCGGCGCCGCTCCTGCTCGACGTGCACGGCGGTCCGCACAACGCCTGGAACGGCGCCGCCGACGACGTGCACCTCTACCACCAGGACCTGGCGGCCCGCGGCTGGACGGTGCTGCTCCTGAACCCCCGCGGCAGCGACGGCTACGGCGAGGCGTTCTGGACGGCCACCCGCCGGGGCTGGGGCGAGGTCGACGCGCCCGACTTCCTCGAGCCGATCGACCAGCTCGTGGCCGACGGCACGGCCGACCCCGAGCGGCTCGCGATCACCGGCTACAGCTACGGCGGCTACACCACGTGCTACCTGACGAGCCGCGACGGCCGCTTCCGCGCGGCCGCCGCCGGCGGCGTGGTGAGCGACCTGCGCAGCATGGCCGGGACGTCCGACATCGGCCGCTTCCTGAGCGAGCTCGAGCTCGGCGGCGAGCCACTGGGACGCTGCCCGACCGCTACGAGGCGATGTCGCCGCTCAGCAGGGTCGACCAGGTGCGACACGCCGACGCTCGTGTACCACGGCGCGGCCGACGTCCGCTGCCCGGTCGGCCAGGCGCAGCAGTGGTTCGCGGCGCTGCGCGAGCGGGGCGTCCCGACGAGCTCGTCCTGTACCCCGGCGCGGCGCACCTGTTCCTGTTCGACGGGCGCCCGTCGCACCGCCTCGACTACAACCGGCGGGTCCGGGACTGGATCGACGCACTACGCCGGCAGCCGCGCACCCGGCGCGCCGCCCCGCTCGACGCGGGCGCGCTGGGAGCGCCGGCTCGAGACGCTCGCGGCGCGCCACCACGTGCCGGGGGCGGCGCTCGGGATCCTGCGCCTGCGGCCCGACCGGGAGGACGAGCTGGTCGTCGCGGCGACCGGCGTCCTGGCCACGGCGACCGGCGTCGAGACGACCGCCGACTCGGTCTTCCAGATCGGGTCGATCACGAAGGTCTTCACGGCGACCCTGCTGCTGCAGCTGGTCGACGAGGGCAAGGTCGAGCTCGACGCGCCGGTCCAGCGGGTGCTGCCCGAGCTGCGCCTGCGCGACGCCGACGTGGCCGAGCGCCTGACGCTCCGCCACCTGCTGACCCACACCAGCGGGATCGACGGCGACGTCTTCACCGACACCGGGCGCGGCGACGACTGCCTCGAGCGCTACGTGGAGGTGCTCGCCGAGGCCGCCCAGAACCACCCGCTCGGCGCGACCTGGTCGTACTGCAACTCGGGGTTCTCGCTCGCCGGCCGGGTGGTCGAGAAGCTGACCGGCGGCACCTGGGACGCGGCCCTGCGGACGCGGCTGCTCGAGCCGCTCGGGCTGCGCCACACCGGCACGCTGCCCGAGGAGGCGCTGCTGCACCGGGCCGCCATGGGCCACCTCTCGGAGGGCGGCGGCGAGCCCGAGCCCGCCTCGCAGTGGGGCCTGCCGCGCTCCGTCGGCCCCGCCGGCATGATCACGGCGTCGGCCGCGGACGTGCTGGCGTTCGCCCGGCTGCACCTGACCGGCGGTCTCGCGCCCGACGGGACGCGGCTGCTCAGCGAGGAGGGCGCGGCGGCGATGGCCTCGCTGCAGGCCGAGCTCCCGGACCGCCACACGCTCGGCGACTCCTGGGGGCTCGGCTGGATCCGCTACGGCTGGGACGGCCGGCGGCTGATCGGACACGACGGCAACACGATCGGCCAGTCGGCGTTCCTGCGGCTCCTGCCCGAGGAGGGCCTGGCGGTGATGCTGCTGACGAACGGCGGCAACACCCGTGACCTGTACGAGGAGCTGTACCGCGAGCTGTTCGCCGAGCTCGCAGGGGTCGAGCTGCCCGCGCCGTTCGCGCCGCCGAGCGAGCCCGCCCACGGTCGACGTCGCTCCGTTCCTCGGGACCTACGAGCGCGCCGGCGAACCGCGTCGAGGTGCTCCCCGGCGACGGACGCCCGCTGCTGCGCTGGACGACCACCGGCCCGCTCGCCGAGCTGGTGCCGGAGCCGGTGCACGAGTACCCGCTGGTGGCGGTGAGCGACCGGGTCTTCGCGATCCGCGAGCCGCACGAGCAGACCTGGGCGGCGATGACCTTCTACGAGCTCGACGGCGGCCAGCGCTACGTGCACGCCGGCGGACGCGCGACGCCGCGCACGTCGTAGCCGAGAGCCGATGGCGCTGAGCTGGTCCGCGGCAGCATCGCCTGGCTCGCCGGCGGCGGTGTGGTGGCTGCCGCGTATAATCCCGACGTGCAGCGGTTCAGCCGACGCCGCTCCCGTATCTGCTATCCGCAGGCATCGACGAGTCGCCGGTCAGCTGGGCGCCGGACGGTCGCTCGCTCGCGTACTCGGCAACCGGCCGACGGGTCTAGCTTCGCCGCGGTCGAGCGCTGGCACGACGTCGAGGCGCGCTGGTAACACTGCTCCGCGCCACTGCCGAAGACAGCCCACGAGATCGCCGTCGAGGAGCGACGCCGCGACCAGCACGAGGCCAGCGAGTCGAAGGCGGCCGTGGCGCCGCTTGGGGAGGTGCGCATCGAGCTGCCCACCGCGCCCGGCGGCCTCGATCCAGGACCGCCTCGAGGGCTAGGACATCCAGTCGCCCGACGGTACAGCCACGTGCTGGTGTTCGCGGCCAGCGACGGCAACCCGGGCGCTCAGGACGCGTCTCGCCGACGTCGTCCCGCAAGGCGCCTCGCTCAGCGTCGAGGAAGCGTCACCGCCGCCGAGCTCAAGCGCCCCCATCGCGCGCTGGTCTCGATCTTCGGCGGACTCGCCTGGTAGCACTACCGAAAGCTAGCCAAGCGAGACCTCGCAGAGCGGCACGCCGCGGCGTATACCTGACCTCTACGAGGAGGAGTCACCCGTGAGTCACGCTACCCGTCGCGTGCGGCTGGCCGCTGCGCAGGCACTGCTCGCGCTAGCGGCGGTCGCTCCGCGACTGCCGCGCCGGCACGCGTAGCAGCGTGCTCTACGTGCCTGCCTTGTTCGAGGTGTCTGAGCCGCACCTCGCCGTCGCGCCCTACGATCCGCACACCCTGTACGCGGTCGCGACGAGCGTCGGCACCGAGCTCGACCTCGGCTGCTCTAGCGCAGCCCCACGCGAAGCGACGTGGACCGCCTCGAGTCCGATCGAGAGCACGAGCGCGACCACGAGAGCTTCTACGCCTATCCCGTCCTCGCGCACGCACAGCCTGCAACCTCTTCGTTCGCTCGCGCTCAATGTCGACGGCGCGGCCTGCACAGCGCTGCTGCACGTCGGGACGCGCGTCTCGCACGACCACGGCGCGACGTTCGGCGGCTACGGGAGCGCCGACGAGGCCATCCTCCCGCTGTGCCTGTTCTTCTGCTGCCCGCCGCCGCCGGACCTCGAGAGCCTCGACACGCCCTAGCTAGCGGTCGAGTCTACCGCGCCCCGTTCCGCGCGTCGGCCTACCTCGCGTGGGTGCACGACCGCGCCGACGGCCGGCTTCAGGTGCGCTTCGCGCATCCCACGACGGCGGCCGGAGCTACGCGCCGCCGCTGGTCCTCGACCAGACGACCGCCGGCGAGCTCGACGGTCTCGAGGAGCTGCCGCACGTCGTGGTCAGGCCCGACGGCCGCGTCGACGTCGCCTGGAACGCTCCCCGTAGCGACCCGGTCGTCATCCTGCACGCGGTCTCGAGTGACGGTGGCGCGACCTTCTCAGCCCCGAGCGTGTGGTGCGGCTCGGTGCCGACGCGAGCCGCCTCGGCGTGGCCACGACCCTCGCGGTCTCCGGCAGCGGCCGCCTCGGGCTGTGCTGGCGCCACGCCCCCCTCGCCTCGCACCCCACCGACGGCCGCGTCGCCTGCAGGACCACGGGAGCCGACGGGCGCTGGGGAGCCCGGCACCGCATCCTGCCGCGAAGCGGCGAGCGGCAGTACCTCCCGGCCGCGGCGTTCCAGGGCGAGCGGCTGCGCGTCGACGCCTATGTCTCCGGCGACGGCTCCACCCGGCTCGCCTCGGTGCCGCCGACCGGTGGGCGCTTCACGGCGCCGGTCACCGTCGACGAGTGGCCCGTCCCACGCACGCGGATCTGCGCGCCCCGTCCGCCGGAGTGCAGCGACCGGCAGGTGTTCATCGGCGACTCCATCGGCCTCGTCGTCACGCCTGACCGCGTGGTCGCCGCCTACGTCGCAGCGTCGCCCGACGCCTCGACGCCGAACCAGGTGGTGGTCACCTCGTTCGACTGACGGGACTGTGCCGCGGCCCACGCGCGGTAGACGGCGTGCCAGATCTTCCCGACCGCCTGATCCTTGCGCAGCTCGCTGTTGATCAGCACCGTGACCGTGACGCCGGCGTCCTGGTCGCGAAGCGCGTAGCCGACGTAGCCTGGCATGACACCCGTGTGACCGACGAGCAGGTGGCCGGCGGTCTCGGGCGCCTGGCCGATGAAGATCTCGGTACCGAGCCCGTAGGGATGACCGAACGACGTTGGATAGGGCGTCGGGGCGAGCATCTGCGCGAGAGACCCCGGCGAGAGGAGCCTCCCCCCGTAGAGGTCGTCCTCGAAGCGCGCGACGTCGCTGGCGTCCGCCGCCACTCCGCGGTCGCCCCAGACTGGCCCGAAGTAGGCGTCCTGCTGGCCCGGCTTCCAGGTGAACACGTCCCGCAGGGCGTGAACCGGGCGGGGCGCGGGAAGATACGGATGGCTCAGCGGCCCGATCCGTCGTGGGGTCCGTGGCGAAGGTGGTGTGCTCGAGACGAAGCGGGGTGGTGATCAGCTGCTGGACTTCCGCTTGCAGCGTGCGTCCCGTGACCTGCTGGATGACGTAGGCGAGCACGACGAACCCGGTGTTGGAGTAGCTCCACGCGGTGCCCGGCGCGAAGAGCATCAGCGAGGTCGGGTTCGAGTTGCGAAGGACGTCCGGCGCGGTGAGCGTCGGGATCTCGTCCGGGTGGACCCAGAACTCGCGCCAGAACCATCGGTCGAACGGGAAGTCGTCGATGTAGTCGGGCAGGCCGCTGGTGTGGGCCAGCATCTCACGCAGCGTCATGGTGTCGGCTGCCTCGAAGAGGCCTGGTGCGTAGCGAGCGACCGGAGCGTCGAGGTCGAGCACGCCCTGCTCGACGAGCCGCATCGTGATCGCCGTGGTGTAGGTCTTCGAGATCGACGCCACGTTGAAGAGCGTGTCCTCGGTGACCGGCTGGGACGTTCGGCGATCGGCGAGACCGGCCTCCGCGTGCCACACGACCTGCCCGTCGACCGCGATGGCCGCCTCGGCTCCTACCACCCGCTGTCGCTGAACGGCCCGATCGAACGCGTCCGTGACGCTGTCAGCCCGGGCCGCTGTCGGAAGTTGCGGCGAGAAGGCGCACGCCGCCGCGAGCATTTTTTTTTTTTTAAAAACCCCCCCCCCCCCCCCCCCCCCCAAAAAAAAAAAAAAAAAAAACCCCCCCCCCAAAAAAAAAATTATGGCGTCAGCGGTCGTCGTAGACCCGGATCGAGCCGGTGTAGCAGGCGACCCAGACCCGTCTCGTGGGGGCGTCGTAGGTGATGCCGATGGGGTGGTAGCAGGCGGGGATCGTCTGCAGCACGCGCAGGTCGCTGGCCCGCAGCTTCGAGATGGTCCCCAGACGTAGTTGACGACGTACAGCGCCCGGCCGTCGGGTGCGATGGTGAGCGAGCGCGGCTGGCTGCCGGTGGCCGAGCTGGCGACCACCCGGCCGCTGCGGCGGTCGACCTTGACCACCCGGCCGGCGGCGTTCAGGGAGACGTACAGGTAGCGGCCGAAGCGGCCGGCCACGACGGCGCGCGGGCCGGCGCCGACCTCGACGGTGCTGGTCGTCCAGCGGTGCAGGTCGAGCCGGACGAGGTGGCTCGAGCCCATCACCGCGACGTAGGCGGCGCTGCCGCCGGGCACCACCGCGATCCCGCGCGGGTAGGCGCCGATCGGGATGCGACGCACCTCCCGCCCTTCGGACGCTGATCACGCTGAGGTCGTAGGAGCACCAGTTCGAGACGAGGACGTAGCGGCCGTCGGTGGTGACCGCGACGTACCTTCGGCACCACCCGACGCGGTAGGCCTGTCGATCCGCAGCCGGTGGAGGTCGACCGGTAGACGTAGAGCGGTCGTAGCCCGACGCCGGGCTGCACACGTCCTGCCCATCGGGTCCGAAGCCCGGCCCGTCATCGAGTAGTTCGAGACGTAGGCGAAGCGGCCGTCGGGCGAGAACGCGGCCTCGACCGGGGCGCCGCGGGCGGTGCCGCGCTCGCCCTTGCGGCCCAGCCGGGTGAGCGGGACGGCATCCTGGATCGTCTTTCGGAGCCGGATCCGGCGCGCGTCGTAGACCGTGATGGTGTGCCGGTACATCATGTTCTGGGCAGCACCAGCCGGTGCCCGAGGAGGCGACGGACTTCGGGCTGATGGGGCCAGCCAGCACCGCTCTCAGGGCAAGCTGCGAACGGTCGCTCGGTCGCTGGCCAAGCACCGAGAGCAGGCGCACCACAAACAAGGAGCGCAGCTGCCACGAGGATCCGCCCGCCCCGGTGTGGCCTCATGCTCAGTCCATGCCCTCGTCGGCTGCCACGTGGTCGACGGGCTCGTCGCCGCCCGCGCCTGGCGCGCCGATGGCCGCGATCGGCTCGCGAGCCGCCCGACTCGAGCTGGCCGAGCAGCCCTGGCGCGCCCTCGCCGATCAGGCCGCTGCGAGGCGTACAGCTCGAGCTTCTGGCGCGAGTCGGCGATGTCGAGGTTGCGCATCGTGAGCTGGCCGATGCGGTCGACCGGGCCGAAGGCGGCGCTCTCGGTGCGCTCCATGCTCAGGCGCTCGGGCTGGTAGGTGAGGTGCGGGCCGCTGGTGCTCGTGCAGCGTGTAGTCCTCGCCGCGGCGCAGGCGCACGGCATCTCGCCGGTCACCGCGCGGCCGATCCAGCGCTGCAGGCTCTCGCGCAGCATCAGCGCCTGCGGATCGAACCAGCGGCCCTCGTACAGCAGCCGGCCCAGGCGGCGGCCCTCCTCGCGGTACGAGGCCAGCGTGTCCTCGTTGTGGATGGCGTTGACGAGCCGCTCGTAGGCGACGAACAGCAGCGCCATGCCGGGCGCCTCGTAGATGCCGCGGCTCTTGGCCTCGATGATGCGGTTCTCGATCTGGTCGGACATGCCGAGGCCGTGGCGGCCGCCGATGGCGTTCGCCTCACGCACCAGCGTCGACCCGGTCGGCGAAGCGGCGGCCGTTGATGGCGACCGGCCAGCCCTCCTCGAAGGTGATCGTCACGTCCTCGGGGTCGATCGCGCACGCCGTCGTCCCAGAACCGCACGCCCATGATCGGCTCGACGACGTCCATCGCCCGCGTCGAGGTGCTCGAGCAGCTTCGCCTCGTGCGTCGCGCCCCAGATGTTGGCGTCGGTGGAGTACGCCTTCTCACGCTGGGCGCGGTAGGGGAGGGTGCGAGCGGCCAGCCACTCGCGACATCTCGTCGCGGCCGCCGAGCTCCTCGACGAAGGCGGGGTCGAGCCAGGGCTTGTAGATGCGCAGCTGCGGGTTTGCGAGCAGCCCGTAGCGGTAGAAGCGCTCGATGTCGTTGCCCTTGTACGTCGAGCCGTCGCCCCAGACCGAGACGTTGTCGCGACGCATGGCCTGGACGAGCATGCGTGCCCGTGACCGCGCGGCCGAGCGGCGTCGTGTTGAAGTAGACGCGGCCCGCTGAGGCGATGTGGAAGGCCCCGCACTGCAGCGCCACGAGCCCCTCGTGCACCAGCTCGGCGCGGCAGTCGACGAGGCGGGCGGCGATGGCGCCGTACTCGAGCGCCCGGTCGGGGATCGAGGCGATGTCGTCCTCGTCGTACTGGCCGAGGTCGGCGGTGTACGCGTAGGGGTCGGCGCCGTGCTCGCGCATCCAGGCGACCGCCACGGACGTGTCGAGCCCGCCGGAGAACGCGATGCCGACACGCTCCCCGGCCGGGAGGGAGATGAGGACCTTGGTCATGCCAGAGAACCTAGCCGCAGGCGACGGACACGTCCGCCACCGGTCGTACGCTCCACGCGTGGCATGCCAACCACGCGCCTGAAGCCGAACCGCACCGGGACGTACCTCAGCCTCGGCTTCGCCGTGGTCGCCGCGATCATCGGCGTCGCGCTGCTCGCCGGCGGGCAGCTCACCGGGATCATCCTCCTGCTGCTGGCAGCGGTCGGCGTGTACGCCGGCATCGGCGGTCTCGTCCCCGGCGTCGGCCTGTTCCTCGACGGCCAGGGCTTCCGGCTGAAGAGCTTCGGCAAGAGCTGGAGCGCGCAGTGGCTCGAGATCGACGGCTTCACCCCGACGAAGGTGCGGATGAGCCGTCGCGGCTTCGTCGACGTCGTCGAGATCCACTACCGGCAGGGCGTGGGCGACCGGCACCTGCCGCACTCGACGCTCGGCGAGGCGCTCGGCGTCGACGAGCGCTACCTGATCGCCGGCTACGGCGGGCTCTCGAACGCCGCCCTCGCCGCGCTGCTCGAGCGCTACCGCACCGGGGGCTAGCCGCCCGCCCGCAGGTAGGCGAGCACCGCGAGGACCCGGCGGTGGTCGTCGTCGGTCGCCGGGAGCCGGAGCTTGGCGAAGATGTTCGACACGTGCTTCTCGACCGCGCCGAGGGTGACCACCAGCGCGCGGGCGATGGCCGCGTTGCTGCGGCCCTCGGCCATCAGGGCGAGGGTCTCGCGCTCGCGCGGCGTGAGCTCCGAGAGGTCGTCGCCTGCGCCTGCGCCGCGCCGGGTCCGCACGAGCTCCGCGACCACCTCGCGGTCGAGCGCGGTGCCGCCGGCGCCGACCTGGTGCACCGCCTCGAGGAACGCCCGGACGTCGCCGACCCGCTCCTTCAGCAGGTAGCCGACGCCGCCCTCGCCGGCGGCCAGGAGCTCGTCGGTGTAGGCCGGCTCGACGTACTGGGAGAGCACCAGCAGGCCCAGATCGGGCTGGCGGCGGCGCGCCTCGAGCGCGGCCCGCAGGCCCTCGTCGCGGAAGTCCGGCGGGAGGCGGACGTCGACGATCGCAAGGTCGGGCGCGTGCTCGTCGACGAGCCGCAGCAGGCCCGGCCCGTCGCCGGCCTGGCCGACGACGTCGATGCCGCCGTCCCGCAGCAGCGCCACGACGCCCTCGCGCAGGAGCGCGTGGTCCTCGACGATCACGACGCGCACGGCAGCTCCGCTCGCACCGTGGTTCCGGCACCCGGGACGCTCGAGACCGAGAGCGTCCCGTCGAGCGCCTCGACCCGGCCGCGCAGCCCGGTCAGACCCGAGCCCGCAGGGTCGGCGCCGCCCGGCCCGTCGTCCGCGACCTCGACCAGCAGCCGCTCCCCGTCGCCCCGCAGCACGACCCGCGCGGCCGCCCCGCGGGCGTGCTTGGCGGCGTTCGTCAGGGCCTCGCTCACCACGAAGTAGGCCGCCGTCTCGACGACCGGCACCGGCCGCTCGTCGAGCGCCGCGTCCACCTCGACGGGCGTCGCCGAGCGCCGGCCGAGCGCCTCGACCGCCGCGGCCAGCCCGCGGTCGGCCAGGATCGGCGGAGCGATCCCGCGGGCCAGGTCGCGCAGCTCGGCGACGGCGGCGGTCGCCTCCTGCCGGGCCCGGCGCACCAGCGCGGCCGTCTCGGGCCGGTCCGCGAGCTGCTCCTCGGCCCGGCCCAGGTGGATGCTGAGCGCGACCAGCCGGGCCTGGGCGCCGTCGTGCAGGTCGCGCTCGATCCGGCGGAGCTCGGCGGCCTGGACGTCGAGCGCGCCGCGCCGCGTCCGCGTCAGCTCGTCCACCCGGGCGACCAGCGCCTGCTCGCGGCCGCGCGGCGGCACCCGCTCGAGCGAGCGCAGCAGCGCCGTGCAGCAGGAGCAGCGTGCCGAGCACCAGCGTCGGCCAGATCGGCCAGAACCAGCCGGCGCCGGACAGCGCCCAGCTCGAGAGACAGATCCCGACGACCATCGCCGTGACCGCGATGTGCAGGCGGTACAGCCGGTCCGGCCAGCGCGCCGCGCCGAGCACCGCCCGCAGCGTGAGGTGCAGGCCGAGCATCAGGCAGAGCGCGAGCCAGACCCAGCCGGGCCAGAACGCGCCGCGGTCGCCCGCGCCCCAGACGGCGGTCACGAAGAACCCGATGACCGCCGTCAGGGCGAGGTGCAGGGCGAGCAGGCCGTCAGGATCGACGCGCCAGCGCCGCCGGAGTGCGGGCGTGGAGTCAGCGGGCATCGACATCGCGCGCGGGAACCGTCGCGTACCCGGCAGTGTTCCAGCGCCAGCGCCGCTCGCCCAGCAGCGTGACCGCCGCGGGCAGGGCCACCCCGCGCACGAGCGTGGCGTCGAGCAGGATCGCGGCCGCCGAGCCCGATGCCGAGCTGCTTGAACTCGAGCAGGCGCAGGCTCGCGAAGATCGCGAACACCGCGACCATGACCACCGCGGCGCTGGTGACCGTGCCGGCGGTCGCCCCGACGCCCCGGCGGGCCGCGTCGGCGGCGCCGTGACCGAGCCGGCGCTCCTCCCGGATCCGCTCGAGCACCAGCACGGTGTAGTCCATCGAGAGCCCGAACAGGATCACGAACGCGAACAGCGGCAGCCAGGAGGTGATCGTGCCGCTCGAGTGGAACCCGAGCAGGCCCTCGGCCCAGTGGTGCTGGAAGACGGCCACCAGCACGCCGTAGGCGGCGAGCACCGAGAGCACGTTCAGGGCGATCACCGTGGCCGCCAGCGCGGCCGAGCGGAAGGCCGCCAGGAGCAGCAGGAACGCGACGATCAGCACGGCGCCGATGACCAGCGGCGTGCTCGACGACAGCCGCGAGCTGAAGTCCGCCGAGCGCGCGGCGTCGCCGCTCACCAGGGACTCGGCGCCCGGCACGTAGCGGCCGGTGTCCGGCGCGACCCGCTCGCGCAGCGCGGACACCGCGCGGCGCTGGGCGTCCTCGCTGCCCGACGGCAGCGGCACGGCCACGATCGCGGTGCGGCCGTTCGCCGACACGCTCACCGAGACCGGCCCCTGGCCGTGGGTCACGCGGGCGCCCTCGGCTCCGAGCCGGCGCAGGCCGCTGCGGGCCGCCGCGCCGTCGAGGTGGCTGCCGCTGACGACCAGCTGCAGGCTCTCGGGTGCGCCCGGGAAGGCCCGGTCGACGGCGTGCAGGGCCTGCACCGCCGGCACCTCCGGCGGCAGGTCGGACGAGCCCGGATTGGCGATCTTCAGCCCGACCGCGGGCACGGCGATCGAACCGAGCAGGCACACGGCGGTCACCAGGGCGGCCTTCGGGTGGCGCGTCACGGCGCCGGCCACGGCGGCCCACGGGCCGCGCGGCTCGTCGCTCGCCGGCCGCCGGCGGCGCAGCCGCCAGACCAGCGGGATGCGGCCGCGGTCGACCCGGTCGCCCGAGCAGCGACGAGGACGGCCGGCAGCACCGTGAGCGAGCCGAGCACGGCCAGCCCGACGACCACGATCGTGCCGATGGCCATCGAGGTGAACACCGAGAGCCGGGTGAGCAGCAGGCCGCCGAGCGCGACCGCCACGGTCAGGCCGGAGACCACGATCGCCCGGCCGACGGTCGACGAGGCCGCCTCGAGCGCCGCCTCGGGGCCGAGCCCCGCGCGCCGGGCCTCGCGCTCCCGCCGCACGTAGAACAGCGAGTAGTCGACGCCGACGGCGAGCCCGATCAGCAGGACGATCGAGTTGGTGGCGTCGTCGGCCGGCGCGACGTGGGACATCAGCGCGACCGCCCCGAGCGCGCCGGCGACGGCCGTCAGGCCGAGCAGCAGCGGGACGCAGGCCGCGGTGATGGCCGCGAACGCCACGATCAGGATCAGCAGCGTCACCGGGAGCGAGATCAGCTCGGCCCGCTGCAGGTCGTGGCCGACCACGTCGTTGATCGCCTGGTCGATCGAGCCCTGGCCGGTCTGCAGGAGGTCGACGCCCGGATGGGCGGCGTCCACGGCCGCGACGGCCCGCGCCACGGCCTTCGCGCCGTCCTCGTCGTCGGCGTCCGAGCTGCCGCGGATCGTGGCCTGGACGAGCGCGATCCGGCCGCCCGAGCGGGTGAGCCGGGCGTCGTCGGCCGGTCCGCGGACGCGGGTGATGCGACCAACGTGCTCGAGCCGCAGCTCGAGGCGCGTCGGCCGCGGCCCGCGTCGCCGCCCGGGCGCCGGAGCGGACGAGCACGCTCTCGACGCTCGGCTCGTCGAGCCTCGGCGGCGGTCGACCTGGGCGTCGGCCCGCGACGACTCGCCGACGCCGGCCTGCGAGCCCGTCAGGGCCTTCGTGCCGGCGATCCCGCCGGCGAGCGTCAGGCCGACGACCAGCAGGAGCCACAGCCCGATCGTGAGCTTCGGCCGCCGCGACGAGCCGCGGGCGACGAGGTGGACGACCCGCGCGAGGGCGCCCGTCGGGGCCGCCGACGGGCGTCTGGAGGTGGGGTTGGAAGGCATGCTCCGACCCTCGCAAGGGACGGCCGATCCGTCGCTGGGGACCACGGGCGTCTCGTCCGCAGCCAGCCCGCGGCCGCGTTCGGGGGATAACCCCCGCATGCCACTCTTCCGCCGCCGCGACAGGCCCGAGCCGCCGCACTGGGCGCTCGGCCTCACCGCCGACACGTACGGCCCGTTCATCGAGACCGTCCGCGAGGAGCTGAAGCGGCGCGGCCTGACGCGACGCGGTGATCGACGAGGAGGACGGCGTCGTGCGGCGCGGCGAGGTCGGCCTCGGCCTGCACAACCTGGCCCAGCAGTACGCCCAGGCCGGCCGGCGCGAGCGGGCCGCGCGTGGTGCGGACCCACTTCGAGCAGGTCGTGTCCGCGAGCGAGGAGCGCGACGCGGTCGCTCGGAGCTTCGAGCAGGCCGCGGCGGCGCTGAAGGTGCGGCTCTACCAGGACGGCTACGGCGGCGCCGTGCACCGCCCGCTGGCCGAGGGGATCGTCGAGTTGCTGGTGCTCGACCTGCCGAGCACCGTGGCCAGCGTCTCCGACGACGACGTCGCTGCCTGGGGCCAGGAGCTGTCCGGACCTGTTCCTGCGGGCCTACGAGAACCTCGACGACGACCCGCCGCCGGCGCTCGAGCGGCTCGAGCTCGACGAGGGCGACGAGCTCCTGGCGTACTCCGGCCGAGGACTTCTTCGTCACCTCCCGGCTCCTGTTCGTCGAGCACCTGGTCGCCGACATCCCCGAGCACGGCCTGCTGGTCGCGGTCCCGAACCGGCACGTCCTGCTCGTCTACCGCATCCGCGACCTGCGGGTGGTGCAGGCGATCCAGCGGCTGATCCCGATGGCCCAGGGCCTGTACGCAGCGCGGCCCGGGCTCGCTCGCGACCGGATCTGTACTGGTGGCGCGCCGGGGAGCTGATCCGGCTCCCGGTGGAGGCGACGGGGGCGCAGGTCTCGTTCGCCCCGCCCGACGCGTTCGTCGAGCTCCTGAACAGGCTGACATAGGGTTCCATCGGTCCGTCGGCCGGGTACCTCAGCCGAGTGCAGCCCGAATACCAACCCCAGCAGCGCGTCGAGCTCACGGTCTCGACGCGCACCGTGATCCGCGTGGTCGCGCTCGTCTTCGTCGCGTTCCTGGCAGCGAGCATGTTCCACACGATCCACCAGGTCCTGCTGTGGGTCGTGCTGTCGGTGTTCTTCGCCATCGCCCTGAACCCGGTGGTGGTCTGGTTCGAGCGCAGGGGCCTCGGCCGGCAGACGGCGACCCTGATCGTGTTCACGACGCTGTGCGTGCTGTTCATCGCGTTCTTCGTGGCGCTGCTCGCGCCGCTCTACACGCAGGTGCAGTCGTTCGTCTCCGACCTGCCGAAGAACATCGACAGCCTCTCGCGCTGGGGGCCCCTGCAGGACCATCCGTCGTGGGTGCGGCGGCTGCGCAGCGAGGCGTCGGACCTCCCCGCGAAGCTCCCCGAGAACGCCGACGCGCTCCTGGGGATCGCCTCGACCGTCGTCACGGCGGTCGTCGACGCGGCGACGGTGCTGTTCCTGACGCTGTTCCTGCTGCTCGAGATGCCGAAGATCACCGACTTCCTGCTCGGCCTGATCAACCCGGTGCGGGCCGAGCGGCTGACCGAGATCCAGGCCGAGATCAACACCGCCGTGTCGCGCTACGTGGCCGCCAACCTGTTCGTGTCGGTGATCTGCTCCCTGGTGACCGGGATCTCGCTGTACGTGCTGGGCGTCCCGTTCGTGCTGGTGCTCGCGCTGCTGGCGGGGTTCTTCGACGTCGTCCCGCTCGTCGGGGCCACGATCGGCGGGATCGTCGTGTGCCTCGTGGCCTTCGCCCACTCGACCACCGCGGGCATCGCGATGGTCATCATCTACAACGTCTACCAGCAGATCGAGAACCACCTGATCCAGCCGCTGGTGATGCGGCGCAGCGTGCAGGTGTCGCCGTTCATCACGCTGGTCGCGGTGCTCGTCGGGGCGGCGCTGCTGGGCTTCGTCGGGGCGGTCCTGGCCATCCCCGCCGCGGCCTCGATCCAGATCGCGCTGCGCGAGGTGCTCGAGGATCGGCGGCGGCGCATCGAGACCGTCCGGGAGATGCTCGAGTCCGAGGACTCAGCATCCGCAGGACTCGACCCACAGCTACCTCACCGGCGGGTCGAGCACCGGTCTCTGAGGAGTCTACTCTCAGTTCAGCGTGGGGTCGTCCGGCATGCGGGCGAGGAGCCGGAAGCGGCCCCCCTTGCGGTCGAGCACCTGCCGCCACAGCAGCGTCGAGTCGGTGGTGAACACGTCCGCCGGCTGCGCGGGCTCGAGGATCCAGGCCTCCTCGGCGATCTCCGCCTCGAGCTGGCCCGGGCCCCAGCCGGCGTAGCCCAGGAAGATCCGGGCCCGGTCGACGACGGAGCCGAGCTCGTTCAGGTCGAGGTCGCCGCCGAGCAGGCCGATCCGGCCCACGATCGGGGCCGCGGGCGGCGGGTCGCGGTACTCGCCGAGCGCGATCACCGCCTCGGGCTGCACGGGCCCGCCCTGGTACAGCATCTCCTGCTCGTCGAGCACCCCGGCCAGGTCGGGGATGGCATCGTGGGCGGGCTGCTCGCTCGGCCGGTTGAGCACGACGCCGACGGCGCCCTCGTCCTGGTGCTCGAGCAGCAGCACGACGGTGCGGAAGAAGTTCGGGTCGAGCAGGTTCGGCGCCGCGATCAGGAGCTGACCGGCGAGCGACTCGGCGGACGGCTCCTCGGCGCTCACCGGCGCGCCGCGCGGGCCACGAGGGAGAGGACGACCACCGAGGCCGCGACCTGGCCCGAGAGCGAGATGCGCGGCGTGGGGAGGAGGTTGTGCAGGCGCGCGAAGCGGTGCGTCGGGTAGAGCCGGCGGCGGCTGCGCAGGATCGGGATCGCGTGCTCGAGATCCGGTGCGGCACAGCCGAAGGCGCCCCAGAACTCCTTGCTCTGGACGCCGAACAGGGTCGCCGCGGAGACCAGCGAGGCGCCCGTCAGCATGGCCTCCTGGGCCATCGTCGGATCCTCGTGACGCGGGAGGTCGAGCAGGGCGTGCGCGGCGAAGGCCATGACGGCCGCTCGCCCCCTCGACGGCGCCAGGTAGCCGATGGCCGCCCCTGCCGCGGTGTGCGCGAGCACCATCATGGGCGCGCACTCTAGTGGGTGACGTTCTCGACGCTCGTCACCGTGTCGAGGCCGGCGTCGACGACCGCGCTGTCCGTTGCCGGCGCCGCCGTCGATCGCGTCGGCCGTCCCCTGGGCGACGTCGAAGCTGTCGTTGCCGTCGCCGCCGAAGAGCGACGTCGTCGAGCCGCGTCCCGGCGAGCTCCGAGACGAACGTGTCGGCGCCGCCCTCGCCGTAGGCGTCGTCGTGGCCCCGCCGTCGATGACGAGTCGGCCTTGCCGCCTCCGCCGTGGATCACGTCGTCGCCCGGGCCGTCGGTCAGCTGGTCGGTTCCGTCCCCGCCCGTGAGCTGGTCGTTGCCGGTGTCGCCGCTGACCCTGTTGCCGCCGGTGTGCACGGGGCGCCGGTGCCGTGCCCGCCCGCGAGGCTCGACGACGTCGTCGCCGCCGCCGCCAGGATGTTCCAGGCCGGCGGCGTTCCGATGCTGGTGAGATCGACGTCCTGATCGGCGTTCAGGGCGACGCCGTCGGCGCCTGCGAAGATCGTGTCGGGATCGTCGCTGCCGTCGATCAGGAAGGTCGGCGCCTTCGCGTCCATGTCGACGACGATCTCGATCTCGCTCGTGCCGTCCTTCTCCCGCGTCGCGCCCGGCGCGAACGGCCCGCCGCGCAGGTCGAGTCCGATGCCGCGACGCGCGCGTCCCGCCGTGGATCACGATGGTGTCGGTGTTGCGCACGGTCGCGGCGCCGCAGCCGCTCGAGTTGCTGGCACCGATGGCGTTTCCGCTGCGGTAGACCTCGGTTCCGCCGGGCTTCCCGACCTGGACGTCGACCGTGCGGGTGACCGGGTCGTAGGTGCAGACGGCCGGCTGGGCTGCGGTCGCGGTGGCCGGGACGGCGAGAAGCGCGGCTGGCAGGGCCGCGAGCAGGATCCGCTTCATGGCCGTCCTTGGTACCATGCCGCAGGGCCGCGTTTCGGCCCGTTTTTGCATGCGCTGATGTTCGATTCCCTTTCCGAAAAGCTGCAGTCGAGCCTCGACGACCTCCGGTCGCGGGGCAAGCTCACCGAGGCCGACCTCGATCGCGCCATGCGCGAGATCCGTCTCGCGCTGCTCGAGGCCGACGTCAACTTCCGGGTGGTCAAGGACTTCGTGGCCGCCGTCCGCGAGCGGGCGGTCGGCTCCGAGGTGCTGACGAGCCTGACGCCGGGCCAGCAGGTCGTGAAGATCGTCGACGAGGAGCTGACCGAGCTCCTCGGCGGCACGACCGCGAAGCTGACCTTCGCGAGCAAGCCGCCGACGGTGATCCTGCTCTGCGGCCTGCAGGGCTCGGGCAAGACGACCGCCGCCGGCAAGCTCGCGCGCCTCCTCAAGAAGGAGGGCAAGAAGCCCGCGCTGGTGGCCTGCGACGTCTACCGGCCCGGCCGCCGTCGACCAGCTGCGCACCCTCGGCGCCCAGCTCGACGTGCCGGTGTTCGACCGCGGCACCGGCGCCGACCCCGTCGAGATCGCCGCCTGGGGGCTCGAGAGCGCCCGCAGCCAGGGCCGCGACGTGGTCATCGTCGACACCGCCGGCCGGCTGCACATCGACCAGGAGCTGATGCAGGAGCTCGTCCAGATCCACGACCGGGTCAAGCCGGACGAGGTGCTCCTGGTGCTCGACTCGATGACCGGCCAGGACGCGGTCAACGTCGCCGAGCAGTTCCAGACCGCGGTCGACTTCGACGGGATCATCCTGACGAAGCTCGACGGCGACGCCCGCGGCGGCGCCGCGCTGTCGGTGCGGGCCGTCACCGGCAAGCCGATCAAGCTGGCCTCGGTCGGCGAGAAGCTCGACGCCCTCGAGGAGTTCCACCCGGACCGCATGGCGAGCCGGATCCTCGGCATGGGCGACGTGCTCACGCTGATCGAGAAGGCCGAGATCGAGGTCGACGACGACAAGGCCAAGGAGCTCGAGCGCAAGCTCCGCAAGGCGGACTTCACGCTCGAGGACATGCTCGACCAGTTCAAGCAGATCCGGAAGATGGGCTCGCTCCGCTCGATCCTGGGCATGCTCCCGGGCGTCGGCAAGCAGCTGAAGGGCATGGACGTCGACGAGAAGGCGATCGACCGGGTCGAGGCGATCATCCTCTCGATGACCCCGCGCGAGCGGCAGAACCCGGGCGTCATCGACGGCTCGCGCCGCAAGCGCATCGCCACCGGCTCGGGCACGAACGTCCAGCAGGTCAACCAGCTGCTGCAGCAGCACAAGCAGATGAAGAAGATGATGAAGCAGCTCGCGTCCGGCAAGATGCCCGCGATGCCCCAGCTCGGAGGCGGGCAACGGCGGTCAGATGGCCGCCGGACGTCCTGCTCGATCCCGCAAGCGCGGAAGGAGGTGAGAGGATGGCAGTCAAGATTCGTCTGACGCGCATCGGGTCGAAGAAGAACCCGATCTACCGCGTCGTGGTGGCCGATGCCCGCGCTCCGCGCGACGGGCGCTCGATCGAGACGATCGGCCGCTACAACCCGCAGCTGAACCCGTCGCTCGTCGAGATCGACGCCGAGAAGGCCCGGGCATGGCTCGAGAAGGGCGCCCAGCCCACCGACCCGGTCAAGAAGCTCCTCAAGATCGCAGGCGTGTGAACGAGCTCCTGCTGTACCTGGCGCGCCAGCTCGTGGCGCATCCCGACGAGGTCTCGGTCACCGAGGTCGAGACGGCCGAGGGCGTGGTGCTCGAGCTGCGCGTGGCCGACGGCGACGTCGGCCGGGTGATCGGCCGGGGCGGGCGCACCGCGCGTGCGCTGCGCACGGTCGTGCGCGCGGCGGCGGTGCGGGAGGGCCGTCGCGCGAACGTCGAGATCGTCAGTGCCTGACGACCCGGCGCCGTGGCGGCCCGAGCGGGCGCGCCTCGGAGCGGTCGGCAAGGCGCACGGGCTCGACGGCAGCTTCCGCGTCGAGGGCGCGGTCGACTGGTTCGCGTACGACCGCGGCCAGCGCGTGCTGGTCGCGGGCCAGGAGCGTCGGATCGCTGCCCGCCGCGGCGAGCGGCCGCCGGTGATCCGGCTCGAGGGCGTGGCCGACCGCGAGGGCGTCGACGCGCTGCGCGGCTCGGTGCTCGAGCTGCCGGTGGAGCGGCTGCCACAGCCCGAGGAGGACACGTTCTTCGTGTTCGACCTGGTCGGCTGCGCGGTCTCCTGCGAGAGCCGGCCGGTCGGCGTCGTGCGGGAGGTCTGGGAGCGGCCGGCGAACGACGTCCTGGTGCTGGACGCGGACGGGCGCGAGCTGCTCGTCCCGTTCGTGCGCGACGCGGTGCCCGAGGTCGACATCGCCGGGCGCCGGCTGGAGGTCGCGCCGTGGGTGCTCGACGAGCCGGCCTCGACCGCCGAGTAGGCGGTCGTGCTCGAGCTCGACGTCTTCACCCTGTTCCCGCACTGGTTCGCCTGGCTGAGCGAGGAGCGGCCGGTCCAGAACGCGCTGGCCAACGGGCTGCGGCTGGGCTTCCACAGCTACCGCGACTACTCCCCGCTGAAGCACCGGGCGGTGGACGACGCGCCGTTCGGCGGCGGGGCGGGCATGGTGCTGCGGGTCGACGTCGTCGCCGCGGCGGTCGAGGGCGCCTACGGCGGCCCGCTCGACGAGGTGCGGGCGTCGCGCCGGATCGTGGCGCTCGACCCGGGCGGGCGGGTGCTCGATGACGCCTACGCGCGCGAGCTCGCCGCGAGCGACCGGCTGACGCTCCTGTGCGGCCGCTACGAGGGCTTCGACGCCCGGATCCTCGAGCACGTCGCCACCGAGTCGCTGTCGCTCGGCCCGTTCGTGGTGTCGGGCGGCGAGCCGGCCGCGATGGTCGTCTGCGACGCGCTCTGCCGGCTCCTGCCGGGGTCGCTCGGCGACGAGCAGTCGAGCGAGGAGGAGTCGTTCTCGCCGGCGCTCGAGGGTGCGCTCGAGTACCCCCACTACACCCGCCCGGAGGAGTTCCGCGGCTGGCGCGTCCCCGAGGTCCTGCTGTCCGGGCACCACGGCCGGGTGGCCGAGTGGCGGCGCGATCAGGCCCGGGCCCGCAGGCCGGATCAGCGCTAGACCATCTGGGGTATTCTGCCGGAGGCCGCCGGAGCATCCGCGTGCGGCGGCTTGCCCGGATCCCAGGTGCTCGCGGCTTGGGCGCAGCGCCCATCCAAACCGGCGCGCGGACGCGCGAGCGTGGACGACAGGACCTAGACGATGAACGCGATCACCGAGCTCGAAGCCCGCCAGCTGCGCGCCATTCCGACCTTCAAGGCCGGAGACACGGTGCGGGTGCACTTCCAGGTGATCGAGGGTTCTCGACGCCGCACCCAGGTGTTCGAGGGCATCGTCATCAAGCGGCAGGGCGCCGGCGCGCGCGAGACGTTCACCGTCCGCAAGCAGTCGTTCGGCGTCGGGGTCGAGCGCACGTTCCCCGTGCACTCCCCGAAGATCGACAAGATCGACGTCGCCGCGATCGGCGACGTCAACCGCGCGAAGCTGTACTACCTGCGGGGCAAGGTCGGCAGGCAGGCGCGCGTGCGCGAGAAGCAGCGTTAGGGATCGCGGGCGGACGCGGAGGCGTCATTGCTGGACTTCCTCCGCGGCCCGATCGGCATCGCGCTGGCGGTCGCCCTGGTCCTGGCGATCGCGTGGGTCGTCCGTGTCTCCGGACCGGGCCGTCCGGGCGCAGCGGACGCGCAGCGTGCTCGACGTCGTCGGGACGCTGGTCATCGCCGGCCTGGTCGCGTTCGTCGTGCAGCTCTGGGTCATCAAGCCGTATCGCGTGCCGTCGCCGTCGATGGTGCGGACGCTGCGCGTCGACGACCGGGTGATCGCGGCCCGGTTCTGGTTCCGCTTCAACGATCCCGTGCGCGGCGAGATCATCGTCTTCCACCCGAACGGGACGGGTGACCAGGCCGAGCAGACCGACCACGTCGCGTCGGTGACGTTCGTGAAGCGGCTGATCGGCATGCCCGGGGAGTGGATCCAGGCGCGCGGCGGGCACGTCCAGGTGTGCCAGGCGCCGCCGCCGAAGCAGTGCCGGACGCTGCGGGAGCCCTACGTGTCGTCGACGCAGGAGAACTTCGGGCCGATCCACATCCCGAAGGACCGGTACTTCATGATGGGCGACAACCGGGCCAACTCGGACGACTCGCGCGTCTGGGGGCCGGTGCGCAAGAGCCAGCTGATCGGCAGGGTCTTCATGATCTACTGGCCGCTCACGCGAATCGCGTTCTTCTGATTGCAGGGCGTTCGTCACACGTCACGGCTGCAACGACGGAGCCGACCGGCCGCCGCGGTAGCATCGTCCGCATGGCCGTCGCCATCACTCGCCGCCGCAGGACCAGGACGCGTCCGGGGCGGAAGCTGCTGCGCTTCGACCGCGCCTTCGAGTCGCGCTGGGTCGCCGGCGCCGACGAGGCGGGGCGGGGGAGCCTGGCCGGCCCGCTGGTGACCGCTGCGCGTGCTGCTCGACCACGAGCGCCTGCGGGGCCACGCGTGCACGCCGCTCGGGCTGCTCGACGACTCGAAGCGGCGCACGCCCGAGATCCGCGAGCGGCTGTTCGACGCCATCCTGACCTGCGCCGAGCGCGTCGCGGTGATCGTGATCCCGGCGCCGACGATCGACCGCCGCGGCCTGCACAAGTCGAACCTGGCCGGTCTGGCGCAGGCGCTCGACCGGCTGTCCTGCCCGCCCGGCACGGTGCTCCTGACCGACGGGTTCCGGGTGCCGCTGGCGCGCGACCACCGCGCGGTCGTCGACGGCGACGCGAAGAGCGCGGCGATCGCGGCCGCGTCGATCGTGGCGAAGGTGACCCGCGACCGGCTGATGCACCGCGAGCACGAGCGCTTCCCGCTCTACGGCTTCGACGAGCACGTCGGCTACATCACGCCGCGGCACAAGGCCGCGGTGCGCCGGCACGGGCCGTGCCCGCTGCACCGGCGCTCGTTCGTCTCGCTGGCCTACACGCAGCTCACGCTGGTGCCCGACGAGCTGCTGGACGCCGGCGATGCAGCTGGCTGAGGAGCGGCGCCGCAAGGCGCTCGGCCGTCGCGGCGAGACGCTCGCCGCCTGGCTCCTGCGGGCGCGCGGGGTGCGGGTGCTGGACCGGAACCTGGTCGTGCGCGGCGCCGGCGAGGTCGACGTCCTGGGCCGCGAGGGCCGGACGCTGGTGCTGGTCGAGGTGAAGTCCCGCCGCGCCGGCGGCGGCGAGGAGGCCGTCGGCTGGCAGCGCCAGCGCGCGTTGCGCCGCTGCGCGGAACGGCTGATGGCCGACCCGGAACAGTCCTGGGCGGACGAGGTCCGGTTCGACGTGGTCGCCGTGGATGCCTGGCGCGCGCGGTACCTGCGTGACGCCTTCTGAGGCTCGAGCGTGTCGACGCGGTTGATCTGAAGCGCACGCCGGCGGGCATCGGTGGGAACGCAGAGCGGGATCGGATCGCGTAAGGATCAGATCCGCCGCGACCAAAGCTCCGCGGAACCTCGGATTGACCGACCCGTGGGCGGGTCGCACGCTCGCGTCGAGACTCTCGAAGGGGGTGCGGACTCAGCAGAGCGGGCCCGGCGAGGTGCGGTTCAAGGCGCCGTCATCCCAGCTCCCGGCCCGTCCCTGCCGAGCTGTCTCCTGCATCCTGGCGCCCGCTGCTCGGCATGGCGCCGATACGTCAACCTCGTGGAACGAGGAGACCTGAGATGAGCGTTCGTCGCAAGCGGCTTTCGATGTTCGTGACCGCCCTCGCGGGCGCGGCGTCGATCGCGGTGGTCTCGAGCTCGGAGGTCGGCGCGACCGGCCGGACGCTGCCCGCTGCCGTCCACCCCGACGCGTCCGCCACGATGTCGAACTGCAAGGTCGGCAAGACCGACTTCATCACGAACCAGGCGGGGCCGTTCGGCACGATCTATCCGACCTTCTCGGTCGTGCCCGGCATGACGAAGCAGATCAAGGTCGGGGGCAAGACGTCCGGCTGTGTCCTGGTGTCGGTGTCCGGCTCCGCGTACGCGCCCGACGGGGAGGCCGAGTGGGTCGGGGTCACGCTCGACGGGAACCTCGCCGACCCGAACGATCTCGACTTCGCCGAGAACGATCTCGGCACCGCGGCCTCCGCGCACTCCGCGCTGTTCGGGTTCCCGAGCGTCACGCCCGGCACCCACACCGTCGCCCTGGTCTTCCTGAGCCCGTTCGGCGGCACGGTTTACATCACGTCCCCCGCGATGCGGATCGACCACCCGTAGGCCGGCGCGCCGAAGAGATCCGCGTACAGTGAGAAGGCGTGAGGCTATCGCGCTTCAGCGAGTCGGTCGGTATGCGCGCGCTCGATGCGGCTGGGCGGCGACCAACGCTCGGCGGCGTGATCGCGGGATGCGTTGCGGCTGCGTGCTTCTTCGTGTTCTGCTCGTCGCTCCGGTACCGCCTCGACCACGCACCCCCGCCCGCGCCCCTTCACCACGTGCCGGTGGGCTTTGCGATTCTCGTCAGCACCTTCGTCGGGGCCTCCTCGGCTCGCTTTTCCGCGAGTCGAGCCTCGAGCGCGCACCCGCCGACACGCCGCCGCCGGAGAGACGCGACGAGCCATGCGGCGCGAGGCCGGTGGACGACGAGGTAGCGAGTGGCTGACGGGTCACCCCGACGGATCAGCACGACGCTCCTTCGCCGTCTGGATTGCCAAGAGCCTGTTGAAACCGGCTCCGAGCGTTCACTTTCGTCAACGTTGTGACATCCTCGTCACGGTCCGTGACCTCTCGGTGACATCCGTGACACGCACGTCACGATGTTTCACACAGTTGGCACACTCGCAGCGGGACACGTAACACATCCTCGGCCTAGTGTCGTCCTGTGCTCGCGACGACCTACAGCCAGTCACTCCTCGGCCTCGACGGCGTGCTCGTCGAGGTCGAGGCCCACGTCGCCCGCGGCGTGCCCGCGTTCAACGTCGTCGGCCTCGGCGACAAGGCGGTGCAGGAGGCGCGCGAGCGCGTCCGCTCGGGGATCGCCTCGGCCGAGCTCGAGTTCCCGCTCCGCCGGGTCACCGTCAACCTCGCCCCGGGCGCGATCCGCAAGGCCGGTCCACGCCACGACCTGGCCATCGCCGTGGCCATCCTGGCGGCCACCCGGCAGGTCGATCCCGAGCGAGCCGCGCGGGTGAGCTGCATCGGCGAGCTCGCGCTCGACGCCCGCCTCAGACCCGTGCCCGGTGCGCTGCTCGCGGCCGAGACCGCCCGTGCCGCCGGCTTCGAAGCCCTGCTCTGTCCGGCCGCCAGCGCCGCCGAGGCGGCGCTGGTCTCGGACATCGACGTCATCGGCGTCGAACACCTGGGGGAGGCCGCCGCCTGGCTTCGCAACGAGCTCGCCATCGAGCCCGCACGCCCGGCGCCGCCGCGGGTCAACGGCCGCTGGAAGGCCGACCTCGTCGACGTCCGAGGGCAACCGCTCGCCCGCCGCGCGCTCGAGCTGGCCGCCGCGGGCGGTCACAACATCCTGTTCGTCGGCCCGCCGGGCGCGGGGAAGACGATGCTCGCCCGCCGCCTGCCGGGACTGCTCCCCGACCTCGACGAGCAGCACTCGCTCGAGGTCACCCGCATCCACTCGGCCGCCGGGCTCCTGCCGCCGGCCAGCGGCGCGATCGTCCGGCCGCCGTTCCGGGCGCCGCACCACTCGGCCTCGCCGGCGGCGATCGTCGGCGGCGGCCCGCGGCCGGGACCGGGCGAGCTCACGCTCGCGAGCCGCGGCGTGCTGTTCCTCGACGAGCTCGCCGAGTTTCCCCGCAACGTCATCGAGGCGCTCCGCCAGCCGCTCGAGGACGGCGAGGTGCTCGTGGCCCGCGTCGGCGGACGGGCACGCATGCCGGCCGAGGTGCAGCTCGTCGCCGCGATGAACCCGTGCCCGTGCGGCGGCGCGAGCTCCTGTGTCTGTACGCAGGACCGGGTCGAGGCCTACCGCGCCAGGCTCTCCGGGCCGCTCCTCGACCGCCTCGACCTGGTCGTCCGGGTCGACCGCCCCGACCCGGCGGCGATGCGCCGCGACCGCCCGGAGCACAGTGCCGTCGTCGCCGACCGCGTCGGCGCCGCCCGCCACCGCCAGGTCGAGCGCGGCCAGACCCGCCCGAACGCCCGGCTCGCGCTCGAGGCCCTCGAGGCCGCGGGCGTGGACGACGACGCGGCCGACCTGCTCGAGCGCGTCTCGGCGCAGGGCGCCCTCTCCGGACGGGCCTACGTGCGGATCCTGCGGGTCGCGCGGACCGCCGCCGACCTCGCCGGCGAGGTGGTCATCGCCCGGGTGCACGTGGCCGAGGCGCTGGCCCTGCGAGGCTCCGCCGGAGTGGTGCGATGAGCCCGTACGTCCGCCTGCTGCGCGGACGAGCGGGCTGGCCCGAGCGGCTGAGCCACCTCGGTCCGACCGAGCCGAGCGAGCTGTGGATCCGGGGCTCGCGACCGCTCGACGAGCTGTGCGCCTCACCCTGCGTGGCGATCGTGGGCTCGCGGCGTCCGACGACCGCGGGACTCGCCTTCACCCGAAGGCTGGCCCACGGCCTGGCGCAGGCCGGCGTCGCGGTCGTCAGCGGCCTGGCCCTCGGCATCGACGCGGCGGCCCACGCCGGCGCGCTCGACGCCGGCGGGCGGACGATCGCCGTGCTCGGCTGCGGCATCGACCGTCTCTACCCGCGGCGGAACGAGACCCTGGGCGAGAAGGTCGAGGCCAGGGGCGCCGTGGTCTCGGAGTGGGCTCCCGGCGTCGAGCCCGAGCCCTGGCGGTTCCCGGTACGCAACCGCGTGATCGCGGCGCTGGCCGACGCGACCCTGGTCGTCGAGGCCACGATCAAGTCGGGCTCGCTGATCACGGTCGACCACGCGCTGACGCTCGGACGCGACGTGCTGGCCGTGCCCGGCGCAGCCTGGACGTCGCTCGGCGAGGGCGTCAACAAGCTCCTGCGAGAGGGCGCCGTGCCGGTCACCTCCGTGCACGACGTGCTCGACGCGCTGGGCATCCTCGAGCCCGAGCGCCCGCCGGCGCAGGAGCCGCCCGGCGGCCTGCCCGGACGCGTGTGGAACGAGCTGCGCGGCCGGCCCGCGCGACCCGACATGCTGGCCCTCGAGCTCGGGCTGAACGCCGCCGAGCTCGCTGCCGCCCTGGCCGAGCTCGACCTCGCCGGGCTGCTCGTCACCGAGCCCAACGGCGTCCTGGGCGCGGTGAGCCCCTCGTGAGCGTGCCGGGGCTACGCTCCGAATCCTTGCTGCCTCGAGGAGGATCATGGACATCGGCATCGGCCTTCCCACCACCATCCCCGGCGTCAAGCGGCGCGGCGTGCTCGACTGGGCGCGCGCCAGCGAGGACGCCGGCTTCTCGACGCTCGGCACGATCGACCGGATCGTCTACGGCAACCACGAGCCGCTCATCGCCCTGGCGGCGGCCGGCGCGGTGACCGAGCGGATCGGGCTCACGACGGCCATCCTGATCGCGCCGCTGCGCTCGAACGCGGCGCTCCTGGCCAAGCAGGCGGCAACCGTCGACGTGCTCAGCGAGGGCCGGCTGACCCTCGGCCTGGCGGTCGGCGGGCGCGAGGACGACTACGCCGCGGGCGGGGTCGACTTCCACCAGCGCGGCAAGCTGTTCTCCGAGCAGCTCGAGACGATGCAGGAGGTCTGGGCAGGCGAGTCCTTCGGCACGGCGGGAGCGGTCGGCCCGGCGCCCGGCCCGGGTCGCCCGCAGGTGCTGATCGGCGGCACGGCGCCGGTCGCGTTCGAGCGCACCGCGCGCTACGGAGCGGGGTGGATCGCGGGTGGCGGGGGCCCGGGCGCGTTCGGCGGCGGCGCCGAGAAGGTCAGGGCTGCGTGGAGCGCGGCCGGTCGCGAGGGCTCGCCGCGGCTCGCGGGCCTCGGCTACTTCGCGCTCGGCGACGACCCCGAGGGCGATGCGAACCGGTACCTGCGCGACTACTACGGGTTCCTGCCCGACGAGGTGCAGGACTTCATCGTCGGCAGCGCCTCGAAGGGCGCGCAGGCGATCAAGGACGACGTCGCGGCGTTCGAGCGCGCGGGCTGCGAGGAGCTGATCCTGTTCCCGTGCTCGCCCGACCCGAAGCAGGTCGACCTGCTCGCCGCCGCGGTGCGCTGAGGGCGGCGATCAGGCCGCGCCGGCGGCGTTCAGCACGGAGCCGAGGAGGCCGGGGAAGCGCTCCTCGAGATCGTCCCGCCGCAGCGAGACGAACTTGCGCGTGCCCTGCTCGCGCTCGGCGATGACCCCTGCCGAGGCGAGCGTCTTCAGGTGATGGCTGGCGGTCGACTTGCCGACCGGGAGCTCGATCTCGCCGCAGCGAAGCTCGCCCGAGTCCGGACACCCCGCGAGCTGGCGCACGATCTCGAGGCGAACCGGGTCGGACAGCGCCTGCAGCAGCAGCACGACGTCGACCGCGGCCAGGTCGACGGGCGCGGCAGCGGACTTTCGGGACGGCGTGGCAGGGTTGGTCATTGTTTGACAAGCATCGAACATCGATGTACGGTCTGGATCGAACAATAGCTCGGTGGCGCCGGGACCTCAAGGGTCCGCGCCCCGCCTGAACTCCCGCTTCCTCCACAGGAGTCCTCTCGTGACCGACCTGCAGTCGCCGTCTCTCGACGGCGGTGCCGGGCGGCTCAGTCCGCGCGCCTGGGGCGCGCTGCTGGTGCTGTGCGGTGCCCTGTTCCTCGATGCCCTCGACGTCTCGATGGTCGGCGTCGCCCTCCCCTCGATCCGTGCCGATCTCGGCCTCTCGACCAGCTCGCTGCAGTGGGTCGTGAGCGCGTACGTGCTCGGCTACGGCGGGTTCCTGCTGCTCGGCGGCCGCGCCGCCGACCTGCTCGGGCGCCGCCGCATGTTCCTGGTCTCGCTCGGCGTGTTCATCGTCGCCTCCGGCCTCGGCGGCCTGACCAGCGACGGCACGCTGCTGATCGCCACGCGCTTCATCAAGGGCGTCAGCGCCGCGTTCACCGCGCCGGCGGGCCTGTCCATCATCACGACCAGCTTCGCCGAGGGCCCGGCCAGGAACCGGGCGCTCTCGATCTACACGGCGACCGGCGCGACCGGCTTCTCGCTCGGCCTGGTCGCCGGCGGGCTGCTGACCGAGCTCGGCTGGCGCTGGGTGTTCTTCCTGCCGGTGCCGATCGCCCTGGTCACCCTGCTCGCGGCCATCAAGCTCGTGCCCGACAGCGGCCGTCCCCCCGCGGTCGAGCGCCGGTTCGACCTGGCCGGGGCCGTCCTCGTGACGTCGGCGATGCTGCTGCTCGTCTACACGCTCGTCCAGGCGCCCGAGGTCGGCTGGGCCTCGGCGCGGACGCTGCTCTCGCTGGTCGCCGCCGCGGGGCTTCTGGGCTCGTTCGTGGTGCAGGAGCAGCGGACGCCGGCGCCGCTCGTCCGGCTCGGCATCCTGCGCTCGGGCGCGCTCGTGCGGGCCAACCTCGGCGCGATGATGCTGATCGGCGGCTGGTTCGGCTTCCAGTTCATCGCGACGCTGTACATGCAGCAGCTGCGCGGCTGGTCGGCGCTCGAGACCGGCCTCGCGATCTTCCCGGCGGCGTGCTGGTCGCCCTGCTCGCGCCGCGCATGGCGCCGCTCATCGCCCGCTTCGGCGTCGCCCGGCTGATCGTGTTCGGCATGGCCGCCCAGGTCGCCGGCTACGCGCTGTTCCTGCAGATCGGCGACGACTCGTCCTACATGACGGCGATGCTGCCGACCTTCCTGCTCGCCGGGCTCGGCTTCGCGCTGGCCTACGGCCCGCTGAACATCGCCGCGACGAGCGGCGTGGCCCCGGAGGAGCAGGGCCTCGCCGGCGGCCTCCTGAACACCTCCTTCCAGTTCGGCGGCGCGCTCGTCCTGGCGATCGCCACCGCGGTCGACCAGGCCGCCGCCGGCACGGACGGCTCCACCAGCTCGCTGCTCGACGGCTTCCACGCCGCGCTCGTGGTGCTCGGTGATCGCCGCCGTCGTCGGCGTCGTCGCGACCGCCGCGGGCCGCCGGACGAGCCCCGTCCCGGCGACCGAGTCCGCCTGATCGCCGCTCCTCGAAGGGCCGTGGCCAATTGGCCACGGCCCTTGCGGCCAATTGGCCACGCGCGGTTTGGCCAATTGGCCACGCGCGCTGCGGCCAATTGGCCAGAACCGTCAGGCGGCGTCGTGGAAGATGATCCCGAGCGTCGTGCGGCGGCCGCTCTCGACGGTGGCCACGCCGTGGCGCATCGCCGTCCGGTAGAAGCCGCGCGTCCCGAGCACCGGGCGCTCGCGGGTCGGGAACAGCAGGAACGCGCCCTGCTGCAGCTCGATCACGTGGGCCCGCGACTGGGCTCTCGGCCGCTGCTCGAGCAGCACGAACTGGCCGCCGCGGAAGTCGTCGCCGGGGCGGTCGAGCACCGTCACCGCCTGGATCGGGAACGCGAGGTCGCCGTACAGGTCCTGGTGCAGCGTGTTGTGGCCGCCGGCGCCGTAGCGCAGGATCAGCGGCGTCGGCCTGGTCTGGCCGGCGCGGTGGCACTGCTCGAGGAACGCGTCGAGCTCCTCGGGGTAGCGGACGTCGCTGCGCAGCTGTTCGGCCCAGCGGTTCGCCTGGCGGGCGAGCGCGGGGTACAGGGCGTGGCGGGCGTCGTCGATGAGCGTCGGCAGCGGGTTGGAGAAGTAGCGGTACTGCCCCTCTCCGAAGCGGTAGCGGCGCATGTCGATCGTCGAGCGGAAGCTGCCCTCGTCGAACAGCGCGCCCAGCTCGGCGCACTCGGCGGGCGTGTACACGGGCGGGGTGAGGACGAAGCCGTCGGCGTCGAGGCGGGCCAGGAGGTCGTCCCAGTCGAGGTCGGCGATGCGGGCCTCGAGGGCGTCACGGGCGGCGATCACGATGCTCCCTCGGTCGATGATGAGTGGACGAGGGAACGACGCCGGGCTGCCGCAGGACGTGAGGTCAGCCGCGGCCGAAGCGGTCGCGGTGCTCGCGCCACCAGGTGTACAGCTCCGCGGTCTTGCCGGCGGGCGCCGCCGCGCGGACGTACAGGTCCTCCGGCTGGTACGTCCAGTAGATGACGGCGCACGTGGTCGTGTTGAGGCGGCCGCAGTCCTCGGCCGAGCCCCTGGCCACGAAGCAGACGGCGAAGCCGGGCCCGGGAGCCGTTCGCCAGCGCATCGTGCCCAGCCAGGTCGTCGCGTTACAGCGGCCGCTGCGCGTCCTCGGCGCCACGGGGCGCTTGCCGCCGGCCTTCACGAGCGAGGCGATCGCCTCGTTCCTGAGCGCCTGCAGCAGGATCGCGGGGCGGCCGAAGCGGTCGACGTGCAGGTCGATCCGAACCAACTTCGAGCCGGTCGCCGAGCACAGCAGGGTGGCCACGCCGCCGGGGTGGCGGGCCCTGACGCAGTTGCGGCGGATCGCCGGGTCGACCTCGGCCAGCAGCGCCGCGGCGGGGCCCCGCAGCTTCCGGTGCGCGGGAGCTGGCAACCCCGTCGTCGCGGTGGTACGCGCCGCGGCGTTCGCCGTGTTGCTCGAGCCGGACCCCGGCCCGTCGGTCGGAAGGATCGCGAACAGCAGGACGGGCCCGAGGATCACCGCCACGGCCAGCAGGTCGACGACCGCGACCGTCGCGCGGCGCAGCCAGCTGTCAGGCTCGAGCTCCACGCTCTCCGCCGCCGCTGCCGGTGGCGCAACCGCGGCGGCCGGCTCGGAGGCGCGGCACCGGAGGCCCGGCGGGCACGGGGTAGTCTCCGATCGGCGTGAACGGGCTGGTGGACATCGCCGCGACGATGGCGACGGAGACCGCGAGCTCGCCCGTCTCGACGCCTCGCCGCGCACCGCCGGAATGTGCAGCGCGCGGCGGGCGGCCCGGACGAGGTCGGCGCCGCTCTCGTACCCGTCGTTGCCGCCACCGGCGGCCGTGACCAGCACCGGCGTCCAGCGCGAGCGGGACGTCCTGGCCGGTCAGCATCTCCTCGAGCAGCGCGCCGAGCGCCGGCACCAGCGGCGCGCCGCGCCGGCCGAGCCCGAAGTCGCACACGTACACGTGGTCCGAGTGGCGCTCGACGAGGATCGCCTCGGCATCGAGCGCCCGGTGCGGGATGCCCGCGGCCCGGGCCGCGTCGAGCGCGTGGGCCGCCTGCTGCAGGATGAACAGCGCCCGCGCGGGCGCCAGCGGACCCTCGCGGCGGACGAGCGCGCGCAGGTCGTCCCCGTCGACGTAGCGGGCGGCGGTGTACAGCTGTCCGTCGAGCTCGCCGACGGCGTACAACGGGACGATGTTCGGGTGGTCGAGCTTCGCTGCCTTGCGCGCCTCGCGGACGAAGCGACGCTTGAAGGCGGGGTCGGCGGCGAGCTCGGGCTCGAGCACGTCCAGCGCCACCCGGCGCGCGGCGTGCAGGTCGTAGGCGTCGTAGATGACGCCGTTCCGCCCCCAGCCCAGTACCGCGTCGATCCGGTACTCCCCGAGCTCCGTCCCGATGCGCGAGCTGCTCTGCACCAACCTCCCGTCCCTTCAGGAAGATCCTGCACGCGGGACCCGCGCCCGCTGCAAGGCCCTCGGAGGTGCCGCACACACGGTTGGATCAGGCGGCTCACTCGTTCAGCGCGGCCAGGCGCCGGCAGACGTGCGCCGCCGCCCGGGCGAGCTCGGCCGAGGCCTCGGCGTCGCCGACCATCGGGAACGTCAGCTTCGCCGCCAGGACGTCTGCGAGCTCGGCGACCTCCGACGCGACGGCGGCGATCTCGTGCGGCACCTCGATCGTGCGGGCGCGCGTCGCCTCGGAGCGCTGGTGCATGAACGCGGTGTAGGCCTCGCCGTCCTCGTCCGCCAGCTCGACCAGCCGGCCTCGCAGGCTGCGCGCCCGCTCGACCGCCGCTCGTCCTTCGCGAGCCGCGCCGCGAGCTCGGCCAGCGCCGCTCCGAGCGCGCCGGTGATCGCCGCGGCGGCCCCGCTCGCAGGCGCGGGCGTCTTCGCGCCGAGCGCGTCGAGGAACGCCCCGACCGAGAGCTCGTCAGCCGGCACTGGCCGCGCCCGCCCGCTCGTGCCGGAAGAACGGGACGGTCTCGGGCGCGAGCGGCGTGTTGCCGAGGATCAGGTCGGCGGCCTTCTCGGCCAGCATCATCACCGGCGCGTAGATGTTGCCGTTGGTCACGTACGGCATCGCCGACGCGTCGACGACCCGCAGCCCGTCCACGCCGTGCACCCGCAGCGAGCCCGGGTCGGTCACCGCCTGCGGCCCGGTGCCCATCGCGCAGGTGCACGACGGGTGCAGGGCCGTCTCGGCGTCCTTCGCCACCCAGGCCAGGATCTGCTCGTCCGTCTCGACGGCGGGGCCGGGGGAGGTCTCGCCGCCGTCGAACGGCGCGAACGCCGGCTGGCCGAGGATCTCCCGGGTCCGCCGGATCGCCTCGACCCACTCGCGCCGGTCCTGCTCGGTCGACAGGTAGTTGAAGCGCAGCGCGGGCTTCGCCGCCGGGTCCGACGAGGTGATCTGGACCGACCCGCGGGCGTCCGAGTACATCGGCCCGACGTGCACCTGGTAGCCGTGCCCGCCCGACGGCGCCGTGCCGTCGTAGCGGATGGCCAGCGGCAGGAAGTGGTACATCAGGTTCGGGTAGGGCACGTCGTCGTTGGAGCGGATGAACCCGCCGGCCTCGAAGTGGTTCGTCGCGCCCGGGCCGCGCCGGGCGAACAGCCACTGCGCGCCGATGATCGGCCGCTTCCACCGCTTCAGCGCGGGCTGCACCGAGACCGGCTGGGTGCAGGAGTGCTGGACGTACACCTCGAGGTGGTCCTGCAGGTTCTGGCCCACGCCCGGCAGCTCGTGCAGCGTGCGGATCCCGAGCGGGCCGAGGTGCCTCGGGCTGCCGATGCCTGACAGCTGCAGCAGCTGCGGCGAGTTGATCGCGCCGCCGCACAGGATCACCTCGGCCGCCCGCACGGCGTGGCAGACGGCCGCGCTCGCGGTACTCGACGCCGATCGCCCGGGTGCGGTCGAACAGCACCTTGGTGACCAGCGCCCGGGTGCGCACCTCGAGGTTCTTGCGTCCCTTCACGGGATGCAGGTAGGCGCGCGCCGCGCTCACCCGCCGGCCCCGGCGGATGGTGCGGTCGAAGCGGGCGAACCCCTCCTGGCGCTCGCCGTTGACGTCGGAGGTGAGCGGGTAGCCGGCCTGCTGCACCGCGTCGAAGAACGCGTCGAACAGCGGCCCTGCCGCCGGGCCGCGCTCGAGCGGCAGCGGACCGTCGCCGCCGCGGTAGGCGTCAGCGCCGGCGAGGCACGTCTCCATCCGCTTGAAGTACGGCAGGCAGTGCGCGTAGTCCCAGGCCTCCATGCCCGGGTCGGCGGCCCAGCGCTCGTAGTCGAGCGGGTTGCCGCGCTGGAAGATCATCCCGTTGATCGAGCTCGACCCGCCGAGGATCTTGCCGCGCGCGTGGTACACCCGCCGGCCGCCCATGAACGGCTCGGGCTCGGACTCGTACATCCAGTCGTAGAACCGGCTGCCGATCGGAAACGCCAGCGCCGCCGGCATGTGCACGAACAGGTCGAACGGGTAGTCCGGCCGGCCGGCCTCGAGCACGAGCACCTTCACCTGAGGATCGGCGCTCAGCCGGTTGGCCAGGGCGCACCCGGCCGATCCGCCGCCGACGATGACGACGTCGTAGCTCACGTGACGACGACGGTCTGCAGCTCGGTGAAGGCCTCCATCGGGCCGGTGCCGCCGACCCGGCCGATCCCGCTGGCGGTCCCCGAACGTCCGCCGAACGGGAGGTGGCTCTCCCAGTAGTTCGACGACTCGTTGATGTTGACCCAGCCCGTGCGGACGCGGTCGGCGAACTCCAGCCCGCGCCGCAGGTCGGCGGTGAAGATCGCCGCCAGCAGCCCGTACGGCGAGGCGTTGGTCAGCGCCACCGCCTCGTCGAGCGAGCCGATCTCGACGATCGGCGCGACCGGGCCGAACGTCTCCTCGATGGCCACCAACGAGTCGGCCGAGACTCCGTCGAGGATCGTCGCCTGCCAGTACAGGTCGGTCGGGAAGCCGTCCGCGCGGGCGCCGCCGGCCACGATCGAGGCGCCGCGCGCGACCGCGTCGCCGACGTGCTCGTCCATCTTTCTGGCCACCGAGGCGTTGTTCAGCGGGCCGAGGGTCGTCGTGTCGGCGAACGGGTCGCCGAGGTGGATCCGCTGCTGGACGAGCGTCGCCAGCCGGCCGACGAACTCCTCGCGCACGTCCCGGTGCACCAGCAGGCGCTCGCCGGCGGTGCAGCTCTGGCCGGCGCACAGGAAGCACGCCGTGAGCGCGGCGTCGGCGGCCGCCTCGAGATCGGCGTCCTCGAGCACCACGACCGGTCCGTTGCCGCCGAGCTCCAGCACCGCTGCCTTGCCCGCCGCGGCCTCGGCGACCTTGCGCCCGGTCACCGTCGAGCCGACGAAGCCGACGCCGTGCGTCCCGGGGTTCCGGGCGATCTCGTCGCCCACCACCGAGCCCGGCCCGGTGACCACGTTGAACACGCCGGGCGGCAGGTCGGCCTCGGCCACGCAGGCCGCCAGCGCCAGGCCCGCCACGGCGGTCGTCGAGGCCGGCGTCCAGACGACGGTGTTGCCGCAGGCCAGCGCCGGGGCCACCAGCTCGGCCGGCATCGTGTAGGGCCAGTTCCAGGGCGTGATCACGCCGATCACCCCGCGCGGCCGGCGTATCAGCAGCGCCCGCTTCCCCGGCGAGAACGAGTTGGCCAGCCGGCCCTCGAGCCGCTTGCCGTCCTCGGCGGCGTTGCGCCAGTACAGGACCAGCTCGTCGACCTCGTCGTACGACTCGGCCCGGAGCGGCTTGCCCTGGTCGAGCGTCAGCGTGCGCGCCAGCTCGTCGCGACGCCGCTCGATCACGTCCGCGACCCGGTGCATCGCCGCGGCCCGCTCGAACGCCGTCGCGCGCGCCCACGCGTCCGCCGCACGGTTGGCCGCCTCGATCGCCCGGCGGGCGTCCTCGCGATCGCCCTGGGGGATCTCGTCGATCGTCTCGCCGGTCGCCGGGCTCTCGGCGCTGAACGTCTCGCCCGACGCGGCGCCCGTCCAGGCGCCGTCGACCAGCATCTGGGCCATGGCTAGTCCCCGAGCTCCGTGCGGCGCCGGTCGACGTAGGCCTTCAGCTCGGCCTTCAGGTCCGCATCCATCGGCGGCTCGTCGTACTCGGCGATGGTCTTCTTCCAGATGTCGTTGGCCCGCGCGGCGGTGTCCTGGCCGCCGTCGCGGTTCCAGCGCTCGTAGTTCTTGGTCGACGACACGAGCGGCCGGTAGAAGCACTCGCGGAACCGCTCGAGCGTGTGCACGGCGCCCAGGAAGTGGCCGCCGTGGCGCACCTCGTCGTGGGCCGAGAACGCCAGCGTCTCCTCGTTGATCTCGAGCGGCTTGAACACCTCGTACAGCATCCGCAGGCACTCGACGTCGACGACGAACTTCTCGTAGCACGACACCAGCGCCGACTCGAGCCAGCCAGCCGAGTGCATGACGAAGTTGGTGCCGGCGAGGAACGTCGGCCAGAGCGACATCATCGACTCGTAGCCCGCCTGGGCGTCGACCACCTGGGAGGACGTCAGGGCGCCGCCGCCGCGGAACGGCAGTCCGTACCTGCGCGCGATCTGGCCGGTGCAGAGGAGGCCGACGGCCGACTCGGGCGTGCCGAAGCTCGGCGAGCCCGACTGCATGTCGGTGTTCGAGAGGAACGAGCCGAACACCACCGGGCAGCCCGGCCGGATGGTCTGGGCCAGCGCGATCCCGGCGAACGCCTCGGCCATCTGCTGGGCCAGCGTGGCGGGGACCGACACCGGCGACATCGCGCCCATCAGCAGGAACGGCGTGATGATCACGGCCTGGTTGGCCTTCACGTACTCGACCAGCGCCGCCAGCATGCGGTCGTCGTAGCGCAGCGGCGAGTTGATGTTGATCAGCGAGATGATCGCCGGCGTCTGCTCGATCGACTCGCGGCCGAACACCATCTCGGCCATCGCGATCGTGTCGACCGCGTTCGGACCCGACGTGACCGAGCCCATGAACGGCTTGTCGCTCAACGTCAGCAGCGCGTAGACCATGTCCAGGTGGCGCGAGTCGAGCGGCTTGTCGTTCGGCTCGCAGATCGTCCCGCCCGGCGAGTCGAGCTGGGGGTAGGCCTGCGACAGCCGCACCAGGTTCTCGAAGTCGTTGTACGTGGCCTCGCGCCGCTCGAGCCCCTCACGCACGAACGGGCACCCGTAGACCGCCGAGAACACCATGTGCTTGCCGCCGATGTGCACGTTTCGCTCGGGGTTCCTGGCCTGCAGGTCGAACTCCCGCGGCGCCTTGGCCATCTGCTCGAGGATCCAGTCCGGGTCGAACTTGACCACCTGCTCCTCGACGGTCTGGCCGGCGCCGCGCAGGTAGTCGAGCGACTCCTCGTGCAGGAACTCGATCCCGAGCTCGGTGACGATCCGCCGCCAGCCGCGATCGAGCTCCTCCATCGCGGCCTCGTCGAGGATCTCGTAGCGCGGCAGGTCGTTGATCAGCACGTCCCCTCCAGGAGTCGTTCCAGCGCAGCTTCGAGCCCATCCTCGCCGGACTCGCGCACCTCGAGCGGCAGCCCGAGCCGATCCGCGGCCTTCTCGGCCGCCGCGCGCAGCTCGCGCGTCGGCTTCTGCGCCAGCCAGACCACCCGGGTGTAGTTGCGGAAGTACTCGTCGCGCAGGTCCGGGTGGCGGTCGAGGCCCAGGGTGCGCAGGACCACGCGGTCGAACGCGCGCACCAGGAAGTCGGTGAGGAAGAACGTGCCGGGCTGCTCGGCGAGCAGCGCCTGCACGTCGTCGCGGGCGAACAGGTCGTAGCAGTGGGCGCCCTCGAGCCGGCGGTAGCCGTCGAGCGCGCCGCGGGTGCCGCAGTCGGCGTAGGCCACCAGCACGTCGTCGTCCGCCGGCGGCCTTCTCGACCGCCGGCGCGATCCGCTCGGGCCGGCTGTGCAGCTCGGGCGGCAGCGGGCGCAGCTCGAGGTCCCAGCCCCGGCGCCGGGCGATCGCCTGCACGTGGAGCGCGAGCGCCCCGCAGGTGACGACGACCCGGGTCATCCCGGGAACGCCAGCTGGTCGATGAACAGGTCGTTGAAGTCGGCGCGGCCCGACAGCTCGACGTACTCGACCTCGTCCAGCACGGCGTTCGCGGCGGCTCGCTCGGTCACCGAGAACGCGGCGATCTTGGCGCCCTCGCCGGCCACGTTGCCGGCGGCCACGATGCGCGGCAGCGGCAGCTTCGGCACCAGCCCGATCCGCACCGCGCTGGCGGCCGAGAGGTAGGAGCCGAACGAGCCCGCGAGCAGCACCTGGGAGACCTCGGCGGGCGCGATCCCGAGGTCCGCGCAGAGGATCTGCCAGCCGGTGGCGATCGACGCCTTCGCGAACTGCAGCTCGCGCACGTCGCGCTGCGACAGGAACACGTCGTCCGATGAGGTAGAAGACGTTCTCCTCGCCGATCTTCGACAGCCGCTCCGACGAGCCGAGGACGAAGCGCCCGCTGTGGTCGATGATCCCGGCGGACACCAGCTCGGCCACCGCGTCGACCAGGCCGGAGCCGCACAGGCCGACGGGCTCGACGTCGCCGATCACGGTCAGCGAGAGCTCGCCGTCGCGCAGCTTGACGCCCTCGATGGCGCCGTCGGCGGCCCGCATGCCGCAGCGGATCTGGGCCGCCTCGAAGGCCGGCCCGGCGGGCGCGGCGCAGGCCAGCGCCCTGGCCGAGGAGCCGAGCACGATCTCGGAGTTGGTGCCGACGTCGATCAGCAGCCGCACCCGGCGGTCGAGCGTCAGGCCGGTGGCCAGCACCCCGGCGACGATGTCCGGGCCGACGTAGGCGCCCAGGGCCGGGAACGTCACCGCGGGCGCGCGCGGGTGCACGCGCACCCCGAAGTCGCTGGCCAGCGCCTGCGGCAGGGTGCGGGCGGCGACGGTGAACGGGGCCATCGAGAGCGGCTCGGGATCGATCCCGAGCGCGATCTGCAGCATGGTCATGTTGCCGACGATCACGACCTCGTAGATCGCCGCCGCGCTCGATGCCCGCCTCGTCGCAGACCTCGGTCGTGAGCTGGTCGAGGGTCTCGTGGGCGTGCCGCTGCAGGCGCTCGAGCGCCGTCGGGTCCATCATCGTGGCCGAGATGCGGGAGATCACGTCGGCGCCGAACGGCTGCTGGGCGTTCAGGATCGAGCGCACCGCCCGCGGCTGGCCGGTCTCGAGGTCGAGCAGCGTCGCCACCACCGTGGTGGTGCCGAGGTCGAAGGCGATCGCGTGCCGCGCGGCCGACGTGTCGCCGGGCTCGACGTCGATCAGGACGTCGTCGGCGAGCACCGCGGTGACCTCGAAGTAGGCTGTCCCGCAGCGTCTTTCCGAGCCCGCGCAGGACGTCCAGCGGGACGGTCAGCTCGACGTCGTCCATCGCCTGCGAGCACCCGCTCGAGGTCCGACGTCTGGTCCTCGAGCGTCGGCTCGGTCAGCACCAGGTGGCGCTTCTGCACCGCCGGCCGCAGGATCACGTGCCGCCCGACGCCGGCGAGCGCCGCCTTCGGCCGGGTCTGCAGCGGCGGGACCTCGATCGTCAGGTCCTCCTGGGCGGTGGCCCGGCAGGCCAGCCGCCAGCCGGCCTTGAGCTCCTCGATCGAGAACGCCCGCGGGTCGACGGGGGAGATCGGGGCGCGCCCCGAGGTGACCTTGACCTTGCACTTCTTGCAGGTGCCGTGCCCGCCGCAGGTGGAGTCGATCGCGACGCCGTTCCAGGAGCCGGCGTCGAACAGCGTGGTGCCGGCGAGGACGCGCGCCTCGCGCACGACGTCCTCGTTCTTCTGCACGAAGCGCAGGCCGGACGCGGTCCGGGTGGACGGTCTCGTCCACGTGCTCGGGCTCGGTGCTCAACTCGCCGCCGCCGCGGCCTGCCTGGCACGGTAGCTCGAGATCCAGCTCGAGCCCCAGGCGTCCTTTCCGAGCAGCAGGTCGCTGGCCCGCACCGACGGGACGCAGCCCGGCGCGATCGGGTTCATGATCGCGCTGGTCAGGCCGGCCGCCGAGGCCATCGCCAGGAACGCGCCGTTCAGCAGCGGCCGGTCGGGCAGCCCGAACGAGACGTTCGAGGCGCCGAGCGACATGTTCACGCCGAGCTCGTCGCGGATCAGGCTGATCGTCTCGAGGGTGACCAGCACGGCGTCGTTGGCCGCGCCGACGGTCATCGCCAGCGGGTCGATCACGACGTCCTCGGGCGGGATCCCGTGGTCGCCGGCGGCCGAGACGATCTTGCGGGCGATCGTCAGCCGCTGCTCGGGCGTCTCGGGGATGCCGGTCTCGTCGTTGGCCAGGCCCATGACTGCCGCGCCGTAGCGTGCGACCAGCGGCAGGATCTCCTCGAGCCGGTCGTCCTCGCCCGTGACCGAGTTGACCAGGGCCTTGCCCTCGTACACCGAGAGGCCGCCTCGAGCGCCTCGATCACCGAGGAGTCGATGCACAGCGGGACGTCGACCGCGTCCTGGACGGTCCGGATCATGGCCTTGAGCAGCTCGGCCTCGTCCACCAGCGGGATGCCCGCGTTGACGTCGAGCATGTCGGCGCCGGCCTCGACCTGGGCCAGCGCGTCGCTGGTGACGGTGTCGTAGCCGGCCGTTTCGCAGCTGCTCGGCGAGGACCTTGCGGCCGGTCGGGTTGATCCGCTCGCCGATGACGCAGAACGGCTGCTGGGGCCCGATGGTGATCGTCCTAGACCGCGACCGGAGGACGGTGTCCACTCGCTTCCCTCTCTTCTCGGGTGGGGATGGCGAGGCGGCGGCAGAGGCGCTCGATGCCGGCCTCGCGGCGGAAGCTGATCAGGTGCAGACCGGCCACGCCGGGAAGCCGGCGGGCGTGGTCCGCGAGCTCGCAGGCGACCTCGAAGCACTCGTGCTCGGGGTCGGCGGCGCGCTCGCAGCGCTCGATGACCTCGGCCGGGACCGAGATGCCGGGCACGTGCTCGTCGATGAAGCGCAGCGAGCGGGGCGAGCGGGTCAGGCAGATCGACGGCAGGAGCGCCGCCTGCGAGGCCAGGCCCGCCGAGACGGCCTCGCGCTGGAAGGCCTCGACGCGGTCGGGCTGGAAGCTCACCTGCAGCTGCAGGAAGCGGGCGCCGGCGCGCACCTTCTTGAGCGCCCGCTCGACGCGGTGGGCGTACGGCGGCGCGCCGGAGTTCTCGACCGCACCGAGGAACAGGTGCGGGGCGGGGTCGATCGTCCGGCCCGAGAGGTAGTGGCCGCGCGAGATCCCGCGCGCGGTGGCCAGGAGCTGGACGCTGTCGAGGTCGAAGACCCGGCGGGCCTCGGGCTCGTCGCCGGCGGTGACGTCGTCGCCGGTGAGGCAGCAGAGGTTCTCGACGCCGTGCAGGGCCGCGCCGACGATGTCGGCCTGCAGGGCCAGCCGGTTGCGGTCGCGGCAGACCAGCTGCAGGATCGGCTCGATCCCGAGCCGGATCAGCGCGATCGCGACCGCCACCGCCGAGGCGTGGGCGTGGGCCGCGGTGTTGTCGGTGGCGTTGACCGCGTCCACCCACGGCTCGAACGGCGCGAAGCGCTCGCGCACGTCCTCGAGGCCGCCGCCGTCGATCGTCAGGAGCTCGGAGGTGACGACGAAGCGGCCCTCGTCGATGGCCTGCTCAAGCCTCGACATCCCAGCCCTTCGGCGTCCGCCGTGTCGCGCCTGGTCGCCAGGTTGACCCACGACGAGGTGCCCTGCAGCCGGTTGTCGACGCGGCGGGCGCAGCTCGTGGATCTCCTCGCGCCAGGGCAGCCGCTGCGAGCGCTCGACGGCCTTCAGCCAGACGCAGCGCATCTCGGGGACGACCTCGCAGCCGCCGTCCGGGCGGACGCCGCCGCAGGGGCCGTTGCGCAGGGTCTTCGGACAGTTCATCGGGCAGGTCAGCCCGGTCGAGTGCAGGACGCACTGCCCGCACATCTGGCAGCCGAAGACGGGCTTCTTGACGGCGGCCTCGATGACGGCGAGCGGCTTCATGGGCCTACGCCGGCACGGCGGCGCGCTTCTTCTGGATCAGGTCCTTGGCCAGGCGCACGGCGGTCGAGGCGTCGGCCGCGTAGCCGTCGGCGCCGACCGCGTCGGCGTACTCCTGGGTGACCGGCGCGCCGCCGACCATGACGATCACGTCGTTCCGGATCCCGGCCTTCTCGAGCGCGTTGATGTTCGCCTTGAACATCGGCATCGTGGTCGTCAGGAACGCCGAGAAGCCGACGACGTCGGGCTCGTGCTCCTTGATCTTGGCCACGAACGTCTCGGGGGCCACGTTGACGCCGAGGTCGTAGACGGTGAAGCCGGCGCCCTCGAGCATGATGTTGACGAGGTTCTTGCCGATGTCGTGGACGTCGCCCTTGACGGTGCCCATGACGTAGGTGCCGATCGGCTTGGCCCCGGTCTCGGCCAGCAGCGGCCGCAGGATGTCGAGCGCGCCCTGCATGGCGCGGGCGGCGATCAGCATCTCGGGCACGAAGTAGTCGCCGCGCTCGAAGCGGGCGCCGACCTCCTCGAGCGACGGGATGAGGCCCGTCGTACAGCATGCGCTCGGGGCCGAGATCGTCGGCCAGGCCCTGGTTCACCAGGTCCTTGACCTCGGGGGCGTGACCGACCAGCGTGTGGTCGTAGAGGCCCTGCAGGATCTCGTCGTGGGTCATGCGACACCTCGCTTCTGGTCGGAACCGGCCAGCAGGCGGCCGAGGACGTGACACTGGTCGATGAGGAGGGGGGCGAGCTGCTCGGCGCGCTCGGCGCCGAGCCGGGCGTCGGGGCCCGAGATGGAGAGCGCGCCGATCACCGTGCGGGCCGTCGAGCACCGGAGCGGCCAGGGCGGCCAGGCCGAGCTCGAGCTCGTTGCTGGCGGTGGCCCAGCCGGCGCTGCGGATGCGGCCGAGCTCGTGCAGCAGCGCCTCGCGGCTGGTGACGGTGTGCGGCGTGAAGGCCTCGAGCCGCTCGGGCATGGCGACGGCCCCGTAGGCCAGGAAGACCTTGCCGTTGGCCGCGACGTGGTGCGGGATCCGCCGGCCGACCCAGTTGGTCACGCCGACGAAGTGCACCGAGTCGCGCTGGGCGACGTGCTCGACGCCGAGCGGGCTCGGGACGGCCAGGTTGATGGTCTCGCGGGTCTCGGCGGCCAGCAGGTCGAGCACCGGCCCGGCCAGCTCGACCAGGCTGCGGTTGCCGTCGCGGTGGGCGAAGCGCAGGAGGACGGGGCCGGGGCGGAGGGTGCGGGTGTCGCCGAAGCGCTGCACCAGGCCCTGGCGCTCGAGGGCGCTCACGAGCCGCGACGTGGTGCTCTTGGGCAGGCCCGAGCCGGCCGCGAGCTCCCCGATCCCGAGCGGCTCGGCGCTCTCGACCACGCGCACCAGGAGCTGCGCTGCGCGGTCGATCGCCTGGGTGCCGGTCTCGGTCGCCATCTCACATCGTGGAACGCGTGTTCCACGAGTAGTAAAGCGCGGGCTGACGCGCGCGTCAAACCGGCACGGCCGGGTCGGCTAGGCGGCCTGGGAGCGCGGCGCGATGCTGAGCACCCGGAAGCAGCGCTCGAGCGCCTCGGGCTCGCCCGTCAGGCGGGCCCGGCCGCTCTCGACGGCCTCGCGCGTGCCGAGCGCACCCGAGGCGAGCGCGAAGAACGTGTCCATGTCGAGCTCGACGCGCAGCGCGGCGTCGGGCGCCGCGCCCATGCTCGGCTTCAGCGTCCCGTCGCAGATGCGGGCGGTGAACACGTCGTCGCCCACCTGCAGCACGTAGGCCTCGTCCAGCCCCCGGGCCGCGTCGGCGTTGAACAGCGCCGGCAGCGCGTTCAGGCCCCACTCGGGATACAGCTCGTCGTCGGGGCCGGGCGGGCCGAGCGAGCGGGCGCCCCAGCGGGCCAGGGCGTACAGCGTCTCCTCGAGGCCCATGCCGTACTCGGTGAGCTCGTAGACCATCGAGGCCGCCGGCGGCGGCAGCCGGCGCTTGCGCACCACGCCGGCCTGCTCGAGCGAGCGCAGGCGCCCGGCCAGGATGTTGGTGCCGATGCCCGGAAGCCCGTTGGTGAGGTCGGTGTAGCGCTTCGGGCCCTGCAGCAGCTCCCGCACGATCAGGAGCGCCCAGCGCTCGCCGACGAGCGAGAGCGCGTGGGCCATCGGACAGTACTGGTCGAATTTCCGGTTCATGTTCGTCGTAAGGATATCCGGTGATCTGCCGGTGAACAAGTAGACGCTTGCAATTCAGAAGTTCTGACTGTAGCGTCGAAAGTGCTCAGTCGCGGATCGAAAGGAATCTCCTGTGGTCGCTGATCGTCAACAACGCAAGTGGGTCGTGCTCGCGCTCCTCCTCGGCGTCCAGTTCATGGTCGTGCTCGACATCGCGATCGTGAACGTCGCCCTCCCGTCGATCCAGGCCGACCTCGGGTTCTCCCAGGAGAACCTGCAGTGGGTCGTGAGCGCCTACGCGCTCTTCTTCGGCGGCTTCCTGCTCCTCGGCGGGCGGGTCGCGGACATCGCCGGCCGCAGGCGCGTCTTCATGGTCGGGCTGGTCATCTTCACCAGCGCCTCGCTGCTCTCCGGGCTCGCCTGGAGCGAGGGCTCGCTGATCGGCGCGCGGGCGCTGCAAGGCTTCGGAGCAGCGCTGATCACCCCCGCCGCGCTCTCCATCCTGACCACCACCTTCGCCGAAGGGAAGGAACGGAACACGGCCCTCGGTGCCTGGGGCGCCGTCGGCGCGGTCGGCGCGGTGGCCGGCGTCCTGCTCGGCGGGGTGCTGACCGACGCGCTCAGCTGGGAGTGGATCTTCTTCGTCAACGTCCCCGTCGGCGTGCTCGGGCTGGTGCTGGCCCCGGTGCTGCTTCGCGAGAGCCGCGACGCCACCGTCAAGAGCTTCGACCTGCCGGGCGCGGCCCTCGTGACCGGCGGCCTCGTCACCCTCGTGTTCGCCATCACCCAGGCCAACAGCTACGGCTGGGGCTCGGCCAAGACGCTCGGCCTGTTCGCCGCCGCCCTCGTGGTCCTGGCGGCGTTCGTCGCCTGGGAGCGGCGCACGCCCGAGCCGCTGGTGCCGTTCTCGTTCTTCCGGCTGCGCACCGTGGTCGGCGCGAACGTGGCGGGCCTGATCCTCGGCACGGCCATCTTCGCCATGTTCCTGATGCTGACCCTGTACATGCAGCAGGTGCTGGGCTACTCGGCCATGAAGACCGGCGTCGCCTACCTGGCGGTCGCGGGCACGGCCATCTTCACGTCCGGCGTGGCCGCGCAGCTCGTCACCCGCCTCGGCGTGAAGCCGGTGCTCGCGGTCGGCATGGGCGCGCTGGCCGGCGGGCTCCTGTGGTTCAGCCAGGTGACGCCGGACGGCTCGTACCTGCTCAACCTGCTCCCCGGGTTCCTGCTCGTCGCGGTCGGCCTGGGCTTCTGCTTCGTGCCGATCTCCATCGCCGCCCTGGCCGGGGTGCAGCCGGCGGAGGCCGGCCTGGCGTCGGGGCTGATCAACATGACGCAGCAGATCGGCGGGGCGCTCGGGATCGCGGTGCTGTCGGCGATCGCCACCAGCACCACGGAGGACTCGGTCGCCACGGGCACGGGCCAGGCCAGCGCCCTGACCGATGGCTTCCAGGCCGCCTTCTACGGCGCCGCCGGCGTGGCCCTCGTCGGCGTCCTGGTGGCCCTGCTGGTCGTCCGCAGCTCGGACATCGTGACGGAGCCGGTCTCCGCGCCGGAGCCGGTGCTCGAGGCCGCGTAGCCGTCAGGAGGAGCCGAGCGCGGCGAGCGCCAGCCGCAGCTCGTCGCGCTCGTGCTCCTCGTACGGCGGACGCTCGGCCTCGGGCATCGCGTCGATGTGCCGCCGGAGCTGCAGCACGTAGGAGATCCGCGAGAGCGGCAGCGCCAGCTCGAGGGCAGCCTCGAGCTGGCGCTGCGGCAGGTACGCGGTCCAGGGCTGCAGGAAGGCGTCGCGCAGCGGCGCCGGGTCGGTGCCGTCCCGCCCTGCGACCCAGAGCGGCTTCATGAACGAGAACAGCGGGTGGGAGACGGTCGCGTCGCCCCAGTCGTACAGCCCGAGCCGGCCGTCGCGCAGGAAGACGTTGTTGTCGTGCAGGTCGTCGTGCTGGATCGACTCCGGCAGGCCGAAGGCCTCGAGCGCGGCGCACAGCTCGGGCACCCGCGCGCCGTGCTCGCCGCCCAGCAGCGCCGCGCCCGCCTCGGCGAGCCAGGACAGCGGGAGGTGGGGGAGGCCCAGCTCGACGAGCTCGGCGGTGTGGGCGACCTCGCCGACCTGGAGCTCGGCGTACAGCCCGACGGCCTCGGCGAGCCGGGCGCGGCCGGCGAAGCGGAGCGTCTGGCCGCCGTCGGCCATCAGCAGCCAGCCCCGCTCCGGGTCGGCGGCGATGACCGTGGGCATGCGGTCGGGCCAGCGCTCGGCGAGCGCGGCGACGAGCGGCACCTCGTAGGCCGAGATCGGGCCGCAGCGCTTGAGGTACAGGTCGCCGCCGGCCGTCGGCACGCGGACGATGGTCGACCAGTGCCGCTCGCGAATGGTCACGAGCGGCCCGGTCGGGACGACGCCGTGTTGCTCGAGCCACGCATGCATCACGAAAGCATGGCCGAGCGGGGCGGACCCGGTCGGGCCCGCCCCGCGCAGGGCTCAGCTCACGGGCACGGGTTGTCGAGCGTGCGACCGAAGTTGTCGGCCACGACGAAGCCGCCACCGTAGTTGACGACCAGCGGCGGCCCCCACGCGCTCGTCATCCCGCCGAAGTCCGAGATCTGGTCGGGCAGGTCGGCGCCGATCGACCAGCCGCAGCCGCGGCTCGCCGAGAACGGCTGAGTGTGCGGCCACGGGTAGAACTCGACGCCCGGCGGGGGCACGATGCAGCCCTCTCCCGTGAAGCGGTTGCAGGGGAACCCGAAGGCGTCCTCGAGCTGCGAGAGGTTCGTCTCGAACCCGACCTGCGCGTACTGGCCGGCGTAGCTGCCGTCCATCGACGAGAGCGGTGACGACCACTCGAACGGTGTCGGATGCAGTGGCGAGCCGTCGGGCCAGATGCCCCGCTTGTACGCGTAGCCGGTGAAGCGCTGGTCTTCCCCGATGCAGCCGGGGATCGTCGGACCGGGATAGCACGGACCCGCGCCTTGCGGGTGGTGCTTGTGCGGCTTCTGGAAGTGGCCGATCTCCCACGAGGCAGCGATGTTCGTGGTGTGCGCCGCCCAGCCGGCCGACGTCGGGGCGTTGCCGTCGGGCGAGACCGGCTGCGACGTCGAGTACATCGGGTGGTAGGTGTACGGCGTGGCGTTGCAGGTGTGGTCGACGGGGTCCCAGATCATGTGCCGCCAGCCGTTGCCGGCGCCGGCGGTCATCGAGCCGCGGCCGCCGCTCGTCATGTCCGTCACGCCGGTGAACAGGCCGGTCGGGGTGTCCTTGATGGTGAGCTGGATGGTGTCGCCCTGGTTCATGAGGAACACGTCGCCGTTCGGCGTGACGCTCTGGGCGGTGAGGTTGTCCGGCCCGGTCGGACCGATCGGAACGCCGCTCCGGGTGAGGAAGGCGAACTGCGTCGTCTCCTCGCAGTTCGGGTTGACGTTCTCGAAGTTGAAGCTCGCCTGCACGCTGTTGATGTGCAGCGAGACGCACCAGTGCGCCACGTCGCAGGAGAACTGGTCGATGAAGGGCGGCCAGCCGGGCGGGTAGAACTGCACCTCGAGGAACGCCGTACCTGCATGGTCGGGGCTGAAGGGATCCTGGATGTTGGTGTCCGCGTCAGGCGTGCACGTGCTGCTGCCCTCCGGATAGCTCTCGGTGTCGCAGAGCACCATCCCGAACCAGAGCGTCGGACCCAGCATGAACGTGTCGATCGGGCCGTGCCGGCTCCCGGTCGGTAGCTGCGGGGGGTCGGCCGGCAGGTGGATGGTGTAGCGGACGTTGTTCCCGGAGCCGGGCGTGTTGGAGTAGAAGGCGGTCAGCGGCTCGTCGTGGCCGACGTAGTGCCCGTTGTCCTCCGGGGGCTCGTCGCCGGCCCGCAGGTCGCTGCACAGGTAGTCGACCGGGTTCGCGACCGTCGCGCCTGCGCCGAAGCCGTTGCAGTCCAGGCCGTTGAGCCCTCCCGCGGCCCGTGCGGCTACCCCGGGGCCGAGGCCGGCGGCCGCGATCACGGCCACCAAAGGCAGCACGCGAGTACGACAACGCATGGGCTTGCCTCCTCCGGCGGCCCTGCTCGCCCGTGGGCGGTGACGCGTCGGGCCACCTGGCCTCGCGTCACGGCGCCGACGCTACGCGGCGGGCGCGGTGATGGCAAGGTCGTTCAGTCGCCCTCGACCGACTCTGCGAGCAGCGTCGCGACGTCGACCACCCGCAGCGCCTGGCCGCCCTCGCGCACCCCGTCGTCGAGCATGATCGTGCAGTACGGGCAGGCCACGGCCAGGGTGTCGGCGCCGGTCGCCGCCGCCTCGCGGACGCGCTCGGCGTTGATCTTGCCGGCCCGCTCCTCCATCCACATGTGGGCTCCGCCGGCGCCGCAGCAGAACGTCTTCTTGCCGCTTCGCTCCATCTCGATCGGCTCGCCGACGGCGGCCACGAGCTCGCGCGGGTCGGCCAGCACGTCGTTGTGCCGGGCCAGGTAGCAGGAGTCGTGGTAGGTCACCTTGCCCGCGCCGCCGCTCGGTGTGAGCTTGCCCTCGCGCACGAGGCGGGCCAGGAGCTCGGAGTGGTGCACCACCTCGTAGCTCCCGCCGAAGTCCGGGTACTCGCTGGACAGGGTGTTGAAGCAGTGCGGGCAGCTGGCCACGATCTTCGTGACCTTCGCCTCGGCCAGCGTCGCGACGTTCTGCTCGGCGAGCGCCTGGAAGACGTACTCGTTCCCCATCCGCCGGGCCGGGATCGCCGGTGCAGGCCTCGCGCGGGCCGAGGATCGCGAAGTCCACGCCCGCCTTCTGCAGGAGCTTCGCCGTCGACTCGGCCGCCGTCCGGGCGCGCTCGTCGAACGAGGCCGCGCAGCCGACCCAGTACAGGTACTCGGGCGGGTCGTCGCCCGGCTGCAGCACCCGCACCCCGATGGCCTCGGCCCAGTCGGCGCGGCTCGCCCTGCGACTTGCCCCAGGGGTTCGACGTGCGCTCGACGTCGCGCAGCATCGGCTCGGCCTCGGCCGGGAAGCGCGCGTCGACCATCACCAGGTGGCGGCGCAGGTCGACGATGTGGTCGACGTGCTCGATCGACACCGGGCAGGCCTCGATGCAGGCGCCGCAGGTGACGCAGTCCCAGACGACGTCGTCGGTCACCGCGTTCGGCACCAGCGGCGGGGTCTCCTCGCCCGTCGAGCGCGGCCGCGCCCTGCTCGTAGACGTGGTCGCGCAGGCCCATGATGAGGAGCTTCGGCGACAGCGCCTTGCCCGTCGCCCAGGCCGGGCAGGCGTCCTGGCAGCGGCCGCACTCGGTGCACGAGAACGTGTCGATGACCTGCTTCCAGGTCAGGTCGTCGAGCGTGCCGGCGCCGAAGCGCAGGTCCTCGTCCTCGCCCTCCTCGTCGAAGCGCAGCGGCTCGAGCCGTCCGCGGGCGCGCGTGCGTCCGAAGTACACGTTGATCGACGCGGTGGCGATGTGCAGGTGCTTCGAGTACGGCAGGAACGCCAGGAAGCCCAGGATCACGGCCACGTGGGCGTAGGCGAAGCCGCGCTCGAAGGCCCGCGCGGTGTCGCCGCTGCCGAACAGCCCCGACAGTGCGTCCGACACCGGCGACCAGCTCGGCCGGCCACTCGTTCAGGCCCGCGGCGATGCGGGAGGCGTGCCAGCCGAGCAGCGTCAGCACGACGGCGGCGATCATCGCCAGCACGGCGTCGGCCTCGCCGAGGTGCGAGCCCTCGAAGCGCGCCGGCCGCACCACCTTGCGGATGACCACCGCCGCGACCACGCCCACCAGCACCAGCACGCAGAACAGGTCGGCCAGGAACAGGTACCAGCCCTGGCTCCCGAGCCAGGGGAAGGAGGCGTCGCGGTCGACCACCGCGATCATCGCCATCACGATCGTCGGGGCCAGGACGAGGAAGCCCCAGAAGATGAACGCGTGCACCAGGCCGGGCACGAGCCGCTTCAGCAGCTTCTGCTGGCCGAGCACGAGGGTCGCCTCGTTGCGCACCCGGGCGCCGACGTCGCCCGAGCGCTCGACCGGCGCCGCGTTTCGCACCAGCGCCACCAGGAACCGGCCGCGGCGCACGGCCAGGCCGCCGCAGACCAGCAGCAGCGCGACGAGGTACAGCGCGCCGACCAGCATCAGCCCGACCGCACCCGGCGGAGCTCGGCCGAGATCGCCGGCACGATCGCGTGCAGGTCGCCGATCACCGCGTAGTCCGCGTGGGCCAGCATCGGCGCGCCTGCGTCGTCGTTGATCGCGACGATCGTCTTGGCGCCCTTGCAGCCGGCGATGTGCTGGGTCGCGCCGCTGATCCCGCAGGCGATGTAGACGTCGGGCGAGACCTTCGTGCCGGTCTGGCCGACCTGGTCGGTGTGCGGGCGCCAGCCCGCGCTGGTGACCACGCGCGAGCAGCCGACGGCGGCGTTCAGCAGGCCCGCGAGCTCCTCGAGGATCGCGAAGCCCTCGGCCGAGCCGACGCCGCGGCCGCCCGAGACCACGACCTTGGCCTCGGCCAGCGAGATCCCGGAGGTCGCCGTCGAGACCCGCTCGGCGACCCGCACCAGCAGGTCGGCGTCCGACAGCTGCGGGCGCGAACGTCCGCACCTCGGCCGGCGCGCCCGCGGCCTCCGGGGCCACCGCGAACGGGGCCACCGAGAGCAGCAGCAGGTCCGAGTGGACGCTGGCCTCCTCGAGCAGCGTGCCGCCCATGCGCTGGCGGACGACGGTCGTGCCGTCGACCGAGTTGCAGTTCGCGGCGAACGGCAGGTCGCGGCGCGCGGCCACGTGGGCCAGCACCTCGTTGCCGCGGTCCGAGCCGGCCGCCACGACGGCCGACGGCGACAGCTCGTCGACCAGCTGGGAGACCGCCGCCGCCCAGGCGCCCGGCGCGTAGGAGCCGTCGATCTGGGCGACGTGGGCCACGTCGACCGGCACCTGGCCCGGCCGCGTCGGCCCCGCCGACCAGGATGCGCGTGCAGCGGGCCGCCGAGCCCGCGCGCCAGCGCGAGCGCCTGCAGCGACAGCTCGTCGGGCGCGCCGCCCTCGTGCTCGACCAGGAGGAGCACGCTCATCAGGCCACCCCCAGCGACTGCAGGAGCTCGACCAGGGCCGGCGCGGCCTCGGGGCCGTTGCCCAGGATCTGCGCCTGGCCGCCCTGGCCCTCGGGCAGCAGCAGCCGCCGCTTCTCGAGCTGCGGCCCGGCCAGCGACGGCGCGTGCTGGGCGACCGGCTTCTTGCGGGCCCGCAGCTTGGCCGGCACGGACGGGTAGCGCGGCAGGTTCAGCCCCTCCTTGACCGTGGCCACGGCGGGCAGCGGCACCAGGTAGACGTCGCGGCCTCCGGCGACCTCCTGCTCGGCCCGCAGCGTGCCGCCGTCGACCGACATCCCCTTGAGGCCGGTGACGGCGGGCAGGCCGAGCGCGTGGGCCACCCGGATCCCGACCTGGTAGTTGCCGGCGTCGCCCGACTCGTTGCCGAACACGATCAGGTCGAACGGCGCACCGTCCGCCCGGACGTGGTCGACGATGGCCGCGGCGGTCGCCTGCGGATCGGGCTCGGCGCCTCCGGTCTGCAGCAGCACGGCCGCATCCGCGCCCATCGCCAGGCACTCGCGCAGCTGCTCCTCGGCCTCGGCCGGCCCCAGCGCCAGCACGACGACCTCGCCGCCGTGCTGCTCGACGAGACGCACGGCCTCCTCGACGCCGCACTCCTCGTGCGGGCTGATCGTGTGGCCGAGGTGGCGCTCCTCGATGCCCTGGGCATCGGGCGTGAGCACGATGCGGCCGCCGGTGATCGGCACCCGCTTGACGCAGCACAGGATCCTCACGAGCGGACCCGGCCGTTCTCGGGGTCGAAGATCGGGGTCGAGCCGGCCACGGCGACGGTCACCGGGTAGCGGTGGCCGAGGTACTCGACCAGCAGCTTCTCGCCCTCCTTCGCGTGCTCGGGCGGCAGGTAGCTCATCAGCAGGTACCTGCCGACCGACGGGCCGGCGCCCGCGCTGGTGACGAACGAGCGGCGGCCCTTCGCGTCGACCAGCGGCGCGCCGTCGAGCGACAGCACGGGCTCGCGGCCGAGCATGAAGCGCCTCGTCCCGGTCTCGTCGGCATGGTCGTCGACCGTGAGCGTGCACATGACCGCCGCAGGGTCGGCGCCGCGCTGGGCGACGTGCGCCTCCTTGCCGACGAAGTCCTGGTCCTTCACCTTGCCCCAGGCCATTCCCGCCTCGACGACGTCGTACTCGGCGTCGAGCTCGGCCCCGAACGCCCGGTAGCCCTTCTCGAGCCGGCCGGTCGTTCCGTACACGCCGATCCCGGCCGCCACCAGGCGGTGCGGCTGGCCGGCCTCCCAGAGGAGGTCCCACAGCCGGGCGCCCTGCTCGATCGGGACGTACAGCTCCCAGCCGAGGTCGCCCACGTAGGAGATCCGCGAGGCCAGCACCCGCAGCGGGCCGATCTCGATGTCCCGCGCGGTGGCGAAGCGGAAGCCCTCGTTGGAGACGTCGTCGCGCGGTGACGCTGCTCAGGATGTCGCGCGCGCGAGGCCCCCACAGCCCGATCGTCGTCCACGCCGACGTCAGGTCCGAGATCTGGGCCGAGCCGTCGGCCGGCAGGTGGTCGCGGAACCACTTGATGTCGCCCATCCCGTGGGCGCCGCCCGTGACCACCCGGAAGCGGTCCTCGGCGAGCCGCATGATCGTCAGGTCGGCCTTGAAGCCGCCTGCGGGGGAGAGGATCGGGGTGTACACGACCCGCCCGACGGCGACGTTGCACTGGCGCATCGCGATGCGCTGCACCGCGTCCAGGGCGCCCGGCCCGGTGACGTCGAAGATGCAGAACGCCGACAGGTCGAAGATCCCGGCCCGCTCGCGCATGGCCAGGTGCTCGGCGTTGATGATGGGCGACCACCAGCGGGCGTCCCACTCGGCGGCGCGCGGCTCGACGCCGTACTCCGAGACCAGGCCCGCGTTGGACTCGTACCACTGCGGCCGCTCCCAGCCGGCGACCTCGTAGAACACGGCCCCGAGCTCCTGCTCGCGGGCGTGGAACGGCGAGAGCCGGACGTTCCGGTTCGAGGCCCACTGCTCGGACGGGTGGACGATGCCGTAGGTCTTGTTGAAGCCCTCCGAGGCCCGCGCCTTGACGTGGGCCAGGGTGCGCTGGCAGTCGTGGAAGCGGGCCACGTCGGCGCCGTGCAGGTCGATCTCGGAGTGCCCGTGCACCATCCACTCGGCCAGGGCCCGTCCGACGCCCGGCCCCTCCTTGACCCACACCGCGGACGCCGCCCACAGGCCCTTCACCTCGGGCGTCTCGCCCAGGATCGGCACCCCGTCGGGCGTCAGCGAGAGGATGCCGTTGATCGCGTACTTCACGCCCACCGACTCGTCGCCGACGATCTCCGGCATCAGCTCCAGCGCGTGCTCCATCTGCTCGGTGAAGTCGTCCTCGGTGAACGGGAACTCGGTGGGGGAGAGGGCGGCCTCCTCGACCGAGGGCAGGTCCTCGGGGTCGTGCAGGATCGGGCGGTGGGCGTACGAGCCGATCTCGAGGCCGGTGCCGTCCTGGCGCTCGTACATGTTGGTGTCCATGTCCCGGACGATCGGGTACTCGATCAGCTTCGTCGTGCCGGCGAAGCGCGGCACCGGGCCGATGTCGATCATCTGGTGCACGGCCGGCGTCAGCGGGATCGACGCGCCGGCCATGCGGGCCAGCTTCGGGCTCCACACGCCGCAGGCGATGACCAGGATCTCGGTCTCGATGTCGCCGCGGGTGGTGCGCACCCGGGCGATCCGGCCATGCTCCACGTCGATGCCGAGCACCTCGGTGTTGGCCGAGACCGCGAGCGCCCCGTCGGCCTGGGCCCGCTCGCGCATCAGCGTGCCGGCGCGCACCGAGTCGACGACGCCGACGCCCTCGGTGTGGAAGCCGCCGAGGATGATCGACTCGTCGATGAACGGCACGAGCTCCTTGACCTGCGCGGGCGTGATCAGCGAGACGCCCTCGATGCCCCAGGACTGCGCCGACGACATCCGCCGGCGGAGCTCCTGCATCCGCTCCTCGGTGCGGGCGACCTCGATGCCGCCGCTCGTGGTGTAGACGCCGAGCTCGTGGTACTGGCGCATGCTGTCGAGCGTCAGCGCCGTCATCTCGCGGGAGTGGTCGACCGGGAAGATGAAGTTCGAGGCGTGGCCGGTCGAGCCGCCGGGGTTCGGCAGCGGGCCCTTGTCCAGCAGCACGAGGTCGCGCCAGCCGAGGCGGGCGAGGTGGTGGGCGAGGCTGTTGCCGACGATGCCGGCGCCGACGACGACGGCCTTCGCGCGGGACGGCAGCTCGCCGCTCATCCGATGAAGATCCGGCGCATGGCCTGCTCGAAGTCCTGGACGTGCTGGCGCATGGTGCGTTCTGCCTCCTCGGCGTCTCCGTCGCGAATGGCCTCGAGCAGCTCCCGGTGGCCGAGCACGGCCTGCTCGAGCTCGCGGGCCCGGTCGAGCGCCAGGTACCAGATCCGCAGAGCCAGCACGTAGTACTCCTCGAGGGTGGCCTCGAGGAACGCGTTGTGGGTGCAGCGGTAGACCTGGCGGTGGATGCGCTCGTCGAGCGCGATGAGCTCTCTGGTGTCGTGCCCCTCGGAGTGCGGCAGCTCGTCGATGAGCGCCTGCAGCCCGACGCGGTCGTCGTCGGTGGCCCGCTCGGCGGCCAGGGCGGCGGCGTGGCTCTCGAGCACGAGGCGCACCTCGGCGAGGCTCGCGAGATCCCGGATCTCGACGCTCGTCACGAACGTGCCGCGCCGCGGGAAGACCTCGACCAGCCGTTCCTGGGCCAGCCGGCGGACGGCCTCGCGCAGCGGCGTGCGGCCGATCTGAAGCCGGCCCATCAGCGAGCGCTCGTCGATGACCGCGCCCGGGCGCAGCTCGAGCGAGACGATCATGTCCCGCACGGCCGCGTAGGCGCGGTCCGCCTGCATCACCTCGGGCTGGGCCACGAGAGATATATTAGTCGTGGACACAGCGCGTAGGATAGTCACCGCTCGACCGTCTGATGCAACTTGGAAGGAAGTTCGTGACGACGCAGATGCCCTCGTCCCTGGAGATCGCCCAGGCCTGTGAGCTGCGGCCGGTCGTCGACATCGCGGCCGAGCTGGGCCTGCTGTCCGACGAGCTCGAGCCGTACGGGCGGTTCAAGGGGAAGATCGACCTCTCGGTGATCGAACGGCTCGCCGGAACAGCCCGACGCGAAGCTGATCGACGTCACCGCGATCACGCCGACGAAGGCCGGCGAGGGCAAGTCGACGACCGCGGTCTCGCTCACCCAGGGACTCGGCCACGTCGGCGCGAGCCCGGTCCTGTGCCTGCGCGAGGCCTCGCTGGGCCCGGTCTTCGGGATCAAGGGCGGGGCGGCCGGCGGCGGCTACGCCCAGGTCGTGCCGATGGAGGACATGAACCTCCACTTCACCGGCGACATCCACGCCATCGGCGCCGCGAACAACCTGCTCGCCGCCATGATCGACGCGCACGTCCTGCACGGCAACGCGCTCGGCATCGACCCGCTCTCGATCTCCTGGCGCCGCTGCGTCGACATCAACGACCGCGGGCTGCGCAGCACCGTGACCGGGCTCGGTGGCCGGGCCAACGGCTTCGTCCGGGAGACCGGGTGGGACATCACCGCAGGCTCCGAGGTGATGGCGATCGTGGCCGTGGCCTCGGACCTGCAGGACCTGCGCCGCCGGCTCGGTCAGGTCACGGTGGCCAAGACGTTCGAGGGCCAGCCGGTCACCGCCGAGGACGTGAGGGCCGCCGGGGCGATGACGGTGCTGCTCAAGGAGGCCATCAAGCCGAACCTGGTGCAGACCCTCGAGGGCCAGCCGGCGCTGATCCACTGCGGGCCGTTCGCCAACATCGCCCACGGCAACAACTCGGTGGTCGCCGACCGGGTGGCGCTGAAGCTCGGCTCCCACGTCGTGACCGAGAGCGGCTTCGGCTCCGACATGGGGATGGAGAAGTTCTTCGACATCGTCTGCCGCTCGGGCGGGCTGCGCCCGAACGCGGTGGTGCTGGTGGCCACGGTCAAGGCGCTGAAGCACCACGGCGGCGACCCGGACGGCGGCCTGGACGCCGTCGAGCGGGGGTCGGCGAACATGCGCCGGCACCTCGAGATCGTGCGCGCGTTCGGCCTGAACGCCGTCGTCGCCGTCAACCGCTTCCCCGGCGACACGCTGGCCGAGGTCGAGGCGGTGCGCTCGCTGGCCCGCGACTACGGCGCGTTCGCGGCCGAGGTCAACGGCGGCTTCGAGGAGGGCGGACGCGGCGCGGCGAGCCTGGCCGAGGCCGCCGTCGCCGCGGCCGACGCCGACAGCTCGTTCCGCTACGCGTACGAGCTCGACCAGGACATCGAGTCGAAGATCGACGCGATCGCGACGAAGGTCTACGGCGCCGACGGGATCTTCCTCACGCGCGCCGCGCGTGAGAGGATCGACGAGTTCACGAAGGCCGGGCTCGACAAGCTCCCCATCTGCATGGCCAAGACGCACCTCTCGCTGTCCGACGACGTCGCGCTGACCAATGCGCCGAGCGGCTTCACGGTGACCGTGCGCGACCTGCGCGCGTACACCGGGGCGGGCTGGATCGTGGCCCTGTGCGGGGACGTGATGATGATGCCCGGGCTCGGCCGGACGCCTGCGGCGATGAACGTCGACATCGACGAGCAGGGGCGGACGATCGGCCTCTTCTGAGGCGGCGATCGCAGGAAACGACGGCCACGGAACCGAAGTCGCAGGAGCGCCGATGAAGCTGTTCTTCGCCACGGACATCCACGGGTCCGAGACCTGCTGGCTGAAGTTCCTGAACAGCGGTGCCCACTACAAGGCGGACGCCGTGGTGCTCGGGGGCGACATGACCGGAAAGGCGCTGGTGCCCGTGATCCACGACGGCGGCGATCGCTGGCACGCGACGCTGCTCGAGAACCGCTCGAACCTGAACGGCGAGGACGAGGTCGCCGCGTTCGAGCAGGCGGTCATCCGCCGTGGCTACTACCCGTTCCGCACCACCAGGGAGGAGGTCACCGAGCTCGCGAACGACGAGGCGCGCTGGCACGCGCTGTTCGAGGAGCACATGCTGAAGACCGTCGAGCGCTGGATGGCGCTGGCCGACGAGCGGCTCGGAAAGAGCGGCATCCCGTGCTTCGTGTGTCCCGGCAACGACGACCAGCTCGAGGTCGACGAGGTCGTCCGCAGCGCGAAGCACGTCGAGCTGGCCGAGGGCCGGGTGCTCGAGGTCGGCGACTTCCAGATGGTCTCGTCGGGCTGGGCGAACCGCACCCCGTGGGACACGTACCGCGAGGAGGACGAGCCGCAGCTCGCCGAGCGGATCAAGCGCATCGTCGACCAGGTCACCGCGCCGCCCGAGCGCACCATCTTCAGCCTGCACTGCCCGCCGCACGGCACCGGGCTGGACGACGCACCGGAGCTCGGGGACGACCTCTCGATCAAGAACGCCGGCCACGGGCACGTCCCGGTCGGCTCGACGGCGGTGCGCGAGGCCATCGAGGCCTTCCAGCCGGCGCTGTCGCTGCACGGCCACATCCACGAGGCCCGCGGGTCGACCAGGCTCGGCCGCACGCTCTGCATCAACCCCGGGAGCTCGTACGAGCAGGGCCAGCTGCTCGGTGCCGTCGTCGAGCTCGACGGCAAGAAGCGCGTCAAGCGCTTCGTCCTGACATCAGGCTAGGAGGGAGACGTATGGCACAGATGGCGGGGGCGGGTCCAGAGCCAGCCCTCTTCGTACGCAAGGCGACCGGTCTCGTGAAGGGCTGGTCGGTTCGTGACGCCTTCATCTACTCGGCGATCTCGATCAACTTCGTGACGCTCGGCCTGTACGCGTTCTCGTACTCGAACTTCATCCCGAGCGGCAGCCTCTTCTGGGCGGCGATCCTGTCGGGCGCGTACCTGGTGTTCCAGTCGATCACCTACGCGTCGCTGATCGCGGCGATGCCGCGGGCCGGCGGTGACTACGTGTGGATCAGCCGCACCCTGGGCGGCGGCATCGGCTTCGTGCTCGCGGCCTGCGGCTGGTGGTTCATCCTCTGGCACTGGGTCCCGATCTACGCCAACATCCTGAACATCCAGGTGCTGGGCCCGCTGTCGGCGATCGTCGGCTGGGACAGCGGCGTGAGCTTCTGGGGGCGCGACGACGGCGTGTTCGTGTCGTCGCTGATCGTGGCCGGACTGGCCTCGATCCTGGTGGCCACCGGGATCCGGACGTACGCCCGCTTCCAGAAGCTGTGCTTCTACGGCGGCTGCATCGGGCTCGTGATCATGGCCCTGCTCCTGCTGTTCCACTCGAAGACCGACTTCATCACGGCGTTCAACTCGCAGTCGCACTCGATCTACGGCACCACCGGCAACGCCTACGCCGCGACGGCCAAGGCCGGCAGCGCCGCGTCGTACGCGGACTTCGCCTCGTTCCACCTGAGGTCGATCGTGCTGCTGATCCCGTTCCTGTTCTTCTTCAACCTGTGGTCGAACTGGGGCGCGACGCTGTACGGCGAGGTGCGCGGGGCGTCCGACTTCCGCAAGAACATCTACGCGATGGGCGGCGCGCTGATCGCCACGACGATCGTCACCGCGATCTTCCTGCTGCTCTTCGCGAAGACGTTCGGCTGGGGCTGGTACCAGGCGGCGAACAGCGCGTTCTGGGCCGGCACGGGGCCGCTCGGCGTGTGGCCGTACCCGGGCATGCTGGTCGCGTTCTTCACCCACAACGCGATCCTGCAGTTCTTCATCGTGAGCATTCTCAGCCTGTGGTTCTTCGGCTGGGTCGGCACGGTGTTCATGTCGTCGACGCGGGTGGTGTTCGCGACCGCGTTCGACCGTGTCCTGCCCGAGGCGGCGGCGAAGGTCAGCGCCGGCGGCGTCCCGTACGTGGCGCTCGCGCTGATGCTGATCCCGTCGATCCCGATCAGCTACTTCTACGCGTACAGCACGGACTTCGCGAGCTGGACGTTCGACGCGACGCTGGTCATCGCGATCACGTTCCTGGGCTCGGCGGTGTCGGCGGCGATCCTGCCGTGGCGCCGGCCGGAGATCTACAACGCGTCGCCGATCGCGAAGTACCGGGTCGCCGGCATCCCGCTGATCACGTTCTCGGCGGTGATGTTCGCGATCATCCTGGTGTTCGCGCTGTACAAGTGGTTCACCGACGACATCTACGGCGTCAACTTCCGCAGCTCCGAGTACTACATGATCGGCATGTACGCGCTCGCGATCCTGATCTACCTGGCGTCGTGGCTGTACCGCCGCTCGCAGGGGCTCGAGCTCGGGATGGTGTACGGGGAGATCCCGGCCGAGTAGGAGCACACACGCGGGTCGCGCCCGGCGTTCGGACGGCGCCGGGCGCGTCCCCGCTCGAGTGAGAGGGGTCGCAGCATGGAGCTCGAGACCGGCCACGTGTGGATCACGACCCGGCGGCTGAAGCCGGGAGCGCACGAGCAGTTCAGCCACGCCTGGCGGCCACGCGAGTTCCCGCCCGGGATGCTGCGGGCCTACGAGTGCTACTCGGCGGATCGCAACGAGGTGGTGGGGATCTCGATCTGGGACTCGCCCGAGTCGCGCGACCTGTTCCGGCTGTCGCCGGTGGAGGCGGAGCGGCGGAAGGCGATGGCGCCGTACGTGACCGAGGAGCGCTCGGGGTTCTACAGCGCGCGCGAGCTGAAGATCCCGGAGCGCTGAGGTGCTGGATCCCGAGGGCCGCTGGGCGGCCGCGGGCGGCCATCGCCCCGAGTGGGCCGGGCTGCCGACGTACGGCGGCCTGCCGTACACCGAGCGGGTGGAGGACCTGGCCGGCGTGGACGTGGCGATCGTCGGCGCGCCGTTCGACGAGCTGACGACCGACCGGCCCGGCGCCCGCTACGGGCCGCGCGCGATCCGGGCGGCCAGCCTGCCCGCCGGACGGCACGTGACGGCGCTGGTCGACCCGCTCGAGGTGCTGAAGGTGGTGGACTTCGGGGACGCGCCGGTCGTCCCGCACGACCCGGTCGCCTCGCACGCGGCGATCGAGGCGCTGGTGCGCCAGGTCGTGGACGCCGGCGCGCTGCCGATGATCCTGGGCGGCGACCACTCGATCGCCGAGCCGGACGTGAAGGCCTGCGCCCGCGGCGGGCCGGTGGGTCTCGTCCACTTCGACACCCACACCGACACGGCGGCCGAGCTGTACGGCAGCGAGCTGTCGCACGGCACGCCGATGTTCCGCCTGGTCGACCAGGGGATCGTGGATCCGAAGCGCTACGTGCAGATCGGTCTGCGCGGCTACTGGCCCGGGGAGCAGGAGTTCGCCTGGCAGGAGCGGCTCGGCATCCGCCACCTGACGGCCGAGGACGTCGCCGACCTCGGCGTGGTCGAGGTGGTGCGCAGGACGCTCGAGTGGATCGGCCCCGGCCCGACGTTCCTGACGGTGGACGTGGACGTGCTCGACCCGGCCTTCGCCCCCGGTACCGGGACCCCGGAGCCAGGCGGGCTGAGCCCGCGGGAGCTGCTGCGCGCGTGCCGCCTGCTCGGCGAGGGGCTGGAGCTGGTCGGAGCGGACGTGGTGGAGGTGCTCCCGCAGGCCCCGATGTCGGCGGACGTGACCGCGCTCGTCGGCGACCGGATCGTGCGGGAGATCCTGACCGGCGTGGCGCTGCGGCGCCGGGCTTCCGGCTAGGTCCGGTTCGCGGCCAGCGCCTCGTCGACCGCGCGCTGCAGGGCCGGCAGGTCCTGGATCGCGTGGTGCGCCTCGTAGAGCGACTCGGACGCGGCCCGCGACGAGTCCATGCGCGAAGGCGAAGTCGAGCGCCGCAGCGGCCCGCGCCTGGGCGAACGTCGGCGCGTACGCCGGCGTGCCCTCGAGTGCGAACCCCTGGTCGTCGAGCTCGCTGGCCAGGCCGCGGACGCCAAGCCGCTCGGTGACGTCCCCGACCACCCCGTCGGCGAGCGCGCTGAGCGCCTGATCGGCCCGGTGATCGGAGAGCCGCGTGCAGCCCGCGGCGAGCCGGCACCCGGCGAGAACGGCGGCGCGCCGACCGCGCTCGTCGGCCGCCGCAAGGGCTTCGGCAAGCTCCGGCGAGACGAGATGGAGGCGATCGGTCACCCGCAGAGCGTCGCACACCCGCGCGAGGCGCGCTGGTAGACTCGAAAGCTGAGTCGAGGGGCGTAGCTCAGCTGGTAGAGCATCGGTCTCCAAAACCGAGGGTCGCAGGTTCGAGTCCTGTCGCCCCTGCCTCGGAGAGAGCGGGAATTCCCCGCTCTCTCGCTCTTTTCGGGCCGACACCTTCGACCCCTGAGCAACGTGGACGCTCTCCGACGACGACTGGGCGGTCGTCGAGGCCACGTATCGCCGGCTTCAACTCGAACGTCCACGATCTGGGCCGTGAACGACTTCAAGGTCGCCGAGCCGTCCGCTGCGCGGCGGCCCTGTCGGGTGGCGATCAGAACGGCAGAGTGACGGTCTCGAGCTGAGCGTCGCCGGCCAGTCGATCGATGAGGTCGCGGCTACCACTCACCTTCGTGCCCCAGTTGTCCCAGTCGGTGTAGACGAACCAGGAGCGATCGTCGGGCCAGATGTTGCTCGGCGAGCCGTAGCACTCCGGATCGTCCAGGAAGGCGTCGAGCTCGCGCACGACGCCGCGGTAGATCACGGCCGCCTCCATCCGGCGCGTGGCGAGCATCGCATAGCAGGCGATGCACGGCTCCTCGTCGCCGAGGTGCTCGACGAGGCGGACATACTGTTCGCAGTCGAGTGACCCTTCTCCCGGAGGGGCGATGTTGATGGGCCAGCTTCGAAACGGAAAGGCTCCGTGCCCGGGAACGACGGCGAACGGGTCGACGCCGAGACGCCGGCCGAGGTCGGTCCAGCGAAGCCGCGACCAGCCAGGTCCCGGCTGTTGCCTCAATCCGACCGCCGAGCCGATCAGCGTTGCGCGCGACAGCAGCTCGTCGAGGCCCGGAACGGAACCGGCCGAAGACCCGTCCCGCGCCGCCCGTTCGATGTGCTCGACGTCGTCATGCGTCAGCCCGCCCGGCAGCTCGTCGGTCTCGTACATCGCGTGCGGGATCCAGACGCTCGCCTCCCAGCCGCTCGGATCGACGCCCGTAACGTTGACGGTCTCCGGGTCTGGAATCAGCCAGTCGAGCAGCTCTGGTTCGTCGACGCGCCTCATCTGGCTCCTCGCGGCATGCGCTCAGCGTAGACACGTCCGGATGGTTCGAGGGACATAAATGCACCTAGGATGCAAAAGGCCTCATTGTTGCTGTACGCTGTACGCGCCGTGCCCGATCGAGCGACCAGACGCCTTCGTCGCGGAGTACCGAACTCCGCGGCGCGACGTGACGCGCGCGCCGGGTGAGCCAGGCAGGCGGTCGGCCATCGCCTCCGACATCATCGCCCGCATCCACGCGGAACGCGCGGCGGGTAGAAGCTACGGCGTCATCGCCCGCGGGCTCGACGCGGACGGCGTCAGACCTGCGCAGGGCGGCGTGCGGTGGTAGCCGTCGACGGTGCGCCACGTCGTCGAGCGGACGCCTCGGCGTCTGATCCCGATCCCGCCGACTGATGTCTGACTCGACGAGCTTCTGGGAGCGTCTGGACCGGTATTCCAAGCGACTCCTCGCAGCACTGTTCGTCGTCGGCCTGCTTGTCGCGGTCATTGGACTCACGCTCGTCAGCGGTCACGATCGTGCAGTCGTCGCTTCGGTCGGCGGTGCCCTTGCGGCGCTGGCCATACTCCTGCGCTTCAGCTCGATCTTCTAGGTCGTCTTCCGTCCGGCGGCACGTGTGGCGATGCAGGCGGCGCTTCTCGAAGCGCCTTGGCGGGCGGGTGGCGAGATGCTCCCGCTCCTCAGCGGGTGATACCCAAGGCTGGGTGTCGGTGAGCAGCGCCTTGCCTGTTTCGTCGAGCAGGATGTTCGACGGCTTGACGTCGCGGTGCAGGATGCCTGCGGCGTGCAGGGTGTCGAGCGTTTCCCGACAATGTGACCTCCTGGGAGCGAGACCCGCGGCGCACACGCCCGTCTTGCCCACTCAGGAAGTCATAACCAGCCAGCCGGACGGACAGCGCCCGCGTCAACGCGGATTGCGACCCGAGGTCGGGGCCGAGGCCCGGGGCGCCTGGAGCGGCTGTCGGCACGGACGAGCGCTACCGGTAGGGCTTTCTCCTGCGATCGGAGGGGTGCGATCGCGGGAGAGCGTCGGACGCTGGAAGGATTTGGTTGCACCACCCCTGTTCCCGAGCGTAGGCTCGCGCGCGCCAAGCGAGCCGGTTACACGGCAACGTGCTCGAGGCATGGCCGAGCCCTGCCGCCCCTCTCCTCGGAGGCCGTGTCACATGAAGAACCTCGAGAGCATTGTCATCACCTTCACGAAGAGCTCCTTCACCAACGTCCCCGCGCCCGTGGAAGCCCCGTCGTTGGTGCACATCTTCGTGAAGAACCGTCGCAGCGACACATCCCTCGCGGTGGGAGGCGCGGACTTCGTCTCGAACCTGCTGGCCTGGAACGCGGCCCAGGCGGAGCCGTTCACTTCCGGCGTCAACCCCTTCCTCGGCGCGTACGTGGCACGCTTCGGTGAGCATGGCACGCCGCAGCGCGACATTCCGCTGCGCGCTCAGCCATTCCTCCCCGACGAGGTCATCCTCCCGGTCGTCGACATCCATCTGTACGGCGGCGTGCCGTTGGGAGGGAGGTGGGAGTTCAACTACACGATCACGTTCCTGTTCGAGGACGGCCACTACTCCTACAGCCCGCTCCAGGACGGCATCCAGTCGATCCTGCTCGACAGCAAGTACTGCCCGAACTACTCGGGCATCTGCAGCGAGGCGAACACCATCCCGGTTCCGGACAAGCCGACGACCGCCTCCGTCTACCTGAGCTCCGTCACGCTCGACTTCGGAACGCACGACGACGACAAGGCCGCCGACACGAAGCTCGACGTTCACATCACCAACCGGCTGGACGCGACGTCGAGCCAGGACATCGCCGTCGCCACGGACATCCTCAGCGGGCAGCGCTTCCAGGCGGCGACGACGCCGGGCGACCTCTCGAGCCTGCGGGCCTTCCCCGGTGACAGGACGTTCATCTTCGGCGAGGGAGGTGACGCGCCGCTCGCGCTGGCGACGATCGAGCTGCGGGACATCGTGCTGCCGATGGTCTACATCATCGTCACACCGAGCGGTGATGATCGCTGGATCTTCGACTACCGCGTCACGTACGCGTTCAGCAACGGCATGCAGTTCTCCTATACGACCAGCAACGTCAGCCTGAACGCGACCAGCAACAAGCACGCCGGCGCCTACAGCGGGCCTGCGCTTCCGACCTTCGCCCCGCCCAGCGCGGAGGCCGCACGCTGGCCGACGACGGTGGTGACCGGCACCAAGTCGATCCCGCTGGGCTTCGTCAGGGAGAGGATCAACGAGCTGGTCAACACCAGGCTTGATCCGCTGTTCATGCTGCGGTTCGACAACACCGGCGACTTCGGCTTGGGGCAGCACGAGAGCTACTACGACTTCCAGACGATCACCGCGAACCCACCGCCGCCGGGCACGCTCTCGGCGCCGGGCACCGAGGAGCCGGTCACCTACACGAGCCACCCGACCAGCCTCGGCTTTCTCGACTACGACACCTTCTTCGACAAGGTCGAGTTCCAGTCGTTCGCGATCGACATCGACGCCGATGCCTCCGAGCCGGCGCCGATCACGCTCACGCTGACCTTCAAGACGCCGTTCACGATGTCGTACGTCCTGCCAGTGATCGGCTCCGGCACGATGACGGTGACCGAGTTCCAGGTCGCGATCAGGCTCAGCCTCGCGCATGACAAGGACCATCAGAAGATCGACGTGCTGCGCTGGATCCACGACCTCAACAACCT
>CAWCFJ010000005.1:0-22117 GCA_963794695.1 uncultured Actinomycetes bacterium | reverse complement strand
CCCAGGGCCGGTCGGATGCGCATCCGGCGAGCGCCGCGTCGACCTGGCGCTGCATCGGCTCGACGCCGTCGCGGCAGCCCGCCGCGCGCAGCAGGCTGCGCCACGCTCGAACCGAGCGCGGCGCGACGCAGCGTTCGTCGGCGCCGTCCCGTTCGGCCGACGCGAGCCAGGCGGAAGTCGTCGCCGGTCCGGCCGGCGAGAGCCGCGATCCAGCCGGCCAGCACGGCGACCGAGGGATGGCTCTCGATCCGCACCGCCCTCTCGAGCCGCTCGAGCCACGAGGCGACGCTTGCGCCGCTGCCCGTGCGGCAGGCGCGCAGCGCCGCCGCCTCGAGCAGGCGCGCCTCGCGCATGCCCGTCACCGGCGGCGTGGGCGTGGGCCAGTGCCGGCTCGCGCTCGCCGTGCGCCCGGAGCCACCTCATCGCCCGGCGGTGCAGCCCGGCGACCTGGACTCCGGCTCCTCTGCTCGAGCTCGGTCCTTCAGGACGTCACGGAACAGGTGGTGGTAGCGGAACCACTCGCCCCGCCGGTCGAGCGGCAGGACGAACAGGTTCGCGTGCTCCATGCGCTGCAGCTCGGCGTTCGAGCCGCAGGTCTCGAGCACCGCGTCGCAGAGCGGGCCGCTGACAGCCGCTCGAGCACCGACGTCCGCCGCAGGAAGCTGCGCTCGCCGGGCGGGAGGGCCGCGAGCTGCTCCGAGGCGAAGTACTCGGCGATGAAGCGATCGTCTCCGCCCACGCTCGGCTCGCCGCCGTCCAGCGCGGCCGCCGCCAGGCGCAGCCCTGCCGGCCAGCCCTCGGTCGACTCGACCAGCGCTCCGAGGTCGGCCTCGTCGAGCTCCACCCCGGCGGCCCGCAGGAGCGGGCGGGCCTCGCGCCGGCAGAACGCCAGGTCGGCGGTGCCCAGCTCGAACACCTCGCCGCCGCCCGCAGCCGGGCGATCGGAAGGAGCGGCGCCACACGGCCCGCGAGTACCAGCGTCGACCCGTCCGGAACCTCGTCCGTCAAGGCCGGAAGGAGGTCGCTCGGCCTCGCGGCCGGGCAGTGCGTCCACGCCGTCGAGCACCAGGACGAAGGGCCTGGCGCTCGACGCGATCGCCGCGGCCAGCCGCGGAGCGGCATCCGGCCAGACCGACGGCGCCGGGGCGGACAGTGCGGCGACGAGGGGCCGCGTCGAGCGGCTCGATCCGGTCGAGCGCCGCCGCCAGGTGGCGCAGCAGGACGAGGGGATCGCCGTCGCGGTCGTCGAGCGACAGCCAGCGCGAACGGACGCTCGTCGCGCGCCGCCCACTGGGCCAGCAGCGTCGTCTTGCCGTAGCCCGCCGCCGCGATCACGTGACCAGGCGGTTCAGGGCTCCCTGCGCAGACGGTTCACCAGCCCGATCGCGGGACACGCCCCGGGGCGGGGCGCCGGGATGCGGAGCTTCGCCTCGAAGACCGCGAACGGCAGCGTCGCGCGGAGCGAGCGGGCCGGCGGCGGTCGAGGATCGGTTCGAGCGTCGCGGTGCTGGCGGGCGATGGCAGACAGCTGGTGGTCAAGCCTCCCCCTCCGCGGCGCTCGCTGCCATCCGCGCTTCCCCGGAACCTGTCGGAGTGCCTGCACGTCGATCGTGTCCAGTGGTGCCACCCGCGCCGGCGTGCCGTGAGCCGCCGGGGTGTGGGCCGCCGCTCCGCCGGCGGTGCGGGCCCCGTCAGCCGAGGGCGTCCCCCGCCGGGTCGTGGCCTCGAGCGCGCGCTCGAGGTCGTAGCCGAGCGCGAGGCCGACCTTCGGCGCCGCCGACACGACCCGCGCCACCCCGACCGCGGGCAGGACGGCGATCAGGCAGCCGACGATCTCCTCGTTCGTGGCCTGGAAGCGGCGCGCAGCCTCGATCGCCTCGAGGTACGACGTCGGGGCGGCGTCGACCGCGATCGAGCGCGGCCACCCGCACGAGCGCGCGCGTCTTGCCGTCGAGCCTGCGACGCCAGCTCGTTCGAGGCATCGTCCGCCAGAAGCTCGCCGACGTAGTCCTCGTCGCCGACGTACAGCCTGCGGAGCGTCGCCTCGTGCTCGGACACCGAGCGGAATCCAAGCGCCCGGGAGCCCGCGGTCGTTCATCCCGACCGGATGAACGCACGCAGGCGGCCCGGCTTCGTGACGGTGTCGAGGCACGGACTGCCGCGAACGCGTAGGTTGACCCGGCTCGAAAGAACCCCGTCCAACGTCCCCTGGGAACCGGTCATCGCAGTCGCCGCTGGACACGCCTGTACGCGGCGGGCCTTCCACGCCCGACGCCGCACGCTCGCGGCCGTCGCGGTCTGCGGCCTGGCCGCCGGCAGTGGCCGTCGCGCTCAACTTCGACCTCGGGTCGATCGACGATCTCGATCCGTGGTGGGTGGCGAGGGGCGTGTCGTGGCGTCCTACGTCCTCGTCGGGGTCTACACCTGGTCGCGCCGGCCAGCCAGCCGCTTCGGCCCGCGGCTCGCGCTGCTCGGGCTGATCTACTCGGTCGCCTCGCTCAGCGCCTAGCCGAACGAGCTGGCCACACTCGATCGGCCGGGTCGCGCTGGCGGCGTTCGTCGTCGGACTCGCGTGGCTCTTCCTGTGCTTCCCCCACGACTCGCTCGTCGAGGAGGACGAGCGCCGGGTGTTCGCCTGGCTCGCGGCGCGAGCCTGGTGCTGTGGGCCGTCGCGATCCCGGTGGTCCACGACCTCCCGCCCGGCGGGCCGCTGGCCGACTGCCGCGCGAACGTGCCCGGACAACGCGTTCTGGCTCGGGGAACGTGCCCGGCCTGACGCGCGTGCTCGGCCCGACCATCAACGTCGTGACCGCCGTGCTCCTGGTCTGGGTGGCGTTCGTGCTGTGGCGCAAGTCGTGGTCGACACCCGCTGCGGCGCCGCCTGCTCGCGCCGGTCCTCGGCAACGTCGTGCTGCTCGCGCTCGGCTACGCGGCGTACACGCTGCTGCGGGGCGCGGGCTCGGAGCTCGCAGAGCCGGTCCGCAGTCTTCGGCGCGGCGGCGGCGATCGCCGTCCCGGTCGCGATGCTGCTCGGGCAGGTCCGGGGGCGGGTGTTCGCGGCCACGAGCCTCGGCCAGCTCGTCGCGAGCCTCGGCGGCGAGGCCGCGACCCCGGTGAGGCTCGAGCTGCTGCTGCGGGAGCTGCTCGGCGACCCGAAGCTCGCCCTGCTCGTCACCACCACGGGCGGCGCGAGCTACGTCGACGTGCACGGCCGACCGGTCGAGCCCCGCGTCGGGCACGGATCCGTCGCCGTCACCATCGTCAGGCGCGCCGGGATCCCGGTCGCCGCCGTGATCCACGACGCCGCGCTCGAGGACCTGGACGTCACGGCCTGGATCGGGGCCACCGCGTCGATGCTCCTGCACAACGCGGAGCTGGTGGACGACCTGCGGGAGTCGCGCGCCCGCATCGTGGCCGCCGCCCAGCGTGAGCGGCTGCGGCTCGAGCGGAACCTGCACGACGGCGCACAGCAGCGGCTCCTGGCGATCCAGATGCGGCTGGCCGCGGCGGTCGACGAGCCGCGGCGCGGAACGGCGCGAGGCGCTCGAGGGGATCCGGCGGGAGGTCGCGGCGGCAGCCGGCGAGCTCGTCGACCTGGCCCACGGGCTGTACCCGCCGCTGCTGCGCGAGCGAGGGCTGGCCGACGGCCTGCGGGCCAGCGCCCGGACGCCGCGCTGCCCGTGACGGGTGATCGACCGGGGCATCGGCCGCCTCCCGGGCCCGGTCGAGGAGGCCGTCTACTACTGCGTCTCCGAGGCGGTGCAGAACGCGGCCAAGCACGGCGGCCCGGAGACCAGCGTGAGCGTGACCCTGGAGCCGGTCGGGAGCACGCTCGAGTTCGCCGTCGCCGACGACGGCCGCGGCTTCCGGCTCGGCGTGCCATCGGACGGTCTCGGGCTCCTGAGCATGCGCGACCGGATCGGCGCGGTGGGCGGCGTCCTGGTGGTGATGTCCGAGCCGGGCCGGGGCACGATCGTGCGCGGCGTCGTGGCCCTCGAGCGCGTGACGCCGGGGCGTCCGCCGGAGCACGCATGACGGTCCCGCCGACCGGCTTTCACCCTCCCGCGGACGATGCCCGAGCCGCTCGCTGACGGTCTGCTTCGCCGGGCAGGAACGCCCATGTCCCGAACTGTCAGCCCCGACACCAGCTCGCGGTCGTCGGTGCCACCGGCCTCGCTCCGCGTGGCGCTCGGCGAGGACGTGCTGCTCACTCGCGCCGGCATCGAGAGCGTGATGAAGGCCCTCGACGGCATCGAGCTCGTCGCGACCTGCGGCAGCCTCGACGAGCTGCGCGCGCGTGATCGACGAGACGCGGCCGGACGTGGTGCTGACCGACATCCGGATGCCGCCGGACCACAGCGACGAGGGCATCCGTCTGGCCTGCGAGCTGCGCACGACGCATCCGGGATCGGCGTCGTCGTGCTCAGCCAGCACGCCGAGCCGCTCTACGCCTCGGCCCTGTTCGCCGACGGCTCCCAGGGCCGCGCGTACCTGCTGAAGGAGAAGCTCGCCGACCCGCAGGAGCTCGGACGGGCCATCCGCGAGGTGGCCGCGGGCGGGGCGCTGGTCGACCCGCAGGTGGTCGACAAGCTGCTCGCGGGGCGGTTCTCGCCGGTCGGCCAGGCCGTCGCCGGGCTCACCGCGCGGGAGCGCGAGATCCTGGCGCTGATCGCCGGCGCCTACACCAACGGCGCGATCGCGTCCCGGGTCGGGATCTCGAGGCGCGGCGTCGAGAACCACATCAACGCGATCTTCGCCAAGCTCGAGCTGGGCGACGCGGGCGAGGTGAGCCTGCGGGTCAAGGCGGCGCTGGTGTTCCTGTCGAGCGAGGGCCGCCTGGGCACCGACGGCGGCTAGCTGAGCGATGCTAGAGTCGCCGCCGATGATCCCGTGCTCGAGCGCGTAGCGGACGAGGTCCGCCCGGGTCGTGCAGCCGCAGCTTCTCGAGGATGTGCTGGCGGTGGCTCTCGACGGTGCGCACGCTGAGGACGAGCTGGGCGGCGATCTCGTGGTTCGTGTGGCCGAGCGCGTACAGCCGCAGCAGCTCGCGCTCGCGGACGCTGAGACCGGCGTCCCGCACGCCGTGCACGAGCTCCGGCATGAGCACCTGCGGCAGGTACAGCCGGTCGTCGACGACCGTCCGGATCGCCTCGACGAGCTCCGAGGCCGCCGACTCCTTGAGCACGTAGCCCTGGGCGCCGCGCTCGAGCGCGGCCTGGGCGTGGGCCGCGTCGCCGATGACCGAGAGGATCACGACGCGCGCGCCGAGCTCGCGCAGCTCGCCGACCAGCTCGAGCCCGCTCTCGCCGCTCAGCGACAGGTCGAGGACGACCACGTCGGGCCGGGTGCGGCGCGCCTCGCGGAGCGCGTCGTCGCCGTCGCCGACGTCGGCCGACGACCTCGAGCCCGTCCGCCGCTTCGAGCAGACGGCGCACGCCGATCCGGACGAGCTCGTGGTCGTCGACGATGAGGACGCTGGTCATCGCCAGCAGGAACGTAGTACAGATGACGCCACGCGGGTCAGGGATGCCGCGCGAGGCCGCGCAGGATCGCGTCGGCGTCCCTGTGCGGGGCGCGCAGCGCGAGCCCGACCAGGTCGAGGTCGGCCGTCGCCACGGCCTGACGGCGGCCCGGTTGTCCTCGTCCTTGCCGGTCGAGAACATCTCCATCGTGTAGATCGCGACGGGCGTGCCTCGCCGCTCGGCCCGCTCGCGGACGGTCTGCAGCTTCGCACCCGCGCTCTCGTAGACCAGGACCGGCTGCACCAGCAGCGGCAGGTAGCGGCGCTCGTCGCCGTCGACGTAGTCCTCGCCGATCGCGTCGGCGCCCGCCTGGGCGGCGATGCCGCTCATCAGGAACGCGGTGACGTTCAGCCGCTGCCAGACGGCGAGGTCGTCGCGGACGACGACGGCGACCTTGGTGTCGAAGTCGGTGACGCCCACAGGTCAGGCCACCTCAGTCGACGACGCGCTCGGAGATCCGGCCCGAGCGGGATCCGAGAGGATCAGCTTGCGGCGGCCGTCGGGCATCCGCTCCTCCTTGACCACCGAGTGACCGTCGAGGGTCGGGGCCTCGCGGGTGATCCGGGGGACGCCCGCGCCGCGCCAGTCGTCGAGCTGCACCGGCTCCCAGCCGTGCGACGCCGCCGAGCGGTAGCAGGCGTCCATGATCGCGTTGACCACGTAGCCGTCGTACAGCGTCTCCATCGGCTGGCGGCCCTCGTCCATCGCCGAGAACATGTCGCTGAACATGTCGACGTAGCCGAGCTCCGACACCTCGTCGCCGACCGGGAAGAGCCAGCCGCTGGCGCTCTCGGCCTTCTCGGCGACGTAGCCGCCGGAGCCGCCGGTGGTGAACATCTCGAAGCCGGTGCGCAGGAAGTGGTTGAGCCAGATCGTGCCCTCGGTGCCGGCGACCTCGTCGCGCAGGTCCATCCCGCCGCGGAACGTCCAGCTCACCTCGAACTGGCCCATCGCGCCGCTCTCGAAGCGGATCAGGGCGATCGCGTTGTCCTCCGCGGCGATCGGGTGCACCAGCGTGTCCGACCAGCACACCACCTCGAGCGGCCGGTTGTCCTTGCCGGCGAAGGAGCGGATGATCTCGATGCAGTGGCAGCCGAGGTCGACGATCGCCCCGCCGCCGGCCTGCTCGCGGTCCCAGAACCAGGCGCTGTGCGGGCCCGGATGGGTCTCGCGGGAGCGCACCCAGGTCACGTCGCCGAGCGCGCCGTCGCGCACCGACTGGACGGCCTTCAGGGTCTTCGGCGTGTAGCAGAGGTCCTCGAGGTAGCCGCCGAAGACGCCGGCCTTCTCGACCGTGTCCAGGATCCGCCTGGCCTCCTCGGCGCTGCGGGCCAGCGGCTTGGTGCACAGCACCGCCTTTCCGGCGGCCGCGGCGAGGCGCGATGGCCTCCTCGTGCAGGGCGTTCGGGAGCCCGATCACCACGGTGTCGGTGTCGGGGTGCTCGATGGCTGCCCGCAGGTCGTTGGTGGCGTGCGGCACGCCCCACTCGCGGGCCGCCGTCCGGGCGCGTTCCTCGGAGCGCGAGTAGACCACCTCGACCCGGTCGCGGCCGCGCTGGCCGTGCAGGGTCCTGGTGTAGAACAGCCCGATCAGGCCGGTGCCGAGCATCGTGACGCGATGGGAGGTGGTGCTCACTCGGATGCCTCCGAAGTCGGGATGCGCAGGCGCTCGCCCGCCCGCAGCACGCGGTGGGGCTGGTCGAGGCGGTCGGCCTCGACGACGAAGACCGCCGGCGAGGCCGTGTTGAACGCGAACCCCTCGTAGTGGCAGGGGACGGCCAGCCGGGCGCCGATGTCGTGGGCCAGGTGGGCCGCCTCGATGCCGTCGAGGTTGCCGGGCACGCCGCGGGCGGGGTCGGCGCCGTTGATCGGCAGGAGCGCGACGTCGGGCGCGCTGCCGGCGAGGGCCGCGAGCAGGCCGGCGTGCCTGACCGTGTCGCCCGCGTGGTACAGGCTGCGCCCGTTGCGCCGCACCAGGTAGCCGAGGAACCGGCTGTGGCCGTGGTCGTCGCGCTCCACCTGCTCGTGCGCCGCGGGCACGCCGGTGATGCGTGAAGCCGGCGGCCTCGACCGTGCGGCCGTCGTCGGCCAGCACGATCGCCGACGGATCCAGGCCGGAGCGCTCGGCCGCCAGGTCGACGATGGCGTGCGGCGCCACCAGCACGGCCTCCGGGCTGGCCTGAAGCAGCGGCCGCAGGGTGTCGGCGTCGAGGTGGTCGGTGTGGCCGTGGCTCGAGGTGACGACGTCGACCATGTCCAGCCGTCCCGGCTCGACGACCAGCGCGGTCATCCGCTCGTGCGGCCTCTCGGTGCCCGCGTACTTCCTCGTCAGCGAGTCCGACAGGTACGGGTCGAGCAGCAGGAAGCGCCCGTCCCAGCGCACCAGGAACCCGCTCTGCCCGAGCCACCACAGCGTCATCCCGTCCGGCTCGCTGGCCTCGATGTCGGCGAGCAGCGCGTCGTCGCGCAGGACGGGCTCGATCACCCGAGCTCCTCACGCACCTGCTGGACGCCGGCGACCAGGTTTCGCAGCTTCTGCCTCGCCGCCCAGCGCGCGGTCTGCGAGAGCCCGCAGTCCGGCGCCAGCACCAGCCGCTCGGCCGGGGCGTGGCGCAGCGCCTGGCGGACGCGGTCGGCGACGAGCTCGGGCGGCTCGACGAAGTACGACTTCACGTCGATGACCCCGACGGCCACGTCGCGGCGCTCGGCGACCGGGCCGATCAGCTCGAGCTGGCTCAGCTCGCGGCTCGCCATCTCGAGGTGCAGCTCGTCCACCTGCAGCGCGTGGAACGCGGGGAACATCGGCGCGTAGTCGCGCCAGCCGACCGCGCGGCCCTTGTAGTTGCCGAAGCACAGGTGGGTGCACAGCCGGGTCCTGCCGACGACCGGCTCGACCGTCCGGTTGAAGATGTCGGCGAGCCGGTCGGGGTCCTCGCGGTGGGCGTAGCAGCTCATCGACGGCTCGTCGACGCAGATCTCGGGGACGCCGGCCTCGACGAGCGCCACGAGCTCGGAGCGGACGATCGGCAGCAGCCCCTCGGTCACGGCGTAGCGGTCGGCGTAGTCGCCGCCGGGCACGAGCCGGCCGGCCAGGGTGTACGGGCCGGGCACCGAGACCTTGAGGGCCTGGCCCGCGGGCGCGACGCGGCGCAGCCGCTCCCACTCGTCGACGGCGCCGAGGCCGCGCGGCGCGGCGAGCTCGCCGATGATGAGGTGGCGGCCGCGCTGGTCGTGCGCGGGCGGGCCGAAGCGCCGGGCCGGCGGGCCCTCGAGCTCGATCCCGGTCAGGTAGCCGTAGAACGAGAGGTTGAAGTCGAGGCGGGTCTGCTCGCCGTCGGTGATGACGTCCAGCCCGGCGGTGAGCTGGTCGTGCACCGCGGCGACGACCGCGTCCTCCTGCAGCTCCTCGAGATCGGCCGGGCCGAAGCGGTCGAGCTGCTCGGAGGCGAGCTCGAGCCATCCAGGCAGCGGATAGCTGCCCACCACGGTCGTTCGCAGGGGCCTCTGTCTCATCGCGGCCGGTATCCTCGCACGTCATGGCCACCACGCTCTCCGTCTCCACGCTGACGATCCATCAGGCAGCCAAGGCGATCGACCATTCGCTGCTCCGCCCGGAGCTCACTGCTGCCGAGGTCGAGGCCGGCTGCGACCTGGCCCGCCGCTACGACGTCGCCTCGGTCTGCGTGAAGCCGCTGGACGTCGCGCTGGCCTCCGAGCGGCTCGCCGGCAGCGACGTCGCCGTCGGCACCGTGATCGGCTTCCCGCACGGCTCGCACCGCACCGACACGAAGGTCTTCGAGGCCGGGCGGGCCATCGCCGACGGCGCCACGGAGCTCGACCTGGTGATCGCCATCGGCCGGCTGATCGGCGGCGACGACGCCTACGTGCAGGAGGACATCGCGGCGATCGTGGACGTCGCCAAGCGGGGCGGCGCGCTGACCAAGGTGATCCTCGAGAACGCGTACCTCACCGACGACCAGAAGGTGCGCGGCTGCCAGCTCAGCGAGGCCGCCGGAGCCGACTTCGTGAAGACGTCGACCGGCTTCGCGCCGTCCGGCGCGACCCACGAGGACCTCAAGCTGATGCGCCGCAGCGTGTCGCCGCACATCCAGGTGAAGGCCGCCGGCGGGGTGCGCTCGCTCGACGCGATGATCGAGGTCATGGCCCTCGGCGTGACCCGGATCGGCGCCACCCGGACGGCCGAGATGCTCGACGAGCTCGCCGACCGGCGCCGGGCCGCAGGGCTCGACGACTGACGGCGGCTCTCAGGCGCAGCGCAGCCGGAACGTGTCGCGCACCCGGCCGTCGACGGTGACGTAGCGGAAGCGGGCTGTCCGCCCGGCGACGTCGACCCGCAGCGCGCCGTAGTGCCCCTGCACCACCCGCGCGGACGGGATCGTGAGGTCGCCGGCGTCGTACTCGAGGTCGGCGCCGCCCGTTCCGACCGCCACGTACAGCACCCCGTGGTGCGGCCGGCTTCGGGCGTAGGCGTGCAGATGGCCCTCGAACACGACCTGCACGCCGTCCTGCTCCACGAGCGGGACGATGTTCCGCCGCAGTCCGGGAGAGAGGCTCGCGCCGGGCGGCTCCCAGGGCGGGTGGTGCCAGGCGGCGAAGCGAAAGCAGGACGGCAGTGCCAGCGCCCGGGAGGCGAAGCGCAGCTGCGGCGAGCCGGGCCGACCGAGACGTCGGAGTCCAGCACGACGACGCCGGCGTTGCCCCAGGTGAAGCGGTACCAGCGCTCGGCGCCCGGCGAGTGGAACGCCGCGAGCTCGGGCCTGCCGCCGTCCGCCTTGACGTCGTGGTTCCCGAGCGCCGGGAACCAGGCCGCCGCCCGCATCACGCCCGCGTACGGCCCGAAGATGTCCCGGTCGAGCAGGTCGGCCGAGCCCTGCGGGTAGGCGTTGTCGCCGACGGTGAGCACGAAGTCCGGGTGCCATGACTCGATCAGCTGCTCGACCGCGGTCTCGTTCGCGCTGCCGCTGCCGAAGTCGCCGACCACGGCGAAGGTGAAGCGCGCGGCGCGGGCCGGCGCCGCGCGGAACGTGCCGCGAGCGAGCACCTCGCCGCCGGCCTCGACGGTGTAGCGGTAGCGCCGGCCCGGCACGAGGTGGGTGAGGCGGGCGACGTGGGCCACGCCGGAGCCGGCGCCGACGCGCGGGCCGCCCTGCAGGCGGACGCTCGCCCGCTCCCGGGTCGAGGTGCGGAACGCGACGAGCGCGCCGCGCGGCGTGACGCTCTCGGCCACGGGCCCGCGGGTCAGCGCGACGGTGGCGAGGGCCGTGGCGAGCACCGTCGGCCGAGCCTAGCGCGCCGTCCAGCCCCCATCGACGGGGAGGACGGTCCCGGTCACGAAGGCCGCGTCCGGGCCGAGCAGGAACGCGGCCACCCCGGCCACGTCCTGGGCGCAGCCCGAAGTCGCCGGTCAGCGGCTGCAGCTCGCGCAGCCGCTCCCGGATCCGGGCGTCGTCCTGCGCGCGCGCTGCTCATCGGCGTGGCGATCAGGCCGGGCGCGAGCACGTTGCAGCGGATCCGCTCCGCCGCGTAGGTCACGGCCATCGCCCGGGTGAGCGAGACGATCGCGCCCTTGCTCGCGGCGTAGGCGTGGGTCGCGAAGTCGCCGTCCCCGCCGACCAGCGCCAGCACCGAGGAGAGGTTCACGATGGAGCCGCCGGCGCCGGCCGCCCGCAGCGCCGCGACCTCGTGCCGGCAGCACCAGTAGACGCTCTTCAGGTTCGCCTCGAGGACGGTGTCCCAGCCCTCCTCGGTGCACTCGTCGACCGGGCCGTCGCCGTAGCGACGCCCGCTGATGCCGGCGCCGTTGAAGGCTCCGTCGAGCCGGCCGAAGCGGGAGCGGCAGCGCTCCACCATCGCGGCCACCTGGGCCCCGTCGGTCAGGTCGGCGGCGAACGGCTCGAGCCGTTCCGAGGCCTGCATCCCGGCCACGTCGCGGTCGGTTGCGAGCACGCATCGCCCCGGCGGCCAGCAGGCGCTCGCAGACCGCGCCGCCGATCCCGCCCGCCGCGCCCGTCACGATCACCGACAGCCCGTCGTGGGAGCCCATCCGCGGCGATGGTACGCCACCATCCCGCATACTCCGCCGCCATGGCGATCCGGGCTGCGGTGGTGGGGACGGGCTTCATCGGCGTCGTGCACGTCGAGGCGCTGCGGCGGCTCGGCATCGAGGTCGTCGGCGTCGCCGGCTCGACGAAGGAGCGCGCCGAGCAGAAGGTGCGGGCCCTCGGCCTGCCGCCGGCGTACGAGAGCTTCGACGCGCTGCTGGCCGACGAGCGCGTCGACGTCGTCCACCTCACGACCCCGAACCACCTGCACCACCCGCAGGTCAAGCAGGTGCTCGCGGCGGGCAAGCACGTCGTCTGCGAGAAGCCCCTGGCGATGACCGCGGCGGAGTCGGGCGAGCTCGTCCAGCTCGCGAAGGCCAGCGGCCTCGTCCACTGCGTGAACTTCAACGTCCGCTACTACCCGCTCCTGCAGCACGCCCGGGCGCTGGTCGCGGCGGGCGACATCGGGCGCGTCTACCACGTGCACGGGAGCTACCAGCAGGACTGGCTGCTGTACGACACCGACTGGAACTGGCGGCTCGAGCCCGACAAGGGCGGGGAGCTGCGGGCGGTCGGCGACATCGGCTCGCACTGGCTCGACCTGATCCAGCACCTGACCGGTCTGCGGGTCGAGGCGGTGATGGCCGAGCTCTCGACCTTCCTGACCACCCGCCGCCGGCCCGAGGGCGAGGTCGAGACGTTCTCCTCCGGCGGCGACGTGCCGCGGCGGGAGGTGCAGATGAGCACCGAGGACGCCGCCCACCTGCTGCTGCGGCTGAGCGGCGGCGCCCGCGGCGCGGTGACGATCTCCCAGGTCAGCGCGGGGCGCAAGAACGCCCTGGCGCTCGAGATCGACGGCGCCGACGGCTCGCTGGCCTGGAGCTCGGAGCGCAACGAGGAGCTGTTCCTCGGCCACCGCGAGCGGCCGAACGAGGTGCTGATCAAGGACGCCTCGCTGATGCGGCCCGAGGGCGCGGCCGTGAGCTCGTACCCGCCGGGCCACGCCGAGGGCTTCCCGGACACCTTCAAGCAGCTCTACCGCGCCGTCTACCGGGCGGTCGAGCAGGGCGGCATGCCCGACGAGCCGGACTTCCCGACGTTCGAGGCGGGCCACCTCGAGAACGTCATCGGCGAGGCGATCGCCCGGAGCGCGCGCGAGGGCCGCTGGGTGACCATCGACCAAGGGGAGGCGCCGTGAAGCTCGGCCTGCTGACGGCGGCGTTCGGCTCGAAGACCCTCGAGCAGGTGGCCGACTGGGCCGCGGGCAACGGCTACGAGATGCTCGAGATCGCCTGCTGGCCCGCCGGCGGCGGCGAGCAGCGGCGCTACGCCGGCGTCTCGCACATCGACGTCGCAACCCTCGACGAGGCCGGCGCCCGGGAGGTCAACGAGCTGCTGTCGTCGCGCGGGCTCGGCATCTCCTCGCTCGCCTACTACCCCAACAACCTGCACCCCGACCCGGCCCACCGCCAGGAGGTCAACGACCACCTGCGCAGGGTCATCGACGCGGCCCAGCTGCTCGGCGTCGAGATCGTCGGGACGTTCGTCGGCAACGACAAGGACAGGACGCTCGACGAGAACCTGAAGACGTACGCGGACGTGTGGCCGCCGATCGTGGCCTACGCCCGGGAGCGCGGCGTCAAGATCGCCATCGAGAACTGCCCGATGATCTTCTCGGCCGACGAGTGGCCGGGCGGCAACAACCTGGCCTGGTCGCCCGCGATCTGGCGGCGGATGTTCGAGATCATCCCCGACGACAACCTCGGGCTGAACCTCGATCCGTCGCACCTCGTGTGGCTGATGATCGACTACGAGCGGGCGGTGCACGACTTCGCCGAGCGGATCCTCCACGTGCACGGCAAGGACATGGAGATCCGCCGCGACGGGCTGTACGAGCACGGCTCCTTCTCGGCCGGCATCGGCTGGCAGGTCGCCGCGCCTGCCCGGGCTCGGCGAGGTGCGTGGAACCGCTTCGTCGCCGCGCTGTACGCCGTGGGCTACGACTTCGTGGTCTCGGTGGAGCACGAGGACCGGGCCTTCGAGCAGACCGACGAGCTGGTCGAGCGCGGGTTCCTGATCGCCCGGGACGCGCTCGCCCCCCTGCTCCACTAGCCGGAAGGAGCCGACATGGCCCACGTGGTCGACCTCGCCGACGTGCCCGAGATCCGCATCTCGGCGGGTCGCTGGCAGCCGCTCAACGAGCGCCTCGGCGTCACCTACTTCGGGATCAACGGGACCGTGCTCGATCCCGGCGAGGATCCCGGACATCGACCACGACGAGGCCGAGGGCGGCGAGCAGGAGGTCTACATCGTGGTCGCCGGCCGGGCCCGCTTCCGGCTCGGCGACGAGCACGTCGACGCCGGCCCCGGCACGATCGTGGCGGTGCCCGACCCCACCGAGCTGCGCGGCTACCGGGCCCTCGAGCCGGGCACCCGGATCGTCTGTCATCGGCGCCGGCAGCGGCGCCGAGGCCGACTTCGGCGGCTGGATCCAGCGCGACCGACGAGAGCGTGACGCGCTAGACCGGTCTAGACAGTTCGCGTAGGCTCGCCGCTCCGTTGGTGAGCTTCGTGCCCCGCTACCACGAGATCGAGCTGTCGCTGCGCCGCCGGATCGGCGACCTGCGGCCCGGCGACGCGCTGCCGTCCGACGCGATGCTGTGCCAGGAGTTCCACGTCAGCCGGATGACGGCGCGCGGCGCGGTGCAGCGGCTGGCCCAGGAGGGCCTGGTCGTGCGGGTGCCCGGCAAGGGCACGTTCGTGGCCCAGCCGCCGGGGTTCCGCCAGGCCTCGAGCCTGCTCTCGTTCACCCGGGAGATGACCCGCCGCGGCCAGGCTGCCGAGCTCGCGCCTCCTGGCCCGCGGCCTGCGCCCGGCCCGCGAGTTCGAGCTGGCCCGGCTGCACCTGCGGCCGGGCTCCGAGGTCGTCGAGATCCGCCGGCTGCGGCTGGCCGACGGCGAGCCGATCGTGGTCGAGTCGACCTCGCTGCCGGCCTCCTGCGCCCCGATCGTGCTCGACGCCGACCTCGAGACCGGGTCGCTGCACGAGGCGCTGGTCGAGGGACGGCGCATCCCGACCCGCGGCCGGGCCACGCTGCGGGCCGAGGCCGCGAGCGCCGAGGACGGCGCCCTCCTGGGCGTCGAGCCCGGCTCGCCGCTGCTCGTCGAGCGGCGCGTGATCGACGACCAGCGCGGCCGGCCGCTCGAGCTGACCGAGTCCCGCTACGCGGCCGGTCGCTACTCGCTCGACGTGGTCTTCGACGTCGACGACGCCGCTGCGCAGCCGTCCGCGCCGACCCTTGACGCTCAGCGGAGCGCGGGGATAACGTGAGCGCCCACCTGGCTAGCTGTCTAGACGGCTCGAGTCGGACGAGGGAGGGCACGTGACGCAGGGCTCCACCACCGAGAGCTGGTTCGAGGCCGGGCGCGCCCTCCTCGATCGGATCGCCGCGACGCAGGAGGAGCCGCTCGAGCAGGCCACCCGCATCTGCGTCGACGCGATCGCCGCGCGACGGGCTGGTGCACCTGTTCGGCACCGGGCACTCGCGGATCGCCGGTCGAGGAGGTGTTCCCGCGCTACGGCTCGTACCCGGGCTTCCACCCGATGGTGGAGCTCTCGATGACGTTCCACACCCAGGTGGTGGGCGCGAACGGCCAGCGCCAGGCGATGTTCATCGAGCGGGTCGAGGGCCTGGCCGAGACGATCCTGGCCAACTTCGAGCTGGGCCCGCCGGACGCGATGATCGTGTTCAGCGTCGGCGGCACCACGGCCGTGCCGATCGAGATGGCCATGGGCGCGCAGCGGCGCGGCCTGAAGGTCGTCGCGGTCACGGCGGTGGAGCACTCGCAGGCCGGCCCGTCGGGCCACTCGAGCGGCACCCGGCTGCTCGACCACGCCGACGTGGTGCTCGACCTGTGCATCGCCGGTGGGCGACGCGCTGATCGCGATCGACGGGCTCGACACGCCGGTCGGCCCGGGCTCGACGCTCGCGGCCGTCGCGCTGGTCAACGAGCTCAAGGTCCGGGTGGCCAAGGAGCTGCAGCAGCGCGGCCAGATGCTGCCGGTGCTGACGAGCGCGGCCGTCGTCGGGCCCGAGCGCTCGAGGGAGCTGTTCGACCAGGCGTACGCTGAGTACGCGCGACGCGTGTCGAGGATCCTGCGCTCCGGCGCGGACGGCACGAGGGGAGGAGCGATCGAGGAGCGTCGGTCGTCGTGAGGCAAGTGTCGGGGGTCAAAGGGGGGACGCCTGCGAGGCGTCCACGGAGCAGAAAGGCTCGGTGAGCTCGCAAGTGAACGCACGTGTACTGAGAAGCCGGCGCGGTCTCGCGCTCGGCGTCGTCGTGGCGGCCGGTGCGGTGGCCGTCTTCGGCGGATCGTCCGCGTCGGCCAAGAAGCCGAAGGCGGACTACGTGATCGGCGTGTCGAACACGCTGGTCGGCAACGGCTGGCGCGACGAGATGATCTGCGCGGCCAAGGCCCAGGCCCTGGCCAGCGGCAAGGTGGCCAAGGTCGTCGTCGTCAACCAGAACCAGAACGGCGCAGCAGCAGATCGCGTCGATCCGCAACCTGATCTCGCAGGGCGTCAACGCGATCGTCGTCAACCCGGACGACCGCACGGCGCTGAACTCCGGTGATCGCGCAGGCCGCGGCCAGCAAGATCGTCGTGGTGGCGGTCGACCAGGCCGTGTCGGCGCCGCAGGCCTACGTCGTCTCGAACGACCAGGTCGCGCTACGGCTACCTCGGCGCCGACCTGGCTGTTCAAGAAGATCGGCGGCAAGGGCAACGTCCTCTACATGCGCGGCGCCAAGGGCGCGCCGGCCGACGCGGACCGCGACACCGGCTTCCAGCAGGCGCTGAAGAAGTTCCCGAACATCAAGGTCACGACGACCTTCACGAACTGGAACTTCGCCACCGGCGCCCAGCAGGCCGCCCAGCAGATCGCCTCGGGCAAGCACTTCGACGGCGTCTGGACGTCCGGCATCGACTACACCATCGTCGACGCCTTCAAGAAGGCCGGCCAGAAGGTGCCGCCGATCGTCGGCGCCGACAACAACGGCTTCATCGGCCAGCTGCTCAAGGGCACGCCGGGCGCGGTCGTGACCAACCCCGCCACCGTCGGCGGCGCGGGCGTCGCCATCGCCATTCAGGCGCTCGAGGGCAAGAATCCGAAGAAGGTCATCCACCTGACGCCGGCCGTCTGGGATCTCCAGCACAACAAGGCCGACCTGAAGGCGAACTACTTCCCGAGCAGGGCCGCGACCTACAGCGCCCGCGTCTCCATCAAGCCGTACACCACGTACACGCCCAAGCAGCTCTTCGCCTGCAAGGGCCCCGGCGACTGATCGAACCGGAAGCAGACCGTCGGACCAGGGGGCGCGGCGCACGCCGCGCCCCCTCCTACGATCACCTCCGCACGCGATGAGCCTGCTCGAAGCCCGCACCCTGTCGAAGCGCTACGGCGCGGTCGTCGCGCTGCGCTCGGCGACGCTGGTCGTCGAGCCTGGCGAGGTGCACGCGCTGCTCGGCGCGAACGGCGCCGGCAAGAGCACGCTCGTGAAGATGCTGACCGGGATCGTGCGCCCCGACTCGGGGACGATCTCGGTCTCGGGACGCGAGGTGCAGGTCGGCTTCGCCGTTCCACGCCGCCCGGCTCGGCATGGCCCCGGTGTTCCAGGACCCGGCGCTGGTGCCCGACCTGACGGTGGCCCAGAACCTCCGCCTCACCCGGACGACCTCGGGCGGTGCGGCGCTGGCTCTCCGAGATGGACTTCGCGGTGGACTTCGGCGCGTCCGCCCAGGACGTGCCGCTGCCGACGCTGCGCATGCTCGACCTGGCCCGGGCGCTCACCTGGGAGCCGCAGCTCCTGGTGCTCGACGAGATCACCGCGGCGCTGCCCGCCGACCTGGCCGAGCGGGTGTTCGCGATCATGCGCCGCTGGCGCGAGCAGGGCCGCTCGGTCCTGTTCATCTCCCACCGCCTGGCCGAGGTCACGGCGATGTGCGACCGGGCGACGGTGCTGCGCGACGGCGTCGACGTGGGCGTGCTGGTGCCGTCCGAGGGCGGCGAGGCGCAGATCGTCGAGACCATGCTGGGCGCCCGAGGTCGCGGCCGTCGCGCGCGCGGCCGAGCAGGCCGAGGCGACCGCCGCCGCCGGCCGCGAAGGTCGTCCGGCCGAGCGAGCTCGGCGCCGCGCTCGAGACGCGCGGCCTCGGCGTCAGCGGCGCGCTCGAGGACGTCTCCTTCGAGCTGCGCCCGGGCGAGATCGTCGGCATCGCCGCGCTCGAGGGCCAGGGGCAGGACGAGCTCTTCGAGTGCCTGGCCGGACAGCGCAAGGCGTCCTCGCGGCGAGATCCTGGTGGCCGGCAAGCCGCTGAAGGCGCGCACGCCGTACGACGCGATCCGCGCCGGCGTGGTGCTCGTGCCCGCCGACCGGATGACCGCGCTCCTGCCGCAGCGCAGCGTGCGCGAGAGCCTCGACCACGCCGCTCTACAACCGGCCGGCGAGGTGGGGCGCCGATCGACGCCTCCGACGAGCGCAGCCGCGTTCGCCGGGCCGTCGATCGGCTGAGCATCGACATCCGGGCCCAGCGCCAGTCGCGGCGCCTGTCGGGCGGAAACCAGCAGAAGCTGACGATCGGCCGCTGGCTCGCCGCCGGCTTCCAGGTGATGCTCTGCTACGACCCGACGCGCGGCATCGACATCGGGACGAAGCGCCAGATCTACGCGCTGCTGCGCGAGCTCGCCGAGCAGGGCGACACGATCCTCCTGTTCACCAGCGAGCTGAGCGAGATCCCGCTGGTCTGCGACCGCGTGCTGGTGCTGTGGAGCGGCCGCATCACCGGCGAGCTCGACGCCCGGGCGGCCGACGAGGCGACGCTGCTGCACGCGATGCACGGCCTCGCGGCCGACCGCGAGGTTCCGGCATGAGCGCCGCCGCGCCTGCGACCGTCGAGCCTGCCGCCGGCCGCAACGTCGGCCGCACCGCTGCGGCGCCATGCCTGGACGGTCGGCGTGCTCGTGCTGCTGGCCGTGGTGCTGTGGTACCAGCGCTACCTGAACCCGAACTGGGGCTCGTTCGACGTCCAGACCCTGGCGATCGCCGCCGTCGCCGCCGGCCTTCGCGGCGATGGCCCAGGCGGTGATCATCATCGGCGGCGGGGTCGACCTCTCGATCGGCGCCCAGATGGCGCTGATCAACGTGATCTCGGCGCGCTGGATGCTGCACGGCGGCCTCGGCCGGGCGCTGCTCCTGTGCGCTCGCGCTGATCGTGCTCGGGATCGCTGATCGGGGCGCTGACCGGGCGCGGTGATCGGCGTCTCGGGCGTGCCCGACATCGTGGTCACGCTGGCGACCAGCTTCATCTGGTCGGGCTCGCGCTGGTCATGCTCGGCTTCCCCGGCGGCGGCGCGCCGACGCGGCTTCACCAATCTGGCCCAGATCGACACCTTCGGCACCGAGTGGATCCCGACGAGCATCGTGCTCCTGCTCGTGGTCTTCGCGGTCGTCTGGCTGCCGCTGCGCCGCTCGCGCTTCGGCCTCGCGATCTACGCCATCGGCTCCGACCGGCAGGCCGCCTCCCTCAGCGGCGTCTCGCGTCGTTCCGCACGCGGATCCTGGCCTACGCCGTCGGCGGCCTGTTCACCGCCTTCGCCGGCCTCGCGCGTCACGGCGACCACCGGCATCGGCGACGCCACCGCCGGCGGCAACTACTACACGCTGAACAGCGTGGCCGCCGCCGTGCTCGGCGGCGTCTCGCCTGGCCGGCGGCATTGGCGGCCTCATCGGGCCGCTCGTCGGCGCGTTCGTGCTCTCGCTGGTGCCGAGCATCCTGCTGCTCAAGACGTCGACCCGAACTGGGCCAGGTCATCCAGGGAGCGCTCCTCATCGGCGTGGTCATGTTCGGCGGGCTCGCGCTGCTGCGGAGGCGCGCGTGAGCGCCGACGCGACGACTCCGACCGCGCCGGACGCGCCGCCCCGTCCGCGCGCGCGCTGACTGCGCTGCGCTGGCCGACCACCCCGAGTACGTGCTGGTGGTGGTGCTGCTGGCGCTCTGCATGGCCACCCACTTCGCCAGCGAGAACGGCTTCTTCCGGCCGACCAGCTCGCGACGACGCTGGCCATCGCCGCGCCGCTGGGGATCATCGCCGCGGGCCAGACGCTGGTGATGCTGACCGCCGGCATCGACCTGTCGGTGGCCGCGACCGCCACCGCGGCGGGCTACCTCATGGCCGACCAGGGCCACGACGGGCACGGTCCGGGCGATCGTCGTGGGCTGCGGGTCGGCCTCGGCGTCGGGCTGGTCAACGGGATCGGCGTCGGCATCTTCCGGGTCAACCCGCTGATCATGACCCTGGGCACGGCGATCATCGTCGGCGGCCTGACCGTGTTCATCCAGAAGTTCGCCACCGGCGCGCCGCGTGGTGCCGCGACTTCGTGCAGGAGCTCGGCGGCGGGCGCTTCTTCGACTACGTGCCCAAGAGCCTGCTGGGTGTGGGTGCCGCTCTCGGCGCTGATCATCCTCGGGCTGCGCTCACCGGCTTCGGCCGCATGCTCTACGCCATCGGCGACAACCCCCTGGCCTGCCGGCTCGCCGGCGTGCGCGTGTGGCAGGTGCAGATCGCGGTCTACGCGCTCTGCGGGCTGCTCAGCGGCGCTCGCCGGCGTGGTGCTGGCCGGCTACACGGGCAACGTCGACTCCAACCTGGCGAGGACTACCTGCTGCCCTCGGTGGCCGCCGTGGTGATCGGCGGCACGTCGATCTTCGGCGGCGTCGGCGGCTACTCGGGCACGGTGCTCGGCGCGCTCATCCTCACCGTGCTGAACGCGCCTGCTGACGCTGCTCGACGTCTCGCAGGAGCGCAAGCAGGTCCTGTACGGCCTGATCATCCTGCTGCTCGCCTGGACCTACGCGGCGCTGTCGCGGGCGCGCTGAGCACGTCGACCACGCCGTCGGCCCAGGCGCCGTCGACGGGGCCGACACCGAAGATCACGCGGTACCAGAGCGAGCCGAAGACCAGGTCGACGGTCGCGGCCACCTGTGAGGCGGGCAGCTCACCGCGCCGCACGGCCCGATCCAGCAGGCTGGCGAGGGCCCCTCGGCGCCGGGACAGGAAGCGCTCGCGGGCGAGGTCGGCGAACGCCGCATCGGTGGCGGCCTCGGCCGCGATCGAGCGCAGCAGCCGGACGGTCGGCTCGTCGGCCAGCTCGGCGGTGGCCCGCAGGAAGCGCTGCAGATCGCCGCGCAGCGAGCCCGTGTCGGGCAGCGGGATCTCCTCGGCGCCCCGCTCCGCCGCCGCCTCGAGCAGCACCTCGGCCTTCGAGCGCCACCAGCGGTAGAGGGTCTCCTTGCTGTACGGCGGCCTCGCGGGCGATCGCGTCCATCGTCACCCCGCGCGGCCCGTGCTCCTCGGCGAGCTGCAGCGACGCCCGGAGGATGGCCCGGCGCGCGTCCTCGCTGCGGGGGCGGCCGGGCCGCCTCTTTGGCACCTCCTGCACGAGCTCGACAATACCGAACGGATCGTTCGGGTAGAGTTTCCGTACATGACGTACGGAAATGGAGAACGCATGTCGACCCTGACCGGAACCCACGTCGCCGTCGTCGGCGGCAGCGGCGGCATCGGACTGGCCGCCGCACGGCTCGTACTGGCCGGAGGCGCTCGCGTGACCATCGGCGGGCGCAGCCGCGAGCGGCTCGACGCCGCTCTCGGATCGCTCGGCGAGGGCGCCCACGGGCTTGTGGTCGACGCTACGGATGCGGCGTCCCTGCGGCGCTTCTACGCCGAGGCCGGCCCGCTCGACCACCTCGTGCTGACGATGACCCGGCGCGGTGGGGCCGGCCCGGCGGCCGACCTGGCCGAGTCCGACCTGGCCGGCGCCTTCGCGGGCAAGCCGATCGCGCACCTGCACGCGGTGGCGCTCGCGCTGCCGACGCTGGCCGAGCGCGGCTCGGTGGTGCTGGTCACGGCGGCCTCGGCACAGGCCGCGATGCCCGGCACCGTCGGCCTGGCGGCGGTCAACGGCGCCCTCGAGGCGGCGGTGCCGCCGCTGGCCGTCGAGCTCGCCCCGCGGCGGGTCAACGCCGTCTCGCCCGGCGTGGTCGAGACCGAGTGGTGGGACGAGGTGCCCGCCGCGGACCGCCAGGCGGCGTTCGCGAGCTACGCCGAGCTCGCGCCCGTGCGCCGCAACGGGAGCGCCGAGGACGTCGCCGCGGCGATCGTCTCGCTGCTCGAGAACGGGTTCGTGACCGGCGTCGTCCTGCCCTGCGACGGCGGTCTGCGGCTGGTTGCCTAGAGAACGATCTTGACGTCGACGATCGGCGTGCCGTCGATCGCCTCCAGCGCGGCGACCCGGAGCGTGGCCGGGGCCTCGACCGCCAGCACCGTCACGCGGTGCAGGCCGATCGGGTTCGGACGGTCGGGCGAGCGTGTCGCGAAGACCCCGGTCATGGGGAGCGACGGGTCGCCGCGCGGGTGCACCTGCAGGACGCTGCGGTCCGACAGGTGGAGCCAGGTGAGCAGGACCAGCTCGTC
>CAWCFJ010000004.1:0-271917 GCA_963794695.1 uncultured Actinomycetes bacterium | reverse complement strand
CGCGATCCGCGCCCTCGAGGCCGGAAAGCACGTGTTCTCCGAGACCACCGCCGTCAAGACGCTGGCCGAGGGCGTCGAGCTGGTCGAGGCCGTCGAGCGCAGCGGGCTCGTCTACATGCTCGGCGAGAACTACCCCGACATGGTCTTCAACCAGGAGATGCGCCGGCTCTACCACGCGGGCGAGGTCGGCCGGCTGCAGTACGCCGAGGGCGAGTACGTGCACACCTTCAGCGCCGAGTTCCACAACCGGCTCTCGCCCGGCGCCGACCACTGGCGCAACTGGATCCCGTCGACCTACTACTGCACCCACTCGATCGCTCCGATCATGCGCATCACGGACACCATGCCGCGGCGGGTGAGCGGGTTCCTCATCCCGAGAGACGACGAGGACGAGAACGCCTCGCTCATGGTCCGGCGCTCGGACACCGCATCGGTGATCATGGTCGAGCTCGACAACGGGGCCTACGCGAAGCTCCTGCAGTACGACCTGCACGGCGAGCTCAGCGAGTTCAGCTACGTGCGCATCCACGGCACCCGCGGGGCGATGGAGAACGCCCGGCACGGCGACAGCCGCAGGGTGGTCGTGCGCAAGGCGCCGTTCCTGACCGCAGACCACGAGCCCGAGGAGCGGGTCTACCGGCCGGCCTTCCCGCCCGGCGGGCCGGACCCGGCGACGGCGGGACATGGCGGCAGCGACCTCTTCCCGCTGCAGGAGCTGGCCCGGGCCATCCGCACCGGCGAGCCGCCGTACTTCGACGTCCACCGCGGTGTGGCGATGTCCGCGGTCGGGATCCAGGCCTTCCGCTCGGCCCACGAGGGTTCGCGGCTGCTCGACATCCCCGACCTGCGCGACCGGGCGCAGCGCAACGCCTACCGCGAGGACCGCTGGTCGCCCGACCCCGCCGACCGTGCCGACGGCCAGCCGTGGCCGAGCATCCAGGGCGACGTTCGGCCGGGAGAGGCCGCCGAGGCCCACGCCCGGGCGATCTGGGAGGCGGACGCGCTGGCCTACAGCACCGGGGATTAGAGCGGCACGAGGTCCGCGCCGAGGACCGCCACCACCCAGGCCTTCGCCGGATGCAGGCTTGACCCTGACACGACCCGCGTGCGACTGTGCACGCGGTGGGACCCCCGCAACCACGACGTCGCGGGCGCGCCCTCGACCGCTTGAGCGAGTGGACGAGGCGAGCGGTTGCGAGCCGCCAGATCTTTCCCTACATCGTCGGCGTGACCGCCGCCCTGGCGGTGCTGTCCGGCTTTCTCGTGACGCTGGTCGACCGAAAGGACTTCCCCACGTTCGGAACGGGCGTGTGGTGGGCCATCGTCACGCTGGCCACGGTCGGATACGGCGACGTCGTTCCGCACACCGCCTGGGGACGCGTCCTCGGCGCCGTCGTGATCCTGATCGGCGTGACGTTCCTGTCGTTCCTGACGGCCACGGTGACCTCGTACTTCGTGTATGCCGACCAGGCGGAGGCCAACGAGCAGGAGCGTCAGCAGAGCGATGCGCTCGCCGAGGCGACCGAGGCGCTACGGCGGATCGAGCAGCGACTGACCGACATCGAGCGACGGCTCCCCGAGTGACGGCGGCCGAGCGCGGCTAGAGCGGCTCGACGTCCGCGCCGAGCCCCAGCAGCAACCCGTTGGCGGGCATCGCCGGGCTCGAGGTGACGAACAGCAGCACGCCCGGCTCCGGCGCGACGACCTCCTCCAGGACCTCGCCGTGCAGGTCGGTGACGACGCCGATCCGCTGGCCGGCGTCGACGCGCGCGCCGGCCTCGTGCTCCGGCTGCCACCAGCCCTCCTTGGCCGAGCGCAGCCAGATGAACTGGCCGACCGTCGAGATCGGGCGGCGCGGCGGCAGCGGGTCGCCGGGCAGCATCCCGAGCTGGCGCAGGCCGTTCGTGACGCCCTCGACGTGCCAGGCGACGGCCTCCTCCTCGAGGATCCCGCAGCCGCCGATCTCCGAGATCACCGCCGGGATGCCGGCGTCGGCGGCGGCCTTCGTGGTCGTGCCGCCGACCGGCCCCTCGGCGGGCTTCGTGCAGATCACGTACGGCAGCCCGATCGCCAGCGCCAGGTCGCGGGCCGCTCCTGGACCGGCGACTCCTCGTAGATCGTGAACGGCTCGAGGGCCTCGGTCATGTCCCCGCCGTGCAGGTCGATGACGAAGTCGGCCGGCCGGATCAGCTGCTCGAACAGGGCGTGGGCCAGGATCTGGCTGTAGGAGCCGTTCGGGTCGCCGGGGAACTGGCGGTTCAGGTTCTTGCCGTCCTCGGGCACGACGAACGGGCTGCGTTCCAGTACGAGGTCAGGCTGACCACCGGGACGGCGGTGATCGAGCCGGCCAGCTCGGAGGTGTCGAGCCCGCGCATGAAGCGGATCACCGCGGCGATCGACGAGTACTCGCCGCCGTGCACGCCGGCCATCAGGGTGAGCTTCGGGCCGTCCTTGCCCTTCGCCTCGAAGGCCGGCAGCTCGATGCCGCCGAGCGCCTCGGGCTCGAGGCGGATGGTGGTTCGCTCGATGCTCATGCTCCTCCTCGCTGGCGCGATGGTCTCGGCGAGCAGCAGCCACAGCTCGGCCCAGGCGCGCAGGCCCTCGTCGAGCCGGCTCAGCCGGAAGAACTCGTTCGGGCGCGTGCAGGTTCTCGTCGCCGGTCGAGAACGAGAACAGCAGGGTCTTCAGGCCCAGCAGGCGCTCGAACAGCGCCGCCGCGGGCAGCGTCCCGCCCATCCGCACGAGCAGCGGCTCGGTGCGGTAGACCCGCCGCAGGGCCTCCTCGGCGGCCACGATCGCCGGGTGGTCGGCGGCGATCGCGTACGCCGGGCACCGAGCCCGGCTCCTGCACGACGTCGAGCTCGACGCCCTCGGGGACGTGCGCGGCGCAGGTGGCGCCTCGATCGCGGCGAACACGGCGTCGGGATCCTGGTCGGGCACGAGCCGGCAGGTGATGTGGGCCGTGGCCTGGCCGGGGATCACGGTGAACGAGCCGCCGCCGGCGATCCCGTTGATCTCGAGGGTCGGCCGGGCCCACAGGCGCTCGAGCGTCGTAGAACCCGGGCTCGCCGTGCAGCGCCGGCGCGCCGACCGAGCGGCGGTAGCGCCTCCGCGTCGAACGGCACCCGCCCCATCGCCGCCAGCTCGGCCTCGCCGAGCGGGGTCACCTGGTCGTAGAAGCCCTCGACGGCGACCCCGCCGCCCGGGTGGTGCAGGGTCGCGAGCAGCCGGGCCAGGGCGTGGATCGGGTTCGGGACGGCGCCGCCGTGGCGGCCCGAGTGCAGGTCGCGAGGCCGCGCCGCGCACCGTCAGGTCGAGCCCGACGAGGCCCTTCGCGGCGATCGAGATCGACGGCTCGTCGGGCCGCCACATGGCCCCGTCGGCCGACACCACGAGGTCGGCGGCGAGCTCGTCGCGGTGGGCCTCGAGGAACGCCGGCAGGCTCGCGCTGCCGACCTCCTCCTCGCCCTCGATCATGAACCGGACGTTCAGCGGCAGCCGGCCCTGCTGCTGCAGGAACGCCTCGGCGGTCTTCAGGGCCACCATGACCGGCCCCTTGTCGTCGGTCGCGCCGCGGGCGTAGATGCGCCCGTCGCGCACGTCCGGCTCGAACGGCGGCGTCGTCCAGGCGGCGGGGTCGCCCGGCGGCTGCACGTCGTAGTGGCCGTAGACCAGGATCGTCGGCTTGCCCGGCGCGCCGAGCCACTCGCCCAGCACCACCGGGTGGCCGTCGCTCTCGACGACGCGGGCGCCGAAGGCCGCGAGCTGGCCGGCGACCCACGCGGCCGCCCGGCGCATGTCGCCGCGGTGGGCCGGGTCGCGGCTGACCGAGGGGATCGAGAGGAAGTCGACGAGCTCGCGCAGGTAGCGCGGCCCGTCGCTAAAAGAGGGAGTGTCCGCCATCGATGCTGATCGTCTGGCCGGTGATCCAGGCGGCGCGCTGCGAGACGAAGAAGCGCACCCCGTTGGCGATGTCCTCGGGCTTGCCGAGCCGTCGCAGCGCGATCTTCTCGACCAGCTGGCGCTGGCCCTCGGCGCCGTAGCTCTCCCACTGCTTCTGGGTCGTCGGGTTCGACAGGACGAAGCCCGGCGCGATGCAGTTCACGGTGATCCCGAACGGGCCGAGCTCGTGGGCCATCTGGCGGGTGAAGCCGATCTGGCCGGCCTTGGCGCTGGCGTAGGCCTGGATGCCGGTGAGCGAGACGCTGCGCCCGGCGCCGGAGGAGATGTTGACGATGCGGCCCGCGCCGGCGGCCTTCATGCCCGGCACGACGGCCCGGGTGCAGAGGAACGCGCTGGTCAGGTTCGGCGTCGACCACCGCCCGCCAGTCCGCGGGCGAGACCTCCTCGAGCGGCCGGCCGACCTGGCCGACCACGCCCCCGGCGTTGTTGACCAGGACGTCGACCGGGCCGATGCGCTCGACCAGCGCGGCCACCGCGTCGGGGTCGCTCAGGTCGGCGGTGTCCCGGTCGACCCGGTGCACCGTCGCCCCGTCGGCCTCGAGCCCGTCGGCGATCGCCGAGCCGATGCCGTGGGCCGTGCCGGTGACCAGCGCGACCTTGCCATCGAGCTCAGCCACGCTCGCTCCAGCCGTTCTCGATCAGGTCGCGAACCTCCTCGACGCCGGCCTGCCAGACCCGCAGCACGTCCTCGTCGGGCCGCTCGTAGAGCCCGCCGAGCTGGCCGTCGCCGAGCAGCTCGCGGATCGCCTGCGGGTCGCCCGAGCGCAGCGGCCCGATGTCCTGCATCGGCTTCTGGTGCTGCGGCTGCTCGATGCCGGGAAGGCGCGTCCAGGGGAAGTTCTCGAGCCACGAGCCGTGGCTCGCGACCGGGTCGATCGACTGCACGACCTCCCACGTGCGCGGGCCCGTTCCACCAGTTGTGCCAGCGCGCCTCGGCGTCCGGGTGGGCCTCCGTGAAGGCCGCGGCGGACTCCTTGCCGGCGTCGTTGCCGCCGTGGCCGTTGACCAGCAGGATGCGCCGGAAGCCCTGGTGGCGGAGCGACTCGAGCAGGTCGCGCACCAGCGCCTGGTAGGTCGGCACCGTCAGCGTCGGGCTGCCCGGGTAGGCGGCGAAGTACGGCGTCAGCCCGTACGGCTGCGACGGCAGCACCGGCACCCCGAGCGGCTCCGCGGCCTCCACCGAGACCCGCTCGGAGAGCAGCTGGTCGACCGCCAGCGAGAGGTAGGCGTGCTGCTCGACCGAGCCCAGCGGCAGGACGATGCGGTCGTCGCCCTTCAGGTACTCCTCGAGCTGCATCCAGTTGATGTCACGTACGCGCACGCGAGCCTCCTTAGGTCGAGGGGTTCTGCAGCAGCCGCACCAGCCGGCGCGCGCCCTCGCGCACCTCGTCGGGGGCGGGGTAGCTGTAGGAGAGGCGGGCCGTCTCGGTCCCGCCGTCGCTCCCGGGGTGGAACGAGGAGCCGGGGACGAAGGCCACCCCGGCCGCGCGGGCGGGCTCGACGAGCGCGTCGAGGTCGGCGCCCGGGACGCGCAGCCAGAGGAAGTAGCCGCCCTCGGGCCGGGTGTAGGTCGCGCCCTGGTCGAGCTCGGCGTCGAGCACCCCGAGCAGCGCGTCGCGCCGCTCGCGCAGGAACCCGCGCAGGTAGTCGAGGTGGTCGTCGAGCAGGCCGGCGGTCAGGAACTCGTGCAGCTCGGCCTGCGGCAGGAGCGGCGGCGACAGGTACGTGCGGGTGGCCAGCTGCTCGAGCGGCGACGACGAGCTCGGGCGGCAGCACCAGGTACCCGACGCGCAGGCCGGGGGCCACGGTCTTCGAGAAGGAGGAGGCGTGGATCACGTGGTCGTCGGCGCCGCGGGCCCGGGCCAGCTCGAGCAGCGACGGCGGCGCGCTCCCCTCGACCCGCAGGAGACCGTACGGGTCGTCCTCGAACACGGTCAGCCCGCGCTGCAGCACGACGTCCAGCAGCGCCTCGCGGGCGGCGACGTCGAGCGTCGTCCCGGTCGGGTTGTGGAACGTCGGCAGGACGTACAGGAGCCGCCCGCGCGCGCCCGCGCGCGTGAGCATGCGCAGGCGGTCGAGATCGAGGCCGTCGAGGCCGCGCGGCACGTGGTCGACCGTCGCGTCGAGCTCCGCGAGGAGCGTCAGCATGCGATCGTAGGTCGGCGACTCGACGATCGCCGAGCCGCCGCGGCCGACGACCTGGCGGGCCACGAAGCCCAGCCCCTGCAGCGATCCCGGGGTGATCAGCACCCGGCCGGGCTCGACGCCGTGGGACGCGCCGATCCACTCCCGCAGCGGGCCGTAGCCCGCCGGAGGGCCGTAGTTCAGCGCCACCCGCCCGACCCGCTCGATGGCCCGCCGGGCGCACTCGGCGAGCCGCTCGACCGGGAACATGTCGGGCGAGGGAACGCCCCGCGCGAACGAGATGACGTCGCGCGGCGGGACGACGCTCACTGTCGGAGCCATAACGGCCGCGTCCGGGCTCGCGGGACGATCCGGCCGCGCCCGCCCTCGGCGGTCACCTGGCCGTCGGCGAAGATCACCTCGCCCCGGCTGAGGGTGAGGGCCGGCCAGCCGGTGACCTCCCAGCCCTCGTAGACCGTGTGACCCGGAGCGGCTCTGGGAGTCGGCGGCCTGCACGGTGCGGCGCAGCTCGGGATCCCAGACGACGAGGTCGGCGTCGCCGCCGACGGCGATCGTGCCCTTGCGCGGGTACAGGCCGAACAGCTTGGCCGCGTTGGTCGCGGTCACCTCGACGAAGCGCTCGAGCGAGATCCGCCCCGTCCGCACGCCGCGGTCGTACAGCATCGGCATCAGCGTCTCGAGGTCCGAGGTGCCGGGCTTGAGGTTGGCGACGTTCAGCGACGGGTCGAGCTTCTGCTCGAGCGTCCAGGCCGCGTGGTCGGTGCAGCAGGTGTGCACGTCGGCGGCCCGCAGCCCGTTCCAGAGCGCGTCCTGGTCGCGCTGCTCGCGCAGCGGCGGCTGGCCGACGTACAGCGGCCCGTCCGGCCCCTTCAGCCGCTCGGCTGGTCAGGTGCAGGTACATCGGCCGCGTCTCGACGTACACCGGCAGGCCGCGGGCGTGGGCCGCATGGGCCTCGGCCAGCGCGTCGGCGGAGCTCAGGTGGACGATGTAGATCGGCGCCCCGGCGGCCTCGGCGAAGCCGATCGCCCGCACCACCGCGACCCGCTCGGAGTACACCGGCCGGGCCTCGGCGTAGTTCGAGAGGTCGCCGCGCCCCTCGGCCACCAGGCGCTCGGTGACGTGGCTGACGATGCAGGCGTCCTCGCAGTGCACCAGCGTGAGCATCCCGCTCTCGCCGGCCACCTGCATCGCCCGCAGGAAGCCGCCCGAGCGGGCGTCGAAGTCGGCGACGCTCATGAAGAACTTGACGCTCGTGTGGCCTTCGGCGGCGAGCGCACGGATCTCGGCCTCGGCCTGCTTCCGACGGCTCGAGCAGCACCGGGTGCAGGACGACGTCGACGATGCTGTCGCGCTCGGCGTCGACGGCGGTCCGCTCGACCACCGAGCGCAGGCCCTCGCCGAGCCGCGGGAAGGTGATGTTGCCGATCGTGGTCACCCCGCCGCGGGCGGCGGCCCGCGAGCCGCTCGCGAAGTCGTCGGCCCAGGCGATCGGCCCCTCCTCGGACTCCACCGGCGAGAGGTGCACGTGCATGTCCACGCCGCCCGGCAGGACGAGCTTGCCGCTCGCGTCGAGCTCGCGCTCGCCGCGCATCGCGCCGCCGACCTGGACGATGCTGCCGCCGCTGATGCCGACGTCGGCCGTCGGCCGTCGAGTCCGCCGTGACGACCGTGCCGCCGCGGATCACCAGCTCGTGCTCGGGGCCGCTCATCAGTGGGCCGCCGACAGCGCCGCGGAGCCGGCGATCGAGGTGGTCTCGGCGAAGTGGCAGGCGGCCAGGTGGCCCGGGAGCGATCTCGCGCAACGGTGGTGTCTCCTCGGCGCACACGTCCTGCGCGAGCCAGCAGCGGGTCCGGAACGGGCAGCCCGACGGGGGGTTCAGGGGGCTCGGCACCTCGCCGCGCAGCACGATCCGCTCGCGTCGGGCGCGCCGGTCGGGGCTCGGGATCGCCGACAGCAGCGCCTGGGTGTACGGCATCCGCGGATCGGCGTACAGCTCCTCGGACGGCGCGAGCTCGACGAGCTTTCCGAGGTACATCACCCCGACGCGGTCGCTCACGTACTCGACGACGCCGAGGTCGTGGGCGATGAACAGGTAGCTCAGCCCGAGCTCCTGCTGCAGGTCCGAGAGCAGGTTCAGCACCTGGGACTGGATCGACACGTCGAGCGCCGACACCGGCTCGTCGGCGATGACCAGCTTCGGCTTCAGGGCCAGCGCCCGGGCGATCCCGATCCGCTGCCGCTGGCCGCCGGAGAACTCGTGCGCGTAGCGGCTCAGGTGCTCGCGGCGCAGGCCGACGAGCTCGGCCAGGTCGGCGGCCTGGCGCATCCGGTCGGCGCGGCCGACGCCGCCCTGGACCTGCAGGCCCTCGGCGATGAGCTCGCCCACCTTCATGCGCGGGTTCAGCGAGCCGTACGGGTCCTGGAAGATCATCTGCACCTCGCGCCGGACCCGCTTGAGGCTGCGCGCCGCGCAGGGGTGCGACGTCGGTGCCCTCGAACAGGATCTGGCCCGACTGCGGCTGGTTCAGGCGGACGATGGAGCGTCCGAGGGTCGTCTTGCCGCAGCCGGACTCGCCGACCAGGCCGAGCGTCTCGCCCTTGCGGATGCTGAACGAGATGTCGTCGACCGCCTTGACCCAGGCGACCGGCCGGCGCAGCAGGCCGCCGGTCACCGGGAAGTGGGTGCGCAGGTTGCGCACCTCGAGCAGCGGGCTGGCGTTCGCGTCCTGGGTCATTGCTCGTAGAGCCAGCAGGCGACCTGCTGGCCGTCGTCGAGGGTCTTCAGGGGCGGCATCTCGACGCACTGCTCCATGGCGTGCGGGCAGCGCGGCGCGAACGGGCACCCGGGCGGCATCGCCAGCGGGTTCGGGACGGACCCGGCGATCACCTGCAGGCGACGCCCGCGCATGCCGGCCTGCGGGATCGAGGCCAGGAGCGCCTGGCTGTAGGGGTGCTTGGCGCCCTCGAGGAGCCGGGTCGTCCCGGCCCGCTCCATGACCCGGCCGCCGTACATCACGACGACCTCGTCGCACATCTCGGCCACGACGCCGATGTCGTGGGTGATCAGGAGCACGGCGGTGTTGACCCGGTCGCGCAGGTCCTTGACCAGCTCGAGGATCTGCGCCTGGATCGTCACGTCGAGCGCGGTGGTCGGCTCGTCGAGCACCAGGAGGTCGGGCTCGTTGGCCAGGGCCATCGCGATCGTGACCCGCTGGCGCATGCCGCCGCTGAGCCGGTGCGGGTAGTCGTTCACCCGCTGCTCGGGCGCCGGGATCCCGACCAGGGTGAAGAGCTCGACCGCCCGGGCCGCCGCCTCGCGCTTCGACACGCTGTGGTGAGCCCGGATCGCCTCGACCACCTGGTCGCCCACGGTGTAGACCGGGTTCAGGGCGGTCATCGGCTCCTGGAAGACCATGCCCAGGTCGCGGCCGCGCAGCCGCCGCATCTCCCGCTCCGACAGGGCCAGGAGGTCGGTGCCGCGGAACAGGATCTCGCCGCCGGCGATGAACCCGGGCGGGTCGATCAGCCGCATGATCGAGAGCGACGTGGCGCTCTTTCCGGAGCCCGACTCGCCGACGATGCCGATGCTCGCGCCGCGCGGCACGTCGAAGCTCACGCCGTCGACCGCCTTGACCGTGGCGCCGCCGGAGCGGTAGTAGGTGCGCAGGTCGCGCACGTCGAGCAGCGTCTCCGGCGCCGTGCTCACGCAGGCGCCTCCGCGAGCCGCACCGCGTCGAGCTCGTCGAGGTTCTCGATCCGCCGCTCGCGGGTGCCCTCCTCGAGCTCGTGGATCATGGCCACGAGCCGCCGGGTGAGCGGCAGCGGCAGGCCGTGCTCGGCGCCGATCTCGACCGCGAGCCCGATCTGCTGGTCGACCTCGGTGCGTCGCCGGCGCACCGCCAGGTCACGCCAGATGCCCGAGCGGGACTTCTGGTCGCGCCGGCGCCGGGCCACGAGCCGGTCGAGCGAGGCGTCGATCTCCTCCCAGCGCCGGGCCTCGCGCGGGTGGTACAGGGCGGGCTCGACGTCGTCGAACGGCTCGGGCGTCACGCCCTCGCGGGCGGCGACCTCGTAGACCTCCGTGGCCAGCTCGACGAGCAGCCCTCGCCGGGCGTCGATCACGTCGGCCATCGTCTCGTCGGTCAGGGCCGTCGCGAACATCATGTTGGCGTAGCCGAGCTTGGCCCACAGGTAGCCCCACACGTTTCCCGTGGTCTGCACGGCGCCCCACGGCGACAGCAGCTCGGCCAGGGTCTCGAGCCGCTGCGAGCGGCGGCCGTCGAGCTCGCCGAGCTTCAGCGTCCCCGGCCCGCCGTAGGCGATGACCCCGGGCTCGAGGTAGTCGGCCGAGAAGTTGACCAGCGCGCCGACCGTGCGCGCCTCCCCCACCGCCGCGGCGATGGCCCGCTCGCACAGGCCGTTCTGCAGCGACACGACCGTCCCGTCCTCGGACAGGAGCGGGGCGATGCGGGCGATGGCGTCGTCGGTGTGCTGGGCCTTGACCGCCAGCAGCACGAGCTCCAGCGGGCCTTCGAGGTCGTCCGGCGCGGTGGCCGCGACGGGCGTGCGGAAGGTCTCGTCGAACGCCTGGATCTCGAGCCCGTCCCGGGCCATCGCGGCGACGTGGGCCGCGTCGGCGTCGACCATGAGGACGTCACGGCCGGCCCGGGCCACGTAGGCACCGACGGTGCCGCCGATGGCCCCGGCGCCGACGATCGTGACGCGGCCTGCCATCAGGCGACGCCCGTGAGCGCCCGGTGTGGCTGGCCCTTCGCGACCTCGACCCGGCCCCGCTGGACGACGAGCTGCACCGCCCGCAGGGCCCACAGGTCCTCGAGCGGGTCGCCGTCGACGGCGATCAGGTCGGCCTCGAAGCCCTCCTTCACCTGGCCGACGACGCCGTCCAGGCCGACGGCGGTGGCCGCGCGGCTGGTGGCCGAGACGATGGCCTCCATCGCGGGCATCCCGCCCTCGTGCATCAGCACCAGCTCCTCGGCCAGCCCGTCGAACGGCGTGTGCCGCCAGCCGGCGTCGGTGCCGGCCACGAACTGCACGCCGGCCGCGTGGAGCTGGCCGAACTGGCTCAGGTTGTCGGCGAGCATCGGCTCCCAGCGGGCCAGCAGCTGCTGCTCGTCGTCGGTCAGCGCGTCCTTGGCCCGCATCAGCCGGACGACCGCGCCGCCGACCGCCAGCGTGCCGGTGACCAGGGCGCCCGAGCGGGCCAGCTTCTCGCCCACCTCGGGCACGTAGCGCTGGTTCGGCACGTCGTCGATCATGAAGCTCGCGTGCTCGATCCCGTCGACGCCCGGCGTCGACCGCGTACTCGATCGAGTCGGCGCACAGGCAGTGGATGGTGCAGCGGCGGTTCTGGCGGTGGGCCTCGTCGACGATCGCCGCGATCTCCTCACGGCTGAACGAGGGCTTCCAGGAGATCGTGTTGACGGTGCCGCCGCCGGTGCCCATCACCTTGACGAAGTCGGCGCCCTGCTTGACGACGTCCCGCACCTTCTGGCGCACCCCGTCGATGCCGTCGGCCTCGCCGCCGAAGTACCAGGTGTGGCCGCCGGTGATGGTGATCGGCTGGCCGCACAGCACGAGCCGCGCTCCCCGGCCGAGCCCGAGCTCGAAGGCCCGGCGCAGCTCGAACGTCGTCGTCCCCCGCCCGCCCGTGTCGCGCACGGTGGTGATGCCGGCCTCGAGCGCGATCTGGGCGGCGTGCGCCGACGAGGCCACGAGCACCCCGTCGGGCTCCTGCACCGTCGTCTCGAACGGCGTGCCGTCGCCGGGCAGGTTGAGGTGGACGTGGGTGTCGATCAGGCCGGGCAGCAGGGTCGCGCCGCGGTAGTCGAGCTCCGTCGCGTCCGCGGGTACGGCGCCGTCGGGCGCCTCGCCCTGGAACACGCCGCGGATGCTCGAGCCCTCGATCACGACCACGGGGTCGTCGATCGGCGCCGCGCCCGTCCCGTCGATGAGCCTGCCTGCCCGGATGACCGTCGTCACCTGCAATGCACCTTCTTCATGTCGTCAGTTCGAGGGGGTGTCGGCCGGTCGGCGTCCCGGAAGGGAGGAGCAGGGGCGGGACGCCGACCGGTCGACAGCCGGGCTGGGGCTGCCCGGCCGATCGCTCACGACGAAAGAGACGCCGTGTAGAAGTACTCGAAGCCGCCGCCGGACCAGGTCATGCCGGTGAGCTTCTTGGACGTCAGGACCAGGTCCTGGTTCTCGTGGATCGGCATCGACAACGCCTGGTCCATGATGAACTTCTGGGCCTTCTGGTAGATCTGGGCCCGCTTGGCCCGATCCTGCTCGACCTGGCCCTGCTGGATCAGCTTCGTCAGGGTCGGGTTCGAGTAGTGGCTCCAGTTGTAGTACTGGCCCGGCAGGTACCACAGGTGCAGCGCGTCGGGGTCGACCGCCACGTACTGCAGCGGGGTGAGGCTCATCGAGCCCTTGATGTTGGACGCGAGCCACGCCGGCACCGCCTCCTGGCGGATCGTGGCGTCCATGCCGGCCTTGCGCAGGTAGCCCTGGATCGCCTGGGCGATCAGCGGGTACTCGGGCACGCTCGAGATGGCCGTGAGCTGCAGCGTCAGCCGCTTTCCGCCCTTCGTCCAGAAGCCGCCCGACTTCGTCCAGCCGTCCTTCGTCAGGATCGAGGTGACCTTGTCAGGGCTGTACGGGTACATGCTCTCGAGCGCCGGGTTGTAGCCCAGGATCTCCTTCGTGAGCGGCGTGTTGAGCGGCGGGAAGACGCCGTTGTCGGCGACCTGGATGGCGCCCTTCTTGTCGACGGCGTAGAGGATCGCCTTGCGCACGTTGACGTCGTTCGTCGGCCAGCGGTCGGCGTTGATCGGGGCCCAGATGCCCATGCCCTCGATCGGCACCGCGGTGGCGGTGAACTGGCCGCTCTTGCCGAGCGACTTGTAGAAGACGCCCGGGGTCTCCTGGATCATCTGGGACTGGCCGCTCTGCAGCTCGCTGACGCGGGCCTGCGAGGAGACCACGATGTGGTACGTGATCTTCGAGATGCTGGCCGGGCCGTTCTTGCCGACGGCCGGCGGGGCCCACTTGTAGTTCGGGTTGCGCTCGAGGACGACGCTCTGGTTCGGCGTGTACGACACGAACTGGAACGGCCCGGTGCCAACCGGGTGGACGTTGACGTTCTTGCCGTACTTCTTGATCGCCGTCGGCGACTGGATGCCGAAGTACGGCTCGCCGAGCTGCGCGAGCAGCGGCGCGTACGGCTTGGTGCACGACACGACCAGCGTGTACTTGGCCGTGGCCTTGGCCTTGGTGCACGGACCGAGCAGGCCGATCGAGATCGTCGACTGGGTCGTCTTGTCGGTGATGTAGTTGATGTTGTCGACGACGCTCTGGGCGTCGAACGGCGTGCCGTCGTGGAACTTCACGCCCTGGCGCAGCGTGAAGGTGTAGGTCTTGCCGTCCTTCGAGATGGCCCACTTGGTGGCCAGGTCGGGCGTGATCTTCAGGTCCTTCGTCAGCCACACGAGGGTGTCGAAGACGTTGACCAGGATCGGCCCGACGTCGCGAGCACCGGTGGTTGCCGGGTTCAGGGTGTCGGGCGGCTCGGCCCAGCCGACGGTCAGCTCGCCGGCGGCCGACGCGCGCTGGGCGCCGGCCGAGGTGAGTGGGCTTCCGTCGCTGCGGGTCGCGAACGAGCCGGCCGCGGCGGCTACCACTGCGAGCGGCAGCACGACTGCGAGTACGCGCACCCCTCGGGCGCGCGTCAGGTGGATGTTCACCGGCTGGTCCTCTCCTTCGCCGTGGACGGAAAGCGGGGCACCGGTCAGCGCCTCGCCAGGGTGGGGTCGAGCTCGTCGCGCAGGCCGTCGCCGATGAGGTTCACCGACACGACCCAGAGCGCCAGGAAGGTGCCCGGGAAGAAGGCGATCCACCAGGCGATGGTGATGTAGTTCTGGCCGTCGTTGAGGATCGCGCCCCACTCCGGCGTCGGCGGCTGGACGCCGAGGCCGATGAAGCCGAGAGCCGCGATCCAGAGGGCCGCGACCCCGAGCCACGAGGTGGCCAGGACGACGATCCCCGAGAGCACGTTCGGAAGGATGTGGCGGCGCAGGATGTGCGGCGCGCCGGCGCCGAGGGTGATCGCCGCGTCGACGTACGGCAGGTGCCGGATCTCGATGGTGGCGCCCTCGACGACCCGGGCGTAGACCGGCACCGAGACGATGGCCACGGCGACCACGCCGTTGACCAGGCCGGGGCCGAGGATGGCCGCCACCGCCAGCGCCAGCAGGATCCCGGGGAAGGCCAGCAGCAGGTCGACGAACCGCATGATCCCCATCCCGAGCGGGCCGCCGAAGTAGCCCGCGATGATGCCGAGCGTGCTGCCCACGACGCTTCCGAGCACGACGACCGCCACGCTCGCGAGCACCGTGGCCCGGCCGCCGTAGAGCACGCGGGCGAGCATGTCGCGGCCGAACGAGTCCGCCCCCATCAGGTGGGCCGAGGACGGGTGGGCGAACACCGCGAGCGGGTTCTGGTCGTTGGGGTTGGCCGACGTGAGGAGCGGCGCCGCGGAGATCAGCACCAGGATCAGCACGCACAGGATCGTCCCGACCAGCAGGCTGCGGTGGCGCATCGCCCGGGCCAGCCGGAACGGCGCGCGGGTCGCCGGCGGCAGCGTGTCCAGGGCCGCGAGCTCGCCAGCCAGGACCGTCGGCGGGGCCTGGGCGGCGGACTGCAGGTGGGTGCGTTCGGGCTCCACGGCTCAGCGGCGCGCGATGCGCGGGTCGAGGACGGGGTACAGCAGGTCGACGATCAGGTTCGTGACCGCGTAGGCGATGGCCACGATCAGGACCACCGCCTGCACCGTCAGGTAGTCCTTCGCCAGGATCGCGTTGACCAGCAGGCGGCCGATGCCCTGGCGGGAGAAGACCGTCTCGATGATCACCGCGCCCGAGAGCAGGGCTCCCGACCTGCAGGCCGACCACCGTCAGCACCGGCAGCATGGCGTTGCGCAGGACGTGGCGGCGCAGCACGTCGCGCCCGCGAAGGCCCTTGGCCCGGGCGGTGACGACGTGCTGGCGGCGCGCGGCGTCGATGACGCTCGAGCGCACGAAGCGGGCGGTGAAGCCGATCCCGCTGGCGGCCAGGGTGACCGCAGGGAGGACGAGACCCTTGAACGAGGAGCCGCCGAACACCGCGAACCAGTGCAGGTTCACGGCGAAGATCACGAGCAGGATCAGGCCGAGCCAGAAGCTCGGGATCGACAGCAGGATGAGCGAGAACCCCATCGCCACGGTGTCGGTCACCGAGTTGCGCCTGAGCGCGGCGACGACGCCGATGAGGCTGCCGAAGAAGAGCGACAGCGCGAGCCCCGCGGCGGTCAGCTTGAGCGTCGCCGGCAGGTTCTCGCGGATCAGCGTCGAGACCGGCTGCTGCTGGCCGTACGAGTAGCCGAAGTCGCCGTGCAGGACGCCCCAGATCCAGTGCAGGTACTGCACCACGATCGGCTTGTCGAGACCCAGCTGGTGGTGCAGCCGGGCGACCAGCGCGGGATCGCCGGCGTTGGTGCCGAGCAGGACGATCGCCGGGTCACCCGGGATCAGCCGGATGATCAGGAAGACCAGGACCGAGATCCCGAACGCCAGGATGATGATCCCGATGAGCCGCTGGGCGACGTACGTCGTCACGCCGGCGCGGCCTCCCTGGCCGGGCCGTACGGCGCCGGCGGGCGCAGCTCGGTGAAGCCGAGCCGGGTCTCGAGGGCCATCGCGGCCGCCAGGATCCCGGCCTCGCCGAGCCGCGGACCGGCCAGCGCCACCGCGGTCGGCAGGCCGTTGCGACCCAGGCCGTTCGGCAGCGAGATCGTCGGCGTCCCCGAGAGCACGCCGGCGACGTTCAGCGGCACCGGGAACGCGCTGCGGAGCATGTACTCGAAGTCCTCGCGCACGCCCGAGGCGGTGGTGCCGAGGGTCGGCGCGACGAGCGCGTCGTAGCGCGAGGCCACCTCGTCGAAGGCGGTGGCGATCTTGCGCCGCAGCCGCTGGCCGCGGATGTAGTCGACCGCCGGGATCGCCAGGCCGTCGAGCCGGTGGCCGGCAGCCTGCGTCGCGGTCAGCTCCTGGGTGCGGCCGGCGGCGATGAAGTCGTCGAACGCGGCGGCCGCCTCGGCACCGAGCACGATGTCGGCGACGGCGTCGTAGGGCAGGTCCGGGAGATCGAGCTCCTCGATCGTGCCGAGCTCCCGCAGCAGGCCGAGGGTGCGCTCGTAGTGCTCGGCGATCTCGGGCTCGGCGCCCTCGGCGCCGCGCCGCACGACGCCGAAGCGGAAGCCGCCGGTGCGCGACGCCGAGGCGTGGCGGTACGGCGGCGCGGCCACGCTTCCCGGGTCGTTCGGGTCGTGGCCCGAGATGGCCTCGAGGACGAGGCTGCAGTCCTCGGCGGTGCGGCACATGGGTCCGAGCCGGTCGAGCGTCCAGCACAGGGTCATCGCCCCGAACCGGCTGACCCGCCCGTACGTCGCCCGCAGGCCGGCGAGGCCCGTCCAGGCGGCCGGCAGCACGATCGACCCGCTGGTGTCCGAGCCGATGGCGAACGGCACCAGACCCGCGGCGACGGCGGCCGCCGGGCCGCTCGACGAGCCACTGACCCAGGCGTCGGCGTTCCACGGGTTGACGGTCGGGCCGGTGAAGCAGGCGTCGGGGTTGTTGTAGCCCATGCCGCCGGCGATCTCGACGGTGGCCACCTTGGCCGCGAGCACCGCCCCGGCGTCGCGCAGCCGGCGGACGACGGTGGCGTCGTGGTCCGGCACCTGCTCGGCGAACGGGGCCGCGCCCCAGGTGGTCGCGATGCCCGCCGTGGCCAGGATGTCCTTGGCCCCGTAGGGGATGCCGTGCAGCGGGCCGCGGTCCACGCCGCGGGCCAGCTCGGCGTCGGCCAGACGGGCCTCGGCCAGCGCGACCTCGTCGGTGACCGTCACCACGGCGGCGAGCTGGCGGCCGAGGCCGTCGAGGCGCTCGAGCGACAGCGTGGCGAGCTCGACGGCCGAGACCTCGCGGGCCCGCAGCAGCGTCCCGAGCTCGGCCACCGAGGCGAAGGCCAGGCGGTCGGCGCTCACGGCCGGCCCTCCGTCCCCAGAGACGCCGCGAAGGCGGGCTCGTCCCCGTTCTCGAGCGGGACGGCGCGGAGCGCCGCGCTCTGCTCGGCCTGGGCCGCCGCCCGGCGCTCGAGCTCTGCGAGCTGCACGTCGCTCAGCGTTCCGTCGTAGCGCGCTCGAACCAGCGCGACGATGGCGGCGGCCGCGTCCTTGCGTCCCATTCAGCCTCCCGTGGCCGCGGCCGGCGGCGCCGGCGCGTGCTCGAGGTTCAACAGCATCTGGCCGAGCGCGAACTCGAGGATCTCGCGGTCGGCGGTGGCGGCGCGCTCACCGTCGCGGTTGCGGACGGCGTCGTGCAGCACGCCGTGGTGGTCGAGCGACTCCTGGATGTAGTGCGGGAGCCGGACGAGCAGGCTCCAGTAGCGCAGCGACTTGTTCCAGGTCTGCTCGACGAGGTCGCGCAGGAGCTCGTTCGGGCAGCGCGCGACGAGCTCGCGGCTGTAGCGGACGTTCCCGGACAGGAAGCCCTGGCTGTCGCCGGCGGCGACGCCGCTCTCCATCTCGCGACGGGCGTCCTCGAGCGGCTCGACGTCCCCTTCCGGGAGCGCCTGCACGGCCTCGCGCATGCACGCCGGCTCGATGAGCACCCGGCACGCGTACAGGTCGCGGGCGTCGCCGGCGGTGAGGTGGGCCACCTGGGCCCCGTAGCGCGGGACGATCTCGACCAGCCCCTCGCCGGCCAGCAGGCGCAGCGCCTCGCGGACCGGGGAGCGGCTCACGCCCGCGAGCTCGGCGACCCGGTTCTCGAAGAGCCGCTCGCCGGGCGGGAACTCTCCGGCCACGATCCGGCGCGCGAGCCAGTCGGCGACGGTGCGGGAGAGCAGCTTGTGCTCGATCGCGGGGGCGCTGGGCGGATTTCCGGGAGGGGTGCTCATGGCGGGGAGTGTGCGCTCTGCGCGCGCGGCCGCGGCGTTGCGGCCAGTCCAGGCACACGGCGGCGAGCCCTCGGCAGGAGGGCACGCAGCAGCTGGCCCGCAACCGAGCGGACCCGCACACGCACCGACCCGCCGGGAGCTCCCGAATCCCCGTGCCCCCGGGTACGCGGTGTGCTGTATACAGAACACCGCGTGCGCCGAAGTGTAGGCAGAACGGGTGGGTGGGCGCAAGCCACCTCCTCCACCCGTCGGGCACGGCGGGACGACCTCCGGACGAGGCCCCTGCAAATCGCGATCTTCGGGTGCCCTGACCGGCTTCTCGACCACGCGCCCATCCGCCCACCGAATCGACTACGACGTGACAGCCGCCGAGCGAGCCGCCCGATCAGCCGCCGGTGGAGGCCAGTCGGGCGTGTGGCCGGTGGGCCTGGCGGAGCGCTGCCATCAGGTCGCGCTGGACCGCCTCGAGGAACGCATGCGACCCGGCGCTCTCGCCCTGGAACAACCGTTCGAAGGCGGCCCGCGGCACGACCAGCATCACCGTCCGCTCGCGGGTGGCCGCGGTCACAGGGGCGGGATCACCGTCGAGCAGCCCCTCGTAGCCGATCGCCCGGCCGGGACCGGCCAGGCCCACCCGGATGCGCCGGTGGCCGCGGGAGATCACCTGCTCGACCGCGCCGTTCAGGGTCACGACGCAGCCGGGCGAGCCCGCGCCCTCGGCGACCAGCGTGCGTCCCGGTCCGCAGCGGGCCACGTGGCCGGCGTCGAGCACCTCGGCCAGCTCGTCGGGCGCGAGCTCGCGGAAGAACGGCAGCCGCCGCAGGTAGGCCGCCGGCGGCAGGGCGGCCGGCTCGAGCTCGGCCGGGTCAGGCGGTGCAACCGGCTCGCCGGACAGCGTTGCGGCGAGGGCCGCGAGCTGGCGGCGCAGCCGCACGGCCACGAGCCCGCAGAGCCGCCGCTTCACCGCGAACGCGGTCGGGTGACGGCGCGAGACCAGGGCCACGAAGTCCGGCCGGGCGAGTGCCAGCAGGGTCGTCGGCTCGAGCGCTCGCGCAGTGGCCGTGTGCTGGCCTCCGTCGAGCAGCGGGATCTCGCCGAGCACCTCGCCCGGGCCCATCGTCGCGAGCTCGACCTCGCCGCCGCCCGGGAGGGTGAGCGAGGCCGAGACCCGGCCGCGCTCGATGAGTATCAGCGCGCGGGCCTCGTCGTTCTCGCGCCACAGCTCACCGCCCGTGGGCACCTCGATGCGGAGAAGGGCCGGCGCGAGCTCGGCGAGCTCCTCGTCGGGCATGCCGCGCAGCAGCGCGATCCCACGCAGGAACTCGATCGTGCCGTCAGACATCCAGATCGAACGTCTCGAGGTCGAGGCCGCGGGAGGAGCGGGACGCGGCGAGCAGCGAGTACTCGGGCACCTCGAGCCAGGTCGACGTGTCGAGCGTCAGCGGCTCGGAGGCCACGAGCAGCGAGCGCGGCGCGTCGCTCGGGGTCATGGCGCCACCGTCGCCGGCGACGACGTACTCGCTGCCGAGCGTGTACCACAGGCTCACGAACGGCAGGTCGGTTTCGAGCAGCGTGTCGTTCTCGGGATACCAGCCGTAGTCGAACGAGAAGCGCGTGGCGACGAGCACCTCGCCGGTCGTCAGGAAGAGGTTCGCTGGCGACGACGTGTCGATGCCGTGGCGCCGCCGCACCTCGCGCACGATGCGCAACGCCTCGACGGTCGCGTCGGCGAGCTCGCGGGCCGTCGGATCGGCGTACGGGTCCTCGAGCCGCGACAGCACGAGCGCGTAGATCCACTCGGAGTCGGTCGAGCCCTCGATCCGCGCGACCAGGTCGGGCCGGATGTGCGGCAGCAGGTCGTAGCGCATCCGGGCGAACTCCCGCAGGTGCCCGTTATGGGCCAGCGAGACCCGCGCACCGGGGAAGCGGAACGGGTGCAGGTTCGTCTCGGCGACGACGTCCTGGCCGCTGTAGGTCACGCCGCGGACGTGGGCCACGAGACACGTCGGCGCGAGCTTCGAGGCCAGCGCGCGCAGGTTGCGATCGAACACCGGAAGGGTCGTCACCCGGTACACGAAGGGCTCGTCGGCCCGGGTCGAGCTCGGGTCCCAGGCGACCATCCCGAACCCGGCCAGGTTCAGGAACGTCTGCATCATTCGCGGACTGTAGGACTGCCGCACCAGGGAGGAGTTCGTCTCGTAGAGCACGTGCTCGAGCTCGAGCGGTTCACCCAGATATGCGAGGACCCGACACACGTCCGGCATCCTCCCAGACGCAGCCCGTGGTCGCCTCCATGCCCCCGATGCGACGCGGGTGTGCGAGCTGCGCTGATCGCGGATTCCCGCGCGGCGGCCCGGCCGTAGCGTCGGGGAATGCGCTCGACATCCCGCGGCCTCGCCGCTCTCGCCCTGACCGCGGCCTGCGTCGCCGTCCTGCCGGACCCAGCGGCCGCGAAGCCGCCGCGCGGCTACCAGGTGGTCGTGTCCCCGATCCTGACCAGCCCGCACTTCCGGCAGGTGCGGGGCTTCGTCACCTGCCCGGCCGGCACCGTGCCGCTCGGCGGCGGCAGCTTCGTCTCGTCGAGCAGCACCCAGGTGGCGATCGCGAGCACGTTCCCGAGCGCGAACGGCTGGATCACCGACATCGACAACGAGAGCGGCGGCGACACGATCTTCGACGTCCGCGCGACCTGCGCCCGGAAGCCGCCGAGGTACGCGGTCGTCCAGTCCACCCCGGTGGTCGTCGCGGCCGGCGGCCACGGCTCGGCGTTCGCCGTCTGTCCGAAGGGGTCGCGGACGCTCGGCGGCGGCGGGTTCTGGGACACCAGCGGCACCGAGCTGACGCTCGCGAGCTCGTTCCCCGGCCCGGCGACCTGGGAGGTCTCGGGCAACAACACCACCCTGCTGGCGTCGCGCCTGAGCGCGTTCGCGGTGTGCGGCAAGCTCAGGAACTACCAGCTGGTGTTCGGCTTCACGTCGCTGCTCGACGTCGGCCAGACGCCGGTGACGAACACCTGCTTCGCCCCGCGCGTGCCGATCTCCGGCGGCGCGTTCGTCGACTCGACCAGCACGCAGGTGAGCCTGAACGCCACCGCCGCGTCGGGCGCCGGCTGGACGTCGTGGATCAACAACGGCTCGGCCTTCGGCGTCAACGTCGAGCCGATCGTGGTCTGTGCCGGGAGCTAGTGCTCCTGAAACGCGTGGGGGTAGTGCTCGCGCGCCTGCTGCTCGCTGATGTAGCCCTCGCGGACGTCGGCGGCCACCGCCTCCGGGTCGCGCTCCGCTGCCGGCCCGAAGCCGCCTCCGCCGCCGGTGTGGAGGTCGACCGTCGTCCCCTTCGGGATGCGTAGCCGGGTGATCTTGGCGATCTGCCGGCTCGTGCCGTCGGGATAGCGCACCACGACGCTGTTCGGCCGGGCCTCGCCGCCGCCGGCCAGGCCCCACGGGGCGTTGAGGGTGCGCTCGACCGTCGAGGTCATCCAGGCGTCCTGCAGCAGGTGGAACGAGAAGTCGACGCCGAGCCCGCCGCGGGTGCGGCCGGGGCCGCACGAGTCCTGCGCCAGCTCGACCCGCTCGAGCAGGCACGGGTTCCTGGCCTCCCAGATCTCGGCCGGGGTGAACCGCGTGGCGGCCTCGGACACGTGGATCAGCGAGCTCGCCCCGTCGCCGTGGGCGTGCGCCCCCTGGCCCGTCGGATGCGGCTCCCCGTCGGTCCAGAGCACGCCGGTCTCCTCGCGGATGCCCCAGAAGTTGATCGCGCAGATGTCGCCGCCGCTACACGCCGGCACCGCCTCGGGCATGGCCTCCGAGAGCGCCCGGTAGATCACCTCGATGGCCTGGTCGCCGGGCCAGCCGTACAGGAAGCACGGCGCCGGCGAGAGCGGGTGGAACAGGGTGTTCGGCTTCGTCACGACCTCGATGGCCCGGAAGTGGCCCTCGTTCGGGGCCTCCCCACCGCCGGCCAGCATGCTGATCGCGATCCGGCTCGCCGAGACGGTCGACGGCCGCGGGCAGTTGATCGGCCCGGCCTGGGTCGGCGGGGCGTTCGAGTAGTCGACCCGCACCGACGAGCCGCGCACCTCGACGACCACCTCGAACGGCACCCGATCGGTCTCGACGCCGTTGTCGTCCATCTCGCCGTGGCCGACGTAGCGCCCGTCGGGGATCTTCTCGAAGTACGAGCGGACGATCGCCTCGCCGTGGTCGTACATCCGGGCCGCGCACTCGCGGAACCGTTCGAGGCCGAGCCGCTCGACCACCCGCACCAGGGCCGCGGCGCCGGTGCGCACGCCGACGACCTCGGCGTTGATGTCGCCGGCCACCATCTTCGGCACGCGCGAGTTGGCCACCGCCATCCGGTAGATGTCGTCGACCAGCACGCCCCGCCGGTACAGCTTCACGCCGGGGAAGATCGTCCCCTCCTGGAACACGTCGATGGTGTCCGTGGAGTACGGGTCCTTGCCCCCGATGTCGAGCCAGTGGCCCTTGATCGCCGAGTACCCGATCAGCTCCCCGTCGGGCAGGTAGACCGGCATCACGACCGCCGCGTCCTGCGGGTGCGAGCCCGTGCCGTAGGGGTCGTTGAAGAGGATGATGTCGCCCGGGTCGAGCGCGTCCTCGCCGCCGACGGCGGCCACGGCGGCCTCGACGCAGAAGCTCATCGTGCCCATGAACGTGGGCAGGCTCGGGGCCTGGGCGAGCATGCAGACGTCGCGGTCGTAGATCGCGGCCGCGAAGTCCAGCACCTCGTAGATGATCGGCGAGAAGGCGGTGCGGACCAGCGCCCGCTTCATCTGGTTCGCGGCCGAGCCGAGGGCGTTGCGGACGATCTCGGTGGTGATCGGATCGGTGTCGACGACGCTCATGCGGCCTCCTCGACCAGGAGCGAGCCGCCGGCGTGCACGGTCAGGCGCAGGCCGGCGTCCAGGTAGGTGGTGGCGGTGGGCTCGACGACGATCGCCGGCCCGTCGAGCGTGGCGCCCGGCGCGAGCGACTCGCGCGCCAGCACGGCGAACGGCAGCCGCGCCTCCCGGGCGAACGACCACGCCTCGACCTGCTCGGGTGGGGCGAGCTCGGACGCTGCGGCCCGGCCTTCCCCGGGCCGCGGCAGCGGTCGGACTGCCGCGGCCCGAAGGCACACGAGCTCCACGGCCTCGTCCATGAGGTGGCCGAAGGTGCGCTCGTAGGCTTCCTCGAACAGGCTGCGCAGGGCGTCGGCGTCCACGGCCAGCCGGCCGTCCTCCGACGGGCAGGTCAGCGTGAGCGAGTGCTCCTGGCCGACGTACCGCAGGTCGAGCCGCACCTCCCGCCGCGGCGCGTCGTCGAGGCCGGCGAACAGCTCCTGCAGGCCCCGGTCGGCGGCCGCGAGGCCCTCGCCATCGAGCGGCAGGATGCGGGTGCGGCTGGCCGTCCGGGTGAGGTCGGACGAGAGCAGCCCCCAGGCCGAGAAGATGCCGGCGTTCGGCGGCACCACGATGCGGCGGACGCCGAGCTCGGCCGCCAGCAGCGGGGCGAACAGCGGCCCGGCGCCGCCGAAGGCCACGAGCGCGGCCTCGCGCGGGTCGCGGCCCTGCTCGATGGTGATCTCCCGGATCGCGTCGGCCATCGCCGCGTTGGCGATCCGCAGCACCCCGCGGGCGGCCTCGTCGACGTCCATCCCGAGCGCGGCGGCGAGTGGGTCGAGCGCCGCCACCGCCTGCTCGCGCGAGAGCCGGACGCGGCCGGCGATCTCGTCCGGCAGCAGGCCGAGCACGACCGCGGCGTCGGTCACCGTCGGCTCGCTGCCGCCCCGGCCGTAGCAGGCGGGGCCGGGCTCGGCGCCCGCGCTGCGGGGCCCGACGCGCAGGAGGCCGCCGGCGTCGACGTAGGCGATCGAGCCGCCGCCGGCGCCGATCGAGCGCACGTCCACCCAGGCGGTCTGCAGCGGCAGGCCGATGACCCGGCCCTCGTACAGCACCGGCGCCTCGCCGTCGGTGATGAGGCAGGTGTCGAAGCTGGTGCCGCCGACGTCGGCGGCGATCGCCTGCTCGAGCCCGAGCTCGCGGGCCAGGATGGCCGCGCCCTGGGCGCCCGCGACCGGCCCCGACAGGATCGTCTCGAACGGCCGCTCGCCGGCCTCGGCGAAGGTCATCGCCCCGCCGCCCGAGCGGGTCACCAGGGTCTCGCCGTCGAAGCCGAGCCCGCGCAGCCGCTGGTCGAGACGCTCGAGGTACGGGCCCATGCGCCGGCGCACGAAGGCGTCGACGACGGTGGTGCAGGTGCGCTCGTACTCGCGGTACTCGCCCGAGACCCGGTGCGACAGCGAGACGTCGCCGTCGAAGCCCGCCTCGCGCAGCAGCCGCTCGGCCTCGAGCTCGTGGGCCGGGTTGGCCCAGGCGTTCAGGAACGCCACCGCCACCGACTCGACGCCCTCGGCCCGGAACGTCTCGACCGCCGCGGCGACGTCCTCGGCGACCAGCGGCCGGTGCACCTGGCCGTCGGCGCGCACCCGCTCGCGCACCGGCAGCCGCAGGCGTCGCGGCACGAGCGGCGGCGGCGGCGACCAGAAGAGGTTGTACATCTCGTCGCGGTCGCCGCGGCGCACCTCGAGCACGTCGCGGAAGCCGTCGGTGGCCAGCAGGCCGACGACGGCTCCGGTGCGCTGCAGCAGCGCGTTCAGGCCGACGGTGGTGCCGTGCAGGAACCAGCCCGAACGGCGCAGCACGTCGGCCGGCACGGCCGACTCGACGACCGCGAGCACGCCGGCCTCGGGTGCCGACGGCGCGCTCGGGGCCTTGCCGAAGCGGACCTCACGGGTCGCTTCGTCGAACAGGATCAGGTCGGTGAAGGTGCCACCGACGTCGACCCCGATCCGGGTCTCCAATCCGCACGCTCCTCGAGGGCTTCTGCGGCGCCTGCCAGCGCCTCCTCGGCGCGGTGGCAGGCGACCAGGTGGTCGGGACGCAGCTGGCGCAGCGGCGGCGGCTCTGCTCTGCAGAGGTCGACCGCGAGCGGGCAGCGCGGGTGGAACGGGCAGCCCGGCGGCGGGTTCGCCGCGTCGGGCGGAGGGCCGGGCACCAGCAGCCGCGGCTTCGGCTCGAGCTGCAGCTCGGGCACGGCCGAGCGAAGCGCCCGGGTGTAGGGGTGCGACGGCCGGGCCAGGAGCTCGGCGGTCGGACCGGTCTCGACGATCTTCCCCAGGTACAGGACGGCGGTGCGCTCGCACAGCCGCTCGACGATCGCGAGGTTGTGGGAGATCAGGAGGTAGGCCAGGCCGCGCTCGTCGCGCAGCCGGCCGACGAGGTCGAGGATCCGGGCCTGGACGGTCACGTCGAGGGCGCTCGTCGGCTCGTCGAGCACCAGCAGGCGCGGCTCGACGGCCAGCGCGCGGGCGATCGCCACCCGCTGCCTCTGGCCGCCCGAGAGCTGGTGCGGCAGGCGGCCGGCGTGCGCCGGCTCGAGGCCGACCTCGCCGAGCAGCTGCTCGATGCGGGCGTCGACGCCGGCCCGCGGCACGACCTTGTGGGTGCGCAGCACCTCGCGCAGCGTCGTGCCGATGCGCATGCGCGGGTCGAGCGTGCCGTCGGGGTCCTGCAGCACGATCTGCACCGTCCGGCGCAGCCGCCGCAGGCGTCCGCGCTTCAGCGGCACGATGTCCTCGCCCGCAAGCCGGATCTCGCCCTGGGCGACCGGCACCAGCCGGCACACGGCCCGGCCGATGGTCGTCTTGCCCGAGCCCGACTCGCCGACCAGGCCGAGCCCGAAGGGGCCTTCGGGCAGGGCGAACGAGACGCCGTCCACGGCCCGCACCGGGCCGAAGCGGACGTGCAGGTCGGAGGTCTCGAGGAGCGCGCTCACGCCGCCGCCGTCCCGAGCTTGGGCACCGCGGCGATCAGCTCGCGGGTGTACGGATCCTTCGGCTCGTGCAGCACCTGGGCCGCCGGGCCGCTCTCGACCAGCTTTCCGGCACGGAGCACCGCGACCCGGTCGCACAGCTGGGCCACCACGCCGAGGTCGTGGGACACGAACAGGATCGCCATCCCCTCGCGCTCGCGCAGGTCGCGAAGGATCTCGACGATCTCGGCCTGCACCGTCACGTCGAGGGCGCTCGTCGGCTCGTCCGCCAGCAGCACCTCGGAGTGCAGCGCCAGCGCCAGCGCGATGGCCACCCGCTGGGCCTGCCCGCCCGAGAGCTGGTGCGGGTAGCGGTGCAGCAGGTCCGGCGCCAGGAACACCTCGCGCAGGGCCTTTCCTGCCTCCGCGCGGGCGTCCGCGCGCGAGCGGCCATGCAGCCGCAGTGCGTCGATGAAGATGTCGCCCACCCGGAAGACCGGGTTGAAGGCCGAGACCGGGCTCTGGAAGATCATCGCGATCCGGGCCCCGCGGATCCGCCGCAGGCGCCGCTCGGAGAGCCCGGTCAGCTCCTCCCCGTCGAGCTGGATGCTCCCGTTGACGGTGGCCCCGGCGAGCTGCCGCGAGAGGCCCATCACCGAGAGCGCGGTCATCGACTTGCCCGAGCCTGACTCGCCGACCAGCCCGACGATCTCGTGCTCGTCCACGTCGAGCTCGGCGAGCTCCACCACGGGGCGGGTGCCGAACGAGATCTGCAGGTCGCGGATGGAGAGCTTCACAGCACACGTCCCGTCACGCGCCGCGGGTCGAACAGGTCGCGCAGGCCGTCACCCACCAGGTTGAAGGCCAGCGCGGTCAGCAGGATCGCGACCCCGGGGAACGTCACGAGCCACCACTGGGTCTGGAAGTAGGCCTGGCCCTTCGAGACCATCAGCCCCCACTCCGGCGTCGGATCCTGGGCCCCGAGGCCGAGGAACGAGAGCGCCGCGGCGGTCAGGATCACGCCGCCGACGTCGAGCGAGGCCTGCACCAGGATCGGGGTGATCGAGTTCGGCAGGACGTGGCGGAGCACGATCCGGGGCGACGAGAGCCCGAGCGCCCGGCAGCTCTCGATGTACGGTCGGCCGGCCACCGAGGCCGCCTGGCCGCGGCACAGCCGGGCGTACCACGGCCACCAGGTGATGGCGATCGCCAGGGTGGCGTTGCCGACGCTCGGCGTGAGCACCGCCGCCAGGGCCAGGGACAGGAGCAGCGCCGGGAAGGCCAGGAAGATGTCGGTGATCCGCATCAGGATGGTGTCGACGATCCCGCCGAAGTAGCCGGCGGTGACGCCGAGGGGCACGCCGATGGCGATCGAGAACACCAGCACCAGCGCGGCGATCCGCAGCGAGATCCGGGCGCCGAACAGGACGCGGCTGAAGATGTCGCGACCGAGGTCGTCGGTGCCGAACGGGTGCGACGACGACGGCCGGGCGAAGGTGTGCAGCGGGTCGGTCGCGGTGCCCGCGTCGGCCGGGTGGGGCGAGACCCACGGCGCGAGCAGCGCCGCGAGCAGGAGCAGCGCCACGATCACCAGGCCGGCGACCATCAGCGGGTTTCGCAGCGCCCGTCTCACTAGAGGCGGATCCGCGGGTCGACGAGCGCCTGGGCGATGTCCACCAGGATGTTCGCGAGCACGTAGACGATGGCGATGAACAGGGTCACGCCGATGATCGCCGGGGTGTCGAGCGACTGCACCGAGTCGGCGGCGTAGCTGCCCAGGCCGGGCCAGTCGAAGATCGCCTCGACCAGGAACGTGTTGGCCAGCGAGAAGGCGAACACCAGGGCGACGATGCTGATCACCGGGTTCAGCGACGGGCGCAGCGCGAAGCGGGTGAACACCGAGCGCTCCGAGAAGCCGAGCGCCCGCACCATGCGGACGTGCTCCTCGGACAGGGTCTCGAGCACCGAGGCCCGCACCATGCGGGCGATCACCCCGAGCGGGTACGCCGCGACCACGATGGCGGGCAGGATGATGTGGCCGACCGCGCTGCCGAAGATGTCCCAGCGCCCGTCGATCACCGAGTCGATCAGCACCGCGTGGGTGTGGACGTTCAGCGGGTTGCCGCTCGTCCAGGCTCGGCGCGTACTGGCCCGAGACCGGCAGCCAGCCGAGCCGCTGGAAGAACACCAGCTGCAGGATCAGCGCGAGCCAGAAGATGGGCATCGACACCCCGACGACGGCGATCAGGCGGACCGCGACGTCCGGCGCGTGGCCCTCGTAGCGGGCCGCGATCAGCCCGAGCGGCAGGCCGACCGCGAGGGCCAGGACCAGCGCCAGGACGACCAGCTCCACCGACGCCGGGGCCCGCGTCTCGATGTCCGAGAGCACCGGCTGGTGGGTGTGCACCGACGTCCCCCAGTCGCCGCTCAGGATCCCCTGGAACCACTTCACGATCTGCACCGGCAGCGAGTGGTCGAGGCCGAGCTGGTGGCGGGCCTGGGCCAGCTGGGCGTCGGAGGAGTGCGGTCCGACCCAGCTCGCCGCCGGGTCGCCCGGAATCATCCGGGCGACCACGAACGTGAGCACCACGACGCCCGCCACCACGAACAGGCCGAGGCCCAGGCGGCGGGCGACGAACGCCGTCACGACTTCGGCGTCAGGTTGTAGGCGAAGGCGACGTTGGGATAGGCGGGGTTGTCGACGAAGCCCGACACCGACTTCGCGATGACCCGCTGGTACTGCTGGACGTACAGCGGCGCCACGGCGCCGTCGTTGGCCAGCGTCTTCTGCACCTCGCCGTACAGGCTGATGGACTTGTTCCGCCTCGTGCCGGCGAGCTTCTCGGCCTGCTCCATCTGGGTGTCAACCGTCTTGTTCTTGTAGTACGAGAGGTTGTAGAACGGCTTGGGCTCGGAGTGGAACAGGTTGATGAACCACGAGTACGGGTCGGCGTAGTCGGGCCACCAGTAGAACAGGAAGATGTCCTGCCGGTTCGTGGGGTTGGCGGACTTGCCCTTGCCCCACTGGACCGGCCACTGCAGCGCCTGCACCTGCACGTCGATGTTCAGGGGCGCGAGGTTCGACTTGATCAGCGCCGACACGAGCTCCTCGTCCGAGTCGCCCTGGACGTGCGTCAGCAGCAGCGTCATCTTCTTGCCGCCCGGGCCGTAGCCCGCCTGCTTGAGCAGCGCCTTCGCCTGGTTGGCGTTCGTCGTCGAGTAGGGCAGCGAGTCGACGTGGCCCCAGAGGCCGGGCGGGACGACGCCGACCTGCCGCGTGGCCGAGCCCTTGAGCGCCGTGACCATGCCGTTGTAGTCGATGGCCAGCTCGACCGCCTGGCGGACGCGCTTGTCCGCCAGCGGGCCGCTCGCGGTGTTCAGCAGCGCGAGCAGGTTCTGCCACGAGGGGGTCTGCGTGGCCGACACGCTCGAGCTGGTCTTGAACGACTCCCACAGCTGCGGGTTCAGGCGCTCGACGAACGACACCTGGCCCGAGCGGATGAGCTGCGCCTGGGTGGTCACCGACGGCACGACCCAGAACTGGACGTTCGAGTAGTGGCTGCCGCTCCAGCCCTTCCAGTAGCCCGGGAACTGCTTCAGCCGGACCTCGACCTGCTGGCCCTTGTTCCACTGGTCGAGCTGGTACGGGCCGGTGCCGGCCTCGTGGCCGGACTCGAACCACTTGGCCAGGTCCTGGCTGCCCGCGGCCTTCGTGTCGTAGATGTAGGCCGAGTAGTCGGCCGACGCCTGCAGGTCGAGCGGCGCCGGGTACTTCAGGCGGAAGACCAGGGAGTACTTCGTCGGCGTCGCGATCGACTTGACCGCGCCCCAGATGTACGAGGCGCCGCCGTTGATCTTGATGGTGCGCATGATCGCGGCCTTGGCCGCGGCGGCGTCCATGACGCGGCCGGTGTGGAACTTGACGCCGCGGCGCAGCACGAACGTCCAGACCGTGCCGGCCTTGTTCGACGTGTACGACCTGGCCAGGAGCGGCTCGACCTTCTTGGTCTGCGAGTTGTACCGCGTGAGCGTCTCGTACATGTTGCTCATCGCCAGGATCTCGTTCGAGTAGCCGGTCGCCGGATCCCAGCCGATCATGATCTGGGACACGGAGACGTACGAGAACGTCTGGGACGCGGCGGCCTTGCCGCCGGTGGCGGTGGCGGCGGACGCGCCGCCGGCGACCGCCGCGAGCCCCAGGGCGGCGATGGCCGCGAGGACGGCTGGACGGATGCGTGGCACGGGTGACCCCCCTACGTGCTGCTGATGACGTTGTCCGGGAGCGCGATGGTACATCGGTGGTGCTCCTCTGAGACTCAGAGTCCTGCGAGTGGGCCAGCCGCTTTGACCCGGACGCGGACCGCCGGATCGTTGAGGTAGGCGAGCGGGATCTCCTCGAGCTCCACGACCTCGACCCGGGCCGGGTCGGCCCCGGCAAGGACGGCCCGCTCGCAGGCCCGGGCGGACACCGCGTCGAGGGCCGCGCGACGGTCGCTGCCGTAGCTCACGACCTCGTCGACCTGGCCCGAGACGGCGGCGATGACGGCGCCCAGGGCATTGGCGACGTCGTGGTGCTCGGGGCGGTGGATCTCGCTCACCCCGACGAGCCGGTCGGGGACGATCACCGAGCCGCCGCCGACCACGATCAGGGGGCGGTCGCCGCGCGACAGCTTCACCCGGTCGACGGCGTCGGCGAGCATCTCGTCGGACCGCTCGACGGCCCGCCGAAGGAGCGGCGTCCCGCCGGGCGCGTGCGAGCCGATCGCGGCCCGGCCGGCAGCCACGGCGGCGTCGGTCATGGTGGGCGTGGAGCCCCCGAAGACCAGCGCCTCCTCGGTGAGCCGGTAGCCGACGCTGCGCGGCCCGACCTGCACGTGGCCGTTCTCGCCGTTGACCACCGTGCCGCCGCCGAGCGGGATCGACACCAGGTCCGGCATGCGGAAGTTGGTGCGGATGCCGCCGATCTCGACCGGCGCGCTGGACTCGCGCGGGAAGCCGTTCTGGAGCACCCCGACGTCGGTCGACGTGCCGCCGATGTCGGCCACCAGCGCGTCCGTCCGCCCGCTCAGGAACGCTGCCCCGCGCAGGCTGTTGGCCGGCCCGCTGCCGATCGTCAGCACCGGGTAGCGCAGCGCGTAGTCGAGCACCATCAGCGTGCCGTCGTTCTGGGTGAAGTACATGGTCGGCGAGATGCCGTGGGCCTCGAGGGCCTCCTTCAGCGCCAGCGCGACGCCGCGGGCGACCAGCCGGAGGGCCTCGTTGAGGACGGTCGCGTTCTCCCGCTCGAGCAGGCCGATCGAGCCGATCTCGTGGCTCAGCGAGACCGACACCTCCTCGCCGAGCACCTCCCGCGCGACCGTCGCGGGCCGCGAGCTCGTGGCGCGGCGAGACCGGCGAGAACACGCTCGCGAAGGCCACGCCCTGAACCGTTCCGGCGAGCGGCTCGAGGAAGCGGGCCACGGCGTCGCGGTCGAACGGCGACAGCTCGCGGCTGTCGAACTCGATCCCGCCGTCGACGATCGTCTCGCCGGCCGAGATCGCGGCCTTCAGGTCCTCGGGCCAGGTCAGGAGCGGGCGGATCGAGTGGGTCGCCGGGCCGCCGATGCGCACCACGGCGACCTTCTGCAGCCGGCGGCGCTCGAGCACCGCGTTGGTCGCGTGGGTCGTCCCGAGCATCACGTGGGTCACCCGTTCGAGCGCCACCGCCGGCGAGTGCAGCACCGCGTCGAGGGCCCGGCGGATGCCCTCGGTGACGTCGGGCGTGGTGGCTGTCTTGGCCTTCGCCAGCAGCGTGTCGGCACGGTCGACGCAGACCGCGTCGGTGTTCGTCCCGCCGACGTCGATGCCGATGCGGAGGTCAGGCGCGAGCTGGCACGTCGCTCCTCGAAGGTGACGTAGTCGAAGTCGTAGCCGAACTCCCGCGGGCCGGCGACCTCGAGGCCCCGCGGTGTGCGCCAGATCGGGTCGCAGGCGAACGCGATGCAGACGACCCGCTGGCCGTAGCGGACGACCTCGGTGGCGATGGCGTCGGCGCTGGCGTCGTCGAGCAGGCTGATCAGGTCGGGCACCGAGGCCAGGACGTTCCCGTCCTCGAGCGCCACCAGGTTCTCGTTCTGGATCTCGATCCGCACCAGCCGGCCAGCGTCGGCGCCGCTCCCTTCGATGATCACCGAGCCGCGGGCGAAGCCCTCGGTGGTGCGCCGCTCGACGTCCGCCACCTTCCCCCGGATCAGGATCTCGGCGCCGATCTCGGCGCACAGGGCCTCGACCGGGTCGCCCTCGGCCTGGTCGAGCGTCTCGCCGATGCGCAGGGCCAGGCGCACGGTGCCGCGGACGGCAGCGCCGGCCCGGGCCTCGGCGGCGCTCATGAGGTACTCGGCAGACGCCGCGCTGCCGCCGAAGGCCACCGCCGCGGTGCGGGCGAGGCGCTCGGCCCACGCGCCGGAGCGCGTGTCGAAGATGATCATGTTGCCGCGCTCGTCGGTCATGACGCAGGGGTTCGGCGAGATCCCGGCGACGTGCATCGAGACCATCGGCACCTCGGGGAAGGCCCGGCCCATGCCGTCGGCGTCGACCACCGGCACGCCGGCCATCGCGCCCCAGGTGAGCGGCACCATGCCGTTCGAGCCTCCGATCTCGGCGGCCATCAGGGCCGCCACCTTCCTGCCGGTGAGCCGCTCGACGTGCTCGAGCAGGCGCGCGCCCTCGCCGCCGTTGCAGATCTTCTCGATCGAGACGGTCGGCGCGCCGATCTTGCCGCAGGGCATGATCAGGGCATCGTCGGGCAGGTCGTCCAGGCTCACGAGCTGGGCCGGGCCGTGGTCGCCGATCGCCTGCAGGGCCATCAGCATTCCGGTGTAGGTCGCGCCGCCGCCGCCGGCGCCGAGGACGGCGCAGCCGCGGGCGAGCGGGCCGAGGTGTTCGATTCCGATCTCCACGAGCGCATGCTCTCGTGCCGGGCATCCGGCTGCAATGGGCCGACTGCACGGATTGCGCATGAACCTGTGCGTGTCGCACACTGCCGGGGTGACATCGGTTGCCGAGCTCCTGATCCTTCCCGCCGGCGCCTCGCTGACGCTGCTGGCGGGCCCGGCGAGCGGGCGGGTGGAGCGCCTGGCGCTGGTCGAGGATCCCGCACGGGTGGAGGGCGAGCCGGCCGGCACGCTGGCCATCCTCACGGCCGCGGCGTCGCGCGGCGTGGACGGCTACGTGCTCGACGTGACCCTGCGGCGGGCCGTCGCGGCCGGTCTGGCCGGGGTCGTGCTCGTCGGCCCGCTGCCGCTCGCGGCGACGGCCGGCACGATCGCCGGCCGCGGCAGCCTGGCCGTGCTGGGCGCTCCGGCGGACGCCGACCTGGCGGCCCTGACGGCGGGCATCGCCCGCGAGCTCGCGGGCGTCGAGGAGGGCGCGCTCCTGCGGGCCAGCGACGCCCAGCGGGCGATCGAGGCGGCCGAGGAGGCCGGCGCCGGCGTCGACGAGCTGCTCGAGGCGGCCCGGGCCGCCGGCGGGGTCGCGCTGCGGCTCGGGCCGGCGGACGGGCCGGGCGTCCCCGTCGCGGTCGACGGACGGGTCGAGGCCCGGCTCGTCGGCGGCGACCCGGCCGCCGCGGTCACGGCGCTGGTGACCTGGCTCGCGGCGGGCGCGGCGGGCCGGGTGCTGACGGCGGCCCGGCGCGGCGAGGAGGCGCCCCGGCGCTCCCGCGCGGCGCTCCTGGCCGAGCTCCTCCTGGCCCGCTCGGCACCGGGCGATGAGCGGCTCGACCGGGCCCGGGCGGCCGGCGTGGCGATCGACGGCTGGCACGTCGCGGCGCGGGTCGAGAGCCGGGGCCGCAGCGCCGTCACCCAGGGCGACCCGGTGAGCGAGCACGCCCTCGACGAGAGCCTGCACCGGCTGGCGCTGCAGGCCGCGCGGGCGGCGGGCGGCGCCTGGCAGGCGGCGACCGTGGAGTCCGCGCTGGTGCTGGTGTGCAGCGACCGCTCCCAGGGCGCGGCGCTGCGGCGCGACCGGGTGGACGGGGCGCTGCGCCACGTGCTCGGCCGCATCGAGAGCGCGTTCCCGCCGCTGCAGCTGGCCTGCGGCGTCGGCGGGGCCCACGAGGGGCTGGCCGGCCTGCGGGCCTCGGCGGCCGAGGCGCGGGCCGCGCTGGCCTCACGGCGGGCGGGCGGCGGCCGCAGCCCGATCCAGCGCTTCGACGAGCTCGGCGCGCACCGCCTGGTGGCCGACGTCCTGGCCTCCGAGCAGGCCCGCACGGCCATCGCCGACCTCCTGGCCCCGCTCGACCGGCTCGGCGGACGCCGGGCCGAGACCGCCGTCCAGACCCTGGCGGCCTACCTCGACGAGCAGGGCTCGGTCGTCCGCACCGCCGCCGTGCTCGGCGTCCACCGCAACGCCGTCAGCCAGCGGATGGGACGCGTCGCGACCGCCCTGGACGTCGACCTCGGCGACCCCGAGACCCGTCTGGCGCTGCAGATCGCCTGTCGGGCAAGACGGCTAGGTTCCCCGACATGACCCAGACAGCGAAGGTCAACGGCATCGAGCTCGGCTACGTCGACCGCGGCGAGGGCGCGCCGCTCGTCCTGCTGCACGGCGGCTTCGGCTCCGTCGAGATGTTCGGCCCGAACGTCGAGCGTTCGGCGAGGGGCGCCGCCTGATCGGCGTCGACCTGCAGTCCCACGGCCGCTCGCCGGCGGCCGACCGGCCGATGCGCTGCGAGTCGATGGCCGACGACGTCGCCGCGTTGCTGCGCCAGCTCGGGGTCGAGCAGGCGGCCGTCCTGGGCTTCTCGCTCGGCGGCTGGCGTCGCCCTGCGCCTGGCGATCCAGCACCCGGAGCTGGTCAGCCGCCTGGTGCTCGTCTCGACCCCGTTCGCCCGGCAGCGGCTGGCACCCCGAGCAGACCGCGCAGATGGACGCGATGGGCGCCGAGATGGCCGACATGCTCCGCCAGACGCCGCTGTACACGAGCTACGAGGCGCTCGCCCCGGATCCCGCCGGCTGGCCGGTCCTGGTCGAGCAGCTGACGACGCTCCTGAAGCACGACTACGACTGGACCGACGAGGCCCGCGGCCTGTCGATGCCGGTCATGCTGGTGGTCGGCGACGCCGACGGGATGCCGCCGTCGCACGCCGTCGACTGCTTCGCGCTGCTCGGCGGCGGCCAGCGGGACGCCTCGTGGGACCGCTCCGGCATCACCCAGCACCGGCTGGCGGTGCTGCCGAACGCGACCCACTACGACATCAACGTGCTGCCGGCCCTGCCGGCGGCGGTCATCCCGTTCCTCGACGGCGAGTAGAGCGGCAGCCCGGTGATCGCGGCGACGTTCTGGGCCGCGCGGCGCACCGCCGCCGCCGGCCCGAGGCGCCGCGCCAGCACGTCCTCGAGCATCTCCTGGAGCTGCACCGAGACCCGCGGGTAGACCGCCGTCGACGGGCGGGTCACCGAACGCTCGAGCATCTCCGCCGTCTCGGCGACGAACGGGAGCCGCGACGCCGCCAGCGCCACCGCGTCGCGGCGCGCGGGGATGCGGCCGGTGGCCGCCGCAACCCGCGCGAGCCGGTCGGCGGCCAGGGCCCGGTCGAGCACCCGCAGCGCGAGCTGGGGATGCGCCGACTGGCGGAAGATGGCGAACACGCTCGTCCCGACGAGCGTCGCCGGCGCGCCCGCCGGCCCGGCCGGGACCGGGACGAACGCCAGGTGCTTCGAGAGCTCGGCCAGCGGGACGCCGAGCGCCGCGGCCAGCACCGGCGCCTCGTAGGACCCGCCGAAGGCGAACGAGGCCCGCCCGCCGGCCAGCAGCTGGATCGCGCGGTCGGCCGGGTACCCGACGACGTCGGCCGAGACGAGTCCGTCGTCGACCAGGCCGAGCAGGTAGCGCAGCACGGCACGGGTCGCCGGCGCGTCCAGGGCCACCCCACCCTCGTCGAGCACCTCGACACCGTTCGAGGCCAGCGTCGCCAGCAGGCAGTAGGTCGTCGTCTCGCCCGCGGCCCGGCCGCCAGGCAGGGCGATCGGCTGCGTCCGCCCGCGCGCCGCCAGGGCCCGGGCCGCGGCCCGCAGCTCGCTCCAGGTCCCGGGCGGGCGCACCCCGACCAGCGCCAGGTCGTCCAGGCGGGCCCAGAGCCCGGCGACGTCGCCGAACGGCGAGACCCCGAACGCCTGGCCGTCGAACCCGGCGGCCCGGCGCAGCGCCGGCAGCAGCTCGTTGGCGACGCCGGCTGCCCAGCGCCCGTCCAGCTCGGCGAGCGCGTGCAGGAACCCGGCGGCGGCGAACTCGGGCGCCCAGACGGCGTCGAGCAGGGCGATGTCCGGGCCGCGGCCGTCGGCCACCGCCCGCCGCAGCGCCTCGTAGGTGTTCGAGGACGGGCCGTCGATCACGGTGACCTCGAGCCGGGCCTCGCTCCCCTGGCTCTCGCGCAGGAGCCTCGCCCAGGGCCCGGACTGGACGACGGCGGAGAGCGTTGGAACGTCCTCCTGCCCCTGCAGCCAGTCGGGGTTCACGAACGTGCCCCGCCGGCGCGTGCGCAGCACGACGCCCTCCCGGGCCAGCTCCGACAGCGCCCTGGTCACCGGGGCCCGGCTGACCCGGTGCAGCCGGCACAGCTCGTGCTCGGTCGGAAGCCGCCCGTCGAGCGCGTACTCGCCGGACCGGATCTCCTCCAGCAGCAGGGACTTGAGCTGGAAGTAGAGAGGTGTCGGCTGTTCGCGGTCGATCGCCATGCAGAGCTCGTTGACCCGGGCGGAGGCATTTGTTATACCACTCAGGCAAATCGGGGTCGAGGTACCGGAACCACATGACACAGCAGGCCGCAACGGGGGAGCGCGGCGCCGCGACGGGCGGAGCGTCGCTGCTCGCCCGCGACGCGGCGGCGGTGCTCGAGGGCAACTGGATCGGCTTCGCCACCAGGCCCTCGCGGCGCCTCTACCCGCACCAGTGGAGCTGGGACTCGGCCTGCGCCGCGCTCGGCTGGGCGACGGTCGACCAGCAGCGAGCGGCGGTCGAGCTGCGCTCCCTGTTCGCCGCCCAGTGGCGGAACGGCCTCGTCCCGCACATCGTCTTCGGGCAGGACGGCCGCTACTTCCCCGGGCCCGACTACTGGCAGACCGAGCGCTCGCCGGACGCGCCCGCGGGACGACGCACGTCGGGGATCGTCCAGCCTCCGCTGCACGCGACCGCGCTCCTGCGGCTCTGCGAGACGGCGCCCGACACCGAGCACGCGTTGACGCTGGTGCGCGACCTGCTGCCGCGGCTCGCCGCCTGGCACGGGTACCTGCACCGCGAGCGGACGCGTCCGGGCAGCCGGCTGGTCGAGATCTGGCATCCCTGGGAGTCGGGGATGGACAACGCCCCGTCCTGGGACGCGCCCCTCGCCCGGATCGAGCCGGCCGACGGCGAGATCCCCCCGTACCGGCGGGTCGACGTCGACGTGGTGGACGCGGCGGGCCGGCCGAGCAACGCCGACTACGACCGCTACGCCTACCTGGTGCGGGTGCTGCGGGATGCGGCCTACGCGCCTGAACGAGAGCGGGCCACGACGCCGTTCGCGGTGCGCTCGGTGCTGGTCAACACGCTGCTGGTGCAGGCGGACCGCGACCTCGCCGCGCTGGCCGCGCTGGTCGGCGAGGACGGCGCCGCCTACGCCGAGCGGGCCGACGCCCTGGCCGAGGCGGTCGACGCCGAGCTCCTGCTGAACGAGCGGCACGGCTACGCCGACCAGGACGTCCTCAGCGGCGCGCTGCTCGTGTCGAGCGGCGTGGCCCGGTTCGCGCCGCTGTTCGCAGCGGTGCCCGGGCCGGAGCGGGCCGACGCGCTGTTCGCCGCGCTCGAGGCGACGGCGACCTCCGTCGGCGACGGGCTGGTGATCCCCAGCGTGCCGGTCGACGACGAGGCCTACGACGGCGCTCGCTACTGGCGGGGGCCGGTCTGGCCGGTGCTGAACTGGCTCTTCCTGCAGGCAGCGCGGCGTTCGGGCCGCGACGAGCTGGCGGACGCGATCCGCCGCGGACTCCTCACCCTCGTGCGCGCCGAGGGCTTCCGGGAGCACTACGACGCGCGCACGCACGCGGGGCAGGGCGGAGAGGACTTCTCGTGGACGGCGGCGCTGGTGCTCGACCTGTTGGCCGGGCCGAGCGACGCTGCACGAGGCGACAAGCGAAGCGAAGGGAGAGGGGCATGAAGATACGAGGCACGCGCCGCAGGGCGGTGCTCGCCGCACTGGCGGCAGCCGCCGTGGCGGCAATCGCCGTCGCCGGCGCCGGTTCCAGCTCGGCGGCGCCGAAGGCGAAGCACGCCACCGTCACGCTGCACCTGCTCGTCGGGGTCTCCGAGACGGCGGCGCTCGAGCAGAAGCAGAAGGACGAGATCAAGCGCTTCGAGCAGCTGAACCCGGACATCAAGATCGACCGCGAGTCGATCAACAACGACGCGCTGCGCTCGCTGCTGCAGACGCGGCTGCGCTCGAACTCGGCGCCGGACCTGTTCGGCTACGACACGGGCCCCGGCTACGGCGGCGTCCTGGCCAAGGCCCAGCTGATCAAGCCGCTCGACTCGGCGTACGCCGCGGGCAAGTGGAACATCTTCCCGTGGGCGCGGGCTCGCGCCACCTATGGCGGACACGTGTACGCCATCCCCGACCAGGTCGAGGCGCTCGGCGTGTTCTACAACGTCGACCTCTTCAACAAGCTGCACCTGCAGGTGCCGAAGACCGTCGCGGCGCTCGAGAAGCTCAACGACACGCTGAAGTCGAAGGGCTACATCCCCATGTCGTTCACCGACAAGGACCAGTGGCCGGCCTACCACCAGTTCTCGATGGTCACGAGCAACCTGCTCGGCCGCTCGGGCATCGAGAACATCATCTTCGGCAACGGCAAGTGGAACTCGCCGAAGGTGGTCAAGGGCATCGACCTGTTCTTCCACCAGTTCGAGGACAAGGGCTACTTCCCGCCGACGCCCACGGCCATCACCTACGACGACGGCAACAACCTGTTCATCGCCGGCCGCTCGGCCATGGTGCCGACCGGGACGTGGCTCATCGGCGAGCTGAGCGAGAAGGCCAAGTTCAAGGTCGGCTTCTTCCCGTTCCCCTCGATCGACGGCTCGGGCATCGCCCAGCCCACGGGCATCGGCGGCGGCATGTTCGTCTCGGCCAAGACGCAGCACTGGCCCGAGGTGCAGAAGTACCTGAACTTCCTCATGTCGCCGGCCCACGCCAAGTTCGAGATCGAGACCATCAACACCCTGCCGGCCCACCCGGTGCAGACCGCCGGTCTCAAGGTGTCGCCGCTCTACAAGCAGGTCATCGACCTGCTGCTCGGGCCCGGCGCGAAGACCCGCCAGTTCGGTGAGAACATCGACGTCCTGACGCCGCAGCGCTTCAACACGGCGATGTCGACGGGCTTCCAGGACGTCCTGACGGGCAAGAAGACCGCACAGCAGGTGGCCGACGCGCTGCAGTCGGCCTGGCAGACGGCGAAGTCCAAGGGCGAGACGCTCAAGAAGCCCTGATGGCTGCGCCGGTGCAGGCAACGGTGGCGGAGGCCGGGACCCGCGGGTCCCGGCCCTCGCCGCGCCGCCGCGGCAACCCCGCGCGGCGGGGGCAGACGCGGCTCGCGGTGCTGTTCGTGGCGCCGGCGGCCGTGATCTACGCGGTGTTCATGCTGTACCCGTTCCTGCAGTCGGTCTGGTACAGCCTGAACGTCTGGGACGGGTTCGGACCCATGAAGTGGGTCGGGCTCGACAACTACGACCGCCTGCTCCACGACGGCGAGTTCTGGGGCGCGCTCAAGCACACGCTCGAGTGGGTGGTCATCGGGACGATCGCGCCGCTCGTCATCGGCTTCATCCTGGCGATGCTCATGTGGCGGATGAAGCACGGGGCCCTGGCGCTGCGCACGATCTACTTCCTGCCGGCCCTGCTGCCGTCGATCGTGCTGGCGACGGTCTTCGGCTGGATCTACAACCCGATCTTCGGGCCGCTGAACGACGAGCTGCACAAGCTCGGGCTGGACTCCTGGGCGCACGGCTGGCTCGGCGAGCCGAGCACCGCGCTCGGCGCCGTGCTGGCGGCGGCCATCTGGGCCACCTTCGGCCTGGTGGCGCTGATCCTGTTCGCCGGCCTGCAGCACCTGAACCCGGACCTGATCGACGCGGCCAGGCTCGACGGCGCGGGCTTCTGGGCCCAGGCCCGCCACGTCGTGCTGCCGGGCATCGCGCCCGTGATCACGCTGGTGACCACGATCACGCTGATCGGCGGCTTTGCGGTCTTCGACATCGTCTTCGTGATGACCCAGGGCGGGCCCGGCAACTCGAGCGAGGTGCTCGGCACGTACACCTACGAGCAGGCCTTCGTCCAGAACGACATCGGCTACGGCGCCGCCCTGTCGATGGTCATCACCGTCCTGTCGCTGGTGGCGACGGTGATCTTCGTCAAGCTCCGGGAGCGGAGCAGCAGCAATGTCTGACGCCGCGATCGACACCCCGCGCGTCCGCACCCGCTCCCGTCGACGTCGCCTTCGGGCCTCGTTCAACCCGGCCTCGATCATCGGGCTCCTGGTGCTGCTGGTCTTCGTGGCCATCACCCTGTACCCGCTGGTGCTGGTGGTCTCGACGGCGTTCAAGAACCCGCTGGACGTCACCCTCGACCCGTTCTCGCTGTTCTCCTCGTTCCACCCGCAGAACTTCCGCGACGCCTGGGAGGAGGGCGGCTTCCAGGACTACTTCGTCAACACGGTGGTGATCGCGGTGCCGTCGGTGATCGGCGTCGTGGTGTTCTCGACGCTGGCCGGCTACGCGCTCGCGCGGCTGTCGTTCCCGGGGTCGAACGTCTTCTTCTTCACCCTGGTCCTCGGGCTGATGATCCCGTTCTTCTCGGTGATGATCCCGCTGTTCTTCGAGCTGCGGGACCTGCACCTGCTGAACCACAAGATCGGGGTGATCCTGGTGATCATCGCCGGCGGCACCGGCTGGGGGCTGCCGCTCGGGGTGTTCCTGATGCGGGCGTTCTTCTACGACCTGCCGCAGGAGCTGTCCGACGCCGGCCGGGTCGACGGGGCCTCGGAGTGGGGCGTGTTCCGGCACGTCATGCTGCCGCTGGCCACGCCGGGCGCCTCGGTGCTCGCGGTGCTGGCCTTCTTCCAGGCCTGGAACGTGTTCATCCTGCCGCTCCTGTACCTGCCGGGCGAGCAGAACCGCACGCTGGCGACGGGCATCTTCCTGTTCACCAGCGGGCGGACCCAGGAGGTCAACCTGGCGGCGGCCGGAACGCTGATCATGACCGTGCCGGTGGTGCTCCTGTTCCTGTTGTTCCAGCGCCAGTTCGTGCGCGGGTTGACCGTCGGAGCCGTGAAGGGTTGATTGCGTGATGCTTGATGGGTGATGTCGTGGTGTTCACCGGGCCGCGGGCGGCCGAGGTGCGCAGCGAGCAGGAGCGGCCGCTGGCCGCCGGCGAGGTGCGGGTGCAGACGCTGTACTCGGGGATCTCGGCGGGGACCGAGCTGACCGCGTACCGGGGCTCGAACCCGTACCTGAACAAGACCTGGGACACGGGGCAGAAGCTGTTCGTGGACGGGGCTGCGAGCCTCTCCTACCCGGTCGAGGGCTGGGGCTACGAGGAGTGCGGGCGGGTCGTCGAGCTCGGCGCCGAGACCAACGGCGTCGCCGAGGGCCAGCTGGTCTACGGGACGTGGGGTCACCGCGCCTCGGCCGTCGTCAGCGCCCAGCGGGCCTCGGTCTGCCACCTCCCCGAAGGCCTCGCGCCGCGGCTCGGGATCTTCTCCCGGATCGGGGCGATCGCCCTGAACTCGGTGCTCGACGCCGACATCCACGTCGGCGAGATCGTGGCGGTCTTCGGCCAGGGCGTGCCCGGGCTGCTGGTGGCCCAGCTGGCCGCGCTGAACGGCGGCACGGTGATCGCCGTCGACGCGATCCCGGCCCGGCTCGAGCTGGCCAGGAAGCTCGGAGCGACCCACGTGCTCGACGCCCGCGAGGGCCGGGTCGCCGAGCGGATCCGCGAGCTCTCGGGCGGCCGCGGAGCCGACGTGTCCATCGAGATCAGCGGGGCCTACCCGGCCCTGCACGAGGCGATCCGGGCGACGGCCTACTCCTCCCGGGTCGTCTGCTCGGGCTTCTTCCAGGGCGACGGCGTCGGCCTGTACCTGGGCGAGGAGTTCCACCACAACCGCATCGAGGTCGTCTGCTCGCAGATCTCGGGCGTGAGCCCGCGGCTCGACCACCGCTGGGACCTGACCCGGCTCGAGCAGACCTTCATGGGCCTCGCGGCCTCCGGCCGGGTGGACGTCGAGGCGCTCATCTCGCACGTGATCCCGATCGCCGAGGCCGGCGAGGCCTTCGAGCTGCTCGACCAGCGCCGCGAGGAGGCGCTGCAGGTGATCCTGGACTTCGGGGTGGACGCATGATCCTCGCCTGCCAGGAGAACCACCTGCCCGGCGACGGGCTGGTGGCGAAGTGGGAGTTCGCCAGGGAGGCCGGGTTCGACGGGATCGAGCTGCTCGGCGGCGCGGGCTTCGAGGAGCGGCTGCCCGAGCTGCGGGCGGCCCGCGACGCCGGGGCCGTCTTTCCGAGCGTCTGCGTGAGCGGCCCGCCGTTCATCGGGGACTTCGACGCCGACGTCCGCAAGGCGGCGATCTCCCGGGTCGAGGTGCTGCTGTCGGCGATCGCCGAGCTCGGCGGCCGCGGAGCGGTCTCCCCCGCGGCCTACGGGATCTTCTCGGCCAACCTCCCGCCGTACCGGCCGCCGCGGCCCGCCGAGGAGGACCGGGCGGTGCTGCTCGAGGCCCTGACCGCGCTCGGCAGCCACGCAGAGGCTGCCGGCGTCGCGCTGTTCCTCGAGCCGCTGAACCGCTACGAGGACCACATGCTGAACCGGGTCGAGCAGGCGGTCGAGCTGTGCGAGGCGGTCGGCGGCCCGGCGCTGCAGGTGATGGCCGACACGTACCACATGAACATCGAGGAGGCCGACCCGGTGGCGACGGTCCGGGACGCGGGGCCGCGGCTCACGCACGTCCACGTCTCGGACTCGAACCGCTACGAGCCGGGCGCCGGCCACGTCGACTTCCGCGGCGTGCTCGGCACCCTGCGCGAGCGCGGGTTCGAGGGCACGCTGGCCTTCGAGGGACGGCTCAGCGGGCCGGCGGCGGAGGTCCTGCCGCGCATGGCGGCGCACGTCCGCGCCTGCTGGGGCGGCTAGACGAGCGCTTCCAGCAGGCGCTCGGGCGGGGTCGAGTCCGGCCGGTCGCTCACCTGGCCGTCGCCGACCTCGACGACCCGCCAGACGCCGTCGTCGCGGCGCGCCAGGTCGACGGTGACGAACGGGCTTCCGAGCGCGGCCACGCTCGGCGCGATCGCGTCCGTCGGCACGTCGGGGACGGCGGCGTCGGGCTGGTCGGGATGGGCCGAGACGAGGACGCAGCGACCGCCGACCCACCACGTCCGCAGCTCGGGCGGGGCGTAGGTCTCGAAGCGGCGCAGCACGAGGCTCCCGACCAGGTCGTCGCCGCGCAGCTCGAGGAAGCGCGCGGCCACCCGCCGCGCCGCGGCCGCGTCCTCCACGTCCGGGATGAAGGCCGCCTCGTCCCAGCGGTGCTTCTCGGACTTCACGTGGTCCTTGACCACCGCCGCGCCCGGCGCGAGCGCGCGCAGCGCGTCGTCGAGCCCGTCGAGCCCCGGGCCGTCGAGCCACAGCGACTCGGCGGTATGCCCGGCGAACACCGCGTACCAGCCGGGCAGCTCGTGGGCTGCGGCGTACTGCTCGGTCGACGTGCGAAGGGTGACGCCGCGCGCAGCCAGGGCGTCTGCGAACAGGCGGTACTCCTCGGAGCGCAGCATCCAGCCGCGGTACACCGCCATCCCGCCGTTCTGCGGGACCCGCTGCACGGCGGCCGCCGGATCGCCCTGGCGCGCGGCGTCGTCGTCCACCACCGCGACCGTCAGGCCGAGCTCGCGGGCGGCAGCGGCCTCGGCGGCGAACTGCTCGTCGGGCCGGCGCGGCGCCAGCGGGTCGGCAGGGACGAGCAGCAGCACGCCCTCATCCTCGCAGGCGTCAGCCCGAGCCGTTGGCGTTCGGCAGCCACGGCAGCGACAGCGTCACCGCCGTTCCCTGCGCCGAGCGTCGACTCGGTGCGCAGCACCCCGCCGAGGGCCGCCACCCGCTCCCGCACCGAGAGCAGGCCGATGTGCCCGTGCTGCAGCCGGGCTCCGACGATCGCCGGGTCGAAGCCCGCGCCGTCGTCGACCACCCGCAGCGTCACGAGGCCGCCGCGGGCCCGCAGCGAGACCTCCACGCTGGTCGCGTCGGCGTGCTTGACCACGTTCTGCAGGAGCTCCGAGGCGCAGCGCAGCAGCATCCGGTCGTGCAGCCCGGCAGGGAGCTCCTCGAGCTCGCAGGTCGAGGGCGAAGCCGCCCCGCTCGGCCGCCCGCCGGGCGGTCTGGCTGAGCGCCGCCTCGAGCCCGAGGGTGGTCGAGCAGCAGCGGGTGCAGGTCGGAGATCGAGGTGCGCAGCTGCTGGATCGTCGCGGTCATCGCCGCGAGGGCCATGGCGTCGGAGCCCGCGGGGTCGGCGTCGGCCCGGTCGTGCAGCTCGTGGCGCGCCGCGAGCAGGTTCTGGATCGCGTGGTCGTGCAGGTCCTCGGCCAGCCGCTGGCGCTCCCGCTCCTCGGCCGCCAGCGCCTCGGCGACGAGCCACTGGCGGGCCGCCGACAGCTCTCCCACGGCCCGCTCGCGCCGCTCGAGCAGCAGCGACAGGAGCGTCAGCCCGGCGCCGAGCCAGGCGAGGTAGACCACCTGCACCACCACGAACGAGAGGCTGTTGCCGCGGCTCGAGTGGCTCGGGTGGCTCAGCGCCTGCAGCGCGTAGACCACGACCGCCGCGCCGCTGACCGACGCCGTGAACGCCGGCCGGCAACGGAACGCCGCCGTGACCGGGGCGAACAGGAAGGCGAAGCGGAGCTGGGAGAAGCCGCCGCCGGAGGTGAAGCTGAGGATGCCGGCGAAGGCGACGTCGACCGCGGCGAGCCACGGCGCGCGCAGGGGTGACGGCGAGCGCAGGAGCAGCAGCGCCAGCGTGCCGACGGCGTACAGCGAGAACGCCGCGATGGCGACCAGGAAGCCCGTCTCGGTCGGCTCCGGCTTCGGCACGAAGCGCTCGCCGATGATCAGGACGGGCACCGCCGCGAGGCGCAGGATCGCGGTGAGCGCCTCGGCGTCGTCGCGCCAGTGGACCTGCCTCACCGTCACGCGGCAACGGTAGCGGCGCCGCCCGGTCCGGGCCCCGCGGACGGTCGATCGGATGACGCTCGACCATCCGCCTGCGGCGGTCGTTCGTGGGATCCGATCGCCGCCGACACCTGTCAGGCTTCGTCCCATGCCGCTCCGGCTGATCGTCGCCGACGACCACCCCAGCTACCGGCGCAGCATCGGCGTCGCGCTCGGCGAGGTCGGGATCGAGGTGCTCGCGCTCGTCGAGGACGGCGTCCGGGCGCTCGCTGCGGCGCGCGAGCACGCCCCCGACGTGGCCCTGCTCGACCTGCGCATGCCCGGCCTCGGGGGCGCCGAGGTCGCTCGGGCCCTGGCGCGCGAGGGCAGCAGCACGCGTGTGCTGATCCTGTCGGCCTACGCCGAGCCCGAGCTCGTCGTACACGCGGTGCACGCGGGCGTCGCGGGCTTCGTCTCGAAGGAGGCCAGCCGGCGGGAGATCGTGGCCGCCGTCACCCGCTGCGCCGCCGGGGAGCGCGTGCTGCCGCCCGGGGTCGCGGTCGAGTGAGCTAGCGTCAAGCAGGCCGCGGCGCAGGGCCACGGCGACCGCGGCGGCCCGGTCCGAGACCTCGAGCTTGGCGTACAGGTGCGCCAGGTGGGTCTTGACGGTCGCGGTGCTGAGGTACAGCCGCTGGCCGATCTGCGGCGCCGACAGCCCCTCGCACAGGAGCGCCAGCACCTCGCGCTCGCGCTCGGTCAGCAGCGGCAGGTCGGCCCGGGCCCGCTGGCGGATCTGGCTCGCCACCGCGCCCGCGAGCGCGGGTGCCAGCACGGTGCCGCCGCGGCTGGCCTGCAGCACCGCGCGGCCGAGGTCGTCGCGGCCCGCGTCCTTCGTCACGTAGCCGGCCGCCCCGGCCTCGAGCGCGCGGTAGACGAGGTCCTCCTCGGCGAACGCCGACAGGATCAGGACCCGCGTCGGCAGGCCCTCCTCGGCCACCGCCGCGGCGATGCTGAGGCCGTCCAGGCCCGGGAGCCGCAGATCCAGCAGCGCGACGTCGGGCGTCGTCTCGCGGATGAGCTCGAGCGCCTCGTGCCCGTCGGCGGCCTGCCCGACCACCTCGAGCTCGGGCCACGCGGCGACGGCCCGCGCCGTGCCGTCGCGATACAGCGGGTGGTCGTCGGCGATCAGGACCCGGACTCGCTCCACTCGTCGTGATCGTACTGCCGGCTGCGAGCGCCGAGATCGCCCGATCGGATGACGCGGGGTCATCTCCGCACGATCGTGGTCGGCTGATGCGCGGCCGCCGCCGGCGTCGCAGGATGCGAGCCGTGACCCGGGTACCCGGCACCTGCGCGATCGGGCTGGTGACGCTCGTGACAGCCGCGCTCGCCGCACCCTCGCCGGCTGCCGTGGGCCTGCGGTCACCGCGCCCGGCGGCCGCGCCGCTGGCGCCGACCGGGCGCTCCTTCGTCGCAGCGCCGGTCGTCGAGCCGCGCAGCCGCGTGCCGCCGGGCGCCCCGCGACGTCCCGAGGGACAGCAGGGAGGCCTCGTCACCGTCGCCCGGGCGGTCGGCATCCCGGTCGCCCGCCGGCCGGCGGGCGACCTGCCGGCCCGTCCCGAGCCGGCCGGGCGCCGCGTGCCCCGCAGCCGGGGGCCGCCGACGGCTGGACCGCCTCCGTTCCGCGTCCCCCGAACCTTCCGAGGATCTCATGCGTCACACGCTCCGCATCGCCCTCCTGCCGGTCGCGCTGATCGCCGTCACCGTGCCCGCGACGGCGTCGGCCGCCGCCAGCACCAAGCTCACCGGGACGGTGAGCGCCAAGGGCGAGCTGTCGCTCGCCATGGCGGGCAAGAAGGTCACCACCCTGAAGGCCGGCACCTACAGCCTGAAGGTGAACGACAAGTCCAGGAAGTTCGAGTTCCGGATCAGCGGCCCCGGCCTCGACAAGACGATCACCAGCGACACCTTCATGGGCTCGAAGACCGAGCAGGTGAAGCTCGACAAGGGCACGTACTCGATCACCTCGACGACCAAGGCCGCGAAGGGCGAGAAGCTGACGGTCGACGTCAGCTGACGGTACGCCTGCGGGCGGGGGCCAGCACTCTGGCCGGTGCTGCCCCCGCCCGCCGGCGTCACCGGCTAGGTGTCCGAGCCGGTCGTCGTGCCCCCGGAGGTCCCGTCGCCGGACGAGCCGCTGGACGACCCGCCCCGCCGTGGTCACAGCCGCCGCCGCCGGCACCGCCGCCGCCGCCGGGACCACCCTGGTCGCCGCTCGTGCCGAGATCGGCCAGGCCGGCCTGCTTGTAGCCCGCGAGCGTCGCCTTGTCGAGCGCCGCCTTCTGGTGGCCGCGTCGTCGGCCGAGAGGTCGCCGGCGGTGACGGCCGCGTCGATCCGCGCGGTGATGATCGCCTTGCGCGCCGCCCGGAAGCCCGTGTTCAGGGCCGCGGTGGTGATCCCGAGGTTCGAGGCGACGACCCGGGTCTGGCTGACGGACATGGCGTAGCGCATGCTGTCCGTCACCTCGTTCTTCAGGTCGGCGGCGTCGTCGGACGAGACGTCCTCGTCCTCGACCGCCTGGTCGATCCGGGTGTTCGCCGCGTCGACGATCGCCTTCGACAGCTTGCTCCGGTCCACGCCGAGCTGCTTGGCCGCCTCGGTCACGAGCGCCGAGCCGTCGGTCGTGCGGAACGTGCCGCCACCACGGGCGGCGGCAGGCCCTGCCGCGACCACCCCGGTGAGCATCAGGACGCTCGCTGCGCTCAGCGCGAGCCGTCGGATGAAGGACATCTCCAACTCCTTTCGTCGATCCACGAAGGTGACCGGCGGCGGGTCAGAGAACGTTCAGAGCGGCGTAAGAACGCCGGTCAGGCCCGGGGCTCGCGCAGGACGTAGCCCACGCCGCGGACGGTCTCGATCAGCGGTCGCGCACCGGCCCGGGCCAGCTTGCGCCGCAGGTAGCCGACGTAGACCCGCAGGCCGTTGGCCCCGAGGCCGAACTCGTAGCCCCAGACCGCGCGGTGGATCTCGGCCCGGGTCAGCACCTGGCCCGGACGCTGCAGCAGGAGCTCGAGCAGCTGGTACTCGGTCGGCGTGAGGGCGCTGAAGACCGACCCCACGACGACGCCGTGGCGCTCGCGGTCGAGGCGGAGCTCGGCGAAGCTCGGCTCCTCGGCAGCGCCCGGGATCCGGCGCCGCAGCGCATCGAGGTCGAGCGGGTCGTCGAGCCAGACCACCGGGACGCCGAGCGCGGCCACGTCGACGCCGGCGACGCCGCGCCCGAGCAGCACCGCGTCGGGCGCGGCCGCCGCGACCTGCGCCGGCACGTCGGCCCCGTCGCGGGCCACGTGCACCCGCACGCCGGTCAGCGCCAGGCCGCGCCTGACGGTCTCGCACAGCACCCGATCGCCATCCGCGAGGACGACCTCCACGCAACGCTCCCTTCGAGAGTGGTCTCTCTCGAAGCACACCGGCCGCCCGTCGGACGGGCGTGAGCGCGGCCGAAGCCGTCTCTAAGACAGCGAGTCGGACCAGTCGGGCCAGGGGAGCGGGAAGTTCGGCCGGTACGGCCGGGCCTCGTCGATCACCCGGGCCACCGACGGCCGGCGCACGAGCCGCGTGTAGTAGCGCGGTCAGGGACGCGAGCCGCGGCTCGTCCCAGCGCTCCACCATGCGGGCGTAGTGCAGCGCCGGCGCGGCCGCGCAGTCGGCCAGCGTGAACCGGTCGCCCGCGAGCCAGGCCGCTGCCGTCGAGCTGCCGGTCGAGCAGCTCGTAGACCCGGCCGAGCTCGGCGCGCGCGTCCTCGACGCCGACCGGGTCGCCGCGCCCCTCGCCGCGCAGCGCGTTCAGCACGACCTTCTGCATGGGGGTCATCACGTGCCCGTCGACGATCCGGTCCCACAGCCTGGCCTGCAGCGCGGCGGCCGGCTCTGCCGGGATCAGCGGCGGCGCGTCGCCGAAGCGGTCGACGTACTCGACGACGGTCGTCGACTCCGGCAGCACCAGGCCTGCCTCGTCGTCCACCAGCACCGGGATGCTCGCCGGCGGCCACAGCTCGGACAGCCGCACGCGGCCCTCCTCGCCGTCCACCTGGCGGGCCTCGAACGGGACGCCGCGCTCGTACAGCGCGATCAGCGCCTTCCAGCAGTAGGCGGCGAACGGGTGGTCGTGCAGGATCAGCGTCACCTGACCGGCTCCCCGGCCAGCAGGCGCCCGAGCGCGTCCAGGAACGTGCCGGTTCCCGACCGGCGCGCGACCGCGCCTTCGGGCTCGTCGAAGAACGCGCCGTGCTCGGTCAGGACGAGCCGCGTCCCGTCGGCGTCGGGGAAGAGCTCGACGCTGGCGAGCGAGACCGAGATCAGCCGGTGGTCGTGCAGCAGGTCGTACGCGTAGACGATCCGCTCGTCCTCCACGATGTCGTGGAACGTCGCGCGGTACTCGTTGAAGCGCCCGCCGGGCGCGCCGCCGCGAGCTGAGCTCGCTGCCGCCGACCCGGAAGTCGAGCTCCCAGACCGCGTCCGGCCAGTCGCCCGGGTTCGCGAACCAGCGGCGCCGCAGTCCCGGGTCGGCGAACGCGCTGAAGGTCTCGTGCGGCGTGCAGCGGTAGCGCCGCTCGAGGGTGAAGTCCGAGTGCGTGACGCTCATCCGTTCCCTCCGTAGGTGTCGTCGAGGACGTCGCCGAGCCGGTCGAGCCGGGCCTCCCAGGTGGCCCGGTGCAGCCCGATCCACTGCTCGAGCGGCCGCAGCGCGGCGGGGTCGAGCCGGCAGGTGCGGACGCGGCCGACCTTCTCGGAGCGCACGAGACCGCTCCGCTGCAGGACGTCGATGTGCTGGACGACCGCCGAGAGCGACATCTCGAGCGGCGCGGCCAGCTCGCTCACCGAGGCCGGCCCGCTGCTGAGGCGTGTCACGATCGAGCGCCGGCTCGCGTCAGCCAGGGCATGGAACGCGCGATCGAGGAGGGCTCCGTCACCCGGCACGCGGCGCACCCTAGCAAACAGCTCAATCGATCGCTTAACTATTGTCGAGCGCGGCGCTAGGCTCTCGGCATGCGACGCTCTCACCGCCTCCTCGCCGGCGCGGCCGTCATGACGGCCGCCGAGGCCGCGTTCCTCGCCCACCGCCGCGGCCGCCTGCTCGCCGCGAGCACCGTCGTCCGCTGCCATCGCGGCCACCTCTTCACGACGCTCTGGATCCCCGGCGTGTCGTTCAAGGCCGTCCGCCTCGGCCCGTGGCGCGTGCAGCGCTGCCCCGTCGGCGCCCACTGGACGCTGGTCTGGCCGGCCGACGTCTCGACGCTGAGCCCGGCCGAGGTCGCCGCCGCCGCCGCGCTCCGCGACGTCCGCATTCCCTGACACCGATCTCGGCGCCCCTGGCTAGAGTCGTGCCGCGCCCACGCTGCACGCGCTGACCCGACGGGCGCCCAGGAGGAACGAATCCGCATGTCTGCCGGTGCTGCTGCTGGTCCCGACCCCAACCGCTGGCGCGCCCTGACGGTGCTCGGCGTGGCGTACCTGATGGTGGTGCTCGACGTCGCCATCGTGAACGTCGCGCTGCCATCGATCCAGGAGGACCTGCACTTCGCCTCCCCATCGAGCCTGCAGTGGGTCGTCAGCGGCTACACCCTGACCTTCGGCGGCCTGCTCCTGCTCGGCGGCCGCGCCGGCGACATCCTCGGCCGGCGGCGGCTGTTCATGGTCGGGCTCGCCCTGTTCTCGGTGTGCTCCCTGATCTGCGGGCTGTCGACCTCGGCGGCGATGCTGGTGATCGCCCGGGTCGCCCAGGGAGCCGCCGGCGCGATCCTCTCGCCGTCGGTGTTCTCGATCGTCTCGGTGACCTTCGAGGACGGCCCGGAGCGCAACAAGGCGCTCGGGATCCTCGGCGCGATCGCCGGCGCCGGCGGCGCGCTCGGCGTGCTGCTCGGCGGCATCCTCACCCAGTACGCGGGCTGGGAGTGGATCTTCTTCGTCAACGTCCCGATCGGCATCGGCGCGCTGGTCCTGGTGCCGCGAGTGGTGCACGAGAGCAGGGCTCCGGGGCTCGCGCAGGGCTTCGACGCCGCCGGCGCGGTCACCGTGACCAGCAGCCTGATGCTGCTGGTCTACGGCCTCACCGAGTCGACCACGGCCGGCTGGGGCTCGGCGCGGACGATCGGCGTCCTCGTCGCCTCGGTCCTGCTGATGCTGGCGTTCCTGGTCATCGAGTCGAGGTCGGCCTCGCCGCTGATGCCGCTCGGGATCTGGAAGCGGCGGACCATCGCCGGCGCCAACGCGGTCGGCTTCGGGCTCGGCACGGCGGTCTTCGGGATGTTCTTCCTGCTCTCGCTGTACATGCAGGAGGTGCTCGGGTTCAGCGCGCTGAAGACCGGCCTCGGCTACCTCGCGGTGGCCCTGACCTCGGTCGTGGCGGCCGGCGTGGCGCAGGCGCTGGTGACCAGGCTCGGGGTGCGGCCGGTGCTGTCGATCGGCCTGGGGGCGATGGCCATCGGGCTCGCGTACTTCACCCAGGTCTCGGTGGACGGGTCGTACGTCACCGACCTGCTGCCGGGCTTCCTGTGCGTCGGCGTCGGGCTCGGGTTCTCGTTCGTGCCGGTCTCGATCGCGGCCCTGGCGGGCGTGACGGACCGCGAGGCCGGGCTCGCCTCGGGCCTCATCAACACGACCCAGAACATCGGCGGCGCCGTCGGCCTGGCCATCCTCACGACGGTCTCGACGACCCACGCCGAGAACCTGATCGCCGGCGGGACGGAGCGCCTGACGGCGATCACCGAGGGCTTCAGCCTGGCGTTCTGGGTCGCAGCGGGCTTCGCCGTCGCAGCCCTGATCGTGACGCTCGTCTTCCTGCGCGGGAGCGAGCTCGAGGACGTCGAGGTGGCGCCCGCGCCGACGGGCTGACGGCGGCGCCTCAACCCGGCGCCCATCCGCGCCGATGTTCGCGACGGATGGGCGCGCCAGCCGTACGGCAGGAGATCCGCGGGCGACAACCCGGGCGCCGGCCTGGACCGGAGCTGCCGGCGACGCTGTTCGCCCTGGCCGGCTCGGCCGTCACGGCGGCCTACGCGCTGCACCTCGGCGTCGCTGCTCGACGCGATCCTGATCGTCGGCGTCACGGCCGCCGCCGCGGCCTCCCTGGCCTTCGGCGCGACCCGCCGCCCTGCCGGGCAGCGCCTGCCCTGGGCGCTGCTGGCCGACCTCCCAGGGGCTCTGGGCCTGCGGCTGGATCCTCTGGCAGGGGCACGTCGTGCAGAGCGGGCACGCCCCGCAGCCGGGCACGGTCAGCGACCTGGTCTTCCTGATCGGCGACGCCATCATGCTCGTCGCGCTCGCGCTGCTCTTCCGGGCCCGGGCCCGCGGCGGGCAGATGCTGCTCGACACGCTGCTCGTCGCCGGCGCCGTCGCGCTCGTCGCCTGGCCGACCCTCGTCGGCCCGTACCTCGCCACCTCGACGGTGCCCGCGCTCGGCCGGGCCACCCAGATCGCCTACGCCCTGGTCGACACCGCCATCCTCGGCCTGCTGGTGCGCGGCTACCTGTGGCGCCGTGGCGACCGCAGCCTGAACGTGGTCGCCGGCGGCATGTGCTGCTACCTGGCCGCCGACGTCACCTGGAACTGGCTCACGCTGTCGGGGCAGTACGTCGCCGGCTCGACCTACGACCTCGGCTGGCTGCTGTTCTCGGTCTCCCTCGGCGCTGCCGCGCTCCTGCCGGCCAGGGCTGCCCGCGAGGAGGCGCCGGCCGCCGGCCCGTCCGTCTCGCGGGGCGCCATGCTCCTGCTCGCGCTCACCGGCCTCACCGCGCCAGCGGTGCTCGTGCTCGAGCGGGTCGTGACGGGCCACACCTCGCTGGCGGTGCTCGTCGGCGGATCGCTCCTGTCGGTGGTCGTCGTGCTGCGCCTGCTCGCGGTCGTCGGCCGCGCCGAGCGGCTCTCGCTGGCGCTGCACCAGGCCGACCGGCGCTTCCGCTCCCTGGTCGAGAACCTGCCGCTGGTCACCTACATCGACGAGGTGAACCAGCAGTCGAGCAACATCTACACGAGCCCGCAGATCATGGGCCTGTGCGGGTACACGCCCGAGGAGTGGCGGGCCGACCCGCGACCTGTTCGTGAAGCTCCTGCACCCCGACGACCGCGAGGCCACGCTGGCCCAGCAGGCGCGCTGCATCGAGACGGGCCAGGGCTTCGAGGGCGAGTACCGGCTGATGACCCGCAGCGGCGGCGTCGTCTGGGTGCGCGACCAGAGCGTGATCGTCCGCGACGACGACGGACAGCCGCTGCACGCCCAGGGCTACCTGCTCGACATCACCGGCCGGCGGGCCGCCGAGGACGAGGCCGCCGAGCTCGCCTTCCACGACCCGCTGACCGGCCTCGCGAACCGCCTGAGCTTCGAGCGCAAGCTCGCCCTGGCGCTCGAGCGCTGCGACGCCCGACGGCACCGGCGTCGCCGTGCTGTACGTCGACCTCGACGACTTCAAGCTGGTCAACGACAGCTTCGGCCACCAGACCGGCGACCTCGTGCTCTGCCGGGTCGCCGACAGCCTGCGCGGCGCCGCCTCGGAGGCCGCGCTGGTGGCCCGCCAGGGCGGCGACGAGTTCCTGCTCCTGCTCGAGGCGCCGGTCGGCGAGCTGAGCCCGCTCGCGGTGGACGTCGCCGAGCGCATCCGCGCCGCCCTGCGCCGCCCGCTCCCGGTCGGGCCGATCGAGGTCTCGGCCAGCGGCAGCATCGGGATCAGCCTGTACCCGATCGACGGCGAGGACGCCTCCACCCTCCTGAAGCACGCCGACAGCGCGATGTACGCCGTCAAGCAGCACGGCCGCGACGCCTACCGCCGCTACGCCGGCGAGGCGGACGACGCGCTGAACAAGCTCGAGCTGGTGTCGCGGCTGCGCGGCGCCGTCGAGCGCGACGAGCTGCGCCTGCTCTACCAGCCGATCGTCGACCTCGCGACCGGCCAGATCGTCAGCGCCGAGGCGCTGCTGCGCTGGCACTCCGAGGGCACCGTCATCCCGCCGAGCGAGTTCATCCCGCTGGCCGAGCACACCGGCCTGATCCGGCCCATGACGCACTGGATCGTCGACGAGGTCGCGGCCGCGATCCGCTCGTTCGCCGACCAGGGCCTGCGGATGCCGGTGGCCATCAACGTGTCCCCCGCGGCGTTCGACGCCGGCCTGCCGGCGCGGCTCCTGGCGGCGGCCGCGCGGCACGGGATCGACCACCGGCTGTTCGGTGTCGAGATCACCGAGTCGGGGATCATGGACGACCCCGACCAGGCCAGCGCGGTCGTCGACGCGCTCGCCCGGCACGGCATCTCCGTGTCCATCGACGACTTCGGCACCGGCCACTCGTCGCTGAGCCGCCTGGCCGTGCTGCCGGTCAACACCTTGAAGATCGACCGCTCCTTCATCCGCGACCTGAACCGCCAGTCGAGCGCCGACGCGATCGTCACGTCGATCGTCCAGCTCGCCTCGGCGCTCGGGCGCGTGCCGCTGGCCGAGGGCATCGAGACGCCCGAGCAGCACGCCTCGCTGTTCGCCCGGGGCTGCAAGCTCGGCCAGGGCTTCCTCTTCTCCCGCCCCGTCGAGGCCGCCGAGCTCGCCCGGCTGGCCGGCGCAGGGCAGCGGGCCGCGTGAGCGACGACCGTCTGGCCCTGGAGCGGATCGAGCTCGCGAACCGCCTGGCGGGGCCGCGGCTGCTGCTGGTCGAGGACAGCAACCTGTCCGCCGCGATCACCCGCGACGTCCTGCTACTCGGCGGGGTACCGGGTGACCCGCGTGGCCAACGGCGCGGAGGCCCTCGAGGCGGTCGGCAGCACGGACTTCGACCTCGTCGTCACCGACCGCCTGATGCCGGAGATGGACGGGATCGAGCTCTGCACCCGGCTGCGGCGCCTGCCGTCCGGGGCGGGCCTGTACGTGCTGATGCTGACCGGGCTCGACCGCAAGAAGGACATCGTGGACGGGCTCGCAGCAGGCGCCGACGACTACCTGACGAAGCCGTTCGACGCCGCCGAGCTCCTGGCTCGGGTGCGCGCCGGCCTGCGGATCGTGACGCTGCAGCGCGAGCTCGCGGCGGCCAACCAGGCGCTCTCCCGGCTGGCGCTGACGGATCCGCTGACCGACCTGCCGAACCGGCGGGCGATCGACGACCTCCTGGCGATGGAGGCCGCCCAGCGCGACCGCGACGGCGGCGACTCGGCGGTGGCGATCCTCGACCTCGACTCCTTCAAGCAGATCAACGACGGCCACGGGCACGCGGTCGGCGACCTCGCCCTGACGGCCGTGGCCAAGCTGCTGCGCCGCGAGATGCGGGCCTCCGACACCTGCGGGCGGCTCGGCGGCGAGGAGTTCGTGCTGCTGCTGCGGGGCTGCAGCGTCGCCCACGCGGTCCCGGTCTGCGAGCGCCTGCGGGCCGAGATCGCGCGCCTGCGGATCCCGGCCGCGGACACGACGATCTCGCTCACCGCGTCGCTCGGCGTCGCCCCGCTCGAGGTCACCGTGAGCGCGAGCGAGGCCGTCCGCCGCCACCGCGGCTCGGGTGGCACCGACTCGACCTGGAAGCGGGCCGCCAAGCAGGCCCTGCTGGCCGCCGACGAGGCGCTCTACCGGGCGAAGGCCGAGGGCCGGAACCGGGTCGCGGCCGCGACCCCGGCCTAGAGCGGTTTCAACATGCCCCGCCACCGCCTGGCGGCGTCTCGCGTCGCCAGACGTACGCGGCTCCGTGAACCGGCTCGGCATGCCCGCTCGGCGGCCACCCGGTTGCCCTTCTCGAGGTAGCACTCGCGGGCCTCGGCGAGCGCCGTGCGCGCCTCCGCGGTCGCGCCGGCGCGGCTGAGGACGTCGAACAGGGCCAGCGCGGTGTCGCCGCGCAGGTCGAGCCAGTCGGTGTCGTGGGCCACGGCCAGCGCCTCGCGGGCCAGCCGTGCCGCCTGCTCGGGCTCGCCGCGGCGGGCGTGCAGCCGGGCCTCGAGCGAGCGCCAGTGGATCCTGGCAGCCACGTCGTCGCGGCTGGCCGCGGCCCGTGCCGCCCGGGCGTGACGCTGGGCCAGGTCCTCGCGTCCGACCCCGAGCAGCGCGTCGCCGGCCAGCGCGGCGAGCAGCCCGACCCGCTGGCGGTCGCCGAGCGACTGCAGCCGGCCGAGCGCCGGGACGACCACGCGGGCCGCCTCGTCGGCGCGGCCGGCCAGGAGCTCGATCCGGGCGAGCACCGCGATCGCGTCGGCCTCGGCGCCGGCCAGGCCGAGCTCGGCGAGCACCCCGACCGCCGTCTCGGCCAGCTCGCGGCCGGCGTCGAGCTCGCCGTCCATCGCCAGCAGCAGGCCGCGGGCCGCGCGCAGCGAGGCCAGCGTCGCCCGCCCCGTCCCGACCTCGTCCTCGAGCTCGGCGACCCGCAGCAGGGCTCGCGGCACGGGCGTCGGCCCGGCGACCACGGCCGCCGCCAGCTCGACCCGCGCGGCCCGCTGCAGCCGCTCGTCGGACGCCGCCCGGGCATGGTCGAGCGCGCGCTCGAGCTCGACCGCCTTGGCCGCGAAGCGGCAGTGGGCGTGGGCGATCCGGGCGCGAACGACGGCGCTGCGGGCCAGGCCGGCCTGGTCGCCGGCGAGCTCCGACTCGGCCTGCTCGACGACCCGGGCCGCCTCGTCCGAGGCGAGCACGCGGTAGGGGCCGAGCTCGAGCCGGCCGAGCCGGGCCAGCAGCGCCGTCGCCGCGTCCGGGCCGCTCTCGAGACCCGCCAGCACCTCGTCGGCGCGCGGCGACGTCCCCGGCGTCGGCCAGGGCGTCGCCGAGGGCCAGGGCGAGCCGCCGGCCCGCCGCCGAGCTCGACCGCCCGGCCGAGCAGCTCGACCGCCGCCGGGACGTCGCCGCCGCCGAGCGCCCGCAGGCCCGCGGCGCCGAAGCGCCCGGAGGCCTCGCTGGCCAGGGCGTCGGCGGCGTCCGGGTCGAGCCCGAGCTCGTGCTGGTAGGCCGCCGCCTGGGCCAGGTGGCGGGCGGCGACGGCGTTGGCCTGGCCGTCGACGCTGCGGGCCAGGCGCTCGTGGAGCTCGGCCCGGCGGGCCTTCGAGAGCCCGGCGTAGGCCGCGTCGCGCAGCAGGACGTGGTGGAAGCGCAGCCGCCCGTCGCCGACGCGGTGGATCACGCCGGCCGCCTCGAGCGACCCGATGCGGGCGGCCGCGTCGGCGCCTGCGAGGGCCTCGACGGTCGCCGGGGCGAACGTCTCGCCCTCGACGGCCGCGGCGTCGAGCGCCTGGCGATCCTCGCCCGAGAGCCGGTCGAGGCGGGCGCCGAGCAGCGCGCCGAGCGTCGGCGGGACGGCGAAGGCGCCCCCGCTCGCGACCATCGCGGCGAGCTCCTCGGCGAACAGCGGGTTGCCACCGGCGGCGTCGCGCAGCCGGCGGCGCAGCGACGGCTCGACGGCGGTCTCGCCGAGCAGCCGGTCGAGCAGCTCGTCGGAGGCCGTCGCCGCGAGCGGGCCGAGCGACAGCTCGACGGCCGCCGGCGGCAGCCGGGGGCTCTCGTCGTCGCGGGCCAGGCAGACCAGGGCCAGCGGGACGTCGAGCCGGGCGGCGTCCTCGACCAGGTCGAGCAGGATCGGGCCGGCGCGCTGCAGGTCGTCGAGCACCGCCACCTGGGGCCGCTCCCGGGCGACCGCCTCGAGCAGCTGCTGGACGGCCCAGCGGGCCTCGGCCGGCGGCGCGGGCTCGCCCACGGCCAGCCGGGCGGCGAGCGTGCGGGCCTCCTCGGACTCCCCGGCGGCCCCGACCAGCGCCCGGGCCAGGCCCGCGAGCGCGGTCGTGCCCTCGCCGGGCTCGCAGCGGACGTGCAGGCCGCCGGCCGTTCCGGCGACCCGGGCGAGCAGCTCCTGGGCGATCCGGGTCTTGCCGATCCCGGCGGGCCCGGTGACGACGGCGACCGACGCCCGGCCGGCGGCGGCCACGGCCTGGACGTGCTCCTCGAGGACGCCGAGCGGCTCGTCGCGGCCGACGAGCGCGCTGGCCGGCTCGCCCGGCCTGCGGCTCGTGCGACGCGAGCACCCGCACGCAGCCGGTGGGCCTCGATGGCCGACTGCTTGCCGCGCAGCTCGAGCACCCCGACCGGCTCCGCCTCGATGGCCCGGCCGGCGAGTGCGCGGGTGATGGCGCCGAGCAGCACCTCCCCCGGGCCCGCGGCCTGCTCGAGCCGGGCAGCGACGTTGACGGCGTCACCGGTGACCAGGCCGTCCCCGGTCTCGGAGGCCAGCACCTCCCCGCTGTTGACCCCGATCCGGATCTGCAGCTCCTCGCCGAGCTGGCGGCGGAGCTGGGCGCTCAGGACTGGCCTGCCGCTCGAGCATGCCGGACGCGGCCCGCAGCGCCCGGAGCGCGTCGTCCTCGCGGGCCACCGGCACCCCGAACACCGCCATCACGGCGTCGCCCGCGAACTTCTCGACGACGCCGCCCTCGTGCTCCAGCGCGGCTCGCATCTCGCTGTACCAGCGGGTCAGGATGCTGCGCACCACCTCTGGCTCGAGCCGTTCCGCGAGGGCCGTCGAGCCGCAGATGTCGCAGAACACGAGCGTGGCGAGCTTGCGCCGCTGGGGAGAGGCTTCCAGGCGCACGGTCGCACGAGTCTAGGGTGCACGGGTCGACGGAAGGAGACCCATGAGCAAGGACGTCCGCGCGGTGCTCGACGACCCCCTCGCGCAGGAGCTGCTCGACTCCAGGAACCTGCTGCGCCTGGGCTACACGGCGCTCGACGGCTCGCCCCGGGTGATCCCGATCGGGTTCCTGTGGAACGGCAAGGAGCTCGTGCTCGGCACCACCCCGCCCGCCCGCAAGGTCGCGGCGCTGCAGCGCGACCCCGGGTCGCCGGGACGATCGACACCGACACGATGCCGCCGCACATCCTGCTCCTGCGGGGGACGGCGACGGTCGAGGTCGTCGACGGGCTGGTCCCGGAATGGCTCGAGGCGAGCCGGCGCCACATGGCCCGCCGGCTGTACCCCGACTTCGAGGCCCAGTCGCGCGAGCTGTACGAGCGATGGTCAGGATCGTGATCACGCCGACCTGGGCCAGGCTGATCGACTTCGACGACGGCGATCACGCCGCTCTCCGAACCTGTCGCCCCCGGATGGAACCGCTCACCCGCCAGACCCTGCACGGCACCTGGGGCCCGGTGCTCCTGCCGGTGGGCGACGACGAGAGCGTCGACCTGGGTCGGCTGGACGAGCAGCTCGCCGTCCTTTCCGACGCCGGTCTCGACGGGGTCTACACCAGCGGCAGCGCCGGCGAGCTGCACACCCTCGACGAGCAGGAGCACGACGCCATCAGCACGCTGGTCGCAGAGCGCTGCGGCCAGCGCGGCGTCCCGTTCCAGCTCGGGGCGAGCCAGATGAGCGGCCAGCTCTCGCTCGCCCGGATCCGGCGCTCGCGCGACCTGGCGCCGGCGGCGTTCCAGGTGATCCTGCCGGACTGGCTGCCGCTCGCCCCGGACGAGGTGCTGGCGGCGGTCGAGCGCCTGGCCGAGGCCGCCGACCCGGTCCCGCTGGTGCTGTACAACCCGCCGCACGCCAAGACCCGCCTCGAGCCCGAGGCGTTCGGCCTGCTGGCGACGGCCGTGCCGGCGCTGGTGGGGATCAAGATCGCCGGCGAGGATCCGGCGGTGGTCGCCGCCATCCATGCGGCGGCGCCCACCCTGGCGATCTTCGTCGCCGGCCACGCCCTGGCCACGGGCCGGCGTCACGGGGCCTGCGGGTCGTACTCGAACGTCGCCTGCCTCAGCCCCCGCGGCGCCGTCGCCTGGCAGCGCTCGATGACCGAGGATCCTGACGGCGGGACCGCCCTCGAGGCCCGGATCCAGGCGTTCCTGGCCGAGCACGTCGGCCCGTTCCAGCGTGCCGGGTACGCGAACCCGGCCCTCGACAAGCTGCTGGCCATGGCCGGCGGCTGGGCGCCGGTCGGCACCCGGACGCGCTGGCCGTACCGGTTCATCGCCGAGGAGGAGGCGCGGCGCCTGGCACCGATCGCACGCCGCGCCCTCCCCGAGCTCTTCCCCGCCTAGCGCTCGGCCGAGACCACCTCCAGCGTCTCGGGGTCGAGCACCACCCCGTACTGCTCGCGCGCCGCCTCGAGCGACACGAAGCCGTCGACCACGTCGGCCCGCACCCGCTTCGGGTCGCGCTCGCGCGGGTTGCCGAAGCCTCCGCCGCCGCCCGTCTCCATGTGCACCACGGAGCCGGCCGCGAGCGGGTGGGCGTTCACCTTGAGCATGTGCCGCTCGTCGTCGCGGCCCGGGTTGACCGCGACGTCGGGGCCGACCGCGTCGCCGCCGCCGAACAGGCCCCAGCCGGGCGTCTTCGAGCGGTCGAACCACAGGTACAGGAAGGCCTCGGGCTCGACCTCGATGGTGCGGTAGAGGCCGCAGCCGCCGCGGAACCGCCCCGGCCCGCCGGTGTCGGTGCGGAAGCCGTAGCCGCGGATCAGGGCGGGGTGCTTCACCTCGAACACCTCGACGGGGTAGTCCTTGAACCCGCCGTTGACGTTGTTGATCAGGCCGTCCTCGCCGTCGCCGCCCTCGAAGCCGCCCCAGCCGCCGGCGTGCGGCATCACGTACAGGAACGGCTGGCCGTTGCGCCGCGGGTCGTTGCCCGAGAGGAACAGCACCATCGAGTCGCCGAAGTGGGCCGCCGCCACCTCGCCCGGCAGCACCGGCGCGAGCGCCGTCACCACCAGGTCGATCAGCAGCCCGAGCGGGGTGAAGTACCACTGGCACGGCGCGGGCTCCTGGGCCGCGAAGATCGAGCCCGCCGGGGCCTTCACGTCGAGCGTCTTGAACGTCCCGCCGTCCACCGGCCGCTGCGGGTTGATCAGCAGCTTGAAGGCCACCCGGCAGGCCGAGATCGTCTGGGCGAAGCCGCAGTTCACCGGGCCCGCCTGCATCGGGGCCGAGCCGTCGAGGTCGATCAGCATGCTCTCGCCCTCGATCTCGATCCGCAGCTCCACCGGGAGCGGGCCGTGGCCGTTGCCGTCGTCGTCGACGAACCCCGAGGCGCGGTAGGTGCCGTCCGGGATCGCCGCCACGGCCTCCCGCTCGAGCGCCTCGGACTGGCGGTAGATCTCCTCCCGGGCGGCGACGTAGGTGTCGTAGCCGAAGCGGTCGAGGATCGCCTGGAAGCGGGCCTCGCCGGTGCGGCAGGCCGCCACCTGGGCGTTCATGTCGCCGACCAGCGAGTAGCCGAAGCGCCCGTTGCGCTCGAGCAGGTCGATGATGTCGGCGCGCGCCTCGCCGGCGTCGTAGATCCGGGTCGGGCCCCAGCGCATGCCCTCCTGGAAGATCGACGTCGAGTCCATCGGCCCGCCGGGGTCCTTGCCGCCGACGTCGAGCCAGTGGGCCCGGGTGGCCGAGAAGCCCGACGAGCTGGTCCTGCCAGAAGATCGGCCCGAAGATCGTCGCGTCGTTCAGGTGCGTCCCCGTCATGTACGAGTCGTTCATGTAGAAGACGTCGCCGGGCTTGAACGCGTCCCAGCCGTACAGGTCGGCGGCGAGCTTGACGCAGATCTCGAGGTTCCCGAGGAACAGCGGCAGGCCGAGCGACTGGCCGAGCACGTCGCCGTGCTCGTCGAGGATCGCGACCGAGCAGTCCTTGCCCTCGTAGATGATCGGGGTGTAGGACGACCGGATCAGCGTCGCGTTCATGTCCTGGGCGCACGAGACGAACGCGTTGCGGATGATCTCGGTGGTGATCGGATCGGCCTTGCGGGTGGTGGTGTCGGTCATCCCTCACCGTCCGTCGTCGTGATCAGGAGGTTGCCGAGCGCGTCGACGCGCACGGTGTGGCCCGGCGGGATCACGGTCGTGGAGCTCTGCTCCTCGATCACCAGCGGGCCCTCGAAGGTCTGCTCCGGCCGGAGCCGGTCGCGGTGCAGGATGGTCGTCTCGTGCGCGACGCCGTCGAACGTCGCCGTGCGCGTCCCGGCGACCGGGTCGAGCTCGCCCTCCGGCGGCGTGAACGGGGCCACCGTCCCGGCGATCTGGCCGAACGCCGCGAGCCGCAGGTTCACGAACTCGACCGGCGCGCCCGGCGTCGAGTGGCCGTAGCGGACGCGGTGGGCGTCGTGGAACGCGCCTGCGGTCGCCGCCAGGTCGACGTCCGCCCCGACGTCCACGTTGACCGTGTACTCCTGGCCGACGTAGCGCATGTCGGCCGAGCGGGCGAACGCGTGGGCGTCCGAGCCGATGCCCTCCGAGGCCAGGAGCTCGGTGCCCTCGGCCTGCAGCTCGACGAACACCTGCCTCGACGTCGCTCCCCGAGAGCTCGGCGAGCGGCCGGTAGAACGAGCGCACCACGTCGTGGCGGATGTCGGTCTGCAGCATCCCCCAGGCCGAGAACGTGCCCGGGACTCCACGGGATGATGACCTCTGCGATCTCGAGCTCCTTCGCGAGCCAGACGGCGTGCATCGGGCCGGCGCCGCCGAAGGCCACGAGCGAGTAGTCGCGCGGGTCGATCCCCTGCTTGACGGTGATGGTGCGCATCGCGTCGGCCATGTTGGCGTTGACGATCGACGAGCATCCCCTCGGCGAAGGCGGTGTCGTCCAGGTCGAGCTCGCCGGCCACCGAGCGCAGCGCCGTGGCCGCAGCCTCCTCGTCGAGGTGCATCCGCCCGCCGAGGAAGAAGCGCGGGTCGAGCCGGCCGAGGAACAGGTTCGCGTCGGTCACCGTCGGCTCGGTGCCGCCGCGGCCGTAGCAGGCCGGGCCGGGCATCGCCCCGGCGCTCTGCGGGCCGACCCGAAGGCCGCCGGCCTCGAGCCAGGCGAGCGAGCCGCCGCCGGCGCCGATCGTGTGGATGTCGACCAGCGGCATCAGGATCGGCAGGCCCTCGAGCTCGGCCTCGGTCGAGACCGTGGGCCGCCCGTCGACGATCAGGCTGAGGTCGAACGAGGTGCCGCCCATGTCGACGCAGAGCAGGTTCGGCCGGTCGATCGCCCGGGCCAGCGCGGCCCCGCCGATGGTGCCGCCGACCGGGCCGGAGAGCAGCGTCTGCACCGGCTGCTCGCGGGCCTTGCCGGCGGTGGTGATGCCGCCGTTCGACTGCATCACGTGCAGCGTCGCGTCGACGTCGCGGGCAGCCGAGCTCGTCCTCGAGGTTGCGCAGGTAGCCCTCGACGCGCGGCGCCACGTAGGCGTTCAGCACCGCCGTCGAGGCCCGCTCGTACTCGCGCCACTCGCGGGCGATCTCGTGCGACAGGGTCACCGACAGGCCGGGGCACGCGCGCTCGAGCGCCGCCCGGGCCTGCAGCTCGTGCTCGGGGTTCACGTAGGCGTGCACCAGGCACACCGCGACCGCCTCGATGCCGTGCTCCTTGCACGGCGGCGATGACCGGCGCCAGGCTGGCCTCGTCGAACGGGGTGTCGACGCTGCCGTCCCAGCGCAGCCGCTCGCGCACCTCGTACACGTCGCGCCGCGGCACCAGCCGCTGCGGCTTGCGGTAGCGCAGGGTGTACAGCTCTTTGCGGTCGTGGCGGGCGATCGAGTAGGCGTCGCGCAGCCCCTCGGTCATCACCAGCAGCACGCGCGTGCCCTTGCGCTCCAGGAACGCGTTCAGGCCGACCGTCGTGCCGTGCACCAGGAACGAGATCTCGGGCAGGCTCGGTACGACCTGCGAGAGCCCTTCGAGCACGCCCTCCTCGGGGCGGGCCGGGGTGGTCGAGGTCTTGCCGGTGGACGTGCGCTCGGCGGCCTCGTCGACCACGACGAAGTCCGTGAACGTGCCGCCGATGTCCATCGCGACGCGGTAGGTCATCCAACTCCTCCATGAGTCTCTGGTCAGGCCCGCTTGCGGCGGGCCCAGGCGTCGAGCGACACCGCCGCCGCCAGGATCACGCCCTTGATCACGTACTGGGCCTCCGGGTCGTGCCCAGGAGGTTGAAGCCGTTGCGCGATCATCTGCAGGAAGAACGCGCCCAGCACGCAGCGCCAGATGGCGCCCTCGCCGCCGAGCAGCGAGGTGCCGCCGAGCACGATCGCGGTGATCGCGTCGAACTCGATGCCGGTGTTGGCGTTCCACTGGGCGGTCCGCACCTCGGAGACCAGGATCACGCCGGCGATGCCGGCCGACAGGCCCGAGATGGCGAACGTCGTCGCGCGCACGACGTTGACCCGGACGCCCGACAGGCGGGCCGCCTCGGGGTTGCCGCCGACGGCGTAGATGTAGCGGCCGAGCATCGTCCGCGAGAGCAGGAAGCCGCAGGCGATGGCGAACCCGGCCAGACGAAGATCGGGTAGTTGATCCCCCACACCGTCCCGAGGCCGAGCGTGGTGAAGCGGTCGGCCTGCACCGACACCAGGTTGCCGCTGGTCACGACCTGCCCGAGGCCGTTGATGATGATCGACGTCGCCAGGGTGGCGATGAACGGGTTGACCCTGCCGATGGTGATCAGCAGGCCGTTGCCGATGCCGAAGCGCCAGCCCCACCAGCGCGCCGAGGATGCATCGCGCCCCACAGGCCGACGCCGGTCGAGTTGAAGGCCTGGGCCGCGGTGATCCCGGCGTAGCCCGAGATCGCCCCGACCGACAGGTCGAAGCCGCCGGCGATGAACACCAGCGTCCCGCCGACGGCGATGATCCCGACCGGCGCCGTCTGGAACGCCAGGTTCTTCATGTTCTGGGTCGTCAGGAACACGTCGCTCGACAGCGACAGCGTGATGAACAGGGCCACGAAGGCCACGACCACGCCGTAGTCGCGCAGCGCCGCCAGGTCGAGCCGCCGCAGCCGGCTCGGCAGGCCCTCGGCGAGGCTGGTGTCCGTCATGCCGCCTCCTCGGGAACGGTCGCGAAGGCCGCGCGCAGCACGGCCTCCTCGCTCATCGACTGCTGGTCGAGCTCGGCCACGATCCGGCCGGCCCGCATCACCAGGACGCGGTGCGCCAGGCCGAGCACCTCCTCGTGCTCCGAGGAGATCAGCAGCACGGCCATCCCCTGGGCCGCGAGCGACTGGATCAGCTCGTAGATCGCGAGCTTCGCGCCGACGTCGACGCCGCGCGTCGGCTCGTCGAGGATGAACACCTTCGGCTGCCGGAACAGCCACTTGGCGAACAGCACCTTCTGCTGGTTGCCGCCGGACAGGGTGTTGACCGGCGCGGCGTTCGAGCGGGTGCGCACGTCGAGGCGGCCGGTCAGCTCGGACGTGCGCCTGCGCGCGCCGCGCGCCGTCCACGACGCCCGCGTTCGAGACGTCGCCGAGGTGCGGCAGGGTGACGTTCTCGACGATCGAGCGGAGCATCACCAGGCCCTGGCCCTTGCGGTCCTCGGGGAGCATCACGACGCCGCGCTTGATCGCGCCCCGCGGGCTGCGGGGGTCGAGCGGGCGGCCCTCCACCTCGACCGTGCCGGCGGTCCGCCGGTCGGCGCCGAAGAGGGCCCGGGCGACCTCGGTGCGGCCGCTCCCGATCAGGCCCGAGAGCCCCACGATCTCGCCGGCCCGGATCTCGAACGAGACCTCCTCGACCGACCGGCGGCCGCGCCAGCCCCCGCACCGAGAGCATCACCGGCGCGTCGGCCGGCGGCGGCTGCTTCTCGGGGAACGTCAGGTCGAGCGGCCGGCCCAGCATCGCCGTGACCAGCCTCGCCGGCGTCTGCTCGGCGGCCGGCGTGGTCTGCACCAGGTGGCCGTCGCGCAGCACCGTCACGCTGTCCGCGAGCGCCAGCACCTCCGCCAGGAAGTGCGACACGTAGACGATCGTGGCGCCGCGGTCGCGCAGCCGGCCGATCAGCTCGAACAGCCGCTGCGACTCGTCCGCCGTCAGCGCCGAGGTCGGCTCGTCCATGACGAAGAGCTGGGCGTCGCGGGCGATGGCCCGCAGGATCTCGACCTTCTGCTGGTCGGCCACCGTCAGCGTGCGGGCCAGCCTGCCGCCGGGCAGGTCGATCCCCGACGACTCGACGAGCCGGGCGAAGCGCCGGCCGGTCGCCCGGCGGTCGACGATCGTCCCCTCGACGCCGAGGTACACGTTCTCCTGCACCGAGCGGTGCGGGACGAGCGTCGGCTCCTGGGCGATGATCGTGATCCCGTCGCGCAGCGAGTCGCGCGGCGAGCGGTAGGTCACGCTGCGCCCGTTCACCACCAGCTCGCCGTCGTCGGGGCGGTGCACCCCGGCCAGGATCTTGCCGAGCGTCGACTTGCCGGCGCCGTTCTCGCCGACCAGCGCGTGGATCGAGCCGCGCTCGACCTGTCAGGTCGATGCCCTCGAGCGCCCGGACGCCGCCGAAGCGCTTGGCCACCCCGCGGACCTCGACGTGCGCCGTCACGCCTCGTCCCCCGTGCGGCGGTGCAGGTGCCCGACGAGCGCCTGCTGGGCCTCGCGCGGGTCGCGCCGCTCGAGCGCGTCGACGATCAGGGTGTGCTCGTCGCAGATCTCGGCGAGCACGCTCGCCGGGCGCGGCCGGCCGAGCCGGGCCACGCGCACGAAGCCGCGCAGCTGGCCGAGCACCGAGTACAGGATCGGGAGCCGGGCGGCGTCCACGATGCGCAGGTGGAACTCCTCGTCGAGGTCCAGGAACGCGTCGTCGTCGCCGTTCTGGGCGGCCCGCTTCTGGCGCAGGATCGAGCAGCCGCAGGTAGTCGATGTCGTCGTCCAGGATGACCTCGCAGGCCTGCCGCACGGCGACGCCCTCGAGCGCCTCGCGCAGCAGCAGGATCTCGTCGCGGTGGGCGGCGGTGAAGCCGCGCACGGTGACCTGGCGGCGCGGCACCGATCTCGACCAGGCCCTCGCGCAGGAGCAGGCTCAGCGCGTGCCGCACCGGCGTCCGCGAGATGCCGAGCGTGCGGGCGATCTCGGTCTCGGCGAGCACGCTGCCGGTCGGGATCCGGCCGTGCTGGATGCCGTCCCGGATGTAGCCGTAGGCCTGGTCCGTCAGGCGGCCGCGCCCGAGCGCCCCGCTCGTCTGCAGGGGCGCCGGCCGGTCGCTGCCGGAGAGGTGGGTCGACTGCCCGTTCACCGTGAGCGATCGGCGGGTGGCCGCACGGCCGCGGCCACCCGCCGAGATCTCGCTACGAGTGGAACTCCGGGGTGAACTTGTTGATGTTCGACTTCGTGCCGAGCGCGCCGATCGGGCTCTGCGGCGTCGGGTCGACCGACACGCCGGTCTTGCCCTTGCCGTTGACCGCGTCGACCAGCGCCTGCACCGCGAGCCGGCCCTCGGTGCGCGGCAGGTAGACGGTGCAGCCGGCCTGCTTGCCCTGCAGGATCAGCTGCTTGGCCTCGAAGGTGCAGCCGTTGCCGTACATCTTGATCTTGCCGGCGAGGCCCGCTGCCTGGGCGGCCTTGACGGCGCCGGCGATCATCTGGTCGCCGCTCGACACGATCACGTCGAGGTCGGGGTGCGCCGACAGGACGTCCTGCGTGGCCTTCAGCGCCGGGGCGGCGAGGTACCCGCCGGCCACCGTCGACACGATCTTGATGTTCTTGTGGCCCTTGAGGATCGACATCATCCCGGCCTGGCGCGCCTGCTCGAGCGGCAGCGTCGGCAGGCCCGGCAGCCACAGCACCTTGCAGTCGTTGTCGCCCGGCAGCCCTGCACCACGAGCTTTCCGAGCAGCTGGCCGTTCTGGAAGAAGCCCTGGCCGGCGAAGATCGTCTGGCCCGGGATCTGGACCTTCTGGTTCCTGATGTCCGGCCCGCACGGCACCAGCGAGCAGCCGACCTTGACCCCGCTCTTCAGGGCCTGCTTGATCGTCGGCGTCAGCGGCCCGCCGTCGTTCGGCCCGATGTACCAGGCGTCGTACTTCTTCGAGACCAGCGCGTCACGCAGCTGGCCGAGCTGCTGGTTCGTGTTGAACTGGCCGTCGAAGACCGTCAGCTTGACGTTCGGGTACTTCTTCTGGACGTCCTTCGCCCCCTGCAGCGACGCCTGCCAGTAGGTGTTCGCCGAGGACGCCAGGAAGACCGCGATGTTGATGGTCTTCGCCTGCTTCTTCTCGGTGTTCGCCGGACGCCGTCGAGCTCAGCGTGGCGCCCACCGTGGCGACGAGCGCAGCGCCGACCCCGGCCAGTGCAAAAGCCCTTCTCATGCCCCTTGCCTCCCTTCGACCCGTCGTGTATCCCACACCCCCTGTGGGATACACCCGCTCTCGCGGAGGCGATGATACAGATCGAGGAGCGGCCTGCAAGGTGCGGGCCGCGTTCGATGCTGGCCGCGGGTCGGGCGGGAAGGGCCTGCTCGCCGCCCGACAGCGCGACCTGCGCCGGCCGGAAGAGCGGCGTGACGCCGCGGCGGAAGTCGTGGCCGCAGCGGCAGCTCCGCAGCGGGCCCTCGTCGTGGCGGGCGCCGCAGCCGGGGCAGAACGTGGTGACGCCCTGGTGCGCCTCCATCCCCTGGCAGCGCGGGCAGACGAAGTCGGGGTCCGTGCCCTTGAACCGCATCAGCTGGCCGACCAGCACGAACGGGCTGATCCCGCCGCGGCCGATCGTCGCGCCGACGCCGCCCATCAGGGCGCCGATCTTGCGGTTGCGCTCCATCAGGCGCTTGTAGTCGGGGTTGACGATCTTCTCCTGCTTGCAGTCGGTGCAGGTCATGCGGGTGCGCAGCGGCAGGTCCTCGCGCATCTGGGCCTGCTGGTGGAGGAAGTCGACCACCGGCTGCTCCTCCGCCGCGAGCGGCAGCCGCACCTCGCCCTCGGCGCCGCTCAGGGCGTTCTCGATGCGGGCGGCGAGCTGCTCGATCTGGCGCACCATCGGCTCCGGCATCCCGGCCGGCGCGTCGATCACCAGGGCGGCCGCGGCGATCAGGCCGTAGGCCCGCTCGACCGGCAGGAAGACCGCACCGCCGGGGCCGTCGAGCACCAGCGCGGTCACCCCGCGGAAGGCCTTCGGCGGGCCGCCCGGCGCCTCGCCGGCGATCTTGTCGGAGGCCACCTCGACGACCGCGCCGGCACCCTGGACGATCCCGGCGTTGCCCTTCTCGAGCACCTTGATGTTGGCCGTCGGGGTGCTGAACTCCGCCGTCGCAAAGCTGCTCGCGGCCTGCGGATCGACCGTCGAGAGGGCCAGGTCGAGACGGGTCTGAAGGTCGCGGAAGGCCTTCTCGAACTGGCTGTTCATGCCCCAGACCTTGCCGGTCGGGGACGTCCAGCGGTCCTCGATGCGGATCGCCACCTGACAACCGCCCTCGTCGGAGGCCAGCTTGACGGTGACGCCGAGCGGGAGCTTCGCGGCGCCGAACGAGGCCGTGAGCATGTTGCCCCGGCGAGCCTCGATGGTCTGCGCCGTCTCGGTCCCGATGGTGCACTTCGTGTTCTTGAGGGCCCGCACCAGCTCGGCCCGGACGGCCGGAGCGGGCGCCCGCAGGCGCCGCTCGGCCGTGAGGGTGATGCCGCAGCCCATCAGACGTCGGAGGCGTCGCCGAGGTCGTCCGACGCGCTGCTCAGGTCGTCGGCCGCGGAGCCGACGTCGGTGGAGGCGGCGGACCAGGAGTCGTCGGCGTAGGAGGCGTTCTCGCCGGCCAGGTCGGCGTACGTCCCGGCCTGCTCGAGCGCGGAGTCGCCGAAGGTGTCGTAGCCCTGGGCGTAGTCCTGCGCCGCCTCGGTCACCGAGTCGGAGGACCACTCGGCCCAGCCGTCGGACTGCCCGTCGTACCACTGGGCGTCGGCGACGTCGCCGGAAGCAGCGGTGAGGTCGGACGAGGCCGCGCTCAGGTCGGTCGAGGCGGCGTCGAGGTCGGCCGAGGTATCGGTGTAGTCGCTCCAGTCGGACATCTCCGTGCTCCTTGCTCGGGTGCGGCGCGACCCCCAGTGGTGCGCCGTCGAGAAGAGCATCCACCATGGACATCCAGATCGTCTCTAGGGTTGCTCCAAACCCACCCACCGTTCCACCCATCGCACCGTCGGGGTAGCCTTGTCCCCATGCAGAGGACGCTCTCCGGCCGCGACTACACCTCCGAGGACGTGTTCGCGGTCGAGCGCGAGCGGATCTTCTTCCGCGACTGGTTCTACGCCTGCCGGGCCGAGAGCCTCGAGGCGCCGGGCGCCTTCGTCACCGTCGACGTGGTCGGCGAGTCGATCCTGGTGGTGCGCGGGCGCGACGGCGAGCTGCGGGCGTTCTACAACGTCTGCCGGCACCGCGGCTCGCGGCTGTGCGACGAGCGAGCGCGGGTCGGTCAAGGGCGCGATCAAGTGCCCGTACCACGCGTGGGCCTACGGGCTCGACGGGAGCCTGATCGGCACCCCGAACGTCGGGGCCGACGAGATCGACCGCAGCGCGCTCTCGCTGTGGCGGGCGACGGTCGACGAGTGGCAGGGCTTCGTGTTCGTGAACCTGGCGGTCGATCCCGAGCCGTTGACCGACTGGCTCGCCGGCCAGCCGGACGAGCCGTTGGCGCTGGCGCGGTTCTCGCTCGGCGACCTGCGCATCGGCCGGACGACCGAGAGCGTCGTCGAGGCGAACTGGAAGATCCTGATCGACAACTACAACGAGTGCCTGCACTGCCCGACCGTGCACCCCGAGCTCGTGCAGCTCATCCCGACGTACCGCCACGGCCGGGTGGTCGAGGAGGGCCGTAGCGACGGCGGGGTGACGCTCGCAGCCGGCGCGACGAGCCTCAGCGCCGGCGGCCAGTCGACGGTGCCGACCCTGCCCGGGCTGGACGAGGCCGACGCCGGCGCGTACTTCGGGGCCAGCGTCTTTCCGAACCTGTTCATCGACGTCGCCGCGAACCACGTCGATCGCGACGGCCCTGCTCCCGCTCGGCCCGACGCGGACGCGGCTCGTGAGCGAGTACCTGTTCCGGCGCCGACGCGATCGCCGAGCCGGACTTCGACCCGAGCGACGTGGTCGACTTCAACGAGCTCGTCGGCCGCCAGGACTACGCCGTCTGCGAGCGCGTGCAGCGCGGCGTCTCGTCGCGGGCGTTCAGCTTCGGGGTGCTGGCCGAGAACGACGAGCTGGTCGCGAAGATCAACGCGCGCTACCTCGAGGCCCGCGGCGCCGGGCTGAGGAACACCGTCGCGGCGCGGCGCGTTTCCAGAAGCATGCGTTCCGTTCCCCTCTCGGTCCTCGACCTCGCCCCCGTCGTGGAGGGCTCGACCGCGGCCGACGCGCTGCGGAACTCGCTCGACCTGGCGCGGCTGACCGAGGAGCTCGGCTACCACCGCTACTGGGTCGCCGAGCACCACAACATGCCCGGCATCGCGAGCTCGGCGCCGCCGGTGCTGATCGCCCACCTGGCAGCGGGCACCGAGCGGATCCGGGTCGGCTCCGGCGGCGTGATGCTGCCGAACCACTCGCCGCTGGTGATCGCCGAGCAGTTCGGGACGCTCGAGGCGCTGCACCCCGGCCGCATCGACCTCGGCCTCGGCCGGGCGCCCGGCACCGACCGCTACACGGCCTGGGCGCTGCGGCGCAAGCTGGACGGCGACACCGACGACTTCCCCCAGGCGCTGGCGGAGCTGCTCGGCTACTTCAACGGCCGGGTCGAGCACATCAGCGCGACGCCCGGCGAGGGCCTCGAGCCGGTCGTCTGGCTGCTCGGGAGCAGCGGCTTCAGCGCCCAGCTGGCCGGCCAGCTCGGGATGCCGTTCGCGTTCGCCCACCACTTCAGCCCCCAGAACACGCTGCCCGCGCTGGCGCTGTACCGCGAGGCGTTCCGCCCGTCGGCGGCGTTCCCCGAGCCGTACGCCATGGTCTGCGCCACGGTGCTGTGCGCCGAGACCGACGAGGAGGCGCAGCGCCTGGCCCTCCCGTTCCGGCTCGCGATGCTGAGCCTGCGGACGGGCCGCCCGCGCCGCCTGCCGCGCCCCGAGGAGGCCGAGGGCCACGCCTTCACCCCGGAGGACGAGCAGCTCATCGCCTCGTTCGCGGCCGGTCACGTGGTCGGCGGCCCGGACAGCGTGCGCGACGGCCTCGACCGCCTGCTCGACGCGACCGAGGCGGACGAGCTGATGGTGGCGACGACGGTCTACGACCACGCCGACCGTCGGCGGTCGTACGAGCTCGTCCGGTCGCTGGTGCCGGCCTCGCCGGTCGTCGTCTAGACGGCCCGCGCCGCGGCCGGAGCGGGCTCCTCGTCGTACAGGACCACCGTCCCCGCCAGCATGTCCTGGATCCCCCGGCGCCGGTCGTCGATCAGCACCGGCAGGAAGCCCAGGAACAGCGGGATGATCGCCAGGACGAGCCCGATGAAGCGGAGCACGGACCGGCCGAGGTTCGGCGGCTCTCCTCGGGCGTCCACGACCCGGATGTGCATGAAGCGCATCCCGGGGGTCTGGCCGGTGATGCTCCAGAACACCACCAGATAGATCCCGACGGTGATGATCCAGCCGAAGGCCACCAGGAAGCCCGACGAGCCAGGCCGGGCGCAGCTCGCCGACCAGCGAGGCCACCAGCGTCAGCACTGCCACACCGACGAGCACCAGCAGCTGGGCCAGCGCCAGGTCGATGACGAAGCCCACCGCCCGCGTCGCGAACCCGGCGTACGGGATCCTCGCGACGGTCACGGCGCGGCCCTCGCGCGGGCTTGCGGAGCAGGCCGCGCAGCTTTCGCTCGAGCACCATGTCGAGCGACTCGGTCCGCCCGCGCACGCCGTCGCCGACCTCGGTCGCCAGCGAGTCCCCTGCGTGGCCATCGCCGACCTGATCTCCTTCGACAGCGCCTCCTGCACCTCCGGGTCGGCCAGCAGGCTTGGACATCAGCCGCTGCAGGACGCGGTGCTCGACCAGCGCGTCCGCGACGGTCTCCGGCAGCGGCCCGCCCAGCATCCGTGTCGAGCGCCTTGCCCACCGCGTCCGCCAGGCCCGCGCCCTCGGACAGCTCCTCGAGCTGCGCCTGCAGCGCCAGCCGGGCTCCCCGACCCTGCAGGGCCATCACGTCCAGCTGTCGCTGCACCCGCAGCCCGACCACCGGCAGCGCGCAGCGCCAGCCGCGCCGGCGCGGTCGCCAGCCGCACCGCACCAAGCGACGTCCGCACGCTGAGCAGCGCCGCGGCCACGAGCAGGTCCTCCATGTCCGTCGGCCGCGCCACGCTCCCGCGCTGGACCGACTGAGGGACCCGCGACACGGTCACGCCTCCAGCTGACCTGCGAAGTACTCGAGCGCCGTCTTCGTCTTGGTCTGCTGCTTCCCGCCGAGGTCGACCCGCGCTGGCCAGGTAGGCCTTGCTCTCGACGGCGACCTGGAACGCCTCGCCCGGCGAGCACTTGGTCGACAGCTCGAGGATGTGCGTCCGTCGGGGTAGAGCCAGAGCTCGGTGACCAGCTTGCGCGGGAAGCCCTCGCTCAGGGTGCGCAGCTTCAGCACGAAGATCGGGCCCATCACCGCCAGGTCGTCGATCGTCATCCCCTCGGGGGCGTGCTCGGCGAAGAACGCCCGCTGGGCCTTCGAGAACAGCTTGCGCTGTGGACGCTCGCCGGCCAGGTCGGCCGCACGTGCGGCTGCTCGAGCGCGCCCTTCAGCGACGCCGAGCAGACGTGGCCGCCGGGCATCGCGTCCACCTCCACCACCAGGTCGCGGGAGCGCCGAAGGTCGGCCGGCAGCTCGTGCGGCACCACCGGCCGCAGCTTGACCACCGTGTCGTCGCCCTTTCGCTGCGTCCGCCGCGCCCGCACCACGAGGCCTCGCTGGTTCAGGGCCAGGTCGGGGGTGTCGAAGAAGTAGACCTGCCGGATCTCGGCGGTCAGCGGATCCAGGCCGAGCGCGCTGCAGCACCCCGCGCTGCGCCGACTCGGGCACCGTCAGCTTGAGCTCGACCGAGTCGGCCTCGCCCATCAACGCCAGGACCCGGGCGAGGTCCTCGCCGGGCGCCTGCACCAGGCCAGTCATGGCGCCAGGCTGCTAGCCGCCCGTCGCCGGCGCCTCATCCCGGGGAGGTGAGCCGGCGCAGCTCGAAGGCGAACGCGTAGCGCCCCTCGAGCAGCCGGTACTGGACGCCGGTGTCCGGCCCGCAGCTCGCGGTGCCGAGCCCGCGCTGGGCCACGTCCAGGCTGAGGATCGTCTCCGGCCGCGGCACGAGCTCGTCCGTGTGGCGTCGCCGCGGTCAGGTCGGCCGGCGCTGAAGTGGCTCGCGCCGAAGCCGATCGCCGGCCGGCCGCGCACCTCGAGGCCCTGCCCGCGCGCGTCCGTGAGCCGCAGCCAGCGCGCATCCGGGTGGTGGCCGTGCTCCTGCGGGGCGATGTACGGCACGTACTCGTCGGTGACGGTGCTCTGCCAGCGGGCCACCGTGGCCGCCGCGCGCCGGTCGCTGTAGGCCTCCCACGGGCCCGGCCCGTACCACTCGAGCCGCTCGAGCCCGGCTCGCAGCGTCAGCACCACGCCCACGCGCGGCAGGTCGCGTACGCCGTCCGCGAGCTCGACCACGTTCTCGACCAGCACGCGCGCCGTCGGGCAGCTCGCGCAGGCGCTGGGTATGGGTCGACCAGCCCCGGCGGGAGCTCGTCGCGGTCGAGGCCGAGCTCGAGCCAGCCCGGGAGCGGCCCGTAGTCCTTGTCGGGCACCAGCGGCAGGCCGTCGTTGTCGGTCGGCGCGCGCCACAGCTGCAGGCGCGGCGGCTCGACGATCAGGTCCGGGAAGAGCTCGCCCGCGAACGGCGTGCCGCGGGAGCGCCGCACCGGCGCTTCGCCGCCCCGGCAGCGCGACCTGCTCGCTCGCGACCTCCTCGCCGCCCGCATGGAAGCGGAAGGTGACGAAGCGCTCGCCGTCGCCCTCCTGCAGCGGCAGCTCGACGTCCAGCGATCTCGCCCGGCCCGATCCGCAGCGCCGGCAGCTGGCCGCCCTGCACGACGCTCGCCGTCGACCGCGAGCTCCCAGCCGCCGCGCACGCTCGGCGAGCGAGGTGAAGTGCCGCCGGTTCCGTGATCCGGAACCGGCTCCCCGCGCCGCTCGACGGCCACCGGCTGGGCCAGGTACTTCAGCTCGTGCAGCGCCGGGTGCGGCACCCGGTCGGGCCAGACGATCCCGTCGGCGCAGAAGTTGCCGTCGTTCGGCACCTCGCCGAAGTCGCCGCCGTACAGCCAGTGCGTCCCGTCCGCGGAGCGGATCCCGTGGTCGACCCACTCCCAGACGAACCCGCCTTGCAGCGCGGGATACTGCCGGAACGCGGCCCAGTAGTCCGACAGCCCGCCGTTCGAGTTGCCCATCGCGTGGGAGTACTCGCACAGGATGAGCGGCCGCTCGTCGTCGGTCTCGCTCTCGGCCCACGCGATGATCGACTCGACGCTCGCGTACATCGGGCAGACGAGGTCGGTCGCGGGCTTGCCGCCGCGCCAGTCGCGGGCGATCGCGCCCTCGTAGTGCAGCGGCCGCGATCCGTCGCGGAGCGCACCCAGCCCGCCGCCGCGTCGTGGTTCGGGCCGTAGCCGCTCTCGTTGCCGAGCGACCACACGATCACGCGACGGGTGGTTCTGGTCGCGCTCGACCATGTTCGCCGTGCGCTCGACCCACTGCGCGCGGTAGCGCTCGTCGCGGCACAGCTCGTCGTACAGCGCGTGGGCCTCGATGTTGGCCTCGTCGATCACGTACAGCCCGTGCCGGTCGCACAGCTCGAGGAAGTACGGGTCGTCCGGGTAGTGCGCGGTGCGCACGGCGTTGACGTTGAACCGCTTCATCAGGAGGACGTCCTGCTCCATCGAGGCCCGCGTCAGGGCCCGGCCGCGGCGGTCGTCGTGCTCGTGGCGGTTGACCCCGGCGATCATCACCGGCTGGCCGTTGACCAGCAGCTGTCGGCCGCGCACCTCGACCGAGCGGAAGCCGACCTCGCAGGACACCGTCTCGCCGCCGCCTCGACCTCGAGGGTGTACAGGCTCGGCTCCTCGGCCGACCACAGCCGCGGCCGGCGCAGCGTGCCCTCGAGCCCGCGGCCGACGACCTTCGCCGCGGGCGTCCAGCAGCCGGACGTCGGCGCTCGGCATCGGTCGACACCGACCAGGCGCCGTGCATGTCGCCGTGCCACTCGACCCGGCGGATGCTCGGCGAGAGGAGCCGGATCGAGCGCGGCAGGCCGGCGTGCCACCACTGGTCCTGATCCTCGACGAAGCTCGCGTCCGACCAGCGCACCACCACCGCCACCAGCTCGTTCGACCGCGTCGAAGCGCACGTGCTCTGAGACGTCGAACTCGGCCGGCGTGCGGGCGTCCTTGGCGATCCCCACCGGCGCGCCGTTGACCAGCACGTAGAGCACGCCCTCGCAGCCCCCGAAGTGGAGCACCACGGGGCGGGCCCGCCAGGCCTTCGGCACCCGGAACGAGCGCCGGTAGATCCCGGTCTCGTTCTCCTCGGGCACCTCGTCGAACGGCATGACGACGTTCGTGTACTGCGGCGTCGAGAACCCCTGCATCGTCCACAGGCCGGGCACCTCGACGGTCGACCAGCCGCGCTCCTGTCGCGAGCTCGGCGGCCGCCTCCTCGGGCCGCCGGGCGAGCCGGAAGCGCCAGCGCCCGTCGAGCTCCTGCACCCGCGAGGGGTCGCGGCGCAGCGTCGGCCCCGGCGCCAGCCGGCCGAGGCTCGCGAGCTCCGGCAGGCGCCAGGTCGGGCGGCCGCCGAGGTGGAGGAGGGAGTCGAGGCTCAGCGGACGTTGCGCAGCGCTGCGGCTGCCGCCTCGGGCGGGACGGGGTCGAAGTACACGCCGGAGCCGAGCTCGCCGGCGGCGACGTAGCGCAGCACGCCACGGCGCGCGCCACGGGGTGACGATCTCGACGTGCAGCCGGGCCTCGGGCCAGGGCTGGCCGTCGAACGGCCGCTGGTGGATCCAGAGCATGTACGGCGTCTCCTGGTCGAACAGGAGGTCGATCCTGTCGAGCACGTCGACGAGCAGCGCCGCCAGCCCGTCGCGTCCCTCGTCCGGTCAGCGACGGCAGGTCGGGCACCGGCGTCGTCGGGCGCCAGCCGCAGGGCGTACGGGAACGTCGGAGCCAGCGGGACCCAGGCCCGCCAGCCCTGCGCCTCGGCCACCAGGCGGTCGCCGGGATCGTCGAGCCGGTCGCCGCGGGCAGCTCGCGCTGCGGCAGCTCGGGGACGAACTCGAACGCGTAGATCTGGCCGTGGGGATGGTGGATCGTGGCCCCGACGGCGGCGCCCCGGTTCTCGAACACCAGCACGTAGGCGACGTCGTCCCGCGCCCCGAGCGCGGCGGTCCTGCTCGGCCCACAGGTCGACCACCTTGCGGGCGCCCGCCGTCCCCAGCGACCAGAACGTCGCGTCGTGCTGCGGCGTGTACAGCACGACCTCGCAGCGGTCGGCCGGCATCGCCGGCCAGCGGTTGACGAACCAGCGCACGTCGTACAGCTCCGGCGCCTCGAGCCCGCCCGGACAGAACGGGCAGCCGGTCGCCGGCAGGTTCGGGCGGTCCTGCCGCGACCCGACGACGAAGGTGCGGTAGCCGACGTGGTCGTCGGTCCGCAGGTCTGTCTCGGCGGCGGAGCTCACGCGCTGCTGTCGCGCCTCCTCAGCGGCGCGAAGACCGTTCGCCGGACGCGGTCCGACAGCGCCGAGCGGGCGTCGGGGTCGAGGCCGCTGTCGGTCACGAAGATGTCGGCCTCCTCGAGGTCGGCGATGCGGCTGAGGCCGCGGATCCCCCACTTCGTGTGGTCGGCGACCACGACCCTGCGCGACGAGATCTCGAACAGCGCCCGATCGGTCTCGGCCTCGAGCAGGTTCGGCGTCGTCGAGCCCGGCGTCGACGGTCACCCCGTGCACGCCCATGAACAGCGTGTCGAGGTGCAGCGAGCGGATCGCGCTCACCGCGATCGGGCCGACCAGGGCGTCGGACGGCGTGCGCACCCCGCCGATCAGGACCACCGTCTGGTCGGGCCGGCGCTCGAGGTGGAACACGTTCGAGACCTGGATCGAGTTCGTCACGATCGTGAGCTCGGGCACCTCGGTCAGGTGCTGGGCCAGCCGCCAGGTGGTGGTGCCGGCCGTCAGCCCGATCGCCTGGCCGGGCTCGACCAGCTTGGCCGCGTGCCGGGCGATCGCCTCCTTCTCGAGCAGCTGGCGCTCGGCCTTGGCCTCGAACCCCGGCTCCTCGGCGCTGAGCCCTCCGACCAGCGCGGCGCCGCCGTGCACCTTCTCGAGCAGGCCGGCGCCGGCCAGGGCGTCGAAGTCCCGTCGGATGGTCATCTCGGAGACCGAGAGCAGCTGCGTGAGGTCGCTCACGCGCACCGCACCGCGGCGGCGCAGCTCCTCCACGATCAGCCTGTGGCGCTGAACGGCGAGCATACCCGCGCAATTATCAACCGTCACCGAACACCCCACGTCAAGTACGGATTCCCGCCTGCCTCCTCGATCGCGCCGCGAATCACTTGACAGCGGACCGGCGCTTCATGGCAATGTCGGCGCCGCAGTTGTGTTCGATCGTGTTGGTTCTCGTTCGAGCCTGCGATCGCAACTCTTGGGGGAGGAGCACCATGTCGGACGATTCGCCTCTGAAGCTCGACAGCCAGGAGCCGGCACGGCAGGGGATGTCCCGCCGTGGCCTCCTGGCCGCCGGAGCCGGGAAGCGCCGTGGCCGCGTACGGCCTGGGCACGCCGGGCGCCTTCGCCGCCAGGCTCCGCTCGTCGGCCGACTCGGTCAGCTTCGGCTCGAACGCCTCGGATCCGGTCCCGAAGGCCGCCTACGCGCAGGTCTTCAAGGCGTTCACCAAGGCGTCCGGGCACGAACGTGAAGGTCAACACCGTCGACCACAACACGTTCCAGACCCAGATCAACTCGTACCTGCAGGGCCAGCCGCAGGACGTCTTCACCTGGTTCGCCGGCTACCGCATGCAGTTCTTCGCCCAGAAGAACCTGCTCGCGCCGATCGACGACGTGTGGGCCTCGCTCAAGCCGAACTTCTCGCCGGCCCTGCAGGCGGCCTCGAAGGGCCTCGACGGGCACTACTACTTCGTGCCGATCTACAACTACCCGTGGGCCGTCTTCTACCGCAAGAGCGTGTTCGCGGCCAAGGGCTACAAGGTCCCGAAGACCTGGGACGCCTTCCTGGCGCTGGCCAAGCAGATGAAGGCCGACGGCATCACCCCGCTGGCCTTCACCGACAAGGACGGCTGGCCCGCGATGGGGACGTTCGACATCCTCAACATGCGGATCAACGGCTACGACTTCCACATCCGCCTGATGAGCGGCAAGGAGTCCTGGGACAGCCCGAAGGTCAAGGACGTCTTCAACCACTGGCGCGAGCTGCTGCCGTACTACTCGAGCGGCGCGCTCGGGCTGACCTGGCAGGAAGGCGCCCAGCAGCTGATCCACAAGCAGGCCGGCATGATGCTGCTCGGCTCGTTCCTCGGCCAGCAGGCCACGGACCCCGCCGACCACGCGGACCTCGACTTCTTCGCCTTCCCGGCGATCAACCCGACCCACGGCCAGGACTCGATCGACGCGCCGATCGACGGCTTCCTGATGTCGCGCAAGGCCAAGAACAAGGACGGCGCCAAGGCGCTGCTCAAGTACCTGGGGAGCGCGGCCGCCGAGAACATCTACCTGAAGACCGACCCGAACGACGTCGCGACCAACAAGAAGCGCCAGCACCGCGCGCTACAACGCGCTGCAGAAGAAGTCGGCGACGCTGATCGCGAGCGTCAAGCACATCGCCCAGTACATGGACCGCGACACGCGCCCGGACTTCGCCTCGACGGTGATGATCCCGGCGCTGCAGCAGTTCCTGAACAGCCCCGACGACGTGAACGGGCTGGTCTCGAACATCCAGAAGCAGAAGAAGTCGATCTTCGGCTCGTAGGCCACGATGGCCGTCGAAGCCGCAACCGGAGTGAGGACCGGCGCGCGCCGCAAGGCGCGCGCCGTCCGGCTTTCGATCGGGGACCGGGCCACGCTGACCCTGATGGTCGTGGTGCCGACGCTGGTCGTCGGCACGTTCGTCTGGTTCCCGGCCGTCTCCTCGATCCTCCTGTCGTTCACCAACTGGGACGGCATCGGCGGCGTCGGCACGGCGAAGTGGGTCGGCACCCAGAACTACCGCGAGATCGCGACGATCTACCCGCCGTTCTGGCCGGCGGTCGAGCACAACCTGATCTGGCTCGGGTTCCTGACGTTCATCGCGACGCCGTTCGGGCTGCTGCTGGCCTACGAGCTCGACAAGGACATCCGCGGCACGCGCATCTACCAGAGCATCTTCTTCCTGCCGGTGGTGCTGTCGCTCGCGATCATCGGCTTCATCTGGCAGCTGATCTACTCGCCGACCCAGGGCCTGATCAACAACCTGATCGGCAACGCCGACTCGAACCACGTCATCGACTGGCTCGGCAACCCGAAGCTCAACCTGTGGGCCGTGCTGGTGGCCGTCGGCTGGCGCCACGTCGGCTACATCATGGTGCTCTACCTGGCCGGCCTGAAGTCGGTCGACCCGTCGCTGCGGGAGGCCGCCCAGATCGACGGCGCGGGCGAGTGGCAGGCGTTCCGCTCGGTCATCTTCCCGGCGCTCCGACCGATCAACATCGTCGTCGTCGTGGTGACGGTGATCGAGGCGCTGCGGGCGTTCGACATCGTCTACGTGATCAACAACGGCCGCAACGGGCTCGAGCTGCTGTCGGTGCTGGTGACCGACAACATCATCGGCGAGGCGAGCCGCATCGGCTACGGCTCGTCGATCGCCGTGGTGCTGATCGCGGTCTCGATCATCCCGATCATGGTCTTCGTGTGGAACACCTTCCAGGAGCGTGAGGTCTGATGGCGAGCGCGGCCACCCTGCCGACGCGCAAGCGCCCGGGCGTCAGCCCCAAGCGCCTGCTGCTGCACGGGTTCCTGATCGTCACGGCGATCCTGTGGCTGGTCCCGATCGCCTGGGCCGCGTTCACCTCGTTCCGGCCCTACGCCGACACCGCGGCCCACGGCTACGTGTCGATCCCGCACTCGCTCAGCCTGTCGAACTACCGGCACGCCTGGACGCAGGGCCAGATCCCGGAGCACTTCTGGAACTCGATGCTGATCGCGATCCCGGCGATCTTCATCATCCTGCTGTTCGCCTCGTCGATCGCGTTCGTGGTGTCGCGGTTCTCGTTCTGGTTCAACGTGCCGCTGCTGATCTTCTTCATGGCGGCGAACCTGCTGCCGCAGCAGGTGATCATCACCCCGCTGTACGAGCTGTACCTGCGGATCCACCTGCCGGGCTGGGCGTCGAGCGGCAGCGGGCTGATGTACGACTCGATCCTGGGCCTGGTCGTCATCAACGTGGCGTTCCAGACCGGGTTCTGCGCCTTCGTGCTGTCGAACTACATGAAGACGATCCCGGTGTCGCTGACCGAGGCTGCGCGCGTCGACGGCGCGAGCGTCGCGCGCCAGTTCTTCGGCGTGATCCTGCCGCTGTGCAAGCCCGCGCTGGCGGCGCTCGCGACGCTCGAGTTCACCTGGATCTACAACGACTTCCTGTGGGCCGTCGTGCTGATGAGCTCGGGTGACAAGCGGCCGATCACGTCGTCGCTGCTGAACCTGCAGGGGCAGTACTTCACCGACAACAACCTGATCTCGGCGGCGGCGATCCTGATCGCGCTGCCGACGATCGTCGTCTACGCCTGCCTGCAGCGCCAGTTCATCAGCGGGCTGACGCTGGGCGCCAACAAGGCCTGATCCGGCCCGTTCCGGAGCACCCACTCGCCGCTGTCCGGGTAGTGGACGTTGGCGGGGAGGTCGGTCGTCGAGAGCAGCCAGAGGCGCGCCGCTGACGCCCCCTGGTTGCGCAGCTCCCGGGCGCCGTCCGGCCCCTCCGGGAAGCACACGACGTCGCCGGCCTCGAGCTCGTCCTCGCCGCCGGGGCGGCGCAGCGTCGGCGTGCCGGCGAGCACGAGCAGCCACTCCTCGCGGCCGTGGACGTAGTGGTACGGCTCGGAGCGCTCGCCGGGGGCCAGCTCGACGACGCTGTTCTCGAGCAGCCGCGGGTTGTCGCGCTCCCCCACCTCGAAGTCGACCTCCTGCGGACCGGCGGTGCCCTCGCCGTGCCAGTAGCCGACGCGCCGGAGCAGGAGCATCCCTTCGGGCCCGCTGACCTTGTCCGAGTCGGGGTACACGCTCATGAACGGCTCGCGCTCGTGACCCGTCGAGAAGATCACGAACCGTCCCGGCCCCTGCAGCGTGTGCGCGCCGCGCCGGCCCACCGGGAAGGGGACGTCGTCGCCGGGCGCGAGCGTGCGCTCGCCGCTCGGCCCGCGCAGGACGGGCGCGCCGGCGAGCACGTACAGCCACTCCTCCACCCCGTGGTGGTAGTGGTAGGGCCAGATCGGGAAGCCCTCGACGGCGTCGTAGAGCCCGGCGCCGATGCGCCTCGCTCCCAGCCGGGGGCCGACCGCCGTGGCCCGGTGGCGAAAGCCGTGCTCGTCGAGCGCCTCGTCGAGCTCGAGGCGGAGGAGGTTGACCTTCCTCACGCGGGCCGCGCCTCGGCGTCCCGCCGCTTGACCAGCAGCCAGCCCCGGCCGGTGCGCTGCAGGCCGAAGCCGCCTCGCAGCTCCTGCCCGTGCAGGACGAAGACCGCGTGGCCGCGCTCGATGGCCTCGGGCCACGGCACCCGCCCGCCCTGCTCGTAGGGCCCGTGGTCGACCACCGGGCCGTCGCCGCCCGGCGCGTCCAGCAGGAGCGCGAAGCGCTTGTCCTTCGGATCCATCGACGGGCCCTTCGGCAGCGACCAGGCGCGGACCTGCGCCGGCCACCTCGAGCCGCAGCTCGAAGCCGCTCGCCGAGCTCGACGACCGAGAAGTCCCCGGCGGGCACGCCGCGGATCGCGAACTGCTCGTGGCCCTCGACCTTCGCCGCCTTCACCTCGAGCGCCCCGGCACCGGGCGCCGCCCGCAGCCACTCGGCCAGCTCGTCGACCCGCTCGCCCTCGGCGTGCACCCGCAGGACGCCGTCGTCGTCCAGCCGGACCCAGCCCAGGAGCCCCAGCTCGCGCGCGCGTGCGCGCGCGTCCTCTCGGCAGGCCGGGCGGGAAGGTGCCGGTCAGCTCGGTCCGGATGCCGCGCTTCGCCGTCATCTGCACCACGTAGGATTGCGCCGTGACGGGATCCGCGGTGCTGCTCGCCGTGACGGCCTTCCTGGCCTGCGGCGTCGAGATGGTCGAGGCGCTCACCATCGTCCTCGCCGCGGGCGTCGCCCGGGGCTGGCGCTCGTCGCTCATCGGGCGCCGCCGCCGCCAGCGTCGCGCTGGCGGTCATCGTCGCCATCGCCGGTCCGGCGATCACCTCCCTGCCGATCGACGTGCTGCGCGTCGTCGTCGGCAGCCTGCTCCTGATCTTCGGCCTGCAGTGGCTGCGCAAGGCGCTCCTGCGGGCGTCCGGCCTCAAGGCGCTGCACGACGAGGACGCGATCTACGCCGAGCAGCTCCGCGAGGCCGAGGCGGCGGGCACCGGCACGCGTGCGGGCATCGACCCGTACGGCTTCACCCTGGCCTTCAAGGGCGTCTTCCTCGAGGGGCTCGAGGTCGCGTTCATCGTGCTCGGCTTCGCGAGCCACCCGGGCGGCGTGGCCCTCGGCGCGGCGGCGGCCGCCGCGGCGCTGCTGGTCGTCGGGATCGCCGGCGTCATGCTGCACGCCCCGCTCTCGCGGGTGCCCGAGAACCTGATGAAGTTCGGCGTCGGGCTCATGCTCACCACCTTCGGCACCTTCTGGGCGGCCGAGGGCGCCGGGGCGGACTGGCCCGGCGAGGACCTCGCCCTGCTCCCGCTGCTGGCGCTGTACGTCGCGCTGAGCTACGTGCTGGTCCGGCTCGCCCGCGGCGCCCGCAGCACCGGCGCGGCGGTGCAGGCGGCGTGATCATGCGCTTCCTGCGCTTCTGGTGGGACTTCATCGTCGGCGACGACTGGCGCATCGCCGCGCTCGTCGTCGTCGCGGTCGCGGTCGTCGCGGCCCTCGCCAGCGCGGGCATCCACGCCTGGTGGCTCCTGCCCCTGGTGGTCGTGGTCGCGCTCGCCACGACCGTCCGCACCGCGGCCCGCGCGCGACGCTAGCGACCGCGCCGTGGACGAGATCGACCTCCAGATCCTGACGCTGCTCGGCCGTGACGCCCGGCGCACCTACGACGACATCGGCGGGCACATCGGGCTCTCGGCCCCGGCGGTCAAGCGGCGGATCGACGCGCTCCGCTCGAGCGGCGCGCTGATCGGCTACACGACCGTCGTCGACCTCGAGGCCCAGGGCTTCCTCATCGAGGCGTTCGTCCACCTGTACTACGTCCCGGGCGCGCGCCGCGAGGACACCGTCGCCGTGCTGCGCGAGCGGCCCGAGATCGTCGAGGCCTGGATGGTCACCGGCGACGCCGACGCCATCGCCCACGTGCGGGTGCGCGACGCCGGCGAGCTCGAGGGCCTGCTCTTCGACCTCAAGCAGGAGCGGGTCGTCGAGCGCACCAAGTCCGAGGTCGTCCTGTCGCGCATGGTCATGCGCGCGGGCCCGCAGTAGTCAGAGCGGACGCGGGCTCGCGCACCGCCGCGAAGTGGCAGGCCACCGGATGCGCCACCCCGGGCCGCGGCTCGAGCGCCGGCACCTGCTCGGCGCACACCTCCTCGGCCTTCCAGCAGCGCGTGCGGAAGACGCAGCCGCTCGGCGGGTCGGTCGGGCTCGGGATCTCGCCCTCGAGCACGATCTGGGCGCCCTGGTCGCGCAGCGCCGGATCGGGCGCGGGCACCGCCGAGATCAGCGACTGGGTGTAGGGATGGCTCGCCTGCTCGTAGATCTCGGCCTCGGCCCCGGTCTCGACGAACCGGCCGAGGTACATCACCGCCACCCGGTCGGACACGTGCTGGACGACCGACAGGTCGTGGGCGATGAAGATGCACGACAGGTGGTAGTCGTCCTGCAGGTCGCGCAGCAGGTTGATCACCTGGGCCTGGATGGACACGTCGAGCGCCGACACCGGCTCGTCGCAGATCAGCACCTCGGGCCCGAGCGCCAGGGCCCGGGCGATCCCGATCCGCTGCCGCTGGCCGCCCGAGAACTCGTGCGGGTAGCGGTCGACCGAGCCCGGGTCGAGGCCGACCCGCTCGAGCAGCTCCTGCACCCGCGCTCGCCGCTCCCGCCGCTCCACCACTCCCGCGGTGGATCACGAACGGCTCGCCGACGATCGCACCGACGGTCATGCGCGGGTTGAGCGAGCCGTACGGGTCCTGCATGACGATCTGGATGCGGCGGCGGACGCGCCGCAGCTCGCTCCCCGAGAGCGTGGCCAGGTCGCGCCCGTCGAACAGCACCCTGCCCGCGGTCGGCGGCTCGAGCGCCAGGAGCAGCCGGGCCAGCGTCGACTTGCCCGAGCCCGACTCGCCGACGATCCCGAGCGTCTCGCCCTTCTGCAGCTCGAGGCTCACGTCGGTGACGGCGTGCACCGCCCCGACCTCCTTCCGCAGCACCACGCCCCGCCGGATCGGGTAGCGCTTGACGAGGCCGACGGCCTGCAGCACCGGCTCAGCGGGCACGCAGGACCTCCTCGGCGTAGTGGCAGGCGCTGCGGTGGTCCTCGGCGACCTCGCGCAGCGGCGGCCGCTCCGAGGCGCAGCGCTCGCGGGCGAACGAGCAGCGCGGGTGGAACGGGCAGCCCGGCGGCAGCCGCGCCGGGCTCGGCGGCGCGCCGGGCAGCGTCGTCAGCCGGCCGCGCCGGTCGCCGAGGCGCGGGATCGCCGCCAGAAGACCCTTCGTGTACGGCATCGCCGGCGCCGCGAAGAGCGGGAACGCCGGCGCCTCCTCGACCTGGCGGCCGGCGTAGACCACCGTCACCCGGTCGGCCACCTGGGCCACGACGCCCATGTTGTGGGTGATCAGGATCAGGGCCATCCCGAGCTCGCGCTGCAGCTCCTGCAGCAGCCGCATGATCTGCGCCTGGACGGTCACGTCGAGCGCCGTCGTCGGCTCGTCGGCGATCAGCACCTCGGGCTTCAGGGCGAGGGCCATCGCGATCATCACCCGCTGGCGCATGCCGCCCGAGAACTGGTGCGGATAGTCCCTCGCCCGCCTCGCCGGGTCGGGGATGCCGACGTGCTCGAGCATCTCGAGGGCGTGCTTCCAGGCGAGCCGACGCCCCTCGCCGAGCCGGGCCCGGTACAGCTCGGCGATCTGGTCGCCGACCGTGAACACCGGGTTCAGGGCGCTCAACGGATCCTGGAAGACCATCGCCACGTGCCGGCCGCGCACCTCGCGCCGCCGGCGCTCGGAGACCTCGAGCAGGTTCTCGCCGCGGTAGCGGATCGGCCCCGCCGACGATCCGCCCCGGCGGGGTCTCGAGGATGCCCATCACCGCGCGGGCCGAGACGCTCTTGCCGCACCCCGACTCGCCCACCACCGCCAGCGTCTGGCCCGGCTCGACGGCGTAGGACAGCCCGTTGACCGCCCGCACCGTCCGCCGTCGGGTCCGGAACTCGACCTGCAGGTCGTCGACCTCGAGGAGCGGCGTCACCGGCTGTGCGGGTCGAGGGCGTCCTGCAGCGTGTCGCCGAGCAGGATGAAGCCGAGCACCGCGATGCTGAGCATCGCCGCCGGGAACAGCAGCAGGTGCGGGTGCAGCTCGCAGGTAGCCCTGGGAGGTCGAGAGCTGCAGCCCCCACGAGATCGCCGGCAGCTGCAGACCCACCCCGAGGAACGTCAGCGCCGCCTCGGCGGCGATGATCCCGCCGACCAGCAGGGTGCACAGCACGAGCAGCGGGGTGATCGCGTTCGGCAGCACGTGCCGGAACAGCAGCCGGCTGTCGCGCGCGCCGAGCGCCCGCGCGGCGACCACGTAGTCGGCCTGCCGGGCCGTGAGCACCGTCGAGCGCACCAGCCGGGCGCCGGTCGGCCACGCGAACAGCGCCAGCACGGCCGAGATCGTCCACACCGTGCGCTGGCTGAAGACGGTCAGGATGATGATCGCCCCGAGCAGGAACGGGAAGCCCAGGAAGACGTCGGTCAGCCGGGACACGATGGTGTCCGCCCAGCCGCCGTAGAAGCCGGCCACCGAGCCGGCGATCGCCGCCACGACGAACATCGCGATCGTCGTCAGGAGCCCGATCGAGATCGAGTTGCGCGCCCCGTAGATCACGTTGGCGTACAGGTCACAGCCCTGGATGTCGTAGCCGAACGGGTGCCCGCTCTGGGGCCCCTGCCCCGACTTGATGAGGTCGCAGACGTGCGGGTCGCCGTGCCCGAACAGCCCGGCCACGGGCGCCGGGAACGCCGCGATGAACAGCATGAACACGATGATCAGCGACGAGATGATGAACGTCGGGCGGCGCCGCAGCGTGCGCCACAGCTCGCCCCGGCTCCGGTGCTCCCCCGCGAGCTCCTCGGCCTGCTCGCCGGCCCACTCGCGCTCGATCGGCCGCTCGCTGCGAAGGTCAGTCATAGCGAATGCGGGGGTCGAGGACGGCGTACAGGACGTCCACCAGGAGGTTCGTCAGCAGGAACACCAGCACCAGCAGGGTGCACACGCCGACGACCACGGTTCCCTCCTGGGCCTGGATCGACTGCACCACCAGCTGGCCGATCCCCGGCAGGTTGAAGATCCCCTCGATGAGCACGGCGCCGCCCATCAGGTAGCCGAAGCTCAGGGCCAGGTAGGTCAGCACCGGGATGAGCGAGTTGCGCATCATGTGCTTTCCGATCACCCGCCACGGGCCGAGGCCCTTCGACACGGCGGTGCGGACGTACTCGGCGCGCCGGTTCTGGATCACGTTCGAGCGCGTCAGCCGGGCCACGAAGCCGAGGTCGAGCGCGGCCAGGATGATCGCCGGCAGGATGTAGGCGCGCGGCCAGCCGGCGGCGGTGCCGGCCACCGGGAACCAGCCGAGCTGCACGCCGAGCACGTACTGGGCCATGAACCCCAGCGCCAGCGCGGGCAGCGAGATGACCAGCGTCGTCAGGACCAGCACGCTCTGGTCGAACACCCCGCCGCGTCTCAGCCCGGCGGCGAGCCCCAGCCCGACGCCGAAGAACGCCTCGAGGGCCCACGCCGTCAGCCCGAGCTTGAGCGTGACCGGCCAGCGCGCCGAGAGCAGGCTCGGTGACCTTCTCGCCCTCGAAGTTCGTGCCGAGGTCGCCGTGGGCGAGCCGCCACAGGTAGTGGCCGTACTGCACCGGCAGCGGGTCGTCGAGGCCGTACTTGGCCCGTAGCTGCAGGTCGACCGACTTCGGGATCGGCCGGTCGCCCGCGAGCGACTGCACCGGGTCGCCCGGCAGGTAGAAGACCGCGGCGAAGATGATGAACGTCGTGCCGAGCAGGACCGGGATCGTCTGCAGCAGCCGGCGGATGACGTAGCGCAGCATCAGCCCGCCGTCGTCCTCCCGTCGCTCAGGTGCAGGGCGCAGGCCAGCACCGAGCCGAGCTGCACGCCGACCAGGCTGCGGATCGGCAGCGCCTCGGCCGGGGTGACCTGCTCGGCCAGCGCGCACCAGTCCTCGAAGATCGCGCCCATCTCGGCCGCCGCCTCGCGCACCGGCGGCGCCGCCACGCCGGCGTCGACCTCGATCTGCAGGGCCTTCGCCAGCATCCCGCCGAAGCGGGTGCGGAACATGTGCACGATCTCGGCGCAGGAGTGCACCTCGGCCACGGTCGCCGGCCGCGCGCTCTCCTCGCGCGGCGGCGCGCCTGCCGACCGCCTCGCCGGCGCGGCGCATCGAGCCGATGAACGCGGTGCTCCCCCGCAGGTACGGCGTGTCGAGCTTCAGGTGGTCCCGGGCCTGCTCGTGCACCCGCTGCAGCACGGCGTGCAGCTCGAGCAGGTCGGCCGACTGCCGCGCGAAGGACGTCGGCGTACACCTGCTCGGTCGGCGTCTGGTCGTCGGCCGCCGGGTCGGTCCAGTACGGGCAGCTCCGGGCACCAGGTAGAACGCGCCGTAGCGACCGGCGTAGCTCGCGCTCGAGGAGCCGGCGAAGGTCTCGGGCTCGATGCCGGCCGCCTCCTGGGCGTCGTACTCGCCTCGCTCGAGATGGTCTGGAAGATCGCCGGCGCGAGCTGCGGGGTGTTCGGCGACTCGGGCTCGCCGAGGTCGAGCTTCAGCCCGAGCCGCTGCGGCACCTCCTGCAGCAGCGGGTAGAGCTCGGGCGCCTCGTGGGAGAGGTAGTAGTAGACGCCGCCGCTCTCGGCGTTGTGCAGCGAGGCCACGAACGCCGGCCGGTGCTCGTCGATCAGCCGCATCAGCGCGACCGTCTCGGGCATGACGGCGTCGAAGTAGGCCTTCTTGTAGGCCAGCGGGAACGTCCAGTCGACCTGCTCGTTGCCCGGCCGGCCGGTAGAAGTGGCGCGCGTAGTGGGTGCGGGTGAACGGGCCGTGGAACCAGCCCTCGTTGAGCCGCGTCCCGTCGGGGTCGATGCACGGGATCACGTGCCAGGTGAAGTCGAGGCGCTCCCGCAGCTCGGCGTCCTCGGCCAGCAGCTCGGCCAGCGCGATCGCCGTCAGCCCGCCGACCGGCTCGTTCGGGTGCGGGAAGGCGAACGACCAGGGCGTGGCGCGAGCCGCTGCCGATCTGCAGGCAGTGCAGCGGGCTCGCCGAGCCGCGACGTGCCGACCCGCCGCAGCTCGACCACGCCCGGGATGCCGCTCGGCGAGCTGGCCGGCCTGCCCGACCAGCTCGTCGACGGTGGCGAAGACCGCGTACTCGGGCAGGCGCCCGAGCACCTCGAGCAGCCACTCGAGGCGCTCGGTGTCAACGTGCGGAGCCGCGGCCACGCCGCTACCCCGCGACCTTCACGCGGATGATGTAGGTGCCCGACAGGTTCACGTGCAGGTTCCGCACCTTCGGCCCGGCGACGTACACGTACTTGGCGTAGTACAGCGGCGCGGTCGGGAAGTCGGCCGCGATCTGGTTGACGGCCTTGCGGTACAGCGCCTGCGAGGCCGACAGCGACTTGGCCTGGCTCGGCGGCGTTGATCAGGTCGGTGGCCTTCTGGCTCGTGTAGTAGGTCGCGTAGTTGAACTCGCCGTCGATCTTGTAGAGCGGGTTCAGGAAGTTCTGGGCGCTCGGGTAGAGCGCGCCCCAGTGGCCGCGGAACGGGCCGTCGACGGTCTTGTTCTGGAGGTCGGCGAAGAAGTCCGAGAACCCGGTCGTGGCCTTGAGGGTGACGGTCAGGCCGAGGTTCTGGTGCCACTGGTTGGCGATCGCCTGGAACGCGGCGTCGTAGCCGAAGCCGCCGGGGAACCAGATGTTGACCGTCCCGCTGAGGCCGCCGGCCTGGGCCAGCAGGGCCTTCGCGGCGTCCGGGTCGTACGTGCACCACTGGCCGCAGGCGTTGGTGCCGCCGCCCTGCACGGCCGGCGGGATCCAGTCGGCCGCGGCGGGCTCGACGCCGGCGAACAGGGCCTTCGAGATCGCGGCGCGGTCGATGGCCATCGAGAGCGCGTGGCGCACGCGGATGTCCTGGAAGCGCGGGTCGTTCAGCGGGAAGCCGAGGTAGTCGATGGCCGGCGCGCCGAAGGCGATGAAGCGGCTGCCGAACTTGGCCTTCGCCTGGGCGTACTGGTCCTGGCCGATGCCGGCCATGTCGAGGTTGCCGGCGAGCACGTCGTTGTAGGCCGTGTGCTGGTTCGAGTAGAACTTGAAGACGATGCTGTCGACGCCGCCCGGCGCGCCCTTGTAGCCGGCGTAGCGCTTGGTCGTCATGCTCGTCGAGCTCGACGACCAGTTGCCGACCATCTCGTACGGGCCGTTGCCGATCGGGTGCTTGTCGTAGCCCTTCGGATCGCTGAACGCGGCCTTCGGCAGCGGCAGGAAGCCGAGCTGCGAGAGCTGCAGCGGGAACTGGCTGTCCGGCGCCGACAGCGTGACCTTGATGGTCGTCGCGTTCGCGGCCTTCAGGCCGACCAGCGTCTTGCGCGACGGCTTCGCGCCCTTGGCCGTCGGGTTCAGCGCCTTGTAGCCCTTGATCTCGGCCATCTCGGCGTTCGTCGGCCAGGCGTTCGGGCCGTAGGCCACGGCGTTCCAGGCGTCGACGAAGCTCTGCGCGGTCACCGGCTCGCCGTTGTGGAACGTCCAGCCCGACTTCAGCGTGATCGTCCAGTCGACGTTGTTCGTGGTCTTGACCGACTTCGCCTGGAGCATGACCAGCTTGCCGCTGGCGTCGTAGTCGGTGAGCGCCGAGAACAGCGCCGACTCCTCCTGGAAGGCCAGGACGCTGCGCTGCGGCGTGAGGTGGTCGAGCGGGACGTCGCTGATGGAGAAGGTGGTTCCGGCGGCGGCGGCCGCTCCGACGGCGGCGACGTTCGGCGTCGCCCCGGCGGGGGCCGCGCTGACCAGAAGGCCCGTGAGCAGGCCTGCTGCTGCCAGACCGGCGCGTCTCGGCATGGTGCGCTCCTTGGATCGTTCGGGACGGGGCACGCGGCTCAGTACAGCTGCTCCATGTAGGTCTCCTCACGGAGCCGATCGAGGGCCGGATCGAGCGACGGCGTCGCGGCCTGGTCGCGGATCATGTCCGCGAGCCGCGGCATCGCCGAGCGCTCGACCTGGGCGGCGGGATCCCACAGGCGGGCGCGCTTGGCGGCCCGGCCGCAGTGGAAGAAGACCTCCTGCACCGTGACCAGGAGCCCGGAGCGGGGCGCCCGGCCCTCGACCGCCGCGGCGGCCAGGACCTCGGGCTCGCCGGTGATGCGGGCGGTGCCGTTGACCCGCAGCATGTCGTTCAGGCCGGGCACCAGGAAGAGGAGCCCGACCTGCGGGCGCCGCACCAGGTTGCGCAGCGAGTCGATCCGGTTGTTGCCGACCCGGTCGGGGACCAGGAGCTCGGTCTCGGACAGGACGCGAACGAAGCCCGGGTGGTCGCCGCGGGGCGAGACGTCGCCGCCCTCCTCCGAGGACGTGCCGAGACAGCAGAACGGCGAGAGCTCGATGAAGCGTCGGGCGTGCGGATCGACGTGGTCGATCACCTTGCGCTGCACGACCTCGCTCGGCTCGCCGTACAGCTCGCGCAGCTCGGGCTCGGAGCGGAGCCGGTCAGCCACGGACGTCGGCCTCCTCGAGGGGCTCGACGCCGAGCCGCTCGGCGCCGTGCACCCAGCGCCCGCCGACCATCGTGGCCACGACCCCGATCCGCTCGAGCTCGTCGGCGCGGGCAGGACAGCGGGTCGCCGTCGAGCACCACGAGGTCGGCGAGCATCCCGGGCAGGAGCCGGCCGCGGCGGGACTCGTCGTAGGCCAGCCAGGCGGCGGTCACGGTGCTGGTCTCGAGCGCCTGGCGCGCCGTGATGGCCTGCTCGGGCCGCCACGGCGGCCGCTCGTCGAGCGAGCGGTGGACGGCGCTTCGCACGCCGAGCAGCGGGTCGAGATCCTCGATCGGCGCATCCGAGCCGTTGGCCACCACGGCGCCGGAGTCGAGCAGCGTGCGGAAGCGGTAGGCGCCGGCGCCGCGCTCGCCCCAGATCGACTCGACCAGGTCGCGATCCGACGGCGCGTGGCTGTACTGCACCGAGGCGGCCACGCCGAGCGCGGCGAAGCGGCCGACGTCGGCGTCGTCGAGCAGCTGGGCGTGCTCGATGCGCTGGCGCAGGCCGCGCGGCTGCCACTCGTGGCGGGTCTCCTCGAACGCGTTCAGGGCGGCCCGGTTGGCGGCGTCGCCGATCGCGTGGACCGCCACCGGCCAGCCGGCGCGGGCGGCCCGCAGCACGATCTCGGCGAGCTCCTCCTGGGTCGTGATCTCGACCCCGGAGCCGTCGAGCAGGCGCGCGGTCTGCGACCCGAGGGCGCCGTCCATGAAGACCTTGAGGTAGCCGACGCGCAGGAGGTCGTCGCCGAGTCCGGGCCGCAGGCCGACCCACTCGAGCTCGGGCAGCACGTCGTGCGGGAGCGACTGCCAGACCCGCAGGCTCAGCCCGCCCTGCTCGCGCAACCGCTGCCACATCCCGGTCGCGCCGAGGCCGCCGTCCTTGTCGTGCACCGCGGTCGTCGCCGCGGCTGTTGGCCAGGGCGACGCCGTCGCGCATCGCCGACACGTACTCCTCGACCGACGGCCGGGCGTGCTGCTCGTAGAACCGCCACGCGGCCTCCTCGCGCAGGATGCCGGTCGGCCGGCCGCCGGCGTCGCGCTCGACCACGCCGCCGTCGACCTCGAGCTGCTCGGCCTGCGCCAGGGCGGCCGAGCTGAGCCAGACGGAGTGGCCGTCCTTCGAGCGCAGCGCCATCGGCACGCCCGGGGCGAGCTCGTCGAGCAGCTCCCGGCTCGGAGCCGCCGTCGGGCCAGCCGGCGTCGCGCCAGCCGTAGCCGCGAAGCCAGCCGCCGTCGTGCCGGGCGAGGACCTCGCGCAGCCGCGTGCGAGCGTCGGCCAGCGAGCGGCAGTCCTCGAAGCGCACCGAGCGCTGGGCCAGCGACCAGGTCGGGAAGTGGACGTGGGCGTCGCTGAAGCCGGGCACGACGCACAGCCCGCCGAGGTCGACCCACTCGCCGCCGCCGGCACCCGGCGGGACGATCCGGTCGCCGACGATCGACAGCTCGCGAACGCGGCGCCTCGTCCGCGCCCAGCGTGTGGATCCGGCCACGCCGGAGGATCACCCGGAGCACCTGCGGGCGCGCGCAACCGTTGCCGGACCGCCAGGCCCGGCGTCATGACCCCTCGCCATCCATGCATGATAGGAACCGCCTTTCGCTGACGTCAATGCGGTTCCGTTGCGTCTTTCTCGGCGATCATCGCCACTGATCGGCGCTACGCGGCGATCCGTTAACGACGGGCTCATCGTCGAACCTGCAGCCCGGCTGTAACACCTCCGTCGGAACCGAGACGGATGGACAATGACCGATGGCCAGCTGTACGCCCGCGGCACCGCCACGATGCTCGCCGCCTGGCGGGCCTACGCCCGCTGGTCGCGCGGCGCGTCGGTGCAGCGCCTGCCCGGCGTGGAGCTGGCCGTCTTCCCCTCGGAGCCCGAGCGCGGCATCTACAACAACGCCGTGCTGCAGACGGTCTCGGGCATCGAGCCGATGGAGGCGGGCTACGCGGCCGCCGGTGTCGAGCGCTTCGCTGCCTGGGTGCGTGAGGACGACGACGCCACGGCGGCCGAGCTGCAGCGGCGCGGCTACCGGTTCGACATGGCCACCCGGGCGATGGGGATGCCGCTCGACGACCTCGACCTGCCTCGGCCCGAGCTCGAGCTCGAGCTCGCGCCCGAGTGGGCGCTGTACCTGCGGACGTTCGACCTGCCCGACGGCTTCCTGGCCGGCGCAGACACCGGCGCGCTGCACCTGCGCATGGCCCGCGCGGCCGGCGAGATCGTGGCCGCCTCGATCGCCTTCGACCTCGACGGCGACTGCGGGATCTACAACGTCGAGACCGTCGAGCACGCCCGGGGCCGGGGTCTCGGAACCGCGCTCACGGTGCTGCAGCTGCACGACGCCCGAGGCCGCGGCTGCCGCACCGCCAGCCTGCAGGCCACGTCCATGGCCGAGCGGCTGTACGCGCGCGTCGGCTTCCGCGACCTCGGGCGGTTCCTCGAGTACGTGCCGGCGTAGCTCAGCGGCCGAGCACGCGGCGGGCGTTCCCGCGGTACACCTGCTCGAGCACCCCCGGTGGCAGGTCGAGCGCCGAGACCGCCCAGCGGCCCTGGGGCGGCGGGCGGTCGGCGTCGTCCGAGTACGGGAAGTGCTCGTCGTCGGTCTCGAGGAAGCGGTACCAGCGCCGGTAGGCGCGCGCCGCCGGCGGAAACTCGTCGGTGCCGAAGAGCACGCGATCCGGGTGGCGCACGACCAGCGCGCGCGCGGCGCGCGGCTGGCGCCCGAGCTCCGCCATCCGGGCCGAGAGGTCGATCGCGAGGTTCGGGTAGGCGTCGAGCATGCGCGAGACCTCGCCCAGGTCCTCCGCGTGACAGCCGACGTGGGCGGCGATGAACGACGGTCCCGGCGTGGCGGGCGACGAGCGTCTCGAGCGCCTCGAGCAGCCGCTTGAACGACGGGAAGCCGCCGCCGCAGAACGACCACTCCGGGTGGACGTTGAGCTCCTCGTAGCGCTCGTTGCGCTCGTCCACCGGATCCCAGAAGGCCACGGGATCGGCGGTGTGGATCAGCACCGGCAGCCCGAGCTCGCCCGCGGCGTCGAAGACCGGCGAGAGCCGCGCGTCGTCCGGCAGGACGCGCCGGCCGTCCCGGTCGTCGATCCACAGGCCGAGGTCCTTCCACACCTTCACCCCGGCGGCACCCGCGTCCCGCGCACGCGCGAGCATCGCGGCCTGCCGCTCACCGCCGCGCGCGTCGCCCAGGGCGTCCTCCCAGTCGACGTGGACGAACGTGTGGAAGCGGCCCGGATGCGCCCGGTCGTAGCGATCGAGGTTCTCCTCGAGGTCCGGCAGCGTGCGGCCGTCGAGGTTGACGATCGCCTCGACTCCACAGCGATCCATGACGTCGAGCAGCGCGCCGACGTCCTCGACCATCCACTCGCGGTCGGGCGCCACCCACGCCGTGAGCCAGCGGCCGAGGTGGTTGTGCGCGTCGATTGCCGGCACGGCCGGGCGCTCGACGAGCGTCTCGGCCAGCACCGCCCGGGGGCGGGGCAGATGATCGGCGAGACGCAGCTGCGCGGCGGTCGTCTGTTCGGCGGCCACCGCGCAACTGTGACGCATCGCTGGAGGTCTAGGTCGACGTGGCGTGCCAGAACTGGTCGTTCGACGAGCAGCTCTGGGCAGTTCCGTTGCTGTAGGTGATCGTCTCGCGGAACACGCCGGACACCCGCGCGTGGCCCGTGTTGTCGTCGCCGTGGAAGCGGCCGCTGAAGGAGTACGTGTAGTGGGCCGCTGCGCTGCCGACGGTGCCGATCCGGCTCGACGTTCCGCTGAACGAGCCGTCGGCCGCGACGGGGATGCTGGCGATCGCGAACGCGCTCGTTCAGGATCGCGCCGCCCGGCGCACAGCGACAGGTAGACGGTCGCAACCGACACGTTCTGCAGACGTCGAGCCGGCAACCGAGAACGAGAGGCCCGCGGCTGTTCTGGGGGTTGGCCCCGGTGTAGCTGCCCCGCCCGCACGTCCGGGGTCTGCTGGGCCGCCTGCGCGTCGCGCACGGCGTTCGCGAAGAACTCGTCGCTCGAGGTGCAGGTCTGGGTCGTGCCGTTGCTGTAGGTGACGGACTCGCGGAAGGTGCCCGAGATCCGCGGCCGCCCGCTGGCGTCGTCGCCGTGGACGTGGCCGCTGACCGCAGTAGGTGAAGTGGGCCGGCGACGAGCCGATGACCCCGTCCTGGGCCGAGCTGCCCGAGAACGAGCCGTCGGGGGCGATCGGGATGCTGGCGATCCCGAGCCGGTCGCTGAGGCTGCCCCCGCCGGGCGAGCAGTACAGGTAGGTGACGGGCGACCGTCACGTCCTGCAGGGACGCGTGGTCGGCGGAGATGGAGAACGTGAGCCCGCCGCTGTTCTGCGGGTTCGCGCCGGAGTAGCTGCCCGGCTGCGGGTCGGGTGCCTGCTTCGCGGCCTGGGTCGGTGTCGCGCAGCGCGTTCCAGAAGAGCACGTCGCCGGACGTGCAGGTCTGGCCGTTGTAGGTCACCGTCTCGCGGAAGCGTCCCCGAGACCCGCGGCCGGCCGCTGCGCGTCGTCGCCGTGCACCTGGCCGCTGAAGGCATAGGTGAAGTGCGCCGGGAACGAGCCGACGACGCCGTCCTGCGAGGCCGTCCCCGAGAACGCGCCGCCCTTGACCAGCGGGATGCTGGCGATGCGCAGCTCGGTCGGACAGCGAGCCGCCGCCAGGCGCGCAGTACAGGTAGGTCGTGAACACCGTCACGTCCTGCAGGCTCTTCTTGTCGGCGGCGACGTAGAACGCCAGGCCGCCGCTGTTCTGCGGGTTCGCACCGGAGTAGCTGCCGGGCTGCGGATCGGGCTTCTGGTGTCGCGGCCTGGGCGGTGTCGCGCACCGCGTTCCAGAAGAACACGTCGCTCGACGTGCAGGTCTGGCCGTTGTAGGTCACCGTCTCGCGGAAGCGTCCCCGAGACCCGCGGCCGGCCGCTGGCGTCGTCGCCGTGCACGTGGCCGCTGACGGCGTAGGTGTAGTGCGCCGGGAACGACCCGACGACGCCGTCCTGCGAGCCGGTGCCCGAGAACGAGCCGTCCTTGCCGAGCTTCACCGCTCGGGATGCGCAGCTGGTCGGACAGCGACGCCGCCGCCGGGCGCGCAGTACAGGTAGGTCGTGAACACCGTCACGTCCTGCAGGCTCTTCTTGTTGGCGGCGACGTAGAAGGCCAGGCCGCGCGCTGTTCTGCGGGCTCGCGCCGGTGTAGCTGCCCGGCTGCGGATCGGGCGCCTGCGACGGTGGCCTGGGCCGTGTCGCGCAGCGCGTTCCAGAAGAACACGTCGCTCGACGTGCAGGTCTGGCCGTTGTAGGTCACCGTCTCGCGGAACGTCCCCGCCACGCGCGGCCGCCCGCTCGCGTCGTTGCCGTGCAGGTGCCCGCTGAAGGCGTAGGTGAAGTGGGCCGGGAACGACCCGATCACGCCGTCCTGGGAGCCGGCGCCCGGAGAACGAGCCGTCGGCGGCCAGCGGGATGCTCGCGATGCGCAGGCGGTCCGACAGCGAGCCCCCGCCAGGCGTGCAGGAGAGGTAGGTCGTGAACACCGTCACGTCCTGCAGGCTCGTGCTGTCCGCGGCGACGTAGAACGCGAGGCCGCGGCTGTTCTGCGGGTTGGCGGCCGTGTAGCTGCCGGGCTGGGCCAGCGGCGTCTGGTCGGCGGCCTGCTGGGTGTCACGCGTCGTGTGCCAGGCCTGGTCGCCGCTGGTGCAGGTCTGCACGGTGCCGTTGCTGTAGGTGACCGTCTCGCGAAACGTGCCGGCGGCGGTTCGCGGCGACCCGGTTCAGGATGCCGCTGAAGCTGTAGGTGAAGTGGGCCGCAGACGATCCGACCACGCCGTCCTGGGAGGCCGTCCCCGCGAACGAGCCGTTGGCCGCGACGGGAATGGCGGCGATCCGCAGCTCGGTCGGTGAGCGTGCCTCCGCCGGGACTGCACGGCAGGTAGGTGGTGAAGACCGTGGCGTCCTGGATGCTCGACCCGTCGGTCGAGACGTAGAACGCGAGCCCGCGGCTGTTCTGCGGGTTCGCGCCGCTGTAGCTGCCCGCGTACGGCACCGCTGCTGCCGCGGCCTGGGACGCCATGAGCAGCGTCCAGGCGCAGCCGGCGGCCGCCACCAGGGGGAGCCTCCGTGTCATGTTCATCCGATCCTTCCTCTCTCGGCGTGGCCGAACGCGTTCGATCCGAGGCTCGCAGCGGCACACGCGGCGCGCGTCTACAGACCTGACTATTCGCAGCCCCCAGGGCTGACTATCTTGTGGGTAGTTCGGTCGTACGATCGGGCGCCAGGCCGAGCTGCAGGGCCACCCTGGCCGCCTGCACCCGCCCGTCGACGCCGAGCTTCGAGAGGATCCGCGACACGTGGACCGCGGTGGTGTTCGGGCTGATGAACAGCGTCCGGGCGATCGCCGCATTGGTCATGCCGCTCGCGAGCAGACCCAGCACCTCGATCTCGCGGGCCGTGAGCTGGTAGCGGCCGCGCAGGGTCTCGGCGGCGTCGGCCGCCTCGTCCACGACCGCCGGGTCGCCGAACCGCAGGACGTCTTCGACCGACAGGCGCTCGCCCCGGTCGGCCGCCGCCCGCGCGGCGGACTCCCCGAGCACGAGCGCCAGCCGGTCGTTCAGACCGTCGAAGTGGGGCACCGCCTCGTGCTTGATGCCGGCGTCCCGCCGCAGGCGGAGAGCGGCTGCAGCGATGGCCGCCGCGCGGGCCGGGTCGTCGCGCTCCCAGGCGACGGCCAGTGCCGCAGGGAAGATCCAGATCGGGCCGCCGCCGGTCCCGCTCTCGAGCAGCAGGCGCATGCTCTCGAGCACCGCCCGGCGGGCGCGGTCGTCGAGGCCGAGACCGGCCAGCGACATGCTCTGCACGAACGACACCATCGTCCGGAGCCAGAGCTGCAGCGGCGGGCGTGACGGGTCGAGCAGCGGCTCGACGATCTCGAGCGCCTCGGCGTAGGCGCCGCGGGCGACGTGCAGGTCGGCGAGCAGCAGCCGGCAGCGCGCCTCGAGGCGGGGTTCGCCAGCCGCGGCACAGGCGACGGCCGCGTCCCTCCAGAGCTGCTCGGCATCGGCGGCCGGGTCGGTCTCCTGGGCCACGAACGCCCCCAGCATGTGGCGCCACCCGTCCGGCAGGCGGTCGACGTGGCGCCGGACGTCACCCGAGCCGCCGTACCACGTGGCGTGCTTGACGGCCGCCGCGCACACGTCGGCGTAGCGCCCGAGCTCGTCGTCGCTGGCCGCCGCCAGCAGCTCCTCACGCAGCTCGCTCGCGACGGGCAGGCGACCCTGGGACTCGAGGTAGGTGAACAGCACCTCGCCGATGCTCAGCCCCTGCTCGGCCTCGCCGAGGCGGACGGCGAGCTCGATCGCCGCGAGCATGTCGGGCCACTCGTGGGCCAGGAGCTCGAACCAGGCGCGCACCTCCCCCGGCTCGTCACCGCCCCAGAGCACGGTGTCCCGCGCGGCGTCGGCCTGCTGGACGTGGAAGGAGAGGTGCCGCCGACCCAGGGTCTCGGCCTCGTCGCCCGCGGCCAGCAGGTCGCGTGCGTACTCGCGGATCGTCGCGAGCATCGAGAAGCGGTCGTCGTGCTGCCGGACGAGGCTCTTGTCGACCAGCCCGGCCAGGGTCTCGACGTCGGCCTCGCAGACCGCCTCGACGGCGTCCAGGCCGAAGGAGCCGGCGAAGATCCCGAGCCGGGCGAACAGGGCCTGCTCGGCGGGTGAGAGCAGCTCGTGGCTCCAGGCGATGGTGGCGCGCAGGGTCTGCTGGCGCTGCGGCGCGTCCCTCGCACCGGCGGCGAGCAGCGGCAGGCTGTGGTCGAGCCGGGTCAGCAGGGCCGCCGGCGACAGCACCCGCAGCCGCACCGCTGCGAGCTCCAGCGCCAGCGGCAGGCAGTCGAGCCGCTCGCAGATCGCGTCCGCCTCGGCTCCGAGCACGACGTCGCGACGGACGGCGGCGACCCGCTCGCGCAGGAACGCCGCCGCCTCGGCAGGGGCCAGCGGCGCCACCTCGTGCTGCCACTCGGCCGCGACCCGCAGCGGGCTGCGTGACGTGGTGAGGAGGTCGAGCCCCGGACAGCGGCCGAGCAGGCTCGAGAGCGCCTCGGCGGCGTCGAGCAGGTGCTCGAGGTTGTCGACGACCACCAGCAGGTGCTTGCCCTCGAGGGCGACCTCGAGATCGCCGACGACGCCGAGGGTGGCGGCGATCGACGGCAGCACGGCGCGCCAGTCCGAGAGCGCGGCGACCGACACCCACCACACGCCCTCGGGGTAGCGGTCGGCGGCGCGGCCCGCGGCCTCGATCGCGAGACGGGTCTTGCCCGTGCCGCCGGCGCCGACGAGGGTCAGCAGGCGGACGTCGTCGCGCCGGAGCAGCGCCGCGATCTCGTCGAGGTCGCGGACGCGCCCGTGGAAGCGCGTCGCCGACGCCGGCAGGTTCGTCTGCACCAGCGTCGCCAGCGGCTGGTGCATGTCGGCGCCCAGTTGGTACAGGCGCTGGGCGCCTGGCAGGTCGCGCAGGTGGTGCAGACCGAGATCCTGGACGTCGTCGTCGATCAGGTGCCGGGTCGCGGCCGACAGCAGCACCTGGCCCGGATGCGCGGCCGCCGCGATCCGGGCGGCGCGCCGTACCTCCTCCTCGCCGTCGAGCCGGGGGTCGCAGGTGTGCAGCCCGACGCGCACGACCGTGCCGGCGGACGCGGCCGCGGCGACCGCGGCTGACGGCGACGGAAAGACGGCCAGGATCGCGGCGCCGTGCCCGTCCTGCTCCGTACCGCCGTGCCGCAGCACCGCGGCCCGGATCTCGTCGAGCCGCTCCGCATCATCAGCACCGGTTGCGCACAGATACGTTTGCATCCGAGGCTGCGACGCTATACGAAACGGCGCCGGCCCGGAAGTTGTAGAGCTCAGGGGCCACGGCCGGCTAGACGCCAAGCATGTCGTTGATGTCCTCGCGGGCGAGCGGGCTGCCGGGCATCGTCTCGGCACCGGGCGCCTTGAGCCCGTCGATGATGATCGCGAGGTAGCGCCCGAGGAGGTGCTCGGCGCCGTCGAGCCGCACCCAGGTCGAGTGGCCGATGCCCAGCAGGATCGCCATGTCGCCGGGTCGCAGGTCGGCGCGCAGCTGGCCCGTCTCCTGGGCCGCCCGCATCAGGTCCATCGTCGCGTCGACCAGCTGCAGCTGCAGGCGCCGGGCTTCGTGTCCGAGGCGGAGGGAGCCGCCGAGACACAGGCTGAGCGCCTGGTCCTCTGCCGACAGCTGAGCGGCCTTGCGGACGAAGCGCACGAAGGCTGCCCAGGCGTCCGCCTCCTCGCGGCGCGCCGCCAGCAGCTCCTGCATGGCTGCGCCGAGGCGCATCTCCATGACGGCGTCGACCAGCAGGTCCTTCGACGGGAAGTGACGGTAGACGGTGGCCACGCCCACACCGGCCGCGCGCGCGACGTCGTCCATCGGCGCGTCCGGCCCGGCCGCCGCGAACACGCAGTGCGCCGCGGTCACGACCGTCTTTCGGTTGCGGCGCGCGTCAGCTCGGCGGGCCTTTTCCTTCACATCGGACGCCATCCCTTGATCGATCCTACCCTACGGCACCACCACGCTGGCAACGGATTGCGGCATGCGCTGCAGGACCTGCTTCGGATAGCTCGCCAGGTCGACCGGGCCGCCGGGGCGCGCCGTGGCCGTCGAGAAGAACTGGTCGACGTCCTGCCAGAGCTGCAGCTTGGTGCCCGTGGGCCGGGCCGGGATCCGGATCTCGAAGCGGCCCTTGGCGTCGGGCCAGCGCACCGACTTCGGCGTGATCAGACCGTTCCGGTCGGTCACCCCGAGCATCAGCCCCTCGTACACCGCACCGGCGTACGACGTCGACTTCGGCACCGGCAGGACGCCCGTCGGCGAGGCCGGCAGCTGGACGTCGAGGTGGGCGCTCTTGAGCGCGTTGAACGGCACGGTCGGGCTCAGGCCCGAGGAGTACGAGACGGTGCCCGAGGCCACCTGGACGGTCAGCGGCACGGGGTCGGCGCCCATCTCGTCGGAGGCCGCGAAGAACGACGTGTAGTGCCCGTTCGCGTCGGACGGCAGCGAGAACGTCCAGAAGTCGCGGTCCTGGGTGCGCGTCACCAGCGTGGCACCGGCGACCGGCTTGCCGTTGGCATCGGTGATCGTGCCGCTGAGCTGGTAGGTGTAGCGCACCACCGGCGGCACGGCGCCGCCGCGAGAGTCGACTGCCCGCCCGGTGATGACCAGCTCGTTGCCGCTGCGCCGGACGCGCAGGTCGGCGATCTGGTAGCCCACGCTGAAGCCGCCGGCGGCGCCCTGCAGCGCCGTCTTCTCGGCCGCCGTGAGCGCCCTGCCGCCGACCTTCGCGGAGCCGAGATCGACGACGCTCACCGCGTAGCGGCGGGCGAGCGTCGGATCGATCCGGTAGAGGAAGCGGCCGCTGGCGTCGGTCCTGGCCTGCAGCCGGTAGCCGCCGACGGCGATCGACGCGCCGCTGACGGGCTTTCCGGCCAGCAGCAGGTGGCCGCTCACGATCTGCGAGTTGCTGGACGTCGCGCTCCACTGCTGCAGCGTGAGCGGCGCCTGGGTCTGGATCCGGGCGCCGGCAGCGGCGGCCGCGGCGACGCGCGCCCGCCGGGCCTGGACGGCGAGCGCCGCCTGGGCAGGGGTGACGGTCGCGACGGCGGGGACGATCGCCCGCGCAGGGCGGGTCTGGTCGGCCTGGCCGTGGGCCCCTCCGAGCGAGTAGACCCAGAGCTGGGACTGGGTGCCGCCGTTGGACGACGTCGGCGTCCCGCCGACGGTCACCGCGACGTACTCGCGGCCACCGGCGCTGAACACGGTCGGCCCCGAGGCGATCGGCGAGCCGGTCGGGCTCGTCCACAGGACGTTGCCGTTGTGCACGTCGAAGGCCCGCACCACCCCGTCGCCGCCACCGGCGAAGCCGAGTCCCGACGCGGTCGTGGTGACGCCGCCGCGCTCGGGCTCCGGCGTGTCGAACTTCCACACCCGCCGGCCGTTCGCGACGTCGATCGCGCTGATCGACCCGTGGTCGTGCCAGCCCGGCGGGATGGTGCCGAAGTTGCCGTTGTCGACGCCGATGAAGACGTCGCCGAGCACGAACTTGTCCTTCTTCTGGGCCGCCGTGAGCTTGTGCTGGATGAGCTCGGAGGCGGTCTCGGAGGCGGCGTTGAACACGTAGCCGGTCGAGGGGTCGAACGACGCCGGCGAGTAGTTCAGGCCGCCGAGCGACGACGGGTACACCGTCACCGGCTTGCCGGGCTGCAGGGACGGATGCTCGACCCGGTCGATCACCTTGATGCGCTGGTAGAACGGCCGGCCGGTCTTCGCGTCGAACGCGTACCAGACGCCCTCCATCGAGGCCACCGAGACGACGTGCCGCGTCGTCCCGCCGACCTTGGCGTCGTACACCAGCGGCGGCTGCGACACGTCGTAGGCCCACTGGTTGCCGCTGATCAGCTGCTGCCACCACTTCGTGGCGCCGGTCTTCAGGTCGACCGCGATGAGCGAGTCGGTGCGCGGGTTGGGCCCCGGGCGGACGTACTGGAAGTACAGCGGCGTGGCCGACCCGGTGCCGAAGAACACGGTGTCGGTCGACGCGTCGACGGTCACCGGCGTCCAGACGTTGCCGCCGCCGACGATGCGGCTCGCGCTGCGCCAGCTCTGCTGCTCGGGCGGGATCGTCCAGTACGGGCTCGGCCAGGCCGGCTCGAGGTTCGTGGTGTAGGCCATGACGAAGCCGCGCGTGCCGTACTCCGAGCCGGCGGCGCCGAACACCACGCGATGGTCGGCGCAGGTCGGGGTGCTCGTCTCGGAGTAGCCGTAGTTCGAGCCGGCGCCGGGCACCGCGTCGGCGATCGGCACGCTCTTGATCAGCTGGCCGGTCCCGGGATCGAGGGAGTTGATCCGCATGTCCAGCGTCAGCAGGAACAGCTTGCCGTCGCAGGCGGTCACGCCGCGGTTGGCCACGATGCCGAAGTTCTTGAACAGGCCGGAGTTCTTCGGCTTGAAGTGCCACACGATGTTGCCGGTGGCGCCGTCGATCCGGAAGACGTTGTCGTCGTTGGTCGTGACGTAGAGCTGACCGTTGATCGCCACGGGATACGACTGCTCGCCGCGGCGCACGTCGGGATCGACCTTGCGGAAGTCGATCATGTAGGCCCGGGCCAGGGTCTTGACGTTGGCCGGGGTGACCTCGGTCAGCGGCGAGTGGCGCATGTTGTCGGCGCTGCGGCCGAACCCGAGCCAGTCTCCGTCGGGCACGGAGGCGCCGCCGGCGCTGCCGACGACCGTGAGCGCTGCGAGTCCGGCAAGCACCGCGCCGGCCCGCATGAGCGACGACTGCTTCATGGACCCTCCCTCGACACCCGACCTGCAAACCGAGAACGGAACCTACCACTTCTCCCTCAATGCGAGAAGAAGTGGGATCAGCGCCGCCAGTGCGACGAACGGGGCGAGCGTGTGGTTCGTGGGCTCGAGCCCGACCTCGACCGTCGGCCCCGAGCCGACCGCTGCCCGCACGGCCGCGCCGGCGGCGGCGCCCGTGGCCTGCACGACCCGGCCGCGGGTTGCCTGGGCGAGCTCCTGCACCGACGCCGCCGCGCCGGACGGGTCCGGCCGGTACGGCTCCGCGGCGCCGTGCGGCCCGCGCACGCGGTCCCGCCCGTCGCCCACCCGGGCCACGACGACGCGCACGCCCGGCCCGGCCGACGAGCGCCGAGGCGACCCCGGCGGCGTCGAACGGCCGGCTCTCGCCGTCGGTCACCAGCACCAGGACCCGGTGGCGGACCGCGCGGTCGAAGAAGCCCTGCGACCCGAGCGCGCCGAGCGCGCCGAAGGCCGTCGCGGTGACGCTCGACTCGCGCGGCGGCGGATCCTCCACCGACACCGCCCGGACGACCGACTGGAACGTCCCCCGATCCGCGGTCGGGAACAGGTCCGGCAGCACGCGGTCGGTCAGCGTGGCCACGCCGAGCGGCACGGAGCCGACGGTCGTGGCGAGATCGCTGGCCATCGTCCGGGCCCGGGCCAGCCGGCTCTGGGCCGCGGTGCCGGGCGTCGCCGCCATCGAGCGCGAGGTGTCGAGGACGACGAACGCCGCCGCGTCGGTGCGCGCCTCGACCGTCGTCTGGCGCCGCAGCGCCGGCTGCGCCGCCGCCAGCGCCAGCAGCACCGGCACGGCCGCCAGGGCGACCGCCCGGCGCACCGCGCACCCGCGCCCGGCGGCGGCCGCAGCCCGAGCAGCGCCCGTGCGGCCCGCAGCCGCCGCTCGGCCAGCAGCGAACGCCCCGAGCGGGATGATCGCCAGCAGCGCCAGCAGCCCGGCCAGCGGCGTGAGGAACACGATGCTGACGCCGAGCGGCATCAGTACCCCCTCCCCGGCGTGCCGGAGCCGGCGCCGCGCCGGCCGGTGCCGCTCGGGCCGGCCGAGGAGCTCGAGCCCGGCCGCGTCCCCTGCGGCGCGAGCGCGCGCAGCACGAGCTCGAGGTTGGCCTTCGCGTCCTCGTTCGTCGGGTCGAGCCGGGCGGCCGCGGTGAAGGCGTCGACGGCCCGCTCGCCGGGGCTGGCGATCCCGTTCGGGCTGCTGCCGGTGCCGAAGGCCAGCACGCCGAGCAGGTCGTCGGCCTGGGACGCCTCGCGGGACGCGCCGCCGAGGGTCACCGTCTCGAGCAGCGCCTGGGCGGTCGCCGACCGCCGGGCCTTCGTCTGGCCGCTGTCGAAGCCGCGGCCGGTCCGGTCGGCGATGACGAACGAGCGCACCGCGCGGCGCAGGTCGGCGGCATCGCCCACGTCGAGCAGGCGTCCGGCCGGATCGCCCGGCACGATCGTCGACGGCATCCAGTCGACGGCGCTCGCCGGGTCGACGGCGATCCGGGCGTCGCCGGCGGCGAACGCGTCCTCGTAGGCCGACGACGTCGTGGGCCACGGCGAGCGCGACGGCCGCGCCGGCCAGGGCGACGACGGCCAGTCCGATCCGCAGCGGCGGCCTTCATGCCGTCCCCCAGCGAAGGCGCGCGCCGAACAGCGCTGCCGCGGCCAGCACCAGGGCCGCGGCCGCGGCCAGGACCGCCAGCGCGAGCGGGATCGTCGGGCCGATCGTCACCGGCCGCTGGCCCGGCAGCGGCGCGTGGGTGACCGCCGACGCCCGGTTGAGCAGGCGCTGGAAGAGCTGCTCGTCGCGCGGGGCCGGGTTCAGGGCCACGACCCGCACGGCGACGTGCTCGGACTTCAGCGCGAGCGCGGCCGCGGCGAGGCTCGCGAGGTCGCCGGGGTCGTCGTCCAGGTCGGACACCAGGATCACCGACGCCCGCTTCAGGTGCTGCGGTGCGGATCAGCTGCAACGCCAGCCCGAGCCCGGACGAGATCCGGGTGCCGGCACTGAACGACTGCGTCCAGGGACTCGTCGGGAACGTCGGCGCGAGGCCCGGCGTGGTCTGGCGGGGCAGGGTGAAGAAGCGGACGAGCGGCTTCAGCGCGGCGGCCGGGGTGCCGGGCGGCAGCGCCTCGTAGGCGACGTCGGAGAACAGCACCAGCCCGTAGCGGCCCCGTCCCGACGAGAGCTCGCGCAGCGAGGCCCCGATCCGGGCGAAGGTGTCGCTCGAGATGCTGGCCGAGAGGTCGAGGACGACGATCCCGTTCGAGTCCGACGGGACGAGGCGACGCTCCTTCGCGGTCGGGGTCGCCGACGACACGGCCACGGCGACGACCGCGGCGACCAGCAGCAGCGCCAGCACGGCACCGGCGATCGCCGTGCGGCGGGCCTGGCGGGTGAGGGCCGCGGCGTCGGCCAGGGGGATCCGGTCGCTCACCGGGCCGCCTCCACCTGGTCGGCGAGGGTCGAGATCCTGCCCGGCTCGGGTGCCGGCTCGGACCAGGCGAGCTCGGACGGCGGAGCGCGCCCGCTCGGCATCGCCCGCGCGCGCGAGCGCGCGCGCGAGCAGGTCGAGGGCCCGCCGGCGGTCCTCGGGCGGCCGGCCGACGGCCTCGCGGACGCGGGCCAGCGCCAGGTCGAGCGGCTCGGCGACGTGGCGGCGGGCCCGCCGCCGCAGCAGCGGTGCCAGGAGCACGAGGGCCAGCCAGCACGAGGACCGCGGCCACGACGTACAGGGCCCTCCTGATCGTCGCCGGGGCGTGGGCCCAGTCCGGCGCCGGAACGGCTGTCTGGCGGCGGAAGGAGGCCGTCGGGTTCGCGACCTCGGCCTGCGAGACCCGCGGCTCGACGGCCGCCGCCGGCCAGCGCACGGCCCTCGAGGCGGCGCCGGCCCGTACGGTCACCGCCGGCAGCGTCACCAGACGCCGCCCGGGCCCGGGCGAGCAGACCGCCGCCAGGCACTGCAGCCGGTAGCGTGAAGCGGCGTCACACCACCTGGCCGTGCGAGCGCTCCACCGAGCGGCCGCTCGAGAGCACCCGGAACGGGCCGAACGAGGGCTCGGCCTGCGCCGCCGCCGGCGCCGAGACGGTGAGCTGCGCGCGCACCACGTCGCCGAGGAACGCCGGCTGCGGCGCGAGAGCCGTCCGGGCCTGGAGGGCCGCGGACGCGCTGGCCGGCACGAGCAGCGCGGCGGCGAGCGACGACAGGAGGATGCGTCCGAGCCTCATCGCAGCCGCCGCACCTGCAGCCGCCGGCGATCGGCCCAGGCGGCGAACGCCTGGTCGACGTGGAACGGCTCCTCGGAGGACAGGAGCACCGGGTCGGCGCCGGCCCGGAGCATGCGCTCGAGCAGGGCGGCGTGGCGCTCCTCGTGCTCGCGCCGCCGGGCCTCGGCCTCGCGTCGGCGCAGGCGCACCTGCAGCACCCGGCCGCCCGTCGGCGTCGACGTACGGCACGACGACGCCCGGCAGCACGGGGAAGCTCTGCTCGAACGTCGGGTCCTGCACGACGACCGGGACGACGTCCCAGCCGAGGCCGCGCAGGCGCCCCCAGGCGGCCGACGCGAGCGGGGCCAGGAAGTCGGAGACCACGAACACGAACGTCCCGGCGGGCAGCTCGGCGCGGCGCCCGGCGAGCAGGGCCAGGGTGTCGGCCAGGCCGTCGCTCGGGCGCCTCGAACGGCGCCTCGCCGACGCGCTGCAGCACCAGCCGGGGCTCGGTGCGGGACGGGGCCAGCAGCCGCGGCCGGCCGCTCGAGGCCTCGGCCAGGCCGATCGGCGCGCGGGCGGCGACCGCCGACACGGCGATCGCCTCGGCCGCCCGCTGCACCACGCACCGGCTTGTGCAGGAACGGCAGCGTGCCGTCGTACAGGGCCATCGACGGTCGCCGGTCGATCACCAGCACCACGCTCGGCGCCTCCTCGGCGACGTACTGGCGGACGATGAACTCGTCCTGGCCGCGCAGCGCCGAGAGCCGGGCCGAGGCCGGCCAGTCGATGCTCGCGATCGGGTCGCCCCGCCGGTAGGCGCGGGAGCCGACGACCTCGGAGCCGGTGCCGCGGCGCAGGCTGCGGCGATCGCCGAAGGGCAGGCCGAGCAGGCGTCGCCGCGGGATCAGCGGGAACGCCCGCTGCGGGCTCACGGCCGGTCCGGCACCGCGCGCTGCGGCTGCTCGTCCCAGCGTGGCTCGGGCCGCGGGGCGACGCTCGAGGCAGCGGCGCCAGACCCGGCGGCCGATCTCGGCCGCGTCGACCTCCTCCTCGGACAGCGACGCCGGCTCGAGCAGCAGGCGGTGCAGGATCACCGCGCCGAACAGCCGCTCGACGTCGTCGGCCTCGGCGTACTCGCGCCCCTGCACGAGGGCGTAGGCGCGCACGGCCCGCTCGAGCGCCAGGCTGCCGCGCACCGACGCGCCGACGGCCACGAAGTCGAGCTCGCGGGTGGCCCGCACCAGGGCCACGATCCAGCGCTGCAGCAGCTCGTCGACGTAGACCTCCTCGACCGCCCGCTGCAGCCGCGAGACCTCCTCTGCAGAGGCCACCGCCGCGAGCTGGCTCAGCGGGTGGCCGGCGTGCTGGTCCTGCACGATCCGCAGCTCCTCGTCCTCGCGCGGATAGCCGAGCGAGGTGCGCAGGAAGAAGCGGTCGAGCTGGGCCTCGGGCAGCGGGAACGTGCCCTCCTGCTCGATCGGGTTCTCGGTCGCGATCAGCAGGAACGGGTCGGGCAGCGGCCGGGTGACGCCGTCGACGGTGACCTGCGACTCGGCCATCGCCTCGAGCAGCGCCGACTGGGTCTTCGGCATCGCCCGGTTGATCTCGTCGACCAGCAGGACGTTGGCGAACACCGGGCCGGGCCGGAACTCGAACTCGCGCGAGCGCGGGTCGAACGCCAGGAGGCCGGTGACGTCGGTCGGCTGCAGGTCGGGCGTGCACTGGATGCGGCTCGCGACGGCACGGTCGATCGAGCCCGAGAGGGCCCGCGCGAGCACGGTCTTGGCCGTGCCCGGGACGTCCTCGAGCAGGACGTGGCCGCGACAGGCGAGCGCCGTGAGCACGAGCTCGACCTGCCCGCGCTTGCCGATGACGACGCGCTCGACGTTCCGGCGCAGCCGATCGGCGACCTCCGCGCCCTCGCGCAGCAGGTCGTCTCCGCCCTGGCCCACGGCCTCGCGACCCCCGGTCGCGTCCGCCTCCATCCGCCTGCCCGCCTCCTCGATCGTTGGACGTACTTGAGTCATAGCGTAGAGTCGCAAGCGTCTGTCGCTGACTGACAGTGACCACGGGCAACATGAGAGGATGCGCTCCGTTCACGTCTCCCTCCTCGGCGCGATCGTGGTGCTCGTCGCGGTCGCCGGGTGTGGCAGCAGTGGATCGGCCGCGCGGCCCGCTGCCGCAGCCCCCTCGACCGACTGGCCGCAGGCCAACGCCGACCTGCACTCGACGCGGGCCGTCTCCGGGCCGATCGACGCTGCGAACGCCGCGAAGCTGGCCCTTCGCTGGCGCTTCCACATCCCGGTCGCCCTGGCCGACTCGGGCGCCATGACGGCGAACCCCGTGGTCGTGGGCGACACCGTCTACCTGCAGGACATGCAGAGCAACGTGTACGCGCTGCGCCGCGCCGACGGGACGCTGCGCTGGGAGCACCGCTTCCGCGCCGGCACGCCGGGGCCGAACGGCCTGGCGGCTGTCCGGCGGCCGGCTCTACGGGAGCACCGACACGACCCTGTTCGCGCTCGACGCCTCGAACGGCAAGCTGCGCTGGCGGCGCCGGGTGCTGACCCCGAAGGAGACCTTCGTCGACATCGCCCCGGTCGTCTCGGGCGGACGGGTGTACACGGCGACCGTGGGCTACACGCCCGGCTCGCTCGGCGCGATCTACGCCGTCGACGCCGCGAGCGGCCGCATCCTGTGGCGGCGCCCGACCATTCGCGGACACCTCGCGCACCCCGCCGAGGCCGGGGGCGGCGGGACCTGGAACCCGCTCTCGGTGGACGGCTCGACGGTCTACGCCGGCACGGCCAACCCCGTGCCCTGGGGCGGGACGGTACGCCGGCCGAACGGCGGCTCCTACGCCGGACGGGCGCTGTACACCGACTCGCTCCTGGCCCTGAACCCGGCGAGCGGCGGCATCCGCTGGTTCGACCAGGTGACGCCGCACGACGTGCGCGACTACGACCTCGAGGCGTCGCCGGTGCTGGCCTCGGCGGGCGGCCGCGACCTGGTCGTCGGCGCCGGCAAGGCCGGGCGGGTCATCGCCTGGGACCGGGCCACGCACCAGCGCGTGTGGCAGACCCCGGTCGGGCGCCACCAGCACGACCTCGGCCCGCTGCCGCGGGCGGCGACGACCGTCTGCCCCGGACTGCTCGGCGGCGTCGAGACGAACATGGCGACGGCCGACGGCCGCCTCTTCGTCCCCGTGGTCGACCTCTGCTACCGCGAGAACGCCACCGGGCTCGCGGCCGAGACCTTCCAGCACACCGATCCCGAGACCGGCCGGGGCCAGCTCGTGGCCCTCGACCTGGCCAGCGGCCGGCAGCTCTGGCGCCGGCAGCTCCCCTCGCCGGCCTTCGGCTGCGCCACCGTCAGCAGCGACGTGGTGTTCACGACGACCTTCGACGGCACGCTCTACGGGTTCGCCGCGAGCGACGGCCGGCAGCTCTACGAGACGCGGCTGCGCGCCGGGGTCAACGCCTGCCCGGCCGTGTCGGGCGATCTCGTGATCGTCGCCGCGGGCGTGAAGGTGAAGTCCCGCCCGAAGGCGGTCTTCGAGGTGTCGGCGTACGGCCTGCCCTAACGGGCGACCGGCGTGCGCAGGCGCATGCGCGCCCGCTCGAGCAGCGCGATGACCTCGCGCTGGGTGCGGCCGGGCGCGTCGTTCCAGGCCGCCAGGGAGCGCCCGTCGAGGAGCACGGCGAGGATCGTCATCGCCGTGCCCAGCGCCTGCAGCCGGGCCGCCGAGGGCGACTCGCCCTCGGCCACGACCAGCGCCCCGAGCAGCGACCAGGCCACGGCCGTGGGGCTCTGCGGCTCGACGGCGGCGCCGGTGCGGTCGATCGCCTCGGCGCCCTGGCACCAGCCCTCGCGGACGCGCAGCGCGGCGTGCGACAGCGCGGCCGCTGCGAGCGCCGCCTCGTCCCCGTGACCCTCCGCCCAGCGCGGACGCGCGCGCGCCCCCGCGCGCGGGAAAGCGCGGCGCCCGCCGGTGGCCGCCGGCCGGCCGGTCGATCTCGAACCAGACCAGGTTGCCGTCGGCCGGCGCGACGCCCCAGCGGTCGACGAGCGCGTCGACCAGCCGCAGCCCGCGGCCGGACGTCGAGCGCTCGGTCACGTCGCGCACCGCCGGGTCGAACGCCTCGCCGCCGTCCCGGACCTCGACCCGTACCCCGCTGGCGGTCTCGTCGACCGCGAGCCGGATCCTGGTCGTCACGTCGGTGCTGTGGGTGACGCTGTTGGTGACGAGCTCGCTCGCCGCGAGCCTGGCCCGGAAGCCGACGTCGCCCGCCAGGGTGGCTGCCACCCTGTCGACCGCCGCCCGAGCAACCCGCGCCGCCTCGGGAACCGGCGGCAGCTCGAGCTCCAGTCGCTGCGCTCCGCCGCCCACTGGACCGGTGGTACCCGGATCGAGCAGTTACGATCACGCCCGGGTCTGGCCATGAGCTCGCGCGAGCAACGAATCGCAACCAACGAGGCGCTCTTCCGCGACGTCAACGAGCGGATCGCGCGCATCGACGCCCCGCACCACGCAGAGCTCGAGATCATCTGCGAGTGCGGCGATCGCGACTGCCTCGAGCGGATCACGGTGAGCGTCGCCGGCTACGAGGAGGCCCGCGCCGACCCCGCCCTGTTCCTGGCCCGTCCGGGTCACCTGGCGCCGGGCGCCGAGGTGCTGGTGGCCGACCGCGGCGACCACCAGCTGGTGCGCAAGATCGGCGAGGCGGCGGCGATCGCCGAGGAGCGCGACCCCCGGAGCTAGCGCTCCTCCTAGGCCCGCTTGAAGGCGCGCAGCGAGAGCGGGACGAAGACCAGCAGCAGCCCGGCGAGCCAGGCCAGCGTCCCGAGCGCCGGGGCCAGCGCGTCGCCGTGCCCGATCATCAGGGCCCGGGCCGCGTCGACCACCAGGGTGACCGGGTTCACGTCGGCGAAGGCCTGCACCGCCGAGGGCATGGTGTCCGTCGGCACGAACGCCGACGACGCGAAGATCAGCGGGAAGACCCAGATGAACCCGACCGACTGGGCGGTCTCGGGGTTCTTCACCATGATCCCGACGAAGGCGCTGATCCACGAGAAGACGTAGGCGAACGCCAGCACCAGCACCACCGCCAGCGCGACCCGGTAGAACGGCTCGGTCGGGCGAAAGCCCACCAGCACGCCGATCAGGAGCATCACGATCAGGCTCAGGAAGTTCGTGCCGAGGTCGGCCGCGGTCCGCCCGATCAGCACGGCCGACCGGGCGATCGGCAGCGAGCGGAACCGGTCGACGACGCCGGCCGCCATGTCCTCGGTCAACCCGAGACCGGTCGTGAGCGCGCCGAAGATGGCGGTCATCGCCAGGATGCCGGGCATCAGGTAGTCGACGTAGTCGACCTCGCCGGTGTCGATCGCTCCGCCGAAGACGTAGCGGAACAGCAGCACCAGGATGATCGGCTGGACGAACAGGAAGACGATGTACGTCGGCCGGCGCAGGATCTTGCGCACCTGGCGGCGGGCCATCACCCGGCTGTCGGACACGGTCTCGGCCAGCGTCAGCCGCCGGCGGTCGGGGAGCGTGAGGTTCGGGGTGCTCATGCGGCCTCCCGGTCGGAGCTGTCGGTGTCGCCCACCGGGCGGCCGGTGAGCGCGAGGAAGACGTCGTCGAGGCTCGGCTGCTGGACCTCGATCGCCGCCACCGTCAGGTGCCGGGCGTCGAGCCGTCGCAGGGCCTCGGCCGACGCGGCGGGGTCGGGCACGGGGAGCCGGATCTCGCCGTCGGCGGCGTCCACGACCGGCTTGTCGCCCGTCGTCAGGTCGGCCAGCGTGTCGCACGCCCGCGCGGCGGCGCCGGGATCGGCGAGGCGGATGCTGAGGACGCTTCCGCCGATCGTCGCCTTCAGCTCGGCGGCGGTGCCCTCGGCCGCGATGCGGCCGTGGTCGACCAGCGCGATGCGCTGGGCCAGGCGGTCGGCCTCGTCGAGGTACTGGGTGGTGAGGAGCACGGTCGTGCCCTCCTGGCGGAGCTCGTCGACGATCCGCCAGAGCTCCTGGCGGGAGCGGGGGTCGAGGCCCGTCGTCGGCTCGTCGAGCAGCACCAGGGGCGGGCGGGCGATCAGCCCGGCGGCCAGGTCGAGCCGCCGGCGCATGCCGCCCGAGTAGGTCGAGACGCGCCGATCGGCGGCCTCGACGAGGTCGAAGCGCTCGAGCACCTCGGCTGTCCGGCGCCGCGCCTCCTCCCGCCCGAGGCGGTACAGGAGGGCGATCATCTCGACGTTCTCGCGGCCCGTCAGCTCGGCGTCGACCGCGGCGAACTGGCCGGCGAGCCCGATCCGCCGGCGCACCGCCAGCGGCTCGGCCATGACGTCGTGTCCGAGCACCGCGGCGCTGCCGCCGCTCGGCTCGACCAGCGTCGCCAGGATGCGCACGAGCGTCGTCTTTCCGGCGCCGTTCGGGCCGAGCAGCCCGAACACCGTCCCGGCCTCGACCTGCAGGTCGAGGCCGTCGAGCGCGACGACCTCGCCGTAGGTCTTGTGCAGTCCGTGGACGTCGACCGCAGGGGTCGTGGTGTCAGCCATCGCGCTTCCTCTCGTTGCGGGCGCGCTTGAACGCCTGCCACTCGGCGTCGAGCTCGGGCAGCTTCGACTGCCACCAGGCGTAGAACGCGTCGAGCGTCCTCGAGCCGGGCGCGCCGTGCCGGCGGGGCATCGGCGAGCGCCTCGAAGCCGGTGGCGATGAGGGCGCGGACCTCGGCCGCGCCCTGGTCGCGCACCTGCTCGTCCCAGGCGTCCGGGCGGACGCCGGAAGCGGTCGGCCCGCTCGCCGCGCACGTGCAGCCGGTCGACGAAGCCGCCCCGGACGAGCATCACCGGTGGCCCCGCTGATCGATCCCTTGCTGGCGTTCAGGCTCTCGCCCAGCTGGGCAGCGGTCTGCTCCGGCGGGTCGCACACCAGGAGCCAGGCGAACACCCGGCCCGTCATCGGCGGCATCCCGGACGACCTGGCCCACCACTCGCCGCTCGCGGCCACGAACTCCCAGAGCTTCTCGTCCACGGTGCGTCTCTCGCTCATCTAGTTCAGATATTACTGAACGTTCGGGACTTGCCTAGCCCCAGTTTGGACGACCGTCCAGACGGAGGAGCGCTACACGGCCGGCAGCCGGAGCTGTTCCAGCGCCCGCTGCTCGCGCTGGTAGACGCGCGGCGTGTGGTCGGGGACGGTCTCCCACCAGGCGGCGAACTCCTCGAGCATCCGCCGCGGCGAGACCGTCGCCGTCACGCCGAGCTCGCGGGCGAGCTTCGTCGAGTCGATCAGGTAGTGGTCGTCCGGGTAGGGGAAGACGACGTCGGTCAGGTCGACCACCGGCGAGCCGACGCCGAGCGCCTCGTCGTCGATCGGCACGATCTCGGCGGTGAGGCCGGCGACGTCGGCGCACAGCTCGACGAACCCGCGGTTGGTGAGCCCTGCGGGGTAGGCGCAGTTCCAGTCCTGGCCGGTGGCGACGTCCGGCCGCTCGAGCGCGGCGACGAGTCCCGCCGCGGCGTCCTCCACGTACACGAACTGGTTGATCGACCGCCCGCCGCCGGGCAGCAGGATCGGCCGCCGGGCCTCGAGCCGGGAGAGCACGAACGACTCGCGATCGACGAAGTTCGCGGGGCCGAGGATGAACGGGTAGCGGTGGTTGCTCACCCGGAACCCGCCCTCGGACTCGGCGGCTCGCAGCAGGCGCTCCGACGCGACCTTGTTCTCGCCGTAGGCGCCCCAGCGGGGCATCGGGCCGAGCGGGTGGTTCTCGGCCCACGGGAGCTGGGCGCTCGGCCGGTAGACGGCGCCGCTCGAGACGAACACGTAGTGGTCGACGCGGCCGCGCAGGGCGTCGGCCGAGCGCTGCACCCAGGCGCTCTGGTAGCCGGACAGGTCGAGCACCGCGTCGAACCGGCGGCTGCCGAGCCCGTCGAGGCCGTCGTCGCGCGAGCGGTCGCCGCGCACCAGCTCGATGCCGTCCATGGGCGCGCCCGTCTCACCCCGGTTCAGCATCGTGATCCGGGCGCCGGCCGCCAGCATGCGCTGGCAGACCCGCAGCCCCAGAAAGCGCGTCCCGCCCAGCACCAGAGCCTCATCCGCCCGTCCTCCTCGTGTCGCCGTCGACCGTGTGCGCCTCGACCGCCTCCCAGTCCGGCTGCAGGCCGAAGCCGGGCGCGTCCGGCACGACCGCCTCGCCGCCGCGCAGCTCGAGCGGCCGCTCCAGCAGGCGGTGGAACGCGTCGAGGCCGAGCTCCGGAAGCATCACCTCGAGCCCTGCGCGGTGCAGGTTCCCGATCGCCGCGGCGAGGTGCACGTGCAGCTCCGGGTGGACGTGGGTGCAGACCTCGCGGCCGAAGGCCGAGGCCAGCGCCGCCGCCCGCACGAACTCGCCGACCCCGCCGACGACCGTGGCGTCGATCCGCGGCACCTGCACGCCCGCCTCGAGCAGGCCGCGGTAGGCGCGGTGCCCGCTCAGCGTCTCGCCGAGGGCCACCGGGACGCCCGTGCGGGCTGCGAGCTCGCGCGGCCGAGCGGCGCCAGCGACTCGGGGAACGGGTCCTCGAGGTAGGCCAGGCCGAGCGGCTCCAGCAGGCGCACCCGGGCGATCGCGTCGTCGAGGCCGTCGAACGAGCGGAAGGCGTCGACGCAGAGCGCGCATGTCGTCGCCGATCGCCTCGCGCATGACCGCGACCCGCGCGACCCGGTCCTGCTCGGGCGTGCCGGCGCCGATCGTGATCTTGACCGCCGCCGCGCTCGTGGGCCGCGAGCCGGCCATCTCCCGGCCGAGCGCGTCGAGGCCCCTCGCCGCCCTCGACCGCGTAGCCGCCGACGAGACAGACGGGCACCGTGCGCCGGCGCCGGCCGAGCAGGTCGGCCACGGGCAGCCCGGCACGGCGGCCGAGCAGGTCCCACAGCGCGAGGTCGACGGCGCTCAGCGCCGAGGCCACGAGGCCCGCGTCGGACGGTCTGCCAGAGCGACGCCGGTCAGCGTCGTGCGGACCTGCTCGGGCAGCCGCGCGTCCAGGCCCAGGAGCAGCGGCGAGACCGCGTCGGCCACGATCCGGGCCAGCGGCAGGCCGCGGGCGAAGGCCAGCCCGACGCCCTCGAGGCCGCTCTCGGCGCGCACCCGCACCAGCAGGTAGGAGCGCGCCGTGACCCGCTGCGGCCCGACCAGGAGCGGCCGCGGCAGCGGGACCAGCGCACTGCCAGCAGGCGACCTCGACGATCGGATCCGGGGCGTCGCTCAGAGGAGACCGGCCTCGGCCAGCAGCGCCCGGACCTTCTCGACCTCGGCATCGTCGAGCGCCGACTGCGGCTGCGCCAGCGTCCGGTGCTCGATCACCCCGAGCAGCTGCAGCGCCGCCTTGAACGAGCCGAACGCCGACGAGAAGAACCCGCGCTTCGCCGGGTCGGCGACGCGCACGATCTCGTACAGCCGGCAGAGCCGCTCCTGCTCGTGGCGCGCCCCGTCCCAGTCGCCGCCCGAGGCCAGCGCGACGAGCCGCGCGTAGCCGGCGGGATCGACGTTGCCGAGACCGGGCACGACGCCGTGCCCGCCCATCGAGAGCGTCGAGTCGACGATCACCTCGGAGCCGGTGAAGATCGAGAAGCTCGGGCAGGTCGCGGGTCGCCATGACGACCTGGCGCAGGCCCCCGAGGTCGCCGCTCGAGTCCTTCAGCCCCTGGATGACGCCGTCGTGGGCCAGCTCGGCGACCGCGTCCGCCGGCAGCTTCACGTGCACGCAGACCGGCAGGTCGTAGGCCAGCAGCGGGATCTCGACGGCCTCCTTGAGGAGCCGGAAGTGGCGCCGCAGCTCGACCGGGTGCTCGACGCGCGCGTAGAAGCAGGCCGTGGCCACGATCCCGTCGACCCCGCGCGCCAGCGCGGCCTTCGACTGGGCGATCATGCGCGGCGTCGTCGCGTCGATCACCCCGGCGAGCACCGGCACCTGGCCGGCGTTGGCCCCGATGATCGTGTCGAGCACGACCTCGCGCTGGCCGTCGGTGAGGAACGGCGTCTCGCTCGTCGTGCCGAGGGCGAACAGGCCCGTGACCCCGTTCCGCAGCAGGTAGGCGACCAGCCGCTCGAGCGACGCCGTGTCGACCTCGCCGTCCGGCGTGAGCGGCGTCGCGACCGGCGGGATGACCCCCGAGAGCCAGCTCATGCGCCGGCCCCGGCCGGGATGGCCTCCGTGCTGCGGTCCTGCTCGGTGATGCCGCGCAGGCCGTCCCGGTCGAGGACGAAGGTGCGCTCCACGTGCACCGCGTACTGCCCGGGCACCTCGTGGGGCACCTCGAGGTTCAGGACCATGTCCGGCTCGAGGGTCTGGTTCGCGTCGAGATCCACGCAGTCGTCCTTCAGGCGGAGGCCGCGGTCGGCGGCGATGAACGGAAGCTCCTTCGGCTCGAGCCCGAGCCCGTGCCCCTGCGGCGCGGAGCTCTCGGCGAGCGTGCCGTCGACGACCGCCCGCATCGCGTTCGCGACGTCGCCGACCTTCGCCCCGACGGCGATGCGCCGCGGCGCCGGCCTCGAGCGCAGTCGCGCACCAGGCCGTAGCGCTCGGCGGCCTCGCCCTGCAGCGGCCCGAGCGAGAGCGTCACGCAGGTGTCGGAGATCATCGAGCGGTAGAGGCAGCCGACGTCGAGCAGCAGGACGTCCCGCGGCCGCACCCGGTAGCCCGAGATGGTGGCGATGCCGAGCCCGAACGGGTCGATGGCGTAGTGCTCGAGGTCGGCGCCCTCGGCAGCCACGTGCGCGCGGAAGACCTGCGGCCAGCTCGGCCAGCGTCACGCCCTCTGCGGCCGCGTCGATCGAGGCCCGCAGCGCGACCTCGGCGATCTCCGCCGCCCGCCGGGAGCGCTCGATCTCGTCCGTGGTCTTGACCATGCGGATGAGCCGCAGGAGCACCGAGCCGTCGGCGATCTCGAGCTCCGGCACGAGCCCGCGCAGCGTCTCGAGCTCCCCCGGCAGCAGGCCGTCGGCCTCGATCGCGACCCGGCCGCCGCTCGACACGCTGCGCCGCAGCGCCGCCGCCAGGGCTCCGAGGTGGTCCACGTCGGCGGTCGCGCGCGCGAGCTGGCGGGCCAGGCCGCGGAACTCCTCGTCGACCAGCGTCTCGGCGGCCGGGTCGATCCCGCCACCGGCGTACAGCTCGAGCCCGCCCGTCCAGTCCGGCACCGTGGTGGCGGCGATCGCCGCGTGCACGACGAGGATCCGCTCGCCGCTCGCCGGCGCGACGCCGAACGAGCGGTGCACGTACCGGGCGTGACCGCCCGGCGTCGTGTGGTAGCCGAGGAAGGTCGACTCGAAGGTGCTCCGGTGGCCGGTCACGTAGTCGACGCCGATGCGCGACGCGGCCACGATCGCGTCGACCCCGTGCGTGCGGAGCAGGTCCTGCGCGCGAGCCTCGTTGTACAGCACCGGCTCGCCTTTGCCTCAGTAGGTGTGGCTGCCGCCGGCGTTCAGCGCCAGGTTGCCGCCGTCTGCCGGCAGGATCACACCGGTCACCAGCGAGGCCGCCGGCGAGGCCAGGAACACGACCGGGCGGGCGATCTCCTCGGGCTGGCCGAGGCGGTTCAGCGGGATGCCCGAGAGGATCCGGTCTCATCAGCGCCTCGTCGAAGTCGGGGTGCGGTCATCCGCGCCCGGAAGCCCGGGCGTGAGGATCTGGCAGGGCGCGACGGCGTTCACCCGGATCCCGTGCCTGGCCCACTCGACGGCCAGCTCCCGGGTCATCGACACGACGCCGCCCTTGGCCACGCTGTAGGCGAAGTTGCGGCGGCCGAGCGCGGACGAGCCGGAGATCGAGCTGATGTTGACGATCGCCCCGCCGGATCCGCGGGCGATCATCCGGCGCGCGGCCTCGCGGGCGCACAGCCAGGTCCCGGTGAGGGTGGTGTCGAGGTTCAGCCGGAAGCTCTCGAGGTCGTGCTCCTCGGGCTTTCGGTGCTCCACCGCGAACGCCGTGTTGACCAGCACGTCGACCGGCCCGAGCGCCGCCTCGGCGGCGTCGAACGCCTTGGCCACCGACAGCTCGTCGCTCACGTCGCCCTGCAGGCCGACGATGCGGCCGCCCTCGGCCTCGACCGCGGCGACGGTCGCCGCCAGCGTGTCGGGCCGCGTCTCGAGCGCCGCCACGGCCGCCCCGGCGCGGGCCAGCTCGACGCAGCAGGCGTGGCCGATCCCGCCTCCTCCGCCGGTCACGAGCGCCACGCGCCCGTCGAGCCGGAACGGGTCCACGGGGCCTGGAGTGTCGTTCCCGGTGCGGGCTGTCGGTTCCACCTCGGGGCCCGATGCTAGAGAGGCGCAACCACGAACGTCAAGCGCCGACCGACCCACTTGTCAACAATGTGCTGCCGTGGGTTACACTCGCCGTGTGGCATCAACCTCCTCCGAGGGCAGCGCGCGGGAGCTACTGCAGCAGGAGCCGTTCGTGACGGAGCGGATCGCCCTGGACTCGCCTGCCATCCGCGAGCAAGCTCGCCCGCAGCGCGCACTCCTCGCGCGTCGTGCAGTGGCTGCGCGAGGCGATCGTCTCGGGCACCCTGCCCGCCGGCGCGCCCCTCGTCGAGACCGCTCTCGCCGACGAGTTCGGGGTGAGCCGCGGCCCGGTCCGCAGCGCCCTCCAGGAGCTCCACGCCCAGGGCCTCGTCGCACACCTCGCCGACGGGCCGCAGCTCGGTCGTCGGGTTCGACCACGCCCGCCTGCTGGACCTGCTCACGGTGCGCTGGCAGCTCGAGTCCCAGGCCGCTCGCTGGGGCCTGGAACGGGGCCACAGCCCGGAAGACGTGTTCGCTGGCCTACGCCGCCGATCGAGGGCGCCGTGACCGACGCCTCGGGCGAGGAGCTGGCCGAGCTCGACATGGCCTTCCACCGGGCGCTCGTGGCCTTCTCGGGGAGCCTCGCGCTGATGAGCGCCTGGGGCGCCCTGGCGCCGGTCGTCACCGCCGTCCTGGTGGTCGCGAACCGGCGCGCCCGGTTCTCGACGCAGGCGCTCTCGGACGTCGTCCGGAACCTGCACACGCCGCATCCTCGACGCGCTCCTGGCCGAGGACGCCGACGAGATCTCGCGCCTCTTGCAGAGCCAGTTCGAGGGCACCGACTACCTGCGTCAGGTGGAGCACGACGTGCCGACGCTGGCACCTCGCGCGAAACGTCCTGCGGAGCTGATCCGCAGAACTGTTGACCGTTTGGCTTGACGGCCGCGAGACCGATTAGTAGTCTCGCCGAAACGGTTAACAGTTTCGATGGAGGCAGTGCTTGCTCGGGGATGTTCTCCTGCCTCCCGCCGAGCTGGTCGCGACAGCGACGTCGATCCTCATTGCTGCGGGCACCGATCCAGGGCGCGCGGAGGTCGTCGCGCGCTCGCTCGTCGAGGCCAACCTGGCGGGACATGACTCGCATGGCGTGTTGCGCCTGCCGGAGTACGTGGCGTTCGTCGATCGCGGCGACGTCCTGCCCGGCGGCCGAGCCCGTCGTGGCGTACGAGCGCGGCGCCTTCGCCCGCGTCGACGGCCGCCGCGGCTGGGGCCAGCTCGCGGCGCGGCTCGCCGCCGAGACGGCCATCCGCCTGGCGCAGAGCCACGGCGTCGGCGCCGTCACCGTCGACCGCTGCACCCACGTCGGCCGCCTCGGCGAGTACGTCGAGGAGATCGCCGCCGCCGGGCTCGTCGGGCACGCCCTCGGCAACGCCGACCCGGCCGTCGCCCCGCCGGGCACCGCGGTGCGGGCGATGGGCACGAACCCGGTCGCCTGGGCGATCCCCCGCGCCGGCGGCGACCCGGTCCTGGTCGACTTCGCGACCGCCGAGATGGCCGAGGGCAAGCTCCGGGTCGCGGTGGCCCGCGAGGAGCTCCTGCCGCTGGCGGCGATCGTCGACGTGCACGGCCGCCCGTCGCAGACCCCGTCCGACTTCTACGACGGCGGCGCGCTCGTCCCGTTCGGCGGCCACAAGGGCTACGGCCTGAGCGTCGCCGCCGAGCTGATCGCCCGCGGGCTCTCGCGCCGGCGGGCCCGAGGACGACCGCGCCACCCGCTTCGGCCTCCTGATCCTGGCCCTCGACCCGGCCGCCGGCGCACCGCTCGAGACGTTCCTGTCCACCGTCGGCACGCTGGTGCGACGACGTCCGCGTCCGCGCCGCCGCCGCCGGTGCCACGGTCACCCTGCCCGGCGATCCCGAGGCCAGCGCCCGCGCGGGCCGCGGGCGCGACGGGATCCCGCTGCCGCGCGCCACCTGGGACGCCCTGGTCGCGCTGCGCGAGCGCCTCGATCGCCGCGCCCCGCCGACCGCCGTGGAGGCGTCGTCGACGCGACTTCAGCGGCAAGACCGTGGTGATCACCGGCGCCGCCGGCGGCATCGGCTCGGCCGTCGCGCGCGGCTTCGCCGCCCGCGGCGCGTCGCTCGCCCTGCTGGACATCGCCGACGAGCCGCGCACGGCGCTGGCCGAGGAGCTGCGCAGCACCGGCGACGACGCGTGCTCGAGCGCCGCTGCGACACCGGCATCGAGGCCGACATCGTGGCCTCGATCGACGCGGTCGAGGCCGAGCTCGGCGGCCCGCACGTGCTGGTCAACAACGCGGCCCGCGGGAGCCCACACGCGGCCCGAGGAGCTGACCACTCGAGGAGTGGAACGGCGTCCTCGCCGTCTCGCTGACCGGCTACTTCCTGCTGGCCCGCGAGTGCGGCCGGCGCATGCTGGCGGCCGGCGGCGGCGCGATCGTCAACATCGCCTCGATCGGCGGCGTGAACGCCATCGGCCGCGGGCAACTTCGTCTACGACGTCAGCAAGGCCGGCGTCGTCGCGCTGACCAGGGACCTGGCGTCGAGTGGGCGCCGGCGCGGCGTGCGGGTGAACGCCGTCGCCCCGTGCCAGGTGCTCACGCCCGGCCTGCAAGGCCTGCTCGCCGACCAGCAAGTTCGAGCACGACGCGCTGCTCGCCACGCTTCCTGCGGCGGCATCCCGATCGGCCGCCTGGCCGATCCCGGACGACGTCGTCGGCGCGGTGCTGTTCCTGGCCTCGTCCGACGCCGCCATGACCACCGGGGCGACGCTGCCCGGTCGACGGCGGCAATCTCGCGCTGAACGCCGGCGGGAGCTATCGACGTGGTGACCGATCGCGACGTCCGAGCGACGGAGGTGCCATGAGCTGCGGTAGACGACGTAGAGGCAGGGTCGACGAACAGCCGCCGCCCAGCGAGAGAGGCGGCGGAGGGCACCGAGTATCGGAAACGGGAGAGGGAGACGCACGTGCACGAACGAGCTGAGAAGCAGCCAGAGACCAGCGGCAGCAGCTCGCTGAGCCGCCGCCGGCTGCTCGAGGCGGGCGCCGTCGCCGCCGCCGCCGTCGGGCCGCTGGCGCCGCTGGCGAAGGCCGGATCGCTGACCAAGACGCGGGTCGCCCGCGCGCGGCGGCAGGGCCGACCACGCTCAAGCTGATGAGCTGGTTCCAGTACGAGCCGGGCCGCCATGAGGCCTGGAACACGATGATGGCGAAGTTCAACAAGAGCCAGTCCAAGTACAAGGTCGTGTGGACCGGCTGGCCGGCGAACCAGTACGAGGATCACGTCAACACCCAGGTGCAGGCGGGCGGCATCGACGCCGACGTCATCAACCTGATCCCCGACCTGGCCGCGCGCCTCGTCCGCCAGGGCGGCGTGCTGGCGCCGATCGACGACATCGTCAAGAAGGTCGGCGTCCACCCGAGCGCGTCGCACAACTACATCCGCGGTCGGCGGCAAGCTGTACGGCATCAGCATCGTCGAGGTGGCCTTCGGCCTCCTCTACAACCAGGCGCTGCTGACGAAGGCCGGCATCACGAAGCCGGCGACCGACCCCGAGGCGTGGCTCGCGCAGACGGTCAAGCTGACCAAGAAGCCGAACCAGTTCGGCCTCTACTCGCCGCAACACGATGGCCGAGCAGTTCAGCTTCTGGTTCACGCTGCAGGACTGGGCCAACGCCTACGACGCGAAGTGGGCCATCGGCAAGAAGCCGAACCTGACGGACCCGAAGATCATCAAGACGCTGACGGTCTGGAAGGAGTTCTACGACCAGACGATCCCGCAGGGCTCGAACGACGCGGCGTCCGCCCGGCTCTTCGCCGAACGGGCGCATCGCCCAGGAGCTGATCGTGTCGGCCGCCGTCAACATCATCAAGACGACCGGCCCGAAGGTCTACCCGACCTGCGCAGCGTCCCGGCGCCGTGGAAGAGCGGCAAGCAGATCTCGCGTCTGCACCCGCTCTCGATCGTCAAGAAGACCAAGAACATGGACGGCGCCGTCGCGTTCGTGACGTTCATGACCGAGCCCGAGAACATGGCGCAGCTCATGCGGGGCTCGCTGGACGTGGTTCCGGCGTTCCCCGAGGTGCTCGAGGTCAAGGGCATGAAGGCGTGGCTCGACGGCCTCAAGTGGTCGACCGGCTACCGCGCCATCAAGCCCGTCAGCCAGCTCGACGTCGAGGGCGACTTCGTCTACCACGACACCGAGTTCGGGCAGATCATCACGACCAACTTCCAGCGCGCGCTGACGGGCTCGGCAGCATCCGTCGGATCGCGATGAAGGACGCCCAGAGCCAGGCCCAGGCGCTGGCCGACCGCGTCTTCTAGCCGGACGCGGCTCCCGAAGGCCAGTGGACACGCTCAGCCAAACGACCTCCACCGTGCCCGCGGACGCCACGTCGTCCGCGGGCGCGGCGCGGGCCGCCGCCGGCGGATCCCGCTCGGCTACCTGCTGATCCTGCCGGTCGTCCTCTACGAGGGCGATCTTCCTGCTCTACCCGATGTACCGCGGGCCTCGAGCTCGGGCTGCAGACAGCCGGGCGGCGGCCACGGCCTGAAGAACTACCGCCGGCTGATCCACGACACGCTGTTCTGGGACACCGTCAAGACGACGCTCGAGTACACCGCGGCCGTCGTGGTGTTCTCGCTGCTCGTCGGGCTCGGCACGGCGCTCCTGATGAACGCGACCTTCAAGGGCCGCGGCGTCGCGCGCGGGGTGCTCACCACGTCCTGGGCCTTCCCGGACGTGCCGACGACCATCGCGTTCCTGTGGATGCTCAACCCGACGTTCGGCGTCGCCAACGTGTTCGCTCGCTGGCTGCCCTGGGTGCACGACAACCCGCAGTGGCTGAACAGCGAGAAGCTCGCGCATGTTCTGCGTGATCGTGATCACCGTCTGGAAGGGCTTCCCCTTCTACGGCCTGGTCATCCTGGCCGCCCTGCAGACGGTCTCCTCGGAGCCTCTACGAGGCGGCCCGCGTCGACGGCGCGTCGGCCTGGGCCCGCTTCCGCTACGTGACCCTGCCGGCCATCGTGCCGACGCTGAGCCTGCTCGCGATCCTGGCCTCGATCTTCGCGATCCAGCAGTTCACGCTGATCTACCTGACGACCGGCGGAGGTCCGGTCAACGCCACCAACGACGCTGGCCATCGACATCTACCAGCAGGCGTTCCGCTTCTACGACTTCTCGTACGCCTCGACGGTGGCGGCGGCGGGCGTCGCTCACCTCGGCCATCGCGGTCGTGCTGTTCATCTTCATCGAGCGCCGGCTTCGGCGTCGGGGAGCTCGCGTGAGCGCGGCGGCCCCGGCCGCTCCGACCGCCCGGCGCAAGCACCACCAGGTGCCGCGCTCGCTGCGCCTCAAGCGGCTCGATCGGCCGGACGCTCCTGTACCTCGGCGTCATCGTCGTCGTCGTGGTGCATGTTCTTCCCGATCTACTGGATGGCCGTGAGCTCGGTGCAGCCGCTGCACTACGCGCTGCACTTCCCGCCGCCGTTCTACCCGCGCGGGTTCAACTGGCAGACCTACAGGGACCTGTTCAACGGCCGGCCGATCGGGACCTGGATCTGGAACTCGACCCAGCTCGCCCTGATGTGCACCGCGATCACGCTGGTGCTGGCGACGCTCGGGGCCTACGCGATGTCGCGCCTGCACTGGCACGGCAAGCTGCATCTTCGGCTTCATGCTGCTGCTCACGCAGATGATGCCGGGCGCCGTGATCATCGTGCCGGTCTTCAAGATCTTCCGCGACGCCGAACCTCAACGAGCACCTGTGCGCGGTGGCCCTCCTGCAGGCGGCGTTCATCCTGCCGATCGGCGTCTGGATCCTGATGCGGCTGTTCTCGGCGCTGCCCGAGGACGTGCTCGACGCCGCCCGGGTCGACGGCTCCGGCGAGCTCGGCGTGCTGCTGCGGGTCGTCATGCCGCTCTCGACGCCGGGCCTCGTCGCCGTCGCCGTCGTGGCCTTCTTCTTCAGCTGGAACGAGTACCTGTTCGCCTCGACGCTGATCACCGACCCGAACTCGATCCCGGCCTCGGTCGGCATCGCCACGCTGATCTCCCAGCTCGACAGCCCCGTCCAGCAGCTGCTGGCGGCCGGCCTCCTGTTCTCGATCCTGCCCGTGCTCTTCTACATCGCCGTGCAGCGGCTGATCGTCGCCGGCCTCACCGCAGGTGCGGTGAAGGGGTGAGCGCCGACCCGACGGAGGCGTTCAGGCTCGACGGCAAGGTCGCGCTCGTCACCGGCGGCAACGGCGGGATCGGCCAGGCCGTCGCGCTCGGCTTCCGCGCCGCCGGCGCCGAGGTGCTCGTGACCGGCCGCTCCGCGGCCAAGAACGCGCGAGCTCGCGGCCGAGCTCGGCGACGCCGCGGTGCACGCGCTCGACGTGCGCGACGAGGACGCCGTGCAGGCCCTGATCGACACGATCCGGGAGCGCCACGGCCGCCTCGACGTGCTGGTCAACAACGCCGGCGTCGGCGGCGCCTGGCCGCTCTTCGAGATGTCGAAGGACGACTGGCACACGATCGTCGACGCCAGCCTGACCGGCTCGTTCCTGTGCTCCAAGCACGCCGCGAAGCTGATGATCGACGGCCGGCAACGGCGGCTCGATCATCAACCTCGGCTCGATGTACTCGGTCTTCGGCGCACCGCGCTCGGCGGCCTACGGCGCGGCCAAGACCGGCGTCCTCGGGCTGACGCGGGCGCTGGCGGTCGAGCTCGGCCCGTCACGGGATCCGGGTGAACGCGATCCTGCCCGGCTGGATCGAGACGGCGATGACGAAGGACGCGCTCGGCGGCGAGATCGGCGTCGAGGTGCGGCGCAAGACGCCGGCCACGCGCTTCGGCGCCACCGCCGACCTGGTCGGGCCGATGCTCTTCCTGGCCTCGGACGCCTCGCGGTTCGTCACCGGCGCCGAGCTGGCCGTCGACGGCGGCTACCACGTTTCCGAACGTCCCCGCGTCCCACTCGGAGTCTGATGCGTCTCGTCGAGCTGCGGACCATCCGCCTGTCGGACTGGCCCTCGCTGGGCTGGCTCGAGCTCGTGACCGACGAGGGCATCGTCGGCCTCGGCGAGACCTCGCCTGCACCTCGACGCGGTCGAGGGCTACCTGCACGAGGTGGCCGCGCCGCGCATCCTGGGCGACGACCCGCGCGACATCGAGCGCCACGCCCGCAAGCTGTACGACAACTTCACGGGCTTCGGCGGGACGACCGCCGAGACGAAGGGCAACTCGGCCGTCGACGTCGCGCTCTGGGACATCCTCGGCCAGTCGCTGGGCGTGCCGCTGTACCGGCTGCTCGGCGGCCGCTGCCGGCCGTCGATCCGCACCTACAACACCTGCGCCGGCCCGCGCTACGGCCAGGTGCGGGCGAGCATGGCGGTCTCGGGTTGGAACCTTCCGACCGACGCCGCCGGCCGCGACGCCTACGAGGATCTCGACGCGTTCCTGCACCGCCCCGAGGAGCTGGCCCACAGCCTGCTCGACGAGGGCCTCGACGCGATGAAGATCTGGACGTTCGACGTCCCCGCGATCGAACAGCGGCGGCCTCGACATCACGCCGCGACGAGCTGAAGGCGGGCCTCGAGCCGATCGAGCGGATCCGCAACGCCGTCGGCGACCGCATCGACATCATGGTCGAGCTGCACGCCCTGTGGCGGCCCGGGCCGGCCAAGAAGATCGCCCGGGCGGTCGAGCACGTACGAGCCGTACTGGGTCGAGGACGCCGTGAAGTGCGACGACATGGACGCCGTCGCGTCGCTTCTGCGCGTCGACGCCACCTGCCGTGCACCTTCGGCGAGACGATCGGCACGCGCTGGGACTACAACGAGCTCCTGCGCAAGGCCGACCTCGGCTACCTGATGCTCGACGTCTGCTGGTGCGGCGGCCTGTCCGAGGCCAAGAAGGTCGCGGCCATGGCCGAGCTGCAGGGCGTGCCGATCGCGCCCCACGACTGCACCGGCCCGGTCAACCTGACCGCCGGCACGCACCTCGCGGTCAGCACCCCGAACGCGGTGCTGCAGGAGTCGGTGCGGGCCTTCTACAAGGGCTGGTACCGCGACATCGTGACCGACCTGCCGACCGTGACCGGCAACCAGATCGCACCGCCCGACGGCCCCGGCCTCGGCATCGCTCTGCAGCCCGACCTGAAGGAGCGGCCCGGGACGCGCGTCCGGACCACCCGCCTGGAAGACCTGTGACCACCCGCTCGGAGGAGGATTCTTGAAGGACGTCGTCATGCCGGAGATCGGCGTGTCCATGGACGAGGGAACGCTGGCGCGCTGGCTGAAGCAGCCCGGCGACCCGGTCTCGGCGGGCGAGTCGATCGCCGAGATCGAGACGGACAAGGCCGCGGTCGAGATCGAGAGCCCGGTCGACGGCGTGCTCGGACGTCACCTCGTAGCCGAGGGCGACCTCGCCTCGGTCGGCGCCGCTCTGGTCCGCGTCCTCGAGAACGGCGAGTCCGAGGAGCGAGCCGGCCGCCGTCGGCGCCGCCGCCGCGCCGGCTGCCGCCGCCGCCGCCGCGGCCCCGGCCGCAGCGCCCGCCGCGCCGGCCGCCGCGCCTGCGGCACCGACCGGCAACGGACGCCGGCCCCACCGCCTGACCCCGCGCGCGCGGCGCATCGCCCGCGAGCACGGCATCCCCTTCGAGGCCATCGGCGGCGCAGGGCCGCGCCAGGCGACGTCCTGGCCTACCTCGAGTCTGCGGCCGCGGCTCCTCCCTCCGTGGCCGCTGCCGCTGCGGCGCCGGAGCCGGCAACGGCTCCGGTCGCCGCGGCGGATAGCTCGTTCCGCCGGCCTCATCGCCGACAAGGTGAGCGAGGCCTGGCGGACGATCCCGCACTTCACCGTCACCCGCGAGGTCGACTGCGAGGCGCTGCTGGCGCAAGGCCGCCTGGTGCAAGCGGGAGGGCATCCCCGCGACCGTCACCGACCTGCTGCTGGTCGCGCTGGCGCAGGCCGTCGCGCCCGGCGGCGCCGTCGCCGGCGATCGGCCTGGCCGTGGCCGGCGACCGCGGGGTGACGATCCCCGTCATCCACGACGTCCTCGGGCTCGGCCTGGTGCCGCTCGCCGAGGCCCGGGCGAAGGCCGTCGAGCGCGGCCGCAGCGGCCGCCTCGAGCCCGCCGACCTCGCGTCGCCGCCGGCCTCGACGCTGTCGAACCTCGGCCCGTTCGGCGTCGACCAGTTCACCGGCGTGATCGCGAGCGGCCAGCCAACGCTGCTCACGGTCGGCCGGATCCGCGACCGCGTCGTCGTCCGGGGACGGGCGTTCGAGGCGCGGCCGACCATGTTCGCCACCCTCAACGTCGACCACCGCGCGCTCGACGGCGCCGACGCGGCGAAGCTGCTCGACCGCTTCGCCACCGCTGTCGAGCGCCCCGAAGGATGGGAGCGCACCCGTGACCGACACGGACACGACGCACGTCCGAGGACGTCCGCATCGACCTCGCGGGCCTGCCCGCGCGGCGAGCTGACCGAATGGCTCTCGATGATGATGCTGATCCGCCGCTTCGAGGAGCGCGCCGAACGGCTCGGCTCCCGCGGCGCGATCCCCGGCGGCATCCACTCCGCCGCCGGGCAGGAGGCCACGGCCGTCGGCGTCGATGCGCGCGCTGCGGCCCGACGACGACGTCGCCGGCACCCACCGCACGCACCACCACGCGCTCGCCAAGGGCCTGCCGGCGAACGAGGTGATGGCCGAGCTGTACGGCAAGGCCACCGGGTCGGTCGGCGGCCGCGGCGGCACGATGCACCTGGCCGACCTCAACCGCCACTACATGGGCGGCAACGGCATCGTCGGCGCCGGCGTCGGCCTGGCGATGGGCGCCGCGCTGGCCCGCCAGCTCAAGGGCGACGGCGGCGTGGCCGTCGGCTTCGTCGGCGACGGCGGCCTCAACGTCGGCCGCACCTGGGAGGCCGCGAACCTGGCCGCGATCTGGTCGCTCCCGCTGATCATCGTCTGCGAGAACAACATGTACGCCGTCGAGACCCGCTACGACCTGGTGCTCGGCGGCGGCTCGGCGGTGCGCCGGGCCGAGGGCTTCGGGCTCGCCGCCGAGAGCGTCGACGGCCAGGACGTGGCCGCGGTCTACCGGGCGGTCATGCGGCCGCGGCGGAGCGGGCGCAGGAGCGGTGGCGGGCCGAGCTTCGTCGAGTGCCGCACCTACCGCTACGAGGGCCACAACACCGGCCAGATCATCACCTACCGCACCGACGACGAGGTCGCCGAGTGGCGCCTCAAGCGATCCGATCAACCGCTTCTCGAAGGCCCTCGCCGACGCCGGCATCGTCGGCGAGAGCGACATCGCCGCGCTCGACGAGGCCGCGATCAAGGAGGTCGACGAGGCCGTCGCGTTCGCCGAGTCCTCCCCGCTTCCCGACCCCGCGACCGCCGCCACCAACGTCACCTCCCTGCCCCCGGACGCCTGGAAGAGCCGCATGACCGAGACGATGACCTACGCCGCGGCCTTCCAGCGGGCCATGGGCGACGAGATGGAGCGCGACGAGTCGATCTTCGTGCTCGGCACCGACCTGTACGTGCGCGGCGGCCACTTCGCCCAGGTGAAGGGCCTCGGCGACCGCTTCGGGCACGCCCGGGTGCGCGACACCCCGATCTCCGAGGCCGCGATGGTGGCCGCCGGCGTCGGCGCCGCGATGAACGGCATGCGCCCGGTCGTCGACCTGAACTTCGCCGACTTCTCGATGGGCGCGATGGACGAGATCGTCAACCAGGCCGCGAAGGTGCGCTACATGCTCGGGCTACTCGTGCCCGCTCGTGATCCGCGGCTCGAGCGGCGTCGGCCTGTTCGCCGCCCAGCACACGAACACCGTCGAGTCCTGGTTCGCCCAGGTGCCCGGGCCTGGTCGTGGCCACGCCGGCGACGCCGCAGGACGCGGGCGGGCTGCTGGTGTCGGCGCTGCGCGGCGCCGACCCGGTGATCTTCCTGATGCACAAGCGGCTGTCGAGCGTGCGCGGCGAGGTCGAGCTGCCGATCCAGCCGATCCCGTTCGGCAAGGCGTCGCGTGGTGCGCGAGGGCGACGACGTCACCCTGATCACCTACTCGTTCACCGCTGCGCGCGGCGCTCGAGGCCGCCGAGGCCGCGGCCGAGCACGGCATCTCGGTCGAGGTCATCGACCTGCGCACCGTGGCCCCGATCGACCGCGACACGATCAACGCGTCGGTGCAGCAAGACCGGCCGCGTCATCCTCCTGAGCGACGCGCCGGCCATCGGCGGGATCCTCTCCGAGGTCGCCGCGGGCATCCAGGAGAGCCAGCTCTCGCTACCTCGACGCGCCGATCGTGCGGCTCGGCGGCAAGCACGCCCCGATCCCCCACTCCCCGGTGCTGTTCGAGTCCCTGGTGCCGACGCGGCGACGAGATCCTGACGCGCCGCTCCGCGACATCGTCGGGGTGGCCGTCTGATGCTCGACTTCGTGATGGCCGTGAACATCTTCGGCGGCCCGGACGTCGAGAACGCCGCGGCCGCCGGCCGCGCCAGCGTGCGCGCCGTGGCCGCGGTCACGCCCGACGAGCTGGCCCGCGAGACGGCCGACGCCGACGGGCTGATCGTCACCACCAACGTCCTCACGGCCGAGCACATCGCCGCGCTCGGGCCGAACGTGCAAGGTGATCGGGCGGGCCGGGATCGGGCTCGACGCGATCGACCTCGACGCGGCCGCCGCGGGCCGGCGTCGCGGTCATCAACCAGCCCGACTACGCCACCAACGAGGTCGCGACCCACGCGATCGCGATGCTGCTGGCGATGCAGCGCGAGCTGGTCGAGGCCGACCGCCGGGCGCGCCAGCCGTGGGGCGACGCAGGAGTGGCTGCAGCGCGTCGCGCCGCTCGAGACCCTCACGCTCGGGCTCGTCGGCCTCGGCCGCATCGGCCGCGCCGTGGCGGTGCGGGCGCTGCCGCTGGTCGGCCGGGTGCTGGCCTACGACCCGATGAGCCCGCCGCTGCCCGACGGCGTCGACGCCGCCGGCAGCCTCGACGAGCTGCTGGCCGCCTCCGACGCTCGTCTCGCTGCACCTCCCGCTGCTCCCCGAGACCGAGAAGCTGATCGGCCCGGACGCGCTCTCGAAGGTGCGGCCCGGCGCGCTGCTCGTGAACGTCTCCCGCGGCGCGCTGCTCGACGAGGACGCGGTCGCCGACGGCGCTCGAGGACGGCCGGCTCGGCGGCGCGGCGCTCGACGTGTTCGCGACCGAGCCGCTGCCGCAGGACTCGCCGCTGCTCTCGGCGCCGCGGACGCTGCTCTCGCCGCACGTCGCCTGGTACTCGACGGCGTCGGGCCCGCGCGTCCGGCGCGACACGGTGGAGGACATGCTCAGCTATCTCGACATCGGGCACCGTCAACCGCGGCCGGCTGGCGGCGACGCCGGTGCCCGCGTGAGCGCCGACCAGCGGTACCTGGTCACCGGCGCCTACGGCTGCATCGGCTCCTGGGCCGTCCGCCAGCTGCTCGACGACGGCTGCGGCGTGGTCACCTACGACCTCGGCGGCAGCGACCACCGGCTGCGGCTGCTGCTCGACGCCGACGAGCTCGAGGCGCTGCCCCAGGTGCGCGGCGACATCACCGACCTGGCCCAGCTGCAGGGGCGCGTTCGACGAGCACGGGATCACCCACGTGATCCACCTCGCGGCGCTGCAGGTGCCGTTCGTGCGGGCCGACCCGCCGCTCGGCGCGCGGGTCAACGTGGTCGGCACGGTCAACGTGTTCGAGGCGGTGCGCGCGGCCAGCGGCCTGCAGGGCACGCTGACCTACGCCTCCTCGATCGCGGCCTACGACCCGCGGCGACGGCCTCACCCAGAGCGGCACCCCGGCCACGCTGTACGGCGTGTTCAAGCGGGCCAACGAGGAGACCGCCGGCGTCTACTGGGCCGACCACGGCATCGCCAGCATCGGCCTTCGGCCGCACACGGTCTACGGCCCCGGCCGCGACCAGGGCGTGACCTCGGCGCCGACGAAGGCGATGCTCGCCGCGGCCGCCGGCGCGTCCTTCAGGATCCCCTACGGGGGCCGGGCCGAGCTGCAGTACGCGAAGGACGTGGCCCGCGCCTTCATCCTCGCCTCGCGCGCGACGGCCGAGGGCGCGACGGTGCACGACCCGCCGGGCGAGGTCGCCTCGATGGGCGAGATCGTGGCCGCCATCCACGCCGTGGCCCCGGACTCCGCCGAGCGGGTGACGTTCGACGACGTGCCGCCGATGGGCGTGCCCGAGAAGGGCGACGCGCGCTCGTTCACCGAGCTCCTCGGCGACGCTCGAGGTGACGCCGCTCGCGACCGGCGTGGCCGACACGATCGACCGCTTCCGCGAGCTCCTGGCCAGGGGCCTCGTGCAGCCCGAGGCGCCACGGCTGTGAGCCGACGCCCACCGTCGCGCTGTACCGCGACGAGCAGGTCCCGCTGCGCGACGGCACGGTCACCCGGGCCGACGTCTGGCGGCGCCCCGACGCGCCGCCCGGCGCCGGCGATCCTGCTGCGCACGCCGTACGGCAAGGAGCGGGCGGTGCCGATCGCCACGGTCGACCCGGCCCAGGCGGCCGACGCCGGCTTCGTGGTGGTGGTGCAGGACGTCCGCGGCAAGGGCGCCTCCGACGGGAGCCTTCGAGCCGTTCGTCAACGAGGGCCCGCGACGGCGCCGACTCGATCGCCTGGGTCGCCGCCCAGCCCTGGTGCGACGGCCGGGTGGTGACCGCCGGCATGTCCTATCCGGGGATCTCGCAGTGGCTCGCCGCCGCCGAGCGGCCGCCGGCGCTGCGCGCCGTCGCGCCGACCATCACCACCGACGACGCCGGCGAGGGCTGGGGCTTCCGCTCGGGCGTGCAGGAGACCGGGTTCCTGCGCACCTGGATCGCCACCACGCTGGCCCCGCCCGACCAGCAGCGTGCTCGACGACCTCGACGCCGTGGCCGAGTCGAGCGTCGCTCGACGGGCTGCCCGCGTGGGCTCCGGCAGTGGTTCCGCGAGCCGGCCGGTCTCGGCCGTACTGGGCCGCCCGCTCGCCGGCGGTCACGGCGGAGGTGCCGGCGCTGATCCTGGCCGGCTGGTACGACTGCTTCCTGGCTCGGCAGCCTGCGCTCGTTCCAGCGCCGCGACCGGCCGGACGACCGCCTGATCGTCGGGCCGTGGGGCCACGAGCCGACGTTCACGCCACCTGATCGGCGAGCGCGCCCAGGGCTACGCCGGCTCCGAGGACGGCTCGGGCCTGCGCGCCCGGGTGCTCGCGTTCTACCAGGCGGCCGCTCGACGGGCGAGCGACGCGCCGGGCCCGCGCGTGCTGGCCTACGCGCTCGGCGCCCGGCGCTGGCTCGAGCTCCCGTCCTGGCCGCCGCCCGGCACCCGCACGGCTCGACGTGCCGCTGGCCGGCGAGGGCTCGCTCGACGCCGACCCCGCGGCGCTGCCGCGCGGCGCTCGGCGGCCGCCGCCTGCAGGGCGGCGTCCCCGGCGGCGGCTTCGGCCCGCGCGACCAGCGCCCGCTGCTCGGCCACCCAGGCGTGCTGCGCCTCGACGCGCCGGCGCCCGACGACCCGCCTGCTCGCCGCCGGGCCCGCCGCGGTGCGGCTGGCGGTCTCGGCCGAGGGCGGCGATCCGCGCCAGTGGGTCGGCGATCCTGTGCCGCGAGGAGCCCGACGGCTCGCTGATCAACCTGGCCGAGGGCGTGGCCGTGGCGGCGCCCGGACGCGCCCGAGGTCACGGTCGAGCTCGGCGACGTCTGCGTCGAGCTCCCGGTCGGCGAGCGGCTCGTCGCTGCTCGTGACCGGCGGCCTGCGGCGGCGCTTCCCGCCGCCCGCGAGCGCCGCCGCCCAGCGGGTGAGCGGCGCGACGCTCTCGCTCACCGCGATCTAGGGGCGGAGCGAGGCCAGAGCAGCTCCTGGTAGTCGGCGCGCGTGGCGGGCCGGGCGTTGGTCTCGGTGGCGGGGTCCTGCTCGGCCTGCAGGGCGATCCGGGGCAGCCGCTCCTCGGTCACGCCCATCGCGGCGAGGCCGGTCGGCAGGCCGAGCGTCGCCGTCAGGTCCGCGACCCAGGCCGCCAGGTCGGCGTCGGGCTCGAGGCCGAGCACCTCGCGTAGGCGCGCGTACTTCGAGGGCGCAGCGGGCTCGTTGAAGCGCAGCACCTCGGGCAGCAGCACGGCGTTCAGGGTGCCGTGGTGCAGCGAGAGGTCGTCGAGGGCGCCGAGCGGGTGGGCCATCGCGTGCACCGCGCCGAGCCCCTTCTGGAACGTCAGCGCGCCCTCCGTCGAGGCCATCAGCATGTTCCAGCGCGCCTCGCGGTTCGACCCGTTCCGCGTCGCCTCGACGATCCAGCCGGCGGCCCGGGCGACGCCGTCGAGGGCGATGGCCTCGGCCGGCGGGTTCACGAGCGGCGACAGGTACGTCTCGACGTTGTGGGTCAGCGCGTCCATCCCGGTCGCCGCGGTGAGCAGCGGCGGCAGGCCGACCGTCAGGTCGGGGTCGCACAGCGCCCGGGCCGGGAAGAGGTGCGGGCTGAGGAAGTCGAGCTTTCGCCCGCCGACGTTGATCATCGCCGCCCGCCCGACCTCGCTACCGGTGCCAGCCGTCGTCGGGATCGCCACCAGCGGCGCCACCGCGGCGGTGATGCGCTCGGTGCCGCCGTCGACCATGCGTAGCCCGCCAGCGCGCCGGGGTGGGTCGCGAGCAGCGCGACGCCCTTCGCCAGGTCGATCGACGAGCCGCCGCCGATCGCCACGACGCCGTCGCAGGCTCCGGCGACGTAGGCCCCGGTCGCGTCGGTCACGGCCCTGTCGGTGGGGTTCGGCGGGGTCCGGTCGAACCAGGTCACCGGGACGTCGCCGACGACCTGGTCGGCCAGCCCGGTGGCCCGCACGCCAGGGTCGGTGACCACGAAGGGCCGCGCGATCCCGAGCTCTTCGAGCACCTCGGGCAAGAGGGCCGCGGCGCCGTGGCCGAACGACGCGGTCGTCAGGTAGCGGATCGTGGCGATGCCGTCGTCCATGCGACCTGCATGTGACCACGACTCGCCGCCCCGCGGCGGCGACGACTAGGGCTCGACGGCGCGGACGACGAGCGACCCGGGCATCCACAGCACCGGCTGGGCGAGCTGCTCCACCGCCGCGGACACGGCGGCGACGGCGGCGTGCGCGGCGTCTTCGGCGGACGACGCCTGCAGCGGCAGGCGCAGCGCGACCCTGGCGCCGCCGCGGGCGCTGGTCGGGTAGGCGCGGGCACCGTCGACCTGCAAGAGCTCGACGACGTCGATCGCGCCCAGGCTCGCGCACACCGGAGCGCGGAAGTCGAGCTCGGCGACGGCGACCCAGTTGGCGCTGCTGGCGGGCGGCGGGCGGGGAACGGCCGCGCGGCGAACCTGAGCGTCTCGCGGCTCGCCTGTGACGGGCGGGTGGCGCACGTGCGACCTCGTCTCCCGGTGGGAGCGGCAGGTCGCCGATGGCAGCGCGAATCCGGACCGCTCGTGTCCTCGCAGCCTAGCGCGCTGCGGGCCCTCCTTCCGGGTGCCCGGGTTCGCTAATCTGGACCAGACCACGAGCGACGCTTCGGGGGCTGCGGCCGCGCCCTCCCTGGCCGTTCTTGAGAGGCAAGGGAGGTGTGTATATGGCAACCGGAACCGTGAAGTGGTTCAACGACGCCAAGGGGTATGGCTTCATCAGCCCCGAGGGCGGCGGTAAGGACCTCTTCGTCCACCACTCCAGCATCCGCGGTAGCGGCTTCAAGACGCTGGCAGAGGGTGCGACGGTTCAGCTACGAGGCCCGCGAGGGACAGAAGGGCCCCGAGGCGACTGACGTCGTCGCCCAGTGACGTCGACGCCCGTCGACTGAGCTCGGTGTTCGGTTCGGCCGTGCGGGGAGCGCGTCTGCGCCCCCCGCCGGCCACGGCCACGCCGGCCCCGACCCGAGAGGAGGGAACGTGAGCGACAACGATGGTCCTCCCGGGGACGGGGACCCAGGCGCGAGGCTCGACCAGGCGCAGGCTGCCTACCGCGATGCGTCCCAGGAGTTCGCGGAGGCGCAGGACGCGCTCGGCGACGCCGAGGACGCGCTCGCCGCCGCCGAGGCGGGGCGCGATCTGGCCGAACGCGGCCTGCCGGACGGAGAGGCCAGTGAGCGCCTGGAGGCGGCCGAGGAGGCCTGGGAGGAGCGGCTCGACAGCGCCGACCGCGCCAGCGAGCGGCGGCAGGAGGCCAAGGACGCGCTGGACGACGCCCGCGCGGCGAGCGACCCGGATTCCTGAGCCGCGCCGGCCTGAAGGTCAGGCGGTGCGGCCGAACCAGCGAGCGCGACGGCTCGCGCCGAAGTCGCTCCTTCTCGGCCCGCAGCTCGGCCGAGGGCGCCCGGAAGGTGCCTGTCGGCTGTGGGCTCGACAGGAAGTCGATGTCGACCCGGCCGATCCGGCCGGCGCCGAACTCGATGTAGCACGAGCCGGTGCCGGCGTGGGTCCCGGTGTCGTCCGTGCCGCGCAGCTCGCCGATCAGCGTCGCCGCGAGCGACCTCGCGCCGCGCCCTCGGCGAACACGCCGGCCTTCGGCGTGCCCTGGGTGGCGACGTCGCCGATCGCGTACACGCCCGCGAAGCGCGTGGCGAGCGTGGCGGTGTCCACCGGGATGTAGCCGTCCTCCGCCAGCCCGCTCTCGAGCACGACCCGCGGCGCCCGGTGCTTCGGCACGCCCAGGAACAGGTCGTAGGACAGCTCGCTGCCGTCCTCGAAGGTCACGTCCGCGGTCGCGCTCGAGCGAGCGTCGCACCTTCCCGCCGGGCACGAAGCGGATGCCGCGCTCCTCGAACGCCTCGAGCAGGGCGGCCGAGGAGTCGGGCGACGGTGGGATCGGCGTCTGGAACGGCAGCACCAGCGTGATCTCGCAGCGGTCGCGGACGCCGCGGCGCTCGAGCGCGTCGTGCAGCAGCAGCGCGCACTCGCTCGGCGCCGGCGGGCACTTGAAGGGCGCGCCGCAGACGGCGATCGACCGCGCGACCCCGCGTGAAGTCGGCCAGCACGCTCGCGCAGCCCGGCCGCGCCCGCGACCGAGTAGAACTCGTTGTCCACCCGACAGCCCGGGCGTGGCCGTCGTGGTCGTAGTCCGCGCCGAGGGCGACGACCAGGACGTCGGCGTCGTAGCGTCCCGCCGTCGGTCGTCGACCCGCCGGCGCCTGGGGTCGATGGCGATGACGGTCTCCTGCACGAAGCGCACGCCCGGCTTGACGAACTCGGCGTACGGCAGCCGGACCGCGTCCGGCGGTCGTGCCGCCCGAACATCACGTCGAGCTTCGAGTAGCCGAAGACGAAGGCATCGGAGCGGTCGATCAGGGTGACCTCGGCGACGTCCGCGGCCTGCTCGGACAGGATGGTGCTGAGCTCGAGGCCGCCGAACCCGGCGCCGAGGATCACGATGCGCTGCGTCATGTGCCAGATGATGGCAATTTCGGTCGCTGTGCGGCCGCTGGCCTCGGAGGAGCGCGACGCCAGCAGGGCCCGGTCCGCCATGCTCGCCCGGTGTCTGCAACCGTCCTTCTGATCGGCGTCGGCGCGACCGGCGAGCAGCTTGCCGCCCAGCTCGCCGCACGCGGCTCGGTCGGCCGGATCGTCCTGGCCTCACGGTCGCCCGTGGACGACGCCGCGCTGACGATCCGCCTGACGACCGGCTGCCGCGTCGATGCGGTGCGGCTCGACGCCACGCGGCTGGACGACGTGGCCGAGCTGCTCGGCCGGCTGCGTCCCGACCTGGTGGTGCAGTGCGCCTCGCTGCGCTCCCCGTCGGCGCTGCGCGGCCGCACCGATCCGGTGGCCGTGGCCCTGACGAAGGCCGGGTTCGCGATCCGCCTCCCCCACCAGGTGCCCGTGGCCCTGACGGTCATGCGTGCCGCCCGGGCGGCGGGCTACGACGGCCCGGTGGCCAACCTCTCGTTCCCCGACGTCGTCGGGCCGATCCTGGCGCGGCTCGAGCTGGCGCCGACCGTCGGGCTCGGGAACGCCGCCATGATCCTGCTGCGGGTGCGCGAGGCGTTGCGCGACACGCCGCCGCTCCCGCTGGTGCGCGTGCTCGCCCACCACACCCTGCTGCAGGGCTCGATGCAGGCCCGTCAGCCCGAGCACGGCGCGCCGCGTGCCCGGGTGTACCTGGGCGAGGACGGCCGGCGGGCCGACGAGCTGGCCTACGCCGGACCGGGCCTCGCGCCCGGGCCGCGGCACGGCGCGGTGACCGCCGCCTCCTCGGTGCCGGTGCTCGAGGCGCTCCTGCCCGGCGCGGCCCCGCTGCGCTGGTCGACCCCGGCACCGCACGGCCTGCCCGGCGGCTACCCCGTGGTCGTCTCGCCCGACGGCGTCGAGCTCGACCTCCCGCCTGGGCTCGACCGCGACGAGGCGGTGCGGTTCAATGAGGAGACCGCCCGCGGCGACGGCGTGGAACGGATCGACGCCGACGGGACCGTGCACTTCACCGAGGCCTGCCGCGAGGCGGTCGCGGACCTGGCCCCCGACCTGGCCGAACCCCTGCAGATCGCCGCGCTCGAGGAACGAGCGGCCCGACTCGACAAGGTGCTGGATGACGGACGCTGACCTGTCCACCGCGTGGGCCGACGTCGACGACGTCGTGGCCTCCGAGGCCTACGCGGAGTTCTGCGAGGGCAAGCTCGCCGACCCCTACCCGCTGCTCGCCTGGCTGCGGGAGCACGACCCCGTGCACTACAGCCCGACGCTCGGCTCCTGGATCCTGACGCGCTACGACGACGTCGTCGAGGGCCTGCTCGACCGCCGCTTCGCCAACGACCGGATCGCGGCCAGCATGGACGCGCTGCCCGACGACCTGCGCGAGACCTGCGCGCCGCTCGGGGTGCACGTGTCGAACTGGCTCGGCTACACCGACCCGCCGAAGCACACCCGGCTCAAGAACCTGCTGCGGACGACGTTCACGCCCGCGCTGGCGACGGGGATGGAGCCGCGCATCCGGGACCTGACGGACGGGCTGCTCGACGCCGTCGCCGCGTCCGGCGACCCGGACCTGGTGTCGGGCCTGGCGTTCCCGCTGCCCGCGACGGTGATCTGCGAGATCCTCGGCATCCCCGGCGACCGGATCGGCCCGTTCCACCGCTGGTCCGACGACATGGCCGGCGTTCACCGGCCACATCGGCCCGACGCTGGTCGACATCGCGCCGCGGGCGATGCGCGAGCTACGTCGAGCTCGAGGAGTTCATCGCCGAGATGGTCGCCGATCGCCACGGCGACGCCGGGACCGACCTGCTGGCCCACCTGGCCGCGGCCGAGGCCGACGGCCAGCTCGACCGCACCGAGCTGACCGGGCTGTCGGTGTTCTCGCTGGTGGCCGGCCACGAGACGACGGCCGAGCCTGATCGCGAACGCCCTCGGGATCCTGCTGAGCGACGAGGCGCTGACGCGCCGAGCTGGCCGCCGACCCGGCTCGCTACCCGGCCGCTGGTCGAGGAGGTGCTGCGGCTCGAGGCGCCGATCCAGTTCTCGCCGCGGCTGGTCGCCGAGGACGTCGAGAAGCGCGGCCGGACGATCCGCAAGGGCGACGTGATCATGCTCCACCTGGCGGCCGCCAACCGCGATCCCGAGCGCTTCGCCGACCCTGACCGGCTCGACCTCGACCGCCCGAACAACCGGCACCTGTCGTTCGCCTGGGGCCCGCACTTCTGCCTCGGAGCCCCGCTCGCCCGCACCGAGGCCGCGGTCTGCCTGGCCCGCCTGTTCGAGCGCTTCCCGGACGTCCGGCTGACCGACCCCGACCTCGCCTGGCGCGAGAACATGACCATGCGCGCGCACCCGCGGCTGCCGGTCGCGCTCCGCCTAGCGGCGTATCCAGACGCGTTCGACCGCCTCCACGAGTCGGGGATGTCGTGAGGGCGCGGCATCTGTAAGCTCGCGCGAAAGGCGGCCTGGACAGCCATGGATGAGGATCTCGTTGAGCGCGCGCGTTCCGGCGACCACGTGGCATGGCGGGCGCTCGTCGACCGCTGCACGCCTGCCGCCTGGGCGGCGATCCGCCGGTTCCGGCTGCAGGAGGCCGACGCCAACGACGCCTACGCCTGGACGTTCTGCCGGCTCGTCGAGCACCTCGACTCGATCCGCGACCCCGAGGCCGTGTGCGCCTGGGTGGCGGCCACCGCGAGCCGGGAGTGCCTGCGCATCCTGCGGCTCGCGCGTCGCGTCGACCTCACCGGCGATCCCGACGAGGGCTCGGCGGGCGCGCTCGACGAGGACCCGTTCGAGAAGGACGAGGCCGAGGCTCGCCGGCTCGCCGTGTGGACGGCGTTCGAGACGCTGTCCGAGGCCTGCAAGCGCCTGCTGCGGGTGCTCACCCGCGAGCCGGCCCCGTCCTACGACGACGTGGGCGTCGAGCTCGACATCCCGCGCGGCTCGATCGGCCCGACCCGTGCGCGCTGCCTCGAGCGGCTCCGCCAGGCGCTTCCCGAGGCGGTGTAGCGATGGACGACGACCAGCTCCTGCGCGAGCTCGCAGACGTCCTGCACGGGCCCGGCGCCCTGAGCGAGCAGGCGCGGGCCGCGGCCTACGACGCGTTCGGCCTGCGCTCGCTCGACCACGAGCTCGCCGCGCTCGTCGAGGACACCCTGCTCGCGGCGCCGGCGGCCGCCGTCCGCGGCGCGGGCGAGCGCGTCGTGACCTTCCGCGCGCCGAGCCTGGTGATCGAGGTGCGGGTCGACACCCGCGGCCGGATCCGCCGGCTCATCGGCCAGCTCGACCCGCCGGACGCGCTCGAGCTCGAGGTCGTCGTCGGCGAGTGGTCGACCTCGGCGACCGCCGACGAGCGCGGGCGCTTCGTGGTCGACGGGCTGCCGTCGGGCTCCCTGCAGCTCCGGGTGTCGAGCCCTGCCGTCAGGACCTCGTGGCTCAGGATCTGATCGAGCTGGCGCAGTCGGCGCTCGACTCGGTGCAGTCGAGCCCCGGCCTGGCGCTCGAGCTCGCCGAGCGAGCGGGCGACGAGGCGCACGCGGCCCGCGACGCCGAGGCCCGCTCGACGGCCATCCGCGCCGCCGGGCTGGCGCTCAAGGAGACGGGCCGCATCGACGAGGCGGTGCGCACCCTGCAGCGGGCCCGCAGCGTGGCCCTGCGGGCCCGGCTCGACGCGCCTGCGGCGCTCGCGGCCATGAGCCTCGCCGTGGTGCTCTTCGACGCCGGTCGCAGCGCCCGGGCGCTGCGCTACTGCCGGCTCGCAGAGCCCCACCTGACCGGTCTCGACGCGGCGCGCCTGGCCACCCAGCGCGGCCTCATCCTGGGCCGGCTCGGACGGACCGGCGAGGCCCTCGCCTCCTTCGCGCGGGCCGCCCCGGTGCTCGAGCGGCACGGCGACGCCGTGTGGAGCGCGCGCCTGCACAACAACCGCGGCCTGGTGCTCGCCTACCGCGGCGACCTGGCCCGCTCCCAGGAGGACCTCGAGCGCGCGCTCGTGCTGTACCGGCAGATCGGGGCCACGCTGTTCGCGGCCCAGACGCGCCACAACCTCGGCTTCGTCGCCGGCCGGCGCGGCGACATCCCGGGCGCCCTCGGCCTGTTCGACGCCGCCGTGGCCGACTACGTCGCCTGCGACGTGCACCGCAGCGTGCTGCTCGCGGATCACTGCGAGGTCCTGCTCGCCGCCGGCCTCGTCGCCGAGGCGCGGGACGCGGCCGTGGCCGCCGTGGCCGAGCTCGAGGGGCGCGGCATCGTGGCCGACCTCGCCGAGGCCCGGCTGATGCTCGCCCAGGCGGCGCTGCGCGACGACGACCCGGACGAGGCGGCCGAGCTGGCGCGCACCGCCGCGGCGGCCTTCGTCGCCCAGGGCCGGGCGCCGTGGGCGGCGCTCGCCCGGCACGCCGCCCTCGAGGCGCGCTTCGCCGCCGGCGAGCGGAGCGCCGACCTGCGCCGGCAGGCCAGCGGGGCCGCCCGGGACCTGGCCGGCGCGGGCTGGGCGATCGCGGCGCTCGACGCCCAGCTGATCGTGGCCACGATGCTGCTCGAGGCGGGAGCGGCCGCCTCCTCGCTTCCCGGCGTCGCCGAGGCCCGCCGCCACGGACCCGTCGAGCTGCGGGCGCGGGCCTGGCACCTCGAGGCGCTGCACCGCCGGGCGCTCGGCGACCGCCGGGGCGCCGCGGCCGCGACGCTGGCCGGCCTGCGCGCCGTCGAGCGGTTCCGGGCCAACCTCGGAAGCGCCGAGCTGCGGGCGCACAGCTCGTCCCACGCCCGCGCGCTGGCCGCCTTCGGCCTGCAGCTCGCCCTCGAGCAGCCGCGCCCCGATCGGGTGCTGGCCTGGGCCGAGCGGCTGCGCGCCGGATCCCTGCGGACAGGCTCGACCCGCCCGCCCGCTCGACCCCCAGCTCGCGTCCCTGCACGAGGAGCTGCGCGGCGTGGCCGCGGCGGCCGACGAGGCGACCTACGCCGGCGCCGACGCGAGCCGGCTGCGGCGCCGCCAGGCGGCGCTCGAGCGCCGCATCGCCGCGGTGGCCCGGCGCCAGCCCGGCACGGGCGAGCACGCTGCGCTCCCGCTGCGCGACCTCGTGGCCCGCCTCGCGGGCGAGCTCGAAGATCGCGTCCTCGTCGAGCTCGTCGAGGCGGGCGGGATCCTGCACGCCGTCACCGTCTCGCGCAGCGCCCGCCGCCTGCACCGCCTGTGCAACCTCGCGGACGCCGTCCGCGAGCTCGAGCTGCTCGGGTTCTCGCTGCGCCAGCTCGCAGACCGGGCCGACGACGAGCGGGCCGTCCGCCTGCACGGCGGGAACGTCGAGCACGCCGCCCGCCGGCTGGACGAGCTCCTCCTGCGTCCGCTCGCCTCCGCCGTCGGCGACCGCGAGCTGGTGATCGCCGCGACCGGCGAGCTGCACGCGCTGCCGTGGGCGCTCCTTCCGTCCTGCCGCGCGCGGGCCGTCACCGTCACGCCGTCCGCGGCGCTGTGGCTCGAGACCGGCGCGCTGCCCGCGGGCGCCTGGGCGACCGTCCGACCGGGTGGTGCTCGTCGCCGGGCCGGGCCTGCCCGAGGCCGAGGCAGAGATCGACGCGCTCGCCCGGCGCTACCCGCAGGCGCTGCGGCTGGCCGGGCCGGACGCCGTCGCGAGCCGCGTCCTCTCGGCCCTCGCCGGCGCCGACTGCGCGCACGTCGCCGCCCACGGCAGCTTCCGGGCCGAGAACCCGTTCTTCTCCCACCTGGGCCTGGCCGACGGCCGGCGTGACGGTGTACGAGCTCGAGGGTCTCGGCCACGCGCCGCGCTCGCTCATCCTGTCGGCCTGCGAGTCGGCGCTGTCGGAGGTCAAGCCGGGCGAGCGCCTGATGGGCCTCGCGGCGACCCTGTTCTCACTCGGCACGCGCACGTTGCTCGGGAGCGTGGCCCGGGTGCGCGACGAGACCGCGCGCCGTCTGATGGAGGCGCTCCACGACGAGCTCGCGGCCGGCATCGAGCCCGCGAGCGCCCTGGCCCGGGCGACGGCACGGACCGTCGCCGACACCGGCGATGTCGGCGCGACCGCCTTCGTCTGCTTCGGCCGGGGATGACAACCGCAGTGCACCGAGGAGCCACGGATGGAACATGAAGCACGCACCGAGCCCCGCCTGAGCCGGCGCCGGCTCCTGGCCGGCGCCACCGTCGCCGGCGGCGTCTACCTCGCACCGACGATGGCCATGCGCGCCTTCGCCGCTGACGAGGTGTGCTGCCTGCCGCCGGACCTGAAGGACAACCCCGATCCCCGCAACACGTTCCGCTACGCCGACGGCCAGCTGCTGGTGGACGCGGCCGACGACCGGCTCGTCACCGAGTACCTGCTCTCGACGTATCCGGGCGTGACGCGCACCTCGCTCGACGAGATCTCGACCGTCAGGTACACGGGGATCCCGGCCGACGTCGTGGTCGTGTCCGACTTCCTGCGCACGACCTTCCAGGCGCACGTCAACCCGAACCACTACTACCGCGGCGCGCCCGTCTGGCAGGGCGGCCCGGGAGGGCCGCCGATCGCCGACGCGCCGGTCACGCTGCCGACCTCCGGGCCCGGGAGCCGGCGTGACCATCGGGATCGCCGACACCGGCTGGTATCCGCACCCCGCCCTCGCCCCCTACAACATCGACCACACCACGGTCGTCGCGACGCGCGACCCGACCAGGGGCAACGACGACCCGCTGCTGAACTGCTCGGGCGGAAAGCTGCTCGGCTGCCAGGCAGGCCACGGGACGTTCATCAACAGCATCCTCCTGCAGTCGTTGCCGGAGGCCCGGTTCCTGGTGGCGAACGTGCTCGACAGCAGCGGCTACGGCCGGGAGGACCAGATCGGGCTCGGCATCGCCCGCCTCGGCATCGCCGGCACCGACATCCTCAACCTGTCGCTCAGCGGCGAGGTCGACCGACAACCTCCCGCCGGTGGGCCTCGTCGGCGCGTTCCGCCGGCTGCCGCCGACGACGATCGTCTGCTGCGCGGCCGGAAACCACGGCGGCAAGGGGTGCTGCTCGCCGCTGAAGCTGCCGAAGGGCCGCCTGCTCTTCCCGGCGGCGCTGGCCGGCACCACGGAGTTCGCCCGGCAGGTCGTCGCGGTCGGGGCCCTCGCGACCGACGCGCCACCCCAGGTCGCGACGTTCTCGAACACCGGATCCGTGACGGCCTGGTCGATCGGCCAGAACCTGGTCGGCGCGTTCCCCCGCGGAACGTGGCTCGACGGCCGCAAGCTGTCGGACTGGGTCAGGTGGCGCGGGACGTCCTTCGCCGCGCCGCGCGTCGCGGCGGCGATCGCCGAGACCATGCTGGGCCCGCGCCGGATGCCCGCCGTGACCGCCTGGAGCCGGCTGCGGGCGATCGAGCCCGCCGTTCCAGGGCGGGGTCGTCGTCACGGCCGTGAGCTCGTGACCGCCGTCGCCGCCGGGTGTATCCGGCGGCGACGAGCGGACTCCTAGTGACGACCCCGGCCCGCCCGTCACGCCGACGCGCGAGGCCCACCGCTCCGGGAGGCCCTCCCCGGACCGACGCAGGAGAGACCACCCGTGTCCAGACACGCTGGTGGCGGGCTTGCCGTGCTCGCCGCCGCCATCGCCGCCGTCGATCGGCCCCACCGCGCCGGCTGCCGCCGCGCCGCAGTGCTCCACGAGCTACGGCGCCACCGACGCCACCAAGAGCAACAAGCTGTTCCTGTGCCTCCCGACCGCGGCGGACGCGACGTTCCCGTTCGCCAGCATCCGCCCGATGGGCTGACCGCTGGGATTGCACTGGGGCCTGCGCCGGACGACGGCGCGGGCCCCGTCGCGTTCTCGGCGTCAGCCGAAGAAGGCGTCGACCGCGTACTGGTCGCTGTCGAAGATCCAGACCTCCTTGATCTTCGAGTCCTCGATCCGGTACAGGAGGGCGCGGACGGTGTCGAGCGTCTCGCCGTCCCGCTCGAAGTGCTCGCGCATCAGCGCCAGCGCCCGGGTGTCGCTCGCGAGCACGTCCAGCACCTCGCGGATCTCGAACGTGTCGCTCAGCTCGGCGACCTTGCCGGCGAACTCGTCGAACAGCGCCTCGCGGCCGCTGTAGGTGCCGGCCAGCTTGCTGCGCCCGGGGAAGTGCACGACGACGCCCTCGTCGTAGAAGCTCTTCACCGCGTCGTAGTCGCCGCCCAGGGCCGCGGCCGCGAAGTCGCGGATGAGCTGCTCGTTGGGGTGGGCCATCCTTCCCTCTTCCTCCTCGTCGGTTCAGACCGGGGGCTCGATGCGCTCGGCGGCGATCACGCCGGCCAGGTCCGGGTTGGACGCGGCGACCGCGTCCTCGACGTGCTCGGGCAGGCGCAGCCCGACGATCGCCGCCGACACCCCGGGCTGGGCCAGCGTCCAGGCGATCGCCAGCGAGCCGGCCGACACGCCGAGCGGCTGGCCGAGCGTCTGCAGCCGGTCGACGAACTGCAGGTTCCGGGTCAGTGCCGGCTCCTGGTAGGGCGGCAGGATCCGCCTGACGTCGGACTCCGGCAGCGCGTCGAACGTCGCCCGGCTCATCGAGCCGGTCAGCAGGCCCGAGCCCTGGGGCGAGTACACGATCACCCCGATGTCGTGCTCGCGGCAGTACGGCAGCAGCTCGTCGGCGGCAGCCGGATTGACCAGGGAGAACGGCGGCTGGGCGACCTCGACCGGCGCGATCGCCTCGCAGCGGCGCAGCTGGTCGACGCTGAAGTTCGAGACGCCGATGTGCCGGGCCTTCCCCTCGGCCTTGAGCTCGACGAGCGTCGACCACCCCTCCTCGATCTCCTCGTCGGGGTTCGGCCAGTGGATCAGGAAGACGTCGACCGAGTCCAGGCCGAGCCGCTCGAGGCTCGCCTCGAGCGACCGCCGGACCTCGTCGGCACGGAGCGACTGGGAGAAGTCGCCCTGCTCGTTCCAGACCCAGCCGCACTTCGTGATCACGTACGGGCGGTTCCGGATCCTCGCCAGGGCCTTGCCGACGAGCCGCTCCGACTCGCCGTAGCCGTAGGCGGCGGAGGTGTCGATCCAGTTGAGGCCCGAGTCGACGGCGCGCTCGATCGTCGCCACCGCCGTCTCGGTGTGGCCGGGAGGCCGTTCGCCGAGGATCTCGCCTCCCGCGAGCCGCCATGCGCCGATGCCGATGCGGCTCACCTCGAGCCCGGTTCGTCCCAGCCGAGTACGAATCACGTTGACCTCCCGGAGAATGGCCGCGATCCTACACAACAGAGGCCGACGGTGACGAATTTCGTAACCAATGCCGCCGAACTTGACTTGATCCGCCGCTCCGGGTAGCGTCGCTGCTTCAGGTCACGCGTCCGGAGGAGGCGCCATGAAAGGGTCCAGGCACGAGGCTCGCGGCCGGTCCACGAAGCCACGCCCAGCGCTGCTGCTGGTCGTTCTCGTAGCGGCCGCCGTCGCGGCCAGTCTGGGCGTCGCGGGCGTCCACGGCGCGAAAGCGGCACCCGCTGCGGCCTCGGAGGACGGCGGGACGTTCGTCCTCGCGAACCTCACCGACCCCGACCCGATCGACCCGGCGCTGACGTCGCACACGATGTCGCGCATCTTCGAGCGCAACGTCTACGAGTCGCTCCTGTACTACAAGCTCGGCACGACGGAGCTCGTGCCGGTCCTGGCGACGAGCTGGACGGTGTCGAAGGACGGCCTGAACTACACGCTCCAGCTGCGCAAGGGCGTCAAGTTCCAGCACGGCGAGCCGTTCTCCTCGGCCGACGTGAAGGCGACGTTCGACCGCGATCTGAAGCTCCCGGCGGGCGTCGCCGGCTCGTACCTCACCAACGTCCAGAGCGTGACCGCGGTGGCGCCGACCACCGTGCGCATCACCCTCAAGAAGCCGTACGTCTTCTTCCCGGGGATCCTGCCGAAGATCGGCATCGCCAGCGCGTCCGACATCACCGCGCACGCGGGCACCGACAACGCCCAGGCGTGGTTCAAGGACAACGCCAACGGCACCGGCCCCTGGATGCTGAAGACCTACACCCGCGGAACGTCGTTCGTCCTCGTCCGCAACCCGAACTACTGGCGGGCGTTCCCGAAGGGCTCGTTCGACCAGATCATCGTCCGACCGATCTCGGACAGCGCCACGGCGAGCCAGCTGATCTGCCGCGGCGAGGTGAACATGGGCAGCTGGATGTCGTTCCGCGACATGGTCACGGCGTCCAAGTGCAAGGGCAACAAGCTGCTGGTCTTCCCGTCGGCGATGACCATGCTGCTGCAGCTGAACGGCGGACGCGCGCCGCTGAACAACCTGAAGGTGCGCCAGGCCATCCAGGCCGCGTTCCCCTACGAGCAGTTCCGGGCCTTCTACCTGAACTACGCCCAGCCGACGGGCAGCGCGCTGTCGCCGAACTACCCCGGCTCGCTGAAGCTGCCGCCGCTCAAGCAGGACCTGGCCAAAGCCCGAAGCTGCTGGCCCAGGCGGGCTTCAAGAACGGCGGCGGGATCAAGCTCCGCTTCGTCGCCGTCCAGGGCCTCGAGGACGAGCGCCAGGCCGGGCTCCTGCTGCAGGCCGCGCTGAAGCAGATCGGCATCACGCTCAAGGTCGAGGTGCTGCCGTTCGCGACGTTCTTCGCCCAGGGCCAGAAGACGGCGACGGCGCCGGACATCTCGTGTGCGCCCGACTCGCCCGAGACCAACGATCCGTTCCAGTGGTTCGCGAAGCTGTTCTCGAAGACCGGCTTCCTGAACTTCTCGCACTTCGACGTGCCGGCGCTCGACAAGACGATCGCCCAGGCCCAGGTCACGAAGTCCGCATCGAAGCGGCTCGAGCTGCTGCACACCGCGCAGCGGCTGATCGCCGACAACGCGTTCGCGATCCCGGCGGCCAACATGAAGGTGCCGTACAACGCGCCGACCTGGCTCGGCGGCTTCAAGCACGACGTCACCGACCTGCAGTACGACCCGAAGTTCTTCGGGATGGTGCGGACGGGCTAGCTTTCGCCCGCCGTGTCAAGTCTGGGTGTGGGCGTGCGGACAGGCGCGACCTGTTGCTCGCGTAGGCAACAGCGGTGTCAGGTGCGCGGTGGCCGCTGAAGGGTGCGGCAGGCTGATCAGGCGCCGTCGGGCGGCAGGCTTTCGTGTGCGCCGTCGTGGCGGCCAGCGCGGGCGGGCGGCAAGCTAGGGTGCGCCGTCGAGCGGCATAGCGGCAACGCCGTCACCGCCCGCGCCGGTGCCGCTGCTGACGATACCGCTGATCGTCATAGGGTTCTTGTCGGCGAAGCAGGGTGTGGCAGAGCCGGCAGGCGTGCCGGGCGACGGCGACCCGGGCCTGGATCGGTCGCATCCCACGGGCCGTGAGTTCGGCGTGACGCGCGCGAAAGGCGGGGGCAGACCGCGACAGGCCCCAGGCGATGCCCATGAGCGCGTCGCGGTGATCGGCCAGGCCTTGCCGGGAGATCGGTTGGCGGCGGTTGGTGGCCACCGACTGGTAGCGCGCCGGCGCCAGCCCGGTGGCGGCGTACAGCCGCTCGGCGGTCGGGAACCGCTCGATCGGCAGGCTGTGCGCGGCGAACGCCGCGGCGCGCACCACACCGACTCCAGGCAGGCTGGTCAACACCTGCCCGGCGCTGGCGGCCAGCAGCGCTTCAAGCACGGCCTCGTGCTCGGCGATCGTGACCTGCAACAGCGCGAAGCGGCGAAGATCGCGTTCCAGCCGCTGGGCTCTCAGGTCGGCGTCCGGCGGCGGCGCCAAGAGCCGTCGCCAGCGCTCCACCCAGTACCCCGCGGTCGTCGCATCCAGCCGACCGCTGGCGCGGGCCTTGAGCCCGCGGAGCGTCGGCGGCTGGCCGCAGGAGGCCACGGCGCAGGCCAGCACCGCCTGCCCCGTCGGCGTCTCGAGCGGCAGACTGCGGCCCTGGCCAGGCGGTGCCGAAAGACCGGGGCACAAGCCGTGCAGCTGGGCGTGCAGCTGCTGACGCAGCCGGCGGCGGGCGTCGATCAGGCCGTGGCGGTGACGCACCGCCGCCAACAGCGCATCCAGCCGCGGATCGGCCGGCGCCCGGCCGGCGCCCTGTCGCACCAGCCAGACCAGCGCCGCGCAGTCCAGATCGTCACTCTTGAAGCGGCGCGCCCCCATCTGCGTCCGCGCGGCCACCGTCTCCGACGGCGCGAACAACAACACCCGACCCGGATACCGGCGCCTCGAGCTCACGCGACCAGGCCGCATGCAACGCCCCGCTGGCCTCGATCCCGATCAACGGCGGCCCATCACACCCGCTGGCGGCGATCAGAGCGACCAAGCTCCTCAACGCCATCACGCAACACCGACACCGAACGAGGCTCGCCGATCAGACCCCGCTCGCCCGTGGCCAGCACCACCCGATGCTGCGCCTTGCCCACGTCGATCCCCACCACCAACTGCTGCGGCGAGACCTCACGCAACGACACCACCGGCACGGCGCACCTCCTCGGCAGACGACACCGAGACCAAAGCTGCTCGCCTTCAAGCCTTCAACGACTCGAAGGCGAGCAGCACGAAGAGCAACCGCTAAGACCTATCAGCGGCTCTCCCCCAGGGGTCCGGGCACGCGGCGCGGCGTTGCCCGGGCCCCGCCCCCTCGCCGAGCGCCTCGCGCACCCGCCGCTGCACGCTCCTGCAGCTCGGACAGGGACAGGAGCTGCGCCGCTGGTGGCGGCGCGCCGGTTGCGCTCCCGGTTCTGCGGCGGGACGAGCTCGTGGATCCGGCGCAGCTCGGCGATCGGGTCGGGGTGCTCGTCGACCCGCAGGTCGACGACCGCGCACCTCGGTCTCGGCGCGCACGAGCAGCGCCGCCGACTGGCGGCCGCGGCGGTCACCGCCGGCGGCCTGGCCGGCCTCGAGCGCGGCCAGCAGGCGCTCGGCCAGCGGCTCGTCGGCGCGGGTCTCGAAGGTCTCGACGAGCCCGCTCACGGTCTCGGCCGAGACCAGCAGGTTGCCGGCCGCGGCGCAGTCGTCGCCGAGCAGGTGGCCGTTCCAGGGGTCGGTCGACGACCCCGTGTGGGCGAACGGCGGCCCCTCGGCGCCGATCGCGATCAGCTGGCGCCACTCCCGGTTCTCGTCGGCCTCGAGCGCGGCGCGGGCGGCGTCGACCACGCCCCGGCCGGCGTCCAGGCCGTCGACGATGGCGTACGGCAGGAACGGGTTCGAGTAGGCCTGGCTCGACACCGCGACCCGGCGGGGGACGACGAACGCGCAGTGCGCCCCGACGCCGACGACCCGCGAGCTCACCGCCATCCCGAGCTCGCCCGAGCGGTCGCGGCCGACGATCGAGAACGTCGAGACGAGCATCGCTCAGGCCCTCCGGTGGATGACGGCGTCGGGCGCGAGGTGGCAGCGCACCTGCCAGCCGGGCCGGAGCTCGCGCAGCTCGGGCACCTGCTCGCGGCACACGGCCTCGGCCAGCGGGCAGCGCGGGTGGAACCGGCAGCCGGACGGGAGGCGGGTGGCGTCGGCGATCTCGCCCTGGAGCACGATCCGCTCGCGGGTCTTCTCGACCTGGGGTCGGCCACCGGCACGGCCGAGAGCAGCGCCTGGGCGTACGGGTGCAGCGGCCGCTCGAAGAACGGCCCGGTCGGCGACAGCTCGACGATCTGGCCGAGGTACATCGTCGCGATCCGGTCGGCCAGCTTGCGGACGATGCCGAGGTCGTGGGAGATGATCACGTAGGTGAGGCCGTAGTCGGCCTTGAGCCGGGTCAGGAGCTCGAGGATCTGGCCCCGGATCGACACGTCGAGCGCCGAGACCGGCTCGTCGCAGACGATCAGGTCGGGATGCAGCACCATCGCCCGGGCGATGCCGACGCGCTGGCGCTGGCCGCCGGACAGCTCGTGGGGGCGCTTCCGTGACCTGCAGCTCGTCGAGCCCGACGTTGGCCAGCATGTCCCGGGCCCGGTCGGCCCGCTCGCGCGCCCCGAGCTGGCTGAAGTTCGCGAGCGGCTCGGCGACCAGGTCCTGGACGCGCCAGCGCGGGTCGAGCGAGCCCATCGGGTCCTGGAAGATCATCTGCACGCGCTCGCGCATCCGGTGCGCGCCCGCGCCGGCCCCAGTCGAGCTCGGCGCCGTTCAGGGTCACGCTGCCCGAGGTCGGGGCGTGAGCCCGACGATCAGCCGAGCGAGGGTCGTCTTCCCCGAGCCGGACTCGCCGACGATGGCCACGGTCTCGCCGCGGGCGACCGAGAAGGACCCCGTCGACCGCCCGCACCACGCCGCGCCGGCGCCCCGAGCCGAACTCCCGGTACAGGTCCTGCACCGTGCAGGAACGGGTCAGGCATGGGCGTCCTCGGCGGCGCGAGCCGGGAGCCACGGGCGCTCGGCGTCCTCGAGGACGCACGCGGCGCGCAGGTCGCCGAACTCCCGCAGCGCCGGCACGCCCTCGGTGCAGCGCGGCCGGGCGTGCACGCAGCGCGGCGCGAAGGCGCAGCCGTCGGGCAGCGCGAGCAGGTTCGGCGGGTTCCCCGGGATCGAGCGGAACGGCCCGTCGACGGACATCGACTCGTGCGCCGCGTCGATCAGCCCGACGGTGTAGGCGTGGCGCGGCTCGGCGAACAGCCGCTCGGTCGGCCCGACCTCGACGATCCGGCCGGCGTACATCACGGCGATCCGGTCGGCGGTCATCGCGGCGACGCCCATGTCGTGCGTCACCAGCAGGATCGCCAGGCCGCGCTCGCGCTGCAGGGACAGGAGGAGCTCGAGCACCTGCGCCTGCACGGTCACGTCGAGGGCCGTCGTCGGCTCGTCGGCGATGATCAGCTGGGGGTCGGTGGCCAGGGCCATCGCGATCAGCGCGCGCTGGTTCATCCCGCCGCTGAGCTGGCTCGGCAGCGAGCGCGCGATGCCCGCCGGATCCGGCAGCCCGACCTGCCCGAGCACCCGCAGCATGCGCTCCCGCGCGGGCTCGCGGCCGGGCCGGCGGTGCACCCGGATCGCCTCGACGATCTGGTCGCCGATCGAGTACAGCGGATCGAACGCCGTCATCGGGTCCTGCGGCACCATCGAGACGACGCCACCGCGGACGGCGCGCATCTCCTCCGCGCCGAGGCTCGTCAGCTCGCGACCGGCGAGGCGCACGCTGCCGCCGACGATCCGGGCGCGCACGCGGCAGGACGCCGCATGATCGAGAAGCCGAGCAGGCTCTTCCCCGAGCCGGACTCGCCGACGAGGCAGACGGTCTCGCCGGCATCGATCGAGAGCGACACCTCCGACACCGGCCGGATGGTGCCGAGCGGCGTCGCGATCTCGGTGGTGAGGCCGCTGACCTCGAGAACCATCTCAGGCGGTCCGCTGCCGGTGGCTGAGCGCGTCGCCGAACAGGATGAAGACCAGGATCGACGAGCGTCAGGGCGAGGCCGGGGAAGACCGACAGCCACCAGCGGTGAGCGACGTACGAGCGCGCCTCGAACAGGATCGCTCCCCACTCCGGCGACGGCGGCCGGGCGCCGAGGCCGAGGAACCCCAGCGCCGAGGCGATCAGGATCACGTTGCCGACGTCGAGCGTGATCGCGCACGAGAGCTCCGAGTACATCTGCGGGATCACGTGGCGGACGGCGGTCGCCGCTCGCTGTTGCCGGCCATCCGCGACGCCGTCGACGATCGGCATCGAGCCCGATCGCGAGCACGTGGCCGCGCACCTGGCGCGCGTAGGACGGCCACCAGATCGATGGCACAGGGCGATGATCAGGCTGGTCACGCCGCGGCCCAGCGAGGCGATCGACCGCCATCGCCAGGATCAGGTACGGGAAGGCGAAGAACACGTCGGTGAGGCGCATCAGCGTCTCGTCCGAGGAGCGCGGTTCCCGCAGCCCGGCGAGCAGGCCGACGGCGCTCCCGAAGACGACCGCGAACGCCACCACGACGCGCGCCACGCGCCAGCGACGGCGCGCGTCCCGGCGATGCACCCGGCTGAACAGGTCCCGCCCGACCTGGTCGGTGCCGAACGGGTGCTGCGCTCGGCGGCGAGCTGAGCGTGTCGTGGCCGATCGCGGTCGGGTCGTGCGGCGCGATCCAGGGGCCGACCAGGGCCAGCAGCACGATCAGCCCGACGACCACGCCGAGCACGAGCGTGCCGGGCCGGACTCGGGCCAGCCGCGCTCACTCGGTGTACCCCAGAGCCGGATCCGCGGGTCGATCACCGGGTAGAGCAGGTCGATGACCAGGTTCGATGAGCACGAAGCAGGATCGTCGGACCAGCACGAAGCCCATCACCGGCGCGTAGTCCAGGGCGACGATCGAGTCGAAGGCGTAGTTGCCGATCGCCCGGCCAGTTGAACATCGTCTCGACGACCACCGTGCCGCCGATCAGGTAGCCGAACTGGATGCCGAGCAGGGCGATGCTCGGGACGAGCGCGTTGCGCAGCACGTGCCGGCGCATCGATCCGCCGCTCGGGCACGCCCTTCAGCCGCAGCATCTGCACGTAGTCGCGCTGCTGCTCGTCGATCAGCGTGCTGCGCAGGACGCGCACGTGATCGCCATCATGCCGAGCGTGATCGCGATCGACCGGCATCAGGATGTGCTTGGACGGCGTCGACGAACGTGTGCGGCTGGCCCGCGATCAGGCTGTCGATCGAGGTAGAAGCCGGTGTGGTCCGGCGGCGGCGTGGCCGCGATGTCGAGGCGGTCGCTCGCCGGCAGCCAGCCGAGGTGGAAGAAGAACACCACCTGCAACCAGAACGCGAGCACGAACACGGGCACGGCGTAGGCCGCCGTGGTCGTGACCGCGGACGAGCCCGTCGAGCGAGCCGCGCTGGTCGTCGCGGCCAGCAGGGCCAGCCTCGAGGCCGATGACCACGTAGGCCAGGAACGACACGGCCACCAGCTCGAGGGTCGCCGGCAGCCGGCGGCCGAGCTCGGCCCGCACGGGCTCCCTCGTGACGATCGACGAGCCGAAGTCCAGATGGGCCAGGTTCTGGAGGTAGTGAGCGTACTGCGGGGGATCGGCTGGTCGAGCCCGAGGTCGTCGCGGATCGCGTCGACCTGGGCCTTGTCGGCGCTGATGCCCGCCGCCAGCCGGGCCGGGTCGCCCGGGATGACGTGCGAGAGGAAGAAGGTGATGACCGTCACGCTGAACACGATCAGCACCATGAACGCCAGCCGCCGGGCGAGGTACAGGATCACCGGATGGGTCCCGGTGAGGCCGTGAGGCGGGCCGTCAGCGCCACGAGTCCGGAAGCACCCAGTCCCAGTTGCTCTTCAGCACCCGGGTGATCGGGAAGGTCTCGACGCGCACGACCCCCTCGATCTCCCCCAGTCGCTGGCGGAACGCCGTCCAGGCCTCGTTCGAGGCGAACAGCGCGTCGACCCAGACGTCGAACGAGCCCATCGAGATGCCGACGTAGCGCACCTCCTCGAAGGTGGCGACCTCCTCCGCGACAGCCTCGATGTGGTTCGCCCGCACCTGCAGGCCCATCAGCGTGTCGACGTTCAGGCCGATCATCTGCGGGTCGAGCAGGGCCACGAACTTCAGGACGTCGGCCTCGGCGAGCGCGGCGATTCGCCGGCGGACCGTGGCCTCCGACACGCCGACCTCGCGGGCGATCTCCGAGTTGCTGAGGCGGGCGCCGACGCGGAAGGCGCGGATGATCTTGCGATCGACGTCGTCCAGCTTGGCGCGCGAGCTCGATCCGCTCATGGGCTACACGGAATCAAACGCGACGAATGCTGTCAAGTTACTGCGGCAGATATGACGGATCTCGTCTCATTTCGTTCCGAGCAGCTGCTCCAGGGAGGCCGCCCGCGCCGCCATCCGCTCCTGCGAGATGAGCGGGTAGATGTCGGGCGAGCCGGTGATGAACGAGCTCATGGGATCCTCGCTGATCACCCGGTCGAGCTCGTCGACCGACTCGACGTCGTAGATCCACATGTGGGCCCGGTGTCCGGCGATGTGGGCGTGCGTGACGATGGTGCCCGACGCGACCAGCTCGGCCCGGTAGCGGTTGGCCTGCAGCGGCCGGTCGCCGACGGCCGAAAGATCGATCCCCTCGGGCGAGCGGGCGATCACCAGGAACTGCATCGCAGACGTCCTTTCAGTGGGCCAGGTAGCCGCCGTCGACGACGAGCGTCGAGCCGGTGACGTACGACGCCTCGTCGCTCACCAGGAACAGCGCGCCGGGCGCGATCTCCTCGGGCTGACAGAACCGGCCGAGCGGGATCTTGTCCATGATCCGCTCGTGCAGGCGCTCGGGGTCCTCGCCGCGCGAGGCGATCGCGGCCTGTGACATCGGCGTGATCACGTGCGCCGGGACGAGGCAGTTGACGCGGATGCCGTCGGCGGCGAGGTCGAGCGCCATGCTGCGCGACAGGTTGACCGCGCCGCCCTTGGCCGCGTCGTAGGCCGCCTGGTCGTACCACGCCGCGAGGCCGGCCGCCGACGACGACGTTGACGATCGCGCCGCCGCCGCGCCGGCGGAGCGCGGGATCGGCGGCCTTGGCCATCAGGAAGTGGGCCGTCAGGTTGACGTCGACGACCCGGTGCCAGTCCTCGACCTCGGTGGTCTCGACCGTGCCCATGGCGATGATCCCGGCGTTGTTGACCAGGGCGTCGAGGCCGCCGAAGGCCTCCTCGATCTCGGCGACCGAGCGGACGGCGTCGTCGAGGCTCGTGACGTCGCCCTCGATGGCCACGGCCCGGCCGCCCGCGGCCGTGATCTCGTCCGCCACCCGCCGCGCGCCGAGCCGTCGCGATCGAGCACGCCGACCGCCGCGCCCTCGCGGGCGAACAGAGGCTCGTCGCCCGCCCGATGCCCACCGCGCCGCCCGTGACCAGGGCGACCTTGCCGTCGATCCTGCCGCTCATCGATCCTCCGGCTGTCCGAGGGGGAAGGAGGGTCGCGTCGCCAGCCGCTCGACCTCGGCCGCGCCGGTCGCCGCGAACGCCGCGAGCAGCGCGATCGTCCGCGTCGAGGTCGCGCACGTCGAGCACCTCGTTGGCCGAGTGGCTGCACAGCCGCGGGATGAAGACGCCGCCGGTCGGGATCCCGCGCCCGGCGAGGTGGACCTCGCAGGCGTCGGTCCAGGTCGGGAAGCACGTCGAGCTGGTGCGCGATCCCGCCTGCGCGTGCGAGCGCCTGCAGGCGGCGGCGGATCGCGGGCGCGTAGATCGTGCCGATCGCGCCGCGGGCGTCCTGGATGCGGATGACCGGGCCGGCGCCAATCGCCGACGTCGCCCGCCGGTGCCGGGGTCGACGGGTCGCCGGCGGGCAGCGTGTCGACGACCACCGCCACCGTCGGCTGCAGGATCTGGGCGGCACCTTGGCCCCGCGCGACCCGACCTCCTCCTGGGCGGCCCAGACGAGGACGAGCTCGACGTCGCGCTCGCGGGCGGCAGCGTCGCGGGCCACCGCGATCAGCGCCGCGCAGCCGGCACGGTTGTCGATCGACGCCCCGGCCAGCAGGTGCTCGCCGAGCCAGACGGGGCGTCGAGCGCAGCGTCACCGGCGCCCCGATCTCGATGCCGAGCGCCGCGACCTCGTCGGCCGAGCGCGCGCCGACCTCGACCCACAGCTCCTCGAGCTGACGCGGCCGGCCGAGCTCGCTCTCGCTCACCAGATGCCGGCTCGGACGCCGACGACCGCGGGGCGCGGCCCGGCGTCGGTCCAGATGTCGACCTGGGAGGCGAGCAGCGTGCGCTCGTCGACGAGCCCGTTGCGCTCGCAGTACAGGACGCCGCCCGGATCGACGTGCTTCACGAACAGCCCGACCTGGTCGGTGTGCGCCATCAGCATCAGCGACGGCGCGTCCGGCGGCCGGCCGGGAGGCGCAGCACGAGGTTCCCGATGCTGTCGACTCGTCGTCACTCTCCGGCCAGCTCGCCGAGCTCGCGACGGATCGCGATGACCACCGCGTCCTCGAACCCCGACGGGCCCGGCACCGGCCATCAGCCGCAGGAGCAGCTCCCGCACGTCCTGCATCTCCACCTCCTCGCTCACGCCGCGGTGATCCCTCCGTCGATGACGATCAGCGCGCCGGTGATGAACGACGACTCGTCGGCGGCCAGGAACAGGGCGAGCCGGGCGACGTCGTCGGGCTGCCCGAGCCGGCCCAGCGGGATCCGCGACTCGAACCGCTCGCGCACGCCGGGCTGGTCGAAGAACGGGGCCAGGATCGGCGTCTCGATCGGGCCGGGGCAGACCGCGTTGCAGCGGATCCCCTCGCCGGCGTAGCTGACGGCGACCTGCTTCGTCAGGCCGGCGACGGCCGCCTTCGACACCGTGTACGCGGTGCTCGGCACGGTCGAGTTGCCGACCATCCCGGCGATCGACGCGGTGTTGACGATCGACGCCGCGCGCGGCCGCGGACGCTCGAGCATCGCCGCGACGCCGTAGCGGCAGCACAGGTACATGCCGCGCACGTTCACGTCCATGACCCGATCCCAGACCGCCCCGTCGAGCTCGTGCACCGCGGCGTCCTCGGGCGGCCCGATGCCGGCGTTGTTGTAGAGGACGTCGAGCCCGCCGAGCTCCGCCCGGGTCTGCGCGATGCCGCGCTCGACCTGGGCCTCGTCGGTGACGTCCATGCGGACGAAGGTGCACTCCCCGCCGCCGCGGGCGATCGTCTCGGCGACCTCGGCGCCGCGCTCGTCCACGTCGGCGAGCGCCACCCGGGCGCCCTCGCGGGCGAACAGGGCCGCGGCGGCCGCGCCCATGCCCGATGCCGCTCCGGTGATCAGCGCGACGCGCCCGCGAGCCGCCCTGGGCTCACACGTGGCTCCGCAGCGCCGTCGCCAGGAACCCCTCGAGCTGCTCGATCTGGGCGTCGATCAGCTCGGGCCCGGCGACCGGGCCGTGGCCCGGGATGACGACGTCGATCGGCCGCAGGCGCAGGGTGCGCAGCGCGTCGATCCAGGTGACGAGGTCGCCGTCGCCGACGTAGGGGTCCTTGCCGTTGAACACGTTGTCGGAGCCGAACAGCACGCGCTGCTGCGGCAGGTAGGCGACCGTCTGGTCGGAGCAGTGCCCGCCGACGTGCAGGAGCTCGATGCTAGTCTCGCCGGCGTGCACGGTCAGGCGGTGGTCGAAGACGATGGTCGGCACGACGGGCTTCGGGTTCGCCGACGAGCTCGGGCACCACCATGTCGCGGCGCGTCCACTCGGCCACGTTGCGCTCGATCCAGGCGTCGTCGAAGCGGGCGATCCCCTCGCGGGTCAGCCGGTGGCCGACGACCGGAGCGTCGATGGCCGCCGCCCCGCCGAAGTGGTCGAAGTGGCGGTGCGACAGGTACAGCAGCGTCGGGCCGCCGACGCCGGTCGCGGTGGCGACGTGCTCGACGAAGCGGCGGGCGAAGACGGTGTACGAGGTCGAGTCGAGGACGACCAGCTCCCCGCCGCCGACGACGGCCGCCATCGCGCCCTCGCCCGGCCCGGGGATCCCGACCCAGACGCCTGCGGCGACCTCTGCGATGGTCTCGGTCAGAGCTCGATCAGCTCCTTCGGCGCGGTCGTGAGGAGCTCGCATCCGCCGTCGCGCACGACGACGACGTCCTCGATGCGGACGCCGCCGACGCCCGGCACGTAGATGCCCGGCTCGACGGTCATGACCATCCCGGCCTCGGCGGGCGTCGGGTCGTGCGGCGAGAACAACGGCGTCTCGTGGACGTCGAGCCCGATGCCGTGCCCGAGCGAGTGGCCGAACCGCTCGCCGTAGCCCGCGGCCTCGATGACGTCGCGGGACAACGCGTCGATCTCGATGCCGGTCATGCCTGGCCGGATCCCGTCGATGGCCCGCGAGCTGGGCCTCGAGCACGACGGCGTAGATCTCGCGGAACCGCGGCGGCGCCGGGCCGAGGTGGACGGTGCGGGTGAGGTCGGCGAGGTAGCCGCGCACCACCGTTCCCAGGTCGAGCATCAGCGGCTCGTTGCCGCCGAGGACGCGGTCGGTGGCGATGCCGTGCGGGAGCGAGGTGCGCAGGCCGGAGGCCGCGATGATCTCGGACGCGCTGCGCTCGCCGCCCTTCGCCCGCTGCAGCCGCTCGACCTCGCCGGCGACCCGGTGCTCGGTCATGCCCGCCTGCACGATCCCGAGGAGGTCGACGAACGCGGCGTCGCTCAGCAGCACCGCCTCGCGGATGGCCTCGATCTCGTCGGCGTCCTTGATCGAGCGCACCCGCTCGACGAGCCCGCTCGTCGGCACCGGCTCGATGCCGGTGCGGGCGACGAGCTCGAGGTGCTGGGCGAGCGTGAGCGTGGCCGCCTCGACGCCGAGCCTAGCGTCGGCCGCCTTCGAGAGCAGCGCGAGCGTGGCCGGCCAGACCTCCCGGGAGGACTGCACCTGGTGGATCGCGACGTCGACCTCGCGCCGCGTCTGCTCGGCGTAGCGGAAGTCGACGACGATCGTCGGCTCGGCGCCGAGGACCAGGAACGCCGTGGTTCCGCTGAATCCCGTCAGGTAGCGGACGTTGGTCATCCGCGTGACGAGCAGGGCGTCGACATCGAGCGCATCGAGCTGCTCGCGGACGACCTCGCGGCGACGGGCGTGGTTCACCGCGCCAGAGCTTACGATCTTCGACGAATTGAAGTCAAATCACGCCGAATCTCGTCACACCCGTGCCGCGAGGTACTCCGCGATGCCGTCCCGCCGCTCGTCGGCGTTGTAGTACGCGACCTCGACCAGCTCGAGCGGATAGCCGTCCGGGTCGGCGAAGTACACCCAGCGCCAGCCCGCCAGCACGCCCTCGTCGACCACGTTGACGTCGCTGAAGAACTCGATGCCCTTGGCCTCGAGCTCGGCCTTCTTCGCCTTGATGTCGTCGACCTGGAAGGCCGACGTGCGAGGCGCCGAGGTTGTTCGATTGCAGCGGGCCGTCCGTCTCGCTCGGCGGGCTCCGGTACTCGAGCAGCTCGAGCGTCGTGTCGCCGAGCAGCAGGCTCACCTGGCGCAGCGCGCCGCCGGGCACGCCGACGGCCGGGCCGAGCTCCTCGCCCGTCGAACCAGGGGCTCGGCTCGTTCGAGAACTCGAGGCCGAGGACGTCGTGGTAGAAGCGGATCGAGGCGTCGAGATCCTTCACCGTGATCCCGACGTGATGCAGTCCTTTCATGCTCCTCCTGGGCTCGTGAGGTCGCTCAGACGAGCACCTGCCCGCCGTCCACCATGTACATCTGGCCGGTCATGTAGTCCGACTCGGGCGAGGCCAGGTAGACCAGGAACGGCGCGATCTCGCCGGGCGCCGCGGGTCGGCCGATCAGCGTGCCCTGGGCGAAGTCGGTCATCGGGTTCGCCTCGGCGGGCTGCTCGTGGATCGCCCGGATGTCCTCGTTCAGCCCGACCCACATCGGCGTGTCGACCACGCCCGGGGCGAAGGCGTTGACCGTGATCCCGTGCTCGATCAGGCCGCGGGCCGTCGCCTGGGTGACCGCCAGCGTGCCGAACTTGGCCACGCAGTAGGGCACGAAGTCCCAGAACCCCTGGCGGCTGGCGATCGAGCCCGTGTTGACGATCTTGCCGCCCGAGCCCTGGGCGATCATCTGCCGCGCGGCCTCCTGGGTGCACACGATCACGCCCCAGGTGTTGACCCGGACGATCTGCTCGAAGTTCTCCTCGTCGACCTCCATGAAGCCGCGCGGGCGGTTCATGCCGGCGTTGTTGAAGATCACGTTCAGCTCGCCGAAGGCCTCGACCGCCGTCGCGACCATCGCCCGCACGCTGGCCCGGTCGGTCACGTCGACGCCGATCGACTCGGCCGACGCCGCCGTCCGCGCGGATCCCGCCCGCGACGGCGGCGGCGGCGCCCTCGTCGAGGTCGGCGACGACGACCTTGCCGCCCTCGGCGGCGATCGCCCGGCACGCGGCCGAGCCGATCCCGCCGGCGCCGCCGGTCACGATCACCACCCGGTCCTGGACACGTCCCATCTCGCTCTCCCTCCGCTCACACGGACGACGGCTCGCGGTCCAGCAGGTCCGCGCCGCGCACGTAGCTCGTGCCGCAGACGAGCAGCTCCTCCGCGGGGAACCTCGTGATCACCCGACAGCCCGTCGCCGTGACCACGACCTCCTCCTCGATCCGGGCCGCCGACTCGCCGTCGCTGGCCGGGCAGTACGTCTCGAGGGCGAACACCATCCCCTCCTGGATCTCGACCGGATGGTCGAGCGAGTGCACCCGGGAGATCATCGGCGCCTCGTACAGGCCGACGCCGAGCCCGTGCCCGAACTGCAGGCCGAAGCAGGACTGCTCGTCGGGGAAGCCGAGCTCCTGGGCGGTCGGCCAGACGCTCGCGATCTGATCCGTCGTGCCCCCGGGCCGCACCAGGTCGATCGCCAGGTCGAGCCACTCCCGGCACTGCTTGTAGGCGTCGATCTGGGAGCGCGTCACCCCGCCCACGTTGAACGTCCGGTAGTAGCACGTCCGGTAGCCCATGAACGAGTGGATGATGTCGAAGAACGCCTGGTCGCCGGGGCGCAGCAGGCGGTCCGAGAAGACGTGCGGATGCGGGTTGCAGCGGTCGCCGGAGACGGCGTTGATGGCCTCGACCTGCTCCGAGCCGAGCTCGAACAGCAGCGTCATCGCCCGGGCCACGATCTCGTGCTCGCGCACGCCCGGACGCAGCATGCGGTAGATCTCCTCGTAGACCGCGTCGACGATCGCCGCCGCGTGCTCGAGCAGCGCGATCTCCTCCGGCGTCTTGATCGCCCGGGCCCGCATCATCACCGGCTGGGCGTCGGCGGTCTCGATGCCCTGGCGGTGCAGCGAGTACAGCGTCTCCATGTCCGTCAGGTCGATGCCCAGCGGCTCGCCGGCGATGCCCCGCTCGGCCAGCTCGAGCTGGATGCGGGCGGCCAGCGCGTCGGGCACCCCGGTCTCGCGGGGCATCGCCCCGCGCATCGAGGTGACGCCGGCCTGCCAGCTCGACTCGGGCAGCCACGGCGCGTACAGCCGGTGGTGCTTCGCCGCCGAGCCGAAGTCCCACAGCACGGGGTCGCCCTCGCGCGGCAGCAGCACGCAGCGCGCGCTCTTGTCACGAGCCCACTCGCCGATGTGGGTGCTCGACACGTAGCGGATGTTGTTCTGGTCGAACAGCAGGAGCGCCCCGAGCGACGAGTCGCGAAGCGACGCCCGGGCCTTTGCGAGACGGTCGCTGCGGAGCCGGGCGAAATCGATCCGCTGCTCCCAGTCGACGGCCATGGTCGCGCCGCGCGAGGCGATCTTCATTGACGAGCTCCTCCTCGCATTCGTTCATGGATACCGAACATCTGTGCGGTGCGCCAGAAATCGCCGGCGAACGCTGCGGGATGGCCGGACGCACGACTATACCTGGATGGACAGCGAGGATCCAGCCGATCGCAGGAGCGTGCCGTCCGCCTCCAGCAGCGCGCGAGAGCCACCGAACAGTGATCATCGACCCCGAATGGTGATCGGCGCTTGTGAACGGCGAGCCGGAGCGTTAGGATCGCGCCTCACTTGACTCGCGCACCGCAGATCGCAGGTTCGACAGAACGACGGGAGCTGGTCCCGAGGGGGTCGCGAAGCGTGCTCTCGCGCGGCCTTCGTGACGGTCCTCGTGGCCACCGCCGGCCTGTTCGTGGCAAGCCTCGTGTTCGCGTCCTCGAGCGTCACCCGGGGCACGCTGCTGACGATGCTGCCGTTCGCCTCGGCGCTGGCGATCGCCTCGCTGGGACAGACGCTCGTCGTCATGCAGGGCGGCATCGACCTGTCGGTCGCCGGCGGCCTGTCGCTCTACGTCGTGATCCTGACCAAGTACCCGGCAGGCGACAACGCGCGCCTGTGGCCGGCGATCGGCATCGCGCTGCTCGCGGCCATCGCCGCCGGCTCGGTCAACGGCTTCCTGATCGGCCGCATGCGGCTGAACCCGATCGTCGCCACCCTCGGCACCAACGCCCTGCTGTACGGCGCCGTGCTCGTGGTACACGAGCGGCATCCCGACCACCACCACGGCGCGCCTCGCGTCGGTCGGCGGCGGGCTCTGGCTCGGCATCCCGGCTCCGGTGTACTTCGCCGTCGCCACCACCGTCGTGGTCGCGGCGGTGGTCAAGCTCACGCCCGTCGGGCGCCGCTTCGAGGGCGTCGGCGCGAACGAGACCGCCGCCCGCACGGCCGGGCTGTTCGTCACCCGGCACCGCTCCTCAGCGTACGTCTGGGCGCAGCTCCTGTACTGCCTCGCGGCCATCATGCACGCGGGGATCGTCAACCAGCCGACGGCCTACGAGGGCGACAGCTACCTGCTCCCGACCGTGGCCGCGGTGGTGCTCGGCGGCACCTCGCTGCTCGGCGGCCGCGGCAACCTCGTGGCGACCGCGGTCGCCGCCCTCTTCCTGTCCCAGCTCGACCAGTTCGTGCTCGCGCTCGGCGTGACCTACGCCACCCGCACGCTCGTCCAGGCGGCCGCCCTCGCGGTCGGCGTCGCCCTCTACACCGTCAACTGGGGCGGGCTCGTCCGCCGCCTGAACGCGCGCAGGCTCGCCCGCGCGGCGCCCACCTGACAGCGCGTTGACCGGATCAGCGAGGAGAAGGGAGACACGGAGGATGAGCACGAAGAGAGGGAAGGCGCTGCTCGCGCTGACGCTCGCAGGCGGCCGTGGTGCTGGTCGTCGCGACGACGACGTCCTCGGCGAAGCAGGCCGCTGTACCGTCCTGGTGCGGCTCGAAGAAGATCAAGCTCGGCTTCACCGACGGCTTCGGCGGCAACAGCTGGCGCCTGGTCACCACGGCGTCGGCGCGCGACGAGGCCAAGAAGTGCCCGAACGTCACCTCGATCGACTACGCCGACGGCCAGGGCAACACCCAGAAGGCGATCTCCGACATCCAGGGCATGGTGGCCAAGGGCGTCAACGCGCTGGTCGTCTTCCCCGACGCCGGCAAGGCGATGCTGCCGGCGCTGCGCAGCTCGTACAAGGCCGGCGTCGTGACCGTGCCGTACCGGGTCACCCCGGGCGGCAAGGCCGGCGTGGACTACAACGTGTTCGTCGACACGCCGTTCGCCCAGGCGGGCGAGAACTGGGGCAAGTGGATCCTGAAGGTCCTGCCGAAGGGCGGCAACGTGCTGATGCTCAGCGGCCCGAAGGGCAACAGCCAGGGCATCGAGGAGAACCAGGGGCTGCACAAGATCCTGGATCCGACCCACAAGTACACGTTCATCGGCGAGCAGCCGTTCGGGGTCACGAACTGGGATCCGGCGCTGACCCAGAAGGTCCTCTCGGCCGACATCGCCAAGTACCCGAAGATCGACGTCATCGTGTCGGACTTCGGCCCGTCGCTGGTCGGGGCGCTGCCGGAGTTCGGCAAGAGCGGCCGCACGATCCCGGCGCTCGCGACGTCCGACGGCAACGTGCTCGGCTGCTTCTGGAAGAAGAACGTCAAGAAGAACCCGACGTTCAAGCTGTTCACGGTCTCGACCCAGAACGACCACGCCCGGCTCGCGATCGACTGGGCCGTGGCGCTGGCCACCGGCGGCAAGAAGCCGGCGAGCACGCACTTCCCGTCGCTGGTCTTCGAGGACTCGACGACGGGCAAGCCGCACCCGGTGCAGTGCCAGCGCCGACCTGCCGGGTGACATCTACCTCTCGGCCGAGCTGCCGGCGGCCGTGCAGGCCAAGCTGGTGAAGAAGTAGGCGCTCCTCCCACTGCGCGCGGCGGCTCCGGCCGCCGCGCGCACCCCGATCGACCGCTCACCGTGGTCAATCGAATCCACCGTCAACCCGCAGCCCGCCGAGACCGTGCCGGACGCCCAGCCGGCGCTGTCGCTGCGCGGGATCACCAAGCACTACGACGGCGTCGCGGCGCTGACGGACGTCTCGTTCGAGGTGCTGCCGGGCGAGGTGCACGCCCTGCTCGGCGAGAACGGCGCCGGCAAGTCGACGCTGATGAACGTCGCCTCGGGCGCCCTGACCCCGGACGACGGCACGATCGTGTTCGACGGCCAGCCCGTCGACGGCCTCACGCCGGCGCTGGCCCAGGACCTCGGGATCGCGATCGTCCACCAGCACCCGGCGCTCTTCCCGGACATGACGGTGGCCGAGAACCTGCTCGTCGCGCTCGGCCGCGAGCACCTGCGGCAGCGCGACCCGGACACCCGCGCGGCGATGCGCTCGCTGCTCGACGGCGTGCACTTCGCCGCGCCACCTCGAGGACCGCGTCTCGTCGCTCAGCGTGGCCCAGCGCCACCTGCTCGAGCTGGCGAAGGCCTTCGCCGTCGGCGCCGCGGCTGCTGATCCTCGACGAGCCGACGGCCCCGTTCTCGCAGGACGCCGTGGCCCTGCTGTTCAGCGCCGTCCGCGCGGCTCGCGGCCGAGGGCACGGCGGTCGTCTACATCACCCACCGGCTGGCCGAGGTGCGCGAGATCGCCGAGCCGGGTCACGGTGCTGCGCGACGGCCGGCTGCGCGGCACCACGCAGGTCGCCGACATCACCGACGAGGCGCTGCTCGCCATGATCATCGGCCGCACGCTCGAGGCGACCTTCCCGCCGAAGCACGAGCCGCGCGGACGCGCGCGGCGCCGCTCCTGCGGGTCGAGGGCCTGAGCGGCAAGGGCTTCGAGAACATCTCCTTCAGCGCCCAGCAGGGCGAGATCATCGGCATCGCCGGCGTCGTCGGCAACGGCCAGCGCGCGCTGCTGCGGGCGCTGGCCGGCCTCGACAAGACGACCGGCGGGTCGGTCGCGGTCAACGGCGAGGTCGCTGTCCAGGCGCCGGCTCCTGGCCAGCGCCGCCTACATGCCCGCGGACCGCCTGACCGAGGGCCTGATGACCGACCTCAACGTGCGCGAGAACGCGGCCATCACCGCGCTCGGCTCGCTTCACCAGCGGACCGTTCGTGAGCCGCCGGCGCGAGGTCGACGCCGTCCAGCGCGAGCTCTCGGAGCTGGCCGTCAAGGCGCCGTCGCTCGAGGCGCCCGTCTCGGCGCTGTCCGGCGGCAACCAGCAGAAGGTCGTGATGTCCCGGGCGCTGCTCTCGGACCCGGCCGATCCTGGTCGCCGACGAGCCGACGCAGGGCGTCGACGTGGGCGCCCGGGCCGAGATCTACCGCATCCTGCGCGAGATCACCGACCGCGGCGTGCCGGTCGTGGTCGCCTCGAGCGACGCGCTCGAGCTCGAGGGCCTGTGCGACCGGGTCATCGTGATGTCTCGCGGGCAGACCGTGGCCACGCTCGAGGGCGACCAGGCGAGCGAGGAGCGGATCGTCCACGCCGCCATCAGCGCGACGACCCACACCGCGCAGCAGGCGGCGCGCCGGGCCAGCGGCTCCTCGCGCCTGTTCCGGTTCATCGAGGGCGACTACGCCCCGGTCTGCGTCCTGGCCCTGGTGATGATCGCCCTCGGCGCCTACGTCTGGACGCAGAACGACCGCTACTTCTCGGACTTCAACATCACCTCGGTGATGTTCGCCTGCGCGGCCCTCGGCTTCATCTCGCTGGGCCAGACCTTCGCCCTGCTGCTCGGCGGCATCGACCTGTCGGTCGGCCCGCTGGCCGGGTTCCTGGTCGTGGTCGGCGTCGTTCTTCATCCTCGACGGGAAGTCACCCGCGGTCTGGGTGCTCGGCTTCGCCGTGATGCTGTTCGCGGCGACCGGCGGTCGGCCTGCTGAACGGGCTGCTCGATCCGCTTCGCCCACTTCACCCCGGTCGCCGCGACGCTGGTGACCTACATCGCGCTCGGCGGCCTGGCCTTCACGCTGCGCGACGCGCCCGACGGCTACATCGCGGCTTCGGTGACCGAGCGCATCTCGACCAAGGTCGGTCCGGTGCCGGTCGCCTTCGTCCTGTTCGTGCTGTGCGCCCTGGCCCTCGAGCTGTGGCTGCGCCTGACGCGCTCGGGCATGCGGCTGCGCGCGGTCGGCTCCCAGGAGGAGTCGGCCCGCCGGGTCGGCGTCCCGGTCAACCGGACGGCGCTGCTCGGCTACGTCGGCGCCTCGCTCCTCACGTTCCTCGGCGCGGTCGTGCTGCTGGCCCAGCTCGGCGTCGGCGACCCCGGCCAGGGCACCGGCTACACCCTGACCTCGATCACCGCCGTGGTCCTCGGCGGCACGAGCCTGCTCGGCGGGCGCGGCACCTTCATCGGCACGCTGATGGGCGCCGGGCTCAGCGTGCAGGTGCTCAACGCGACGACGTTCCTGAGCCTCGACCAGAAGTGGCAGTACATCTTCCAGGGCGCGCTGGTCGTGGCTGCGGCGATCATCTACAGCCAGGTGCGCCGCGGCGCCGAGCGCGCGCCCGGGCCAGCCGTAGGTCAGCGGACACACCGAGGCCATGGAAGACAACCACCCCCGCGACGAACGGCGCCGCATCCACCAGGAGCTGGGTCGGCGCCTGCGGGCGATCCGCCTGCGCCAGGGCATCGGCGTCCGCGAGCTGGCGCGCCGGGTCGACCTGGCCCCAAGCTCGATCTCGCAGATCGAGACCGGCAAGATCGGCCCCTCGGTGAACACGCTGTACGCCCTGGCCTCCGAGTTCGGCGTGACCGTCGACGAGGTCCTGTTCGACCACCCGGCCGATGACCACGCGCCGTCGAGCGCGCGCGCCCGAGCCCGGCCTCGCCGTGCAGCGGGGGCAGGATCGGCCCGCGATCTCGCTCAACTCGGGCGTGACCTGGCAGCGGCTGATGTTCTGGGGCGACGAGGACGTCGAGTTCATGGAGGCGACCTACGAGCCCGGCGGGGCCTCGAGCCCCGACGACGCGTTCGTCCGCCACAGCGGGCACGAGTTCGGGCACGTCCTGAGCGGCACGCTGCGGGTCGTGGTCGGGTTCGACGAGTTCGTGCTCGAGGCCGGCGACTCGATCACGTTCCCCTCCTCGACGCCGCACCGGCTGAGCAACGACGGCACCGAGACGGTGCGCGCGATCTGGGTCGTGCGCGGCCGCCGCGGCGACGGCCCCAGCGACCGGGGCGCGCGGTGAGCCGGCGGGCGCTGGTCGTCGGCGTGACCGGCATCAGCGGCGGCAACGTCGCCCAGCGCCTGCTGTCCGACGGCTGGGAGGTCGCCGGCCTGTGCCGCACGCCCGGCGAGCTCGATCCCAGGATCACGCCGCTCGCGGCCGACCTCGAGGATCCCGTCGCGGTCGCCGCCGCCGTCCGCGGCACGGCGCCGACCCACGTCTTCTTCACGACCTGGTCGCGCCGCGCCACCGAGGCCGAGAACATCGACGTCAACGGCCGCATGCTGCAGAACCTGCTCGACGCGGCGGCGCCCGAGGGCTCGGTGCAGCACGTCGCGCTGATCACCGGCCTGAAGCACTACCTCGGGCCGTTCGAGGCCTACGCGAAGGCCCAGCCCGACACGCCGTTCTCCGAGGAGCAGCCGCGCCTGCCGTACGAGAACTTCTACTACACGCAGGAGGACATCCTGTTCGCGGCGGCCGAGCGCGACGGCTTCACCTGGTCGGTGCACCGGCCGCACACGCTGATCGGCTGGGCGCTCGGCAACGCCATGAACATGGGCGTGACGCTGGCCGTGTACGGGGCGATCTGCCGCGAGACCGGGCAGCCGTTCCGCTACCCGGGCTCGCAGACGCAGTGGGAGGCGATCACCGACGTGACCGACGCGACCCTGCTGGCCGACCACCTGGTCTGGGCGTCGACCACGCCCGGCGGCGGCGAACCAGGCGCTCAACATCGTCAACGGCGACGTGTTCCGCTGGCGCCGGCTGTGGCCCCGCCTGGCCGACGCGCTGGGCGTCGAGGCCGGCGCCGTTCGACGGCGAGCCCGCCCCGCTCGAGGTGCAGATGGCCGAGGCCGCCGACGTGTGGCCGCGCATCGTCGCGCCGGCACGGGCTGCGCGACCTCGACGTCGGGCGTCTGGCCTCGTGGTGGCACTCCGACGCCGACCTCGGACGCACCGTCGAGACGTTCACCGACATGGGCAAGAGCCGCCGGCTCGGGTTCCAGGGCGTGCGCGACACCGAGAGCTCGTTCACCGACCTGTTCGCGCGCCTGCGCGCCGAGAGGGTCGTGCCGTGAGGGCGCTGCGCTTCCACGCGGCGCGCGACCTGCGCATCGAGGAGGTCGCCGAGCCGCCCGAGCCCGGCGCCGGTGAGGTCGTGGTGCGGGTGGCGAGCTGCGGGATCTGCGGCACCGACCTGCACGAGTACGTCGCCGGGCCGATCGTCACCCCGGTCGACCCGCACCCGCTGACCGGGGCCCAGAACCCCCAGATCCTGGGCCACGAGTTCGCCGGCGACGTCGTCGCCACCGGCCCCGGCGTGACGCGCGTGCGCGCGGGCGACCGGGTGGCGATCATGCCGCTGGCCTACTGCGGGCAGTGCGCCTACTGCCGGCGGGGCCTGCAGCAGCTGTGCGCGACGATGGCCTGCGTCGGGCTGAGCCACGCGTGGGGCGGCATGGCCGACCTCGCGACCGTGGCCGAGTACCAGGTCGTCCGGCTCCCGGACGGCGTGTCCTACCGGCAGGGCGCGCTGATCGAGCCGACCGCGGTCGCCGCCTACGGCGTCGAGCGCGCCGGCGTGAAGCCGGGCGACCAGGTGCTGATCACCGGCGCCGGACCGATCGGCGCGCTCGCGGCGCTGTGCGCCCGCGCCGCCGGCGCGGCCGAGGTCTACGTCTCCGAGCCGAACCCGGCGCGCCGGGCCCGCGCCGAGGCGCTCGGCGTCGCCACGGTGCTCGACCCGACGACCACCGACGTCCCGGCCGCCCTGCGCGAGCGGAGCGACGGGCTCGGGGTCGACGTGGTCATCGAGTGCTCCGGCCACCCGGCCGGATTCAAGGCCGGCATCGAGTCGCTGCGCCGGCGCGGGACGCTGGCGCAGACCGGGCTGTTCGTCGGCGAGGCCACGGTCGAGCCGATGCTGTGGTCGCTGAACGACCTGACGATCGTCGGGACGTGGTGCTACTGGGTCTACGACTTCGACCGCATCGTGGCCCAGATCGCCGCCGGCGACCTGCCGGTGGAGCGGGTCGTGACCAGCGCCGTCGAGCTCGACGAGGCGCCCGACGCGTTCGCGCGGCTGGCCTCGGGCGCGGCCGACGAGATCAAGGTCCTGGTCGAACGATGAGGAGGGGACGCACGATGAAAGCGCTGGTGTTCGAAGAGCCGCGGCGCGCCGCGGTCCAGGACCTCGAGACTCCCGCGATCGGCGCGGACGAGGTGCTCGTGCGCTCGCGCAACGTCGGCATCTGCCACTCCGACTTCGAGCTCTACGAGGGCCGCTACATCATCCCGGTCTCGTACCCGATCATCCCCGGCCACGAGTGGTCGGGCGAGATCGCCGAGCTCGGCAGCGGCGTGACCACGCTGCACGCAGGGCGACCGGGTGGTCGGCGAGTGCGTGGTGAACAACGGCGACGACCACTTCGGGTTCTCGATCAGCGGCGCGAACGCCGAGTACTTCGTGGCCAAGGCGTCGTGGCTGCACCGCATCCCCGAGGAGCTCTCGTTCACCCAGGGCGCGTTCGTCGAGCCGTTCTCGGTCGCCTACAACGCCTGCGTCACGGCGGGCGGGATCGACGCCAGCGACGAGGTCGCGGTGATCGGCGGCGGCCCGATCGGCCTCCTCTGCACCCTGGCCGCGGCCACGATGGGCGCATCGGTGACGCTGATCGAGCCGCAGGCGCACCGCCGCGCGCTGGGCCTCGAGATCGGGGCCAGGCGGGCCATCGACCCGCTCGCGACAGCCGGGCGGCGGCCGCGGCTTCGACGTGGTCATCGAGGCCGCCGGCGTGCCGGCGGCGATGGCCAGCGCCTTCCCGATCGCCGCCCACAGCGGCCGCATCGTGCTGGTCGGCATCGACGTCGGCGGCTCGGCGCCCGTCGAGATCGGGCTCGTCCAGTCGAAGGCCCTGCAGGTGCGGGGGATCATCGGCTCGGCCGGGCTGTGGCCGCGCACGATCCGCTTCATGGCCACCAGCGGCGTCGACCCCACGCCGCTGCTGACCGCGACGTTCCCGCTGGCCGACGGCACCGCGGCGCTCGACGCGGCCCGCGACACGAGCCGGAACGTCAAGGTCCAGATCGAGTGCTGACCACGTGAGAGCGGCGGTGTTCCACGGGCCGCGCGACGTGAGGATCGAGTCCGTTCCCGAGCCGGCCGACCCCGAGCCCGGGGACGTCGTCCTCGAGGTGCTGCGCGCCGCGATCTGCGGCACGGACTCCTCGGAGTGGGATCACGGGCCGATCCTGTGCACCCCGGGCGTCGTGCTGGGGCACGAGTTCGTCGGGCGGGTCGTGGCGGCCGGCTCGGCCGTGACCGGCTTCCGGGTGGGCGACCGCGTCGTCTCGGGTGCCGGGATCTCCTGCGGGCACTGCGCCTGGTGCCGCCGCGGCCGGACGAACCTGTGCGCCGAGTACCGCACGCTCGGGCTGCAGATCGACGGCGGGCTGGCCCGCTACGTGACCTCGCCGGCGGCGATCTGCCGCCCCGTGCCCGACGCCGTCGACGACGACGCCGCGGCGATGACCCAGCCGCTGGCGGTCGCGCTGCACGCGCTGTCGCGCGCCGCGCCGCGGCCGGACGACGCGGTGGCGGTGATCGGCGCCGGCGGGATCGGCTCGTTCATCCTGGCGGGCGCCGTCGACCGCTCGCGACGGCGGCCGGGTGGTCTCGGTCGACGTCGATCCCGGGCGGCTGGCGACGGCGACCGCGCTCGGCGTGACCGAGACGGCCGACGCCACGGGCCGCGACCTGCGCGAGCTGCTGCTCGAGCTGTCAGGCGGGGACGGCTTCGACGTGGTGATCGAGGCCAGCGGCGCCCCGCACGCGCCCGCGGCGGCGATCGCCGGCACGCGCCGCGGCGGCCGGACGCTGCTGGTGGGCCTGCACGGCGCGCCGCGGGAGCTCGACCTCACCGCGATGATCGTGCGCGAGGTCGACGTCGTCGACCACGCTCGCGCACGTCTGCGACTCGGACCTCCCGGCCGCGCTCGAGCTGCTCGCGACGAGCGACGTCGCCGCGGTGACGAAGGGCCCGACGATCGCGCTCGAGGCCCTGGTCGAGGACGGCCTTCGCCCGCTCGCCGAGCGCCGGGTGAGCGGGAAGATCCTCGTCGACCCGGGCGGAGTAGCGCTAGTGGTCGTCGACCTCGCGGATGTAGCCGGCCTCGCCGAGGTTCGCCGCGCCGGCGTAGCCCCAGAGCATGAAGACCGGCTCGTCGCCGGTGTTCTCGAACCCGTGGTAGTCGTTCTTCGGGACGAACACGACCTCGCCAGGGCCGAGCTCGACGTCGGCGTCGCCGACCCGCGCGATCCCGTGGCCGGACACCAGGTACTCCCACTCCTCGGCGTTCGGGTGGCGGTGGATGTCGTGCTTCGCGCCGGGCGGGAAGACGGTGATCCCGAAGACCGAGTGCTCGGCGCCGACGCGTGTCGCGGGTGAACAGCCAGCGCACGTCCATGTCGACCCAGCCGTCCTCGGCGCGCAGCGCGCCGTCCGTCGGAGTCGTGGCGAAGCTCTTCTTGAAGGGGTGCTCGCTGACACGCCGGATCGTCTCGGTCACGGTGGCCTCCGCAGGGGGTCGAGAGAGGCGTTCATCATAACTGAACGCTATGTTGCGTGCGACCTTACGGGAGGTGCAGATGACGCAGACCGGTGAGGCGTCGGTCGCCGGCCAGACCGGGCTCTACCTCGACCTCTACCGCGCGATGGTTCTGATCCGCGGCTTCGAGGATCTGATCCAGGCCCTGTTCCTGCGCGGCGAGATCTACGGGACGACCCACCTCTACAGCGGGCAGGAGGCCGTGGCCGTGGGCGTCGCGAGCGTGCTCGAGGAGCGCGACCGGGTGGCCGCGACGTACCGCGGGCACGGCCACGCGCTGGCGCTCGGCGTCGACCCGCAGGCGCTGCTCGACGAGATGCTCGGCCGGGCCACCGGGATCAACGGCGGCCGTGCGGGCTCGATGAACATCAACTCGCCGAAGGACCGGCTGGTCGGCTCGTTCGGGATCGTCGGCGGCACGATCGCCGCCGCCACCGGCGTCGGGCTGGCGCTGAAGCGGGTCGGCGGCGTCGCGGTCTGCCAGTTCGGCGACGGGGCGATCAACCAGGGCTACTTCCACGAGTGCCTGAACTTCTGCGCGGTGCTGCACCTGCCGGTGGTGTTCCTGTGCGAGAACAACGGCTACGGCGAGTACACGCCGTTCCAGGACGTGACCGCCGGCGCGATCCGGGCCCGGGCCGAGGCGATGGAGGTGCCGGCCGAGACCATCGACGGGATGAGCGTGGTCGCGGTGCGCGAGGCGGCCGGGCGGGCCGTGGCCCACGCCCGCGGCGGCGGCGGGCCGTTCTTCCTCGAGGCGGTGACCTACCGCTACGTCGGCCACTCGCGCAGCGACCCCGGCAGGTACCGGCCGCCCGGCGAGCTCGACGAGTGGCGCGGCGCGACCCGATCCCCCGGCTGCGCGGCGAGCTGGTCGAGGCAGGCGTCGATCCGGCGACGGTCGACGGGATCGACGCGGAGGTGGCCGCCCAGCTCCAGGAGATGGAGCGCAACGGCCTCGCTGCGCCGTTCCCCGAGCCGGGCCCGACCTCGGAGTAGCCGATGACCACCACGATGGACTTCCGGACGGCGGTGCGCGAGGCGCTCGACGAGGAGCTCGCCGCGGACGACCGGGTGATCTTCTTCGGCGAGGACGTCGCCGTCGCCGGCGGGGTGTTCGCGGTGACCGGCGGCCTGCACGAGAAGTACGGCCCCGAGCGGGTCTTCGACACCCCGATCTCGGAGCTGGCCCTGGCCGGCGCGGCCTTCGGCGCGGCCATCACCGGCCTGCGCCCGGTCGTCGAGATCATGTTCGGCGACTTCCTGACGCTGGTCATGGACAGCCTGGTCAACCAGGCGACGAAGTACTGGTTCCTGAGCGGCGAGCAGGTGCCGGTGCCGATGGTCGTGCGCTCGGTGGTCGGCGGCGGCGGCCGCTTCGGCGCGATCCACTCCCAGATGCCGGCGAGCTGGTTCATGGGCGTGCCCGGCCTGAAGATCGTGGCGCCGTCGACCCCGGCAGACGCCAAGGGCCTCCTGCGCTCGGCGATCCAGGACGACAACCCGGTGCTGTTCTTCGAGCACAAGCGGCTGTACGGCCTGACCGGCGAGGTGGACGGCGACCCGATCCCGCTCGGCCGCGCCCGCGTGGCCCGGGAGGGCACGGACGTGACGATCGTGTCGGCGATGAACGGCGTCCACGAGTCGCTGAAGGCCGCAGAGCAGCTCGCGGCGGACGGCATCGAGGCCGAGGTGATCGACCTGCGCACGCTCCGCCCGCTCGACATCCCGACGGTCCTCGAGTCCGTGGTCAAGACGAGCCGCATCGTGGTGGTCGAGGAGGGCCCGCTGACCGGCGGCTGGGCCGGCGAGGTGCTCGCGCGGGTGACCGAGGAGGCCCTCGGCGACCTCGACGACGCCTGGCGCATCGCCACCGCCGAGTCCCCGATCCCCTACTCGCCGCCGCTCGAGGACGCGTTCCTGCCGAGCGCCGAGCGGATCGCGGGGGAGGTGCGGGCCCGGCTGCGCTGAACATCAGCGACGGCCGGTGATCGACCACGCCGAGATCCGCGAGGGCGTGCGCGCCCTGTGCGCCCGCTTCGACGGGCGCCTACTGGCGCGGCCTCGAGCCCGACACCTACCCGACCGAGTTCGTGCGCACGCTGACCGAGCACGGCTGGCTCGCGGCGCTCATTCCCGAGCGAGTACGGCGGCGGCGGGCTCGGCCTCGCGCGGCCGCGTCGGTGATCCTCGAGGAGATCAACGCCTCCGGCGGCAACGCCGCCGCCTGCCACGCCCAGATGTACACGATGGGCACGGTGCTGCGGCACGGCTCGGAGGAGCAGAAGCGACCGCTACCTGCCCCGCGATCGCGCGCGGCGAGCTGCGGCTGCAGGCGTTCGCCGTCACCGAGCCGACCGCCGGGTCGGACACGACGTCGATCCAGACCACCGCCGAGCGCGTCGGCGGACGGCTACGTCGTGCGCGGCCAGAAGGTGTGGACGTCTCGCGCGCGCTGCACTCCGACCTCATGCTGCTGCTGGCCCGGACGACGCCGCTCGACGAGGTCGAGAAGCGCACCGAGGGCCTGTCGGTGTTCCTCGTCGACATGCGCGAGGCGGGCGAGCGGCCTGCGCGATCACGCCGATCCGCGACGCATGATGAACCACGCCACCACCGAGGTCTTCTTCGACGACGTGCACCTCCCGGCGTCGGCCCTGGTCGGCGAGGAAGGCAACGGCTTCCGCTACATCCTCGACGGCTGGAACGCCGAGCGGATCCTGATCGCCGCCGAGTGCGTCGGCGACGGCCGCTGGTTCGTCGAGAAGGCGTCCGCCTACGCGTCGTCAGCGGGTGGTGTTCGGGCGCCCGATCGGCGCCAACCAGGGCGTGCAGTTCCCCATCGCCCGGGCCCACGCGGCGGTCGAGGCGGCGAGCCTGATGCGCTTCGACGCCGCCGACCGCTTCGACCGCGCGCGAGCCGTGCGGCGCCGCAGGCGAACATGGCCAAGCTGCTCGCCTCGGAGGCGTCCTGGGCGGCGGCGAACGCCTGCCTCGACACCCACGGCGGGTTCGGCTTCGCGCAGGAGTACGACGTCGAGCGCAAGTTCCGCGAGACGCGCCTGTACACGATCGCGCCGCTCTCGAACAACCTCGTCCTCGCCTACCTCGGCCAGCACGTGCTCGGCATGCCGCGGTCGTACTGAGAGGAGCCCTCGTGAGCGCAGCCCCGAAGGAGTGGCGAGGCCGGTTCTACGAGGACTTCGACGTCGGCGACGTCTACCGCAGCCGGCTTGGCCGGACGATCGGCGAGGCCGACAACGTGTGGTTCACGTGCCTGACGATGAACACCAACCAGGTGCACTTCAACGAGGCCTACGCCGCCCGCACGCTGTACGGCAAGGTGCTGGTCAACAGCACCTTCACGCTCGCCCTGATCACCGGCCTGACGGTCGCCGACACGAGCGAGAACGCGGCCGCGAACCTCGGCTGGGACGCCGTCCGGCTGCCCGCTCCGGTGTTCGTCGGCGACACGCTCTGGGCCGAGAGCGAGATCCTCGAGCTGCGCGAGTCGCGCTCCCGGCCGGACACCGGGATCGTGCGGATGCACTGCCGGGGCGTCAACCAGGACGGCGTCTGCGTGATCGAGTTCGAGCGGACCTTCCTGGTCTACAAGCGCGGGGCCGAGGCCGCCGCGAGCTCGTTCCCGAAGACGGCCGGCGGGTGACCTGCCTTGCGGCCTCCTTCATGCCACCGGGGCGATGCCGAGGCCCGGAGCGCCTGCTGAGATGGCCGCGTGTCGCTTCCCAGGGTTCTCGTCGCCGGGCTCTCGCTGCTCGCAGTCTCGTTCGTCGCCGGATGTGGCGGCGGGGGTGGCGGGGGCGACTCGTCCGACCCCAGCTCCGCGAGCTACGACCCGGCCAAGACGACGCTCCACGCGGCCGGTCTCGAGGTCTGCGGCGAGATCCAGGACGTCTCGACCGGCGGCCTGGAGTCCGACGCGAACGGGCTCGCCGCCGCGCGCGGGTTCTACGTGGCGAAGGACTGCCAGGGCGCGAAGCAGTCGCCGAACACCGCCGTCGTCTTCCAGTTCACGAGCGCCGACGCCGTCAAGGCGGGGCTGCCCCAGATCAAGAGCGCCTACCCGCGGGCCGAGACGGCGCAGCGCGGCCCGCTGATCATCGCGACCACCGGACCGGACGCTGCCGCGAACCTGGCGGCGATCGAGAAGGCGCTGCCGACGGCGACCACGTCCGGCTGACGGTCAGGACGCGCTCGCCTCGGCTGGCGGGCGCCGGTCCCAGCCGTGGAACCGCGACAGGTCGCCCGCGTCCCAGGCCGCCCGCAGGCCGGCCGCGCTCAGGTCCCAGTCGGGCCGGACCTTGCGGGTGACGGCCCGCAGGTCCTGGCGCAGGTCCTCGACCGACGGCCGTCCCCAGAACCAGTAGCCGTTGTAGATCGAGTAGACGACCAGGCCCGGCTCGAGCACCAGGGTGTACGGGATCATCGGGTCGTGCTCGGGGTCGGTGTACTCCTGGATGTCCAGGTCCTTCTGCACCGTGCGCTCGGGGTCCGAGAGGAACGGCCACTGCGCGCCGAGCGAGGCCCGGAACTCCTGCAGCTCGTGGTGGGCGTCGGTGGAGATCGTGGCGATCTGGGTGTACGACACCGCGACCTGCGGATAGAAGGCCGCGAGCTGCAGGTGCTGCTGGTGCTCCTTCGGGCAGTAGTGGCCGCGCGCCAGCGTGAGGACGAGCGGGTCGTCCCCCTGGATCTCGCTCAGCCGGCGCGGGGTGTTCGTGTGGTCGGGGAGCTCGTAGTCCGGGAAGGAGGCACCGGGGACGATGTCGGGACGCATGCGTCCATGATCGGGCACCCTCGTCCAGATCGCGCCCGTCGGCGCCCCTGGTTCGGACACCGGGACACGACCAGGGAGACTCACGGGCGCGACGCAGCCCGACAGGCGCGAGCATCTGGCCATCCGACCCGCAGGAGGATCGATGAGCGAGACCGTCGACATGAAGCTCGAGGTGATGGTCATCCCCGTCTCCGACGTCGAGCGCGCGAAGGCCTTCTACCAGGGCCTCGGCTGGCGGCTCGACGTGACGCCGCCGACCGTGGTGCAGCTCACGCCGCCGGGCTCGGGCTGCTCGCTGCAGTTCGGCGCCGAGCCTCTCGTCGGCCGCGCCCGGCTCGGGCAAGGGCTACCTGATCGTCGACGACATCGAGGCCGCCCGGGACCTGCTGGTCTCGGCGGGCGTCGCCATCCGGGTGTACCACCTCGGGCCGGACGGCCCGGTCGACGGGCCGGACCCGGAGCGCCGCAGCTACCGCTCGTGGGCCTCGTTCTCGGATCCCGACGGCAACGCCTGGGTCTTCCAGGAGATCACGAGCCGCCTGCCCGGCCGGGTCGACTCGGGGATCACCTCGTTCGGCTCGACCCGCGACCTGGCGAGCGCGCTTCGGCGCGCCGCGGCGGCCTACGGCGACGACGAGGACGGCCTGCCCGACCGCTACGCCGAGTACCTGGCACGCGAGCAGACCGGACAGGAGCTCCCCGCATGACGCGCCTCGACGGCCAGATCGTGGTCGTGATCGGCGGCAGCGCCGGCATCGGCCTCGAGACCGCGCGGGCCGCGCGCGCGGACGGCGCCGACGTCATCATCACGGCGCGCAACCCCGAGCGCCTGCAGCAGGCCGGCCAGGAGCTCGGAGCGAGCACCGTGGCGTTCGACGCCACCGACTTCGACGCCCTCGAGCGGTTCTTCGACGAGCTCGCCGGGCCGATCGACCACGTGCTGGTCACCGGCCCGGGCCCGTACTACGCCCTGCTGCAGGACTTCGAGCGCGAGCCGGCCCGCCGCGACTTCGAGTCGCACATGCTCCTGCCGATCGAGATCGCCCGGCTCGCCGTCGGCCGGGTCAACCCGGGCGGCTGCCTGCTGTTCATGGGCGGCACCGGAGGCCGGCGCGCCGTGCCCGGCCTCGCCCTCATCGCGGGGCTGTCCGCGGCGCTCCCGGCGATGGTGCGGAGCATGGCCGTCGAGATCGCCCCGATCCGGGTCAACGTGATCGCCGCCGGCTTCGTCGACACGCCGCTCTCGGCGAGCCTGCTCGGCGACCAGCTCGACGCGCGGCGCGAGCAGCTCCGCACGACGCTGCCGGCCGGCCGGGTGATCGGTCCGGCCGACATCGCCGCGCTGGCGGTCCACCTGATGGCCAACACTGCGCTGACCGGCGCGACCTACGACATCGATGGCGGCCAGCAGCTCGTCGAGAGGTGACCTGAGTGAAGCTCCCGCGCAACCCGTTGACCGTCCACGCGCCCCTCGCGGGCTACGCCCACCAGATCGAGCTGCGCGGCGACGAGCGCCTCCTGGTCCTGTCCGGCCAGGTGGGGATCACGCCCGACGGCGAGCTCCCCGAGGACGCCGGCCAGCAGCTCGGTGTCGCGATGGACAACGTCCTGCGCAACCTGCAGGACGCCAGCATGGGCCTCGACGACCTGGTGAAGCTCACGTTCTACTACGTCGACCGCATCGAGCCGGCGCGCCGCGCACAGATCCTGGACACCCGGCTGCGTGGCCGCACGCCGTGCATGACGCTGCTCTACGTGGCCGGGCTCGCGTCGCCGCAGCTCAAGGTCGAGGTCGACGCCTGGGCCAGCCGGTAGAGGTCAGCCGAAGGTGAACACGTAGGCCCCGACGCCCGGCGACCGGAACCGGATCTCGAAGGTGCGGTCCCGGATCGATCCGGGCTCCCGGACGAGCTGGTACAGCCGCTGCTGGGTGACGGTGCCGTTGCCCTGTGCGTCCACGTCGAGCCCGTGCGCGTCGCCGGGCGGCGCGCCGTCGATCCGCACCTCGAACGCCACCTCCTCCCCGCGCGCCGGCGGGCTGAGGACGAGGTTCACGTCGCGCGCGTGGAACCGGAAGGCGATCGCGCCGTCGGCCCCGTCGAGCACCGCCGCGCGCTCCCCGATCGTCCACTCGCCGGCCAGGGCCCACTGGTTCAGCTCCAGCGACCCGGGCTCGGCGTACGAGCGGGAGCGGTCGGCGACGGCGCCGCCGGGCGACGCGAAGCGGGCGCCCTGGGCCCAGCCGGTGTAGGTCTCGGGCGACTCGAGGGTGGCCCAGTCGGCCTGCGCCTCGACGCCGTCCGGCACGACGGAGACCGGCTCGTCGGGCACGTCTTCACGGCCGGCCTCGCGCAGCAGCCCCTGGACGACCCGCTCGATCTCGTCGTAGGCGCCCTCGCCGAAGTGGTGGTGGCGGATCCGGCCGTCGGCGCCGGCGACGTACACCGCCGGCCAGTAGTGGTTCGCGAACGCGTTCCACACCGCGTACTCGGGGTCGAGGGCCACCGGGTAGCGGACGTCCATGTCCCGCACCGCCTGGCGGACGTTCTCCTCGTCCTGCTCGAACGGGAACTCGGGCGTGTGGACGCCGACCACGACGAGCCCGTGCTCGGCGTAGCGGTCGGCCCAGGCGCGGACGTACCCGAGCGTGCGCAGCCAGTTGATGCAGGTGTACGTCCAGAAGTCGACGAGGACGACCTTCCCGCGCAGGTCCGCGGTGCTCAGCGGCGGGCTGTTGAGCCACCCGGTCGCGCCCTCGAAGCCGGGCAGGTGCCCGTCGGCGGCCATGTCGGCCTCCCTTTCCCTGGTTGACGGGCTCATCGTGGCGGCCCCGCCCGCACCTGGCGCCCGTAGGACTCCCTGGTCTGCCTCCGGGCGATACGATCGGGCCGAGTCTCGTGACCAGCCTGACCCTCTACCAGGCGGAGTGGTGTCCGTTCTCCGCCGCGGTCCGCGAGGTCCTGACGGAGCTCGGCATCGACTACGCCATCCGCCAGGTCGAGCCGTGGCCGGAGGATCGCGAGCGCCTGCAGGCCGCCACCGGGACCGACCGGATCCCCGTGCTCGTCGACGAGAACGGCCAGGTGCACCGCGGCACCCGGGCGATCTTCACCCACCTGCGCCAGCGCAGGCCCGGGGCCCACGCGAAGGCCCATCGCCGCCGCTACCACGACCACCTCGAGGCGCGGGAGTCCGACGCCGTGGCCCAGCTGCTCGAGTTCTTCGACGGGCCGAAGCTCGAGGACGCGCCGGGCACGCCAGCAGACGCCGAGGTGGTGCACGTCCCGGAGCAGAGCCGCTACGAGCTGCGGCTCGGCGGACGCGTCGTCGGCCACCTGGCCTACCACCGGCGCGACGGGCGCATCGCCTACACCCACACCGAGATCGCGAAGGCCTGTGAGGGCCGCGGCCTCGGCGGCCGGCTGATCGAGGCCGCCCTCGCGGACGCCCGCCGCGACGGGCTCGAGGTGGCGCCGCTGTGCCCGTTCGTCCGCTGGTACATCGACAAGCACCCCGAGTACGCCCAGCTCGTGGCGCCCGGCCACCGCCGCCACTGAGCGGGAGCCGGCCGCCGCACGATTGGTCGGTACCACGTATTGCGCGCTCGTGCGAACGGGCACAGACTCGGCCCGATACGTGACGGACGGACAGGACACAACGAGCGGCGCGCTGGTCCGCCTCGAGGCGGTGCGCAAGAGCTTCGGCCCCAACCTCGTCCTCGACGGGCTCGATCTGGACGTCGCTGCCGGGGAGGTGCTGGTGGTCATCGGGGCCAGCGGCAGCGGCAAGAGCACGCTGCTGCGCTGCGTCAACCTGCTCGAACGGCTCGACTCGGGGCGGATCTTCTTCGAGGGCCGGGAGATCACGGCGGGCGACGCCAACGTGTCGGCCGTGCGCCAGCGGATCGGGATGGTGTTCCAGCAGTTCAACCTGTTCCCGCACCTGACGGTGCTCGACAACGTCACCCTCGCCGCGCGCCGCATCCGAAAGCTCCGGCGCCCGGCAGCCGAGGCCCGCGCCCGAGCGCTCCTGGCCCAGGTGGGGCTCGAGGAGAAGGCCGACGAGCATCCGCACCAGCTCTCGGGCGGCCAGCAGCAACGGGTCGCGATCGCCCGGGCGCTGATGATGGAGCCGCGGGTGATGCTGTTCGACGAGGTCACCTCGGCGCTCGATCCCGAGCTCGTCGGCGAGGTCCTGCTGGTCATCCGCGAGCTCGCGAAGCAGGGCATGACGATGCTCGTGGTCACCCACGAGATGCAGTTCGCCCGGGAGGTCGGCGACCGGCTGATCTTCATGGACGAGGGGCGGATCGTCGAGCAGGGCGCCCCAGCCGCCGTGCTCGACGCCCCCCGCGAGGAGCGCACCCGGCGGTTCCTGCGCCGCTCGCTCCAGCTCGCGAATTCGCTCGAGCAGTTGTCCATCAACGACGAGGAGTTGGCTCGATGAAACGGTTCTCGCTCGTGGCGGTCGGAGTCGCCGTCGCCGCGCTGGTAGTCACGACCGTCGGCGTCGCCAAGCCGGCCGCGCCCACCCAGGGGACGACCGCGTCGGCCGCAACGCTGCCGCCGCTCCCCGCCAACATCAAGTCGCGGGGCCGCTGGCTCATCGGCGTGAAGTGCGACGTGCCGCCGTTCGGCTACATCGACGTCAAGGGCCAGAACAGCGGCTTCGACGTCGAGGTCGCGCGCTGGTTCTCGCGCTACGCGTTCGGCAAGGCCACGAGCGTGACGTTCCTGTGCGCCCCGACCGCCGCCCGCGAGCCGCTGCTGACCACGAACCGCGCCGATCTGGTGATCTCGACGTTCACCTACACCGCCGACCGTGACAGCCGGATCGACTTCTCGCGGGCCTACTACAAGGCGACGGGCCGGCTGCTGGTCAAGACGGGCGGCCCGATCCAGAAGCTCTCGGACATCGCCGGAAAGCGCATCGCCACGACGAGCGGCTCGGTCTACGACCGCTGGATGAAGAACTGCTTCAAGGACACCCAGGTCATCACCGCCGACACGTTCTCGAACGCGCTCCTGGCCTTCCAGCAGGGCCGTGCCGACGCGGTGATGTACGACGACGCGGTGCTGCTGCCGATCGCGGCGGCCGACCGCAGCTCGGAGCTGACGAGCGACTCGTTCCTGCAGGCCCCGTTCGGCATCGGCATCAAGCAGGGCAACAAGGCGCTCAAGGCGTGGGTCGACTCGCGCCTGGCTCTCATGAAGACGCGGGACCAGTTCTTCCCGATCCTCAAGGCGAACGTGGCACCGCGCTTCGTCAACTCGTTCTCGCAGAACATCCTGCGGCCCGACAACACCTTCTCGTACGCGTCCCCGACGGCGCCGAGCGTCGAGACGGTGTGTCCGTGACAGGCACCGAGCGGGGCGGCCGGCCGGCCGCCCCGCTCACCGCCTGATGCCCTTCGCGTTCGATCTGTGGGCGTTCGTCTCGGTCAACCGTGACGAGCTCTTCCAGGCCTTCCTGAACACCCTGAAGGTCTCGGCGGTGGCCATCGCCGGCGCCTTCGTGATCGGCCTGGTCCTGGGCGCTGCCCGTGCCCACCGGGTCCCGGTCGTCAGCCAGGTCACGGCGGTGTACGTGGAGCTCATCCGCAACACGCCGATCCTGGTGCTGATCTTCATGCTGTTCTACGGGCTGCCCCAGCTCGGCCTGACGTTCGACGCGTTCACCGTCGCCTGGCTGTCGGTGATGCTCTGGGGCGGCGCGTTCAACAGCGAGAACTTCCGGGCCGGGTTCCTGGCGGTGTCGCAGCGGCACCGCGAGGCGGCCTACGCGCTCGGCTTCGGCCCGCTCGGCACGTTCGTGAACGTGACGCTGCCGCTCGGCGGGCGCATCGCGCTGCCATCGTCGATCAACACCTACATCTCGGTGCTGAAGAACACGTCGCTGATGTACGTCATCGCCTATCCGGAGCTGACGACGACGGCGATCAACATCAGCAACATCACGCTCGAGACGGCCGAGGCCCTGACGTTCCTCGGCATCGTCTACCTGACGCTGGTCTGGAGCATGTCCCTCGGCCTGCGCCGCCTCGAGCGCCGCCTGGCGCTGCCGGAGGCCGGCTGAATGCCCGACTGGGCCAGCCCCACCGCCCACTACGTCCTGCGCGAAGGCCTGCCGAACACCCTTCGGGTGGCGGCGATCGCCGTCGTCGCGAGCGCCCTGATCGGGGTCGTGCTCGGCACGCTCCTGACGATCCGCTTCCGGCCGACCCGCTCGCTGATCCGGCTGTACGTCGAGGTCTTCCGCGGCCTGCCGATCCTGGTGACGGTCTTCGCGGTGTTCTTCGCCCTGCCGACGGTCTCCCCGACGCTCGAGTTCTCGCCGCTCGACGCGACGGCGATCGCGCTGACGCTGTGGGGGAGCGCGCAGATCGCCGAGGCAACCCGCGGCGCGGTGCAGTCGATCCCCCGCGAGCAGCGCGAGGCCGCCTCCGCGCTGGGGTTCGGCTGGGTCGGCAGCCACGTCTACGTGATCCTGCCGCAGGCGCTTCGCCGGCTGCTGCCGCCGCTGGTCAGCCTGCTCGTGAACATCATCCAGAACACGACCCTGGCCGCGACCATCGGCGGGCTCGACATCCTCGAGGCCGGCAAGCGGCAGAACGAGCGGCTCGCCGCCTACCCGCCGATCGGCGTCGGCGAGAACCACGGCCTCGAGATCTTCGCCGCGGTGGCGGTCCTGTTCTTCGTGATCTCGTTCCCGCTGACCCGGCTGGCCGCGTACCTCGAGAAGCGGCTGGCGGCCCAGGGCTCCTGAAGAGCCTAGGAGTCCCAGACCGGCCCGAACGCCGGGATCCCGCGCCGCTCGAGCCCGTACACCACCTCCCAGGTGGTTCGCCTGTTCGAGACGCAGACCACGGCCTCGGCGCCGGAGTCGAGGTAGGCGGCGTAGGCCAGGCGCAGCACGTCCGGCCGGCCCTGCTCGTCGGTGTTCCAGATGATCGCGTCGGGCTGGGCCGCCATGATCTCGCCGAACAGGGCCTCGCCGTAGGTCGTGCGCGGGTCCTTCGTCACCCACACCAGCCGCGACGGCGGGGTGCGCGCCAGCAGGTGTCCCAGGATGGGCGCGATGCCGCTCCCGGTGCAGACGAAGACCACCTTCGTGAACAGCTTCCTGACGTTGGCCATCTCGGTGGTGGGGATGCCGCGCACCCACACGTGCGCCGGCGGGTCGTCGATGAACGCCGACGTCCAGTCCCCCGCACGCGAGATGACCATGCGGTAGCCCGAGCCATCGACCCCGGGGAGGTTCGCGAACTGGTGCCAGCCCACGAACGGCCGGCGGCTGATCGCCCGGGTCGTCCCGACGGGCGGCGTCACGCCGTGCTCGAGGCTGATCACGGCGGCGTGCGCGGCCGGCCGGTCGACCGCGATCGGCACCCTGCGCAGGAGGAGCCACGGCCAGGCGGCGCACCCGACGGCCGCCGCCAGGAGCGCGACGGTCGCGGTGCTGGCCGTGAACAGGACGGTGTTGACGCAGGCCAGGAGGAGCACGGCCCAGCCGCAGAACCGGTGGGTGAGCTCGAAGCTGTCGTGCGCCGCCGCCCGCCGGGCGGGCAGGGCCATGACGATGATGACCGCGAACAGCGCCACGCAGACGTAGGCGATCACGACCGTGGCCGTCGACGCCTCGACCAGGCCGCGCGAGCGATCGCGGGTGAGGGAGACGACGAACAGCGCGTACCACAGCGCCCCGGCGACCGCCGTGCCCACGTGCAGGCCGCCGAAGTGGTACCACTTGGCGAGCATCCAGCGCAGCCGCAGCGGCCAGGACGTGGGCGGCAGGGTGGCGACCCGGCCGAGCAGGTTGATGACCCACTGCTGCCGCAGGATGATCGAGAGCGAGAGGTTCGCCTGGGCCGCGAGCGCGATGGCGGCGAGGTTGCTCTCGTCGCCGCTCCACCAGCCCCCGCCGAGGACGGCGTAGGCCAGGAGCGCCGCGTTCAGCGCCAGGACGAGCGCGATGAGCCGGTTGTAGTGCATGGCCCGTGGGTGCTTGAAGACCCGTTGCAGAAGCCGGGTCCACGGCGGCAGCGGGACGGCGTCGCCGCGCGGGGCGACCCGGACGCTGCGGATCCGCAGGACCTCGGCGAGCTCCTCCGCCGTCGCCGCCGAGTGCTCGACGACCCGCAGGAAGGCCTCGCCGTCGAGGCTCACGACCTCGACGTCGCTGACCGCTCGCACCGTCGCGTTGCGCGGGAGCTCCGAGAGCAGGCCGACCTCGCCGAAGTACGCGCCCGGCGCGTAGGTGCAGACGTAGACGTCGCGGCCGCCGGTCCGCTGGACGACCTCGGCCTCGCCCGAGGTCACGACGTAGAAGCGGTCGGCCAGATCTCCCTCGGCGACGATGGCCTCGCCGCGCCGGTAGCGGCGGCGCTCGAGCCGGCCGCCCGCCTCGACGAGCAGGTCGTGTGGCGCGTGCGGGAACGCCCGGGCGAGCCACTCGTAGTCCCGGTCCACGCGGCGGAGCCGGCGGATGAGACGGTCGCGGGCCATCGATTTCGCGGCGGATGGTACTCCGCGGATCGTTCTACGTGGTCACTGGCGTAACCCGACGTCCAGGTGCCGGATGGAGCGGTCCTCGGGCAGCGCGGGCAGGCCGTGCTCCTCCTCGGGGTTGTGGAACAGCGTCTCGACGCCGGATCCGGTCAGCTCGAACCGCTTGTCGACGTAGGTGTAGTCGAGGTACCCGAGCCGGGCCAGCGGCCGCAGACGCGGCACGTCGAGCCGGCCGTCCTCGGTGACGGCGTCGTCGCGGATGTGGATGCCGACCACCTCGCCGAGGATCAGCTTGCAGGTCGCCTTGCCCACGCGTCCCGGCACGTCGAGGACGTGCGTGACGACGCACTCGAAGTGGCACGGCGAGTCGGCCACGCGCAGCGGCTTGACGAGGTTCGACGGCAGCGTCTCGATGCCGAGCGCCTTGAACTCGTCGACGTTCGCCGGGAACTCGAAGGCCGAGCGGGCGACGGCGTCACGCTGGTCGTAGGTGGCCATGTTCCAGACGAACTCGCCGGTCTCCTCGACGTTGCGGGCGGTGTCGGTGTTCGGCGTCCCGCAGGACGAGAAGAGCACGGTGGGCGGGTCGAAGGTGACGTTCTGGAACTGGCTGAACGGCGCCAGGTTGTGAACGCCGTCGCGGCTGATCGTCGAGATCCATCCGATCGGCCGCGGCACGCAGCAGGAGTTGAACGGGCTGTGCGGCAGCCCGGAGGTCTCGGTACGCGGCTCGTAGAACACGCCTCTCCTCGGTCGTTGGGTGGGTGGCCGGACGGCGGGGGCGCCGGATCACTCGGACTCGCTCCCCGTCGTCACCGGCGTCTGGAAGGTCACGTCGGCCGCATGCGCCGGCCATCGCGCCGCTCCGGCGCAGGCCGCGGCGGCGGCGCAGGTGCTCGATCGTCCCGTTCAGGGCCAGCGCCCCGATCAGGATGCAGCCGTTGGCGATGTCGAGCTGGAAGACGCCGACGTTCAGGACGGTCAGCAGGTTCTGGATGAGGTAGATCGCAGCCCCGCCCATCGCCGCGCCGAGCAGCCCCCCGCGGCCGCCTCCGAGGGCGATCCCGCCGAGGGCCACGGCCGAGATCGAGCTCACCGTGAACGCCGCGCCGGCCGTGCCGTCGCCCGACTGCAGGACGCCGGTCAGGAGCAGCCCGGCGATGGCCGCGAGCAGGCCGGCCAGGGCGTAGGCCAGGAGCCTGACCGCCCGCACGTCGATGCCCGCGGTGTAGGCGGCGCGGTCGTCGCCGCCGAGGGCCAGGAGGTTGCGCACGTACGCGGCCCGCGAGAGCAGGATCCAGCCCAGGGCGATCAGCGCGAAGACGATGGCCACCCCCGGAACGGGGCCGTAGCTGCCGTCGAGCCCGACGATCCAGGACGGCACCGTGCCCCCGGGAGAGTCCAGGATCTGAACGCCGAGGCCGTGGTAGAAGAGGTACGCGCCGAGCGTCGCGATGATCGCCGGCAGCCGGACGTAGGAGACCAGAAGGCCGTTGACGGCGCCGGCGAGCAGGCCGAACCCGAGCACGATCGGGATGAGCACGAACGGCGAGTCGAGCCCGCGGGGCGCGAGCTCGCCGGCGATCAGCACCGTGACGAATCCGGCGAAGACGCCGACCGAGAGGTCGAGCCCGCCGTTGCCGGTGAGGACGGGAACGGCCTGGGCGAGCCCCGTCAGGATGATCGGGCTGGCGACGGCCAGCGTGGTGGCCCAGTTGCTCCGGTCGAGAAAGCCCGGTTGCTTGACCGCGTTCGCGATCAGGAGCGCGATCACGAACACCGTCGGCGTCGCGGCGTAGGCGTACGGGCGCAGGGCCGCGCCGACCACCTGCAGCGGCCGGCGGCGTCGCCGCTGCGGACCTGGCCGGGGCTCAGACATCCGGCGCTCCGACCTCCTCGCGGTGGCCGAACATCGCCGCCACGATCGTGGTCTCGGTGGCCTCCGCGGCCGGGACGACCGTCTGCAGCTCGGCGTCGTGGAGCACGGCGATCCGGTCGCTCAACGTGAGCAGCTCCACGATCTCGGTCGACACCAGGACGATCGTCAAGCGCGTTCGCGGCGAGCTCGCGGAGCAGCTCGTAGAGCTCGTCCTTGGTGTTCGCGTCGACGCCCCGCAGCGGGTCGTTCAGCACCAGGATGGACGGCTCGGTGGCGAGCCACCGCGAGAGCAGGATCTTCTGCTGGTTCCCGCCGCTGAGCGTGCCGATCGGGTTGTTGGCCCGGCCCGCCGTGAGGCGGACGCGGGCCGTGTAGTCGCGGTACAGCGCGCGCAGCGCGCGGCGGCGCAGGATGCCCGCACGCTGCTGCGAGCGCAGGAGCGCCATGCCGAAGTTGTCCTGGATCGAGAGGGAGAAGAAGAGCCCCTCGTGCTTTCGGTCGCGCGGCACGTAGGCGATGCCCTGGTGCATGGCGTCGCGGGCGCGCCGGATCGGGTGGGCGCGTCCCTGCTCGTCGACCACCTCGACCCGTCCACCCGCAGGCCGGGCCAGGCCGCAGAGCAGCCAGCGCGAGCTCCACCTGGCCGTGCCCCTCGAGACCGGCGACGCCCAGGATCTCGCCGCGCGACACCTCGAGCGAGAAGCTCCGACGGCCCGGGCCGGAGCACGAGCTCCTCGCAGCGGAGCACCCCGTCGGCGGCGCTCGACGCCGGGCGGGCGGCGCTCGGCGTCCGTTCGGAGCGGCCGGAGCGGTCGTCGGCCCCGGCGCGACCGGCCATGTGTCCGAGGATCAGCTCCACCGAGGCCTGGGCGACCGGCAGCCTGGCCACCGTCCGGCCGAGCCGGAGCACCGAGACGGTGTCGGCGAGCTGCCGCAGCTCGTCCATGCGGTGCGAGGTGAACAGGATCGCCTTGCCCTCGTCCCGCTGCTCCCTGAGGAACGCGAACAGCCGGTCTCGCTGCTCGGCGTCGAGCGCGGAGCTGGCCTCGTCGAGCAGCAGGACGTCCCAGGGACGGACCAGCGCGCGGGCGATGGTCACGAGCTGGCGCTCGGCCAGCGAGAGCGTCCAGGCCGGCCGGTCGAGCGCGATCGGCAGGCCGAGCTGCTCGAGCGTCCTGCGCCCGAGCTCGGTCTCCGCGTCGCCCGAGCGGCCACGCCGGAAGATGCCGTCGGTGCCGATGAAGATGTTCTCGAGCACGGTCTGCTCGAGCACCACCAGGGTCTCCTGGAAGACGGTGGCGATGCCGGCGCGCTGGGCCGCCGCCGGGCCGCGGAACCTGACGGGACGTCCGTGCCACACGAGCTCGCCCGCGTCCGGCCCGATGACGCCGCTCAGGATCTTGATCAGGGTGCTCTTGCCGGAGCCGTTCTCGCCGGCGAGCGAGTGGATCTCGCCGGGCCGGACGAGCAGCGTCGCGTCGTCGAGCGCGCGGGTGACGCCGAACGAGCGCGAGATGCCCTCGGCGCGCAGGAGCACGTCGGCGCCGCCTGTCCCGTTGTGGTCATCGCCTGCCATCCGCTGCTAGATCCGCGTGGCCACGGCGCTCTCGCGTCCGTAGATCGAGACCAGGACCACGATCAGGAGCCCGAGCAGCGCCTCCTGCGTCGACGGCCCGTAGCCGGCGCCGACCAGCAGCGTGGTCAGCTGGGAGATGATCAGCGCACCGGCGATCGTCCGGCCATACCCGCCGCGGCCCCCGAGCAGGGACGTCCCGCCGACGACGACGGCCGTGATGGTCTGGAACAGGTAGGGCTGGCCGACGTTCGCGTCGGCCGTGCCGGTGTAGCCGGCGAACAGCACGCCGACCACGGCGGCGAACACCGCCGAGGCCACGAACGCGAAGACGAAGGCCCAGGTCGTGCGCACCCGCGCCAGGCGAGCCGCGAGCGGGTTCGAGCCGGTGGCGTAGATCTCCCGTCCGAGCCGCGTGCCGCGCTGGAACCAGATGACCCCGGCCGACGCCACGATCCAGGCGACCACCACGCCGGGCAGCGGGATCGGCCCGGTGTCGTGGATGACCGAGACGCTGTGCATGAGCCACGGCGGCACCGAGCCCGAGATGTTGCCCTCCCGCCAGGTGAGCACGCCGCCCGAGATGATCAGCCCCACGCCGAGCGTGGTGATCAGCGGGTGCACGCGCAGGAACAGCGAGGCCAGGGAGTTCGTCACCCCGATCAGCACCGCGAGCCCCAGGATCAGGAGGCACGCGGACCCGAACGACCAGCCCTCGCCGTAGAGCTGGGTGATCATGACGTTCGAGAGCCCGATCACGGCCGGGATCGAGAAGTCGACGCCGCCGACGATGATCGCGAAGGTCTGGCCGATCGACGCCAGGCCGAGCAGGCTCGACAGGATCAGCAGCGAGATGATGCTGGGCTTCGTGGCGTAGCCCGAGATCGTGGTCGCGCCGATCACGAACAGGATCGGCACGAGCAGGAAGGGCACGGCGGCGATCGCCTGGCCCTGCCAGGCCGAGAGCGAGCGCAGCGTCGACCCGGCTGTCCGGGGCGTCGTCACGAACGCGCTCCCGCACGCGGACAGCGGACGGCCCACGCCGGGGGATGCGTGGGCCGTCCGCCTTCCACGGCTACCCCTTGAGCGGCTTGGTGATCGGGTGGCCACCCTTGAAGAGCGGGTCGAAGTAGGAGTCGGGCACGGCGCTGATGTTCGGGGAGTCGGCGTAGCACGTGCTCTTGACCGTCATCGACGGCTTGTAGAACGTCCCGATCTGCGAGCCGCTGAGCTCGGGGATCGGATACATGATGGTGTTCGTCACCGGCTTCTGGCCCGAGAGCATGCGCACGGCGACGAGGAACGACTCGTAGGCCGCCGCCGCCGGCGCCTGGCTCGCGGCCAGCGTCACGGCGCCCGGGTTCGCCTTCCAGAAGGCGAAGGCGGCGCACTCACCGCTCGAGAAGTTGACCTTGGCCACCGGCCGGCCGGCCTGCTGCAGCGCCGTCTGGGCGGCCACGCCCATCTCGCCCTCGTCGAGGATGCCGTCGATCTTGTCGGGGTGGGTCTGCAGGAAGGTCGCGGTCGCGGTCTGGGCGACGGACGGCGTCCACTGGCCCTCGACCTCGCCGATGATCTTGATGTCGGGGTACGAGTTGTGCGCCGCCTGGATGGCGGCCTCCTCGATGGCCTCGCCGACCGACCCCTTGTACCCGGTGACCACGAGGACGTTGCCGTGGCCGCCGAGCGCCTTGAAGACGGAGGCAGCCCCGAGCTTCATGTTCAGGTAGCCGTTGAACGTGACGTTGATCGCGTCCGCGCAGTTGACTGCCGTGTCGTCGGTGATGACCAGGATGCCCTTCGCCCGGGCCTTCGTGATCGCCGGGCAGAGCGCCGTCGGCGAGCCCGGCAGCGTGAAGATCACGTCGCAGCCGGAGCTGACCAGCGAGTTGAACTGCGAGATCTGCAGGGCCGCGTTGCCGGCCGAGTTCGTGACCTGCAGGCCGCCCTTGGCCAGGCCGGCCGCCTTGTACTGGTTCGTCAGCTTCTGGAGCTCGGCGAGGTTGCCCTGGCGCCAGCCGTTCTGCAGCAGCGACTCGTTGAGGCAGAACTTCCACGGCGCCTTCTTCGGCGTCCAGTTGGCGTACGGGTTCGGCTGCAGCCGCGCCGACTTCTGGTAGCCGAGATAGGCCGCCCGCACGGACTGCGGCAGCTTGGTCACGGGGATGTCAGCGCGGGCGCTGCCGCTCGCGAGCGAGCCTGTCGCCGCCAGCGCGCTCACCGCCATCCCCGCTGCGATCAGCGCGACGACTGCCCTGCGGGATCGCCGCGGAACAGGTTCCGAGGTCGAACGCGTGCGCCACATGGAGACTCCTCTACTCGGTGCGGCATTTGCCCCCTCACCACCGTGGGCCATTGGTATGATGGCCGGCCGTAGGTGGTATAACAAAGCGAACGATACGGAATTGACTCCGCGACCGTCAAGGGATGCACTTCACAGGGTCGGAGCCGCCCGCTACGGGCCGGTCGACGCCCTGTTGCGCGACGCGGTCGAGACGGGGCGGGTGCCGGGGATCGTGGCCGTGCTGGCCACGCGGGACGGACCCGTGTACGAGACGGCCCACGGCGTCGACGCGCCCGACACGCGGCGCCCGCTCAGGTCGGACTCGATCTTCCGCCTGGCCTCGATGACCAAGCTCTTCACGGCCGTCGCCGTCCTGCAGCTGGTCGACCGCGGCCAGCTCGGGCTGGACGATCCGGTCGGGGAGCACCTGCCGGACTTCGACCGCCTGCCGGTGTTCGAGTGGCACGGCGACCGCCTGGAGCATCGACCGCCGAGGACGCGAGCGACCGTGCGCCAGCTGCTGGCCCACACCTCGGGCCTGGCCTACGAGGTCTGGAACGACGAGGTCTTCCGGCTCTACGAGCACACCGGCATCCCCGGGATCGCGACCGGCAAGCGCGAGACCCTCGAGACGCCGCTGGCCTGCGATCCCGGCACGCGCGTGGAGTACGGGAGCGGCATGGACTGGGCCGGCCTCGTGGTCGAGGCGGTCACGGGCCTTCGGCTCGACGCCTACATCGACCAGGCGATCTCGCGGCCGCTCGGCCTGCGCGCCACCTCGCTGACCCTCGACGCCGAGAGCCGCGCGCGCTGCGGGCCGGTGCTGCAGCGCGAGCCCGACGGAACGTTCACGGCCACCGAGATCGACTACCCGTTCGAGCCCGACTTCGTGACCGGCGGCGGCTGCCTCTACTCGACCGCGCCGGACTTCCTGCGTCTGCAGCGCGCGCTGCTGCACGGCGGCGAGCTGGACGGCGTCCGCATCCTCAGCGAGCGCAGCGTGGACGAGATCTTCCGGGAGCAGACGGGCCAGCTCGACATCCCGGTGATGCGCTCGGCCGTGCCCTTCCTCAGCGCCGACGTGCCCTTCGAGCCGGGCTGGAGCTGGGGTCTCGGGCTGTGCGTGAACCGCGCCGCCCTGCCCGGCGCTCGCACCGCCGGCAGCGGCGGCTGGGCCGGCATCTTCAACACGTTCTTCTGGGTCGACCGCGAGTCCGGCATCGCCGCGAGCCTCTTCATGCAGTACGTCCCGTTCGTCGACGAGGTGGCGGTCGACCTGCTGCGCCGGTTCGAGCGCGCGGTCTACGCCGCGCTCGTCTGAGCGAGCCGGGACTACACCGCGTCATCGCCGCGCACGAGCGCGACCGCAGCACCCTGATCGAGCTCCGATCCGGCCGCGAAGTCGCTCTCGAGGGCGCCGGAATCGAGCTCCTGCTCGAGCGAGGAGGCCAGCTCGGCCTCGGCGCGCCGCATCGACGGCCAGGCCCGGAGCCCGGCCCGCCGGCGCAGGCCGTCGGCCGCACCCAGCGCCCTCGCGGCCCCTGGCGCATCGCCCTCCGCCAGCGCGAGCCGGGCGCGGGCGACGAGGGAGAAGGTGACGGTCTGCGTGTTCAGCTCGAAGCCCTCGCCACCGTCGACCGCCGCCACGAGCTGGGCCCGGGCCTCGTCGAGCCGGCCCGCGCGCACCGCCAGCGAGGCGAGCTGGGTTCGCGCCCCGGACTCGAGCCAGGTGTTGCCGAGCGTGGCGCCGAGCTCCCGGGCCTCGCTGAGGTGGTTCCACGCCGTGTCGTCGCGCCCGAGCGACAGCTCCAGCAGACCGACCGTCAGGGCGGCCCACGCGAGCAGCGGCTCGCCCTGCTGGCGGAAGTGCGCGAGCGCGGCCGACGCCGACCGCAGCGCGCCGTCGACGTCGCCGGCGATCGGCAGGATCCACGAGCCGGCCAGCTGCGCGACGGCCCCGAGATAGGGATCGTCGAGGCGCCCCTCGAGGCGCTCGATCGCCTCGACCGCGGCCTGCGCCCCCTCGTCGTCGCCGACCTCGACGGCGGTGGCGGCCGAGATCAGCAACACCTCGGCCTGGGCCCGGACGTCCAGGGCATCGGCCCGCAGCAGCAGCTCCTGGATCCAGGCCCGCCCCTCGTGCATGCGGTCGCGCACCTGCCAGAACAGCCAGATGTTCTGACAGAGGACGAGGAGGATGCGTGGCAGCGGCGCGATGTCGTGGGTGAAGAACCAGCGGATGGCGACGCCGAGGTTCCCTTCCTCGGTTCGCAGCCGCTGGGCCCACTCGGCCGCTCGTTCCGCGGGCCGGTCGCCGTTCGCCACGAGCCCGGCGTAGTACTCGGCCTGCCGCCGCTCGACGTCGACCCGCTCGACGTCGTCGGCGAGCCGCTCGGCGGCCAGCTCCCGGATGGCGGCGAGCATGCGGAACCTCGGGCCGACGACGGTCGCATCGAGGCTGACCAGGCTGTGCCCGGCGAGGGAGTCGAGCAGGTCGAGCGTCCGTTCCTCGGGGAGGCCCGAGACGTACACGGCGGCGTCCACCGTCCAGCCGTCCACGAAGATCGCCAGGGTGGCCAGCAGCTGCCGTTCGGCGTCGTCGAGGAGTCCGACGCTCCACTCGACCGTCGCGCGCAGGGTTCGCTGGCGCTCCGGGAGGTCGACAGGCCCCGGGCCCAGGGCGTCGAGGCGGCGTCCGAGCCGGGCGAGCAGCGCCTCGGGCTCCAGGAGTCGCGCGCGGGCCGCTGCGAGCTCGATGGCCAGCGGGAGCCCATCGAGGCGGCGGCAGATCTCCGCGATGACCGGTGCATTGTGGTCGGTCAACGCGAAGTCGTGGCGGACGGCCCGGGCTCGATCGACGAAGAGCTGGACGGCGGGTGACTCCGGCAGCGGGCCGACCGGGTACTCGTGCTCGGCCCGGAGCCGGAGCACGGTGCGGCTCGTGGCCAGGATCTCGAGCTGCGGGCAGCGGGCCAGCAGCTGGTCGAGCTCGAGCGCAACGCCGATGACCTGCTCGAGGTTGTCCAGCACGAGCAGGGTCGACGCGCCCGCGAGCTGCTCGACCAGCACGTCGAGCGGCGGTCGAGCGCCCTCGACCGTCACGCCCAGCGCCGTGACGATGCGCGGCAGCACGAGCTCCGGCTGCGCGATCGACTCGAGCGGCACGAACACCGCGCCCCGGGGGTGGCGATCGCCGAGCTGCTCGGCCGCGGCGATCGCCAGCCGCGTCTTGCCGATGCCGCCGGGACCGGTCAGCGTGACGAGCCGGACGTCGGGCTCGGCCAGGAGCCGCGAGACCTCGGCAACGTCGCCTTCTCGCCCGATCAGCGTCGTCGAGGTCACCGGAAGGGAGCGCGGAGCGCGGCGCTCGTCACCTGCCGGGCGGTCAGCGGCGAACCGCTCGCTCAGGAGCACCGCGAGGTCGTTCCGCACCAGGCGCCCGAGCTCCCGCGGCGTCGCGAACGTGCGGTACGAGACCGTCCCCTCCGACTTGACCTCGTCGAGCATGGCCTTCAACCCCGGCTCCCGGTCGGGGGCGGGCGTCTTGACGTACAGCAGCCGTGGGATCTCCCCCGACAGCCGGAACTCGTCCTCGAGCCCGGAGATCTCCATCCCCGGGCCGACCCAGCCGTAGCGCTGCCAGTACAGGCCGACGAAGATGTCCGACTGTGCGAGATAGGCCCGGTACAGCTCGCGCGGCGGATGCGGCCGGGCGCCGAGCTCGAACAGCACCGGCGTCAGGTGCAGGCCCGAGATGGCGCGCGCGACCGCAGCTCGCTCGTCCGCGAGCTCGGCCAGCGTCGAGCTGACGAAGACCCGCAGCAGCTGGTCCGGGTCCGGATCCCGGTCTCCACCGGGCGAATAGTTGCAGGCGCCTCGTTCCGGGCGCAGGCTACCGAGCCAGATGGCGACCGTCCTCATCACCCAGTGCCTGCAACGTGACTTCGTCGACCCGATCGGCCCGCACGATCCCCTGCCGAACCTGCTGCACGTCGGCTACACCGAGGCGGCCCGCCTGCTCGGAATGGAACCGGCGGCCGGCCCGCTGGCCCAGCTCGTCCAGTGGGCGCGCCGGTTGCCCGCCGAGGCGATCGACCTCGTCCACATCCGCGACTGGCACGACCCCGACGATCCTGCGCAGCGCGAGCACCTCCTGCGCTTCGGCGCGCACTGCATCAGGGACACGGTCGGTGCGCGCCTCGTGCTGGACCTGGACGATCGGGCGATGGCCGCGGCCAACGAGTGCGTCGTCGACTCGATCACGCTGAACGACCTCGAGGGGACCGACCTCGCAGAGCAGCTCGAGCGGATCCGGCGCCAGCACGGTGGCGAGCGGCTGCGCGTCGGCGTCGTCGGGGTCTGGACCGAGGCGAAGGTCAGCTTCCTGCTCTACGAGCTGAAGACGCGCCTCGGCATCGACGAGCTCGCGACCTGCTCGGCGCTCACCGCCAGCGCGTCGCGGGCACAGCACTTCAACGCCCTCTCCCAGCTGGACAAGATCCTCGGGGTGCGCTGCTTCGACTCCCTGGCGGAGTTCGTCGACTGGCTGCGACCCGGCGCCGAGCTCGACCTCCCCCAGCACCCGCTGGGCTTCGAGCCCCGGATCGGCGGCAGCGGGCTGGCCGCGATGCAGGACGGCGATCGGAGCATCGTGGCCCACCTCTTCCGGGAGAGCACGGAGGTCGAGCTCGAGCCCCTCAAGGGCGGCTTCTCCGGGGCCTCGGTGTGGCGGGCCGCCAGCCGGGACGCCGTCGGCCACCGGCAGGCGCCGGCGGTGGTCAAGCTCGGCCCGAACCGGTCGATCGCCCGCGAGCGGGTGGCCTTCGAGCGGGTCGAGGAGGTGCTCGGCAACAACGCCCCGCGCCTTCGGGGCTTCGTCGACCTCGGCAGCCGCGCCGGGCTCAAGTACTCCTACGCGGCGATGGGCCAGGGCGGCGTGCGGACGCTGCAGTCCCTGTTCGCCGCGGGGATCCCTACCTCGCAGCTGACCGCCTTCGTCGAGACGACCTTCGACGAGATCCTGGCGCCGCTGTACGCCGAGGCACGCTACGAGCGCCTGCCGCTGTTCTCCCACTACGAGTTCTCGCCCGCGAAGGCACCGCTCGTGCGGGCCGCGGTCGCTGCGCTCGTGCCGGACGCGAGCCGGGACGTGCTCGAGTTCCCCGGCGGGCTCGAGCTGCCGAACGTCTGCGGCTTCTACGAGGACTTCCTCGCGCACCAGCCCCTGCCGACGCAGGAGTACCACTACGTCTCGTACGTGCACGGCGACCTCAACGCCGCCAACGTCCTGGTCGACGCGCACGACAACGTGTGGGTCATCGACTTCTCCCACGCAGGTCTCGGACACGTCCTCAAGGATCTGGCGAAGTTCGAGAACGACCTGCTCTACCTGCTGACGCCCATCGAGGACGAGGCGCAGCTCCGGGAGGCGATCTCGATCACCCGGGCGCTGCTCGAGGTCGCCGACCTGCGGGCTCCGCTGCCCGACCCTCCCGAGGACGTCCGCTCGACGTCCCTCGTGCGCGCGTGGGAGGTGCTCCGGGTGCTGCGCGCCCTGGTCGCCCAGGTCTGCCGCGACGACCGCAACCCGCTGCAGCTCCAGGTGGCCACGCTGCGCTACGCGGTCCACACGCTCGGCTTTCCCGAGTCGTCGCGCCTGCAGAAACGGTCGGCGCTCGTGGCAGCGTGCTCGCTCGCCGAGCGGGTCGCGACGACGGTGGAGGCGAACCGCGTGCTGCGGGTCGACTGGGTTGCGTCCCCCCAGCTCGGGCCTGGCCGCCTCGGGATCACGATCTGCCCCGGCGGAAGGATCGCGATCGCGACCTCGAGGCCGACCTCGCCCGGCTGCGCGCCGACGGCGCCGATCGCCTGCTGTGCCTGTCGACCGACGCCGAGCTCGACTGGGCCGGCGTCCCCGATCTCGGCCTGAGGGCGCGGGCCTCCGGGCTCGACTACCGCTCGCTTCCGGTGCCCGACCAGGGAACGCCGTCACTCCGAGAGGCGGTCGATCTCGTCGGCTGGTGTCGCGACGGGCTCGGGCGAGGCGAGACGGTCGTGGTGACGTGCATGGGCGGCCTCGGCCGGAGCGGGACGCTCGCCGCCTGCACGCTGGTCGCCGCCGGCGTCTCGCCGGCGGCGGCGATCGCGTCCGTGCGCGCGGCGCGTGGGCCGCGCGCGCTCGAGACGTCGGCGCAGGAGGCGTTCGTCAGCACGTTCGCCGGCGCGCGAACGTCCAGCTAGCGCACGCCGGCGAGGCGCCGCGCGAGGTACGGCGCGGTGCGGCTCGCGGCCGAGCCGGCCACGGTCTCGGGCGAGCCCTCGGCGACCAGCCGCCCGCCCTCCTCGCCGGCACCGGGCCCGAGGTCGATGACCCAGTCGGCGCTCGCGACCACGTCCAGGTCGTGCTCCACCACCACGACCGTGTGGCCGGCGTCGACGAGGCGGTGGAGCTGGCGCAGCAGGAGCTCGATGTCGGCGGCGTGCAGGCCGGTCGTCGGCTCGTCGAGCAGGTACAGGGCGTGGCCCCGGCGGCCGCGCTGCAGCTCGCTGGCGAGCTTGATGCGCTGGGCCTCGCCGCCCGACAGCTCGGTGGCCGGCTGCCCCAGCCGCAGGTAGCCGAGGCCGACGTCGCGGAGCGTGTCGAGGCTCCGTCGGGCACCGGGGATGTCGGCCAGGAACCCGGCCGCGGCGTCGACGGTGAGGTCGAGCACCTCGGCCACGCTGCGGCCGCGGTAGCGCACCTCCAGCGTCTCGGGGTTGTAGCGCGCCCCGTGACACGTCGGGCACGGGGCGTAGGTGCCCGGCAGGAACAGCAGCTCGACGGCCACGAACCCCTCGCCCTGGCAGGTCTCGCAGCGGCCGCCGCGGACGTTGAACGAGAACCGGCCGGCGCCGTAGCCGCGGGCCCGGGCCTCGTCGGTGGCCGCGAAGGCCTTGCGGACAGCGTCGAACAGGCCGGTGTAGGTCGCGAGGTTCGAGCGCGGCGTGCGGCCGATCGGCTTCTGGTCGACCTGGACGAGGCGGTCGAACGCCTCGACGCCGTGCGCCGCCACGCCGCGCGCCGGGGCGTCGCTCTCGCCCGCAGCGTCCTCGGCGTCCTCGGCGTCCGCCTGAACGTCCTCCCCGAGCCCGCGCCGGACGACGTCGGCGAGCACCTGGGTGACGAGCGTCGACTTGCCCGAGCCCGAGACACCGGCGACGGCGGTGAACACGCCGAGCGGGATGCGAACGTCGAGGCCGTGCAGGTTGTGGCGCTCGATCCCGCTCAGGTCGAGCCACGCGCGGGCGTTCCGGCGCGTCGTGGTGATCGGCGCGCGCTCCTCGAACAGGAACCTGCGGGTCACCGACTCCTCGGCCGCGGCGAGCCCCTCCACCGGCCCGGCGTAGACGATGCGACCGCCGCCCTCGCCGGCGCCCGGTCCGACGTCGACGACCCAGTCGGCCCGGCGGACGACGTCGAGGTCGTGCTCCACGACCAGCAGCGAGTTGCCGCCGGCCCGCAGCCGGTCGAGGACGTCGAGCAGCGGCTCGGCGTCGGCCGGATGCAGGCCGGCGGACGGCTCGTCGAGGACGTACACCACCCCGAACAGGCCGGAGCGGAGCTGGGTGGCGAGCCGTAGGCGCTGCAGCTCGCCGGGCGAGAGCGTCGGCGTCGCCCGGTCGAGGCTCAGGTAGCCCAGGCCGAGCTCGACGAGCACCGCGATGCGGGAGCTCAGATCCCGGGCGATGAGCACCGCGACCTCGGTGGTCTCGCCGGAGGTCGCCGACAGCCAGGCCGCGTCCGGGTGCTCGAGCTCGACGGTCGCTCGGAGCAGGCCTGCGAGCTCGCCGAGCGGGAGCGACACGAGCTCGGCGATGGTGCGTCCGGCGAAGGTCACGGCGAGCGCCTCGGGGCGCAGCCGCCGGCCGCCGCAGACCGGGCAGTCGACCGTCTCCACGTGACGCAGCGCCCGAGCCCGAAGCGACGCGCTCTTGGTCTCGGCCAGCGTGTGCATGACGTACCGGGCCGCGCTCGTGTACTGGCCCTGGTACGGCCGCTGGATGCGCCCCGCCTCGCGCACCGCGTGGACCGTGACGACGGGCTGCTCGTCGGTGAACAGGATCCAGTCCCGGTCGGCCTCGGACAGCTCGCGCCACGGACGGTCGACGTCGTAGCCGAGGGTGTCGAGGATGTCGCGGAAGTTCTTGCCCTGCCAGGCCCCGGGCCAGGCGGCGATGGCCCGGTCGCGGATGCTCAGGGACGGGTCTGGCACCAGCGAGCTCTCGGTCGCGCGATGCGTCCTTCCGAGCCCGTGGCACGCGGGGCAGGCGCCGACCGCGGTGTTCGGCGAGAACCAGTCCGAGTCGAGCACCTCGGTCGAGCCCGGCGGATAGGAGCCCGCGCGCGAGAACAGCATCCGCAGCGAGTTCGAGAGCGTCGTGACGGTGCCGACGGTCGAGCGAGCGCTCGCCGCGCCGCGCCGTTGCTGCAGCGCGACCGCCGGGGGCAGCCCGCCGATCTCGTCGACCTTCGGCACCCCGAGCTGGTGGATCAGCCGGCGCGCGTACGGCGCCACCGACTCGAAGTAGCGCCGCTGGGCCTCGGCGTAGATGGTGCCGAAGGCCAGCGACGACTTCCCCGACCCGGACACCCCGGTGAACACGACCAGCGCGTCGCGCGGGATGTCGAGATCGACGCCGCGCAGGTTGTGCTCGCGGGCGCCGCGAACCCGGATGCAGGCGTCGTCGTGGGCGGCCAGGGGCGTTACGTCCCCTGCAGGATCTTCTGCTTCTCGGCGTCGAACTCGGCCTGCGTGAGGACTCCCTGCTCCTTGAGCTGGGCGAGCTGCTGCAGCCTGGCCATCGCGTCCTCGCTCATCCCGCCGGGTGCCGGCGCGGCTTCGGCCGGAGCCGGCGCCTGCTGCTGGGCCTCCATGTCGTCGAGCCGGGCGTTCTGCTCGGCTTCGCGCTGGGCGTTCTGGGCGCTCTTGCTGCCGGCGTGGTAGGCGGCGCCGCCGACGATGGCGGTCCGCAGCAGCGGCCGTCCCCTTCTCCGTCTCATGTGCTCTCCGATGACGCGGTGTCCGCCGACGGTAGGTCGGGCTCGACCGAGGGACCTCACCCGCGCCGGGTGATCAGTCCTGGCGGGGTGCGCTCGGTGTAGCGTTGACCGCCGTGGCAGACCTGTCGGAGCGCGTTGCGGAGTTCGTACGATCCACGGTGCTCCCCGAGGAGCCGGAGGTCGGGCCGCACGGGCCGTCCGAGGAGCTGCGCGCGCGCCTGCAGGACGCGGCCCGGCGAGCGGGCCTGTTCGCGCCGACGGTGGCGACCGACCTCGGCGGCCTGGGGCTCTCGATCGGCCAGCAGGCGGCGGTGCTCGAGGCGGCGGGCCACAGCCCGCTGGGCCCGCTGGCGCTCAACTGCGCGGCGCCGGACGAGGGCAACATGCACCTCCTCTCGGTCGTGGCCTCCGAGGCCCAGCGGGCGCGCTACCTGGCGCCGCTGGCGCGCGGCGAGGTGCGCAGCTGCTTCGCGATGACCGAGCCGAGCCCCGGCGCGGGATCGGATCCCGCGGCGCTCGCCACCACCGCGACCCGGCACGGCGACGGCTGGCTGATCGACGGGACGAAGCGGCTGATCACGGGCGCCGACGGCGCCGCCTTCACGCTGTGCCTGGCGGCGACGGTCGCCGACGACGGCTCGCCCGCGGCCTCGATCTTCGTGGTCGACGCGGGCACGCCCGGCTTCCGCGTGACCCGCAGGATCGAGAGCGCCGACCGGTTCATGATCGGCGGCCACTGCGAGGTGGCCTTCGAGCGCTGCCTGGTGCCGGCGGAGGCGGTGCTGGGCGAGCCGCACCGCGGCTTCCAGCACATCCAGGTCCGCCTCGCCCCGGCCCGCCTGACGCACTGCATGCGCTGGCTCGGGCTGGCGCAGCGCAGCCTCGAGGTGGCCCTCGACGCGGTGGCCGACCGCGAGCTGTTCGGCTCGCCGCTGCTCGAGCTCGGTCTCGCCCAGGGCCTGGTCGCCGACTGCGCGATCGACATCGAGACCTCCCGCAGCATCATCCGCACCGCCTGTGACGCGCTCGAGCGCGGCGAGCGGGGCACGCACGAGTCGTCCATCGCCAAGGTCTACGTCTCGGAGGCCGTCGGCCGGGTGGTCGACCGCGCGATCCAGCTGGCGGGCGGCACCGGCGTGACGCACGACCTGCCGCTGGCGCAGTTCGCCGCCGAGGTGCGCGCGTTCCGGATCTACGACGGGCCGTCCGAGGTGCACCGCTGGTCGATCGCCCGCCGCGTCGTGCGGCGGCACCGGGGCGGGTCGCGCTGAGCGCGACGGTCCGGGTCGACGCGGTCGAGCGGCTGCTCGACGAGGCCGGTCTCGGCGAGGGCCCGCTGCTCGTCGAGCCCGTCGGCGAGGGCCACTCGAACCTCACGTTCCTGCTGCGCCGCGGGGCCGACGCGTACGTGCTGCGGCGCCCGCCGCTGCCGCCGATCCCGCCCTCCACGCACGACGTCCTGCGCGAGGCCCGGGTGCTGCGGAGCCTCGAGGGGAGCGCCGTCCCGGTCCCCTCGATCCTGCTCGAGGTGGCCGACCCGGAGGTCATCGGCGCGCCGTTCTACGTGATGACCCACGTCGACGGGTTCGTGCCGACGACGTCGCTGCCGCCCGCGCTCGACACCCCGCAGGAGCGGTCTCGCGTGGGCCATGCGCTGGTCGTCGCGCTGGCCGAGCTGCACGCGGTCGCCCCGCCACAGACCTTCGGCCGGCCGTCCGGCTACCTGCAGCGCCAGCTCCAGCGCTTCGGCGGCCTCTGGGAGCTCTCGAAGACCCGCGAGCTCCCCGCGCTGGACGAGGCGACCCGGCTGCTCGCCGCCGGGCTGCCCGAGAGCGGCGCCGGCCACGATCGTGCACGGCGACTACCGCCTCGGCAACCTGCTGCTCGCACCCGACGCCCCGGCGCGGGTCAACGCGATCCTCGACTGGGAGATGGCCACCATCGGCGACCCGCTCGCCGACGTCGGCTACCTGACCGCCACCTGGGTCGAGCCCGGCTACACGCCCGGGCCGCTCGCGCTCTCTCCGGTCACCGCGCTGCCGGGCTTCCCCGACAGGGACGAGCTGACCGCGGCCTACGAGGAGCTCAGCGGCCGGCAGGTCTCGAACGTGCACTGGTACCGCGCGCTGGCGCTGTGGAAGGCGGCCATCTTCCTCGAGGGCAACTACCGCCGCTGGCGCGACGGTGCCTCCCACGACGACTACTACGCCTCGATCCGCGACGAGATCCCGGTGCTCGCGGAGCTCGCCCTCGACGAGCTGCGCCATGCCTGAGGCCGTCGCCGTCGCGCTCGACGTCGGCGGCACCAAGGTGGCCGCCGGGCTGGTCTCTGCCGGCGGTGACGTCCTGCACGAGCAGCGCGACCGCTACCCGCTGCAGGACCGGCGCACCGGCGGGCCGGGCCTCGAGCTGACCCTCGCGGCCGCGAGCGCCATGCTCGCGCTCGCCGCGGAGCGCGGGCTCGACGTCGTCGGCATCGGCGCCGGCTTTCCGGAGTACGTCGATGCCGACGGAGGCCTCGGCAGCCGCGACGTCCTGCAGTGGCAGGCGCAGCCGCTGGTCGAGCTCGGCCGGATCGCGCCCGGCCTGCCGTGCACCGTCGACTCGGACGTGCGGCTGGCAGCGCTCGCCGAGGCGCGCTGCGGCGCGGGCGCAGGCCTCGAGAGCTTCCTCTACGTGACTCTCGGCACGGGGATCTCGAGCACCTTCGTCCTGCGCGGCGAGCCGTGGGCAGGCGCACGCGGCGAGGCGATCGCCCTCGGCGAGCTCGCGGTACCCGGCCCGGTGGACGCCGGGTGGCCCGGCACCCTGGAGCAGTACGCCTCGGGCAGCGGGATCGCCCGGCGCTACGCGCAGCGGTCGGGCGCGCAGGTCGACGGCGCCGACCAGGTGCTGCAGCTGGCCGGTCGCGGCGACGCCGCGGCGGCCGAGATCCTGGGCGCCGCCGGCACGGCCATCGGCCTCGTCCTGGGCGACCTGGTGTGCGTGCTCGACCCGGCCGCGGTCATCCTCGGCGGCGGGCTCGGCTCGGCCGGCGGCGCCGTCGAACGCGCGCTGCGCGCGGCCTTCGCGGCGCGGCTGTCGGCCCGTCCCGGGGCTCCGCCGCTGCACGTCGCGAAGCTGGGCCCTCGGGCCGGGCTGGTGGGCGCCGGGCTGGTCGTCCACGAGCGCCGGGCGGCGGCTCAGCGTGCGCCGACCAGCAGGGTGGCCCGGAAGCGGTAGCGGTCGCCGCGGTAGACCAGCCGGCTGAGCTCGATCGAGCCGGTCGTCCAGCGTGTAGCTCGAGGACTCGGCCACGAGCACCGGCGCGGCCACGGGGAGCTCGAGCTCGGCCGCGACCCGCTGGTCCGCCGCCTGGGCCTCGAGCGCGCAGTCCGAGCGGACCGGCGGGCAGCCGGCCGTCATCAGCTCGCGGTACAGCGAGGCGCGCGTCCAGTCGAGCTCCGGCAGCCGCGGCGCCTGGGCCAGCGGCACGACGCTCCGCGCGATGGCCACCGGCAGCCCGTCGAGCAGCCGGCGCGCGCTCGAGCTCGAAGAGCGGCGATCCGGGGGCGATGCGGAAGCGCTCGCCCTCCTCGATCGACGCCGGGCGCACCTGCTTCGCGAGGACCGTGGAGCTGGCGGCGAGGCCGCCCGAGGCTGCGAGCTGGGAGAAGCTGATGAGCGCGTTCGGCGGCTCGCCGAGCCGTGGCGCGGCGACGAAGGTGCCCTTCCCCTGGAACGACGCCAGCACGCCGGCCTCCCGCAGTCGCGGCCAGCGCCTTGCGCACGGTCACGCGGCTGACGTCGAGCTCCTCGCACAGCTCGCGCTCGGTCGGCAGCTGGGCGCCGCGCGGCAGCCGCCCATCGGCGAGGCGCGCGGCGAGCTCCTCCTGGACACGGCGGTAGAGCGGCAGGTGGGGCGCGTCGGACGCCATCGCGGCGACAGCCTACGCCGCCGGCCAAAGAGATACAAGACGAACAATTGGTCTAGCTTGTCATCGACTTATACCGTTGGTATCTTCGCCCGACGCGCGCAGTACGACACGCGCGTTCTGGGGTCGCCTTGCGAAGGAGGAACCGATGAAGAAGCTGGCGCTTCTGCTCAGCGGCGCAGCTCTCACGATCGCCGCGGGCGCGTCGGCAGGTGGGGTCGGCGCGGCCCCGAGCGCGACGTTCGACCCGGCCAAGGCCGGGAACCAGACGCTGACCGTCTGGACCTCCGAGAGTGGAGAGCGCCTCACGCTGGTCAAGCAGCTCGGCGCGACGTTCACCAAGAAGTACCCGAACATCAAGGTCAACTGGGTGGTGCGCGACTTCAACTCGTACCCGGCCCAGCTCAAGCTGGCGCTCAGCTCGAACCACTCGCCGGACGTGGCCATCGGCAACCTCGGCTGGTCGCTGGACGGGCCGCTCATCCAGGACAAGCTGATCCGGCCGCTCACCCCGTGGGTCAAGCAGTACGGATGGGACAAGCGCTACGCCGCAGCGAGAGCTCGACCAGCTGCGCTTCACCACCGACGGCAAGGTGTTCGGCGCCGGCGAGATGTTCGGCGTGCCGTACGCCGCCGACGTCATCGGCTGGTTCTACAACATCTCCAAGCTCAAGCAGCTCGGCATCGGCGTCCCGAAGACGTTCGCGCAGCTGCAGTCGGACTTCGCGAAGGCCAAGTCGGCCGGCGAGATCCCGATCCAGCTCGGCAACAAGGACCAGTGGCCGGCGCTGCACCTGTACTTCAACATCGACGACACGATCAACCCGGCGAGCCACGTGACGGGGCTGGTCTACAACAAGAACGGCGTCAAGTGGACCGACAAGACGTTCACGAAGTCGGCCCAGCTCCTGGCCAAGCTGGTACAAGGCCGGCTACATCCCGAGCGGGACGAACGGCGTGGCCTACGGCGATGCCACGACCGACTTCATCAAGGGCCAGGGCGTGTTCCTGCCGGCCGGCTCGTGGGTCGCCTCGGGCATGCCCGGCGACAAGTTCGGCTTCTTCCTGACGCCGCCGGTCACGGCGGGCGACAAGCCCCGCGCGACCGGCTCGTTCGGCTACGGCTGGCACATCTCGACCCGCAGCAAGCTCGCGGATCTGTCGGCGGCGTTCATCGACTGGGAGACCAACGCCACGTCGGCGCGCCTGTTCTACAGCAGCCGGTGACATCGCCCCGCTGCAGGTCAAGAACCCGAAGCTCAAGCCGGGCAAGCTCACGAAGGACATCTACACCTCCTTCCAGTCCGTCCTGGCCAACGACACGCTGCTGCCGTACCTCGACTTCTCCGACCCGAACGGCGGCGGGGTGATCTACCCGACGTTCCAGCGCATCCTGACCGGCGACGTCGACGCGCAGGGCGGCTTGAAGACGATCGAGACCGCCCGCGAGAAGTTCGTCGACTCGCTGAAGTGAGCGCGCCCTCCGTCGAGGACGGCAGCACCATCGCAACGCGGGCGGGCGGCGGACGCACCGCCGCCAGCCCGCGGGCGCGGCGCCGCCGGCCGATGACGCGGCACCGGGTGACCCGGGCGGTCGTCCCGTACCTCTACATCCTGCCGACGATGGCGCTGTTCGGGGTGCTGGTGCTGTACCCGTTCGTGCAGACGGCGTGGCTGTCGCTGTTCAAGTGGGACGGCATCGGCCCGAAGGAGTGGGTCGGGTTCGACAACTACCGCACGATCTGGGACGACCCGCAGGTTCACCAGGCGTTCGCGCACAGCTTCGTGCTGATCCTGTTCTTCTCGGCGCTGCCGATCGCCATCGCCCTCGGCCTGTCCGCCACCAGCATGCTGGCCCACGTCCGCGGCGACGGCGCGCTGCGCACGATGATCTTCCTGCCGCAGGTCATCTCCACCGTGGTCATCGGCGTGATCTGGAGCTGGATCCTGGCGCCCGACGGGCCGCTCAACCAGTTCCTCGGCGCGGTCGGCCTCGGCTTCCTGCAGCACAACTGGCTCGGCTCGCTTCACCTGGACGCTGCCGTCGCTCGGGCTCGTCGGCGCCTGGGCCGCGATCGGCCTGTGCGTGGCGCTGTTCGTGGCCGGGATCCAGAAGATCCCGCGCTCCCTGTACGACGCTGCCAGCGTCGACGGCGCCGGCCGCCTGCGCGAGTTCCTGGCGGTCACCCTGCCGTCGCTGCGCGGTGAGCTCGCGGTCGCCGTGACGCTCACCGTGATCGGCGCGCTGCGGGCCTTCGACGTCATCTTCGTGATGACCCGCGGCGGGCCGGGCACCTCGACGATCGTGCCCGGCATCCTGGTCTACAACCACGCCTTCGCCGACGGGCGGGTGGGCGAGGCCTGCGCCATCGGGGTCGTGCTCGCGGCGATCATCTTCGTGCTGGCGCTGGTCGATCAACTGGGTCGCGGATCGGGGACGCGCGTGATCTCCGTCCGCGACAGGAGCCGCGGCGTACACGCTGCTCGGCCTGTTCGCCCTGATCTCGGTCATCCCGATCATCGGCATCGTCCTGCTCGCCTTCAACGCGCCGGGCACCCAGGTGTCCGGCTTCTCGCTGCCGAACGGCATCCACTTCGAGACGTTCCGCGAGGCCTGGAACACGGCGCAGTTCTCGCTCTACTTCCGCTCGAGCGTGATCGTCGTGGTGGCCGTGGTGATCGGCGCGACGACCCTGTCGATCCTCTCGGGCTACGCGTTCGGCGTCATGCGCTTCCGCGGCCAGGGCCTCCTGTTCTACCTGCTGCTCACGGGCATGCTCATCCCGTGGGAGGTGGCGATCGTCCCGCTCTACTACGACCTTCGCTCGCACGAGCTGACGGACACCTACTGGGCCATGATCCTGCCCCAGATCGCGCTCGACGTGGCGTTCGGCACGTACTGGATGCGGGCGTACTTCCGCTCGGTGCCGACCGCGCTGATCGACGCCGCGGCGATCGACGGGGCCGGCAGCTGGCGGACGCTCTGGCGCGTGATCATGCCGAACGCCCGACCGGCCGTGCTGACGCTCGTCCTGCTGCTCTTCATGTGGTCGTGGAACGACTTCCTGACCGCGCTCGTGATGGTCCAGAGCGACCACCTGCGCACGGCGCCGCTCGGCCTGGCGTTCTTCTCCGGCCAGCACAGCACCGACCGCGTCGGGCTGGCCGCCGCGGCGCTCATGGTGGCGGTGCCCGTCGTGGTGGTGTTCATCGCGCTGCAGCGGCACTTCGTCGCCGGGCTCGCCGGCGGCGGGGTCAAGGAGTAGCCGTGGGTCACGTCGACCACGCCGGCCTGTGGCACGACGCCGCCTTCCGGCTGGTCGAGACGTACGACGTCGACCTGCCGGCGGACTGGTCGATCCGGCTCGCCCAGCAGCCGTACGGCGAGGTCGTGGTCGTGCGGCACGGCGCCTGCCGGGTGCGCCTCGGCGCGCAGGAGGCGCGTGGTGCGGGCCGGCGAGGCCTTCGCGCTCGGCCGCGGCGCCCGGCGGCTCACGGCGGCGGAGGACGGCCCGCTGGCCTGTTCGGCTTCGGCTACCGCCTCGAGGCGATTCCGGGCGGCGACCTGTCGGGCGTCCTCGGCGCGCCGCTGCACCTCGCGCCGGCGCCGAGCCGGCTCGCGCTGCTGGCCGAGCGGGCGGTGCGGCACGGGACGGGCTCCGAGCCCGCCGACGCCCTCCGCGCCCGGGCGGCCGCAGAGCTCGCCGTGGCCGAGCTGCTGGCGCTCGCCGGTGCGAGCGGTCGGCCACGGCCCGCGCCGCCCGACCGCCGCCGCGAGCTGGTGCTGCGGGCGATCGCCGAGCTCGAGGACCGCTACGCCGAGCCGCTCGACCTGGCGGCGATCGCCGCGCTGGTGCACGTGTCGCCCCAGCACCTGGCGAAGCAGTTCCGCGCGGTGCTGCAGGTGACGCCCACCGCCTACCTGCGGGCGCTGCGGCTGAGCCGGGCGCGGCAGCAGCATCGCCCTCACCGACGAGCCGATCACGTCGATCGCCTACGCGTGCGGCTTCTCCGAGCCCGACCCACCTCTCCCGCGCGTTCTCCGCGCGCTACGGCGAGTCGCCGACGGCGGCCCGCAGGCGTGCCGGCGCCGTCGGCGAGACCGGCGACGCCCGCGTCGGCGACGCAACCACACCCTGGAAGGGAACTACGACGCGCATGCAGCGACTCGGCATCATCGGGCTCGGGAGCGTCTTCACCGGGCCCTACCGCACGCTCATCCGGCGCCTCGCGCAGGACGGCCTCGTCGAGACGGTCGCGGTCTTCGACGTCGACGCCGGGCAAGCGCGCCGCCGGCGCGCGGCTCGTCGGCGCCGAGGAGGCGGCGAGCCCGGAGGAGCTCATCGCCCGCGACGACGTCGACGTCGTCCTGATCCTGACGGCGATGAACGCGCACGGCCCGCTCGCGCTGGCGGCGCTCGAGGCCGGCAAGCACGTGCTCGTCGAGAAGCCGATGGCCACCTCGCTCGAGGAGGCGCGGAGCTGGTCGAGCTCAGCCAGCAGCTCGCGAGGGCCTGCTGGTCTGCGCGCCGCACATCGTGCTCTCGCCGACGTACCGCGAGATGCACCGGCGCGTCGGCGAGGGCGTGATCGGCGACGTGCTGCTCGCGCGCGCCCGCTACGGCTGGGCCGGGCCCTGGTGGGGGCGCTGGTTCTACGAGCGCGGCGGCGGCGCGCTGTTCGACCTCGGCGTCTACAACCTCACCGCCCTGTGCGGGTTCATGGGCCCGGTGCAGCGCGTGACGGCGCATGGTCGGCACCGCGATCCCCCGGCGGGTCGTCGAGGGCGAGCTGATGGACGTCGAGGCCGACGACAACGCGCACGTGCTGCTCGACTTCGGCGGCAGCCGCTTCGCCTCGATCGCCACCGGCTTCACGATGCAGAAGTACCGCTCGCCCGCGATCGAGCTGTACGGCTCCGACGGCGTGCTGCAGCTGCTCGGCGACGACTGGGCGCCCGAGGGCTTCGAGCAGTGGCGGAACGCGCACGGCGCGTGGGAGGTCTTCCCCGAGACCGACCCGGCCTGGCCCTGGACGATCGGCCTGCAGCACCTCGTGGACTGCGCCGAGGCCGGCCGCCCGACGGTGCACCGGCCCGAGCACGCCTTCCACGCGCTCGAGGTCATGCTCGGCGCGATGCGGTCGGCCCGCGAGGGCCGCGTGGTCGAGATCGAGTCGACCTTCCCGGCGCTCGACTACGGCCCGCTCGCCACCGCCGAGAAGGACGAGCGCCGGAGCCACGATCCGAGGAGCCTGGTGTGAGGACCGACGTCTCCGGGCAGCCGCCCGAAGGTGACCTACGCGCCATCGCCCCGCCCCAGCTTCGACGTCCCGACGCACATCACGCGCGCGGGCGTGACGCGCCACATCTGGGGCGACGACGAGGCCGGCCTGGTCGCCGACTGGATCTACGCCTCGACCGAGCGCGTGCACGCGCTGGTGTTCGGGCTGGCGCCCGGGCAGGCGTTCCGCCACTCGCGCGAGTTCCGCACGGTGTTCGGCGCCGACGAGGTGCTGCACGTCCTGTCCGGGACGATGGTCCTGGCCAACCCGGAGTCCGGCGAGGTGGAGCGCCTCGAGCCCGGCGAGAGCGTGTTCTTCCAGGCCGACACCTGGCACCACGCGTTCGCCCACGGCCCCGAGCCGCTGCGCGTGCTCGAGCTGTTCGCCCCGCCGCCGGCGGCCGGCGCCTCGGGCGCCTACGCCCGGACGCGGCCGTTCCTCGAGGCCAGCACCTACCAGGACCCGCGCCTGCTCGGCCAGCTGGCCGAACGGCGCCGGCGCCGCCCGTCCGCGGACGCTGCAGCCGATCACCCGGGAGCGCATCGGCTGGATGCGCGACGGCGGCGCGCTGGTCGGGCCTCCTGGCCAGCACCGAGAACCTGACCGTCGGCACGCTCAGCCTCTCGCCCGGGGACGCGTCGACGGCGCACGCGCACGGCGGCGACGAGGTGCTGTTCTGCCGTCTCCGGGCCGCTGCACGTGCGGGCCTGGTTCGAGGGCCAGACCTACGTGTTCGAGCTCGAGCCCGAGGACGCGGCGCTGCTCCCGATGGGCGCCCGCCACGAGTACCGCAACTACGGCGGCGACCGTCGCCGAGGCCATCTTCGGCGTCGCTCCGACGTACCGCTCCGACTCCGAGCACGTGATGCGCGCTGCAGGGAACGTGGAGGCGCGCTCGGGGAAAGCCGCGGCCGCGCCGCGGCCGGTACACCTGTGCCGATCCATCGACCGGAGGACCCGGACATGTCGCTGACCGCCACGCTGGCGCCTGACGCCCGACCAGATCGAGCAGTTCCGTCGAGACGGCTTCCTCCGTCTCGACGCGATCACCACGCAGGACGAGGTCGAGCGGCTGGCGGTGATCTACGACGACCTCTTCGAGGGCCGGCGCGCCGTCTCCGAGGGCGACCGCCTGGAGCTCGCCGGCGACGCCGATCGGCCGATCCTGCCGCAGATCGTGAACCCGGAGCGCTACGCGCCCGAGCTGCTCGAGACCGTCGCCTACGCCAACGCGGCCAGCATCGCCCTGGCGCTCCTGGGCGACGAGGCGACGCCGGGCGGGATGCACGCGATCCGCAAGCCGGCGCATCACGGCGCCGCGACGCCGTGGCACCAGGACGAGGCGTACTGGGCGCCGACGCACGACCACGACGCGATCAGCGTCTGGATGCCGCTGCAGCCCGCGACGCTCGAGAACGGCTGCATGCAGTTCGTGCGCGGAAGCCAGCACGACGCCGTCCGCCCGCACCGGCTGATCTCGCCCGACGCGCACGGCCTGGTGGTCGACGCGCGAGGTCGACGGCGAGAACGTCGTGGCCTGCCCGATCCCCGCGGGCGGCGCCACCGTGCACAACGGCCGGACGCTGCACTACGCCGGGCCGAACGCCACCGACGGGCCCCGCCGCGCGCTGATCATGGCGTTCCAGACGCCCGACCGGGAGCGCTGCCGAGCCGCACGACTACTACTGGCAGCGCCCGGAGTGGTACGCCGCCGGCTGATCGTCCGGCAGCGGAGGCCGAACCGGATCGCCGGCCCTCGCTCGCTGCGATGCTCTGGCGATGACCACTCCGCTGACGCTCTCGCTCGCAGGCACCGAGGTCTCCAGGATCGGGCTGGGAACCAACCAGCTCACGAACACGGCGGAGCGCGCGGCCTTCGTCAAGGAGGCCGTCGCTGCGGGAATCGAGCACATCGACACCGCGTACCTGTACACGGGAGGCGAGAGCGAGCAGACGATCGGCGCTGCCCTCGCGCCGTTCCCCGAGGGCTGCGTCGTGGCGACGAAGGGCGGGTTCCGGGCCGGGGAAGGCCGTCCCGACGTGCTGCGGGCCCAGATCGAGGAGAGCCTTCGCCGGCTGCGCTCCGACAGCATCGCGCTGTACTACCTGCACAGGGTCGATCCCGAGACGCCGCTCGAGGAGAGCCTCGCCGTCATCAAGGAGTACCACGATGCCGGCAAGATCCGGCACGTCGGACTGTCCGAGGTCGACGTCGCGCAGATCGAGCGGGCCCGCGCGCTCCTGCCGATCAGCGCGGTGCAGAACCAGTTCAACCTCACCGAGCGACGGCGCGAAGAGGTCGTCGACTACTGCGCCGCTGAGGGCATCGTGTTCGTTCCGTTCACGCCGCTGCGCGGCGACGGCGGCGGCAAGCTCGCCGAGATCGCGGCGCAACGCGGCGCGACCCCGAGCCAGATCACGCTCGCGTGGCTGCTGCGGCGGTCGCCGGTGATGCTGCCGATTCCGGGCACGCTCTCGCTCGACCACCTGAAGGAGAACCTGGGCGCGCTCGAGATCGAGCTCAGCGACGCCGAGTTCGAGGCCTTGCAGGACCGCTAGAGGAGGCTCAGGGCGACGCGTGCGCGGCGCAGTACGCGTCACGCTGGGCGGCACCGCCGAGCAGCGGCAGGTAGGCGAACAGCGTCCGGATCAGCACCGCCTCGGTCGCGGCGGACTGCTCGATCGACGCCGCCACCTGGGCGTGCTGGGCCGGCGTGCGGGCGTTGACCAGCCGCACCGCGTTCTGCCAGGCGGTCTCGCGCCAGAGCGCCAGCAGCTGGAAGAACGTCAGGTCGGTCAGCGGCAGGAGGTTGACGATCGCCGCCGGCACCGTCGGGTCGAGCCGGGCCGCCGCCTCGGCCAGGATCGACGGCATCACGCCGGCGAGCATCGGGTTGATGGCGTCGTGGTCGTGCTTGCGGCTCGAGCCGTCCGGCGCCACCAGGCCCATGGCCTCGAGCGCGAACGGCAGGTCGCGGTTGACGTGCGCGTTCATCCCGAGGAGCAGGTCGCCGACGCCCGAGACCTGCTCGGAGTCGGCCGCCGCGAACGCGATCTGCCAGGCCTGCGGGACCTGCGCCGTCCTGCCCCGCTGCCAGTTCGTGCGCGCGTCGAGCCAGAGCCGGCCGAAGTACCAGTCCTCCTGGTTGACCCAGGCCGGGTCGTCGAACCAGCCGGGCGTGGCGTTCGCCGTCGCGTACGCCTGGGTGGTGCGCAGGTAGGAGAGCGCGAAGACGGCGTTGTGGTCGCAGGCCGCAGCCAGCGAGCCGTAGGTGTCCTGCATCGTGACGATGGTCTTCTGGACGCAGCGCAGCGTCCCGTCGGGGCACGGGTTCGCGGCTGGCGCGGCCGGCACGCCGAGCGCGGCGGAGACGGAAGCGGCAGCGAGAACGCACGCCAGGAGGCGCAGCGGTTGGAGACGCATCGAGGGCTCCTATGTCAGAGCGGCCGCGTCCGACCCCGACGAGATCTGGACGCGGACGTCGCACCCTAGCGCGACGGCGCTTCCCTTCGTCGTACCGCCTCGCTAGCCTGCCGCCCGTGAATGCGGCAGTGATCGGCTGCGGCCTCCAGGGCCGCCTGCACATCGGATACCTGCAGGGCATGGACGACGTCGAGGTCGTCGCCGTCTGCGACCTGGACGAGAGCCGGGCGCGGGAGGCGGCGGCAGCGCACGGCGTGCAGGGGGTCCACGTCGACTACCGGGACGCGCTGGCGGCCCACGAGCTCGACCTCGTCAGCGTCTGCACCATGCCGACCACCCACCGCGACATCGTGCTCGCGGCGCTCGACGCGGGCGCCAACGTGCGTCTGCGAGAAGCCGTTCGCGATGAACGCCGCCGAGGCCGTCGAGATGACGCGCGCCGCCGCGGAACGCGACCGCCTGCTCGCCGTCGGCTTCAACATGCGCTTCATGGGGTCGACCACGGCGGTGCGCCGGTTCATCGCCGACGGCCACCTCGGAGCGCCCGTGTGCGCCCGCGGGTTCATGCTGGCCGACGACGTGCCCTGGTGGGGGCGGCACTACGTCAAGGCGCTCTCGGGCGGCGGTGCCCTGGCCTCGACCGCGGTGCACATGCTCGACCTCGTGCGCTGGCTCGTCGGCAGCCCGACCCCGACGACCGCCACCGCGTCGGTCACCACCGTCTACCCGCGCAAGCGCACCGCGAACGCCCCGGAAGGGCTCGAGACCTACGACGTCGACGACCTGGCCTTCGGCCACATCCGCTTCGACAACGGCTTCTGGATGTCGATCGAAGGCGCCTGGGTCTGGGAGAAGCCCGGCTGGAACTACGGCTTCGACCTCGTCGGCGACCGCGCCCAGGCGAGCTTCGACCCGCTCGGGTTCGCCCGCGAGGACGGCCAGGGCGGGCTCGAGGAGCTCGACCCCGGCGCGCCCACGGACGTCGACTTCGCGGCGTCGCTCGGTCTGGAGCTCGTCGACGTCGTGGACGCGCTGCGCGCCGGCCGCCGTCCCACGCTCGCCGCGACCGCCGACGAGGCCCTCGTCACCCAGGCGGTCGTCGACGCGCTGTACGAGTCCGCCGCGCTCGGCCGCGAGGTCGAGGTGACCGTCCCCACGCTCTGAGCGGAACCGTCAGCTGGTGAACGGCTCGCCGTCGACCGACAGCGTCACGGCGACGTTGCCGCGCGTGGCGTTGGAGTAGGGACAGCGCTCGTGGGCCCGGCGCATGAGCAGCTGCGCATCCTCGGTCGAGATGCCCGGCGCGTGCAGGTCGAGCCCCACCTCGAGCCCGAACCCGCCGTCGTCACGCGGACCGACGCCGACGGTCGCCGTGATCCGGGAGTCGTCGGCGTCGAGCTTGCGCCCCCGGGCCACTCCGAGCAGCGCCGACTGGAAGCAGGCGGCGTAGCCGACGGCGAAGAGCTGCTCCGGGTTCGTGCCCGGCCCGTCGTCGCCGCCCATCGCGGCGGGAACCGAGAGCTCCACGTCGAGCCGGCCGTCGTTCGAGCGGCCGTGGCCGCTGCGGCCTCCGTCGATGACCGCCTCGGCGGTGTACAGGACGTCCTTCAGCCGATCTGCCATGTGCAGCGCCTTCCCGTCGTTGGCCAGCCTCGATCATGGCAACGGCTGCCCGCCGGCGCAGCTTCCCTGATCAGGCGTCGTGCGCGGGCGAGCGCACGTGGAACACGCGCGCCGGCGTGTCGCCGGCGTTCTCGTAGCGGTGCGGACGCTTGGCCGAGTAGTAGGCGGAGTCGCCCTCGGACAGGACGATCTCGGGCTCGCCCTCGAAGAGCAGCCGGATCGACCCTTCGAGCACGTGGTCGAACTGGTCGCTCTCGTAGCTCACGAACTCGCGCATGCCGCCGCCGACCTCGTAGGCGCCGATGACCGGCATCATCGCGCGGTCCCCCTCGTGCACCAGCACCCAGATGTCCATGTGGTCCGAGCTGAGGGGGATGCGCCGCTGGTTCTTGCGCCGCACGATCTCGGGACGATCGTCCTCCTCGTCGGGCAGGAGGTCGGTCACCGGCACGCCGTAGTGCGCGGCCAGCCGCACCAGCCGCGCGACGGTGAGGTCGCTGCGGCCGGTCTCGACCAGCGACAGGAACGAGCTCGAGATCCCCGTCGCGTCCGCCACCCGGGTGAGGGACTCGCCGCGCTCCAGCCGTAGCTGACGCAGCTTCTCCCCCAGGCCGTCCACGGCGGCGCCCGCCGAGGGCTCCCTGGGCGCCTTGCTGTCGCCGTTCTGCTTCATGCCATCCAGTCCATTTGCGTATCCGGCCAGTATTCTGGATAATCCGCCTCCCGGCCAGGGGCCACATTGTCTGGCCCATCGAGGAGGAGACGTGCCATGAGGCGACTGCGCCTATCGGCTGCGATCGCGGTCTGCGGGCTCGCTGCAGCGAGCGCCGCGGTGATCGCCGACGCCAGGCCCGAGACGACCCGGGCGAACGATCCGATCGTGATCGGCATCGCGACCGCGCAGACCGGGTTCATCGCGGCCTTCGACAAGCCGGCCGTCGCCGGGGCCATGGTGGCGGTCAGCGACATCAACAAGGCCGGCGGCATCAACGGCCGGATGCTCAAGGTGGTCACCGCCGACACCAAGTCCGACCTCAAGCTCGGCACCCAGGCGGGCCTCTCGGTGGTCAGCAAGGGCGCCGACGTCATGCTCGTCACCCTCGACTTCAACTACGGCGGGCCCGCCGCGCGCGTGGCCCAGAGCAAGGGCATGGCGGTCGTCTCCATCGGCGCCTCGTCGCCCAAGTTCGGCGTCGCCGGCATCGGCCCGCTGGCCTACACCATCGGCTCCAACGGCGCGGTCGAGGCCTACGCCGAGGCGGAGTGGGCCTTCCAGAAGAAGCACTGGAAGAACGCCTACCTGCTGCTCGACGACACGACCGACGCCAACAAGACCCAGTGCGACTCCTTCGGGACGCGCTGGAAGCAGCTCGGCGGCACGGTCGTCGGCTCCGACACGTTCAAGAACACCGACCCGTCGGTGGCGGCGCAGATCACCCGCATCAAGGGCCTCTCGACCAAGCCCGACGTGATCGTCCTCTGCTCCTACCCGCCCGGCGGCGCCGTGGCCACCCAGCAGATCCGCCAGCAGGGCCTCGACACGGCCATCATCGGCAACGACGCGATGGACGGCGACTACTGGTTCAAGAAGACGATCCCGGACCTCTCGAACTTCTACTACAACGAGTCGACCTCGATCTTCGGCAACGACCCGAACCCGAAGGTCAACACGTTCTGGAAGAAGTACACGACGGCCACCCACGGCGCCCCGCAGGTGTCCTTCGGCGCGTTCGGCTACACCGCCGTCCAGGCGCTGGCGCTGGCGATCAAGCGGGCCGGCAGCACCGACGGCGCGAAGGTCGCGGCCCAGATGAACAAGTTCACCGACGAGAAGCTGCTGCTCTCGACGACGTTCACGCCGAAGGTGCACATCGACACGCACCGTGAGGGTCGGATGATGCAGATCCAGAACGGCAAGCACTCGGTGGCCGCGGTCGTGAAGGTCCAGAAGCAGCCGCCGCTGAGCTAGGGCGCCCCCGCGTCTCCCGGGCCGGGATCCACCCATCTGGGCGCGATCCCGGCCCGGCTCGACGCGCCTCGACGGATGAACACGCACCTCGTCATCTCGTACGTCATCGACGGCCTGAGCCTGGGCAGCCTGTACGCCCTGTTCGCCCTGGGCATCGGCCTCCTGTTCGGGATCATGCGCCTGATCAACTTCGCGCACGGCGAGCTGATCATGATCGGCGCGTACGGCCTGTACTACATCGACGGCCCGCCCTGGGCCGTGCGCATCCTCATCGTCCTGGCCCTGGTCGTGGTGTCCGCGCTGCTGATGGAGCGGATCGCCTTCCGCCCGGCCCGCGGCGCCGACGCCGACACGCTCCTGGTCACGTCGTTCGCCGTGAGCTACCTGCTGCAGAACCTGGCGATCCTGTTCTTCGGAGCCCTGCCCCGCAGCGTGGCGCTGTGGCCGTTCATGACGGACGTCACCCGGATCGGCAGCTACACCATCCCGAACGTCGAGATCGCCACCGTCGTGGTCACGGCCGTGCTGCTGACCGCCACCGGGCTGTTCCTGGCCCGCACCCGGATCGGCGTCCAGATGCGCGCCTCGGCCGAGAACTTCCAGATGGCCCGCCTGCTCGGCGTCCGGGCCAACACGGTGATCGCCACCGCCTTCGGCCTCAGCGGCCTGCTGGCCGGCGCGGCGTCGGTGATCCTCGTCCAGCAGACCGGGATCATCCAGCCGACGATCGGCGTCTCGCCGGTGCTGGCGGCGTTCGTGGCCACCATCCTCGGCGGCCTCGGCAGCCTGGTCGGCGCCGTGATCGGCGGCTACTTCCTGGGCGCGCTGACGGTGGCCCTGCAGGCCACGCTGCCGCTCGGGCTTCGCTCCTACCGCGACGCCTTCGTCTTCGCCGCGATCCTGATCGTGCTGGTCGTGCGTCCGCAGGGCTTCCTGGTGCACCGCTCGACCTACGAGCGGGTCTGACGCGCTCCGTGGCGACGGACGCCCCCAGCGCGCCGAACGAGCTGCCCGAGCGCCTGGCCTCGCTGGCCACGCTGCTCTGCCTGGTCTGCCTGGTCACGGCGCTCGGCTCGCTGGGGTCGCCGGTCCTGCAGAACGTCCTGGTCAACGGGCTGATCGAGCTGACGCTGGTCGTCGGGCTCTACGTCTTCGTGGGCAACACCGGCGTCTTCTCGTTCGGCCACATCGGCTTCATGGCCATCGGCGCCTACACGGCGGCGCTGCTGCGCGTGCCCGAGGAGAGCAAGGCCGCCCTGCTGCAGCTTCCCGACTGGCTCGAGCAGGCGCACACCAGCTCGTTCGTGGCGACGCTGGTCGGCGGGGCCGTGGCCACCCTGGTGGCCGCCGTCCTGGCCGTGCCGATCACCCGGCTCGGCGGCCTGACGGCCGGGCTCGGCACCTTCGCCGTGCTCAACATCATCTACGTCGTCGCGTCCAACTGGGACGCCTTCACCGGCGGCTCGACCGGGATGGCGGCGGTGCCGACGACCACCGACATCCCGACGGCGCTGGCCTGGGCGCTGGTGGCGATCTGCGTCGCCTGGCTGTTCCAGCAGACGCGCCTGTGCCTGCGCGTGCGCGCCTCGCGCGAGGACGAGTACGCGGCCCGCGCGATCGGGATCGCGATCGTGCCGGAGCGGGCCGTGGCCTTCATCGTGAGCGCCGCGATCTGCGGCATCGCCGGCGCCATCTACGGCCAGCTGGCGGGCTCGTTCGGGCCCGACGCGTTCTTCCTGACGACGACCTTCACCGTCGTGGCCATGCTGGTCGTCGGCGGGCGCTTCAGCCTGTCGGGCGCCGTCGTCGGCGCCATCTTCCTGGCCACGGTCACCGAGGGCCTGCGCCGGATCGAGCTCGGGGTGGACGTCGCCTTCATCCACATCCCCGGCCGTCCCGGGCTGCAGGAGGTCGGGCTCGCGCTGGCGCTCCTGCTGACGCTGCTCCTGCGGCCGCGCGGGCTCACCGGCGGCGCCGAGATCAGCGTGCTCGGGCTGCGCGGGCTGCGGGCGCGGCTCCTTCGCCGCCGCCGCCCGGTGGACACGGAGCCGACGCTCGAGGGCGAGGCGGCATCGTGAGCGCCGCGGCGGCCCAGCTCAGCGCCGCGGGCGTCGGTGTGGAGTTCGTCGGCGTCAAGGCGCTGACGGACGTCTCGATCTCCTTCCAGCCGGGCGAGATCCTGGGCCTGATCGGGCCGAACGGCGCCGGCAAGACCACCCTGGTCAACGTGCTCTCGGGGTTCCAGCGGCCGAGCACCGGCCGCGTGCTCCTGGGCGAGCGCGACGTCACCGGCTGGTCGCCCCAGCGCCTCGCCGGCCACCGCCTGGGACGCACCTTCCAGAGCGTGCGCCTGTTCGGCCGGCTGACGGTGCTCGAGAACGTGCTCTCCGGCGCCGTCGCCGGCGGCCTGCGGATGCGCGCCGCGCGGACGTTCGCCTGGGAGCTGCTCGACCGCATGCACCTGACCCACGCCGCGCAGCTGATGGGCGAGGCCCTGCCGCACGGCGTGGAGCGGCGCGTCGGCATCGTCCGCGCGCTCGCCGCCCGTCCGGCGTTCCTGCTGCTGGACGAGCCCGCGGCCGGCCTCAACGAGCACGAGACCGGCGAGCTCAAGGCGCTCCTGGCCACGCTGCCGGCCGACTTCGACGTCGGGCTGCTGGTGATCGAGCACGACATGACGCTGGTGCTCGGCCTCTGCCACCGCATCCACGTCCTGGACTACGGCCGCACCCTGGCCGAGGGCACGCCCGAGCAGATCCGCCACGACCCGGCGGTCATCGAGGCCTACCTGGGGACGTCTGCCGGCGGCGGGAGCGCGGCGTGCTGACGGTGACCGACCTGTCGGCCCGCTACGGGCGCGTCACCGCGCTGCGCTCCGTCTCGGTCACGGTCGGCCAGGGCGAGATCGTGGCCATCGTCGGGCCGAACGGCGCCGGCAAGTCGACGACGCTGGCCGCGATCACCGGGATCGTGCGGCCGAGCGGCGGCAGCATCGAGCTCGAGGGACGCTCGCTCCTGGGCCTGGCGCCCGAGCGGATCGTCCGGCTGGGGATCGCGCTGGTGCCCGAGGGCCGGCAGATCTTCTCGTCGCTCTCGGTCGCCGAGAACCTCGAGCTCGGCACGACGCCGCGCCGCGACCGGGCCGCTGCGCGCGAGGATCTCGAGCGCGAGCTCGACCGCTTCCCGGTCCTGCGCACCTACTACCGCACCTCCGCGGCCAAGCTCTCGGGCGGCGAGCAGCAGCAGCTCGCGATCGCCCGGGCGCTGCTCTCGCGACCCAAGCTCCTGCTCCTGGACGAGCCCTCGCTCGGCCTCGCGCCGATCATGATCGACCGCGTCTTCGAGACGCTCGAGCAGCTGCGCGAGTCGGGCGTGACCGTCCTGCTCGTGGAGCAGAACGCGACCCGCGCGGTCGCCCTGGCCGACCGCAGCTACGTGCTGCGCACCGGCCGGGTCGGACTCTCGGGCACGCGTGAGGAGCTGCTGCAAACGGCGGACTTCGCCGCCGCCTACCTGGGCTCCTGACCACCTCCGACCCCGAAGCGAGAGATCCGCGATGAGAGAGCTCCAAATCGGCATCTGCCAGCTGACCTCGGAGATCGGCACCGCCGACTACGACCCGCGCCCCGCGAACCTGGCCCGCGCCCGCGAGGCCATCGCCACCGTGGTGGCGCAGGGCGCGAAGCTCGTGGTCTTCGGCGAGATCTTCCTGAACGGCTACGAGACCAACGACCACACGTCGCGCTGGGCGGTGGCCGAGCGGGCCGACGACCCCTGGGTGGCGCAGCTGATCGAGGAGGCTGCCAAGCACGACGTGCACCTGATCATGGGCGCCTCCACCCACAAGGGCACGTTCCCGGGGCAGAGCTACAACACGCGCGCTCCTGATCGCGCCCGACGGCCTCGTCGGCGTCTACAACAAGACCCACGTGGCGTCCTTCGCCGTGGGCGACGTGGTGGCCGCCGAGAAGGCCTACTGGAGCCCGGGAACCGACATCCCGGTCTTCGACACGGCGCTCGGGCGGATCGGGATCGAGATCTGTTACGACAACTCGTTCCCCGAGGTGGCGCGCACGCTGACGCTGAAGGGCGCCGAGATCATCGTGAACATCTCGGCCGCCGTGGCGGGCTTCGAGGAGCACTGGCGCAACCACCTGAGCGTGCGCTCCGAGGAGAACGTCATCTGGTTCCTGCACGTCTCCGTCGTGGGCAAGCAGCGCAACTTCATGTGCTTCGGCGGCAGCCGCCTGTACTCGCCCTACGGCCAGCCGGTGTTCGAGGCCCCGTACGACGAGGAGTTCGTCGGCGTGACGACCGCCGACCTCGACCTGCTGTTCGAGGCGCGCGGCCGGATGCACCCGTTCTACAACCGCCACGCCGAGCTCTACTCGGCGATCACCGAGTAGCCGAGCAGGAGCGACGCAATGCCCAAGGTCATCGGCGAGTACATCGACCAGCTCTGCACCATCGAGATGCGCCCCAGCGCGGGGAACCTGCCGCGCGGCCAGCTCCGCGAGCTCTACGACGCGGCCCGTGCGATCACCGACGGGCCGCTGGTGCACGCGATGGCCAGCGCCCTGGTGGGCGCGATCGAGCCGGGCGACCGGGTGCTCATCCTGACCGGCGCCGGCGGCCCGCCGGTGCTGCCGGTGGGCGAGGTCGACGGGATGCTCGGCGCCGCGGCGCTGGCGCGCGTGCTCACCCTGCAGCTCGGGGCGCAGGTGGTCATCCTGACCGAGGCCCGCAGCGAGGTGCCGATGAAGGCGGTGTGCAACGCCGCCGGGCTGAACTTCCTGCACCCCGACGACGACGCGCAGGCGCACGCCGTGTGGTTCGTGCCGATGTCGCTCGACGCGGCGGAGTGCGAGGCCCAGGCGCCGAGGCTGCTCGACGAGCTCCAGCCGAAGGTGGTGCTGGCCATCGAGAAGCTCTCGCCGAACCGCAAGGGCGTCATCCACGGCTCGACGGGGATCTCCTACAACGACCAGCACGCCAAGCCGCAGTTCCTGTTCGCGGAGGCTGCCAGGCGCGGGATCCTGACGGCCGGGATCGGCGACGGCGGCAACGAGGTGGGCTTCGGCTCGATCGCCGAGGCGACGGCCAGGATCATCCCGACCGGCGAGGTCTGCCAGTGCCCGTGCGGCGGCGGCGCCACCGCGGCGGTGCCCGTCGACCACCTGGTGGTGGCGGCGATCTCGAACTGGGGCGGCTACGGCGTGGCGGCGATGATCGCCTTCCTGACCGAGACGCCGGCCTCGGAGCTCTCGAGCGAGGACGACGTGGAGCGGATGCTGCGGGCCTGCGTCGACCACGGGGCGCTCGACGGGGCCTACGCCCGGCCGGTCATGTCGGACGACGGCGTGCCGCTGCGGACGCAGCGCGCGTTCACCACGATGCTGCGCGAGATCGTCACCATCGGGCAGTCCAGGCTGTCCTCGCCCGGGCACTGACGGCCACGGCGATGGAGCACAGGAGCCTCGGCAGCACCGGGATCGAGGTCTCGCGGCTGATCCTCGGCGCGGGCGGGTTCGGCGGGTTCGGCTCGGACCACGACCTGATCGGCCGGGGCGAGTCCGACGACGAGGCCGCGGCGATCATGGACCGGGCCTGGGAGCTCGGGATCACGACCTTCGACACGGCCGACGCCTACGCGGGCGGCGCCAGCGAGCGGGCCATCGGGCGCTGGATCGCCAGCCGGGGCGTGCGGCCGACGCTGGCCACGAAGGTCTTCCACCCGATGACCCCTGACGGCGACCAGGGGCTCGCGCCCGAACGGATCCGCCGCCAGCTGCAGTCGAGCCTCGAGCGGCTCGGCGTCGACCGCGTCGACCTCTACCTGACGCACTACCGCGACGCCGAGACGCCGCTTCGAGGACACGCTGGACGCGCTCGACGGGCTGCGCGCCCAGGGCCTGATCGGGGCCTTCGGCGGCTGCCACCTCGACGCGGCGACGCTGCGCGCGGCGGAGGGCCGGTACGGCTGGGTGCAGAACGCCTACTCGCTGCTCGAGCAGGGCGACGCCGCGGAGGTGCTGCCCCTGGTGGAGGAGGAAGGCCTGGGCTACACGCCGTTCTCGCCGCTGGCCGGCGGCTGGCTGGCCGACCGCTACCGTCGCGCCTCGCCGCCACCCGCCGGCTCGCGGATGGCCGAGCGACCCGAGCCCTACCGCGGCTACGAGCGCGACGACGTCTGGCGCGGGATCGAGCGGCTGCGCGCGCGGGCCGTGCAGCACGGGGTGCCGATGGCGACCCTGGCCTACGCCTGGGTGCTCTCGGACCCCCGGGTGACGGCGATCCTGATCGGCCCGCGCCGGCCCGACCAGGTGGACGCTGCGGTGGCCGCGCTGGAGCTGCGGCTGTCACAGGACGAGCGCGCCGAGCTGGCGTCGTTCTTCGACCGGGGCTGACCGACGAGCGCGGCCGCCGCCCGCGAGGGACGGCGGCCGCGGCTCGAGGCGCCGGGCTACTCGGCGATCGAGACGGTCTGGTTGCCCGCGTTCAGCCAGCTTCCGCCGTTCTTGGTCTGCAGGACGATCTGGACCTGGTTCAGCGAGCCGCTCGGCGTGGTCGCCAGGACGTCGTGGAACGAGACGTGCGAGAGGTCCGCGGGGCAGTGCTTCGGCCCGTTGATCGTCTCGGCCACCGGGCTCAGCGGGCCGGCACCCAGGACGAGCAGCTGGATCCGGGCGCAGTTGGAGAAGCCCTCGAGGTGGATGAACCCGTCCAGCTGCGCCGTGGCGAGGCCGTTGTCGAGGTCATACGTCACATGCGCGCTCGACGTCGGGACGCCGCCCGCGTAGGCGTCCCCGCCGTAGTCGACGCCCAGACCGAGGATGCGCACCTCGTCGGCGAAGGTCTTGACGTCGAGGAAGCCCGGGGCACTGTCGTCGACGGTCGTCCAGCCCTGCGCGTTCTCCTTCTCGATCGCGACGATGACGCTGTCGGTGCGCGCGTCTGGCACCTCGCTGAAGTCGACCGCCTGCGTGTACGGCTTGTCCCTCTTCAGGCAGCGCTTCTTGCTGTAGGCGGAGTGCAGGAGGGTCGCGCCCTCGTAGCTGTCGATGCGCGCCCGGACGCAGAGGTCGTCGGCGTTCTCGCCCTCGAGGGTCGCCGTCAGATGCGGGGTGATCGCGCCGTTGGCGAAGCTGAACGCCACGTTGCCGTCGGTCAGCGCGAGCTCGGTGCTTCCGATCAGGGTGACGCCGTCGTTGTCGACGACGGGCGGCTTGACGACCGCGGACGCCTGGGCGCCAATGGCGACGGCGCCCAGGCCGACGGTCGCGGCGAGGACGGTCAACGTGGTGGTGAGGCCACGGAACTGCATGGATGGGGCTCCTTCGATCCAGTGTTGGGGTACCGGCAGGCCCATGCCCGCCGCCCACGAACCTGGCGCAGCAACCCGAACGCAGCTAGCGAGGTTCCCCTACGTCGCGCGCCGCAGCACCAGCAGCCGGTACGCGACCAGGCCGCTGCCGAGGCAGTGCTGCAGGGCGTCCCCGCCGACGAGCGACCGCCAGTACTCGCCGCGCAGCGGCAGCGGCCGCGCCGCCGCGACGAGCAGCGCGAGCGCGCGGTCGCGCGGCCGGCGCAGCTCGAGGTAGGGCGTCAGGTCGTCGTCGCGGATCAGTGCGAGGCCCGCGGCGGCGGCGAGCGCGGTCACCTGCTCGACGGTGAGCAGGGATCCGATCCGCCAGCCGCTGCGAAACGCCGCCAGCCGGGCCGCCTCCGGTGCGGACGGCCGAGCGCCGCGGGCCGTCAGCAGGTCGTCGCACAGCACGAGCAGGCCGCCCGGGCGCAGCAGCCCTGCCGCGGCGCGGAAGTACGCGGCCGGATCCGGGCCGTGCACGAACGCCTCGATGGACAGCGCCAGGTCGGCGCCGGCGAGGTCTGCGGGCGGTGCGACGAAGTCGCCCTCCCGGACCCGCACCCGGCCCGCGAGGCCGGCCCGCTCGATCAGGGCCCCGGCGGCCGTGACCTGCGCCGGGCTGATCGTGATCCCCTCGCCGACCAGGTCGGCGCGCTGGGCGGCCAGGTGGACGAGGCTGCCGCCGACGCCGCAGCCGAGATCGACGACGCGGGGCGCCGACGCGCCGGCCAGCAACGACAGGACGACCTCGTCGACGTGGTGGAACGCCTGCGCGCGCGTGCGCACACCCGGCGCCCACACCGCCCGGTGGATCGACGCCCCGCCCTCGCCGAGGCGCCGGAAGCGGGCCGTGTTGCGGTCGTAGAACCGCCGCACCCCCTCGACCTGCAGCGGATGGTCGTCGGGCGGCGTCATGGCCGGACACGCTACCGGCGCTCAGAGGCCGGGCAGCGTCCGGTCGAGCCAGCCGAGCGCCGCCGGGACGAGCCCCGGCACGTAGCCGCTGCCGGCGGCGATCTCGGCGTTCTGGCCGTGCGGTGCGTCGAACATGGTGTGGGTGCCCGTGGGGAAGACGACGTGGGTGAACGCGTGCGGCTTCTCGGCCGAGAGCCGGTCGAGGATCGCGACGCTCTCCCGCTCGGGCACCTGCCGGTCGGTGGCCGCGTACAGCCAGAGCCCGGGGACGGTCATCGCGGCGATCGCCGGCACCGGGTCGTAGCCGGTGGGCTGGCTGTGGGCCAGCGCGGCGTGGATCTGGTCGTCGCTCTCGCTGGCGGGGCCGTCGCCGCCGCCGGTGAGCTGGTAGAAGAGGTCCTGCTGGTCGACGCTCACCGTCGGGCCCGACAGCAGCATGGTGAAGCGCACGGCGCCCGAGCCGTCGGCGGCGAGCGGCTCGATCCAGCCGGCCTGGCTGATCCCGAGCACGCCGACGCGCTGCGGGTCGACGTCGGGCCGCTGCGCCAGCGCGCCGGCGGCGGCGTCGACGTCACCGGCGAGCTGGTGCATCAGCGTGTCGGAGGCGTAGGAGCCGGCGAAGCGTCCGTCCGACTGGCCGCAGCCGCGCTTGTCGGTGGCCAGGAGGGCGATCCCGTGGCGGGCCAGGATCCAGCCCCAGGTCTCCCAGAAGGAGCGCACCGCGTAGCCCGAGCCGTGCACCGTGACGACCGCGGGGTGGCGGCCGCTGCCGGCGGGCAGCGTGAGCGTGCCCGCCTGGGCGGTTCCGCTCGACGAGAACCGCACCTCGAGCTGGCGCAGCGGCACCCGGGTGGCCTGCTCGACGCTGCCGTCGGCGTGCGTCCAGCGGAAGCTGTCGCCGTCGGCGGCGAAGCTGACGCTGCCGTCCGCGCCGCCGCCGAACGAGCTCCCGGCGGCCCAGACGAGGCGCGTCCTGCGGCTCAGGAGGCGGATCGCTCCGCGTGTCGAGGTCGATGAGCTGCGTGGGGCCCCAGAACCCGACGACGGCCAGGCCGCGCCCGGCGGAGGTGCCGTACGGGCCGAGCAGGGCCGGCTCGATCCCGCCCTTCGCCGGCACGCCCGGGCGCAGGCTGTAGGTTCCCCGCGCTGCGCCCTGACGGACCGTGCCACGCGACAGGCTGCCAGCGAAGACCAGCGGTGCCGGCGCGCCCGGCAGGGCGAAGCGGACGTGCGCGCCCCGGCGGCTCAGGGCCACCACCTGATGGACGGCGTGGCCGGCGCCGAGCGAGACCGTGACGCGGCGGCCGCCGGCCCCGATGGAGAGCTCGATCGGCGTCCCGGTGGCGTTCGCGCCGATCCGGTACGTCCCGGTCGACACCTGGCCGGCCGCGGTCGCAGCACCGACGTGGCAGAGCAGGGCCGCGGCGGCCAGGCACGGGGCGAGCAGGCGTCTCATCGCTCCGAGGCTAGGCCCGGGCCCCGCCTCCGAGCGAGCCGTTAAGCCGTGCCTTAAGAGCGGCCGACGGCGCGGGCCAGCACGTCGAGCAGCTCCCGACCCTCGTCGTTCAGCTCGTGCAGCACCCGGGTGCCGCAGCGGCAGGAGCGCACCAGCCCGGCGGCCTGAAGGATCCGCAGCTGCTGGGACACGGCGGGTGGAGTCACGCCGAGCCGCAGCGCGAGCTCACCGGTCGAGCACGGCGTGGCCAGCAGGCGGAGCAGCCGCGCCCGGCCCGGCCCGAGCAGCGGGGCCAGGCCGTCGCGCGGCACCGGCTCACCGCCGAGCAGGTTGGCCACGCCCGGTGGCTGGTAGGCGATCCCGAGCGGCAGCGAGGGGTCGAGCATCGGCGAGACCTCGCAGGCCGGCGAAGGCCGCGGGCACCAGCCGGATCCCCCGGCCCTGCGCCGTGACGTCGCGTTCGCGCCGGCTCTCGATCTCGAGCACGTCGCCGTGCAGCCGCATGTCCGGGTGGAGCTCCGACAGCAACGCCGCCGACCCGCGGGTGGCCAGGATGCGCGCGGCGCGCAGGATCTCGCCCTCGACCAGCGCCCGTGCGGCGCGCCAGTGCGGCCGCACGGCGAGCGCGAACCAGCCCTCGAGCTCGTCGGCGAGGCGCCGCAGGCCCGCCTCGGGCGCGCGCTCGAGGAGGGCGACGTCGGCGGGCGCGCCGTCCGGGTAGGCGAAGGCCAGGCTGTCGGCCAGCTCGACCGGCGGCCGGGCCCGCAGCTCGGCGAGCTCGCGGGCCGGGGCCGCCGGGCCGTCCGAGCCGCGCAGCGTCAGGAAGTCGGGGACGTAACGGCCCGGCTCGTGCAGCGCCTGCAGCAGCAGCAGGCCGTGCCGGGCGCGGTCCTCGCGCAGGCCGTCGACCCAGGCCCGGTGGCTTCCCTGGCGTGCCGGGTCAGCCGCGGTGCGCAGGCTCTCCGACAGCTCGACGAGCGCCGAGCTCGACAGCCGCACGTCGGCCAGGTCCGCCGGGGTCAGCCGGATCCGGATCACTCCACCATCCTCGCACCTCCGCCGCGCGTCATGGCCGGTCGGCTGTGACGGCAGCGAGCGCCTGGTCGCCCATGCTGCGGGCCGAGTAGACCGCCGGGAAGCCCTGGCGCCAGCTCGGCATGGCGCGGCGTCCAGCCGAGCTCGCGCCTGGCCTTCGCGTTCGAGGCGCCGCGGGCCTCGGTGCTCATCTGAACGACGGCCTCGCCGGCCAGCAGCCGCGCGAGCCAGGTCGGGAAGCGCCGCGGCGGCTTCGCGCCCAGGGCCTCGGCGAGCACGGGCAGCCACTCCCGCACCGGCGCGGGGTCGTCGTCGACGATGTTGTAGATGGCGGGCCCCTCGTGTTCCAGCGCGAGCACGGTCGCCGCGGCCGCGTCGTCGAGGTGGATCCACGACCAGATGCCGCCGCCCGCGCCGATGATCGGGAACTGCCGCTTGCGCACCGGCTCGATCGTGCCGTCGCTGGCGGCGCCGTAGAAGACGCCGTAGCGCAACGCGATCCCGCCGTGCTCGGTGACCACTCGTTCGAGATGGTTCAGCGCCGCGACGGACCGCTGCGTGTTGGCCGGCGGCGTGTCGCTCGACCGGATCGTCCTCGGTCTTGATCGGCCCGCCCTCTCGTGCGTACCGGCCGAAGACGGCGACGCTCTGCGCGACGAACCGGCGCACCCCGGCCTCTCGCGCGGCCGCGAGCAGCAGATCGGTGCCCGTCGTTCGCAGCTCGTTGGTCCGCGCGCCGGTCTTGTCGAAGTTGCGGCTGAACTTCGCGTCTGCCAGCGCGGTCGCCTCGTGCACGATCGCGTCGGGCTCGCTCTCGAGCACCGCCGTCCTGCACGGCGCGGGCGTCGAGCAGATCGAGCATCACCGGCGTCGCGCCGAGCGCCCGCAGGCGCTCGGCGCTGCGCCGGCGAGTTGTGCGTTCCGACCACGTCATGCCCCGCCTCGATCAGCTGAGGGACGAGCCGGCTGCCGATCGCGCCGCTCGCTCCAGTGACGAACACACGCATCGTGTTCTCCTTTCCCGCGGTGTCCGTCAGCGACGACGAACGGGAGGCGCGGAAGGGGACAGCTACGCGCTGACCTCGGCGACGCGGCGCCGCAGGAAGCGGCGCTCGGGCTCGCTGCGGGCGAGCTCGAGGGCGCGCTCGTACTCGGTCCGCGCCTCGTCGCTCCGGCCGAGGCGGCGCAGCAGGTCGGCACGGGTCGAGTGGAAGTACTGGTAGCCGTCGAGGTCGAGCCGATCGACGAGGGACGAGCCCCGCCTCCGCCCCCGTCGGCCTCGGCCACGGCGATCGCGCGGTTCAGCTCGACGACCGCTGAGCCGGTCAGCCGGACGAGCTCGCCGTAGAGCGCGGCGATCTGCGGCCAGTCACGCGGCTCCTCCATGTGCAGCGACGCGATCGCCGCCTGGATGACGTACGCACCGTGGCCCCTGCAGCGCGAAGGCCCGGTCGAGCGCCTCGCGCCCGCGGGCGATCCGGGCGGCGTCCCAGCGCGACCGGTCCTGGTCTGCGAGCAGCACGAGCTCGCCGCCCTCGAAGCGGGCGTCGCGGCGCGCGTCGTCGAGCAGCATCAGCGCCATCAGACCGTGCACCTCGGGCTCGTCCGGCATCAGCTCGGCGAGCGCCGCGCCGAGCCGGAGCGCCTCGGCTGCCAGGTCGACGCGGCCGCCGTAGCCCTCGTTGAAGATCAGGTAGACGACCGCGAGCACCGCCCGCAGCCGCTCCGGCAGCAGATGGTCGGCCGGGACGCGGAACGGGATCCCCGCATCCCTGATCTTCCGCCTCGCCCGCGAGAGCCGCCGCTTCATCGTCTCGTCCGGAACGAGGAACGCGCGGGCGATCTCCTCCGTGCGCAGCCCGCCGAGCGCGCGCAGGGTCAGCGCGACCTGCGCCTCGAGACCGAGCGCCGGATGGCAGCAGGTGAAGATCAGCTCCAGCCGCTCGTCGGGAACACCGTGTCCTCCATCTCGTCCTCCACGGCTTCGGGCACCTCGAGTCGGCGCGACTTCTCGGCGAGCGTGCGGTCGCGGCGCAGACGGTCGATCGCGCGGTTTCGGGCCGTGATCGTCAGCCACGCGCCGGGGTTCGGCGGCGTGCCCTCGCGGGGCCAGCGCTCGGCCGCGACCGCGAACGCCTCCTGCGCGGCCTCCTCGGCGATCTCGAGATCGCCGAGGAAGCCGACCAGGCTCGCGAGGACGCGGCCCCACTCGTCGCGGAAGACCTGCTCGAGCAGCGTCCTACCTCTCGACCAACGGCCGCACCTCGATCGCGCCGCCCATCCGCGCGGCGGGGATCCGCGCGGCGATCTCGAGCGCCGCGTCGAGATCGTCCGCCTCGAGCACGATGTAGCCGCCGAGGTGCTCCTTGGCGTCGATGAAGGGACCGTCCGTGAGCAGCGTCTCGCCGTTCCGGACGCGCACGGTCGTCGCGGTCTCGACCGGCTGCAGCTGCCCGCCTCCGACGATCCCCGGCAGCTGCCGGATCGCCTCGTACTCGTCGACGATCGCCTGCCGCTCGCTCCGCGGAGAGCCGCTCGAACTCCTCGGCCGAGCGGCCCGGATAGTTCTGGAACAGGTACTTCAAGCTGACCTCCGTCGTCGCGTGTTCTCGTCCATCTCCCTCGGCGGCACGTTCAGGTTGAGGCGGAAGAGGTTGTCCGGGTCGTAGCGCCGCTTGACCTCGGCGAGGCGATCGAGGGTCGAGGGCGGGTAGGCGCGGCGGACACCCTCGTCGCCCTCGTCGCCGAGGAAGCCCACGTAGGCGGCGGCCGTGGTTCCGCCGGAGAGCGTCCTCGCCAGGGTGTTCGCCCAGGCCTCGTGCTCGGCACGCTGCTCGGGGCGCTGGTGCATGGCGGCGATGTTCACCATCAGCCTCGCTCGCCGGTGGCCGAACGCGGTCGCGTCGTCGGGAACGCGCGCCACCGCGCCGCCGAGGACGCGCAGCTGGATGCCGGCCATCGCGGCGGTGGAGGTCTCGAGGTGCTCGAGGATCGCCTCCACCCCTCCCGCGGGGAGCGCGTCGACGAGGACGTTCGTCCCGTCCGCGAACCCCGGGCTCGGCCCCTCGGGGCCGTCGTAGATCTGCGGGTAGCGGATCGGCCGAACCGTGTCGGCGAGCGGGCTCGCGAGGGCGCGGAGCGGCGCGATCGCCCGCGCACCGGCCTCGGCATCGCCCGCGTAGACCATCAGGGCGATCACGACGGGCTTGCCGTGGTGCTCGGCCGGGATGAAGGGCAGCGGCGGGGCCTTCGCGACGTTCGCGATCACCGACAGCTCCTCGGGCGCGGTCTCCGCGGCGTCGATCAGCCCGGTGATGACGTCGACGCTCGCCGGCAGCATCAGCATCCCGCCGACGACCTCGTCGATCTCGTGGAGCCGGAACCGGAGCCTGGTCACGACCCCGAAGTTGCCGCCGCCGCCGCGCAGCGCCCAGAAGAGATCGGCGTGGGTCTCCTCGTCCACCACGAGGAGCTCGCCGTCGGCGGTCACCACCTCGGCGGCCAGCAGGTCGTCGATCGTGAGCCCGTTCCGTCGGACGAGGAAGCCGATGCCGCCGCTCAGGGTGATCCCGCCGAGGCCGACGGTCGGCGTGTCACCGAGCCCGGTGGCGAGGCCGTGCTCGCCGGTCGCCCTGGTGTAGTCGCCGGCCGTGGCCCCGGTCTGGGCCCACGCGGTCCGGCCGTCGACGTCGACCTCGACCGCGTTCATCGCGGAGAGGTCGAGGACGATCCCGCCCTCGGACGTGCCGTGCCCGGCGCGGCTGTGGCCGCCGCCGCGCACCGCGAGCTCGGCGCCCATCTCCCGTGCCAGGATGACGGCGCGGGCGACGTCGGAGGCGTCGGCGACGCGGACGATCGCCGCGGGCCGGCGGTCGAAGCCGGTGAAGACGACGCGGCGCGCGTCGTCGTATCCGGGGTCGTCGGTGCCGATCACCTTGCCGGTGAGGCTAGCGCGGAGCTTCAGCGTCCGGATGTCGGGTGTGGTCTTCAAGGGGTGTCCTCCTTCGGTCTTCCGGTCCGGCTCCCGACGCGAACGCGGGAGCCATCGCCGGTACGACGAACGAGGGCACCAGAAGGGGACAGGATCCTTGCTTGCGTATGGTTCGGCCATGGCCGCTCGCGTGGTGACGCCAGAGGAGCTCGAGTGGACGACCCGGCCGCATGAGCCGGGCGAGCCGGCGCGCCACGTCGCCGAGCTGAGCGATCTGGCGGGCTTCGCGCACACGCGGGCCAATCTCTGGCGCTACGACCCCGCGCGCGAAGGGGCGGCGGCACCGCCACCCGATCCAGGAGGAGACCTTCGTCGTCCTGAGCGGCACGCTGACGATGTACCTGGGCGAGCCGCCCGAGCGGCACGACGTGCCGACTGGCGGCCTGATCCACGTCTCACCGGGAACGCCGCTGCAGACCGTGAACCACGGCGAGGAAGCGCTGCTGGTGTACGCCTACGGCACGCCGCCCGAACAGATACGATCATGGTGCACCTGTCTCGCGCGTCGAGATCTGCTCGCGTCACTCATCGTAGGCAGATCCCTGCGCCACCGGCCACGGGTCTTCCCGCTCCAGCATCTGGAACAGCCACACGCCTTACTGGTTGATCGTGTCGCCCTCGCTGCCGACCTCCATCTTCGCCCACTCGCCGTGCACTACGAACAGCCGTCGCAGATGTGCTGACCCACCAGCACCTGCCTCGAGCTCGGCGGGAAGAACTCGGCCATCTCTAGCTGCCAGGAGACAGAGAGCGCTTCCGACTCGGCAGCCGACCTCGACTGGTCGCAGCTGTGTCGACTCGGCAGATGACGTTCCCGCGGTGGATCGTGTACTCCGTAGCGAGCACGCCGAACATCCTCGACTCGCGATCGCCGTCCTGGTAGTAGCTCGCCTCGGGCGCGACGGCGCACGAGCAGCATCGCGACGATCGCGACTGCCGTTGTCACGACTTTTACGAGCAAGCCCCAGATCGAGATTCATCGGCCGTGTTGAGCTCTCGGCAGCCGTGCGACGACGATCGTCCGCGGGTCCCTCAGCGGCCAGCGCGAAGCGACGACCACGGCGACTCGCCGGAGACGTCGACGAGCCCGTACCCGATGTCGCTGTCGAGCGCCGGACCGAGCACGACCTGCAGGCGCGCCGTCTCGGCCCCGTCGTTGAAGGTGGCGTGCACCCGGCCTTCGTCGATGAACACCGAGTCGCCCGGCCCGAGCGTCGCCGACTCCCGTTCGACCCACTGCTCGACCTCGCCGGAGAGGACGACGATCATCTCCTCCTGCCCCGGATGCCGGTGGAAGTCGTGCGCCTGTCCGGGCTCGAGCGACACGTCGAGCACGACGAGCTGCTTCGCGCCGGTGCTCTGTGGCGTGCACCGCCAGCCGATCACGCCCCAGTCGAAGTCCTCGTTGCGGATCTCGGACTGCCTGACGAACGCGCTCACGGCTTCCTCCCTCGAGTCGTCCATCGCTCGGGCCGCCCGGTACCGCTGCCCAGGCCGGTGGGCAGACGGTACCGGGTCTCGGCCGGTGCGCTCCTGGCTACTTGCTCTTCAGGATGGTGTTGACCTGGCCCTGCGCCGTCTTCAGCGCGTCGGCCACGGACTTCTGTGCCGGACAGGCCGGCCTGGATGGCCGTCCACACCGCCTGGGAGATCTTCGGGTACTTCACGCCCAGGCCGAGCGTGCGCGGATGCGCGAACAGCGTCTGGTTGACGTACACCTTCCACTGCGGGCCGGCCTGCTTCACGTAGACCTTGGCCACGGCGATCTTGCCCGGCAGGTAGCCGAACAGCTTCGCCAGCTTCAGCTGCATCGTCGGCGTCTGCGTGCCCTTGATGTACTCGAAGGCCATCTGCTGCGTGGCGGTGTCACCGCTCTTCGAGACCATCCAGTCCTCGCCGCCCAGCGGCACGACCACGTGCTGGCCGGCCACGCGCGTCGGGACCGGGACGATGCCGTACTGCTTGCCGTAGAACATCTTGGCCTGCCGTGAGCGCCGAGAAGTTCCACGGGCCGTTGACCATCATCGCGGCCTTGCCGTCGATGAACTGGGTCGAGGCGGCGGGCGTCTGGCTCCAGTTGAGGCAGTCCTTCGACGCCGACTTGTCGTCGATGAGCTGCTTCCACACGGTCAGCGCCTGCACGTCCGGCGGTTCCCGAGACGTTCGAGAAGTCGGCCTTGCCGCCGTTGCTCCAGAAGAACGGCTCCCACTGCCAGGTCGTGTCCTCGGCAGCCTCACAGGTCAGCGCGATGCCGTAGTGGTCCGAGGTCGTCAGCTTCTTGGCGGCGGCCAGCAGCTGGGCCCACGTCTTCGGCGGGCTGACGCCGGCGTCCTTCAGCATCTTGATGTTGTACATCAGCGCGATCGAGTTGGCGCCGGCCACGGGCAAGCTGTAGTACTTGCCGTTCGACAGGCCCTCGTTGATGATCGGCCGGGTAGTACCCGGTCTTGCTGAAGCCCTTCAGATCGCTCAGGGCCACGACCTGGCCCGTCTGGATCATGGTCGACACGAACGGGTTGTCGACGGCCAGCAGGTTGGGCAGGGCGTGGCCCGCGGCCTGCGTCAGGAGCTTCGTGTTCAGGTTGGCGAACGGCACGTACTGCCGCTTGATCTTCACGCCAGGGTGCGCCGCCTCGAACTGCTTGTTGTACAGGTCCAAGGCAGCGGTCTGGCCCGGCGTGTTGAAGTAGTCCTCTTCCGTCAGCGTGATGTTGCTCGCGGCCGAGCTGGTCGTCTGCGACGACGCCCACCACGACCGACGACGCCGCAACCACGATGGCTGCCAGCCCCCAGTACCGTCTTTTCTTCGAGATGTTCACTCCGGCTCTCCCCTAATGGCAAATGGCAAACAATGAGGGCCAATCGAGGCCCACGGGTCAAGCGTCAGTCTCGATCCATCACCCCCTCACCGCGCCCGCCGTGAGGCCGGTCGCGATGTAGCGCTGGGCGATGACCAGCAGCACCGCTGCGGGCACCATGGCGATGACGCCCGCGGCCATGACCGCGCCCCAGTCGGTCGAGAAGTTGCCCAGGTAGCTGTAGATCCCCAGCGTGATCGGCTGGATGCTGGTGCCGTTGAGGATGGTCAGGGCGAAGATGAAGTCCCCCCAGCCGGCCAGGAACGCGAACACCGAGACGGTGATCACGGCCGAGCGGGCGAGCGGGAGCACGATCATGCGGAACGTCTGCCACTCGGACGCACCGTCGACCCTGGCCGCGAACATCAGCTCGTTCGGCAGGCTGAAGAAGAACGCCCGCAGCACCAGGATGGCGAACGGGATGGCGTAGGTGCCGTCGGCCAGGATCAGCGCCGGGTACGAGTTGATCAGGTGGATCCAGTGGAAGACGATGAACAGCGAGGTCGCCAGCACGATCGACGGGACGATCTGGGCGACGAGCAGCGAGCTGACCAGGACGACGGTGACCCGCAGGCGGTACTTCGAGAGCGCGTAGGCCGCCGGCACGGCCACGACCAGGGCCAGCACCACCGTCCCGAGGCCGACGACGAGGCTCGTCACGATGGCGCCCAGCTGCGAGCCGCCCACGGTCGTCTGGTCGCACCGACCCGCCCTGCAGGACGGTCCGGTAGTTGTCCAGCGTCGCCTCGTGGGGCAGCCAGTAGAACGTGCCGCGAGAACAGCGTCTCGGTCGACTCGAGCGAGCCGACGATGATCGCGTACACCGGGAACAGCATGATGACGAGGGCCACGAGGGCCGCGAGGCTGCAGAGCCAGCGCACGGGCTCGCGACTTCTGGCGGTTCATGTGCCCGCCCCCGAGCTGCGCCGGAGCGAGTCCCGGCTGAGGAACAGGTAGAGCGGCGCCGCGATCAGCGCCAGCACGAGCAGCAGGTTGTTGAGCGCGGCGCCCTCGCCGAAGGAGAACACCTGGAACGACAGGTTGTAGGACCAGGTCGTGATCAGCTGGGTGGAGTTGGCCGGGCCCCCTCCGGTCAGGCCGATCACGAGGTCGAACACCTTGACGGTGAACACGAACCCGAGGAGCAGCGTCACCTCGATGACCGGCAGGATGATCGGCACGATCACGTAGCGCAGCCGCTGCCACGGGCCGGCGCCGTCGATGACGGCCGCTTCCTTGACCTCCACCGGCACGTCCTGGAGCGCGCTGTACAGCAGCAGGGTGAAGAACGGGATCCCGAGCCAGATGTTGGCCACGAGGATCGTCCACAGCGCCACGGACGGGTCGTTCAGCCACTGGGTCGGCGTGTCGATCAGGTCCGAGGTTCATGAGCACCTGGTTGACGGCTCCGCCCTCGGCCTGGAACAGGAACTTGAACATGACGCCGGTCACGATCAGCGGCAGCAGCCAGGGGACGATGATCAGCGAGCGCGCGAACGTCCTCCCCGGGAACTGCTGGCTGAACAGCAGCGCGAACCCGAAGCCGATGATGAACTGGCCGACCAGGGAGCCGACGGTGAACACGAGCGTGTGGACGATGGCGTCCCGGCTCGTGGGGTCGTTCAGGACGAAGCGGTAGTTGTCGAGCCCGGCCCACGGCGCGGTGAAGTTCGCGATCGTCGCCGGCGACGTCTGCTCGAAGCTCAGCATCACGTTGTAGACGATGGGCAGGGCGAACGCGAAGAGCAGGTACGCGATCGCCGGCGTCAGGAAGAGCCAGCCCGCGAGCTGCTGCTCCTCTGGCGCCGGACAGGCTGCGCGCGACGAGCCGGTGCCGCGGACCGGACAGCCGTCGGCGTCGGCGCAGTGGCGCTCATCTGGGCCCCTCGCCCGACACGGGCATCCACACCTGCATCGAGCCGGGCTCGCGGTTGGCCCACAGGTGGTACGGGATGGCCGTGAGCCGCGCCGGCTCGAGCCGCTCGCGCACGCGCTCGGCGCGGCGGTAGAGCTCGTCCGCATCGTCCTCGTCGCGCAGGACGTGGCCGTCCGACCGCGAGCGTGATGCAGCCGCCCAGCAGGTCGGGGCGCTCGGCCTCGTCCCACGCGGCGGACGGATCGACGCGCAGGTCCCAGGCGTCCTCGCCGCCCTGGTCGGCCGTCTCGAGGCAGTACACCAGCGGCCCGCGCAGCAGGGCGCGCCGGCCGACGTCGGCCGCCACCCGTCGGTGGGCCTGCACCAGCCGCGGCTCGAGCGGCAGCGACAGGCGCAGCGTGTCGCCGGCCCGGAAGCGGCGCCGCACCTCGGCGTAGGCGCCGGGCTCGACCGTCGACGGGCCCGCCGTCGCCCGACACCTGCAGCGTCGCTCCCTCGGCCCAGGCCGGCACCGCGAGCCGCAGCGAGACGGCCGAGTCCGGCGCCTCCTCGACGATCACGGCGACGTCGCCGGACCACGGGTAGCCGGTCTCCTGGCGGACCGTCAGCGCGCCGTCGCCGAGCTGCACCCGCACCCGCGAGGCGGCGTACTGGTGGATCCACAGCGCGTCGGCGCTGGTGGCGTAGAGGATGGCCGGAAGGCTTCCGAGCGTCCGCGCCAGGTTGGGCGGGCAGCAGGCGCAGCTGAACCAGCCGGTGCGCCGGTGGCGGCCGCGATCGGCGAGGGGGTTCTGGTAGAAGTAGGCGTCGCCGGCGAGGGAGACGCCGGGCAGGACGGCGTTGTACAGCGCCGTCTCGATGGCGTCGCGGTAGCGCCCCTCGCCGCTCGCCAGCAGCATGCGCCAGGCCCACTGCACGTGCGCCACGCCCGCGCAGGTCTCGGCGTAGGCCACCTCGTTCGGCAGCTCGTAGTCCTCGCCGAAGGACTCGAGCTCCCAGCGCGCCCCGGCGCCGCCGGTGACGTAGACGCGCCGCTGCTGCAGGCTGTGCCAGAGCGTCTCGAGCGCGTTCCACAGCGTCGGGTCGCCGGTCTCGAGGTACACGTCCGTCGCGCCCGCGTACAGGTACAGCGCCCGCACCGCGTGGCCCGTGACCTCGGCCTGCTCGCGGAACGGCGCGTGGTCGAGGTGGTAGCGCCGGCCGGAGATGGTCGGCGGGTCCTGCCCGTGCTGGTCGATGAACCAGCGCGGCCAGGTCGACGTAGCGCTGCTCGCCGGTGTCGCGGCCGAGCTCGACCAGCGCCATCTCGACCTCGGGATGCCCGTCGGCGCCCGGCCGTCCGTCCGGCCCGAAGACCGAGTCGATGTGGTCGGCCAGCCGCGTCGCGACGTCCAGCAGGCTCGTCTTGCCGGTGGCCCGGTGGTGCGCCACGGCCGCCTGGAACAGGTGGCCGGCGACGTACATCTCGTGCTTGACGGCGAGGTCGGTCCAGCGCTCGCCGGCGCGCTCGAAGGTGAAGTAGGTGTCCAGGTAGCCGTCGGGCTCCTGCGCTGCGGCCACGACGGCGATCACCTCGTCGACGAGCCGCTCGATCTCGGCGTCGGGCGCCGCCGCCAGCTCCCAGGCGGCGGCCTCCAGCCACTTGTAGGCGTCCGAGTCGGCGAAGAACGGGCCGCGGAACGGCGCGTCCGAGGTGCCCGCCGCGCGGCGGAAGTTGTCGAGCACGCCGGAGGCCTCGAGCTGGGCGTGCTGGCCGAGCACGCTCGAGCGGCGGTTGCGCGAGCGCCAGGGCTCCCAGAAGCCGTCGTGCATCTCGACCTGGTCCATCGCCACGGGGCGCAGGCGCGCGTGCGGGCTCGCGGAGGTGTCGACGACCACCGAGCGCCCGGGCGCCCGCCTCCTGCGCCGGCGCCTGCGGCGCCGCGGTTCGGGCATCGGTCATGTGACTCCCTTTGGACGGCGCTCTCCCCGGCTGCCTGGAGCGATGCTCGACGCGCGGACGACGAGCGCGCACGGAGTGCGCACGATGCCGGCCCGCTGCTCGCCGTCGATCATGGCGAGCAGGCTCTGGCCCGCGAGCATGCCGAGGTGCTCGAGGCCCATGTCCACCGAGCTGAGGGAGACGCGCGCGTCGGCCGCGATGACCTCCCAGTTGTCGAACCCCACGACGGCCACGTCGGACGGCACGCGCCGCCCGGTCTCGCGGATCGCCTCGATCGCGCCGTGCGCGATCAGGTCGGCGCCGCAGAACACGCCGTCGATCTCGGGATCCTCGCGCAGCAGCGCGAGCATCTCCTCGTAGCCCCAGCCGAGCGCCCACGACCCGTGCCGCACCCCGCCGTTCAGCTCGAGGCCGGCGCGGGCCATCGCCTCGCGCATGCCGTCGGCCCGCTCGCGGGCGGCCACGAAGCGGTCCGGGCCGGTGAGGTGGACGAGGCGGCGCCGGCCGAGCTCGAGCAGGTGCTCGGTGGCGATGCGGCCGCCCTGGCGGTCGTCGGGGACCAGCGAGAGGTCTTCCGGCCGCTCGGTCTGGGTGAACGCGTAGATGACCGGGATGTGGGAGCGCTGCAGGACCAGCGCCGGCCGCGGGTCGACGCGACGGCCGGTGACGATGATCCCGTCGACGCGCCGTGAGACCAGCAGCTCGACGTAGTAGCGCTCGCGGATCGGGTCGCTGCGAGCGTCGCACACGATGATGGCCACCTGCTGGGCGCCGAGGGCGTCCTCGATGCCGCGCATGACCGGGCCGGAGAACCGGCCGTAGGAGTCGGTCGTGAGCAGGCCGACGGTGAAGGTGCGGCCGCGGAGCAGGGTGCGCGCCGCCTCGTTCGGGCGGAAGCCGAGCCGGAGGGCGACCTCGCGCACCCGCTCGCGCGTCTCGTCCCGCATCCGGCCGACGCCGTTCAGCGCGCGCGAGGCGGTGGACGTCGAGACGCCCGCCTCGGCGGCCACGTCGCTGATCGTGACGGGCCCGGCGGTCATCAGCGCCGCATCGCGCACAGGTTGAGCAAAGCTTTGCTCATTCGGGCGCTGACTCTACGCAGGCGTGCTGCTCGGAGTCAAGGGACCCGCCTCACAGGCGTTCGGGTCAGGCCGAGAGCAGGCTGCGCCGCCTCGAGCAGGAACCGTAGTCCTGCCCGAGGCGGTCGTCCCCTTCCGTCACTCGACCTGCGACGGCGTCACTGGATCCAGACGTTCGTCGGGTCGCAGCTCAGCGTGTACCAGAAGAAGTTGCATCCCTGCAGGCGCGACGAGTGGAAGATCGGCCACTTCTGGATGTTGATCGGGACGTACACGGCGTCCTTCATGGCGAACGTCTGGGCCTGCGCCCAGTACTTGCCCGCCTCGGCCGCGGTCTTCGCCGACAGCGCCTTCTGCACCAGCGCGTTCTCGGTCGGGTTGTCATATCCGGCCCAGTCGGTGGAGCCCACCCCGGGGTTCGTGAACAGCGGCTGGACGATCGAGCGGCCGTTGTTGCCGAACCAGTCGGGGATGTAGCCGGGGTCGGCGATGTCCCACGCGTCGCGCTTGCCGTTCGACGGCTGGGTCAGGTACTTGCCGTAGTAGTCGGCCTGGGTCGTCGGCACGAGCGTCACCTTGAAGCCGGCCGCGTTCAGGCTCGACTGCAGCGCCTGCGCCACGCGCGGGGCCGGGTCGCTCGTCGACTCGAGCAGCTTGATCTTCAGCCCGTTCGGGTAGCCGGCCTTCGTCAGCAGGGCCTTGGCCGCCGCCGGGTTGCCGCTGCCGGTGTTGGCCGGGAACGCGTTGAAGTTCGGCACGTAGCCGATGTTGCCGGGCAGGATCACCTGGTTCGCGGTCGTGTTGACCTTCGGCCCGCCCAGGATCTTGACGATCGCCTGCTTGTTGACGGCCGTCGCCACGGCCTGGCGCACCAGCTTGTTGCGCATCGGACCGCCGTACTGGTTCAGCGCCAGGTAGTAGCCGATGCCCACGTAGTAGTTGCCCGTCGGCCCGAGCAGCAGCCGCTTGTCATTGGCCTGGATGAGCTGCGGGATGTCCTGCGTCGGCGGCTGGATGTCCCACTCGAGGTCGCCGGTGCCGGCGTCGATCTGCTGCTGCACGCTCTCGGAGTTCAGGCCCTCGGTGATCGTGATGTGATCGACGTACGCGTGCCGGAGCGGGTCCGACGCCGCCTTCCAGGCCGTGTTGCGGTCGAGCGTGAAGCCGATCGTCGGCTTGTACGAGGTGATCGCGTACGGCCCGTCCGACAGCGTGTGCGCGCGCAGCTGCACGCTGTCGGGCAGGTACTGCTGGTACTCGACCGGCCGCGCCGACGCGAAGCCCATCGTCAGGATGTTCATGAAGTCCGACGCCGGCTGCAGCAGCTTGAAGACCACCGTCGACGCGGTGGGCGCGGACACGCCCGAGAGCGGGTGCGACGAGACGAAGCCGTTGATCGCCTCCACCGTCGGCTTCTTGAGCTTGGCGAACGCGTCGCAGTACCCCTTCATGCCGACGATGGTCGACGTGAAGTACGCCGGGGCCCCGACCGGCGAGACCGGGTTGCAGAGCATCTTGAACTCGCGCACGAAGTCCGCCGCCACGACCTCGCGCGGCGGCGAGCTGTTCCACATCACGCCCGGGCGCAGGTGGAACGTGTAGGTCTTGCCATCCGCGCTGATCCCGTTTTCCGGGGTCGGCAGGCTGCTCGCGACGTCCGGCATGAGCTTGAAGGAGCCGGGGAACGTCGGGGCGTTCTCGTACGACACGAGCTGGCGCGTGTACGAGCGCTCGAGCAGGTTCGACACCGTGTAGTACGCGCTCACGGTGTCGATGTTGAAGATGTCGCTCGTCCCGAGCAGCTTCAGCGTGCCGCCGCGCTGCGGGCCGGCCGCCCTGTGACCGCTGCGCGCGGTGGCGGTGCCGATCGCCGTCGCGGCGAGAGCCAGGCCGAGCAGCGCTGCCACGACCACTCCCCCGCGACGCCGGCGGCGCTGGACTCCGTTCGGACGCTCCCCGGTCGACGGATCCTCGCGCATCGTGCCCTCCCTCGTTGCGGATCTCCCCGGACGGATTCTTGGGGACCGCACCGCTCGGCGCAACCGGGTTCGTTCGGCAAGCGGAGAAGTGTGCGCCCTGCGCGCAGGGCCGATTGGTCAGGCGGGCGTCAGGCGCGGGCATCGAGGCTTTCGCCGATGGCCAGTCGCCGATCTCGCGTTCGCGCTCGACGGCGCCGGCGGTTGCGGCTCCTGCTCGCCGCATGTGCCGTGGTGCTGGCCTCGCTGGTCCCGGCCGCGCGCTCCCTGACGGGCCTGTCTGGCGCGCAGAACCCGCGACCGCGCTCGACGAGCGTCTCGGGTCGAGCCTCGAGCCCGGTCTCCGAGCCGCGACGTCCGTGCGCCCGCAGCCGCTCCACCTGGTGGAGCAGCGCGGCGGGGTGCTCCCGGCACCCGTCGAGGACGCCGGCACGGCGGCGGTCGCCGGCCATGTGGTGCTCGCCGGCGGCCTGACGGCCACCGACGTCTCGACGCGGGACGTCGTGATCGTCCAGGGGCGCTCGCGCAGACGGCGCGGAGCCCTCCCGGTGGCCCAGCACGACGCCCCGGCGGTCGCGCTCGGCCGCTTCGTGTACCTGTTCGGCGGCGGCGACGGGATCCGACAGCTCGATCACGTCCTGCGGATCGATCCGGCGAGCGGAGCCGTGACCGCCGCCGGCAGCCTCCCCGCGGCCAGCAGCGACGCCGCTGCTGCGGCCGTGGGGCCGGCGGCCTACGTCGTCGGCGGCTACACCGGGCAGCGCTGGCTCGACACGATCGTGGCCTTCCGGCCGGGGCAGCCGCTCCGCGTCGTCGCCCATCTGCCCGTCGCCGTGCGCTACGCCGCGGTCACCGCCGTGGGCGGCGCGGTCGTCATCGCCGGTGGCTCGCTGCCGGACGGCACCGCGTCGCGAGCCGTCTACCGCTTCGACGCCCGCACCCGGGTCGTGCGCCGCATCGGCTCCCTGCCCTCGCCGACGACCCACGCCGCGGCCGCCACGCTCGGCGGCCGGGCGGTCATCGTCGGCGGCCGCGGCGCGCAGGTCGGCACGCCGACGGCCGCGGTCGAGCTGGTCGATCCCCGCACCGGCCACGTCGTCTCCGGTGGCCGCCTGCGCACCGCCCGCAGCGACCTCGCGGCGGTCACCGTCGGAGGGCGGATCGAGCTCGCCGGAGGCGCGACCCGGGCCGGCGTGACCGCTGCCATCGGCTGGCTCGTCCCGCGCGCGGCCGGGGCCCCGGCAGCCGCCCCGCCGACACCCTCGGTGGCGAACGTCTACGCCGCCGACGCCGCCGGGCTCCTGCACGGCGCGGCGCGCTCCGCCCGGCCACTGGTCTACGTCCCGAACAGCCTGGCCAACACGGTCGACGTGATCGACCAGCACACCTTCAGGGTGATCGCCCACTACGCCGTCGGCGCGCTGCCGCAGCACGTCACGCCGTCGTACGACCTGCGCACGCTGTACGTCGACAACGATCGGGGCAACAGCCTCACCCCGCTCGACCCCCGAACCGGCCGGCCGCGCGGCCGCCCGATCCCCGTGGTCGACCCGTACAACCTGTACTTCACGCCCGACGGGCGGTTCGCGATCGTCGTCGCCGAGGCGCACGCCCGGCTCGACTTCCGCACGGCCCACGGCATGCGTCTGCACCGCTCGCTGCCCGTGCCCTGCCGCGGAGTCGACCACCTGGACTTCAGCGCCGACGGGCGGATGCTGCTCGCGAGCTGCGAGTTCTCGAGCGAGCTCGTGGCGGTCTCCGTGCCACGCCAGCGCGTCGTCCGCGTCCTGCACCTGCCGCGGGCGGGCTCGATGCCGCAGGACGTCAAGCTGTCGCCGGACGGCTCGACGTTCTACGTCGCCGACATGGTCCACGGCGGCGTCTGGCTGATCGATGCCAGGACGCTGCGGATCACCGGCTTCCGCACCACCGGCGCCGGAGCGCACGGCCTGTACGTGAGCCGGGATGCACGCAGGCTCTACGTGACGAACCGAATGGCCGGGACCGTGAGCGTGCTGCGCTTCGCCACGCGCCGGGTCGTGGCGACGTGGCGCATCCCGCACGGCTCGCCCGACATGGGAGGCGTGTCGGCCGACGGGCGGACGCTCTGGCTCTCAGGGCGCTACGACGCCGAGGTCTACGCGATCGACACCCGGACCGGACGGCTGCGGGCCCGGATCCCCGTCGGCGCCGGACCGCACGGTCTGTGTGTCTGGCCCCAGCCGGGGCGCTACTCGCTCGGCCACACCGGCGTGCTGCGCTGACGTGCCCGCAAGGCTGGCTGCTGCCACGACGCGAGGGGTCGCCGGACGGCGGCCCCTCGCGTCGTGGCGGAACCTGTGAGCCAGCTAGGCGGCGAGCGCCTTGGCCTTGATGGCGTCGAACTCGGCCTGCGTGATCGCACCGCGGTCGAGCAGCTGCGCCGCCTTTTCGATCTCGCCCGCCGCGCCGCCAGGGCCCGAGCCGGCTGTCGTCCGGACGTACGCGTCGAGCTGCGCCTGTTGCGCCTGCACTCGCTCGAGGTCGCGCTCGGCCATCCCCTGGTTCTCCGCTATCAGGTAGACGAAGACGCCGAGGAACGGCACGATGAACACGAAGATCATCCAGAGCACCTTCGCTCCACCGCCGATGTCGTGCCGACGGAAGATGTCTCCGATGATCCTGAACAGCAACATGAACCAGGCGATCCAGATGAAGAAGATGAGGATCGTCCAGAAGACGTCGAGAAACGGGTAATCAGCTGCAAGCAGCAAGCGCGTCACCTCCGTGTCGATGCTCGAGCGTCCGCCCTCGCGGGGTCGCTCGAGCTATTTGCCTGAGCGAAGATACACCTATCGCCTGCGCCGGGTGAGCAACGACCCCCGGGAATTCTGGGACTTCCCGGCGCCGGCGGTCGCGCCGGCAGCGTGCTAGGCTCGCTTTCATGTCCGAGATGACGGGCGGGAGCGAGGGCGAGAACGGCGCCCGCGGCGCCACCGCGAGAGCCCGGGAGATGGCACAGCGGGCGCACGGCATGATCCCGGAAGGCGGAGGCGCAGCCGTGCCGCTGGCCGCCGGCGGCGCGGCCGCACTGTGCCTGTCGTGGCCCCTGCACTCGCGGCCGCTGCGCGCAGCCGGCATCGTCGCGACGTTCGCCGGCGGGGCGCTCTACGCGCGGGAGCGGCTGGCCGAGCGCAACGTGCGGATCAACGAGGCGGAGTCGAGGGTGCACGAGGCGCTGGACGGTCTCGATCCCGTCGCGCGGGCGCAGGTGCTCGCCGATCAGGCCCTGTAGCCACTCGCCGCGGCGGGCGTCGACGAGCGCGCGTAAGACCGGTCTCACGCACCGGGCCGCGGAAGCGTCGGTGGTCTGCCGTCCTCGGAGGCCGTCAGGCCCGCGTCCTCGATCTCGGTCTGGCGTACCGGCTCGCCGCCCGTGATCCGCATGCAGTAGCCGAGGTTCCGGGCGCTGACGATGCCGAAGCGAAGCTGGCGGCCTGCCAGCTTCGTCCTGAGCCGGCGGATGTAGCCGCGCACCTGGTCGACGCTGAGGTCGGGGTCCCCCCAGGCATCGTCGCGCAGCTCCTCGGCCGAGAAGTACTGGTTCGCCCTGCTCAGGAGGAGCGATAGGAGCTCCCACTCTCTTGCGCTGAAGCGGATCGTCTCGCCGTCGCCGAAGCGCAGCTCGCGCCGATCGGCGTCGAACAGCATGTCGTCCACGCGGATGTGCCGGGCGACCGCCACGATCGAGTCGGGCCCGCGGCTGCGCAGCGCGGCGCGGAGCGCGCCCGCCAGCTGTCCCGGCACGAACGGCTTGGGCAGCAGCTGGTCGGCACCCGCCTCGTAGGCGTCACGGGCGTCGGCCAGCCGCTCGTCGAGGATGACGAGGCCCAACGGCCCCGTCTCGTGGATCTGCTGCGCGGCGGTCACGACGTCGTCGTCGGCCGAGGCACCGAACACCACGATGTCGTAGCGGCGCCGACCGAGCTCGGCGACGGCGTCGTCGACCGTTCCTGCGGCCTCCACCACGCAGCCATTCCCCATGACGACGGCCTGGATCGCGAGGCTGTAGTCGGGATCGCGCTCGATCACCAGGGCCCGGAACCGGGCCGAGGGCTCGTCCACGTGAGGCCCCCTCTCGAGCTGTCGTTTCCAATGGTCACCCACAGGGTAAGCCGGATGTCAATCGAGGGTGGATGCGACGAAAATCGAGAGGGAAAGCGCTGCGTAATACGCGCTTCCGCATGGCCGATGCCAACGTGACGAACTGTTACGAAGCGAGTGGTTCGACCGGCGTATTTTCATCGCGCTGCCCGGCAGTCGAGGCGACGGAGGAGGAACGAGCGTGAGCGAGATGCTACGAGACGAGGCGCCGGCATCGACGACCGAACGTGTCGGGGACAAGGCCGGCGAGCTCGCCGAGCGCGCGCAGGAGCAGGTGGGCCCGGCGGTCGGCCAGGCCCAGGACCGGGTGCGGGTCGAGGTCGACCGGCGCTCGACGCGGGCGGGCGACCAGCTCAGCGCCACGGCCGGCGCGCTGCGCCACACGAGCCGGGAGCTCCGCACGAACGGCAACGATCCCCAGGCGACGGTCGCGGACGCAGCGGCGGAGCGGATGGAGCAGGCGGGCGAGTACCTGCGAGGAGCCGACGCCGATCGCATCCTGGCGGACGTCGAGGACCTGGCCCGACGCCAGCCGATGGTGGTCGCGGCGGGCGGGCTGATGCTCGGTCTGGCGGCGGCGCGGTTCCTCAAGGCGTCGAGCGATCGCCGCTACGAGGCCGCCTACCGCACACGGATGTCGGAGCGCTAGATGAGCGACCAGCAAGACAGCCTGCGGGATCGCTCGATCGGAGAGCTCGTCGCGTCGCTGTCCCAGGATCTCTCGACCCTGGTCCGGCAAGAGCTCGACCTGGCGAAGGCCGAGATGACGCAGAAGGGCAAGAAGGCCGGCCTCGGCCTGGGGCTGTTCGGCGGAGCCGGCGTGGCCGCGCTGCTGGCGCTGATCTGCCTCTCGCTCACGGCGATCGTGGTGCTCAACGCCTGGATGCGGGACTGGCTCGCGGCGCTGATCGTGACGCTCGTCTGGGCGGGCGTGGCGGCGTTCCTCGGGCTGCGCGGGCGCCGCGAGCTGCGTGAGATCGACGGGCCGATCCCCCAGGAGACCAAAGAGACGATCAAGGAGGACATCGAATGGGCCAAGAACCCGAAGCGATCCGCGACGAGATAGAGCACACGCGCGAGCGGATGACCGAGACCGTGGACGCCCTCGGCTACAAGGCCGACGTCAAGGCCCGAGCGGGTGACTACGTGTCCGACAAGAAGGACGCGCTGATGGGCAAGGCCCACGGCGTCGCCGAGGCCGCGGACTCGCTGGTCTCCAGGGTGAGCGGCACCGTGCCCGATCCGCGAGCTGCAAGGGATCGGGTCCCGTCCGCACGGTCGAACCCGCTCGGCCTGGCGCTCGGCAGCCTGGCGGCAGGGTTTCTGGTCGGCCTGCTGCTCCCGTCGACCCGCATCGAGGACGAGCGGATCGGCGAGCTCGCCGACGACGTGAAGGACCGGGTCAAGGACACCGGGCAGCAGGCCCTCGAGCACGGCAAGGAGGTCGCCCAGGAGACCGCCCAGGTCGCGATGGACGGCGCCCGCGATGCCGCGCAGGCGGCGGTCGAGACGGCCAGGCAGAGCGGTCAGGAGCATGCCGGCGAGCTCGCGGAGAGCGCGCAGGCCAATGCCCAGGGCCTGCCCGGCGTCGACGCTCCCGTGACCGGTCCCGACACCGCCCCGGGCGGGGAGGGCGTCGGCGAGCTCGAGACGCACGGACCGATCGGCGGCCCGCCGCCCGTTCGGCAGGACTCCCGCTGACCTTCGTCGTCGGGGCGGCCGGGCGCGGCCGCCCCGACGGGGCTACGATGGCGACCCATGCACGTTCTCGTGGGCAGCACGAGCGCCTTCGACGGCGACGTTCTGGTCACGACGCTGCGGAGTGCCGGCTTCGACGTGCCGGACTCCATTCACGGATATGCCGCGGACCTGTTTCCGGTGCTCGAACAGCGGCTGCCGGACGTGCTCGTGGTGTCGGCATCGACGGCGGCGCCGCTCCTGCCGGAGGCACCGGCGAACGCGCGCGAGCTGCGGGCGCGCTGGCCTGATCTGCGCGTGGCGCTGATCGCCGATCGGATCGACGTACGGTCTGCAGTGGAGCTGCTCGATCCCGCGCCGACGGCGACGGCCCTGCTGCTGCGTCAGCACCTGCAGGGCGCGGACGCCCTGGTGGACGCAGTGGAGCGGCTGATGCGTGGTGAAGCGGTGATCGACCCGGTGCTGGTCGCGCGGCTGATGCGCCGCGACGTCGGCGAGGTCTCCCGCCTGACCGCCGGCGAGCGGGAGGTTCTGGCGTTGATGGCCGAAGGCCGCTCGAACAGCGGGATCGCGCGGCAGCTGCTGGTCTCGCGGCACACGGTGGAGAAGCGGGTCTCGTCGATCTTCGACAAGCTCTCGATCCAGCAGGGTGCCGACGACAATCGCCGCGTGCTGGCGGTGCTGCGCTACCTGCGGGACGCCGGGGCCGCCTGAGACCCGAGGTAGGGAAAGCCGTATCCGACGATACGGCTTTCCGGCTCGTTCGGACGTCGAGTGCGACCGACATCCTTCTCGTCGCGCCGGTTACGCATCGCTCGACGGCAACCGACTCCGCGCATCCGCGTGAAGCACACGGAGGCCACGATCGCGGTGACACCTGGTGTCGAGACACGACGCGAGGCCGCTCGCCGAGGCGTCGGCGCCGCCGACTGCTCCGCATCCGCCGCTTCGTCGGCTGACTCCCCGTTCGATCCAATCCGCCTGAGAGGCACATCTCGGAATGAAGAAGCTCTCCCCGATCCTCGCCGCGCTCGGCGTCGTGGTCGCCGCTGCAGCAGCGGTCACCCCGGTTGCCGGAGCGCATGCGGCACAGGTCGCGACCGGCCCGGCCGGCGTGCACGTGGTCCCCGACGCGAGCCTGCGCGGCCCGGGCTACGGCTATGACGTCGCCAACAGCGCGTACTTCAACACCGGCGCCATCAAGACCTCGCCGATCCTCGACATGAGCATGCTCGAGGCCGCCGGCCTGATCAGGACCCAGCCGCAGTCGGACTTCGACCAGAGCATCCACGTCGGATCGAACATCTCGGAGTACTCGAGGTCGCTCTCGAGCAGCGTCGGCGTGTCGGGAGGCATCGGCGCGTTCAAGGCGTCGGTCAAGACCAGCTTCGGCACCTTCTCGAAGGTCGCCGCCGAGACCTCGTTCATCACCAACGACGCGGTGTCGCGCAAGCGCGAGTACTGGATCCAGGGCGGCTCGAACGTCGCAACCCTCTCCCAGTACCTGTCGGCCGACTTCAAGCGTGACGTCAACAACCCGCACGTCACCCCCGCGGAGCTGTTCAAGATCTACGGCACCCACCTGCTGCACGACGTCAGCCTCGGCGGCACGCTGAGCATGAACTACCGCTACAACAACGTGTCGCAGGAGTCGACCAGCCGGATGAGCGTCGAGGCGAGGGCCTCGTACGGAGCGATCAGCGGCACGGCCAGCATCGAACAGCAGACTGCCGCGAAGCATCTGACCTCCAACAGCGAGATCAGCATCAGCTCGTCCGGCGGAACCAACAGCATCAACGCGACGTCGATCGACAACGCCGTCGCCTCGTACGCGACGTGGCAGGGCTCGATCAACCCGGACGACGCGAGGTCGCTGGCGTTCGTCGGCGGCCCGAGCGCGAGCGCGCACCTGAACACCTGGACGAAGCCGATCTGGGACTTCGCCACCGACCCGGCTCGCCGCCACGCGATCGAGCAGCAGTTCAACGCTGACCTGCTGGCGAACGCCGCGCACTTCACCACGCTGCAGGAGCCGGTCTCCTACGTGAAGGACATCTACGTCGCCGCCGCCAGCAACGCGACGGCTGCCGAGGCGCAGCTGCGCTCGAAGCTGGGCACGAGCGACCACGTCACGTTCGCGCAGTGGGACCTCAACCGCGGCGCCGGCGGGGACTACATCTACATCGGCTACACCACCACGACGAATCCGTCCGAGGCGGTCACGGACGTGGTGATCACGGACGGCAAGCACGCGAACGGCTACTCGAAGAACGGCGTGAGCTTCCAGTCGACCGGCCTCGACCTGAACCAGCGCGCTGGCGGTGGCTACCTCTGGCTGCTGTACACGCACGATCCGAGAGCGGCCGCGCACCCCGGCAAGGTCGTCCGCGCCCTCGGCGTCCAGATCGGCGGCGACAAGACCTCGAACGTCGAGGTCGGGCCGGGCTGGAGCAACAACCCGACGGATCTGAACCGCGGAGCCGGCGGGGCGTACATCTACCTGTGGCACCAGCTGCAGGCGCCGGGCACCGTCTGATGAACCACGGCGCGTCGAACGAACGGAGCGGCGAGACCGCCAACGTGCAGGACGTCGATCTGATCAAGGTCGTCTCCATGCCCGAGGGACTCGCCGTACCCGGAGCAGGTAGGGAGATCGCCGGGCATGCGGAGCACGTTCCGCATGCCCGGCGCACCGACCGTCACCAGCGCATCCTCGCGATCAGCGAGGCCATCCTGCTCTCGCTGGTCACGCTGGTCGCCGCCTGGTCGGGCTACGCAGCCGCGAAGTGGGGCACGGAGTCGTCGCTGCGGCTGGCCGAGTCGGCGACAGCACAGACGACGGCGAACCGCGAGACCTACGCCGCGCTCAACCTGCGCAACTTCGACGCGTCCACGTTCAACACGTGGTTCTCGGCCTACGCGGTCGGCAACAAGCCCCTCATGGCCGTCGCCGCGCGGCGCTTCCGGCCGGCCTTCCGGGTGGCCTTCGACGCCTGGCGGGCGACCAACGGCCACGGCCCGCCAGGTCCGACCTACATGCCGCAGTACAAGCAGCCGGAGCTGGCGCGAGCGGAGGCGGAGGACGCGCGAGCGCACGCCGCCTTCGTCGAGGGAGAGAGGGCGGGCGCGCGTTCGGACGACTACGTGCGCGCGACGATCTTCCTGGCCAGCGTGCTCTTCCTGGTCGGGATCAGCACGCAGCTCCCCCTGCGGGGCCTGCGCTACGCGCTGCTCGGGCTCGGCAGCGTCCTGCTGCTGGCGGCGGCCGTGCAGATCATCGGCCTGCCGCATCCGCCTGGCTGACAGGCGTGCTGGTCGACAGGTGAGGAACGTGGTTCCGCGGCGTGAACGCGGAGGCGGCGAAGCCGCCGAGCGATCGCCCCGCCGTCCGCCCTCCGTCGAGGCCTCACACCGCCGGCGATCCCGGCGACACGAGACCGATCTCATAGGCCAGAACGACGGCCTGGACGCGGTCACGGACGTCGAGCTTGCTGAGGATCCGCGCCACGTGGGTCTTGACGGTCGCCTCGCTGAGCGTGAGCGCGCCGGCGATCTCGGCATTGCTCATGCCGCGCGCGAGAAACCCGAGCACCTCGAGCTCCCGCGGTGTGAGGCTGGACAGATCCCCGCACGAGGAGTGCGGGGCGGTCGGGTCGTCGGCCGTGGGGCGCGGCGTGAAGCGCTCGACCAGGCGCCGGGTGATGCTCGGCGCGAGCAGCGCGTCGCCGGTGCGCACCAGCTGGACCGCAGCGACGAGATGCTCTGGAGTGACGTCCTTGAGCAGGAACCCGCTGGCCCCCGCCGCCAACGCCTCGTAGACGTACCGGTCGAGGTCGAACGTCGTCAGGATGATGATCCGCGTGCCGTCGGCCGGCTCGCAGGCCGCCATGATCCGGCGGGTCGCCTCGATCCCGTCCAGCCGCGGCATCCTGATGTCGATGAGGGCGACGTCCGGCCGCTGCTCGAGCACCGCCGTGACCGCCTCCGCTCCGTCGGCTGCCTCCGCCACGACCTCCATCCCGGCCGCCGTCAGGATCAGCCGGAATCCGCCGCGGACCAGCGCCTGGTCGTCGGCGATCACCACCCTCACGGCGTCGGCCCCAGCGGCATGACCGCGCGCACCTGCCAGCCACCGCCTGGCCGCGGCCCGGCATCGAGCTCTCCCCCGTACAGGGACAGCCGCTCCCGAAGCCCGAGCAGTCCCCGTCCCGGCGGGCTGCTCGCCGCGCCCCGGCCGCTGTCGCTGATCGTGACCACGAGCTTCTCACCCCACTGCACCATCACGCACGTCGCCGCCCCTGCGGCGTGCCGCAGCACGTTCGTCAGCGCCTCCTGCACCACCCGGTAGGCGGCGAGGTCGGCTCCCGCCGGCAGCGGTTGCGGCGTCCCGCTGACCTGAAGCTCGACCGGCAGGCCGGCGGCGGAGACCCGCCCGATCAGGCCGTCGAGCTCACCGAGCCCCGGCTGCGGCCGCAGGACGGCGTCCTCGTCGGCAGCAGCGAGCAGGCCCAGCAGGCTGCGAAGCTCCGCCATCGCGGTGCGGCCGCTCGCCTCCACCGCGAGCAGGGCCCGCTCGGCCTCGCCCGGCGAGCTCGCGAGCACCGTGCGGGCCGCGCCGGCCTGCACGAGCATCACCGACACGGTGTGTGTGACGACGTCGTGCAGCTCGCCGGCGATGCGGGCCCGCTCGGCCTCGATCGCGCGGCGCGTGGCGGCCTCCCGCTCCTCCGCGGCGTGACGAAGGCGAGCGGTCGAGTCGCTCAGCCGCCGTCGCAGCTCGCGGATGCCGACGCCGGCAGCCACCGCCGGAACGATGGCGAACAGCGCGCTCAACCGGCCGGGGAAGCGTGGCAGCGTGTCCGCGAACGTCGCGGTGACGGCCAGCGTCACCACCGTCACCGTCACGATCGCCAGGTTGCGGTACCGGCTGTGGACCACCGCGCTGTAGGCGGCGAACACGGCGGTCCCGAACGCCACCGGCGGCACCGCGTCCTGCTGCAGCACCAGGATGGCGAGCACGATCGTGAGCCAGACGCCGATCGGGTACACGCGTCGGACCGCCAGGGGCAGAGCCGTCAGCGCGGCGGCCGTGAGCACCAGCGTCGCCCGGTGCCCCGGAGTGGTGAACGTGAACGTGCCCTCCGGCGTGACCACGCGCTGCAGGCCGTAGTCCCGCGCGACCTCGAGCGCCGCGATGGCGGCCAGGGCCACCGCCACGGCGGCGTCCAGGGTGAGTCCCCAGCCCGACGCGGTCGCGCTCGCCTGGGACTCCTCGCGCAGGAGGGCGCCGACCATCCCGTTGGCGCGTGCGGCCATGGGACCCATTGTCCGCCTTCCACGGGCCGACGGCATCGGCCTTGGTGCGCAGGTTGCCGTACATCTGAGGGATGACGCCGGTCGGAAGATCAGCCGCCCGCCGGACGCAGGTTCGTCAGCGCGACGGACGCGCACGCGTCGCGCGCGGCCTACGGTCGTCGCATGGATGCACTGGTTCAGCTGGAAGGCGTGACCAAGCGCTACGACGGCGCGACGGCACCGGCCCTCGCCGACGTCTGGCTCACCGTCGAGGCCGGTGAGGCCGTCGCGATCATGGGGCCGTCGGGGAGCGGCAAGTCCACGCTGCTCAACCTCATCGCCGGGATGGACCGGCCGTCGACCGGGACGGTCCGGGTCGGCGGCGAGCGGGTCGACGTGCTCGGCGAGGCCGCGGTGGCGCGGTTCCGGCGCCGGCAGGTCGGGATGATCTTCCAGTTCTTCAACCTGCTCGACGACCTGACGGTGATGGACAACGTGCTCCTGCCGGCGCAGCTCGCCGGGACCGGGGCAGCGGCGGCGCGGGCCCGGGCCGAGGAGCTGCTGGTCACGCTTCGGATCGCCCACCGCCAGGACGCGTACCCGGCGCGGCTGTCCGGCGGTGAGCGGCAGCGCGTGGCGATCGCCCGGGCGCTGGTGAACAGGCCGGCCGTGCTGCTGGCCGACGAGCCCACCGGGGCCGTGGACACCGCCACCGGCGAGGAGATCGGAGCGCTCCTGCTCGAGCTGAACGCGAGCGGCCAGACGTTGATCCTGGTCACCCACAACCCGCAGCTGGCGGTCCGCTACACGAACCGCGTGGTCGCGCTCGCCGACGGCCGGGTCGCGACCGAAGCCGGGGTGGCGTCGTGAACGCCGTCATCCGCGCCGCGCGCGGCGGGCTCGGCGCCCGCCGGCTGCAGGCCGTCATCATCGGCCTGGTGGTGCTCGCGGCCACCGCCGCCTCGACGCTCGCGCTCGGCATGCTCGCCGACGCCCACAGCCCCTTCGACCACGCGTTCGCGGCGCAGCGCGGCGCGAACATCACCGCCGCGGTGGACGCGTCGCGGGCGACGCCGGCGCAGCTCGCCGCCACCGCCCGCCTGCCCGGCGTGACCGCGGCCGCCGGGCCCTACAGCGAGCTCGAGACGACGGCCCATCTGTCGACCCCCGGCCAGCCCGGGTCACGCGCGATGCCGCTACGAGTCGTGGGCCGGAGGTCTCCCGGCGGGCAGGTCGACGTGCTCACGCTCGACGCTGGTCGCTGGATGCGCAACGACGGCGAGATCGTGCTGTCGCGGGACGCGCCCGGCCACCTCGGGTCGACCGTCAGGATCGGCTCCCGGACGCTGACCGTCGTCGGCGTCGCAGACTCGGTCACCAACACCGCGCAGGCCTGGGTGCTGCCGTCGGCGATCGCCGGGCTCGGCGGAACGTCCGGCTCGAGGCAGGCGCAGATGCTCTACCGGTTCGCCCACGCCGGCTCGTCGGCGGCGATCGCCGCCGACGTCGCGCGCATCAGGGCCGCGCTGCCGCCCCGCGCGCTGCTCAGCACCGCCTCCTCCCTCGACGTGCGGCAGTCCGAGCAGAGCGCCATCGCGCCCTGGGTGCCGTTCATCGTGGCGTTCGGCGTGATCGCCCTGGTCATCTCGATGCTGATCGTGGTGAACGTGGTCAGCGGTGCGGTGATCGCCGGCACGACGCGGATCGGCGTCCTGAAGTCCATCGGGTTCACGCCGGTCCAGGTCGTCGCCTCGTACGTGCTGCTGGTGAGCGTGCCGGCGGTGCTCGGCTGCGTGGCCGGAGCGGTGTGCGGCAACCTGCTCGCGATCCCTCTGCTGGCCCAGAACGCCCAGGTCTACCAGGTCGGCGTGCTCGGGATCCCGTTCTGGGTCGACGCCGCGGTCCCGCTGGGCGTGCTCGCGCTGACCATCACCGCGGCGGTCCTCCCGGCGCTCCGGGCGGGCCGGATGAGCGCGGTGCAGGCGATCGCCACCGGACGCGCACCGCGAACGGCGCACGGCTACGGCGCGCACCGCCGGCTCGCCCGGCTGGGGGCGCTGCCGCGGACCGTCACGCTCGGGCTCGCGGCGCCCTTCGCGCGCCCGGCCCGGACGCTGGTGACCGCGGCGGCCGTCGCGTTCGGCGCGGCCGCGGTCACGTTCGGCTTCGGCCTGGCGACGTCCCTGAACCGTGCCTTCAGCGACCTCTCCGAGGCGAGCTCCCTGCCGGTTCAGGTCTCCGCCATCCCGCACGGCCCCTTGCCGTCGCCTGGCGGCGGCGGCAAGCTGGGCCGGGCGGGGATGACCGCCGCGCAGCAGCGGGCGGTGGTCTCGGCGATCGCGGCGCAGCCCGGCACGCGGCACGTCGTCTCGAGGACGGACTCCAACCTCAGCCTGCCAGGACTCACGCACGACGTGTCCGCCACGGCGTACGGCGGCAATCCGGCCTGGAGCGGGCTCGCGCTGAACGCGGGACGCTGGTACTCGAGCTCGTCGCGCGCTCGCGAGGTGGTCGCGAACACGCTCTTCCTCACCGATACCGGAACCTCGGTCGGCTCGACGTACACCCTTCTCTCGGGCGGCCGTCGCACCACCGTGCGGATCGTGGGTGAGGTCTTCCGGCCCGGCAACGACCTCCAGCTGTACCTCAGCCCGGCCACGCTGCGGGCGGTCGACCCGGGCGCAGCCCCGGACGAGTACGACGTCGCGCTGACGCCGGGCACGAGCTCCGGCGCCTACACGAACGCCCTCTCGGCGACGCTCGGAAGCGCCTACTACGCCCGGACGGTCAGCGACAACCAGCACGAGCTGACCGCCATCCTCACGCTGGTCGCGATGCTGACGACCCTGATCACCGTCGTCGCCGGACTCGGCGTGCTGAACACGGCGGCGCTGCAGATCCGAGAGCGGGCGCACGACATCGGCGTGTTCAAGGCGCTCGGCATGACGCCGCGGCAGACCCTCAGCATGATCGTCTGCTCGGTCGCCTCCGTCGGGCTGGTCGCCGGCATCGTCGCCGTGCCCGCCGGCGTCTTCCTGCACCACCTCGTGCTGCCGACGATGGCCCACGCCGCGAACTCCGGCTACCCGCCGTCACTGATCGCGGTCTTCGGCGCCGGAGAGCTCATCCTGCTGGCGCTGGCCGGGCTGGCCATCGCCGTCGCCGGCGCGCTCCTCCCGGCGAGCTGGGCGGCCCGCAGCCGCACCGACTTCGCGCTGCGTGCGGAGTGAGCTCCCTACCGCTCGAGCAGCTCGGAGACGAGCGCGCTCGCACGATCGGCGCCACGCGCGGCGGCGCGCAGGTACTCCTGGCGCTCGGCGTCGTCGAGCCGGTCCCAGCGATGCAGCAAGAGCTCGATGCGGCCGCTGACGATCCCGAGCGGTGACCGCAGGTCGTGGGCGGCCTGCGCCAGCCTCTCCTGCGCGCTCGACGCGTGCACCACGAGCGCGAACCGCTCCTGCTTCCCCGCAAGCGCGAGCACGGAGACGCGTACCGTGAGGTCCCCGCCGTCGCGGCGTCGCAGCGACGCCTCGACCTGCAGCTCCCCGTCGGCGGCAGGCGGGAGCCCGACGAGCAACCGCGACCAGTGCTCGCCAACCAGCTCGTCCGCCTCGTACCCGGTCAGCCGGCAGGCGGCCTCGCTCCATGCGGTGATCCGACCGGCACCGTCGAGCAGCAGGACTGCCGGAAGACCGTCCTCAGACACTGACCGGATCGGGACGGTCGAAACGCGGCACCTCGAACCACACCTGCTTGCCGCCGGGGATCGCGTCGATCCCCCACGCGCTCGACAACGCGTCCACCAGGGCCAGGCCGCGACCTGACTCCTCGGTGACGCTCGGGCTGCGCATCGTCGGCAGGGCCGGATCGTGGTCGGTGACCGCCACGCGGACCGCATCGGCACGCAGCTGCACCTCGACCTTGACGTCGGAGCCGGCGTGCACGAACGCGTTCGCCGTCACCTCGGAGACGAGCAGCCGCACGGCGTCCAGGGACTCCTCACAGTCCCAGTCGCGCAGCAGCTCCTCGATGAACCGGCGGGCGTGGCGCGGGCCGCCGGAGTCGGCGGCGAGCTCCGCGCCGCCCTCGTGCAGCACGTCGTTGGCCAGCTCGAGCAGCCCGGCGATCGCCAGCAGACGGCTCGGCAGGTCGACGAGCGAGCCGCGCTTCTCGAGGTAGCCGACAGCGCCACGCGCAACGAGCAGGCTCCCGAGGCGCCGCTCGGGAAAGTGCGACAGCACCACGACCTGCGTCTCGGGGGACGCCTCGTGGATCGGGGCCAACGCCTCGAGCCCGCTCATCACCGGCATCGACAGGTCGAGCAGCAGCAGGTCGGGCCGATGCCGCGCCGCCTGGGCGACGGCCTCGCCGCCGTCTCGCGCCTCGCCGACGACCCGGAAGCGATCGCTCTCGCCGAGCGCGTCGCGGACGAGCGTCCGCATGTCCGGGTCGTCGTCGGCCAGGACGACGTCGAACGACCGGCGCGGGCGGGCCTTGCCAGGCGCGAGCCCGTTCATGCCGGCTCGTCCAGGATGTCGCGCACCGCTCGCAGAAGGACCGGCTCGGAGAACGGCTTCTCGAGCAGCCGCACTCCCTCCGGCAGGGTGCCCTGCGCGTCCAGCATCGGCGCCGCGTAGCCCGACACGAACAGGACGCGCACGCCGGGCCTCAGCTCCTTCACCCGCTCTGCGACCTCCCGTCCGAGCATCCTGGGCATGACGACGTCCGCGACGAGCAGGTCGATCGGGCCCTGGTGGCCGCTGGCCAGCTCGAGCGCCTGCGCTCCGTCGCGCGCCGCCAGCACGTGGTAGCCGTGCCGGGCGAGCATGCGGGCGGTCACCTCACGCAGCGGCGCCTCGTCCTCCACGATCAGCACCGTATCGGCGCCGTCGATGGACCGGTCCTGCTCCTGCGCTGCGGACGCCGCGCTCGGGGCCTCCTCGGTCGAAGGCAGCATCACGGCCACGGTCGTGCCATGTCCGAGCTCGGAGTAGATCTGCACCCGCCCGCGCGCCTGGGAGACGATGCCGTACACCGTTGCCAGTCCGAGACCCGTGCCCTGCCCGGTCGGCTTGGTGGTGAAGAAGGGCTCGAAGGCTCGCTGGACGGTCGTCTGGTCCATGCCCTCGCCGCTGTCCGAGACCCGCACGCGGACGTAGCGCCCGCTCGCGAGCCCGGGCCACGCGCTCGCGTACTCGTCGTCCAGCGTGAGGTTCTCGACGTCGATCAGCAGGCGCCCGCCGCGCGGCATCGCGTCGCGCGCGTTGACCGCCAGGTTGACCAGCACCTGCTCGAGCTGTCCGCGGTCCATCTCGACGTGCCAGGCGCCCTCGGCGATGGCCGTCCGCAGCTCGACGTGGTCGCCCAGCGTGCGCTCGAGGAGCGGCTGCAAGCTCGTCACCACCTCGCCCATGTCGAGCACGGCCGGTTGCACGACCTCGCGCCGGGCGAACGCGAGCAGCTGGTGCGTGAGCGACGCGGCGCGCTCGGCGGCATCCTCGATGTGTCCGATGCTTCGCTCGACATCGGCGTGCTCGCCGTCCGCCGAGCCCAGCCGCTCGCGGGCCAGGCTGGCGAAGCCGACGATCACGCCGAGCAGGTTGTTGAAGTCGTGCGCCACGCCGCCTGCGAGCTGGCCGAGGCTCTCCAGGCGCTGCGACTGGCGCAGCTGGCGCTCGAGCCGCTCGCGCTCGCCGACGTCCTCGAGCAGCACCAGACGCGCCTCCTGCTCGCCGAACGCCACCACGTACGAGGTGACCCGCACCTCGAGCGCCACGCCGTCCCTGCTGTTGCAGCGGAACGGGCCGACGCGCTCGACCGGCTCGTCCCTCGCCAGCGCAGCGCGCAGCGTCGCGCGCTCGGCCGGCGCGGCGAGCTGCAGGAGGCCGATCGTCTGCAGCTCCTCGCGGGCGTAGCCGTAGCGCTGCACCGCGGCGTCGTTGGCCTCGAGGACGCGCAGCGTGTCGACGTCGCAGATGCACATCGGCAGCGGGCTCGACTCGAACAGCATGCGGTAGGCGTGCGCCGAGGCCTGCGCGTGCTCCTCGGCCCGCACCCGCTCCTGCAGCTCGTGGTTGACCGACGACACGAGCCCGTTGATGTCGGCAGCCAGCCCGATGACCTCGGCCGGCCCGGCCGCCAGGATCGGCTGCGGCGCGGCGTACGGATCGGTCGCGGTGACGGCGCGGCGTAGCCGGCTGATCGGGAGCGCGACCCTGCGGTAGATCACCAGGGAGGCGATCAGCACCACGATCAGCCCGCCGACGACGATCGCCAGCTGGCGATTGCGCAGCCGGTCGCCCGCCGAACGCGCGGCGGCGAGGTCGACACCGGCGTAGAACCGCCAGCCCGTCCCCGGCACCGTGGCCTCCTGGTAGAGGCGGTCCGTGCCGTCGAGGTCGCGCCGCTCGTCGCCGCTGGCCAGCGCGCCCGGCGCGAGCCGGTGGCCGACCCACCGGGCCGGGTCGATGGAGCGCGCGATCACCGTCCGCCCGTCTGCGCTGGTCACCAGGAACTCGACCGGGCGACCGCCGCCGAACAGCGACACCAGCGCGCCGCCGATGCTGTCCAGATCGAGGAACGCGGCGGCGATCGCCCGGCCGTCGACCGGTGCCGTGACGAGCGCAGCTCGCCGGCCCGTCGCCGGGTCGACGATCGGCGCGCGCAGGAGCGGCGCCCGCCTGGCTCGCGCCAGCCAGCTCGCTCGGGCGTACCCCGGCAGGCTCGTCATTCCCGGCCTCGCCCGCGACGAGCAGACGACGACGCCGTCGGGCCGCAGGACGTCGATGTGGCCCTGCTCGATGCCGCGCCCTGTTCCGAACGTCAGCGTGCACGCCGTCGACAGGGTCTTCGGGATCGGCGTGCCACGCAGCGCGGGACCCAGCCCCGTCACCGCGAGGCGGATGTCCGTGAGCGTCGACCCCAGCTGGCCGGCCGCCGTCCGCGCCGCGAACGCCGCGTCGCTTCGTGCGGCTGCGCGCGCGTCGCGGTCCGACTGCCGCCAGACGTACGCCGCGGCCGAGGCAGCGACGACACAGAAGATCAGCGTCAGCAGCGCGAAGTACGCGCGCAGCGGCCACCCCGGGGACGCTGCGGCGGCGCGCGTGCCGGCGGACGGCCGGCGGTGCGAGCTGGCGGCATCCGCGTCCGGTCGGTCGAGGGCACCGGTGGCGGCGGTCGGGCGGCTCACGAAAACCCGCCGAACCCTACAGGACCAGCTCGAGGGCGGCCCGTACGTCCTGCGCGACGAACGGCTTTCGCACCACCACGCGGGCGCCGGCCGCGAGCGCCTCGCGGTCGAGCTCGGCGTCGTGGTGGCCGGTGACCAGGACCACTGCCACGTTCGGCTCGCGGCCGACGAGCTCGGCCAGGAACGTCAGGCCGTTCTCGCCGCGCAGGGAGACGTCGAGCAGCACGCAGTCGATCGGGACGCGGGCGAGCACGCCGCGGGCCTGCGCCGCGTCGGCCGCGGCGGTGGCACGCCACCCGGCGTCCTCCGCGATCGCCGTCAGCAGGAAGCGGTACGCCTCCTCGTCGTCGACCACGAGGCAGGCCGGGCGCTGGGCGGAGGCGTCGCTGCTCACGTCACCCGCTTCTCGCGGCGCGACGACGAGCCGACCAGCCCGCCGACTCCGGCCGGCAGCGGGGCCAGACAGAACGCGACCACGTCGTCGCTGAGCGGCCCGCCGTTCGCCTCGCAAGCGTCGTCGAGCAGCGCGTCGAGCTCGTCCTGACCCAGCACCGAACGGCCGTGCTCGGCCACGAGGCGGCACAGCCGCTCCACGCCGTAGCGCTGCCGCGACCCTGGCGCTGCATGGCCCTCGATGAGCCCATCGGTGTACAGCAGCAGGCTCCACTCGCCGGCGGGCATCTCGAGCTCGAAGACGTCGCGCGTGCCGTCCCACGGCACGCCGAGCGGCGGGCTCGGCGAAGCGGAGACGAGCTCGACGTCAGCGTCCGAGACGAGCACCGGCGGGTGGTGCCCGGCGAGCACGAAGCGCAGCCGGCCGGCGGCGTGGTCGACCTGCACCGTGCACAGCGTCGCGAAGCGCTCGCCGCGGCCCCCGCGCCGCTGCTCCTCGCGCATCACCAGGTCGAGCGCCTGCACCGTCCCGATCGCGTCGACGCCGGCGAGCGCCAGCCCGCTCCAGGCAGCGCGCAGGACGGCGCCCATCGCGGCGGCGGTGGCGTCGTGGCCGGAGATGTCGCCAACCATGGCTGCGACGGTGCCGTCGCCGAGCTCGACCACGCCGAAGAAGTCGCCACCGAGCAGCTGGCGGTTCTGCCCTGGCACGTAGCGGACGGCCGCACGCAGCTCGGGACGCTCGGCGAGCGCTTCAGCCGGAGGCAGGAGGCCGGACTGCAGCTCGTCGCCCAGCCGGCGACGCGCCCACTCAGCAGCCCGCGCCCGGTCTCCGGCGTAGCCGGCAAGCGCCGCGAACGCGACCCACACCGGCAGCGTGATGTACCAGTTCGTGTCGAGCACGGCGACTGCGAGCACGGACGCGACCAGGCCGAGAGCGACGCCGCTGCGGCTGCCGAGCAGAAACGAGCCCGTCGCCGTCACCAGCAGGAGCGTCGGCCCTGGCACGCCGCGGATCGAGCGCGGGGAGAGCGCCAGAAAGGGCAACGCAACCGCCGCCTGCGCCCCGACCACGACCGCGAACATGACGATCCGACGCCACGAATCCTGCGGAACGCTGACTCTCGCTTGCACGCGCATCGGCGCTGACCTCGACCTCGCCAGCCCTCCCAGGCCCCGCCGGGAGGGTAGCAGCGGAATGGCATGCGATCGTGAGCGTCAGAGGGCGGCCTTCGCCACCAGCTCCCGGTAGCCAGTGGCGTCGACCGACACGCTCAGCGGCCACGCCGTGCCCGCAGGCAACACGATCGGCGCGAGGCCGAGCTGGTTCGTCTTCGCCGACTTCTTCCCGACGTGGACGGTGGCTCCGGCGACGGGATCGCCGGCATCGGTCACGGTCACGCCGAGCCGGTAGTGATCGACCGTGCCGCTCGACGTCTTGAAGACCTTCGCGGTGAACGTGGCGCTGAGAACCGGCAGGAGGCGCGACCGGTACTCGCCCGGAATCAACGCGCTGTCGTCCGGGATCTCGTTCACCAGCAGGTCGAGCGGCCCGAGCCGGCCGTCGCCCGAGACGCGCGCCAGGCCGCTCGCGTGCGGGTCGAGTCGCTGGATGGGCTCGAAGCGCGTGACGGCCTTGTTCGAGCGGGTCACGGCGATGCCGCTCTCGTCGCCCCAGATCACCCAGACACGGCCGTCCGGGCCCGTCGCGACGCCGAGGCACTTCGCGGCGACGCCGGGGACGCTCCCCACGGCCACGCTGCCGCCGCCATAGCGCAGCAGGCGCACGTGGTGGTCGTCGACGGTGTAGGCGGCGAAGACCCCGGGGAGGCCGTCGCGGCCGGCGACGACGAGCGCGTTGCGGTACTGGCCGGGCACCGCCTGCAGCGGGCCGGGCGGCGTCGCGCTCTGCAGGTAGTCGTGCAGCGTCGGGCCGGCGATCGATCCCCAGCCGGCCACGACGCCGCCGCTGTGGCCGTCCACGGCGAGGTCCGCGTCGGTCGTCGAGCCGTCCGCGGCGTTCGTGAGCTGGAACGCCGACGCGCCGGCGCCGAGGCCCTGCTGCAGCACGAGGTTGCCGGCCTGCGGCAGGGTGATGACCTCCTGCCCGCCCGCGATGACCGCGGTCACGTCGGAGGCCCAGGCCAGGGATTCCAGGGGTCCGCCGGCGAGGACGTTCGGCACCGGAGCGGTCCAGGTCGCGCCGCCGTCGCTCGAGTCGATGCTCCAGACGCTGCTGACGTTGTCGGGCGAGATGGACGCGAAGATGGCTTCGAGCGTGCCGTCGGGTCGTCCCACCAGGGCGGGCTGCCCCGCGTTCCACCCTGCCAGCGCCTGAACCGGTGCGCTGACCGTGCCCGCCGAGCTGATCGTCGCCGCGGACAGCCCGACGAACGAGCGCCCCGAGAGGGTCTGCCACACGAGGTGCAGCGCGCCATCGGCCGTGCGGGTGAACGCCACCGCCTGTGCCTGTGACCCGTTGGCGGTCCCGATGCGCGTGAGCACCGAGTTCGCCCCGGCGGGCGCGGGGAGGGCAGCGGCCGCCGCCGCGGCGGCGAGCGTGATCAGGATGCGGCGCAGCGGCATCATGGAGGCGTGACCTTTCTCGATGGTCGACCCGCGCGGCTGGGCGTCTGGTGCCCGCCGGCCAGGTATCCGTCTCCACGCTAGGACGCGGCGAGATCGCAGCAAAGGCGGGAAAACCCTACGCCGCCGGTCAGCGGGTGGCGAGCGTGCTGAGCAGGCGCTCGTACGGCACGCGGGCGTGCAGCGCGACGGCCTCGACCGGCGCGAAGGCTCCGGCGAAGCGGCACAGCACGACCTCGTCCTCCGAGAGCAGCAGCGAGCCGAGGTAGCGCACCGGCCCGTGCGAGGATCCGAGCTCGTCGACGGCGCGCTCGACACGGCGGTCGAGGCACTCGACGTCGGCACGCGTGACGCCCGGCCAGAAGCACTCCGCGACGTAGCCCTCGACCATGCCTGCGACCGTAGCCCGCGCCGCGGTCCCGGCAAAGGCGGGAAAACCCTCTGGAACCGCCGCCCGCAGGCGCCTACCCTCTCGCCATGCCGTCGGTCGTCGGCCGTGACGCGGAGCGAGCCGTCGTCGCCGGGTTCCTGTCCGGGCCGGCGGACGGCCTGAGCTGCCTCGCGATCCTCGGCGATGCGGGCATCGGCAAGTCGACGATCTGGGACGAAGCGGTCCGGTCGGCGCGCGAGCGCGATGCCGTCGTGCTCGTCGCGCGACCGTCAGCGGCCGAGGCCCGCCTGTCGTATGCCGGCGTGACCGACCTGCTCTCGGCCATCCCAGGCAGCGTGTTCGAGGCGCTGCCCACGCCGCAGCGGGACGCGCTCGACGTGGCGCTGCTCCGCACCGCCGCGACGCAAGCGCCGCCGCAGCGCCTCGTCGGCACGGCGCTTCGCTCGCTCGTCGAGTCGCTGGCGGCGGGGCGCCAGGTCGTCGTCGCGATCGACGACCTGCACTGGCTCGACCCGTCGTCGGCGGCCGTGCTGGCGTTCGCGCTGCGCCGGCTCGCAGGTGTACCGGCCCGCGTCGTCGTCGCCACCCGGACCGGGAGTGCGCCGTCGGCCGTGCTGGACGCGGTGCCGCACGAGCGTGTGCGCCGGATCGTGCTCGGCCCGCTCTCCGCCGCCGCCCTGCACGGGATCATCGCCGCCCGCGTCGGGCGCTCGCTTCCACGGCCGGCGCTGGTGCGCATCGCGAAGGCCTGCGGCGGCAGCCCGTTCTACGCCATCGAGCTCGCGCGGCTCGTCGAGGGCCGCCGCCTCGACGAGCCCCTCCCCGTCCCTGCGGACGTGCTCGAGCAGGTCAGGGAGCGTGTCCGCTCGCTGCCGGCGCCGAGCCGCGACGCGCTCCTGCGCGCCGCGGCGGCGGCTCGCCCCGACGTCCAGCTGGTCGACGCCGCCGCCCTGGCGCCCGCCGAGGACGCCGGCCTCGTCGAGGTCTCGCTCGACGGCCGCGTGGCGTTCGCCCACCCCCTGTACGCCGCAGCCGTGTACTCCGCATCGACGCCGCCGCGCCGGCGCGAGGCGCACCGCGAGCTGGCTCGTTCGGTGCCCGACCCGGAGGAGCGGGCACGCCACCTGGCGCTCTCGAGCACCGGGCCCGACGAGGACGTCGCGGGCGTCGTCGCTGCCGCGGGACGGCTCGCGCACGCCCGCGGCGCGCCCGATGCGGCGGCCGAGCTGACGGAGCTGGCGGTCCGGCTGACGCCGTCGGGCAGCGGCGCGCGCGACGAGCGCCGGCTGTCGCTGGCCGCGTACCTGCAGCTCGCCGGGGAGCTGGATCAGGCCCTGTCGCTGCTCGAGGACGTGGCCTCGGAGCTCGGTCCAGGCGATCTCCTGGCGCGGACGCTGCTGCTTCGCTCCGAGCTCGTCTACCGCCGCTCGGGGGAGACGGAGGCCCGACGGCTCGCGCTCGAGGCGGTCGCCGTCGCCGAGAGCGACGTGGTGCGGGCCCGCTGCCAGGCGACGCTGGCCGGCTGGGCCGGAACCGTCGACGCGGCCGGAGCGGAGGCGGCGGCCGCCGAGGCGGTCGCGGCGCTCGAGGCGGCGGGCGCCGACTCCGCGCTGGTGTCCTTCGCGCTCGCGAACCTGGTTCGTGCCAGGCTGTTCCTCGGCGCGGGCCTCGACCGGCCGGCCGCCCGGCGAGCGCTCGAGCTCGAGCGCGCCTCGACGCCTCCGGCGGCCGTCGACGACCGCGTCGCCTACAGGCTCGGGCAGTGGCTGCGCTACGTCGACGACCTGGCCGGCGCGCGCGAGCACCTGATCGAGGTCGAGCGCGCGGCGCGCGAGGAGGGCGACGAGGCGTCGCTCGTCAACATCCTGATCAACCGGGTGCAGTGCGAGATCTGGGCGGGCGACTGGAGCAGCGCAGCGCGCTCGGCCGACCAGCTGGAGCTGGTTGCGAGCCAGCTCGGCATCGCCGAGGCGAGCCGCGTGTGGCGGGCGTACCTCGACGCCCACCTCGGCCGTGTCGATGCCGTCCGCGAGGCGACCGCCGCGATCGACGGCCGCGAGCCGGTGACCGAGATGCTCCTCCTGCGGGCGCGCGGGATGGTCGAGCTCGCCGCCGATCGCATCGACGAGGCGAACCGCCACCTCGGACGGGCGATCGACCTCGTCGCGGAGGGCGGGATGCGCGAGCCCGCGATCTGGCGTGTGGAGGGAGAGGCCGTCGAGGCGGCAGCCGCGGCAGGCGACCTCGACCGCGCTGAGGTCGTGCTGGCGCGCCTCGCCGGTTCTGCCATCCCGTGGAGCCGGTCCGTCTGGCGTCGCGGCCGCGGTCTCGTGGCCGCGGCGCGCGGCGACCTCGACGCTGCGCTCGTCGAGCTGCAGCTGGCGCTCGACGAGCAGCAGCGAAGCCCGGTCCCGTTCGAGCACGCGCGCACCCTGCTGGCGCTTGGCCGCGTCCAGCGCCGGCGAAAGCAGAAGCGGCTGGCCCACCAGGCCCTGAGCGAGGCGTTCGAGCTGTTCGACACCCTCGGCGCGAGCCTGTGGTCCGACCGGACGCGCGACGAGCTCGGGCGCGTGACGACGCGCCGCGCAGACGCGACGCTCACCCCGACCGAGCGCGAGATCGCGAGCCTCGCAGCGTCAGGGCTCACGAACCGCGCCATCGCCGAGCGCGCGTTCGTCAGCCAGAAGACCGTCGAGGCGAACCTGGCGCGCGCCTACCGCAAGCTCGGGATCGGCTCTCGCGCGCAGCTCGCGCGGGCGCTCGACGGCGATGGCCCGGCGAGCTAGCAAGATGGTCATGCATGCTCGTCACATCCTGATACAAGAACGATCGTGCACCTGAGCGTGATCACGGACGAGATCGACCCGAGCCTCGACCGGGCGCTCGACGTCTGCGAGGAGCTGGGGATCGACGCGGTCGAGCTCCGCCTCCTCGATCGGGTGCAGGTCGTCGACCTCGCTCGCGGCGACCTTCGGAGCATCCGAGCGACGCTCGACCGGCGCGGATTCGACGTCAGTGCAATCGCGTCGCCATTCATGAAATGCGCCCGCGGCGAGCCGCAGGACGCCGTGCTCTCGGCGACCCTTCAGGCCGCGGAGATGCTGGGTGCCCCGGTCGTGCGCGCGTTCGGGTACGTGCGCGAGGCCGATGCCGGCGCGGCGCTCCCCGACGCGGGACGTGAGCTGCACGCCGCGTGCGAGCGGGCGCGCGCCGCGGGCGTGACGCTTGCGCTCGAGAACGAGCACGGGTGCAACGTCGCGACGAGCGCAGAGGCCCGGGCCGCGCTGGACGCCGCCGCCTCGCCGCACCTGCGTCTCATCTGGGACCCGGGCAACGCCGCGATGCTCGACCCGTCTGCGTTCACGGGCCTCGGCGGGCTCGAGGACATCTGGGAGCGTGTCGCGCACGTACATGTGAAGGACGTCACCGCGTCGCGGGAGTGGACGCGCATCGGCGACGGCATCGTCGACTTCGCCGCGCTCCTCCGCTACCTCGACGACACCGGTTACGACGGCTACCTCTCGGTCGAGACGCACTACCAGCGGGACGGGAGCGGCGAGCTCGCGACGCGGGACTGCGTCGGCGCCCTCCGGGAGCTCGGCGCGTGACACTTCGCTACGGGATCTTCGGCGCGGGCGTCGTCGTCCCGATGCATCTCGCGGGGATCGCCGCGCTCGACGACGTCGAGCTCGTGGGAATCAGCGCGCTCGACGGAGCGCACGCGCTCGCCGAGGATGCGGGCACGCGCGCGTTCACGGACAACGCCGAGCTGCTCGGGCTTGGCCTCGACGTCGCGGTCGTCGCGACGCCTCATCCGTCCCATCTGGCGTTGACGATCGAGGCGCTCGCGGCAGGCGCGCACGTGCTCGTCGAGAAACCGCTCGCCGTGCAGGTGCGCGAGGCGGACGCGATGATCGCCGCCGCGAATGACGCCGGACGCCTGCTCGGCGTCTGCTTCCAGCAGCGCTTCCGGCCGGTCATCGCCGCCGCGCGCCAGCTGATGACCGCCGGCCGGCTCGGCGAGCTCATCCGGGTGTCGATCGTCGATCCGCTCTATCGCCCGAACAGCTACTACGGGACGGCGGGCTGGCGCGGCACGTGGGAGGGCGAGGGCGGCGGCGTGCTGATGAACCAGGCTCCGCACACGCTCGACCTCCTCTGCCATCTCGCCGGGCCGCCGGCGACGGTGTGGGGGAAGGCCCGGCGGCGATCGCAGCCGATGGAGGCCGAGGACACGGCCACTGCGCTCCTCGAATGGGAGAACGGCGCTGTCGGCACGCTCGCGGCGTCGACGACGGAACCGGGCGTGCAGCGCATCGAGCTGGTCGGCGATCGCGGGCGCATCGAGATCGTCGGCGAGACGATCGCCTTCGAGCGGTTCGAGCCGCCGGTCTCGGAGCACCTCGGGACGGCGCCCGGGATGTTCGATGCACCCGACCGCGTGCCGGAGAGCGTCGAGCTTCCCGCGGGACGCGGCGACCACGTCGACGTCCACGCGGACTTTGCCGCGGCCGTGCACACGGGCGGCGTCCCGCGCGTTCCAGCCAATGACGCACTGTGGTCGCTCGAGTTCGCGAATGCGATCGTGCTCTCGACGCACACGGGTCAGCCGGTACCGCTGCCCGTCGACCGCGACGCGTATGCGGCGCTCCTCGCGGACCTGCGATCCGGGGTCGCGGCGCTCTGATGCCCGTCGCGTTCTCGAACCTCGCCGCGCCCGCGTGGACACTCGAGCGGACGCTCGACGCCGTCGGCGAGTACGGCTACGACGGGCTCGAGCTGCGCTTGCTCGACGGCGAGCCGATCGACCCGCGTGCCGTCGACGCGGCGACGCGCAGGATCCTCGCGCGCACGCGGGTGCCGCTCGTGTCGCTCGACACGTCGATCGAGCTCGCCCGGCCGTTCGCGCCCGACCTCGAGGCGGCGCTCGAGCTGGCGGCAGAGTGGGGTGTGCCGACGGTGCGTGTCTTCGGCGGCTCGGCCGGCGCGCCCGACGACATCGCGTCGCGACTCGACCAGGCGCTCGGTCGCGCGGAGGAGCTCGGCGTCACGGTCGCGCTCGAGACGCACGACGCGTTCGCAAGCGCTGCGCTCGTCGCCGACCTGCTTCGGCGCGTGGAGAGCCCGTCGTTCGCGGCACTGTGGGACGTCCACCACCCGTACAGGGTCGGCGAGTCGCCGGAGGACGTCGTGCGCGCGCTGGGCTCGCGCATCAGGCTCGTTCACGTCAAGGACGCCCGCCGCCGCGGCGACGACTGGCAGCTCGTCCCGCTCGGAGAAGGAGAGGTACCGGTGCGCGAGAGCCTCGCCGCACTCGACGCGGCCGGCTACGACGGCTGGTTGACGGTCGAGTGGGAGAAACGCTGGCACCCGGAGCTGGCCGAGCCCGAGGACGCGCTGCCGCGCGAGCTCGAGACGCTCGTGCTCTGGCGAAGCGGCCTCGAGTGACCCGGCTCCGCTCGCGTGACCATCCGTGAGGACTGTCCGCTGAGTGCTCTCCAGCCCCGGGCTCCGACGGTAGCTGTCGCAACGGAACGAATCGCTGTCGCGCAGCCACTGTTTGGCCAGGTCGTGCGGGGCGCGGATGCCAGACCAACGAAGTACCGGAAGGGTTCGATCTCGAGGGGGTCGGAATGACGGCGACGCCGGATCGTCGACGTATCTGTCGACAAGTCGCGTGTTGAGCGCCACCCCAGGTTCGTGCCCGGTAGAGCGGCCCTCGCCGTTCGCGCCATGAAGCCGCCTGCGGCCCTGGGTGCGCACCTGCCCTGGGTCGCACCCCCGGGTCAGCGTTCGATCTCTTGACGCCCCCTCCATCCCACGAACGGGTCAGGGCAGCGAGAAGGGTTCGCGAGGCTTCGATCGCTCCTCGCCACGGGCCCACGGAAAGCGCTGCAAACCAGCGTGTTCACGGGGCGGAGCTGCCGGGGGCCCCGGGCCGGCCCCGTTTGGGGACGCGAAGGGCGCGAGTTTTAGGGGAGGCCCCCTGGAGGAGGAGGGCGGAGCCCCTCCTTACCATGCAAGTCGCGCAGCCTGAACTCGGGGTTACGGAGGACGCGTCGGAACCCCCTTCTTCTCCCTGCACACTGCGGCAATGAACGGGGCCGCGGATGCCTCCGCGGGGACGGACATGGCCGGCGTGGTGTGCGATGTGTGGGCGACCGCGGCGGCCCTCCTTCACCGACGAGGAGGTCACACGGAGAGCCACGCCAGGCGTGGTTGGTGATCAGCGCCTTGAAGGTCGGCTTATGGGGTTGAGTCCGAGTCGGAGTCCTCGTCGTACTCGGCGATGGTCGGGTCGCCGGCGTCAGGCCAGCTCGTCGATCTCGTCGAAATCCGCAGTCTCGTACTCGAGCATGAGTCTCCTTCCGTGCCCTGCCGACGCGAGATGACGTCAGGCCGCCGAACCGACCTGGGACAGCGCTTGCAGGATCACGTCGGTCACGGCCTGGGGCTGGGAGATCATGATGACGTGCGAGCCCTCGAGCTCGGTGAGCGTCGCGCCGGCCCGTTCCGCCATCGAACGGACAACGTCAGCGCCCGCCGCCGTGTCGGACGATGCCACGATGGCCCAGGAGGGCAGGCGCTTCCATGCGGGCGGCCCGACGGCTCCGAGAACGCCGCCTCGGCGACGGGCCGCTGGGTGGCGGCCAGCACCGCGCTCTGCGCGGCGGGCAGGTCGGCGGCGAAGGCGCCGTGGAACTTCGCAGGGTCGATCGTGAACTCCACCGCCGACTCGCCACCGTCGCCGGACGGGTAGTGCAGGGGAACCAGCGCGGTGTCCAGAACGCTGTCCTTGGAGCCTGCCGTGACCTGCCCCAGCACCTCGCCCTCGTCAGGGGCGAAGGCCGCGACGTAGACCAGGCCGACGACGTTCTCGGCCGTGGTCGCCGCATTCGTCAGCACCGCGCCGCCATACGAGTGGCCGACGGCCAGAACGGGGCCCGGCTCTGCGCCAGCACGCTGGCGATGTACGCGGCGTCGATCCCGATCCCGCGCAGCGGATTCGCCGGAGCCGTGACGCTCAGCCCCTTCTCCTGCAGCAACTCGACGACGCCGTTCCAGCTCGAGGCGTCGACGAACGCTCCGTGCACCAGAACGACAGTCGGGGTCTCGTCGGACATGCGCGCTCCTTTGCTGCCTGCAGAAGAGGGACCGCGTCAGGGAGGATGGGCTCTACCGCCAGCCTCGCGCCCAACGACGGCCCCGCCGTACGATCCTCGCCGGATAGTCCTACACGGAGCTCGCATGAACACTGCGCAGGTGCCCGGACTCACGCGCACCGACCTCCAGCGCCACGACCTGAGCCTTCCCGGACGCGAGCTGATCCAGAACCGCGTCGACATCTCCCCCGACGCGCTGCCAGTCAGGCACAAGCATCCAGGCGAGGAGATCATCTACGTCCTCGAAGGAACGCTGGAGTACTCCATCGACGGCCGGGAGCCCGCGGTCTACAACGCCGGCGAGGTCCGCTCGTACCGCCCGAGACGGTTCACTCGGTGAGGAACGCCGGCAGTCGCAACGCCGCCGAGCTCGCCACGTACATCGTCGAGAAGGGCAAGCCGCTGCTCGTGCTCGTCGACTTACCACGCAGCCTCGCCAGCGACGAGAAGACCGAGTCGGCGAGCTTCGCCGACGGGTGCGTCAGCGTGAAGAGGCAGAAGAAGGCCCTCCCGCCGTCGCAGTATCGGGCTCAGCCGCG